>NZ_JBHSDL010000014.1:0-1647992 GCF_042650145.1 Nocardia halotolerans | reverse complement strand
TGTCGCGACTCGTTACGACAAGCTGGCCTGCACCTACCGAGCCGGGATCGTCATGGCCCTTACGGTCGAATGGTTGAAGCTATTGGGAGACATGACCTAGGCGAGAACTCAGTCAGCCCAGACGGTTTCGATCGGCGTCGCCACCGTCGGCGGCGGCGTCGGCACGCTGCCGGGGGTGCGCGAGAAGCGCGGGGCCGGGGCGTGCTGCACCACACCGTCGATCTCCACGAGCCCCGTGCGCGCCACGATGTGCGGGTTCTCGGTGGCCTCGGTGAAGGTGAGCACCGGCGTCGTGCAGGCGTCGGTGCCGTGGAAGATCTCGGTCCACTCGTCGCGGGTCTTGGTCTTGAACCGCTCGGTGAACAGCTTGCGCAACTCCTCCTGGCGGTCCGGGTCGAGCTGCTGGGGCAGGCCTTCGGGGTCGATTCCGAGTCCGGCCAGCAGCTCTTGGTAGAACTGCGGCTCGATCGCGCCGACCGCCATGTACTTGCCGTCGGAGGTTTCGTAGGTGTCGTAGAACGCCATGCCGGTGTCGAGCAGGTTCTCGCCGCGCTCGTCGGACCACAGGCCGACCCCGCGCATGCCCCACACGAAGTGCGAAAGAGCCAGCGCCCCATCGACCATCGCCGCGTCGACCACCTGGCCCTTGCCGGAGTTCTGGCGCTCGAGCAGTGCCGCGAGCACGCCGAACACCAGGAACATCGAACCGCCACCGAAGTCGCCGACCATGTTCAGCGGCGGCACCGGCCGCTCACCCTTGCGTCCGATCGCGTTGAGCACGCCGGTGAGCGAGATGTAGTTGATGTCGTGGCCGGCGCGGTCGGCCATCGGGCCGTACTGGCCCCAGCCGGTCATCCGGCCGTAGACCAGGCGCGGGTTGCGCGCCAGCGCGTCGTCGGGGCCCAGGCCCATGCGTTCGGTGACGCCGGGGCGGAAGCCCTCGAGCAGCACGTCGGCCTTCTCGACCAGGTCGAGGATCTTGGCGACGTCGGCGGGGTCCTTCAGGTTGGCCTCGACGATGGTGCGGCCACGCCACTGCGGGCGTTCGATGAAACCGGGCAGCTGCTTGGGACGCTGCACCCGTACCACGTCGGCGCCGAGATCGGCCAGCAGCAACGCGGCGTGCGGCCCTGGTCCGATGCCCGCCAACTCGACGACCTTGATGCCCGCGAGAGGGCCCTGTCCGGCGGTGGTGCTCACGTGATGACCTCTGTTCGTCGTCGAACGGTATTGACACCCCGACAATAGCGCTGGGATGGCGGCACGGGTAGGGCATGGGCGAGAATTCGACTCAGCGCGACTCGGCGCGACAACGGGAGGACCCGGTAGTGAGTGTGTGGGGTGAGGTCATCGTCGGCCTCGTCATTCTGGTCGGCCTCCTCGGCATCATCGTCCCGATCCTGCCGGGCGTGCTGCTCATCTTCGCGGCCATCGCGGTCTGGGCATTCCTCACCGGCGGCGCCACCGCCTGGACGGTATTCGCCATCGCCTCGGTCGCGCTGGTGCTCACCGGCGTCGTGAAATACACCTGGCCCGGCCGGCGGATGCGGGAGGCGGGCGTGTCCAACCGGGCGCTGCTGATCGGCGCCGTCCTCGGCGTGATCGGCTTCTTCGTCATCCCGATCATCGGCCTGTTCATCGGCTTCGTCCTCGGCGTCTACCTCGCCGAACTACACCGCCTGAAAACCAACGACCTGGCCTGGCCCGCCACCGCGCACGCCCTCAAGGGCGTGGGCCTGTCCATGCTGGTCGAACTGTTCGGCGCCCTGATCGCCTCGGGGGTATGGCTGGTCGGCGCGGTGCTGGCCTGAAGATCCCGTTCCCCGACACAAGCCGCACTCGACCCGCGTAACGCGAGCGATCGTCGCCATGCCGAGCCGTGCCCTACACGGTGCGACCCGGCCACAGAGTGCCGTGAACCGCACAGTTCAGCTCAGGGCGTGGTCGAGGTCGCTCAAAAGATCTTCGAGGTCTTCGAGGCCGACCGAGAGGCGAACCACCCCGTCGGACAAGCCGATCGAGGCGCGGCCCTCGGGGCCCATCGCCCGGTGAGTGGTGGTAGCCGGGTGGGTGATCATGGTTTTGGCGTCACCGAGGTTGTTGGAGATGTCGATGATGCGCAGGCGGTTGAGCACTTCGAAGGCGCGTTTCTTGCCGTCGTCGCCGTGCAGAGCGAAGGTGACGACGGTGCCGCCGCCCGACATCTGCGCCAGTGCCAGGTCGTGCTGCGGATGTGAGGGCAGGAAGGGGTATCTCACCCAGTCGATCGCGGGGTGCGACTCCAGGAACTCGGCGACCCGCAGGGCCGATTCGGTGGATTGGCGTACCCGCAGCGGCATCGTTTCCAGGCCCTTGAGCAGGGTCCAGGCGTTGAACGGGCTCAGGGCGGGACCGGTGTGGCGCATCAGGGTTTTGACGGGGCCGTCGATGTAGTCCTTGGCGCCCAGAATGGCGCCGCCGAGTACCCGGCCCTGGCCGTCGATGTGCTTGGTGCCGGAGTACACCACCACGTCGGCGCCGAGTTCGAAGCCGCGTTGCAGCAGCGGGGTGGCGAAGACGTTGTCCAGCACCACTTTCGCGCCTGCGGCATGGGCCAGCTCGCTGACCTTGCGCACGTCGACGAGGGTCTGCATCGGGTTGGCGGGCGTTTCGAAGAACACGGCCTGGGTGGGCACCGACAGGGCCTGCTCCCACTGCTCGAGGTCGTCACCGTCGACGAAGACGGTTTCGATGCCCCAGCGCGGCAGGATCTCGTTGCATACAACGAAGCAGGAACCGAACAGGCTGCGCGCGGCGACGAGCCGGTCACCGGCCTTCAGCAGGGCGCCCAGCGCGGTGAAGACCGCCGACATGCCAGAGGCCGTGGCGAAGGCGGCTTCGGCGCCGTCGAGCAGGCGGATGCGCTCCTCGAACATGGCCACCGTCGGGTTGCCGAAACGGGAGTAGACGAAGTGTTCGGCGTCGCCGGTGAACGCGGCCTCGGCGGCCTCGGCGCTCTCGTAGACGAACCCCGAGGTCAGATACAGCGCCTCGGACGTCTCGTCGAAACCGGAACGGCGCAGACCGCCGCGCACGCCGAGGGTGGCGGGACCGACCCCCTCGGGCAGTGGCTTGTCGAAAGAACCACCGGTGATCATGCGAGTCTCCTCATGCCTGACGCCACGGCAGGCCGACGGCGCGCCAGCCGGTGCTGCCACGCTGCCCGAACGCGTCGGGGCCGCCCTCGAAACCGTCGAGCACGTTGTAGGACGGGGCGATGCCCGCCGCGGTCGCCACGCCGGCCGCGTGTGCCGAACGCTGACCGGAGCGACACAGGAACACCACGGGCGCGTCGGCGGGGCGGTCGGCGAGCGCCTGTTCGAGCTGCGTGCCGAAGGCGGGGTTGGGCGTGCCGGTGCCGTCGACCCATTCGATGAAGTGCGCCGGGCGTTCGATGGAGCTGGTGTCGGGGATACCGATCCGCTCCCATTCGCCTTCGGTGCGCACGTCGACCAGCACCGCACCCGGATGCTCGGTCAGGATCTCCCATGCCCGCTCGGGGGTGATGTCGCCGGCATAAGTCATGTCGAACCTCCTGCTGAATCCGCTCTTGCCGTGGCGGAACACCCGTCACACGGCCAGGTCGTCACCCGGAGCACCCCACCGCGGAGGAGGGTTGCCGACCAGCGAGCCGGGGCTTGGCGCTGGCACTCGTGACCTTGCGATCTGAGATTGCCCCGGCACAGGTCACCGTGTCAAACGATTCACGGGTTGCACACCAGCCATTCCCCGTCGACGCGGGTCAGGTTCCAGGTGCTCGACTCGGTCTTGCCGTCGAAGGAGACGGTGGCGTCGATTTTGCCGCGATCGCCGTTGACGGTGGGGTTGGAAAAGCCCTTCTTGTCGAGCGTCACCGCTGATTTCGGGCCGCCGAGCCGGTCGCTGAGCCCGGACTTCACCTCGTCGAAGCCCGCGCAGGCGACGCCGGGCGGCGGACGCTGCTCGGTGCGCGCGCGAGCGTCGATATAGTTGGTGACAGCGGCCGCGAGCCGATCGGCCAATGTGACATTTTTCTCAGCGGGCGCGAGCAGTCCGCCGAGCACGATGCCGATGAGCACGACGATCGCGATCGCAGCGGCCGCGACGAACGGGACGACGGACCGCTTGTCGGTCTGATCGACCACGACGGGCGCCTCGTCCGAGCCTGTTTGCTCCTCGTTCATGCTGTAATCCTGTCAGAACCCGCGCGGGCAGCCACACCGCACGCCGGGCGGCCGCAATGCCGCAGCTAGAATCGCCATGATTGCGGTCGGCTGCCGACGTCGATGGCAGCCGCCAATAGCCGGAACGGGACTTAGCCTAAGCTAAGTTGACGCCGACAAATCAGTTCTCGACCAAAGGGTGCGCGTAAAGATGACCGAACAGAGTGCAGCGACCCGCCCGCTCCGCATTGCGATCGTGGGCGCAGGACCGGCCGGTATCTACGCCGCCGACGCGTTGATGAAGTCCGACGCCGAGGTCAGCATCGACCTCTACGAACGCATGCCCGCGCCGTTCGGCCTCATCCGCTACGGCGTGGCCCCCGATCACCCGCGCATCAAGGGCATCATCACCGCCCTGCACAAGGTTCTCGACAAGGACCAGGTGCGCCTGCTCGGCAACATCGACTACGGCACCGACATCACCCTCGACGACCTGCGTCAGTTCTACGACGCGGTGATCTTCTCCACCGGCGCCAACGCCGACCGCGCCCTGCCGGTCCCCGGCATCGATCTCGACGGCTCCTACGGTGCCGCCGACTTCGTGTCCTGGTACGACGGCCACCCCGATGTGCCGCGGGTGTGGCCGCTCGAGGCCGAGAAGGTCGCCGTGCTCGGCGTCGGCAACGTCGCCTTGGACGTGGCCCGCGTGCTGGCCAAGACCGGCGACGAGCTGCTGCCCACCGAGATCCCGCCGAACGTCTACCGGGGCCTGAAGGAGAACAAGGCCGTCGAGGTGCACGTCTTCGGACGCCGCGGCCCCGCCCAGGCCAAGTTCACCCCGCTCGAGCTGCGTGAACTCGACCATTCCCCGACGATCGAGGTGATCGTCGATCCCGAGGACATCGACTACGACGAGGGTTCCGAGGCCGCGCGCCGCAACTCCAAGCAGGTCGACATGGTCGCCAACACCCTCGAGCAGTGGGCGATTCGCGACCAGGGCAACCGCCCGCACAAGCTGTTCCTGCACTTCTTCGAGTCGCCGTCGGAGATCGTCGGTGACAACGGCAAGGTCGTCGGCCTGAAGACCGAACGCACCCAGCTCGACGGCACCGGCAACGTCAAGGGCACCGGCGAGTTCCGGCAGTGGGACGTGCAGGCCGTGTACCGCGCCGTCGGCTACCTGTCGCAGAACATCAACCAGCTGCCCTTCGACGACCAGGCGGGCACCGTGCCCAACGAAGCCGGTCGCGTGATCGCCGACGAGACCGCCGAGGGCAACGCCCGCTTCATGCCCGCCACCTATGTGACCGGCTGGATCAAGCGTGGCCCGGTCGGCCTGATCGGCCACACCAAGGGCGACGCCAACGAAACCATCGCCTGCCTGCTCGACGACGCCAAGGACTTCACCCCCGCGGCGAAGCCGGAACTCGACGCCGTCACCGAGTTCCTCGAGGCCAAGGGCATCCCGTTCACCACGTGGGCCGGCTGGTACCGCCTCGACGCGCACGAGCGCGCCCTGGGCGAGCCGGAGGGCCGCGAGCGCGTGAAGGTCGTCGAGCGCGAAGACATGCTGCGCGCCTCGGAGCCGAACAAGGCGTAACAATCGCAGCGGCCTCAGAGGCGGTGCCGCGACGCGAAAACCCAGCCCCGTACGCCCCGACCTCGAGGAGGGGCCGCCGCGAAGCGGCGGTTCGTGGCCGTCCCGACGATCAGGCGCCGTTGCGTACGCGACGAAGGAGCAAGCAACGGCGCCTGATCGTCGGGACACAAGGGGCCGCGAACCTCGAGCGCGCCAGCGCTCAAACAAACACAGTAGGGCATTCTGTACAGGTGTTCGATGCGCATGTCCACATCATCGATCCGCGGTTTCCGCTGATCGAGAACGAAGGCTACCTGCCCGAGCCGTACCTCATCGAGGACTATCGAGACCGTATGTCGGGCTTCGATATTCGCGGTGGCGCCGTGGTCAGCGCGTCGTTCCAAGGTACGGATCAGTCCTATCTGAAGGCCGCGCTCGGCGCGCTCGGTACGGGGTGGGTCGGGGTGACCCGGCTGGACCTGGACGCTACCGACGACGAGATTCTCGAGCTCGATCGGGCCGGGGTGCGGGCGTTGCGCTTCAATCTCAAGCGCGCGGCCGCCGACATCACCGCGATGACCCTGCAGGCGTTGCGCGCGCACGAGCTCGCGGGCTGGCATGTGGAGCTCTACATCGACGGTCAGATGCTGGCCTCGCTGCAACCGGTGATCTCCAAGCTGCCCGCCCTGGTCATCGACCATCTCGGCATGTCCGAGGAGGGGCTGCCGTATCTGCTGGACCTGGTGGATCGCGGGGCCAAGGTGAAGGCGACCGGCTTCGGCCGGGTCGACATGGATGTGGCCGAGACGCTGCGCCGCATCCACGCCGTGAATCCGGGTGCGCTGATGTTCGGTTCGGATCTTCCCGGTACCCGCGCGGGCCGCCCGTTCGAGGACGCTGATGTGGATCTGATCCGCCACGTCGTCGGCGCCGATACGCACGCGGTGCTCGAGGACAACGCCCGCGAGTGCTACCGGCTCCCGGCCGCACAGCGCCCCGCGACCGACTTCCAGCTGCCCCGCACCGAAAACCCCACCTTGCCGATCCCCCGCTCCGACCTACCGGGCGCAGGCGACGAACACACCCGCCCCCTCCCGATCATCGAGTAGGCCCTCGAACAACACGAACTCCAAAGCCGTACCCAACGAGATAGTCGACCGCCTGGCCCGGCTTGGTCTTCCGCTGTTGCGACGGGTGGACGGCGGCTGGCTTCGGTGTCACGGACGGCGTGGCAGGGGGCTCTGTAGGTCCTCGAACATGACGGCGACTTTGACCGGTTCGGTCAGCACCAAGGCGTCGGTGTGCTTGTTCCAGCCGACATACCGTCGTCCTGACCAGTCCAGGCGCAGCTCCTCGATCATGGCGATGTGCTGCCAGTCCTTGTCGAAATGGACGATCAGGTACATCGGAATGCCCGCGCGCGCGTAGAGCTCACGTTTGATGCCGATGTCGCTGTCGATGGTGCTCTCCGACGTCACCTCGACAACGATCAGTGTTTGGTCGGCGACGTGTTGTGCATCGTAGGGACCATCGGAACAGTCCCGCAGGATCAAGTCCGGGTATCGGGCGCACAGTCGGCGTGCTGGGTCGGCGTCGTCGTTGTCTGCGAGCCGCATAGGCGTGTCGCCGTGTACTTCGCGGCACGGCCCGTTCGGGTCTATCCCGTATTCCAGTGCGGATCGGAGCCGATGCACCACGCGGTCGTGCATGGGGCTCTGTGCCGTACATTCGACCATCACACCGTCGTGGATCTCACCGAAGGCATCTGCCGGCCCATCGAGAAACTCCTCGGCGGTCACGATCCGCGGCGGGTCATGGCGCGGTGTCGACATGTCGCCAGACTACGTCAGGACTGTGCTCACGCCAGGTCCTCAGCCCAGCGCGCGCAGGCGGGGGGCCAGGTCGCGCTGGAACAAGTCGAGGAAGCGGAGCTGGTCGTGGCCGGGGGCGTGGAAGACCAGGTGGTTGAGACCGGCGTCGAGGTAGGGCTGGATCTGGGCGACGGCGTCGTCGGGGTCGCTGGCCACGATCCAGCGCTTGGCGACCTGTTCGATCGGCAGGGCGTCGGCGGCGGCTTCCATTTCGATCGGGTCGGTGATGTCGTGCTTCTGTTCGGGGGTCAGGGACAGGGGCGCCCAGAAGCGGGTGTTCTCCAGTGCGAGATCGGGGTCGGTGTCGTAGGAGATCTTGATTTCGATCATCTTGTCGATGGTGGCCGGGTCGCGGTCGGCTTTGGCGGCGCCTTCGGCGACGGCGGGCATCAGCTTCTCGGTGTAGAGGTCCATGCCCTTGCCGGAGGTGCAGATGAAACCGTCGCCGGCGCGGCCGGCGTATCTGGCCACCACCGGGCCGCCGGCGGCGATGTAGACGGGGATGCCGCCTTCGGGCACGTCATAGATCGAGGCGCCGACGGTGTGGTAGTAGTCGCCGTCGAAATCGACGCGGTCACCGAGCCACAGTTCGCGCATCAACCGGACGGCTTCGCGCAGGCGGGCGAAGCGTTCCTTGAAGTCGGGCCATTCGCCTTTGTAACCGGTGGCGATCTCGTTGAGCGCCTCGCCGGTGCCGACGCCGAGCATCACCCGGCCGGGGTAGAGGCAGCCGAAGGTGGCGAACGCCTGTGCGATCACCGCGGGGTTGTAGCGGAAGGTGGGGGTGAGCACGGAGGTGCCCAGCATGATCCGGTCGGTGCGCTCGCCCGCCGCGGCCAGCCAGGCCAGTGAGAACGGTGCGTGGCCGCCGTTGTGCCGCCACGGCTGGAAGTGGTCGCTCACGGTCGCGCTGTCGAGACCGTGTTGCTCGGCGGCCACCGCCAGCTCGACGAGCTCACGTGGCCCGAACTGTTCCGCCGATGCCTTGTATCCGAGCTTGAGCTCAACCATTCTCCGCCACTCCTTCTGCCGCGCCGTCCCTGCCACCCGACCCTAGCGCCGTCGGCCGACCGAGGACAGGCCGACGTTTCGTCACCCGCGGCGTGCCGTTTCAGCGGATGATGAACAGGTGACCTCCAAGGATGAGCAGATCTTGTCGTATCTGACCGACATGGACGGTGTGCTGGTGCACGAGGACCAGTTGATTCCGGGCGCCGACGCGTTTCTGGCCGAACTGCGTGGCAACGAGATCCCGTTCCTGGTGCTGACGAACAATTCGATCCGTACCCCGCGTGACCTGCAGGCCCGGCTGCGGCACACCGGTTTGGACATTCCCGAGGAGTCGATCTGGACCTCGGCCCTGGCGACCGCGACCTTCCTCGACGACCAGCGCCCCAACGGCACCGCGTACGTGGTGGGGGAGTCGGGACTCACCACGGCGTTGCACGAGATCGGCTATGTGCTCACCGACAGCGACCCCGATTATGTGGTGCTCGGCGAGACTCGTACCTACTCGTTCGAGGCGATCACCACCGCGATCCGCCTGGTGGATCGCGGTGCGAAGTTCATCGCCACCAACCCGGACGCCACCGGGCCCTCGCGCGACGGCGTGCTGCCCGCCACCGGTTCGGTCGCCGCCCTGATCACCCGGGCCACCGGTAAGGAGCCGTACTACGTCGGCAAGCCGAATCCGCTGATGATGCGTTCGGCGTTGCGGCAGATCGGCGCGCATTCGCAGTCGACGGTGATGATCGGTGACCGGATGGACACCGATGTGATCGCCGGGCTCGAGGCCGGCATGCGCACGGTGCTGGTGACCTCGGGAATCTCGACGAAGTCGTCGCTGGAGGCCTACCCGTTCCGGCCGACGATGGTGGTCGATTCGGTGGCCGATCTGCTCGGGCGGACCGATAACCCGTTCGCCGGCTGACCGTGTGAGGTGCGCCTCAGCGGAATAGGTCGTGGCCCGCCGTGGTTATAGTTGCCATGGCAACCAAAGGAGAGCTCATGACCACCGCACTCGCCAACGGACTCACCGCAGGCACCTGGGCCATCGACCCCACCCACTCCACCGTCGCGTTCTCGGTACGCCACCTGATGGTGAGCAAGGTGCGCGGCCGCTTCACCGACTTCGACGGCGCACTCGTCATCGGCGAGGACGGCTCGGCCACCGCGCACGCCGAAATCCGCGTCGACTCGCTCACCACCGACAACGCCCAGCGTGACAACCACCTGCGCACCGCCGACTTCTTCCATGCCGAGCAGTTCCCGGCGATGACCTTCCGCTCCACCGGCTTCCGCGGCGAAGGCAGCGAATTCGTCGTCGACGGTGAGTTCACCGTGCGCGGCAACACCGAGCCGGTTTCGCTCGAGGTCGAGTTCGTCGGTGTGAGCCCGGGCATGGGCAACGGCCCGGTCGCCGGATTCGAAGCCAAGACGGTGGTCTCGCGCCGCGACTTCGGGCTCGATATCGACATGCCGCTGCCCGACGGCGGCGCGGTGATCGGCGACAAGATCACCCTCACCCTCGAGATCGAGGCTGTGCTGCAGAGCTGATCCACCGCTGATTCGACGCCCTCATCACCCTGCCGGTGGTGGGGGCGCTGTTCGTGTGGCCGGGTCGTCGGCGGTGATGATCGATTCCAGGGCCGCCGACAGCCTGGTGAGCGTCTGGACCGTCGTGGCGAACTCGGCGGGCCCGAGCGCCTCGGCGACCCGTCGCGCCATCGCCGCGTGCTGGGGGTCGATGCGCGCGATGGCGGCCTCGCCCGCCGTGGTGATCGCCACGAGTTTGGCCCGTTTGTGCGCCGGATTCGGGCGGTATTCGCACATGCCCTGGCCGACCAGCAGGTCGGCGATCCGCTGCACGCTCTGCCGGGTGACACCCACCGCCCGGGCGATCCCCGCGACCGGCAGCGGCTGCTGCTGCACCGCGGCCAGTACCTGCCACCAGGCGACCGAGATGCCCGCGGGGGCGGCCAATCCGTCACCGATGGTGAGGAATTGGCCATTGAGCCGGTAGACCGTGAGCGCGGCGCTGTCCAACAGTTCCTGTTCGGTGTTCAACTCGCCTGGGTCGCTTCGTATTCGGCGAGCGTCGCATACCCGCTGGGGTCCTTCTGTGCGAACAGCTTGTACCAGGCGTCGAGCACATGCGGCTCGTATACGCCGAGCCGCGCGAAGACCTCTCTGGCGAATTCGAACGGCGACATGGCATCGGCGGTGATCACGTCACGGTCGGTGACGGCCGGCGCTTCGACATAGTGCTCGGCGCCCGAATAGCCGCTGTAGCCGAGGTATTCCGCGGCATTGCTGGTGTGGGCGCGGTCATCGAGCAGCCCTTCCTTGGCCAGCCCGAAGGTGGCGCCGCAGATCGCGGCGACCGGCACACCGGCTTCGACGAACTGCCTCGCCTTGTGTGCGAAGGGGGTCAGCTGCTCGCCCTCCCACAGATCCGCGCCGGGCAGGATCAGCATCACGCTGTCGGCTGGGTCGAGATCGGCGACGGCCAGATCCGGCGTCACCCGCATGCGGCCGGTCGTGGTGACGGGCTCGGTGGTGAGTCCCACCGTCACCACCTCGAAGGTGCCGGGCTCGCGATGGAAGGAGCCGTTGGCGATGTGCGCGGTGGCGGCGCCCACCTCCCAATCGGCCAGCGTGTCGTACACCGCTACGTGAACTGTCTTCTTCATCATGACAGCATCCTGTCATTTATGACAGCATGCTGTCAATGGCATTGAACTGCCGACTGCTGCCGAGAGCGGGTGTAGACATTGGTAGACATTTTTCGGGTACGCTGAGCTGATGAAGTCCATCAGTGTCGGTGAGCTGCGTCAGAACCCGTCGGCCATGGTTGCCGACGTCGAGTCGGGCGAGGTCTATGAGCTGACCCGGCACAGTCACCGCGTCGGTTACATCGTGCCCGCCGTCTCCTCGACGCAGATTATCCCGCGCAAGGTCGACGGGCGTCCCGACACCCGGGCCATCGCGCGCCACGAGCTCCGAACGGCTGCCTCGATCGATGAGCTGCTCGAATCGGAGAAAGGCGAGTGGTGAGGTCGTACTATCTCGATTCGTCGGTGGCGATCAGGATCATTCTCGGGCACTCGCCCGAGGCCGCCGAGTGGTTCGATACCACTGCCGGTGGTACCGACCGGGTACTTTCCTCGCGGCTGCTGCGCACCGAGATCACCCGGGTATTGCGGCGCGAGGGTCTGCCGGTGCTGGATCGGGACCGGATAATCGACTATGTCGACATCATCCCGGTTGATCACGCGGTCCTCAACGAGGCGGAAGCGATCATTTCGCACATCAGGACACTCGATGCCATCCACCTGGCCTCCGCGTTGCGCAGCGGTCTGGAAGATCTCACGGTGGTGACCCACGACAAGAACATGGCCACCGTGGCCGGGCACTTGGGCTTCGCGGTATACGACCCGGTTCGGTAGTCCGGGGGCGGCGACCGAACTCACACCGAACCCCGTAAGTGCCCCCGATTAACTAAGCTCGCGACCATGGTCGAACAAGCGCCGTCCACTGTGTACATCGCCTCACCCGAGGGTGACACCGGAAAATCCACGGTGGCCCTCGGTGTCCTGCAGATGTTGTGCGCGACCACGGCTCGGGTCGGGGTGTTCCGTCCGATCACCCGCTCCGCCGAGGAACCCGACTACATTCTCGAGTTGCTGCTCGAGCACAGCACCGCCGACATCGGCTACGAGCAGGCCATCGGCGTCACCTACGAAGACGTGCACCGCGACCCCGGCGCCGCGATCAGCGAGATCGTGATGCGCTTCCACGCGGTGGCCAAGGCCTGCGACGCGGTGGTGATCGTTGGCAGCGACTACACCGATGTCGCCAGCCCCAGCGAGCTGCGCTACAACGCGCGGATCGCGGTGAACCTGGGCGCCCCGGTGCTGCTGGTGGTGCGTGGCGCCGAACGCAGCCCGGCCGAGGTGAAGCAGCTGGTCGACTTGTGTGCCGCCGAGCTGGCCGCCGAACACGCGCACCTGGTGGCCGTGGTCGCCAACCGTTGCGCACCGCAGGACAGCGACGAGATCTGCGCCGCCCTCGACGGTTTCGACGTGCCGTCGTGGACGCTGCCCGAAGTGCCGCTGCTGATGGCGCCGACGATGGGCGAACTGTGTGGGGCGATCGACGGCGAAATCTACAGCGGCGACCCGGAACTGCTGCAACGCGAGGCGCTGCGCATCATGGTCGGCGGCATGACCGCCGAACACATTCTGGAGCGGCTGTCCGACGGTGTGGTGGTGATCGCGCCCGGCGACCGCTCCGACGTGCTCATCGCGGTGATGAACGCCCATGAGGCCGCGGGCTTTCCGTCGCTGGCCGGCATCATCATGAACGGCGGCATCCGACCGCATCCGGCGATCGCGCGGCTGATGGCCGGCCTGCACCCGAAGCTGCCGATCCTCACCACCGACCTGGGCACCTACGACACCGCCAGCGCCGTGCACCGCACCCGCGGCCGGATGTGGGCGGGCAGCCCGCTGAAGGTGGACACCGCCCTGGCGCTGATGGAACAGCGGGTCGACGCGCCCGCGTTGCTCGAGCGCATCAAGGTGCCGTCATCGACCGTGGTGACCCCGCAGATGTTCGAATACCAGCTGATCGAACGTGCCCGCGGCGACCGCAAGCGCATCGTGTTGCCCGAGGGCGACGACGACCGCATCCTGCGCGCCGCCGGCCGCGTGCTGCAGCGCAAGATCGCCGACCTGACCATCCTCGGCGACGAGACCGCCGTGCGGGCCAGGGCGGCCGAACTCGGGGTCGACATCACCGACGCCCAGGTGCTCGATCCACGCAGCTCCGGCTACCTCGACGACTTCGCCGCCGAATACACCGAGCTGCGCAAACACAAGGGCATGACGCTCGAGCGGGCGCGCGAAACCATGGCCGACATCTCCTACTTCGGCACCATGATGGTCTACAAGGGCATCGCCGACGGCATGGTCTCCGGTGCCGCGCACACCACCGCGCACACCATCCGGCCCTCCTTCGAGATCATCAAAACCGTCCCCGGCGTCTCCACGGTGTCGAGCGTGTTCCTGATGTGCCTGGCCGACCGGGTGCTCGCCTACGGCGACTGCGCGGTGGTGCCCGACCCGACCGCCGAGCAGCTCGCCGACATCGCGGTGTCCTCGGCGGGCACGGCGGCCCGGTTCGGGATCGATCCGCGTGTGGCGATGCTGTCGTACTCCACCGGGGCCTCCGGGACCGGCGCCGATGTCGACAAGGTGCGTTCGGCCACCCAGCTCGTGCGCGAACGGGCACCGCGGCTGCCGGTGGACGGACCGATCCAGTACGACGCGGCGATCGAACCCACCGTCGCCAGCGCGAAGATGCCCGACTCCGAAGTGGCCGGTAAGGCAACGGTTTTCGTCTTCCCCGACCTGAACACCGGCAACAACACCTACAAGGCGGTGCAGCGCAGTGCGGGCGCGGTCGCGATCGGACCGGTGCTGCAGGGTCTGCGCAAGCCGGTCAACGACCTCTCGCGCGGTGCGCTGGTCGCCGACATCGTCAACACCGTGGCGATCACCGCGATCCAGGCGCAGGGAGACGCGCAGTGAGTGATCTGGTCCTGGTTCTGAACTGCGGCTCGTCTTCGATCAAATATCAACTGCTGCACGCCGAGTCGGCGCAGGTGCTGGCGTCGGGCATGGTCGAGAAGATCGGCGAGGCGCACGGCGGGTGCATCGTGCACGACGACGGCGAACGCGAACTCGTGCACGAAGGGTCCATCCCGGACCATCGGGCCGGGTTGCGGCAGGCTTTCGAAATGTTTCGGGAGACCGGCATCGACCTGACCACCGCGGGCGTCGGGGCGGTCGGGCACCGGGTGGTGCACGGCGGCGAGGTGTTCTGGCAGCCGACGCTGATCGACGACGACGTGCTGGCCACCATCCGGGATCTGTCGGTGCTGGCGCCGCTGCACAATCCGGCCAATGTGATCGGCATCGAGTCCACCAGGGAACTGCTGCCCGGCATCCCGGAGGTGGCGGTGTTCGACACCGGCTTCTTCCACAGCCTGCCCGAGGCCGCCCGCACCTATGCGATCGACGCGAAAGTCGCTGCCGCGCACAGTGTGCGCAAGTACGGGTTCCACGGCACCTCCCACCAGTACGTGTCGCGGAAGGCCGCGGAGTTCCTCGGACGCGGTACCGATGAGCTCAACCAGATCGTGTTCCACCTGGGCAACGGGGCATCGGCCTCGGCGATCCGAGCCGGGGTGGCGATCGACACCACCATGGGCATGACCCCGCTCGAGGGTTTGGTGATGGGCACCCGGCCCGGCGATCTGGACCCCGGGATCATTCCGCACCTGATGCGCGTGGCCGGTCTGGACCTGTCCCAGGTCGAGCAGTTGCTCAACCGCAATTCCGGGATCAAGGGACTGTCCGGCGTCAACGACTTCCGCGAGCTGGGCGAACTCATCGACCAGGGCGACACCCAGGCGAAACTGGCCTACGACGTCTACATCCACCGCCTGCGCCGCTACCTCGGCGCTTACCTGGTCGACCTCGGCAACGTCGACACGATCATCTTCACCGCCGGCGTGGGCGAGAACAGTGCGCCCGTGCGAGCCGACGCGCTGGCCGGGCTGGACAGCTGGGGCATCGAAGTGGACCCGGAACGCAACAAGACCCGAGCACCCGGAATCCTGCGCATCTCACCGGATTCCGCACCCGTACAGGTTCTGGTGGTCCCCACCAACGAAGAACTCGCCATCGCCCGCGCGGCCCACGAGCTGGTCAGCAACCCGCACTGACCACAGAGCACGACCGAACACCGACCGCCGCCGAACCCGCACCCGCGGCCCCTGGCCGCCATGATTCAGAACCAGGACTTGGCGCGTAGTGAGTTGGCGAGGTCGACCAGGGCGTAGCGGTGGGTGCGGCCGGGGGCGTTGCGGGCCAGGGCGCGCAGGCCGGTTTCGGTGCCGTCGCGCAGGGCGCGCTCGTCGAACGGTCGGCCGAACAGCTTGGCGTCCTTGCGTTTCGGTGTGTTTCCTGCCTGCAACCAGGCGAGTGCGGAGCCCTGGACGAGGGTGCGCATGAGTGTGGCCCGGTGTTCGCCTGCCGCGATCGCCTGAGCGCGCGAGGCGGCCAGGCGCAGGACCTGTTCGTCGAGCCGGTCCACGGGGGCGCTGGTGAGCAGCAACATGATCGCGGTGGTCCGGGCCGTGGTGTAGTGGCGTGAGGCGGCGGGGACATCGTCGAGCGCGTGCACCGCCTCGCCCACCCGACCCGCCACGGCCAGTTGCCGGGCCAGCCCGAATGCCGCGCTCACCACCGCGCGGTCGGTGCGCCACACGGTGCCGTAATAGCGTTCGGCGAAGGCTCGCCACTGTTCGGGTTCGGGCGAATCCCAGTGCTGCAGAACTAGTTCCGCGGTGGCTGCCAGTGCCAGCTTGGGCGCGATCTCGCCCGGCAGTACCCGCAGCACCGATTCGAATGCGGCGAAGGCGGCCTCGTAGTCCAGTTCGAGCAGGTGGGCCTGGCCGGCGAACCAGTCCGCGCGCCAGTCGTGGACGTTCGGTACGCGGTCGAGCAGGTGCAGTACCGCCGCGGACTCGCCCAGTTCGAGGCGGGCGCGTGCTTCGGCGAAAAGCAGTTCACCGGCGAGGGTTTCCGGTGCGTTCTCCGGGTCGGCTTCGGCACGTTCGCGTGCGTCGTAGAGGGCCTCGAGTACGCGCTCGGGTTCGGGATTCGCGGTCGCGGCCAGCAGCGGCGCGGCCGGATCGGCGGGGTCGAGCAGCGGAATCGGCAGCGCCGCGACGACATCGCGCGAATCGAGCAGTGGTGAGCGGCCGACGCCGTCGAGGTAGGCGTCGGTCTGGCTGATCAGTTCCTCGGTGCCGAAACTGGTGCGCTGGGGGCTGAACACGGTGGACAGCTGGGGATGTTCTTCGTCGGTGTCGTGGGCGAGGATCTCGCGCAGCACCCCGGCCAGCTGCGCCGACATCGCCCGCGCCGACGGAAACCGTTGGGCCGGATCGGGATCGGTGGCGGTGAGCAGGAAACGGTGGAAGAACTCGTAGCGGGCCAGTAGCGGTTCGTCGCCGGGATCGGGGATGCCGTCGAGATAACGACCGTGCTCGCTGGGCAACCGCAAGGTGAGCGCGGCCAGGGTGCGTCCCACGGTGTACACGTCGGAGGCGGGCGTGGGGCCGGTCCTGGCGATCTCGGGGGCTTGGAAACCCTTGGTGCCGTAAAGGTTTCCGTAGGCTTCGATGGTGGCTACCGCGCCCAGGTCGATCAGCTTCACCTGGTCCTCGGTGACCATCACATTGTCGGGTTTTAGGTCGTTGTAGGTGAGGCCGATCGAGTGCAGGTGTTCGAGGGCGGGCAGGATCTCGAGCACATACGCGATGGCCTCGGCCAGCGGCAGGCGTTCGCCGGAGGGCCTGGTGTCGAGGATGTCGCGCAGTGAATGACCGCCGACGTACTCCATCACGATGTAGCCGATGCTCGATCCGTCACCGGCGGTGTGCTCGACGAAGTTGTGGATCTTGACGATGCTGGGGTGGGCCACCTCGGCCAGGAACTGCCGCTCGGCCACCGCCACGGCGTGCGCCTCGGAGTCGCCGGCGTGCAGCAAGCCCTTCAGCACCACCCACCGGTCGCTCACATTGCGGTCGATCGCCAGGTAGATCCAGCCGAGCCCGCCGTGCGCGATACAGCCCTGGATCTCGTACTGCCCCGCCACCATGTCGCCTGCGTGCAGTGAGGGGCGGAAATCGTAGGCGGCGCCGCACTTTTCGCACGCGCCGCTGGTCGAGGCGGCATGCGCGGGCGTGGACCGGCCGACGGGATCGCCACAGCGCCAGCAGAACCGGCGTCCCTCCGACACCACGGGGTCGGTGAGTACCGCGTCTCGCGGATCAGCGGGTCGGACGGTCGGAATCGGCACCAGCCCGGCGCCCATCCGGCGCGTGGGCCGGGACCGGGCCGTGCGCACACTGCGACCGGAACGAGTGGTCGCGCCGCTGGTCTGCCCCGAAGTGCGGCCGGCGGATCCGCCGGACCGCTCGGCGGCTTGTGTGGGCGCATGCGGCGTGGATTGTTGGTACTCGGCGTCCTCGGTGGCCGGCGTCACCGCGGATCGCTCGGCGGCTTGTGTGGCGGCGTATGGCGTGGACTGCTCGTGGTCGGCGCTCTCGGCGCTGGGAGAACCCGTTGCCGAGGCAGTGCGTGACACTGTTCGAGTGTCCGGGGGTTCCGGCCGGTGGGTGTCACTGGAGGTGCCGGTGGACTGAGCGCGCGGGGAAGCGTTCGAACGTGTGGTGGCCTCGGTGGGAGCCGCAAATTCGTCCCCGTGGCGGGCCGAGGGCGCGGACGTGGACTCCGTGCCCGTGGCGAGCTTGGGCAGCGGCTGGGTTTCGTCGTCGGCCGGTGTCGGGGGCAGAGTCCAGCCGCCGGGGAGAGTGCCCGGTTTCGGGCGTTGGGTCAGCTTGGTCGGCTCGCGTCGTTCTGGCGGATCGACCTGTTCGGGTTCGCCTTTCGACGGTGGCGTGTGCATGGCGATCAGTCCCGGTACTTCGGTGCGGGCGGGGTGTCGTTGCCGAGGGCGGACAACCAGCGGCGGTGGATCTGGGTCCAGGTGCCGTCGGTGCGGATGCGATCCAGGGTCGCGTTGACGAAGCGGACCAGGTCGTCGTCACCCTTGGGGATGCCGATGCCGTAGGGCTCCACACTGATGCTCTCGCCGACCACCTCGGTGTAGGGGTCCTGGGCGGCCAGGCCGACCAGGATGGTGTCGTCGGTGCTCACCGCGTCGACCTGGCGTTGCTGGAGCACCACCAGGCAGTCCGCCCAGGTGGGCACGGTGAGGATGGTGGCGGCGGGCTGATCACGGCGGATGTGGTCGAGCGAGGTGGTGCCACGCACCACGCACACCCGCTTGCCCGCCAGATCCGCCAGTCCGTTGATACCGGAGTCCTTCATGGCCAGTACCCGCTGGTCGGCGCGCAGATACACGGTGGAGAACGCCACCTGTTGGCGGCGTTCGCAGGTGATCGTCATGGTCTTGGCGACCAGGTCCACGGTGTGTTCTTGCAGCGCGCGTTCGCGTTCGGCCGAAGCGAGACTGCGGTATTCGATCAGATCGGGGTCACCGAGCAGGTCGCGGGCGACCTCACGGGCGATGTCGGCGTCGAAGCCGACGATGCGCCCGGTGAGCGGGTCGCGGAAGCTGAACAGGTTGCTGCCGGCGTCGAGCCCGACGATCAGCCTGCCGCGAGCCCGGATGGCCTCGACCGTCGGCCCGCCCGCGGTACTGGGGCGCAGGCTGGCCGTCGGATCACCGCACTGCTGGACCGCGCGTTCGGGCAGCGGGGTGTCGGTGCCGATCGGGATCGCCTTGGCGGGCAACGGCGGTTCGGAATAGACGCCGCGTTCGTCGGCCTGCGGTGTGCTCTGGGTGCAGCCGCCGAGCAGCCCGGCGGTCACGAGCAGCAGCGCCGCGACAGCGCGCCCGCGGCTCATCGGTACTCCCGCAGCCGTGGCCACAGGCCCA
This sequence comes from Nocardia halotolerans, assembly GCF_042650145.1. Classification (NCBI taxonomy): domain Bacteria; kingdom Bacillati; phylum Actinomycetota; class Actinomycetes; order Mycobacteriales; family Nocardiaceae; genus Nocardia; species Nocardia halotolerans. The sequence goes on along the minus strand of NZ_JBHSDL010000014.1, from coordinate 1,628,820 downwards.
GCGCCACACAGGCGGCGGCCGCGATACCGAGGATGAACGCGCCGGGCGGCAGGAACGTCAGCGTGTCGATGGCTTGGGAAACCTTGGTTCGCAGGGTTTCCCGGGTCGCCCCACCCGCCCGGTCGAGGGCTGTCTCCAGCGCGCCGACCTGGGCGGCGGAATCGGCGGTGCTGGGTCCGGTCGCCACGGCGGCCGCACCGGTGAAATCACCGCGGTCGAGTGTGTCGTTCATCCGCTGATGGGCCGACTGCCAGCGGGTCAACGCGGTGCGGGCCGCGGCCACCTCGTCGCGGGCGGGGGCGTCGGCGCCGTAGCCGTCGAGCAATTCGGCGAGCCGCACGACATTGGTGTCGTAGGTGCGGTCGTAGTCGCCGGTGGCATCGCGGCGCACCAGTTTCACCATCTCCGCGGACCTGGCCTGCTGCACCAGGATCCGGCTCTCGGCCAACCGGGCCGCGGGCACCGCGCCCTGATCCCGGCAGCGGATCATCGCGATCGCCGACACCGAGCCGGCCGCGACCGTCCACACCAGGGTCAGCGCCAGGGCGCCGGTGCCGAGCAGCAATCCCATGTTGAACACCCGGCGTGAGTGGCGGGCGAGCTCCACCTGCACCCAGATCAGCGCCAGCAGCGCCGCCACGAGCAACGCGATCGCGCTCCAGGGTGGCTGCACGTGCCGGTGCTGGGCGGAGGTCACGGCATCGATGCGGTGGCTTTCCAGTTCCTCGGCCATCGGCAGCAGCGTGGTCTGCATCTGATGGGAGGCTTCACTGAGGTAGGCCGCGCCGACCGGGAAACCGTTGCGGTTGTTGGCGCGCGCGGTTTCGATCAGCCCCGTGTAGACGGGCAGTCCGGTGGCGATGCCCGTGCGCAGCCGGCGATCGGTGCCCGCGGGGTCGGCGGCCTCGGCGGCGGAGATGTGCCCGGCCTGGGTGACGAGTTCGGCGGCGGCCTCGCCGATGGCCTGGGTGTAGCGGTCGCGCACGGCTTCGGGTTCGATGCCGCCCGCGATGAAGGCGCGACCGGCGGCCGCGTCGGCGATCGAGAGCGAGGTGTAGAGGTGGTTGGCCGAATACGCGTCGGGTTCGGTGTCGTCGAGCAGGGTGCTGAGAGCTTGCCGGCGCTCGCTGACGGTCGCCGAAGTCACCATGCCCGCGGCCACACACAGCACGATCAGCACCAGTCCGGCGGCGAGCAACCGGCCGGGGGAGGACTGGGCGAAACCACGCAGGCGGGCCGGCTGGAGCTGCTCACGCAGGGCCTTGACGTCGGGCGCGGACGGCCGGTCGAGCACCGGAGCCGATCGGCGAGACAGCGCGCGTCTGCCGGTAACCGGCTCCGCTGACCCGGATTTTCCGGGCTCGACACCCCCTGTGGCCTGCGACGACGGGCCGGTGCGGACGGCCGCCACTTCGGTCGCGGCTTCGCGGTTGCCCGGTTCGACCATCGTTCACCTCCCCGTACGTTCCGCGCGCCTGTGCTGGCGCGGAGTTTATTCTGGTCCTACCGGTGGCGCAGCCTCACAGACACCCCCATGACGGTTGCTGATCGGCTGCTACGGAGGAAAGAGTATTGGATGCGCGGTGACGGAGACGGCTGGTCGGACAGTCCGGGTGGAGTTCGGCACTGGGGCCGATTCGGTGCGGCGGGGTTGTTGCTGCGCGCACCGCTACCCGATGGCAGCTCGGCGGTGCTGCTGCAGCACCGGGCGGTGTGGAGCCACCAGGGCGGTACCTGGGCGTTGCCCGGCGGCGCCCGCGATTCGCACGAGACCGCCGAGCACGCGGCGGTCCGGGAGGCCGAGGAGGAAGCGGGTATCACCGCCGAAGCGGTGCGGGTGCGCGCCGAACGGCTGACGATGACCGCGCCGAGCGGCTGGACCTACACCACCGTCGTCGCCGACACCGACCGCCCGCTCGGCACCGTGGCCAACGGCGAGAGCGTGGAACTGGCCTGGGTCCCCGAAGGCGACGTCACCGCCCTGCCCCTGCACCCCGGTTTCGCGTCCGCGTGGGTGGGGTTGCGCGCGGTACCGCTGCGCGTGCGGGCCGAGGACAGCGAGCTCACCGGCGCCCTGCCCCGCACGGTCGAGGTGGCCGGGCAGGGCTTCTTCTGGCTGCACGCGCACGCCGACGGCCCGGGCGCCGAAGTCGTCATCGACGCCGAGTCCGCGGACCGTCCCACGATCACCCGTGCCGACGTGCTGTCCTGAGCTGGTTCCGGCACCGAAACCGACCGGCGGTCATCTGCGCTGATCGGCCTCACACGCGGTGATCCGAAGACCCCGACGGCGGTCTCAGCGCGCCGAGTGCAGGGTTTCCTTGAGCTCGCGGGCCGCGGCCTCCGGGTCGGCGGCCTCGGTGATCGCGCGGACGACCACCACGCGGCGGGCGCCCGCGTCGAGCACCTCGGGCAGCCGTTGCGCGTCGATCCCGCCGATGGCGAACCACGGCAGGGTGGGGTGGGAGTCGGTGGTCGAGCGCAGCAGGTCGATGCCCGCGGCCTGGCGACCCGGTTTGGTGGGGGTGGTCCAGATCGGGCCGGTGCAGAAGTAGTCGAGGTGGCCGTCGATCGCGGCCAGGCCCGCCTGGTTGCGGTTGTGCGTGGACCGGCCGATCACCACGTCGGGGCCGAGGATGCGCCGCGCGTAGGCGGGCGGCAGGTCGCCCTGGCCCAGATGCAGCACGTCGGCGCCGGCGGCGAGCGCGATATCGGCACGGTCGTTCACCGCGAGCAGCGCACCGTGGCGGCGGGTGGCGGCCTTGATCTCGGCGAGCGCTCCGAGCTCGGCCTTGGCCTCGAGCGGACCGAACTCGGCCTCACCGGGGGACCCCTTGTCACGCAGCTGCACGATGTCGACGCCACCGGCGAGCGCGGCATCGACGAATCTGGCCAGATCGCCCTTCTCCCGGCGCGCATCGGTGCACAGATACAGCAGCGCGGTGGAGAGGCGCTCCCTGGGCGGGACGGAACGGTTCGGATGGGAGGGCTGCACGGTATCGACGGTAGTCGCGCTACCGTGGAACTGCGAATACTCGCGGCTGACAAGCATGCGGCGGCAGCCGCCGAACTACCGAGTTTAAGGAACGTGATGCGCACTCTGGCGGTCGTTGGCGGCGGCGCCGTCGGGCTCGCTGTCGCATGGCGGGCCGCCGAGAGCGGGTGGACGGTCACCGTCTTCGATCCCGCTCCCGCCTCGGGCGCGTCTTTCGTGGCCGGTGGGATGCTCGCGCCGTTGTCGGAGGGCTGGCCCGGTGAGGATCGGGTGCTGGAGTTCGGTGCGGCCGCGCTGGCCGAGTGGCCCGCGTTCGGCGAGCGGCTGCGCGCGGTGTCGGGCGAGTCGATGTTCGTGGCCGAACAGACCTTGACCGTCGCCCTCGACGGTGCCGATGCCGCCGATCTGCGCACGGTGTCGCAGTGGCTCGCCGGTTTCGGTCACGACCTGCGGGTGCTCGATCGCGCGGGGGTGCGCGCCCTGGAACCGGCGCTGGCCCGCACTGTTCGTGCCGGTCTGCTCGCGCGGACCGAACCGGCCGTCGACAACCGCCGGGTGCTGCGCGCGCTGCGGGCCGCGTGCGCCGCGGCCGGTGTCGAGGTTCGGGCCGAAAACGTTGTGGCGCTGGATGATCTGCCGCACGACCGGGTGGTGCTGGCGGCCGGTGCCCGTTCCGCGCAGCTGTGGCCCGGTCTGCCGGTACGCCCGGTGAAGGGTGAGATCCTGCGGCTGCGGCACCGCCCGGGTGTGCGGCCGCCGCCCGCGCGGGTGATCCGGGCCCGCGTGCACGGCCGGCCGGTGTACATGGTGCCGCGCGAGGACGGAATCGTCGTCGGCGCGACGCAATACGAAGCCGGCTTCGATACCACCGTCACCGTCGGCGGTGTGCGTGACCTGATCGCCGACGCCGAGGCGATCCTGCCCGGTATCGGCGAATACGAACTGGCCGAAGCGAATGCGGGTTCGCGCCCCGGCACGCCCGACAACCTTCCGCTGCTCGGCCCGCTCGACGACCGCGTGCTGGCGGCCACCGGACACGGCCGCAACGGCATGCTGACCCTGGCCCTCACCGCGTCGCTGGTGCCCGCCCTGCTCGACGGCATCATCTCGCCGGTCGCCGAACTGGCCGCACCGCAACGCTTTCCGGCTGAATCGCTGTCTTCCCCAGGAGGAGTTCGATGACTTCGACCATCCCATTCGGTGTCACCGTCAACGGTGTCGACCACGAATTCGCCGAGCCGCTGAGCGTGCGCGACCTGCTGACCCGGCTCGAACTGCCGTGCCAGGGTGTCGCGGTGGCCGTCGACGGCGCGGTGTTCCCGAAATCGCGCTGGGACGAGCCGGTGGGTCGCGGCTGGACCATCGAGGTGCTCACGGCGGTGCAGGGTGGCTGAGTCGCGGGCGCCCTTGCGCATCGCGGACCGCGAATTCGGTTCGCGCCTGATCATGGGCACCGGTGGTGCCGAGAACCTGGCCGTGCTCGAACAGGCCCTGCGCGCCTCGGGCACCGAACTCACCACCGTCGCCATGCGCCGGGTCGACGCGGCGGGCGGCACCGGCGTGCTCGACCTGTTGAAGCGTCTCGACATCACCGTGTTGCCCAACACCGCGGGCTGCCGCACCGCTGCCGAAGCCGTGCTCACGGCCCAGCTGGCGCGCGAGGCGCTGGAGACGAATTGGGTCAAGCTCGAGGTCGTCGCCGACGAACGCACCCTGCTGCCCGACCCGTTCGAACTGCTCGACGCCGCCGAACAGCTGGTCGACGACGGTTTCGTCGTGCTGCCCTACACCACCGACGACCCCGTGCTGGCCCGCAGGCTCGAGGACGCCGGTTGCGCCGCGGTGATGCCGCTGGGTTCGCCGATCGGCACCGGCCTGGGTATCGGCAACCCGCACAATCTCGAGATGATCGTGGGCGCCGCGGGCGTGCCGGTGATCCTCGATGCCGGTATCGGCACCGCCAGCGATGCCGCGCTGGCGATGGAACTGGGCTGTTCGGCGGTGCTGCTGGCCACCGCGGTGACCAGGGCCCGCGAACCCGAACTGATGGCCGAGGCGATGGCGGCGGCCGTGCGCGGCGGATACCTCGCCGCACAGGCCGGTCGCATTCCGAAGCGTTTCTGGGCTCAGGCTTCTTCCCCAGGGCGCTGAGCCCCGGCTCAGGGTCGGGTCATCCTCGAGGATGACCCGACTCGCTACTTCCCGCCGACGCGCGCACCGGCCCGCTCGAGGCAAGCTGGACGCATGATCGAGCTGAAGGGCCTGACCAAGCAATTCGGCCAGACCGTCGCGGTGCAGGATCTCTCGTTCTCTGTCAAACCAGGACAGGTGACCGGGTTCCTCGGACCCAACGGTGCAGGCAAATCGACGACTATGCGGATGATCCTCGGGCTGGACAAGCCGACCGCGGGTACCGCGCTGATCAACGGCATGCACTATGCGCAGCTGGAACGTCCGCTCACCCAGGTGGGGGCGCTGCTGGACGCCAAATGGGTGCATCCGAACCGTTCCGCGCGCGCTCACCTGCAGTGGCTGGCCGCATCCAACGATCTGCCCGGCGAGCGGGTCGACGAGGTGTTGCGGCTGGTCGGCCTGTCGGAGGTGGCCACCAAGAACGCGGGCGGCTTCTCGCTGGGCATGTCGCAGCGGCTCGGCCTGGCCGGTGCGCTGCTCGGCGACCCGAAGGTGTTGCTGTTCGACGAGCCGGTGAACGGCCTGGACCCCGAGGGCATCCTGTGGATCCGCCGGTTCATGCAGCGCCTGGCCGCCGAGGGACGCACGGTGCTCGTGTCGAGTCACCTGCTCTCGGAGATGGCGCAGACCGCCGACCATCTGATCGTGATCGGTCGTGGTCAGCTCATCGCCGACACCACCACCAAGGAATTCATCGAACGCGCCGCGGAGAATTCGGTGCGGGTGCGCAGCCCGCAGCTGGACCAGTTGCGCAGCCTGCTCACCTCGCACGGTATGACCGTGCGCGAAGAGGGCGATGCGGCGCTGGTCGTCGCGGGTGTGAGCAGCGATGACATCGGCAAGGTGGCCGGGGAGAACAACGTCACCCTCTACGAGCTGGCGCCGAAGCAGGCCTCGCTCGAGGAGGCGTTCATGCGGATGACCGGCGGTGCGGTGGAATACCACGCCGAAGGCCAGGATCAGGCGATGGGAGGTGCGCTCTGATGGGCGTACTCACAGCGGAACGAATCAAACTCACCTCCACCCGTTCGCCCTGGTGGTGCTCGGCGATCGTGGTCGTGCTCAGCCTCGGCCTGGCCGCACTGGTCGCGCTGGTCACCTCGATCGATACCGGCGATGCCGGGGCCGGTGAGGGCCCGCCGGCGCTCACCCCGGGCATGGCGGTATCCGGTGTCACCGCTTTCGGTGTGATGGTGCTGATGATCATGGCCACGTTGACGGTGACCAGCGAATACCGCTTCGGCGTGATCCGCTCCAGTTTCCTCGCCGTGCCGAACCGGACCAAGGTGATGCTGTCAAAGACCGCCCTGGTCGGCGTCTACGCGGCCGTCCTGACCTTTGTGCTCGCGCTGGTCTCGTTCGTGGTGGCGAAGCTGATCGCCGGCGACGACGCGCCGATGCTGGTGCTCGACGGCAATTGGCAGGCCATCTACAGCGTCCCGATCTATGCCCTGCTGTGCATGATCCTCGCTGTCGGTGTCGGTGTGCTGGTGCGCCAGTCCGCCGCCGCGATCTCGCTGATCGTGCTGTGGCCGCTGCTGATCGAACCCCTGCTCGGCGCCTTCGGCAGCTTCGGCCGCACCGTGAAGCCGTTCCTGCCCTTCGCCAACGCCGACCGCTTCCTGGCCGTCGAACAGGTCGCGACCGACTGGCACTGGGGCGTCTGGGGCAGCCTGGCCTACTTCGCCGCCTTCGCGGTGATCGTTTTCGCAGGCGCACTCGTGGTGGTCAACCGCCGAGACGCCTGACAACTGTCCCGGGCTGCCCTCGCAATAGCCCGGGCCACCACCCCCGACGTCCGCTGCCCGGACGCCGGGGGTGCTCGCGTACAACCGATCCCCCGCCTTGCCGCCTCCGGAAAGCCTCCCGCGCATGACTCTGGCCTGAATTGCCGGAGAGGCGGATCAGCTAGGCTCTGGGCGTGAGTGAAACGCCTTCTGGCGGGGTGGATCCGCGGCAGCGTGACGCTGACGCGGAGGTGGTCATCCCGTTGGAGCCGATCGTCAGTGAGTCCTCCGATCCGGCCGAGTCCGATGCCGGTGCGCGTACCGGTCGTCGGCGTGTCCAGCTCTCGTCGAAGTTGCAGGCAGCCAACCGTCGGGCCGATGTGGTCGGGGCTTTGCGCAAGGCGCGGGCGCAGTTGCCCGGTGACCCGGCCTTCGGTGATCCGCTGTCGGTGTCGGGCCCCGGTGGCGCTCGCGCGGTGGCCAGGGCCGCGGACAAGATCGCCGGGGGTGCGCCGACCGCGGTCAGGGAGATCGGTTTCGGGGCGTTGCAGGTGTGGCAGGCCGCGTTGGAGCGGGTGGGGCGTGGTCGCGGCACCGAGGAGGTGACCATCGTGTTCACCGATCTGGTGGCGTTCTCGAACTGGTCGCTGTCGGCGGGTGACGAACGCACGCTGGAGCTGTTGCGCAAGGTCGCCCAGGCCATCGAGCCGCCGATCGCCGAGCGTGGCGGTCAGGTGGTCAAACGGATGGGTGACGGACTGATGGCGGTGTTCTCCTCGCCCGATCGCGCGGTGCGTGCCGCGGTGGCGGCGCGCCGCAATCTGGCCGGGGTGGAGGTGGCGGGGTACCAGCCGCGGATGCGGGTGGGCCTGCACACCGGTTCACCGCGCGAGATCGGTGGCGACTGGCTGGGGGTGGATGTCAATATCGCCGCGCGGATGATGGAGGCGGGTGGCAACGGCAACACCATGCTGTCGAGTACCACCTTGGCCGCGTTGCGCCCGGAGACTCTCGACGAGCTCGGCGCCACCGTCAAGCCGTACAAGCGCAACTTCTTCGCCGCCCCGCTCAGTGGCGTCCCGGAGGACGTCCGCATCTTCAAGCTGCGCGCGGACCGTTCCTGACCTGTCGCGGCCCGCGCGCAGCCGTTATTCCAGCCACAGCGCGCCGCCGAGTCCGGCGAGTACGGCGGCCACGATCAGCGCGATCGACATCGCCCGGTTGTTCTTCCAGGTCGTGTAGGCCCCGCCGAGCAGGAATCCGGCGAGGGCGAAGAGCAGGACGGCAGACATGGGTCCATCTTGCCTGGTGGATTGCTCGCAATTAACAAGCACGCGTGCTTGCTTTTTTTCTGAGGCGATGTGATCCTGGTGCCATGAGTGCACTCTCCGCTGACCCGGACCTGATCCGGATCGGGAATTGTTCCGGTTTCTACGGTGACCGGCTCAGCGCCATGCGCGAAATGCTCGAAGGTGGGCAGCTCGACGTGCTCACCGGCGACTATCTCGCCGAGCTCACCATGCTGATCCTGGGCCGGGACCGGATGAAGGACCCCGGCCTCGGCTACGCCAAGACCTTCGTGAAGCAGATCAAGGAGTGCCTGGGCCTCGCGCTCGAGCAGAACGTCCAGATCGTCACCAACGCGGGCGGCCTGAACCCCGCCGGGCTGGCCGAGCGTCTGCGCGAGGTCGCCGCCGAACTCGGGCTCGATGCCCGGATCGCCCACGTCGAAGGTGACGACCTGGTCGGCCGGGCCGCCGAGCTCGACCTCGGCCAGCCGCTCACCGCCAACGCCTACCTCGGCAGCTGGGGCATCGTCGAGTGCCTGAACTCCGGCGCCGACATCGTCGTCACCGGCCGGGTCACCGACGCCTCGGTGATCGTCGGCCCCGCCGCCGCCCACTTCGGCTGGGGCCGGACCGACTACGACGAGCTGGCCGGCGCGGTGGTGGCCGGGCACGTGATCGAGTGCAGCACCCAGGCCACCGGCGGCAACTTCGCCTTCTTCACCGAACTCGGCGACATCGGCCGCCCCGGCTTCCCGATCGCCGAGATCCGCCGCGACGGTTCCTGCGTGATCACCAAGCACGACGGCACCGGTGGCGCGGTCACGGTCGACACCGTGCGAGCCCAGCTCATGTACGAAATCCAGAGCGCGCGCTACGCCGGGCCCGACGTCACCACCCGCCTCGACAGCATCGCCGTGCGCCAGGAGGGCAAGGACCGCGTCCTGATCAGCGGCGTCACCGGGGAAGCGCCGCCGCCGCAGCTGAAAGTCTCGCTCAACACCCTCGGTGGTTTCCGCAACGAGATGTCGTTCATCCTCACCGGGCTCGAGATCGAGGCCAAGGCCGAACTGGCGCAACGTCAGCTGGAGTCCTGGCTCCCGGTGCGCCCCGCCGAGCTGAACTGGACCCTGGCGCGGCTGGACCGCCCCGATGCCGACACCGAGGAGCAGGCCAGCGCCATCCTGCGGTGTGTGGTGCGCGACCCCGACCCGAACAAGGTGGGTCGCGCATTCTCCAGCGTCGCAGTGGAATTGGCACTGGCGAGCTATCCGGGCGCCAGCTTCACGGCGCTGCCGGGAAACGGTTCGCCCTACGGTGTCTTCACGCCCGGCTTCGTCGACGCGCACGAGGTGCCACACGTCGCGGTGCTCGCCGACGGCACTCGCGTGGACATCGAACCCGCTGCCGAAACCCGTGTCCTGGAACCGGTCCCGGAACCCGAGCTGCCTGCCCCACCGGTACCGGGCGAAACCCGTCGCGTGCCGCTCGGCACGATCGCGCTGGCACGCAGCGGTGACAAGGGCGGCGACGCCAACATCGGTGTCTGGGTACGCACCGACGACCAGTGGCGCTGGCTCGTGCACACCCTCACCGTCGAGAAGGTGCGGGAACTGCTGCCCGAGACGGCCGAACTCACCCTCACCCGCCACGTGCTGCCCAATCTGCGCGCGGTCAACTTCATCATTTCCGGCCTGCTCGGCAAGGGCGTCGCCTACCAGGCGCGTTTCGACCCGCAGGCCAAGGGGCTCGGCGAATGGCTGCGCTCTCGCCACATCGATATACCGACGGAGCTGCTCGCATGACGTCTGTTTGGGACACGCCGGAACGTAAAGAGCTGCGCGCCACCGTGCGCCGGTTCGTGGAACGCGACATCCTGCCCGACCTCGATTCCTGGGAACGCGGCGGTGAACTGCCGCGCGAACTGCACAAGAAGGCGGGTGAACTCGGCCTGCTCGGCATCGAGTACCCGGAATCGGCCGGCGGCGAAGGTGGCGACGCCATCGATTCGGTGATCGTCGGCGAGGAGATCCATCTCGCCGGTGCCTCCGGTGGCCTGTGGGCCTCACTGTTCACCTGCGGAATCGCGTTGCCGCACATGATCGCCTCGGGCAACCAGGCCCAGATCGACCAGTGGGCGAAGCCGACGCTGCGCGGTGACCTGATCGGTTCGCTCGCCATCACCGAACCCGGCGGCGGCTCCGATGTCGGCCACCTCACCACCTCGGCGGTGCGCGACGGTGACGACTTCATCATCAACGGCGCCAAGACCTTCATCACCTCGGGTTGCCGCGCCGACTTCGTGGTCACCGCGGTGCGCACCGGTGGACCGGGTGCCGCGGGCGTCTCGCTGATCCTGGTGCCGACCGATACCCCCGGCTTCACCGTCAGCCGCAAGCTGGAGAAGATGGGCTGGCTGGCCTCCGACACCGCCGAACTGTCCTATGTGGACGTGCGGGTGCCCGCATCGAACCTGGTCGGCGCCGAGAACAGTGGTTTCGCGCAGATCGCGGCCGCGTTCGTGAGCGAGCGGGTGGGGCTGGCCGTGCAGGCGTACTCGCTGGCCCAGCGCGCCCTCGACCTCACCGTGCAGTGGTGCCGTGATCGCGAGACCTTCGGGCGTCCGCTGATCAGCCGCCAGCAGGTGCAGATGACCCTCACCGACATGGCCCAGCGCGTGGACATCTCGCGCACCTACACCCGTGCGCTGGTCGAGCGCTACGCCGCCGGTGACGAGAATCTGATCGCCCAGGTGTGCTTTGCCAAGAACAACGCCGTCGAGACCGCCGAATGGGTGGCCAACCAGGCCGTGCAGTTGCACGGCGGCATGGGCTACATGCGTGAATCCGAGGTGGAGCGCATCTACCGCGATGTGCGCATCATCGGCATCGGTGGCGGCACCAACGAGATCCTGACCATGCTGGCGTCGAAAGTATTGGGGTACCAGGCATGACGACTTTCCGTTCCATTCTCGACACGGCGTCGCCGGAGTACTCCGCGGCCGCCGAGGCGATGTCGGTCAAACTCACCGAGGTCGAGACCGAGTTCGCCAAGGCGATCGCCGGTGGCGGCCCCGACAAGGTGGCGCGTCATCACAAGCGCGGCAAGCTGACCGCGCGCGAGCGCATCGAACTGCTGCTCGACGAGGACTCGCCGTTCCTCGAGCTGTGCCCGCTCGCGGCGTGGGGCAGTGACTTCCAGGTCGGCGCCTCGACGATCGCCGGGATCGGCATCGTGGAGGGTGTCGAGTGCATGGTCGTGGCCCCCGACCCCACCGTGCGCGGTGGCGCGTCGAACCCGTGGACCCTGCGCAAGCAGTTCCGGATCAACGAGATCATCCGTGAGAACCGGCTGCCGGTGATCTCGCTGGTGGAATCGGCCGGGGCCGACCTGCCGACGCAGAAGGAGGTGTTCATCCCGGGTGGCGCGATGTTCCGCGACCTCACGCAGGCTTCGGCCGCCGGAATCCCCACCATCTCACTGGTGTTCGGCAACTCGACCGCCGGCGGTGCCTACATTCCCGGCATGTCCGACTACGTCGTGATGGTCAAGGAGGGCGCGAAGGTGTTCCTCGCCGGCCCGCCGCTGGTGAAGATGGCCACCGGTGAGGACTCCGACGACGAGACCCTCGGCGGCGCCGAGATGCACGCTCGCACCTCGGGTCTGGCCGATTATCTGGCCGTCGACGAGCAGGACGCGATCCGGTTGGGCCGCAACATCATTCGTCGTCTGAACTGGAAGAAGCAGGGCCCCGAGCCGCGCGCCGAGGTGATCTCGCCACTCTACGATCCCGAGGAACTGCTCGGTATCGTGCCCTCGGACCTCAAGGTCCCGTTCGACCCGCGCGAGATCATCGCCCGCGTGGTCGACGGTTCCGACTTCGACGAGTTCAAACCGCTCTACGGTTCGAGCCTGGTCACCGGGTGGGCCGAGATCAACGGCTACCCGATCGGCATCCTGGCCAACGCGCGCGGCGTGCTGTTCTCCGAGGAATCACAGAAGGCCACCCAGTTCATCCAGTTGGCGAACAAGAAGAACACGCCACTGTTGTTCCTGCACAACACCACCGGCTACATGGTCGGCAAGGAGTACGAGCACAACGGCATCATCAAGCACGGCGCGATGATGATCAACGCGGTCGCCAACTCCAAGGTGCCCCACATCTCGCTGCTGGTCGGCGCCTCCTACGGCGCCGGGCACTACGGCATGTGCGGTCGCGCGTTCAACCCGCGTTTCCTGTTCGCCTGGCCGAGTGCGAAGTCGGCGGTGATGGGTGGCGCGCAGCTGGCCGGTGTCATCACGATCGTGCAGCGCGGCGCCGCCGAGTCCAAGGGCATGCCGTTCGACGAGGAAGCGGCCGCGGGCATCGCGGCGATGGTCGAGGCGCAGATCGAAGCCGAGGCCCTGCCGATGTTCCTGTCGGGCCGGCTCTACGACGACGGGATCATCGACCCGCGTGACACCCGCACCGTGCTGGGAATGGCGTTGTCGGCCATTCACACAGCTCCGATCAAGGGCGCCGAGGGCTTCGGCGTCTTCCGAATGTGAGGCGCGACATGACTACAGCATCGCGAAGCGATTCAGTGAGGGGCGGCGGTCGGGTGACGGGCGGGCTCGTTACGAATGTTCTTGTTGCCAACCGTGGTGAGATCGCGCGCCGGGTGTTCGCGACCTGTCGTCGCATGGGTGTCGGCACCACGGCTGTCTACTCCGATGCCGACGCCGCCGCACCGCACGTGGGCGAGGCCGATGCGGCCATCCGGCTGCCCGGTAACACCCCGGCCGAGACCTACCTGCGCGGTGAGCTGATCATCGAGGCCGCGCTCTCGGCCGGTGCCGACGCCATCCACCCGGGCTACGGATTCCTCTCCGAGAACGCGGAATTCGCGCGTGCCGTGCTCGACGCGGGTCTGGTGTGGATCGGTCCGCCGGTCGCGGCGATCGAGCAGATGGGTTCCAAGGTCGAGTCGAAGAAGATGATGGACGCCGCCGGTGTCCCCGTCCTCGCCGAACTCGATCCGGCCGAGGTCACCGAGGCGCACCTGCCGGTGCTCATCAAGGCTTCCGCCGGTGGTGGCGGTCGCGGTATGCGCGTGGTGCGCGACCTCGCCGAGCTGCGCGACCAGATCGCCGCCGCCCAGCGCGAGGCCGAGTCCGCCTTCGGCGACCCGACCGTGTTCTGCGAGCGCTACCTCGAGACCGGACGCCACATCGAGGTCCAGATCATGTCGGACACCTTCGGCAAGACCTGGGCAGTGGGCGAGCGGGAGTGCTCGATTCAGCGCCGGCACCAGAAGGTCGTCGAGGAAGCACCGTCGCCGCTGGTCGAGAAGATCGACGGTATGCGGGGTCGGTTGTTCGAGGCCGCGCGGCTGGCCGCCGAAGCCATCGGTTACGAGGGCGCCGGCACCGTCGAGTTCCTGGCCGACGAGAAGGGCGACTTCTTCTTTCTGGAGATGAACACCCGTCTGCAGGTGGAACATCCGGTCACCGAGCAGACCACCGGCCTGGACCTGGTGCGCCTGCAATTGCAGGTGGCTGCGGGTCTGCCGCTGCCCGCCACCCAGCCCGCCCTGCGCGGCCACTCCATCGAGGTGCGCCTCTACGCCGAGGACCCCGCCCAGGACTGGCAGCCGCAGAGCGGCCCGGTACACAAGATCGAGATCCCGTTCACCGCCGCGGAATTCACTGTCCTCGAGCAGACCGGCGTGCGCTTGGACACCGGTGTCGTCGACGGTTCGGTGGTCGGCGTGCACTACGACCCGATGCTGGCCAAGGTGATCTCCTACGCCGAGACCCGCGCCGAGGCGGCGCATCTGCTCGCCACGGCGTTGCAGCGCGCCAAGATCCACGGCCTGGTCACCAACCGCGACCTGCTGGTGCGAGTGCTGCGGCACCCGGCGTTCCTGGCCGGTGACACCGACACCGCGTTCTTCGCCACCCACGACCTGGCGGTGCTGTCGGCGCCGCTGGTGTCCGACAGCGACGAGGAGTTGTCGATCGTGGCTGCGGCACTGGCGGATTCGGCGCTGAACCACACCGCCAACCGGTTCACCCGGTTGGCGCCCAGCGGCTGGCGCAACCTGGCCTCGCAGCCGCAACGCAAGTCCTACGAGAGCCGCACCAGCGGCACCCACGAGGTGTGTTACCGCTTCACCCGCACCGGGATCGAAGTCGAGGGCCATGAGGGCCTGGAACTGATCTCGGTGTCGCCCGAGCGCGTCGTGCTGGCCGTGCCGGGTGAGCGCGGTCCGGTGCGCCGTCAGTTCGAGATCGCCCGCTACGGCGACCACATCGCCGTCGATTCCCCGCTCGGCCCGGTGTCGGCGCGCAGGCTGCCGCGCTTCACCGACCCGTCGCAGCAGGTAGCGGCCGGGTCGTTGCTCGCGCCGATGCCCGGCAGCGTCATCCGTCTCGGCGCCGCCGAAGGCGACCACGTGCGACACGGGCAGCCGATCCTGTGGCTCGAGGCGATGAAGATGGAACACACCATCGCCGCCCCGGCCACCGGCGTCCTCAGCGCACTCAACGTGACTGTCGGCCAGCAGGTCGAGGTCGGAACCATCCTTGCCGTCGTCGAGGAAGAAGAGCAGGAGCAGACATCGTGAGCTTCATCGAAACCGAAGAGCAGCAGGCACTGCGCGCGGCGGTCGCCTCGCTGGCGGCCAAGTACAACTACCGCGACTACGTGCGACCCAAGGTGGCCGAGAACGAGCCGCTCACCGAACTCTGGGCCGAAGCGGGCAAGCTCGGCTTCATCGGCGTGAACCTGCCCGAGGAGTACGGCGGCGGTGGCGCGGGCATCTATGAGCTCTCACTGGTGCTCGAAGAGCTCGCCACCCAGGGTGCGGGGCTGCTGCTGATGGTCGTCTCCCCGGCCATCTGCGGCACCATCATCGCCAAGTACGGCACCGACGAGCAGAAGCAGACGTGGCTGCCCGGCCTCGCCGACGGCACCAAGATCATGGCCTTCGGCATCACCGAACCCGATGCCGGTTCCAACTCGCACAACATCACCACCACCGCCCGCCGCGACGGCAGCGACTGGATCCTCAACGGCCGCAAGATCTTCATCTCCGGCGTCGACCAGGCCGACGCGGTGCTGATCGTCTCGCGCACCGAGGACCACAAGACCGGCAAACTCAAGCCCGCGCTGTTCATCGTCCCGACCGACGCCCCCGGCTTCAACAAAACGGTCCAGGACATGGACTTCTCCGAGCCCGACCGGCAGTTCACCCTGTTCCTCGACGACGTGCGCCTGCCCGCCGACGCGCTGGTCGGCGCCGAGGACGCGGCCCTGGCCCAGCTGTTCGCCGGCCTGAACCCCGAGCGCATCATGGGCTCGGCGATGGGGATCGGGCTGGGGCGCTACGCCATCGATCGCGCGGTGGAGTACGCCAAGGAACGCCAGGTCTGGAAGTCGGTCATCGGTGCGCACCAGGGTATTTCGCATCCGCTGGCGCAGGTGAAGATCGAGCTCGAGCTGGCTCGGCTGATGATGCAGAAGGCCGCGGTGCTCTACGACGCGGGCGATGAGTTCGGTGCTGCCGAGGCCGCGAACATGGCCAAGTACGCGGGTGCCGAGGCTTCCATCAAGGCGCTGGACCAGTCGATTCAGACCCATGGTGGTTCGGGGTTGACCGGTGAGGTCGGGCTCGCGGGGATGCTGGGGGCTGCGCGCATCATGCGGGTTGCGCCGGTGAGCCGGGAGATGATTCTGAACTTCGTGGCGCAGCATTCGTTGGGGCTGCCCAAGTCTTATTGATGGGTGCCTACGCCACGGCGCCTGATCGTCGGCCCGGCCGCGAACCGCCGCTTCGCGGCGGACCCTCCTCGAGGTCGGGTTGTGCGGGGCTGGGAGTGCGGTGGGTGGTGGACTCGGTGCTATTGGACAGGAGTTGTTTTCTATGAGTGATTCGACTGATGTGGCCTATGTGCGGTACGAGGTTGTCGACGGGTTCGCCAGGCTGACCTTCGATTCGCCGCATAATCGGAACGCCTTGTCGTCCAAGCTGGTTCGGGAGCTGCTGGCCGGGTTCGATGCGGCGGCTGCGGATCCGGCGGTGCGGGGCATCGTGCTCGCCCACACCGGCGACACCTTCTGCGCCGGTGCTGATCTCAAGGAGGCCAGTACCGCTGATCCGGCGGTGGCCGCCGACCAGCGCACTCGCGTGATGATCGACGTGCTGCGCGGCATCCTCACCTCACCGAAGCCGGTGATCGCCCAGATCGACGGCAATGTGCGGGCCGGTGGCATGGGCATCATCGGTGCCTGTGACCTCGTGGTCGCGGGGCCGGGCAGCAGTTTCGCGCTCACCGAGGTGCGCATCGGGATGGCGCCGTTCATGATCTCGCTCACCCTGGTGCCACGGCTGGACCAGCGAGCCGCGAGCCGCTACTTCCTCACCGGCGAGAAGTTCGGCGCCGCGACGGCGCGGGAGATCGGGCTGGTCACCGTCGCGGCGGCCGACGCCGCGGACGAGGTGAAACGCCTGTGTGGCGAGCTGCGCAAGGGGTCGCCGCAGGGGCTGGCCGAGTCCAAGAAGCTGGTCAACGCCACCCTGCTGGCCGACTTCGACGCCCGCGTCGAGGAGCTCGCCCAGCGTTCGGGCAGCTTCTTCGGCACCCCCGAAGTGATCGAGGGCATGACGGCCTTCTTCCAGAAGCGCCCACCCAGCTGGGCACAATAGGCCCATGGCGACACCCCACGAACCCAAGCAGGACCGCAGCCGGGTCACCCGGCAGCGGCTGCTCGAGGCAACCATCGACTGCCTGGCCGAAACCGGCTGGGCAGCCGCCACGGTGTCGGTGGTCGCCGAACGGGCGGGGGTGTCGCGCGGGGCCGCCCAGCACCATTTCCCGACCCGCGAGGACCTGATCACCGCCGCGCTCGAGTACATGTTCGAGTTCCGGATGGACCAGGCCAAGGCCGAAGCCGAGATGGTCAGCGCGGTCGCGCAGGGGCTGGGGCGCACCCGCGCGGTGGTCTCGGCGCTGGTCGAGTCCTACACTTCGCCGTTCTTCAAGGCCGCGCTCCAGGTCTGGACACACGCGGCGGCCGACCCGGCCCTGCGCGAACGCGTCCTGCCGCTGGAGGCCCACTTCGGCCGTGTCTCCCACCGCCGTGCCGTCGAGGCGCTCGGCGTCGACGACTCCGACCCGGTCGCCCACCACCTGGTGCAGGCCACCCTGGACCTGGCGCGTGGGCTCGGCCTGGCCGACGTCCTCACCGACGACTCCGCGCGCCGCAAACTGATCGTCGACCAGTGGGCCGCCACCTTGCACAGCGCCCTCGACATCGCTCACTGACGTTCGGTCACCAGGTCATTCCTGGATGCGCCGCACCCGCAGCACGCTGTCGGCCCGCTCGCCTTCCACACCATCGGGGCTGGTCGACGCGGTGTAGATCAGTTCCGACGTTTCGACCTGCCACTGCTGCGGTGCGAGGTCGAGCTGCTCGAGCACCTGTTCGATGGTCGGGAACACGTGATCGTGCATTTCGCTGGGCGCCCAGGTCGGCGCGGCGGCGTGCGCGCCGATCACCAGCACCCCACCCGGTGCGACGGCGTTCGCCGCGCGGCGCAGGATCTGGGCCCGCTCGTCGGGCCGTTCCACCGGCGAGTGCAGGAACTGGGCGGACACCAGGTCGAAGGTGCCATCGGGGAAGCTCTGCTGTAGGTCGTGGCGCTCCCAATCGATGCGTACCCCGGCCTCGGCGGCGTGCCGCGCGCCGCGTTCCATCGCCGTCGCCGACACGTCGACCGCGGTCACCCGCCATCCGCGCTGGGCGAGCCAGATCGCGTCGCCGCCCTCACCGCAGCCGAGGTCCAGCGCGGTGCCCGGGGTGAGCTCTGATACCTCGCGAACCAGGATCGGATTCACCTTGCCGGTCCAGATCTGTTCGCGTTCGCGGTAGAAGTCTTCCCAGAATTCTTCCGGGTTCTGTGCGGTCTCGTGCATCGACACTCCAGGTGGATAGTGGTGATCAGCTGATTCGATGGTCCCCATGCCCGCCGAAGCGGGCAACAAATATTGCCGCTACAGCAAAGGCGGCCGGCGCGGGCGCCCTTTCCTCGCCCACCGCACCGAGGAGCGAGTGGCCGAACGGGCGCGGCCCGCCGATGTCCGGCCGCGAGCGACGCGGATCGCGACCGGGCGCCCATGAGCACCCGGTCAGTCGCTACCGAACCGGCGGCGGCGGGGCCCGCGCACACCCTGGCGCCGGCCGCCAGAGATACTGCCTAGGTGACGCGCGTGTATCGGAAGGCCGACGGGGTGCCGGAGCGGCGCGTCGACGCGCGGACCGAGCGCTGGCGTGAGCACCGGGTGCAGGTGCGCATCGAATTCGTCGACGCCGCCTTCCGCGCGCTGGACAAGTTCGGTCCCGACGTGAGCATGGGCGATATCGCCAAGGAAGCCGGTGCCGCCAAACCCAAGCTGTACCGGCATTTCGAGGACAAGACCGACCTCTACAACTCGATCGTCGACCGAGTGCGCGACATGCTGTGGGAGCGGTTGCTCGGCGGGGTGAATCTCACCGACGATTCGGTCGCCGAACTGGTGCACCGCGCGGCCGCCGAATATGTGGCGGTGGTGACCGAACACCCCAACGTCTTCCGGTTCATGCTGCACAGCCATTTCAGTCAGCAGGCTCGCGAGACCGAACGCGCCCTGGTGGCGGCCCGGCAGGCGGCGCGGCGTGCGGCCGAATTCTTCGCCGGCCTGCTGCCGAGCGAGCACACCGAGCCGATCGATGTGGCCGGCATCGAACTGGTGAACTATTCGATCTTCGGTGCGGTGGCCTCGGCTACGGATTGGTGGCTGGGCGCGAACCAGCGTGAGGTGTCGGTGATGTCGGTCGAGCGGTTCGTCGACTATCTGGCCGAGAGCATTTCGGCCTTGGCGCAGGCACACGCACGGTTCAACGGCGTCCGCATCGACACCGCGCGGCCACTGCGCGACGCCTTCGGCATCGACTAGGTTCGCGCGCTCAACCGCCACAGCGGGGAAACCGGCCCGTGCCCCGCGCCGAGGTCATAGGAGGCGGCCAGGCAGCGGTAGGTCCACTCCTTGGCGAAGGCGACCGCGTCGGGTACTTCGTAGCCGTTGGCGAGGGCGCAGGTGATGGCCGCGGCGAGTGTGTCGCCGCCGCCGTGGTCGTTGCCGGTGGCGATGCGCGGCGCGGTGAACTCGCGGAAGGTGTCGCCGTCGTAGAGCAGGTCGGTGCTGTGTTCGGAGGTCCGCAGGTGCCCGCCCTTCACGATCGCCCACTGTGCGCCGAGGGCGTGCAGCGCCTCGGCGGACTTGCGGGCGGTCGCGTCGTCGACGACTTCGATGCCGGTGATGAGCCGGACCTCGTCGAGATTGGGGGTGAGGACGGTGGCCAACGGGATGAGGGTGGAGCGCACCGCGTCGAGCGCCGAGGCATGCAGCAGTGGGTCACCGTGCATGGAGGCGGCGACCGGGTCGACCACCAGGGGGATGCTGCCGTCGCGTCCGATGCCGACCTCGCGGCACACCGCGGCCACCGATTCGATGATCGTGGTGGAGGCGAGCATGCCGGTCTTGGCGGCGCCGATGCCGATATCGCGCACCACCACCCGCACCTGGTCGGCCACCACCTGCGGCGGGATTTCGTGAAAGCCGGTGACGCCCACCGTGTTCTGCACCGTCACCGCGGCGACCGCGACGCACGCGTGCACGCCGCACATCGCCATGGTGCGTGAATCGGCCTGGATGCCGGCCCCGCCGCCGGAGTCGGTGCCCGCGATGGTGAGTGCGCGGACGGGGGTCTGGCCATCGGGGGTGAGCGGCAACATCTTCACACTCCAACCCTACGGCGGGCGACCTGCTTTCCGACCCCCACCCGAAGTAACGTAAATGAAAACCATTATCATTAACTGGTGACCACCACACCAGCACCAGCCCGCCTGCCCGTCACCGTTCTGTCCGGTTTCCTCGGTGCCGGAAAGACCACCCTGCTCAACCACATCCTCGCCAACCGCGAAGGTCGCCGCGTCGCGGTGATCGTCAACGACATGAGCGAGGTGAACATCGACGCCGCCCTGGTCGCGGGGCAAGGGCACCTCGATCGCACCGAGGAGAAACTGGTCGAACTCACCAACGGCTGCATCTGCTGCACGCTGCGCGAGGACCTGATCGAAGCCGTCGCCCGGCTCGCCCGCGCGGGTCGCTTCGACCAGTTGGTGATCGAGTCGACCGGAATCTCCGAGCCCATGCCGGTGGCCGCCACCTTCGACTGGGAGTTCGAGGACGGCTTCAGCCTCGGCGAACTGGCCCGTCTCGACACCATGGTGACCGTCGTCGACGCCGCCACCTTCCTTGCCGAACTCGTCCGTGGACAGGGGCTCGCGGAGCGCGATCTGGAAGCGGGCGAAGGTGATTCGCGCACGATCGCGGATCTGCTGGTCGACCAGGTGGAATTCGCCGACGTGCTGTTGATCAACAAGACCGACCTGGTCAGCGCCAATGCCGCCGCCACCGTGGAGGCCACGGTGCGCCGGCTCAATCCACGCGCCCACGTGCTGCGCACCGCGAAGGGCGTCGTCGAGCTGAGCGAGGTACTGGCCACCGGCCGCTACAACCCGGTGGCGGCGGCCGAAACCGAAGGCTGGGCCGAGGAATTGGCCGGCGGGCACACTCCGGAGACCGAGGAATACGGGATCAGCAGCCTCACCTTCACCGCCGACCGCCCGTTCCATCCGCAACGCCTGGCCGACGCGCTGTCGCAGCTGCGCGGAATGTTGCGCAGCAAGGGCTTCTGCTGGATCGCCAGCCGTCCCGAACTCGCCGCGATCTGGTCGCAGGCCGGACCGAACCTCACCTTCGAACCGGGCGCGTGGTGGTCGGAGCTCGAGGTCGCGGCCGGTCAGGAACTCGTGTTCATCGGGGTGCGCCTGGACGCGCCCGCCGTCCGGCGCGCGCTCGGCGCCGCCCTGCTCACCGACGCGGAATTCGCCGCGGGGGCGCCGACGTGGAGGAGCTACCCGGACCCCTTCCCCGCCTGGGGTGAGCTGCACGAACATCACTGATCGCGCTTTTCGGCAAGCGTACGGCGCTGGGCTGGTGCATGATTCGAAAGGGCTGCGGCCCACGCGCCGATGAGGGGAGCGTGGGCCGTGGCGCCGAAGCGAGTCAGCCGAGACCGGCGAAGAACCGCCGGATGTCGCCGATGAGCACCTGCGGTGCTTCGTGCGCGGCGTAGTGGCCGCCCGCGTCGTTCGCGCTGCCCTCGCCGGTGCCGGTGCCATAGGAGTTCCAGCTGACGATATTGCGGTGATCGCGCTCGGCGAAGCGGCGGATCGACTGGAAGTCGCCCGCGAACATGGCCAGCCCGGTCGGCACGGTGGTCGGCTCGGTGGGATTTTCGGCGGTGTGGGCGTCCTCGTAGTAGAAGCGCAGCGAGGAACCGGCGGTGCCGGTGAGCCAGTAGAGCGCCACATTGGCGATCACGAAACGCGGGTCCAGCGTTTCACCGAACAGTTGCGCGTTCCACCCGAGCAGGCCGATGGGTGAGTCGGCCAGCGCGTAGGCCAGGGTCTGCGGCTGCTGGCTGTGCAGGGTGTTGAACGCCATCTTGTTCTCGTGGAACCACTGCAGATGCTGCAGGGCGGCCAGATCGGTTTCCGAGAGCCCCTCGAACTCGGCCGGGTCACCGGAGGGGAAGGAGAACAGCTGGGTGACGTGCACACCGATCACCTGGTCGGGCGCGATCCGCCCTACCTCCGGCGAAACCATCGAACCGGCGTCGTTGCCGATGGCGCCGTAACGCTGGTAGCCCAACCGCGACATCAGCTCCACCCAGGCGCGAGCGATGCGGTAGCGATTCCAGCCGGTGCTGCGCGTGGGGCCGGAGAAGCCGAACCCCGGCAGCGACGGGATGACCACGTGGAAGGCGGGCGCCTCCGGCGATTCCGGCTCGGTGAGCGGCCCGATTACGTCGAGGTATTCCAGGACCGAGCCGGGCCAGCCGTGGGTGAGGATCACCGGCGTGGCGTCGGGGCGCGAGGAGCGTACGTGCAGGAAGTGGATGGCCTCGCCGTCGATCTCGGTGGTGAACTGCGGGTAGGCGTTCAGCTCGGCTTCCACCGCGCGCCAGTCGAATTCTTCCAGCCAGTACTCGGCGAGACCGCGCACCCGGTCGCCGGGCACGCCGTAGGCGTCGCCGACGCCGGCCAGTTCGTCCGGGTAGAGCGCGTTGCGCAGCCGGGCCTCGAGATCGTCGAGCCGGGCCTGGGGGACAGCGATGGTGAACGGCGTGACGGTCATGTCTCGTCCTCTTTCTGAAACGGAATGCTTCGTTCTGTTCAAACCGTAACAGAACGGATCATTCCGTTTCAAGTGTTATCCTGAATTCATGCCGAAGCAGACCGAAACCGCAGATCAGCCGCGCTTGCCCGGCCGCAAAGCCCAGGCCGCCCGCAACGACGCCCTGATCCTCGACGCCGCCCGCGCGGTGTTCCTGACCGATCCGACCGCACCGATCGCCGCCGTCGCCGACCGTGCCGGCGTCGGCATCAGCGCCCTCTACCGGCGCTACCCCAGCAAGGAAGTGCTGCTGCGCACGCTGTGCCACGAGGGGCTACGCCGGTTCAACGCCGAAGCCGACGCGGCACTGGAAGATCCGGACGGCTGGCGCGGCTTCGTCGGCTTCCTGCGACGAGTGGTCGAGGCCGACGTGCACTCACTCACCGTCCGGCTGGCCGGCACCTTCACCCCCGACGAATCGATCGTGCCCGACGTGCAGCACTCGGCCGAGGTCGGCGACGAGCTGGTCCGGCGCGCCACGGCGAGCGGCCGATTGCGGTCCGGGGTGAACGCCACCGATATCGGGCTGATCCTCGAGGCTTGCGCCGCTGTCGCGACGCCGGACCCGGTCCGCACCGCCGAGTTGCGCCAACGGGTCCTCGCCCTGCTCGTCGACGGACTCACCGCCGACGGCGAGTTACCGGGCCCGCCGCCTGCCGCAGGCGAATTCGCCTGGCGTTGGGAACACAAACCCTGACCCCGACCGAAGCGGTTGGGCAGTGCAGCAGATCTCGCGGGGCGCGAAGATCTCGAGCTGACCGACACGGGTGGCGACGCACATACTGATTCAGGCGCGGCCGAAGGTCAGTGCCACATTGTGGCCGCCGAAGCCGAACGAGTTGTTGAGCGCGTAGTCGATGCGCTGTCGCCGCGGCGACCCGGCGACCACGTCTATGTCGAACGATGGATCCGCGTTGTCGTAGTTCAGCGTCGGGGGCACGATCTGCTCGCGCAGACTCAATACCGTGAGCACCGATTCGAGCGCACCGACCGCGCCGATCGAATGGCCCAGTGCCGACTTCGGGGCGTAGACCGAAGCGCCGGGTGTGACCGCGGTGATCGCCGCGGCTTCGGAAGCATCGCCGATCGGGGTGGCGGTCGCGTGCGCGTTCACGTGGTCGATGTCGGTGGGCTGCAGGCCCGCGGTGCGAATCGCCTTGCGCATGGCCCGGGCCGCACCGGTGCCGGCCGGGTCCGAGGCGACGATGTGGAAGGCATCCGAGGTGATGCCGGCGCCGAGGGCCCGGGCATGAATTCGTGCCCCCCGCGCCCTGGCGTGCCGCTCGGATTCGAGCACGAGCAGCGCGCCGGCCTCGCCGAAGACGAACCCGTCGCGGTCGCGGTCGAAGGGACGGGAGGCGCGCTCGGGCTCGTCGTTGCGGGTGCTCATCGCCCGCATCATGGCGAACCCGGCGATCGGCACCGGATGGATGTGGCCTTCCACTCCGCCGGCCACCACGATATCGGCCTCCCCGGTGCTGATCAGCCGCCATGCGTGCGCGATCGCCTCCGACCCGGAAGAGCACGCCGACACGGGCGCGAAGACCCCTGCCCGCGCGCCGATTTCGAGCCCGATGGTGGCGGCCGGTCCATTGGGCATCACCATCGGGACCGCCAGCGGCGAGACCTTGCGGTAGCCACCCGACCGCATCGCGTCCACCGCGTCGATCAGCGCGTCGCCGCCGCCGAGCCCGGTGCCGACCGCGACGGCCAGCCGTTCGCCCTCGACCTCGGGTGATCCCGCCGCCGCCCACACCTGCCTGCCGAGCACCAGTGCCAACCGCTCCACATAGGAATGCCTGCGTTGCTCGATCCGGGTCAGTCGGGTGTCCGGTGACGTGGTGAGTGGGCCGCCGATACGGACCGGGAGTTCGTGTTCGCCGAGGAGTTCAGCGGGTAGTGGCCGGATTCCGCTGTCGCCGCTGAGCAGCCGGATCCAGGTTTCGTCCATGGTGTCGGCCAGCGCGGTAGTCGCCGCGTAGGCGGTCACCACCACGCCATCGCGAGTTTCTGAAGCGATCGGTACAGTCACGCTGCCATGAATACCTGTAGCGCTCGCTACAGTCAACCCATGGCTCGTCCACTCGATCACCAGAAACGCGCCGACCTGCTGGCGGGCGTGGTGGCATACATCGCCGGGCACGGTCTGGCCGCGCTGTCGTTGCGTCCGCTGGCCGCAGAGCTCGGTACCAGCTCACGGATGCTGATCTATTACTTCGGCACCAAGGAAGAACTGCTGGTCCAAGCGCTGGCCACCCAGCGACCGGACCTGACCGCCCTGTTCGTCGATGTGGTGGAACCGGAAGCGCTGTGCGACCGGTTGGTCGGCTTCTTCGATCTGAATTCCGAGGGCGCCGAAGCTGACAGTGTGCGAGTGCTGTTGCAGGTGCTCGGCGCCGCATGCGCCCCGGATTCGCCGTACCAGGACTACGCGAACGCGGCGATCGCCACCTTCGTCACCGAACTCGCCGCCGCACTGCGCCGTACCGGCCTGGCCGAGGATCCCGAAGTGGTGGCGACCCTGTTGGTCTCCGCACTGCGCGGGATCATCCAGGACCGCATGATCACCGGCGACCGCGAACGCACCACCCGCGCTGCCCGCACCCTGATCGCCGCCGTGCTCCCCACTCGGCCACGCTGACGCGTGCCGGCGCGCGAACATCAGCGGCCGCACCACTCCGAGCGACCCGGCCTACCTTCGAACGCGGGGTGCAGTGTCAGTGTGCTGTCGACGGACTCGGCCGGTGCGCCGGTCGGGGTAGGTGGGGAGTGGAAGCCACGCTGCCGGGATGCGCCGAAAGTTCGCTGCTGGTTCGGCCGAGGTCCGATCCAGGTGGAGTGTGACTGGGTAAGTTGGGCACCGGATCGCGTGCCACGGGTCCGGAAACCGGTCGGGATCAGCAATCGGCGGTGAGATGTGGGCAGCGAGGCAACGAAGACTTACGGTTCGGCGCGGTGGGGGATGCTCGCGGTGTTGTGTGCCAGTTTGTTGCTGGTGGCCATGGATGCGACCATCCTCAATGTCGCTCTGCCGTCGTTGATCGACGACTTGCAGGTCGGCCCGCTCGAGCAGTTGTGGATCATCGACATCTACGGCCTCGTCCTCGGCGGGCTGCTCATCACCACGGGCGCGCTGGGCGACCGGGTGGGTCGAAAGTTGTTGTTCATCAGTGGGTTCCTGCTGTTCGGCCTGGCCTCGGTGGTCGCGGCCACCGCGGGCAGCGCCGCCCAGCTGATCGGTGGCCGGGTACTGCTCGGCATCGGCGGCGCGATGGTGATGCCCTCGACGTTGTCGCTGATCCGCAATATCTTCACCGATGCGCGCGAGCGCACCATGGCCATCGGGATCTGGGCGGCGGTGGCCGGGGTCGGCGCCACGGTCGGGCCGATCGTCGGCGGGTTCCTGGTGGAGCATTTCGGGTGGGCGTCGGCGTTCTGGCTCAATGTGCCGGTGGTGCTGGTGACCGTGGTGGTCGGGTTGTGGGTGCTGCCGGAATACCGTGCGCCGCAGGCGGGCCGGCTCGACTGGTTCGCGGCGGTGCTGTCGGTCACCGGCATCGTCTGCCTGGCCTGGGGTATCAAGCACCTCGCGAAAGGGGAAGCCACCGGGGTGGATTGGGCCGTGCTGGTGCTCGGTGTGGTGGCACTGGCGTGGTTCACCCGCAGACAGCTGAACGCCACCGACCCGCTGCTGGACGTGCGGTTGTTCGGCAACGGTGCGTTCACCGCGGCCGCGCTGGCGACCCTGCTGGCGATGATGGCCATCGGCGCGGCCATGTTCCTGATCTCGCTGTGGCTGCAGTACGTCCACGGCTACAGCCCGTCGCAAGCCGGTATCCGGATACTGCCCGCCGCCCTGACCTTGCTCACCGCCTCATTGCTCACACCGATGCTGATGGAAAAACTCGGGGTCCGCGCGGTGCTCGGTATGGGCCTGGGTGCGGTGTCGCTGGGTTTCCTGCTGTTGGCGGTGAGCCCGGAGCCGACGTCGTATCCGGTGGTCGCGCTGGTCCTGGTGTCCTTCGGGCTCGGTGACGGCATGGCCATCACCGCGGCGGCGGCCGTCCTCGTCGGTGCGGTTCCCGCCGACCGCGCCGGTCAGGCGGGTGCGGTCGAGGAGACGAACTACGAGGTGGGTGTCGGTTTCGGGGTGGCGTTGCTCGGTAGCTTGCACGCCCGGATCTTCACCGAACACATGACAGATCTGTCCGTCCCCCCGGATCGCCTGGACCAGGCTCGCGGTTCGATCGGCGGCGCGGCCGAGGTCGCCGCCGACCTGCCCGAACCCGCCCGCACCCAGCTGGCCCAAGCCTCCACTCACGCCTTCGACGCCGCCTTGACCACCACGTCCTATATCTCCGCCGTGGTGGTGGCCATCGTCACGATCGTCACCATCCGGCTCGTTCCCAAGGGGTTCCGCGTTACCGGCGGGCACTGACCGATGAACCCTTGACGCAACCGATTGGTTGCCATATATTGGATAGCAACCAACAAGTTGCAATAGGAGACATCATGGGATTCCCTGATCAGATCGTGCGGACTGTCGAGCTCTCGCACCCGCCGACAAAGGTGTGGGCGGCGCTCACCACGGCCGAGGGGCTGGGGAGCTGGTTCGGCAATGACGCCACCATCGACCTGCGGCCCGGCGGTGCCGCCCGGATGACCTGGAACGAGGGTGAGCACGTCGCGAATATGCGGGTGGAGCGGGTCGAGGAGCCGACAGTGTTCGGATACACCTGGTCGGTCAGTGGACTGCCCGCCGACGACCCACGGCGCACCTATGTGGAGTTCACGCTCGAGCCGGTAGGCGCGGGAACGCGGCTGACGGTGGTCGAGACCGGGTTCGCGCAGCTGTCCGATGAGGCCCACAAGGCGGCGTTCGAGGGCAATGTCGATGGCTGGAAGAGCGAGCTGGGCGAGCTCGTCGAGTACCTCGGTGCAGCCTGAGCTCGAAGCCACCGCCGAACGGGTCTTCGTCGCGCTGGCGGACCCGAGTAGGCGGTCGGTGCTCGCCGCCCTGGCCGCCGACGGGCCCGCGACCGCGACGGACCTGGCCGATCGCCTGCCCATCACCCGGCAGGCGATCACCAAACACCTTGCCCTGCTGGCAGATGCGGGACTGGTGATCGCGGAGCCCGGGGAACGGCGCCGGGTGCGCTACCGCCTCGACTCCGCCCCCATGCAGGTGGCCCAGCAGTTCCTGGCCGCCTTGGCCCGCGACTGGGACGGGTCACTCGACGCGCTCCGCCGTCACCTCGACGGCTGAGCCGAAAGGAGCAGTAATGCGCGACAAGAACTTCACCGCCACCATCACCGTCGACAGGTCTCCCGGCGAAGCCTTCGCCGGGATCAACGATGTGCGGGCCTGGTAGCAGCCTGCGCGGCTTGCTCACCACCGGGCAGGGTGACCCGTTCCGGCGCACCAGCACCGGGGAATCGGAGCTGGTCAAACATGGCAACGGCGACCTGGTGAACCTGGACGCCCTGCGCTGATCAGCGCGGCGCGAGCAGCAACGTCTGGGTGCTGCGCCCGATCGGCCCGGTCTCGTCGAAGAGCGCGGATTCGGCGAGACCGATGCCGTGCGGCTGCGGATGCGTCACCGCGTCCAGGCACACCCATTCGCCGACCGGCTGCCGGTGCAGGGTGACGGTGAGATCGGTGTTGATGAACAGATACTTCGACCAGTCGAGGACCGCGCTCACCCCGTTGCCGGAATCGGCGGCGGCCAGCGCGCGTTCCAGCGGGCTGGGGACGGTGCCCGCGACGATCGGATACTTCAACCGGATCCAGCACACCGCTGGACCCGACTCGTCGAAAGAGCCTGTGGTGAAACGGTATTCGATACCGGTGTGGAATCCGACCTTCTGTTCGCTGGGGAAGCCGGAGGGCTCGGTGGTGGTCGGCAGCGGCCGGGTTCCGGTGGGCAAGAACTCGCTGGGCAGGTCCAGGGCGGGCTCGGCGACCTTGAGCCGCCACGCCTTGGCCTGCATCACCGGCCCGCGCTCCGACGACAAGGTCGCCTCGAGCAGTTCCACGCTGCGCCCCGAGCGCACCATCCGGGTCTGCACCGTCAACGGTTCCAGGGGCACCGGACCGAGAATCTCGACCGCCACGCGTCCCACCTGGAATCCCGGTCGCGGCTCACACCGTTCGATCACGTGCCCGAGCAGGGCCGACGGCGGGCCGGCGTGCTGGGCGTCGGGCGACCACGGGCCACGGGTGAGTTCGGTCGAGACGAACCGGTCGGGGTTCGCCGGGTCCGGGAGATAGAAGGCGTCGGCCACGTCGCTGTCCGTCCTCCGCCTCGGCCGCCTGCGGGATCGTTGCGGTGCCGGTCAGCGGGTCGCTGGGTCACTGTGACCGTACCTGCCGGCCCGGACATCCTCGACGCGGCGGCCGGGTAGGTTCGATCGGGTGGATGCGAACCCGCTCGAAACCTTCGTAGACGCGGCAGGGAGTTTCGCCGCACTGGTGCGCCGGATTCCCGGGAACCGCTGGGACGGGCCGGGTCTGGGGGAGTGGGACCTGCGTGCGCTGGTCGGGCACACGTCGCGCTCGCTCGTCACGGTGACGACCTACCTGCGAACATCGGCCGAGGCCGAGGACCTGCGGAGCCCGCAGGAGTACTACGCCATGGTCAAGGAGTACACGGCGGGAACGGCCGCCGCGTCGATCGTGCGACGCGGCCGCGACGCCGGAACCGAACTGGGGGAGGCGCCCGCCGACACGGTGGACGCCCTGGCAGCCGCGGCCACCACGGCGGTGCGGGGAGCCGAGGACCGGCTGATCGAAGTCTTCGGCGGCCACGGCATGCGCCTGCACACCTACCTGCCGACCCGCACCTTCGAACTCGCCGTCCACAGCCTCGACATCGCCGCCGCCACCGGCCTGCCCTGCACTTTGCCCGAGAACGTGCTCACCGAAGCGACGGAGCTCGCCGCCCGCATCGCCGTCCGAGTCGGCGACGGCCAGCCGGTACTGGCCGCACTCACCGGCAGAACCGCCCTCCCACGGGGCTTCTCAGTGGTCTGAGACAGAACGAGGCGGATCTGGGATCACCGACAGCGAAGCACTCGATGTGGCATCGGACAACCGGCGAGATGTCCTACGCGGAGCCGCTGGTCACCAGGGTGAGCAGGTCGAGCAGCGGGCGGATGGGGCAGGGGTTGATATCGGTCGAGGTGCAGCCGATATCGGTGGACCCGGCGACCGGCAGCGGAGCCGCTTGGGCCGAGCCGATCGGAGCGGCGAGCGACAGGGCCGCGGCCGTAACGGTGCCGGCGACGATTCGTTTCATACGAGTGGACATGCCAGCAGCCTACGGAGCCGCAGAAGTAGGGAAAGCCCCCGAAATCCTGGGATGGACTTCGGGGGCCGGACCAGGTGTGGTCAGGAAACGACCGGCAGGTAGACCTGGTTGCCGTGGTCGGCGAACTCGGCCGACTTCTCGGCCATGCCCGCCTCGATGGCCGCCACATCGGTGAGGCCCTGCTTTTCGGCGTATTCGCGCACGTCGGCGGAGATACGCATGGAGCAGAACTTCGGGCCGCACATGGAGCAGAAGTGGGCGGTCTTGGCGGGTTCGGCGGGCAGGGTCTCGTCGTGGTATTCGCGGGCGGTGTCGGGGTCGAGGGACAGGGCGAACTGGTCGTGCCAGCGGAATTCGAAACGGGCCTTGGACAATTCGTTGTCGCGGTCCTGGGCGTGGGGGTGGCCCTTGGCGAGGTCGGCGGCGTGGGCGGCGATCTTGTAGGTGATCACGCCGACCTTCACGTCGTCACGAGTGGGCAGGCCCAGGTGCTCCTTGGGGGTGACATAGCAGAGCATGGCGGTGCCGGCCTGGGCGATGATCGCGGCGCCGATGGCTGAGGTGATGTGGTCGTAGGCGGGCGCGATATCGGTGGCCAGCGGGCCGAGGGTGTAGAACGGCGCCTCCTCGCAAAGCTCCTCTTCCAGGCGCACGTTCTCGACGATCTTGTGCATCGGCACGTGGCCGGGGCCTTCGATCATCACCTGCACGCCATAGGATTTCGCGATCTTGGTGAGCTCGCCGAGGGTACGCAGTTCGGCGAACTGGGCCTCGTCGTTGGCGTCGGCGATCGAGCCGGGGCGCAAACCGTCGCCTAGGGAGAACGTCACGTCGTACTTCGCGAGGATCTCGCACAGCTCCCGGAAGTGCGTGTACAGGAAAGATTCCTGGTGATGAGCCAAACACCAAGCGGCCATGATGGATCCGCCACGCGAGACGATCCCGGTGACGCGTTTGGCGGTGAGCGGGATGTAGCGCAGCAGCACCCCGGCGTGCACGGTCATGTAGTCCACGCCCTGCTCGCACTGCTCGATCACGGTGTCGCGGTACATCTCCCAGGTGAGTGCGGTGGGGTCACCGTTCACCTTCTCCAGCGCCTGGTAGATCGGCACGGTGCCGATCGGGACGGGGGAGTTGCGCAGGATCCATTCGCGGGTTTCGTGAATGTTCTTACCGGTGGACAGGTCCATGATGGTGTCGGCACCCCAGCGCGAGGCCCACACCATCTTCTCGACCTCTTCGGCGATCGAGGACGACACCGCCGAGTTGCCGATATTGGCGTTGATCTTGACCAGGAACTTCTTACCGATGATGGTCGGTTCGAGTTCGGGGTGGTTGTGGTTGGCCGGGATCACCGCGCGCCCGGCGGCGACCTCGTCGCGCACCAGCTCCGGTGACACGCCCTCCCGCGCGGCGATGAAACGCATCTCCGACGTGATGACACCCTGGCGCGCCCAGTGCAACTGTGTGCGCGGGCCCTCGACCTCGGGTTCGGCCCACTCGGCGCGCAACTTCGGCAGCCCGGCCTCGAGGTCGATCACGGCCTCGTCGTCGGTGTAGGGCCCCGAGGTGTCGTAGACGTCGAAGTGCTCTCCGTTGGTGAGGTTGACCCGGCGCACCGGGATGCGCAGGCCATCGACCTCGTTGTAATGCTTGACGCTGCCCTGGATCGGGCCGGTGGTGACGGTGTCGACGGTGTCGGTGCTGCCGTTCGACGACGTGCTTCTACCCATGAAGATTCCTCCCTACGCCGGCATTACCCGGTCAGGTTCATACGGTCGACAGCCCTTTACCGCCCGAAACCGGGCTAGCTGTCCTCTCAGCCCGCTGGTGCGAGCCCCCGTGCTTATTGGAGCGCTGGCGCGCTCGAGTGCTGTGTTGGTTTGAGCGCTGGCGCGCTCGAGGTTCGCGGCCCCTTGTGTCCCGCCGATGGGAGGCCGTTGCTTGCTCCTTCGTCGCCAGCGCAACGGCCTCCCATCGGCGGGACGGCCGCGAACCCGCCGCTTCGCGGCGGGCCCCTCCCCGAGGTCGGGGCGTGCGTGGCTTGGTTCGGAGTGTAGGTGGCGGGCTTGGTGCGCGCTAACTTGTGCTGGTTTTTGCGAGTTGGGGTTCTTTGGTGGGGGCTGGGTGCTCTTCGGCTTCTTCCAGGCCGATCTTGTTGTGCAGCGCCACGAGTGGTTTCGGGGACCACCAGTTCCACTTGCCCATCATGCGCATCAGGGCGGGGGCGAGCAGGCCACGGATCACCGTGGCGTCGCTGATCACCGCCAGGGCACAGCCGAGGCCGAACAGCTTCATCATCGAGACACCGGAGGTGGCGACGCCGAGGAACACCACACTCATCAGCAGGGCGGCGGCGGTGAAGATGCGGCCGGTGCGGGCCACGCCCATCGCGACGGCCTCGGTGTTGCCCTCGGTCGTTTTCGGCCCGGCCAGCCATTCCTCGCGGATGCGGGAGAGCAGGAACACCTCGTAGTCCATGGAAGCGCCGAAGGCGAGGCTGAACATCAGGATCGGCATGGCCAGGTTCAAGGTGCCGGTGGCGGTGAAGCCGAGCAGCCCGGACAGGTGGCCGTTCTGGAAGATCCACACCATGGCGCCGAAGGTCGCCGCCAGCGACAGGACGTTGAGCGCCAGCGCCTTCACCGGCAGCACCACACTGCCGGTGAACAGGAACAGCAGGATCAGGGTGGTGATCGCGATCAGCGCGCCGGCCAGGGGCAGCTTGCCGGTGATGGCGGTGACCGAGTCCTGGTT
Organism: Nocardia halotolerans; assembly: GCF_042650145.1. Taxonomy (NCBI): domain Bacteria; kingdom Bacillati; phylum Actinomycetota; class Actinomycetes; order Mycobacteriales; family Nocardiaceae; genus Nocardia; species Nocardia halotolerans. Next base: position 1,596,224 of record NZ_JBHSDL010000014.1, on the reverse strand, counting down.
CAGGGCGGCGGGGCCGGTGACCAGGGCTTCGGTGGGCGCCTCGACGGCCCGCAGGGCGTCGAGCTGCTGGCGTCCGGCATCGGAGTACGGGTCGAGCCGGGTACCGACCGACAGATACGCGCCGGTGTTCGGGTCCGACATCTCGGGCACGCCGGCGGCCACCCGCAGCCCGTTGCGGTACACGGCCGCGCTGCTGAGCACCGCGGGGACGTCGGGCACCGTCGACAGCTCGCGCGCATAGGTGTCGAGCTCGGCGGGGGCGCCGCGGAAGTCGGGCAGCACGATGGTGGCGCTCGCCGCCATGTCGGCGTCGAATTCGGTGCGCAGCACGTCACCGACTTCGCGGCTGGCCACGTCGGCGGGCAGCGAGCGGTCGTCGGGGTAGCCGAACTGGACGCCGAGGAACGGTGAACCGAGCAGCAGCAGGACCGCGGTGGTGGCCAGCGCGATCGGCAACGGCCGCTTCATCACGGCCACCACCAGGCGGTACCAGAACGTCTGCTGCGGCGCCTTTTCGGCGGCCGGGGCGGCCCGGTCGCCGAACAGCCTGCGCAGCGGTGCGCGTAGGTCACCGGCATTGATCCGGTCGCCGACGAGGATGAGCAGCGCGGGCAGCACGATGACCGCCGCCGCGGTGGCCGCCGCGACCACGGCGATACCGGCGTAGGCGAAGGACTTGAAGAAGTACTGCGGGAACACCAGCAGCGCCGACAGCGACAACGCCACGACCAGCGCCGAGTACACGACCGTGCGGCCCGCGGTCCGGATGGAACGGGTGACCGCCGCGGCCGGGGTGGCGCCGGCGGCCAGTTCCTCCCGGTACCGGCTGACGATGAACAGGCTGTAGTCGATGGCCAGTGCCAGCCCGAGCGCGGTGGTCATGTTCAGCGCGAAGATCGACACATCGGTGAGGGCGGTGAGCACCCGCAGGATGCCCAGCGACGCGGCGATCGCGAACAGCCCGATCGCCACGGGCAGGGCCGCGGCCATGAGGCTGCCGAACACCAGTGCCAGCAGCAGGCCGGTGATCGGGATGGCGATGGCCTCGGCGATGATCAGGTCCTTGCTGATCTGGGAGTTGATGTCGCCGAAGGTGGCGGCCAGCCCACCGGCCCGGATCGTCACCGGCCCGGACTCGATCTGTAGCCGGTCGCTCAGTTCGTCGGCGCGTACCGGGAGCTCGGCGTCGTCGCCTTCGATGCTGGCCAGGATCAGCGCTTGTTTGCCGTCGGTGCTGCGCAGCGCCTGCTTCAGGTCCGGGCGTGCAGTCCAATACGACTGCATGCCACTGACTTCGGGGTGCGCGTCCAGGATTTCGAGCGCGTTGTCGGCGGCGGCGCGCGCGGCGGGCGAGTCGGGTCCGTCGTCGGCGGTGACGAGCAGGACGTAGTTGGGTTCGCTCCCGGGGAAGTGCTCGCTGAGGTATTGGCTGGCCCGCACCGAATCGAGGTCGTCGGTGACGAAGCCGCCCGACTTCATGTGCGAGTGCACGGTGGCGCCGAGTGCGCCGCACAGCACCATCAGCAACAGCGCGACCGTGATCACCAACCGGGGTCGGCCGACGGCGGCGCGGGCAATTCTCGTCAACATCGTCGGTGCCCTCTGTTCGGAAACGTCTCGTCGTTACCGTAGCCCGCGGCGAAATCCTGTCGATACCGACTCAGGGTGGAGCTTGTTCGGTTATCATCTCCGCCCCTGGGTGGATGATCCAGGTTGTCAGCGCACCCGTTCCAATCGGCGTGGCGGGGGCGCGGCGGGCCTGGGAGCGGCCGGTTCCGGTTCGTGCAAACCGAACTTGTTGTGCAGTACCACGAGTGGTTTCGGGGACCACCAGTTCCAGATGCCCATCATGCGCATCAGGGCGGGGGCGAGCAGGCCGCGGATCACCGTGGCGTCGCTGATCACCGCCAGCGCGCAGCCGAGCCCGAACAGCTTCATCATCGACACCCCGGAGGTCGCCACGCTCAGGAACACGATGCTCATCAGCAGTGCGGCCGCGGTGAAGATGCGGCCGGTGCGGGCCACGCCCATCGCGACCGCCCGGGTATTGCCCTCGGTGGTCTTGGGTCCGGCCAGCCATTCCTCCCGGATGCGCGAGAGCAGGAACACCTCGTAGTCCATCGAGGCGCCGAAGGCCAGGCTGAACATCAGAATGGGCAGGGCCAGGTTGAGCGTGCCGGTGGCGGTGAAGCCGAGCAGCCCGGACAGATGTCCCTCCTGGAAGATCCACACCATCGCCCCGAAGGTCGCCGCCAGCGAGAGCATGTTCAACGCCAGCGCTTTCACGGCGAGCACCACACTGCCGGTGAACAGGAACAGCAAAATCAGCGTGGTGATCGCGATCAGGACCCCGGCCAGTGGCACCCGGCCGGTGATCTCACTGACCGAATCATGGTTCAGCGCAGCTGCTCCGGTGATCAGCGAGGTCGACGGTGCCGGTACCGCCCGCAGCGCCTCGAGCTGGGTGCGGCCCGCCGTCCCGTACGGGTCGACCCGCGTGCCGATCGTCAGATAGGCGCCCCCGGCCGGATCGGTCATCTCCGGGAGCCCGGCCGCGACACGAAGGCCGTTGCGGCACACCGCATCACCGCTGAGTACCGCCACCACGCCCGACACCTGCGACAGGGCACAAGCGTAATCGCCCAGCGCCCGCGAGTCAGCACGGTGTTCGGGCAGCACGACGGTGGCGCCGGCCGCGAGATCGGCCTCGAATTCGGTGCGCAGCACGTCGCCGACCACCCGGCTGGGTGCCTGCTCGGGCAGGGCCCGGTCGTCGGGGTAGCCGAACTGCACCCCGAGAAACGGGGAACCGAGCAACAGCAGGACCGCGGTGGTGACCAGGGCTACCGGCAGTGGCCGCTTCATCACCAGCAGCACCAGCCGATACCAGAACGTGTGCTGCGGCGCCTTTTCCGGGCGCGGCCGCCGACGCAGTCTGCCCGCGTTGATCCGGTCGCCGACCAGGATCAGCAGCGCGGGCAGCACTACGATCGCGGCCGCCGTCGCGGCGCACACCACCGCGATGCCCGCGTAAGCGAAGGACCGGAAGAAGTACTGCGGGAACACCAGCAGCGCCGACAGCGACAACGCCACGACCAGCGCGGAATACACCACGGTGCGACCTGCGGTCTGGATCGCCCGGATCACCGCCGCTTCCGGGGCGGCCCCGGCGGCCAGTTCCTCCCGGTACCGGCTGACGATGAACAGGCTGTAGTCGATGGCCAGTGCCAGCCCGAGCGCGGTGGTCATGTTCAGCGCGAAGACCGACACCTCGGTCACCGTGGTGAGCAATCGCAGAATGCCCAGGGCCGCCGCGATGGCGAACAGGCCGATGGCGACCGGCAGCGCGGCCGCGACGATGCTGCCGAAGACCAGGGCGAGCAGTATCGCGGTGACCGGGATGGCGATCGCCTCGGCCACCACCAGGTCGCGGCTGATCTGGGTGTTCATATCGGCGAATGTGGCGCCCGCGCCACCGGCCGTGATCGTCACCGGACCCTCGTCGACCTGGAGCCGCGTCCCGAGCTCGGCGGCCTGGCTCGCGTGGTCGCCGGAGAGTGCGGCCACGATCAGCCCGCGCGTGCCGTCCTCGCTGCGCATCGCCGGGCGCAGATCGGAGCGGCTGGTCCAGTACGACTGGATCACGCTCACCCCTGGGGTCGCGGTGAGTACCGTGATCGCGTGGTCGGCGGCGGATTGCGCGGCGGGGGAGTCGACGCCCGCGACGGCCCTGACCTGTAGAACGTAGTTCGGCTGGCTGCCGGGGAAGTGGTCGCCGAGGTAGCGTCCGGCCTGCACCGACTCGTGTTCCCCGGTGATGAAGCCACCCGACTTCATGTGGGCGGGAGCCGAGACGCCGACGGCGCCTGCGAGCACCATGAGCAACAACGCGACCGCGACCACCAGCCGTGGACGGCGCACGACGGCGCGGGCGATTCTGGTCAGCATCGTCGGGCGGCTCTCTCGTTCAAGAATGTCGAACGTCGAGACTTCTTGCGTTGCCCGCGTCGATTCGGTCACCCACCGGCCCGGGGGCGTGGGTAGGCCACAGGTGGTCCCCCCGGCCTTCGTCCCCCGTGGGGCGAAACCACCACGGGGAAGACGAATGCCGTCAGTTTAACGGACCACTGATGGGGTACCTGACCCGGAATCCGGGGCCGTCAGCCGGTGCGCGCGGGCACAATTCGCCCGCTGACCTGGCCCAATCCGATCCTGCGGCCCGCCGCGCCCGCAGCTGTGGCGGTGATCACCACTTCATCGCCGTCGGCGAGGTAGGTGCGGCTCCCCCCGGCGACGGCCACCGGTTGTGTGCCACCCCGCGACAACTCGATGAACGAGCCGCACTCACCCGGCCCCGGACCGGAGATGGTGCCCGAGGCGTAGAGGTCGCCGGGGCGGATCGAGGCGCCGTTGGCTGTGAGGTGGGCCAGCATCTGCGCCGGCGACCAGTACATGCGCGCATAGGGCGGGCGCGCGACGATCTCGCCGTTCCATCGCACCGTCAGCGCGATGTCGAGACCGTGGTCGTCGGTGCCGCGCAGGTAGGGCAGCGGTTCGGGGTCCTGGGTGGGTAGTGGCACCCGGGCGTGCGTGAGCGCGGCCATCGGGGTGATCCAGGCCGACATCGAGGTGGCGAACGACTTGCCGAGGAACGGCCCGAGAGGCTGGTATTCCCAGGCCTGGATGTCGCGGGCCGACCAGTCGTTGATCAGCGCGACCCCGAAGACGTGGGCGTCGAACTCGTCGACAGTGACCGGCACCCCGGGCGCGGACCCCGCGCCGACGACGAAACCCAGCTCGGCTTCGATGTCGAGTCGCTGGGTCGGACCGAATTCCGGTGCGCCGGAATCGGTGCGACATTGCCCGTGTGGCCGGATCACCGGCGTGTCCGACACGACGACGGTGCCCGCGCGGCCGTGGTATCCCACGGGCAGATGCCGCCAATTCGGCAGCAGCGGTGCGGCTTCGGGCCGGAACAGCCTGCCCAGGTTGGTGGCATGGTCGATGCTGGCGTAGAAGTCGACGTAGTCGCCGATACGCACCGGCAGGAGCAGCCGCACCGTCGACAGCGGGTGTACCGCGTCGACGGCCAACGCGGTGTCGGCGAGGCCACGCACCCGGTCGCGAACCGCACGCCAGCGAGCCGGACCCTGGGCGAGAAAAGGATTCAGGCTGGGCGTGGAGAAAGTCGGATCTTCCAGCAGCGCAGCGAGATCCAGCACGTAATCGCCCAGCCGGACACCCACCCGGAAGTCACCGCCCGGCGGTGCGAACACACCGTAGGGCAGGTTCTCGGCGCCGAACAGGGAATCGTCGGCCACCTCGACGCGCAGCAGCCCGCTCATCGGAGCCCCGGCCCGCGGCCCGACCAGGTCCACGCATAATCTGGATCCTCGCAGGCCAGCGCGCCTTCACCGAGCTGTAGCGGACGGAAGGTGTCGACCATCACCGCCAGCTCGTCGAAGAACTCCGCGCCGATACTGCGCTCGTAGGCGCCGGGCTGCGGCCCGTGCGCGTATCCACCCGGATGCACCGACACCGATCCCTGAGCGATACCGGAACCCTTGCGCGCCTTGTAATCTCCGCCGCAATAGAACATGATCTCGTCGGAATCCACATTGGAGTGGTAGTACGGCACCGGAATCGAGAGCGGGTGGTAGTCCACCTTGCGCGGCACGAAATTGCACACCACGAAATTGGTCGCTTCGAACGCCTGATGCACGGGCGGCGGCTGATGTACCCGGCCGGTGATCGGCTCGAAGTCGGCGATGTCGAAAGTGTAGGGATACAGGCAACCGTCCCAGCCGACGACATCGAAAGGGTGTGTGGCGTAGGTCAACCGGGTGCCGACGACCTCGGCTCCGGCGCGATGTTTGACCAGCACCTCGACGTCGGTGCCCTCGCGCAGTAGCGGCGCCGTCGGTCCGTGCAGATCGCGCTCGCAGTACGGTGAGTTCTCCAGCAGCTGACCGAATTTCGACAGGTACCGCTTCGGTGGCGTGAGGTGGCTCGATGCCTCGATCGCGTACGCGCGCAACGGTTGGTCACCGGTGGGCAGCCAACGGTGCGTGGTCGCGCGCGGCATGATCAGCTGATCGCCCTGGCGCACCGGCAGCGTCCCGAACACGCTCTCGACCTCGGCCGCACCGGATTCGATGTAGACCAGTTCGTCACCGATGGCATTGCGGTACAGCGGGGACGCGCACATGGCCACCACATAGGAGATCCGCACATCGGCGTTGGCCAGCAGCAGCCTGCGGCCGGTGACCGGGTCGGTGCCTGCGCAGGTCTCGCCTCCGAACAGCTCGGGCAGGCGCAGATGCCGGTGCCGCAACGGGTGGTTGGCTGTGAGCGTCTGATCGGGGAGCTGCCAGACCGACGAATCCACGATCGCCGCTGGTAGCGCACGGTGATAGAGCAGCGAGGAGGCGCCGGTGAAGCCTTCCTCGCCCATCAGCTCTTCGTAATAGAGATTGTCGCGCGCGTCACGATGCTGGGTGTGCCGCTTCGGCGGCACCGCGCCCACCTGCCGATAGAACACTGGACCGCCTCTCGGAGACTTCATGGCCAGAGCTGGTGGCCATTTTAGTCCGCGGCGGCTCAGAATTCGGCGATCACCGGGGCGTGGTCGCTGGCCCCTTTGCCCTTGCGTTCCTCGCGGTCGACGAACGCGTCCGTGACGCGGTCGGCCAGGGCGGGGGAGGCCAGCGCGAAGTCGATGCGCATGCCCTCTTTCCGGGGGAAACGCAGCTGGGTGTAGTCCCAGTAGGTGTAGACGCCGGGGCCGGGGGCGAACGGGCGCAGCACGTCGCGGAAACCGGTGTCGAGCATCGCCTGGAAGGCGGCCCGCTCGGGGCCGGACGTGTGGGTCTTGCCCTCGAAGAGCTGTGGCGACCACACGTCGTCGTCGGTGGGGGCGATGTTCCAGTCCCCGACCAGGGCGATCTCGGCTCTCGGGTCCGCGGCCAGCCACTCGGCCGCCTCCGCGCGCAGGGCGGCCAGCCAGTCGAGCTTGTAGGTGTAGTGCGGGTCGCTCAGCGCGCGGCCGTTGGGAACGTAGAGGCTCCACACCCGCACGCCACCGCAGGTCGCGCCGATCGCCCTGGACTCCACCACCGGCGAGTCGAGCAACGAATCACCCGCGTTCTTGTCGAAACCGGGCTGGCCGGGGAACGCGAGCTCCACATCGGCGAGCCCCACCCGCGAGACGATGGCCACACCGTTCCACTGATTCAGACCCACATGGGCGACCTCGTACCCGGCGGCCTCGAACTGCGCGAACGGGAACTGGTCGTCGCGGCACTTGGTCTCCTGCAAGGCCAGCACGTCGATGTCGTGGCGCTGCAGCAACGCCGTCGCCCGATCGACACGGGAGCGGATCGAATTGACGTTCCAAGTGGCCAGACGCACGGTTGCCGGTCCTTTCGAGGTCAGCCCGGTGGGGCTGCGTAGCGGTAGCTGTGGTGTTCGACGAAGCCGAGCTCGCGGTACAGCGCCAGCGCGCCCGGATTGCCGACCTCCACCTGGACGTAGGCGTGGGTGGCGCCGCGCTCGGCGCCCCAGCGGATCAGTTCGGCGCACAGCAGCGCGCCCAACCCGTTGCGCCGGTGCGCGGCGGCGACGGCGACACAGGTGAGACCGACCCAGCGCCTGCCGTCCGGGGCGGTGGTCACCGCGCCGCGCCCGATCGCCAACGGCTCCGGCAGGCCGAGCGAGGCGAAGCCGAGGGCGCCGTCGAGGACCGAGGTGAGGACTTCGCGGTCCGGTGTGCGGACGGCGGGATCGGCGGGCAGCTCGCCGCGGTAACGGTGGGTGCGCAACCAGCCGTCGTCGGGCTCGGCGGCGATCCGGACCATCGACGGCCCCTGGGGCAGGACGAAATTCGCGATATCGAGGCCGAGGACCACGGTCTCGCTCCAGGTGTTCCAGCCCGGCGGCACCGGGGCCAGCCGGTCGGGCAGCTGCAACAGCAGCGGCAGCTCCCGGCTGGTGTACCAATCCGCGATCCGGTGCATCGTGTCGATCGACAACACCGCGGGCGAACCCGACTCGCCCAGCGGCACAGCGGAATTGGCGCGACCGGTGTAACCGTTGCCCGCCCGGACGAGCCAGCCGTCGATCCACAGGTGCGCCGTACCCGGCCACGCGGCGGCCGCCGCGGCCTCCAGCGAGCGGATCTCTTTGGTGCGAATCGGCCGTGGCCCCAGCGCTTTCAGCGCGACCACCCGGTCCGCCGCGACCGCGACCAGCTCACCCTCGGCGGTCCGCACCGACGGCGGTGACATCGAGACCAGCTCACCGATCACATCGGTGAGTGGTTGTGGATAACCCGCGGGCAGCTGATATCGCATCACCACCCGGCTGCCGAGCGGGATCATCGGGCCCCCGACATCTCAATCATTGCCGAAGGGATCCGGGACGGTGCCGGGCACCCAGCTCAGACCCGGTGTGCCCCAGCCGTTCCGCTTGATCGCCTTCTTGGCCGCGCGGGCGTTGCGGCCGATCAGGACATCGACGTAGAGGAAGCCGTCGAGGTGGCCGACCTCGTGCTGGAGCATGCGCGCGAAGAAGCCGGTGCCCTCGATGTCGACCGGGTCGCCGTGCTCGTCGGTGCCGGTGACCCGGGCCCAGTCCGCGCGTCCGGTGGGGAACTGCTCGCCCGGTACCGAAAGGCAGCCCTCCTCGTCGTCGTCGGGGTCGGGCATGGTCTCCGGGATCGCCGAGGTCTCGAGCACCGGGTTCACCACCACACCCCGGCGGCGGATCTGGTTGCCCGTGGCGTCGGCGTCGGGGCAGTCGTACACGAACAGCCGCTTGCCGACCCCGACCTGATTGGCCGCCAGGCCCACACCCTTGGACTCCTCGAGGGTGTCGAACATGTCCGCGATCAGCTCGGCCAGTTCCGCCGGCGACTCCGTCACCTTCGCGGTGGGGGTGTGGAGGACGGGGTCACCGACGATCACGATCGGGAGAATTGCCATGCGCGCCATTATCGCCGCTCGCGCGGGTGCGCGAGCGGCGGCCCCTGTGGGCCGCGACACCCCTACTGGCCCCGAGTCAACACGCCGGGACATCGCTCCCAGGATCCGGCCCGCTCGTGGTTCAATGATCCGCGACGTGCAAGCGTCATTTTCATCTCGTGATACGGCGAGGGAGCAAGATGGACGGCGCAGCGGCTCGGCACATTCCCCAGGACCCCCAGGACCCGGCCACCGACGAAGGCACCGGTCTCAGTCGCCGTGAGCTCGACATCCTGGACTTCGAACGCAAATGGTGGAAATACGCGGGCGCCAAAGAAGACGCGATCCGCGAACTGTTCGCCATGTCGGCCACCCGGTACTACCAGGTGCTCAACGCGGTAGTCGACAAGGAAGAAGCGCTGGCCGCCGACCCGATGCTGGTCAAGCGGCTGCGCAGGCTGCGGGCCAGTAGGCAGAAAGCGCGCGCCGCGCGCCGACTCGGCTTCCAGGTCTGACATGACGGCCATCCGGCAGTCGATGCGACTAGGGTTGCGCGGGTGAGCAACCCGAATCCCACCCCCGGCGGCCCACCGCTGCGCGCGCTGGCGATGGTGTTGATCGCGCTGGCCATAGTCTTCGCCGGGCTGGGTGCGATGTCGTTGTCGAACTCCGGCGCCCAGGCATCCGATCCGCCCGAGCAGACCGAGACCACCACCTCCAGCGCGGTCGCGCAGGCACCGGCCACCACGGCCGCACCGACGACCACCAGCGCGGCTGCCGAACCCACGACCACCACCATCGCGCCGACGACCACCACCGCGCCCGTGACCACCACGGCCGAGACCGGCACCGTCGACCGCTCGGTGCCCGTGCGGGTCCTGAACAACAGCCTCGTCGCGGGTCTGGCCGCGCGCACCGCGAGCGAACTCGGCGCGGCGGGCTGGAGCAACGTCAGCACCGGCAACTACAGCGGCACGAACCTGACCACCACCACCGTTTTCTACGGCGGCGGCGCGGGCGACCAGGCCGCGGCCGCCGAGATCGCCGCGCAGGTCGGTGGCACGGTGGCACCGAAGACCACCGACAACTCCCCCGGTGTCGTGGTCGTGTTGACCGGTCGCTGAGCCGATGCCCGGCACGCGGTGCCGTAGGTGGTGCCGCCGCTGTGGCATCATCTTCAGCGGTACAGCCCCAGTCCGATAAGGAGTCTCCTGATGGCCACGTCGACAACTCGTCGCCCGTCCTGGCGCACTGTGACCCCGATTATCGCGGTCGCCGCGTTCGGGCTCGCCGCGTGCTCCAACAGCCAGGAGTCGAGTGACGTCAAGGGCACCACGCCCCCGGTGTGGACCAGCTCGGCCGCGCCCGCCGGCAGCGAAGACGACGGCCACGGCACCGAGCACGGCGCACCGTCGGCCGCGCCCGGCGACCACGGCGACGACCACAGCGGCTCCGAGGCCGGTCTGCGGGCCGAGCTGAAGGACGGCTCCGGCAACGGTGTCGGCACCGCGACCATCGCCTCCGAGGGCGGCCACCTGGTCGTCACCGTCGAGGCGCGCGGCCTGCGCCCCGGCTTCCACGGCCTGCACTTCCACGAGAACGGCACCTGTGAGGGCGACTTCACCTCCGCCGGTGGACATCTACAGGTCGGTCCGGCCGACGCGCACCCGGCCAGCGGCGACCTCACCTCGCTGCAGGTCGGCGCCGACGGCACCGCGAAGCTGGTCACCCGCACCGACGCGGTCGAGCTCGACGACGTGCGGGGCAAGGCCCTGATCGTGCACGCCGGCGCCGACAACTTCGGCAACATCCCGCCGCGCTACTCGCGTGAAGGCGGCACCGGGCCCGACGAGACGACCTTGTCCACCGGTGACGCGGGCTCGCGAGTCGCCTGCGGCGTGGTCGGTTAGCGGATCTCGGCCATGGCCGGGGCGTTCGAGCCGGTGGCTTTCCGTGGTTCGCCCCGGCCCACCATCGGTATCGAATGGGAGATCGCGCTGGTCGACAAGACCACGCGCGATCTGTCCAACACCGCCTCGGCCGTTTTCGACGCGGTCGGTGACCTGCGCGCCCACGACGGCACCCAGCAGGTCACCAAGGAACTGCTGCGCAACACCGTCGAATTGGTGACCGGTGTGCACGAGACGGTGGGCGGCGCGGTGGAAGATCTGCGCACCACCATGAACGCGGTGCGCCGCGCGGCCGACCCGCTCGGAGTGGACCTGTTCTGCGCGGGCACCCACCCCTTCGCGCAGTGGTCGACCCAACAGCTCACGCGCTCACCGCATTACGACGAACTGATCGAACGCACGCAGTGGTGGGGCCGGCAGATGCTGATCTGGGGCGTGCACGTGCACGTGGGGGTTTCGCACCGCGACAAGGTCTTCCCGATCCTGAACTCGCTGCTGCTGTCGTATCCGCATCTGCTCGCCCTCTCGTCGTCGTCGCCGATGTGGTCCGGTGACGACACCGGTTATGCCAGCAACCGTGCGCTGATGTTCCAGCAGCTGCCCACGGCCGGGTTGCCGTTCCAGTTCGAGAACTGGCGCCAGTTCGAGGGTTTCGTGCACGACCAGATGAAAACCGGTGTGTTCGAACAACTCGGCGGCATGCACTGGGACATCCGCCCCGCGCCCAAGTGGGGCACCATCGAGGTGCGCGTGTGCGACGGGCTGTCCAGCCGTGCCGAACTGGCCTCGGTGGCCGCGCTGATCCACTGCCTGGTCGTCGACCTCGACCGCCGCCTCGACGCGGGCGAAGACCTGCCGACGTTGCCGCCCTGGCATGTGCAGGAGAACAAGTGGCGGGCCGCGCGCTACGGGCTCGACGCGATCGTGGTCGTCGACGACGCCAGCAATGAGCGCTTGGTCACCGACGATCTGATGGATCTGCTCACCCGGCTCGAGCCCACCGCGCGGCGGCTCGATTGCGCCGACGAACTGGCCGCGGTCGCCGACATTCCCCGGCACGGCGCCTCCTACCAGCGGCAACGCCGGGTGGCCGCGCAGTCCCAAGGTGATCTCGTCGCGGTTGTGGACTCGCTGGTGCGCGAGCTGGATCAGTAGCGTTCAGCTGCCCGGTCCGGTGTCGTTAACCCGGCGTTTACGATGTTTGGATGCTGGTCGAACATCCGCGCGCTGTTCCGGGGGACGCCACCCTCGGTTCTCGTCTGCGCGCGCCGCGGACACTCGCCCTTGTCGCGGTGTCGGCGGTGGCTGTACTGCTCATCGGATTACAGCTCGGCGCGTGGGTCAACGGCTTCGAGGGGCCGCTGGCCAGCCTGGCTCGCGATTACGTGGGCACCCCGAAATCGATGTCGGTGCCGTGGGCGGGTCTGGTGCTCGCGCTGGTCGGTATCTCGGCGCGCAGGCGGGTGTTCGCGCTGGCCGCGGCGATCGGGATCGACGCGGTGTGGGCGACGCTGCGGCTGCTCGACGGCAAACCGTTCGCGGTCGGCAACGGCCCGACCATCGTGCTCACCGTGCTGGTGCTGATCGCGGCGCTGCGCTGGCACGGGCGCGAACGTGATGACGCGCTGAAGGCCGCGGCGCTGGGCGCGCTGCTGGTGCTGGCCACCAAGGTCGGTGACGTGTGGTTGCACGTCACCTCGGCGGTGCACCCCACGGTGCTCGACGAATACCTGCTGCTCGCCGATCGCGCGCTCGGTGACCCGTCCTGGGTGCTCGGGCAGGTGCTCGAGGTGCTCGGTCCCGAGGTGTACGCGGTGCTGCACTGGGTCTACATCGAGTTGCCGGTGGCGGCGATCGTGGTGGCGGTGTGGCAGTTGCGTCATGTCGTGCGCACCGGGCGCTGGCCCAGCCACTACCTGGTGCGTACCTTCCTGGTGCTCGGCTTGGTCGGCCCGCTGTTCTATGTGCTGTTCCCGGTGGTCGGGCCGATGTTCGCCTACGGCGTCGACGGCAACGGTTTCCAGGTGGGCAACTTCTGGCCATCGGCGCTGCCGCCGATCGACCACTCACCGGCGGCCCTGCCCTTCGACGAATTCACCCCGCGCAACTGCATGCCCTCCATGCACACCGCCTGGGCGCTGTCGCTGTTCATCCACACCCGTCGCGATGTCGACGGTTCGCGCGCGCCGGCCTGGTTGCGCTGGGGCGGGGCGTTCTGGCTGGGCGCGACGGTGGCCGCGACTCTCGGCTTCGGCTACCACTACGGGGTGGACCTGGTGGCGGGTGTGGTGCTGTGCCTGACCGTCGAGTCGGCGCTGCGGGCACCCGAACGGGGCTGGGGCGCGTTCCGGATTCGGCTGGTGGCCTTCGGCACCGCGGTGTTCGCGGGACTGCTGCTGTCCTACCGCTACCTGGCCGTACCGATGGCCGAGCACCCGATTCTGGCCGGGGCCCTCGTGATCGGATCGCTGACCGCGGTCTGCGTGAGTTTCCACGCCACCTGGTTCGCCGCGGCGCCCGCGCGCAAGCCGGTCGCGGCGGCGGCCGCGTAGTCAGCGGCGCCGCTCGTCGAGTTCGTCGACCCGCAGCCGCAGATCGTCGCGGCGGCGTTGTTCGCGGTAGGCGGTGCGGCCGATCAGGTGGGCCACGACGGGCGCGGTGATGATGGTGAACACCCCGATCAGCACCAGCATCCAGGCGTTGATGTCGCCACGCAGGTCGATACCGGCGCCGGTGAGCACCAGCATCAGCCCGACCACCTGCGGTTTGGTCGCCGCGTGCATGCGAGTGAGGGTGTCGGGGAAGCGCACGATACCCAGCGCCGCGGTGAACGCGAGCGCGCAGCCCACCAGGATCAACGTCCCGGAAACCCACTCCCAGCCGCTCATCGCTCGTCCCGCACCCGGAAGCGGGTCACCGCGGCGGACCCGAGGAAACCGACCAGCGACAGCGCCACGATCGCCGGGATCACCGTGGTGTCGTCGCTGTAGGCCGCCCAGACGGCCAGTCCGGCGGAGGCCAGTGCCATCAGCGAGTCGATGCCGACCACACGGTCGAGGGTGCTCGGGCCCGCCAGGATCCGGTAGGTGGTGATCAGTGCCGCCCCGGTGAGCATGACGGCGGCGATCACGGCGACCACGGTCATCGGTGTACCTCCGCACCTCGTGGATGGTGCCATTCGCTCGGTCGCTCGAAGGCGCTGATGATCAAGGTCTCCAGCCTGCGGGTGGTGCGGTAGAACTTCGCCACCGCCTTGTCGCTGCCCACGTCGAGCACATGGACGTAGACCACGTGGCGACGCCGGTCGATCTCGATCACCATGGTGCCCGGAATCAGGTTCAGCAGGTCGGTGCACATCACCAGCACCAGATCGGACCGGATGGCCAGGGGCACGCGCAGCACACCCGAGATCGGCGGACCCGAGGGCCGGATGGCGAACCACGCCACCTGCAGACTCGATTCGACGGCGTAATAGCTGCCGACGGCGAGCAGGGCGAGAAACGACAGCGGATGGAATTGCCCCGATACCGGGACCTGCGGCAACGGGAGCGCGAAGATGATGATCAGGGCGACGGCGAACCCGGCCGTCACCGTGGCCACGCTCAGCTCGCCCCACAGCGCCACCCACACCGCCGTCAGCCAGGCCAGCGTGCAGACCCGCAGCGCGGTGTCGCGGTTGAGCAACCGGTGCAGCGTTCTCATCGCACCCCCTCACGGCCGAATACCGCGTCGATGTACACCGACGGGTCGTTGAGGTCGGTGGCGGCGCGTTCGGCGAAGCCGAGCACCGGCCCGGCGAAGACGGTCAGCGCGAGCCCGGCGGCGGCGAGCCCGACGGTGGCCAGCACCATCAGCATCGGCATCCGGCCGGGATCGGTGCGGTCCTCGTACTTCACACTGCTGGAATCCTCCACCAGCGTGGGCAGTCTCGCCGCGGTCAGATGGCCCTCGGGTGCCTCCTCGCGTGGCCGCCAGAACGCCTTGCTCCACACCCTGGCAACCGCGTACAGGGTGAGCAGGCTGGTGAGCACCGACCCGCCCACCAGCACCCAGGCCAGCGCGCTGCCGTCGGCGGCACCGGCCTCGAGCAACGTGACCTTGCCGATGAACCCCGAGAACGGCGGTATGCCGCCCAGATTCAGTGCGGGGACGAGGAACAGCGCCCCCAGCAGCGGGCTCGCCGTGGCCAGTCCACCGAGGCGGCGCAACGACACCGAACCCGCCTGTCGTTCGATCAGGCCGACAGCGAGGAACAGGGTGGTCTGCACCAGGATGTGGTGGACCACGTAGTACACCGCGCCGGTCAGCCCCGCCGTGGTGGCCAGCCCGACGCCGAACACCATGTACCCGATGTGGCTGACCAGGGTGAACGAGAGCAGGCGCCGGATATCGGTCTGCGCGATGGCGCCCAGGATGCCCACGAGCATCGTGGCCAGCCCGCACAGCAGCAACACCACGTTGAACGCGCCGTCGGGGAACCACAGGGCGTGGGTTCGGATGATGGCGTACACACCGACTTTGGTGAGCAGACCGGCGAAGACCGCGGTGACGGGTGCGGGCGCGGTGGGATAGGAGTCGGGCAGCCAGCTCGACAGCGGGAACACCGCCGCCTTGATCCCGAACGCCACCAGCAGCACCGCGTAGCAGCCGGTGCGCACCCCGCTCGGGGCCGCCTCGAACCGCACGGCGAGTTGAGCGAGATTCAGGGTGCCGGTGGCCGCGTAGGTGAGGGCGATGCCGATCAGGAAGATCATCGACGACACCATCGACACCATCACGTAGGCGATGCCGGTGCGGACGCGTTCCACGGTGGCACCGACGGTGAGCAACACGAACGAGGCGGCCAGCAGCACCTCGAAACTGACGAACAGGTTGAACAGGTCCCCGGTCAGGAACGCGTTGGACACCCCGGCGCTCAGGATCAGGTAGGTGGGCCGGTAGATGGAAGTGGGCTGGTTGTCGTCGCCGTCGGAAATGTTCTGTCCGGCACCGTAGATCGACACCACCAGCAGCACAAACGCCGACACCAGCACCATCCCGGCGCTGAGCCGGTCCACCACCAGGGTGATCCCGATGGGTGTCGGCCAGCCGCCGACCTGAACGGCGGTGGTGCCGTCGCGGTCGGCGAGATACAGCAGCACCGCGCTGATCGCCAGCACCGACGACAGTGCCGCGAGCGAGATCATGCCCTGGATCCGCGGGTGCCTGCCGAAGATCAGGGTGGCCGCGGCACCGAGCAGCGGGACCAGCACCGGCAGGGCGGCGAGGTCGGCCAGCAGCTCGGGGGACAGGGTCAATGTTCGGGATCCTCTCGCTCACGACCGACGGCGATCCGGGTGTCCTCGGGGTCCTTGTGCACGTCTTCGGTGGTGGTCAGCATGTAGGCGCGGTAGGCCAGCGTGAGAATGAACGCGGCCATGCCCATGGTGATCACGATCGCGGTGAGCACCATCGCCTGGGCCAGCGGATCGGCCATGCCCGCGGGTGAGGTGTTCGATCCCGGCAGCACCGGTGGTTTCCCGTCCGGGCCCGCCATGGTGATGATCAGCAGGTTCACCGCGTTGCTCAACAGGAGCAGGCCGAGCAGCATTTTCGACACCACTCGTTCGAGCAGTAGATACACACCGCAGGCGGTGAGCGCGCCGATGGCGATCAGCATGCTCAGGTTGGCGCTCATGACACCTCCTTGTCCAGGCGGGCGCCGAGGCTGCGCAGCACGTCGAGCACCAGCCCGACCACCACCAGGTAGACGCCCAGATCGAAGAACAGCGCGGTCACCAGTTTGATGTCGCCGAGCAACGGCAATGTCAGCTCGATGATGGCCGAGGACAGCGGCGGCGCGCCGAGCAGCAGTGAGGCCGTCGCGGTTCCGGCGGCCAGCGTGAGTCCGGCCCCGAGTACGTGGCCGGCGTCGACCGGCAGGGCTTCGCCGAGTTCGTACGGGCCACCGGCCAGATAGCGCAGGGTCAGTGCCAGCCCGGCCAGCAGGCCACCGGCGAAGCCGCCGCCCGGTGCGTTGTGACCGGAGAAGAAGAAGTACACCGACAGCACCATGATGGTGGGGAAGAGCAGCCGGGTGGTGATCTGCAGGACCATCGAGCGATCGCGCCGGTCGAGCAGCCGGGCCGCGGGCAGCCAGCTCACCTGGTCGGGATCGTAGTCGGGTGAGTCGATCGCGCGCGGCGCGCTGCCGAACCGGCGGCTGCGGAACACCAGGGAGGCCACGCCCGTGGCCGCCACGACGAGCACCGAGATCTCGCCGAGGGTGTCCCAGGCGCGGATGTCGACCAGCAAGACGTTGACCGCGTTCTTGCCGCCGCCGATCTCATAGGCCGCCCCGGGGATGGCCTGCCAGATCGGTTCGCCACGCCGGGCCGCGGTGGCGAAGGCCGCGAGCACCGCGACGGTGAGGCCGGTGGCGATCGCGAGCAGCGCGCGCCGCAGCTTGAACGCCGTGGACTGCACGGCGGAGATCTCGGCCGGGAACGCGCGCAGGACCAGCACGAAGACGACCAGTGTGAGGGTCTCGACCAGGAATTGGGTGAGCGCGAGATCGGGGGCACCGTGCAGCGCGAAGATCACCCCGCAGCCGTAACCGGTCACGCCGACCACGAGCACGCTGGCCAGGCGGTTGCGCAGCACCGTCGCCGCCAGCGCCATCGCGATCATGATCGCGCACAGCACGGCCTGCAACGGTGAATCCCACAGGCGCAGCCGCACTCCGGTGCGCGTGCCAAGCGCCAGCATCACGCTGGGCAGCACGATCAGCGTGCCGAGGATGATGGCCTGGCTGGCGGGCAGCGAACCCGACTGCGTGGTGCCGGTGATACGCAGCGAGAGCCGGTCCATCGCGCGCAGGGCCGCGTCGTAGCCGCGGTCGGCGTTGCCCAGGCGCGGCTTCCGGGGTTCCCCGATCCGGCCGCGGATCAGGAACAGCGCGAAACCGGCGAGGATCACCACCACCGTGAGCGCCAGAACGGGGGTGAAACCGTGCCACAGGGCCAGATGTGCGTCGAGTACGCCGGGCAGGGTATGCGCGTAGGTGTTCAGCAACCGGTCGACGACCTGCGGGAACAGCCCGCCGACCAAACCGGCCACCGCGAGGACCGCGGGCGGGAAGAGCAGCAGCGGTCCGGGCGCGTGCCAGGTCGTGGTCGCCTCGGGGTTGGCGGTGACTCCGAAAGCGCCCCAGACGAACCGGACGCTGTAGGCCACCGTGAACGCCGAACCCAGGGCGACGCCGGCGACCAGCGCCACCCGCGCGGGCTGGCTCAGCAGCTCGGCCGCCCACAGCGCGCTCAGTGCCGATTCCTTGCCGACGAACCCGAGCATCGGCGGCAGACCGGCCATGCTGATCGTCGCGGCCACCGCGATCGCGCACAGCACCGGTGCGCGTCTGCCCAGGCCCGACAACCGACGCAGATCCCTGGTGCCCGCGCCGTGATCGATGATGCCGACCACCATGAACAGGCACGCCTTGAAGAACGCGTGCGCGAGCACCAGCGCGAGCCCGGCCAGCGCGGCATCCGGCGTGCCGACGGCCACCATGGTGATCATCAGGCCCAGCTGGCTCACCGTGCCGAAGGCCAGCACCAGCTTCAGGTCGTGCACCTGTATCGCCCGCCAGCCGGCCAGCAGCATCGACACGACGCCGAGCGGCAGCAGCAGCGCGTGCCAGGGCGGGGATTGCGCGAACGCGGGCGCCAGCCGCGCCACCAGGTAGATGCCCGCCTTCACCATCGCGGCGGCGTGCAGGTAGGCGCTGACCGGGGTGGGCGCGGCCATCGCACCGGGCAGCCAGAAGTGCAGCGGCACAATGGCCGACTTGCTCAGCGCCCCCACCAGCACCAGTGCGATCGCCACCGAGATGGCGGTGCCGGTGGGCGGCGAGCTCGCCGCGAGCATCTCCGAGAGCAGGAAGGTCTGATAGCGCAGCCCCAGGATGACGATCCCGACCAGCATCGACAGCCCGCCCGCGGTGGTCACCAGCAGGGCCTGGATCGCGGCCCTGCGGCTGACCGACTGCTCGGCGTAGTGGCCGACGAGCAGGAACGACAGCACCGTGGTGATTTCCCAGAACACGTAGAGCAACAGCGTGTTGTCGCTGACCACCAGCCCGAACATCGCCCCGGCGAAACCGGTGAGTTCGGCGGCGAACAGGCCGAGCTTGGCTTCGTCGCGTTCGAAGTAGCGGCCACAGTAGGCCAGGATCAGCGCCCCGATGCCGAGGACCAGCGCGCTCATCACCGCGGCGAGGGAATCGAAGCGCAGGTCGATGTTCATCGAGATCTGTGGCGCCCACTGCAGTCTCGTCTGCACGGTGGTGCCCCAGTGCGCGATCACCCATCCGAGACCGCCCAGGGGGACCAGCGCCAGCAGGTAGAAAGCGTTGCGGCCCAGCACCCGAACACACAGTGGGGCCACCAGCGCGGCCAGGGCGTGGACGAGTAGTACGGAGAGCAACTCCTCCTCCGTCCGGTCGGTGGCGGTCGGGTGGCGCGTCCCGATCCTACGGGCGCCGGGGTGGCGTTCGACGGCACCGCGGGTGTTGCGTCGGCCATGTCGCGGACCGAACGGCTATGGGGTGGCTACCACCCGCACCGGGTCGGCGGGCCGAATCCGGTAGAGCAACAGCAGCGCTGCCGTGGCGCCGATCGTGATCGCCAGCGCGGTTCGGCCCGGGGTGCTGTCGGCGGCTTGCACACCGCCGGCCGGCCAGTTGCGGAACGCGGTGGGAATCGCCCACAGCACCGAGGGCAGATACAGCGCGCCCAGCGCCAGCACCGCACTGGGCAGATAACTCACCCGCACCGCGGCGAAGCCGTAACCGGCGACCGCGGCCAGCAGCCCGGTGCCGATAGTCCAGGTCACCGTCCAGGACAGTTGCTGGGTGAACATGGCGAACACCGAGATCGCCGCGGCTCCGAGCAGCACCACCCACGGAGTGGGCCTGCGCAGCGCCACCAGGATGCCCGCGGTGGCGATGAGCAGCACCAGGATGAGATTCCAGCCCAGGCTCGGAGTGTCACCGAGCGAGTCGGCGGCCGCGGCCACGCTCACGGCCAGCAGCACGCCCGCCCCGTCTCGGCCGGGCAGCAGGACGGCGGCCAGGAACGCGGCGCCGATGGTGACGGCCACGGCCAGCCCGATCTGCCAGGTCGACGCGCGCCGCCCGTCGAATTCGCGCGAGAGCCATTCGGTGGCCAGCAGCAGCGACAGCGACAGCACCGTCGCCGCGATGATCGGGCTGATCGGCAGGTCGGCGGCCAGGCGCGGTGTGATGGGCAGCATGGTGCCGTGCCTGCGGCGCGAGGTGTTCACCGCGAGCAGCACGACCGCGGCCAGCACCAGCCAGCTAGGGGTGTGTGAAGCCTTGTCGGCCGCGGCGGTGTTCGACGTGAACACCGCCACCACCTCGCCGTAAACGAACACCACCACGGTGCCGAGCGCGAAACCGACCGCGGGCCAGCGCATCCGCAACGCGCAGATGCCCAGCGCGCCGTACATCACGCCGCCGCTGAGCGAGTCGACGTAGTTCTGGGTGGTGAGCACGTTCGTCGACGTCATCTGGGTGCCGATGAGGTAATTGATCGCGAGGGCCACCGCGCCCGCGGTGGCGGTGAGCCACACCAGCCCGGGCCGGGTGAGCGGGCGCACCAGCACCGCGATCACCACGGCCACGATCAACCCCAGCGCGGCTGCCCGTGGCACGCTGTTGACCAGACTGGTGACCCGGTAGGGCGAGTCCATCGAGGACTGGCCGGTGATGCTGAAGGTGAACGGCAGGAACAGCGCCATCCCGGCGACCGCGGCACCCGCGAACGCCGTGAGCGCATCCAGACCATCCCCGATCTTGGGCACGATGCGACGATACCGGCGAAACCGTCGCCACCCGGGATGTCGGCGCCCGCGGTCCGGCGGTGGCGGGCGCGGGGCGGCTCAGGCCCGGTTCTGCGCGTAGCGGCTCAACGCGTCGACCTGCGCGGGATCCAGGGACGGGCGCACGGTCCGGCGGGCATGGGCCACGTCCTCGGCGGTGACGTCGGCGGCGGCCATGTCGCGGCGCAGGGCCGACAGCGCCGCCTCGCGCAGCAGTGCGGCGCAGTCGGCGGCGGAATAGCCGTCCAGGTCTTCGGCCAGCGCCGCCAAGTCGACGTCGTCGGCCAGTGGAACCGAACGGCCCGCGGTGCGCAGGATGTCGAGCCGGGCGCCGGCATCGGGCGGCGGCACGAACACCAGCCGTTCCAGCCGGCCGGGGCGCAGCAGGGCGGGGTCGATGAGTTCGGGGCGGTTGGTCGCGCCGAGCACCACCACATCGCGCAGCGGTTCCACACCGTCGAGTTCGGTGAGCAGGGCCGCCACCACCCGGTCCGATACGCCGGAGTCGCTGCTCTGGCCGCGGCGCGGAGCGAGCGCGTCGACCTCGTCGAGGAAGATCAGCGAGGGCGCGGAATCGCGGGCGCGCTGGAACAGCTCACGCACCGCACGTTCGGAGGAACCGACCCATTTGTCCATCAGCTCAGCACCCTTCACCGAGTGCACACTGAGCTGACCGGTACCGGCCAGCGCCCGCACCAGGAAGGTCTTGCCGCAGCCGGGCGGACCGTAGAGCAGTACGCCGCGGGGCGGGTCGATGCCGAGGCGGGCGAAGGAATCGGGGTGGCGCAGTGGCCACAACACCGCCTCGGTGAGTGCCTGCTTGGTCTCGACCATGTCGCCGACATCGTCGAGGGCCAGCGAGCCGATGGCCAATTCCTCGGTGCCCGAGCGCGACAGCGGCCGGATCACTTCCAGGGCGCCGAGCAGGTCTTCCTGGGTGAGCTCGGGATCGGTCTGTTCGCGGCTGGCGCGACCGGCGGCTCGCACCGCCGCTTCCCGGCACAGGGCCGCCAGATCGGCGACCACGAAACCCGGTGTACGAGCGGCGATCACGTCGAGGTCGAGCGAACCAGCGGGCACCTTGCGCAGCAACTGGTCGAGCAACGCGCGCCGCACCGACGCGGTCGGTAGCGGCAGAGTCAGTTCGCGGTCGCACAGATCCGGTCCGCGCAGCCGCGAATCCACCTGCGCGGGATGGGCCGTCGTGGCCAGCAACGCCACACACGGCGCGCGCACGGCGGCCCGGAGCTGATCGAGAATCAGCGTGGCCACCGGTTCGGCCTCGAGCGGCAGCAAGGCATCGATGTCGTTGATCAACAAGATGCCGCCCTGGCCCGTGGCGACATCGGCCACCGCCGCGGCGACCTCGCGCAACCGGGCCCCGCTCTCGTTCGCCCCCACGCCGGGCCCGTCGAGTTCCACCACCCGGCGCGGCGCCGCGACCGCCCTGGCCAGGGTGGCCTTGCCCACCCCGGCCGGCCCGGTGACCAGCACACCCAGATGCGCGGGCGCACCCAGGGTTTTCAGCAACTCGGGTTCGTCGAGCGCCAGGCTCAGCCACTCCGTGAGCTTGGCCGCCTGCGCTTGCACCCCGGCCAGATCCTCCACCGCGATCGGCGCGCTGCCCGCACTCGTCGTCAGCACCGGACTGTCCAGCGCCGGGCCCGCCACTCCGGTCTCGCGTTCGAGCGCATGCTGCACCGCCGCCGCCCCAGCACCCCAGCCGACCGCCGAATTCGGTTGCACACTCACCGGGCCCGGCCGCGGATCGATCGCGGTGACGGTGAGCAGTTCGGTGGTCCAGGCGACCCCGAAAGCCCGGGACAGAGCCTGTGTGGCCGCCGCGGAACTGATGTCGGGTCCGAGGTCGCGCGGCAACAGCGACACCGTGTCACCAACGGTCACCACCTTGCCGAGCAACGCCTGCCGCAAAGTGGCGGCCGGAACGCTGGCCATCGCGTGCGCCGACCCGCTCAACGAGATCTGCTTCGCGCCGAACACCGTCACCGGGGCGACGGTCACCGACGCGTTCTCCCGCAGACCCACATTCGACAGGGTCACGTCATCGAGCAGCGCCACCCCCGGCGGGCTCCCCGCGGGAGCCTTCGCCACCACGGCCGCGGTGCGCCGCGCCCCGATCAGCGCGATGCCGTCCCATTCGCGCAGCCCGAGCGCGGTGAGCGTCTCGGGATGCAACCGCACCACCCCGCGACGGGCGTCGGCGGCGGACGGATTGAGGCGAGCGGTCAGCGAAAGTTCAGCCACCGTGCCATTCTGCCGTCTCGCGGCGCGAACGGCTTCGACGATCAGCGATCGATTGGTTCATCGCAAGGTCGCAGTCGGTACGCTGCATGCGACGCGCCGGAGGTGCCGGCGCCGAGATCTACCGGGGAACCAGCAGATGAACCGAACTTTCCTCGTCGTCCTGGCCACCGGGGCGCTCACCCTGAGCCTGGCAGGCTGCGGTTCCGGCGACGAATCCGTCGACGCGAGCGGGCTGCGCAAAGGCACACCGGCCACCAGCGCACCGGCCACCACCACACCGTCCGCGGCGCCCGCCACGAACAGCCGGATCACCTGCGCGGAGTTCAAGACCCTCGACGCCGAAGCCGAGAAACAGGTGATCGAACAGCTGCTGGCGGACAACCCCGGCGGCCCATTCGAAGGCAGCCCCAACGTGGCGCTGGGCACCGCCAAACTGGTCTGCCTCGCGCCGAGCAACGCCGACAAGACCGTCGCCGAAGCCGCCGGGATCACGCCGTAGCGTCAGTGCACCAGTGACTGCCAGTTGCCGGGGACCCGGCCCGCCGGGCCCGGCACCGGCTGATCAGCGGGGTGACTGGTCGGCGCGGCGAGGTCCGGGCCACCGGTGTACATCTCGGTGGTAGCGAAGTTCCAGAACCAGTCCTCACCCGGCTCGTAACTCTGCACGAACGGATGACCGCTGCCGGCGAAATGCTTCGAAGCGTGCTGACCGGGCGAACTGTCACAACACCCCACATGCCCGCACTGGGCACATCGGCGCAGGTGCACCCACCAACCGTCGGATTCACCACACTCCACACAACCCGGCCCACTGGGCGGCACATCGGTTTCGATCCCATCCGGCATCACTGACCTCCGTAACTTTGGCGGCTGGCGCCGCGGGTTCTCGGCCTGTTCCCTTGATCTTCCCTCCCGCCGGGTACTCCTTCGTCGCACCCTCTGGTCAGTCCAGATCAAGGCGGCCGAGAACCGTGTGTCGGTCGCGACTGCTGGGCGGTCTGGATCGACGTGGTCGGGAAGGGTGTTGGTCGCGACTGCTGGGCGGTCTGGATCGACGTGGTCGGGAAGGGTGTCGGTCGCGACTGCTGGGCAGTCCGGATCGACGCGGCCGGGAATGTTGTCGGTCGCGGCCGCTGAGCAGGGCGGTTCGAGGTGATCGATGTACCGGACTTTACGGTTCGGTGGGGTCGATCGGCAGGCGGACGGTGAAGCGCGTGTCGCCGGGTTCGGATTCCACTCGGATGTCGCCGTGGTGTTTGTTCACCACGATCCGGAACGAGATGTCGAGGCCGAGACCGGTGCCGTCGCCGACGGGCTTGGTGGTGAAGAACGGCTCGAAGATCCGGCTGCGGGTCTCGGGGGCGATGCCGGGGCCGGTGTCGCCGATCTCGATGGTCGCGCTCTCGTTGTCGCGGAAGGTGCGCACGGTGAGTGTGCCCGTGCCGCCCATCGCGTAGACGGCGTTGTCGATCAGATTGGTCCACACCTGGTTGAGTTCGGCGGCGAAGCAGGGCACCGGGGGCAGGGCACGGTCGTAATCCTTGACCACCCGCACGCCGTCACCGAGTTTGCGATTGAGCATCACCAGCGTGGAATCGAGCAGTTCGTGCAGGTCGGCGACCTGATACGGCGCCCGGTCCATCTGCGAATACTGTTTGGCCGCGCCGACGAGGGTGGAGATGCGGGTGGTCGAGTCGAAGATCTCGTTCATCAGCAGTTCGGTTTCGATGGTGTAGTTCAGCCACCGGACCGCACCCTCGAACACCTGCTCCTGACAGTCCCGCAGGGTGGCGTGCACCCCTTCGAGCCAGTCGGTGTCGAGTCCGGCCTGCACGAAGCTGGGCGCCAGCTCCCAACCGTCGGCGATGCCCTGCTGCTCGAGCCAGTCCGCGAGCGCGTCCTCGCGATCGGCCGCCTCGAGCGGGGTGAGATCGGGGGCCTTGGTGACCTGTTCGGCGGCCTGCTCCTGCAATCGCACCAGCTGGACCAGTGCCTCGGGTGAGAACTCGCCCTGCGCCATCAGCTCGAGCTTGTGCCGCATCCCCGCCACCCGCTCACGCAGCCCGGCGGTGGCGCGTACCGCGGCGGCCGCCGGGTTGTTCAGTTCATGGGTGAGCCCGGCCGAGAGTGAGCCGAGCGCGAGCAGTCGCTCCCGTTCGGCGATGCGCTGATTCGACTTCTGCCCGCCGAAGAACGCGCCCTCGAGCAGGTGCACCGCCATCGGGAACCAGTCGTGCATCATCGCGGCGAAGTCGGTGGCCGCGAGCACCAGGAACCGGGACCGGCGCAGCACGTACATCGAGCCGTTGTAGTGCTGGCTCACCTTGTCGCCCAGATAGGCCGTCCAGGCCCCGGCGTACACCCCGCGGTGATCGGTGCGGTTGATCTCGATCTCCATGCCGCCGGACAGTTTGGTCAGGCGCACCTCGCCGTCGATCAGCACGTAGAAGCAGGTCGCCGGTTCGCCTTCGCGATACACCGGCCCCGGGTCCACGTACTCGATCCGCCCCACCGCGCACAGCTGCGCGAGCTGCTCGTCGTCGAGCTTCTCGAACAGGAACAGTGTGCGCAGTTCCTCGGCATCGCAGATCGCGTTGTCGCTCATGGTTTCTCCCGTCCGCTCAGGCCAGATACCGGTGTACGAGCATCACGGCCATCGCGCCCTCGCCCACCGCCGAGGCGACCCGCTTGGCCGACTCGGCGTGCACGTCACCCGCGACGAACACACCGGGCACGCTGGTCTCGAGGTGATGCGGCGGCCGGGGCAGTTCCCAACCCGGCGGACGCGCACCGTCGACCATCAGGTCAGGTCCGGCCAGCACGTAGCCGGCCGCGTCACGCCGGACCACCCCGTCGAGCCAGCCCGTCTGCGGCGCCGCGCCGATGAACAGGAACAGTCGTTGCGCCGCCACCTTGTCCTCGGCGCCGGTGCTGTTGTCGCGCAGGATGATGCGCTCCAGATGGTCGTCGCCGTCGACACCGACCACCTCGGTCGCGGTGTGCACGGTGATGTTCGGTATCTGCGCGATCTGCTGAATCAGATAGTGCGACATCGACTTCTCCAGCGCGTCACCACGCACCACCAGGTGCACGCGACGGGCGTTGCGCGACAGGAACACCGCGGCCTGCCCGGCCGAGTTTGCCCCGCCGACGATGTAGACCTCCTGCTCGGCACACTCGGCCGCCTCGGTCATCGCCGAGCCGTAATACACACCGCGACCGGTGAACTCGTCCACGCCCGGTGCGGACAGGCGCCGATAGTCCACGCCGGTGGCGATCAGCACCGTGTGCGCGCACAGCGACCCGCCGTCGGCGAAGCGCACCGTGCGCGCCGAACCGTTCACCTCGAGCCCGACCACATCGCGGGTGGTGATGATCTCGGCACCGAATTTGGCGGCCTGGCGCCGCGCCCGGTCGGCCAGTTGCGCGCCCGAGACCCCGTCGGGGAAGCCGAGATAGTTCTCGATTCGGGAACTCTGCCCGGCCTGCCCGCCGGTGGCGGTCCGTTCCACCAGGACCGTGCGCAGGCCCTCGGACGCACCGTACAGCGCGGCGCCGAGTCCGGCCGGTCCGCCACCGACGACGATCAGGTCGTAGAACTCGCCGCTGGGTTGGACGGTGAGACCCACGTTCTCGGCGAGTTCGCTGTCGGAGGGCTGGATCAGGGCGGTGCCCTCGGCGGTGATCACGACCGGGCAGGTGTGCGGGTCGGCGCCGGCCGCCTCGAGCAGGCGGGTGCCCTCGGGTTCGTCGACCGGGTACCAGCGATAGGGCAGCTGATTGCGTGCCAGGAACTCTCGCACCTGCGAGGAGCGCGGCGACCAGCGATCACCGACGACCTTGGTCCCGTGCACCGGGCGCTGTTCGGCGCTGCGCCAGGTGTCGAGCAGACCGTCGAGCACCGGGTACAGCTTCTCCTGCGGTGGGTCCCACGGTTTGAGCAGGTAGTGGTCGAGGTCGATGACGTTGATCGCGTCGATCGCGGCGTTGGTGTCGGCGTAGGCGGTGAGCAGCACCCGGCGTGCGAACGGGTGCAGGTCCATCGCCTGCTCCAGGAATTCGAGTCCGTCCATGCCGGGCATCCGGAAGTCGGCGATCAGCACCGCGACCGGCTGGCCACGCAGTTTCATCTCGCGCAGTGCTTCGAGGGCCTGTGGCCCGGATTCGGCTCGCAGGATCCGGTAGTCGGCGCCGTAGCGGCGGCGCAGATCGCGCACCACCGCCCGCGACACACCAGGGTCGTCGTCGACGCTCAGAATGGCCGGTTTGGTTACCGCGGGAGTGCTCACCGGTCGAGTATCCCCCCGCCGGGGCGGATCAGAGCTGGTGGTGCAAAACCAGATCGAGCTCGCTGGGCGTGAGCAGGCGTTCGAGGCGTTCCTCGCGTTTGCGGCGGGTGAATGCGCTGCGCAACGCGAAGGTGTCGTCCGCCTCGATGGTGGGCAGCAGCGGGACATCGTGGGCGGGCCTGCGGGGCAGGAGCGAGAGCAGTTTCACGGCCGATCACCTCGGGTCGACGACGGGAACGCCGGTGCTGAGCCTCTTCGATCAGCGACGTCGGTAGCGAGGAGTTTGCCAGCCTGTCCGAGTTGGTGCAAGTGGGACAAGGTGGACACGGCGTGCCGACCGGTCGGTGACCTGCTTCGGTGCAGGTCACCGCCGTCGTCGCGAGATTTGCCGGAGGTCTACTTCCAGGCGGGCAGGGTGACAACCTGTGCGGCGTAGGAGAGTCCGGCGCCGAAGGCGATCAGCAGTGCGGTGTCACCCGGCTTCGACTCGCCCTTGCGCAGCAGTGCCTCCATGGCCAGCGGGATCGACGCCGCCGAAGTGTTGCCGGCTTCCTCGATGTCATTGGCCAGCGCGCAATCTTCGGGCAACCCGAGAACCCGGGCCATGATCTCGATGATCCGGCCGTTGGCCTGGTGCGGGATCATCGCGTTGAGGTCCTCGGTGGTCAACCCGGCGCGGTCGATCGCCTCGCGGCACACCTTCTCCAGCGAATGTGCCGCCCAGC
The DNA here is from genome assembly GCF_042650145.1 of Nocardia halotolerans. NCBI lineage: Bacteria > Bacillati > Actinomycetota > Actinomycetes > Mycobacteriales > Nocardiaceae > Nocardia > Nocardia halotolerans. The sequence goes on along the minus strand of NZ_JBHSDL010000014.1, from coordinate 1,568,196 downwards.
GGAACACCGCGGTGCCCTCCATCGTGAGATAGGGCCGCACCGCGTCCAGGCCCTTCTCCTCGATCTCGGTGAAGAACTCCATCCAGTCCTTGGTCTGGCGGATGGCGTGATGCTGAGTGCCGTCCGAACCCCACACCGTGGGGCCGATGCCCTGCTCGGGGGAGGGGCCGACGATCACCGCGCCCGCGCCGTCGGCGAACAGGAACGCCGTGGAGCGGTCGGTGAAGTCGAGCGCGTCGGTGAGTCTTTCCACACCGATCACCAGCACGTGGCTCGACGTGCCCGCGCGCACCAGGTCCGAGGCCATCGCCAGCGCGTGGCAGAACCCCGCGCAACCGGCCGAGATGTCGAAGGCGGCCGCGCCGGTGGTGCCGAGTTCGGTGGCGATGCGCGGGCCGACGGCGGGGGTGAGCAGCAGATGCGTGGAGGTGGCGACGATGACGCAGTCGACCTGATCGGCCGCCAGGCCGGCGGCGGCCATGGCGTCACGGGCGGCGGCCACGCTCATCGACTGGATGGTCTCCTCGGCCGAGGCGAAGCGCCGGGTCTTGATGCCCGAACGCGTGCGGATCCACTCGTCGCTCGAGTCGATCGGTCCTGCGACCTCGTCGTTGGTGACCACCCGGGCGGGGCGGTACACGCCCAAACCGAGGATCGCGGTGTGCTCCACCCCAGTCGTCTGGGCGATTCGAGCAGCCATGTGCGTCTCCTATCGAATTCGGTCCCTCATCGCCCGTGACCCCTGCGCGGACCCGAGGTGAACGCGCAGACATGAGGCCCCCTCATATTAGCGGGTAAAACGTCATCCGCGTGTGGATTGTCACAAGCTGCCCGGGGTATATCCTGGTCATCAGGCGATTGCTCGCCGACCCGTCGAGGGAACGAGGACAACATGCTCGGACTCGGGATCATCAGCTGGATCATCATCGGCGGTCTCGCCGGTTGGATAGCGAGCAAGTTCATGAAGACCGACGCGCAGCAGGGCATCCTGCTCAACATCGTCGTCGGAGTCATCGGCGGACTGCTCGGCGGCTTCGTGCTGAAGCTGTTCGGCGTCGACGTCGAAGGCGCGGGCTGGATCTTCAGCTTCATCACCTGCCTGGTCGGCGCCAGCATCCTGTTGTACCTGGTGAAGCTGGTCACCGGCGGTAGATCGGTGCACTGAGCGGCCCTGCATGTCGGTGGCTTCCCGTAAGGTGTGATCGCTTGTAGTCATCACACGAAAGAGGAAGCCCGTGGCACGCCGCCCCACCCCGCCCGGCACGCCCGACACCACCGGCGTCGGCCATGTGGTCGACCTGGTGCGGGCCGCTGTCCCCCCGCTGCACCCCGCCGGTCTGCCGTTCGTCGCGGCACCGCTGGCGCTCGCGGTCATCGGCGGCCGCAACAAGTGGGTGCGCCGTGCCGGGCTCACCGCCGCCGCCGCCTGCGCCGCGTTCTTCCGGCACCCGCACCGGGTGCCGCCGAACCGGCCGGGCATCGTGGTCGCGCCCGCCGACGGCGAGGTCGCCCTCGTCGACACCGCGGTACCGCCCGCCGAACTCGGCCTGGGCGAGCAGCCGCTGCCGCGCGTGAGCATCTTCCTTTCGGTGCTCGACGTGCACGTGCAGCGTGTTCCGGTGTCGGGCACCGTGCGCGAGGTGCTGCATCAGCCGGGCCGGTTCCTCTCCGCCGACCTGCCCGAAGCCTCCGACGCCAACGAGCGCAACAGCATGCTGATCGACACCCCCGACGGCAAGCAGGTCGTCGTGGTGCAGATCGCCGGCCTGCTGGCCCGGCGCATCGTCTGCGAGGCCCGCACCGGTGATCTGCTCACCATCGGTGACACCTACGGGCTCATCCGGTTCGGTTCCCGCGTCGACACGTATTTCCCGGTCGGCACCGAGTTGCTGGTCGCGCCCGGTCAGCGCACCATCGGAGCCGAAACCGTGCTGGCTGTGCTGGGATGATCGAGCAGGCGCACTCCGCTCGGCGTAAGCGCCCCCGCTCGGTGCGTTTGCTACCGAGCATCGTCACCATCCTCGCGCTGTGCTCGGGTCTGTCGGCGGTGAAGTTCGGCCTCGACGGCGAACTCGGCATCTCGCTGGCCATGGTCGGCGCCGCCGCCGTGCTCGACACCCTGGACGGCCGCCTGGCCCGGATGCTCGACGCGACCAGCCGGATGGGCGCGGAACTGGACTCGCTGTCCGACGCCATCTCCTTCGGCGTCGCGCCCGCGCTGGTCCTGTACGTGACGTTGCTCGACGGTTACAGCGCGGGCTGGATCGTCGCACTGCTCTACGCGGTGAGCCTGGTGCTGCGCCTGGCCCGGTTCAACACCCTGCTCGACGACGACTCCCGCCCGAACTGGGCGCGCGAATACTTCGTCGGTGTACCCGCACCGGCGGGCGCGCTGATCGCGCTGGTGCCGATCGCGCTGCAGGTGCAGTTCGGTGACGGCTGGTGGGACAGCTTCGCCTTCGTCGCCGTGTGGACCACCTTCGCCGCGTTGCTGTGTGTGAGCACCATCCCCACCCTGGCCATGAAGTCGGTGTCGGTGGCGCCGCAGGCGGCCGCCGGGCTGCTGGTGCTGGTGGCCGTGGCCGCCGCACTGCTGGTGACCTACCCGATCGTGCTGCTGCTCGTCCTGGTGGCCCTGTACCTGGGGCACATCCCCTTCGCCTGGCGTTCGGCGCGCTGGGTGGCCGCGCGCCCCGAGACCTGGCAGCACAAGCCCGCCGAACGACGTGCGCAGCGCCGGGCACAGCGACGGATGCCGGCCATCCGTGGTTCCGCCCGGCTGCGCCTGCGTCGCCCGCGCAACGACTAGCTCCGCCGCGCTGGTACACGGGATGGGATCCGACGGCTTCACGGAGTTCTCGCGGCATCGGCCCAGGTTGTTCGCCTTGGCCTACCGCATGTTCGGTGCCGCGAGCGACGCCGAGGACGTGGTGCAGGAGACCTACCTGCGCTGGGCAGGCGCCGACCGGAACGAGATCGTCAACCCGGAAGCCTGGCTCACCACCGTCACGGTGAACCTGTGCCGCAGTGAGCTGGTCTCGGCTCGCGCCCGCCGCGAAACCTATGTGGGGCCGTGGCTGCCCGAGCCCGTACCGACCGGTGAGCTGGGACCGCTGGACACGGTCGAGGCGCGCGAATCGGTTTCCCTGGCCCTGCTCACCGCGATGGAACGGCTGAACCCGGTCGAGCGCGCGGTGTTCGTGCTGCGGGAGGCGTTCGGGTACCCCCATGCCGAGATCGCTGCCATGCTCGACCTCACCGAGGCCAACAGCCAGCAGATCCTGCACCGAGCGAGCACCCGAGTGCGCGCCCCGAAGTCCCGCTTCGTGGTGCCCGCCGAGGAAGCGCGCACGATGATCGAGCGGTTTCTGCTGGCCGCGGCCACCGGCGACGTGTCGGCGTTGCGCGCGCTGCTCACCGACGCGGTGGTGTCGACGGCCGACGGCGGTGGGAAGGTCAACGCGGCGCGGCGCCCGGTCGTCGGCGCCGAACCGGTGGCGCGCTATCTGATCGGCCTGACCAGGTTCCTCACTCCGGCGAGCACGTTCGCGATCGCAGCGGTCAACGGTGAGGCCGCGCTGGTGGTGCGTGCCGACGGTACGAAGGTGAGCTCGGTGATGTTCTTCGAACTCACCGAGGCCGCGCTGGTGACCGCAGTGCGCATCGTGGTCAACCCGGACAAGTTGCGGTCCATGCCGGTGGGGGATTGAGCCGGACGAGCTCGGATGCGGTGTTGGTTGGCGGCGATTCGGGCAAGCCCGAGTGATACCGGCTCGTGGGTGGCCTGGACGAGCCTGGTCGATGCCGGCTGGTGGGATTGAGCCGGACGAGTAGCCGGGGTCGATGCGTTGGCTGGTGACCCGGATCACTGATCTCTGCTGTCAGGAAACGTAGGGCTGCGTGGTCTGGAGGGTGTCGGCACATCGAGAGGAGCCACACCATGACCGGTCAGCAGCGAATCGTCGTCCTCGGCGCGGGGTACGCGGGACTCAGCGCGGCCCGCCGCCTCGCCCGGACTTCGCGTGATGCCACGATCACCGTGGTGGATTCACGCACCGAGTTCGTCGAACGTGTGCGCCTGCACCAGCAGGCCGCCGGGCAGTCGATCCGGCGCTGGGAACTGCGGGAACTGCTCGAACGCAAGGGTATCGAGTTCGTCCGGGCCCACGTGAGCGACCTCGACCCGGCCGCGAAACGTGTTCGGCTCGACGGCGAACGGTCGATCGCCTACGACACTCTCGTCTACGCGCTCGGCAGCGCGGCCGACCGCGGTGTGCCCGGGGTGGCCGAGTACGCGCGATCCGTCGCCACGCCCGGGGACGTGCACGCCCTGCCCGCCGGGCCGGTGGTGGTGGTCGGTGCCGGCTCGACGGGAATCGAGCTCGCCGCGGAACTGGCCGAGTCGCAGCCTGATTCGCACGTCACCTTGCTCGGTGCGCAGGAGCCCGGTGCGTGGTTGTCGGCCCGTGCCGTCGCGCACATCGACGCGAGCCTGACCCGCCTGGGTGTCACGATCCGCTCGGACGCGAAGGTCGTCGAAGTACTGCCCGCAGGTGTCCGCCTCGCCGACGACACGGTGGTACCGGCCGATACCGTCGTCTGGACCGCCGGCTTCACCGTCCCCGACCTGGCCCGCCGTGCCGGACTGGACGTCGACGCACACGGCCGCATCCGTACCGACGCCACCCTCCGCTCGGTCTCCCACCCCGATATCTACGCCGCAGGCGATGCCGCGCTGGTCGCGGGCCCTGGCGAGCGCCCCCTGCGCATGGCTTGCGCTACGGCCCTGCCGACCGGTGGATATGTCGCCCGGGCGATCGTCGCGCGTGCCCGTGCGACGGAACCGGAACCGTTGCGCTTCCGCTACCACCTGCAGTGCATCAGCCTCGGCCGCCGGGATGCCGTCATCCAGTTCCTCGAGGCGGACGACACCCCGGCCGAGCGCGTCATCCGGGGCCGAGCCGGGGCGCTGGTGAAGGAGATGATCGTGCGTGGGGCGGGGATGGCGCTGGGCCTGCGATAGTTCGCGCGGGGCCGCCCGATGCGCAACCGACCGGCGTCGGCTTGGCGCACGGCGGCGTATTCGTGCAATCGGGCCTCGGCGCACCTACGTGACTCTCGAGGCGCCTCGCTCGTCTGCGCACAGACCGGCCTCCGCGATCGGCAGCGGGTGGGGGCGGCTGATGCGTCTTCTGGCGAGGCGGGTCAACGTCCACGCCCAGGGCGTGATCGCGATCAGGAGGAGCGCACCCAGCCACGGAAGCCGCCACCACCAGCGCAGATCCTGTTCGACCGGCACCGTGGGCTCGGTCAGTGAACGGGCTGTCGACGACCACACCACGAACGCGTCCCCGATCGGGATCGAGCCCAACGCGTACCGTTTGGAGTTCGGCAAGTCCAGCGGCAGCCCGAGGAGTTCACCTGCGGAACCGAGGGCAGCGGCCAGCGCGCGGTCTCCGTTGACGCGGGCCGCACCCTGGGTGACCACGGTGGCGGACAGGCTGATCCCGGCGATCAGCGGTCCGGAATCCACATCACCACTGCCCGCGACGCCGGGCGGGTACTCGCGCACCGCCGGACCGAAACCGCCTGGGTAGTCGAGGAACTGGTCGCGGTAGCGCGCGTACTGACCGCGTGCGAAGGCCGGGTCGATCTCAGGGAGGAAGCGGTGGATCACGGCCTGCGAGGTCGCCCTCGTTCCGGTCGAGAGGGAGCCGTCGGCGGGGGAGACCTGGTGTGGGAGCAGGCCGGTGCGCGGGTCGAGGCGTTGTTGTGCCTCGGTGAGCCAGCGGTCGATCACCGCCGTGTGCCGCGCGCCGACCAGCTTGTCGTGTAGGCGGAGCGAGGCGATCGCGACCGTGGAGTCGACCGGCCATGCCTGCCCCGGGTACGCCGGGAGGAACGGTGACTCGGCGGCGGTGAACGCCTTGGCCAGCTCTGCGCTGTGTGCGGAAAACCGCTGCACCTCACCGTGGTCGGACGGGTCGAGCGAGATGATGGCGCCCTGTAACCAGTTGGTCCAGCCCGCCCAGAACACCCCGTACGCGGGCTGCAACCGTTCGCTGAAAACCGATCGACCCTCCGCGGATTCCATTCGTGCCAGCGCCCAACGGGATTCGCGCAGTGCGTCGTCGCGCAGGCTGGGGTCGGTGTGGGCGGCCTGTATCCAGGACAGCCCGTAGAGGGCGTTCAGGAAGAGGTGGCCTTCCGGGAACTGTTGTTGCGCGGCGGTATCGGCTCCGGCGTCGAGCGCTGCGCGCAGGAAGGCCAATTGCCGCTCGGCGGAACCGGGCTGGTCATGGAGGCCGGGTTGCGGCAACAGGAAACGACCGGCCGCGACCAGGCAGGCCAACGTCACGATGATCCCCACGGTGCGCAGTGCCCAACGGCCGGCGCGTTCAGTTCTCCCCACGTGCCCACTCTGCCATCGCCTGGCGCACATGTCGTCAACTTATGGTTGACGAGGTGGGATCGTCAACCTAGAGTTGACGACATGAGCAACTCCAATATCCGCCTCGACGACCTGATCGAGGGAATCAAGAAGGCCCGCCCCGACAATGTCCTCGAGCAGCTTTCCGATGCCGTCGTCGTCGGGGGTCACATGAGCGAGGTGGCCGACCATCTCATCGGCCACTTCGTCGACCAGGCCCGCCGCTCCGGCGCCTCCTGGACCGAGATCGGCGCCAACATGGGCGTCACCAAGCAGGCCGCGCAGAAGCGGTTCGTCCCCAAGCAGCCCGGCGATGCCGCGGCCATGGACCCGCAGGCCGGGTTCGCCAAGTTCACCGACCGGGCGCGACAGGTGGTCATGGATTCCCAGGAATCGGCCCGCGCCGCGGGCAACGGTCAGATCGCGCTCGGGCATCTGATCCTCGGATTGGCCGGGCAGTCCGAGGGGCTGGCAGCCCGTGAGATCGTCGCCAGAGGTGTCACGTTGGAGCAGGTGCGTGCGGCGGCGACGGCCGCGCTGCCGGCCGCCGACGGTGAGGTACCCGCGCTCATCCCGTTCGGCGCCGACACCAAGAAGGTCCTCGAACTCACCTTTCGCGAGGCTCTTCGCCTCGGCCACAACTACATCGGCACCGAACACATCCTGCTCGCGCTGCTCGAGCAGGAGAACGGCACGGGTGTGCTCAGCGACCTCGGTCTGGACAAGGCTGTGGTAGAGGCCGAACTCGTCGAGTTGCTGAATCAGTTCCGGGCCGCCGCCGAGGGCGAGTCCTGAGCGCCCGGTCGCGCCCGGCGCGGTCCGCCGGTGCCGGGCGCGACCTTGCACTCTCGTCAGCCGAGTGCTAAAAATGGGCTTGGCACTCACATCAGTTGAGTGCCAGGTCGGGACGGTGAGATCGGGTTCCATCGACACCCTCGGTCGTCCGTCGCGGGCACCGCACCTGGCCAGCGTACTTTGGGGCGATCCAACCTGTGGTCGTCTCGTGTGTCAGCCATAGACATGTGGAGGATCTCAACGCAATGGCCAAGACAATTGCGTACGACGAAGAGGCCCGTCGCGGTCTCGAGCGGGGTCTGAACGCCCTCGCCGACGCTGTCAAGGTGACGCTGGGCCCGAAGGGTCGCAACGTCGTGCTCGAGAAGAAGTGGGGCGCCCCCACGATCACCAACGATGGTGTTTCCATCGCCAAGGAGATCGACCTCGAGGACCCGTACGAGAAGATCGGCGCCGAGCTGGTCAAGGAAGTCGCCAAGAAGACCGACGACGTCGCCGGCGACGGTACGACCACCGCTACGGTCCTCGCCCAGGCGCTCGTTCGTGAAGGTCTGCGCAACGTCGCGGCCGGCGCGAACCCGCTGGGTCTCAAGCGCGGCATCGAGAAGGCCGTCGAGGCCGTCACCGCTCGCCTGCTCGACTCCGCCAAGGAGATCGACACCAAGGAGCAGATCGCCGCCACCGCGGGTATCTCCGCTGGTGACCCGGCCATCGGCCAGCTCATCGCCGAGGCGATGGACAAGGTCGGCAAGGAAGGCGTCATCACCGTCGAGGAGGCGCAGACCTTCGGGCTGTCGCTGGAACTCACCGAGGGTATGCGCTTCGACAAGGGCTACATCTCCGGTTACTTCGTCACCGACCCCGAGCGTCAGGAAGCGGTCCTCGAGGACCCCTACATCCTGCTGGTGTCGTCGAAGATCTCGACCGTGAAGGACCTGCTGCCGCTGCTGGAGAAGGTCATCCAGGCCGGCAAGCCGCTGCTGATCATCGCCGAGGACGTCGAGGGCGAAGCCCTGTCGACCCTGGTCGTGAACAAGATCCGCGGCACCTTCAAGTCCGTCGCCGTCAAGGCGCCCGGCTTCGGTGACCGTCGCAAGGCGCAGCTCGCCGACATCGCCATCCTCACCGGTGGCGAGGTCGTCAGCGAAGAGGTCGGCCTCTCCCTGGAGACCGCAGGCATCGAGCTGCTCGGCCAGGCCCGCAAGGTGGTCGTCACCAAGGACGAGACCACCATCGTCGAGGGCTCGGGCGACGCGGAGGCCATCAAGGGCCGCGTGGCGCAGATCCGTTCCGAGATCGAGAACTCGGACTCGGACTACGACCGTGAGAAGCTGCAGGAGCGTCTGGCCAAGCTGGCCGGCGGTGTCGCGGTGATCAAGGCCGGTGCCGCCACCGAGGTCGAGCTCAAGGAGCGCAAGCACCGCATCGAAGATGCCGTGCGCAACGCCAAGGCCGCCGTCGAAGAGGGCATCGTCGCCGGTGGTGGCGTGGCCCTGCTGCAGTCGGCGCCCGCCCTGGACGACCTGAAGCTGACCGGTGACGAAGCCACCGGTGCCAACATCGTGCGTGTCGCGCTGTCGGCTCCGCTGAAGCAGATCGCCTTCAACGCCGGCCTCGAGCCCGGCGTGGTCGCCGAGAAGGTCTCCAACCTGCCTGCGGGTTCGGGCCTGAACGCCGACTCCGGCGAGTACGAGGACCTGCTGGCCGCCGGCGTTGCCGACCCGGTCAAGGTCACCCGCTCGGCGCTGCAGAACGCGGCCTCCATCGCGGCCCTGTTCCTCACCACCGAGGCAGTCGTCGCCGACAAGCCGGAGAAGGCCGCCCCCGCGGGCGACCCGACCGGTGGCATGGGCGGCATGGACTTCTGATCCCCTAGGGACCAGCTGCGCCACCGCAAGTCACGAAGGCCGGCCCACCACACGGTGGGCCGGCCTTCGGCATGTCCGGGTCCGAGCTGAGCCGCTCGACACCGACTGGTGCCCGCGGGCCTGGCGGCTCCGATGCCTGAATCGCCGTGGTGGGCCTAGCCGACCGGGGTCAAGCGCAACCGTTCTGCCAGTTCGTTGAAGACGTAGAAGTTGGGGATGGTGCTGACGGGGGCCAGTGACAGCCACATGCCGGCGACCTTGATGCGGATGTGGCCGCTGCGGGCGTCGATGAGCTGGATGTCTTCCCAGGCGTAGGTCTGGTCCCGGAAGGTGAGGGCGTCCAGCGACAGGGTGACGGTGCCGAAGGCGACGGTTTCGCCGTTGTCGATGGCGGCCGCGGCGGCGGGCAGGCGGATGGCGGTGATCGCGGATTGGATGGCGCGCGCCCATTCGCGGGCGCGGGCGAAACCTTCTTCGTCGATGGTGGTTTCGGCGCTGCCGGGGGTCGACAGTTCCAGTCGGTAGGTGACCGGGACGGTGTCGTGGAAGGGGATCGTCTGCTGCCGGACTTCGGTGCTGTCCCAGCGGAATCCGGCGACGCGCTGGCCCGATCGGTAGACGGTGATCCCGTGTTCGAACAGGTCGATGCGGGCGGCGCGGTTGCGCCGGTTGATCAGGCCACGGCGCACGGCGAGCAGCACGGGTACCGCCGCGATGCTGAGCAGCGCGACCGCGCCGGGCCAGGCGCCGACGGCGGCGCAGATCACCCCGATGACGGCGACGCTGCCTGCGACGATGCCGCAGCCGCGCACGAAGGTGTCGTCGGCGGGGGTGGCGAGAAAGGTGTCACGGTGCGCGCCGAGGTACTGATACTCCGCCATCAGGTGTATCAGTTGGGTCAACGGCACCGGATGCCGTGCTCCGGCTGCGTCCTCCGGCCTGTTCGGAGTGATCAATCGTCCCTCCAAGAGGCGTTTTCATCCGCGGCGAAGCGTATGCGAACCGAGCCGATATTGCCACTGCAGTCCAGGATCGGACAACGGCGAATCCTGGTTCCGACCGGCCTGGACACAACATCGACACAGTAATGGTGTGGTTCACCGATACCCTGGCGGGTGTGCTCTTCGTCGACGAAGGTCCCCGTGGCGCCCCGCCGATCGTGTTCGTGCACGGCATTCCCGGCTCGGTCGATTGGTTCGCCGCTGTCGCCGAACGAATGTCGGGCGACTCACGTGTGATCCGGGTGGACGTGCGCGAACACGGCGCCGAGACCGGCGACTTCGCCGCGGCCGCCCGGGCCGCGCCGCTCGTGGTTCTGCTCGGCGAGCTCGACCTGTCCGAGGTGACGGTGGTCGGTCACTCGTTCGGCGCCGAGATCGCGCTGGAGCTGGCGGCGATCTCACGCCGGGTGGCCCGCGTGGTGGTGGTGGGCCAGGCGCCCGACTACGCGGCCGCGAGTATTCCGGGATTCGCGCGGTGGGTGGTGCGGCCCTGGACGGTGCGCCTGGTGCAGCGCTGGGCGCCGGGTGTGGTGATCCGGCTGGCTCATCGCACCGTGTTCGCGCCGCGCTTCCGCTATGAGTCCGCGCCGGGCCTGGCCGAGGCGATGGTGCGCGATTTCCGCGCGGCCGTCCCCGCCGGGCTGGTCTACGCCGTCGGTGCGCGGGGTGACGCCTTCGCCGCCGACCCGCTCGACGCCCGCGCCGCGGCCCTGGATGTGCCGGTGCTGGCGGTGCACGGCCGCCACGACCACCTCTACGACGCCACCGCCACCCTCGAACGTTTCGCCGCGGCCGGTGCCCGCACCCACCTGGTCGAACACGCGGGGCACTCACCGCAGGTGGAGCAGGCCGATGAATTCGTCTCGGTCCTGCGCGATTTCATCGGCTCGACCTGATCGCCGATCGGGCTCGCCCGGATCCGGCGGGCTCAGCTCTCCGCGGCCGCTTTGATCTTGCGCAGCGTTTCGTGCATGCCGGCCACCAGGTCGGCTTCGAACTTCTGCTCGCCGCCGGAGACCTTGACCACCGGGCCCATCCAGCCGGGCAGGCCCTTGGGGCCGAGGGTGCGGCGTTCGACCACGCGGGTGCCCGCGGCGGTCGGTGCGAGCTCGTAGCTCCACACGGTGCGGTTCTCGTTCATCCGGAACGCCAGCGCGGTGTTGGGTACCAGGCGCACGATGCGGGAGGTGGTCGGCCAGATCCTCCAGCCGTCCTTGTTGAGGTTGACGGTGCGCGCGCCCTCGCGAATCCCGCCCAGTGCGACCATCTTCACGGTCGTCGGGCTGAACTCCGACATCCGGTTCAGGTCGGCGATGATCGACCACACTTTTTCCGGCGATGCGGCGATGTCGATACTGGCTTCGAGGTTGTTCGGCAACGGTGCCTCCGGTTCGCGTGACTTACGGTCACGCTCAGCATAGGCACCGATAAGTCGTCCGCCCTCCGGCTGTGGTCGGATCTTTCGGTGCGGCCGTGGCCGGCGGGGCTTGTGACGGTTGACAAATAAAGTTCCAGAAATTCCTTTAAAACACTCCATGTTCACATTCGGCTTCGGTATCGTCCGAGACGGCAAATAGCCGGTGACGGCAACGTCACGAGCAGCAATTTGGAGTGCATCATGCTTTACAACATCACCGAAAACAGCAGCGGCAGCAGTGGCGACGGCGGCATCCTCGCGTTGCTGATGAGCCTGCTCTCCACCTCGGCGAGCTCCGGTTCGGCCCAGGCCTCCGGCAACTGAGCAGACTTCAGCCAACTTCCGGCTAACGCGCGGTAAGCCGGTGGGGCGGCCGTTGGGCCCGATCCATGACGAGGGGATCGGGCCCTTCGGTATTGTCAGCGCCAATGTCACAGGATGCGAATACGGGACGAATGTATGCCGGGCAGCCCGTAGAGGACCGGCAACGCCAGCGGCGTGCGCGTTTTCTGGAGTCAGGCCTGACGGTCTTCGCGCGCGACGGGTACGCCAACAGTTCGGTCGGTGCCATCTGTAAGGACGCCGGGTTGTCTTCTCGGCAGTTCTACGAGGAGTTCACCGGCCGGGAGTCGTTGCTACTCGAGTTGTACGAGCAGATCGACCGGCAATCGCGTGAAGCGGTCGCGACAGCCCTGGAAGCCAAGACCGACGCCCCCGCCGTGGAGCAGATCGATGCCGCGGTCCGCGCCTACGTGGAGACGATCGGCTCCGATCCGCGCCGAGCCCGGGTGGCCCTGGTCGAGGTCGTGGGCGCCGGACCCAAGGTGGAGAAGTTCCGCCTCGAGCTACGCCGGGTGTGGGGTGCGCTGCTGGCCGGCGCCGCCGAGGACGCGGCCATGCACGGCGAGATCCCCTCCGGCGACTACGAACTGCGGGTGCTCGCGATCATCGGCGCGGTGAACTACGTGGTCGACGGCTGGAGCGGCGCCGACCCGCGGCCACCGCTCGACGACGTGATCCAGGTGCTGACCCGGGTGATCCTGGGCGCGGTAGGGGCCTGATGCCCCGGGTCGAGACCGTCCCGATCCAGGTGCCCGACGGTACGACACTGCCGGTGCGGCTGATCCCCGCGCGCGGCCCGCATCGGCATCCGGTGACCCCGGACAATCCACGCCCGGTGGTGGTGATCGTGCCCGGCCTCGCGGTCCCGGGGGAGTTCTACGAGTACTTCGCCCAGCAGCTGGCCGCGCGCGGATTCGACGTGGCCATCGGCGAATTACGCGGTCAGGGCGAGAGCACCCACCGCCCCGGCGGTGAAAGCACCTACGGCTACCACGAATTGGCGTCGGTGGACTTCCCGGCGATGCTCCAGGTGGTGCGCGACCGGTTTCCCAGCAGCACGCCGTACCTGTTGGGGCACAGCATGGGCGGCCAGCTCGCCACGATGTACGCGGCCCGGGTGCGCGGTCGCCTGGCCGGGCTGATCCTGATCGCCTCGGGCACGCCCTATTTCCGCGGTTATCGCGGCGTGCTCGCCCCGGGCATGCTGGTCGGCACGGCGGCGGTGGCGGTGGCCTCGAACCTGGCCGGCTTCTGGCCCGGTGACCTGCTCGGCAAACGCGCCTACGGCCGGCAGTCGAAGGTGCTGATGTCGGACTGGGCGCGGTTGGCCCGCACCGGCCGCTTCGTGCCCGTGGGCGCCGACATCGACTACGAGGAACGCATGTCACGGCTGAAGTTCCCCGTGCTGTCGATCACGATGGCCGACGACGACCTGGCTCCCCAGACCGCCGCCGACCACCTGCTGAGCAAACTGCCCGCCGCGCAGATCACCCGGTGGTTCCAGCCGGAGCCGTTGGGACACAACGGCTGGATCACCAACCCGGTCTCCACCGTCGACACGGTGGAGAAGTGGTTGCGGGACCGCTGATCAGGCGGTGCGCGGCTCTTCGAACAGCATCTGGGTGAAGAACTCGTAGACCAGCGCCGCCAGGTACGCCGACTGCTTGTTGTCGGCCGCGCCGCCGTGTCCGCCCTCGATGTTCTCGTAGTACCAGACGGTGCGGTCCTGAGATTCCAGCAGTGCCGCCATCTTTCGCGCGTGGCCGGGGTGCACCCGGTCGTCGCGGGTGGAGGTGGCCAGCAGGATCGGCGGGTACGGCCGGTCGGGGTCGGTGTTCTGGTACGGCGAGTACTCGCTGAGGTAGGCCCATTCCTCCGGCTTGTCCGGGTCACCGTATTCGGCGATCCAGGAGGCACCGGCGAGCAGCAGGTGATAGCGCCGCATGTCCAGCAGTGGCACCTGGCAGACGATGGCGCCGAACAGTTCCGGGTAGCGGGTGAGCATCACGCCCATCAGCAGACCACCGTTGCTGCCGCCGACCGCGCCGAGCTGCTCCGGTGTGGTGACACCGCGCGTCACCAGGTCGCGGGCGATGGCGGCGAAGTCCTCGAAGGCGCGGTGGCGGTGTTCCTTCAGTGCCGCCGTGTGCCATTGCGGCCCGTACTCACCGCCGCCACGAATATTGGTCACCACGTAGGTGCCGCCACGTTCGAGCCAGGCCATCCCCGCCCCGCCCATGTACCCGGGGGTCTTGGAGATCTCGAAGCCACCGTAGCCGTTCATGATCGTCGGGCCCGGCGTGCCACGGCGGTCACGATGGCGGATCACGAAGTAGGGCACGGCGGTGCCGTCGTCGGAGGTGGCGAAGAACTGCTCGGTGTCGATGCCGGTGGCGTCGTAGTAGGCGGGGGCCTGCTTCAGAACCGTGGCGGAGGTGCCGATCGCGCTGCTGAGCAGCGTGGTCGGCGTGGTGAACCCGGTGGTGGTGAGCATGAACTCGTCACCACCTTCCAGCGGGTCGAGATTGGTCACCGAGGTGGACGACATGGCCGGTGAATCGGTGAGTTCGCTGTCTGACCAGCCGTCCGGGCCGGGTGTGAGCACGCGCAGACCGGTCTGCACGTCGCGCAGCGTGCTCAGGATCAGGTGGTTCTCGGTCCATCCCCAGCCGTCCAGTGAGGTGTGCGCATCGGGGGTGAACAGGACCTCGAACTCACGCGCACCGGAGAGGAACCCGGGCAGGTCGGTCACCAGCAGGCTGCCGGGCGCGTAGGTGTCGGCGCCGACGGTCCACGCGGTCTTCGGCCGTACCAGCAGCCAGTCGCGGTACCAGCTGACATCGGCGTCGGTGGGGGTGTCGAGCAACTGCCACGTGCCCTCGGCATCGAGCAGGTGGACCTCCTCGTTGAAGAAGTCCGTCGCTCGCCCCGCGAAGTGGCGTTCATAACCGGGATGCCGGTCGTAACCGACGCTGATCGACACATCGCCGGGCTTGCCCTCGAACACCGTCTCGGCCTCGGCGAGCGCGGTGCCACGCCGCCAGCGCTTGGCCACCCGGGGGTACCCGGAGTCGGTGAGCGACCCCGGCCCGAAGTCCGTGCCCACATACACGGTGTCGACATCGATCCAGGACAGTTGCGACTTGGCTTCCGGCAGGTAGAAGCCACCGTCTTCGGGTGCGATGAATTCCCTGGTGGTCAGGTCGAATTCGCGCTGCACCTTCGCGTCGGCACCGCCGCGTGAGAGCCGGATGAACGCGCGCTCCTGCGAGGGCCGCAGCACGGTGGCGCCCGCCCACACCCAGTTCTCCCCGTCGGCCTCGGCCAGCGCGTCGACGTCGATCAGCACGTCCCACTCGGGTTCGTCGGTGGCGTATGAGTCGAAGGTCGTGCGCCGCCAGAGCCCGCGCGGGTGCTGGGCGTCGCGCCAGAAGTTGTAGAGCCAGGGTCCGCGCCGGCCGGGGAAGGCGATCTTGGTGTCGTCGTCGAGCATCGCGAGGATGCGACGCTCCAATTCGGCGAACCGGTCGGTCTCGGTGAACCGCCGCCCCACCACCTCGTTGCGGGCGCGCGCCCAGTCCAGCGCGCCCTCGTCGGTTACGTCTTCGAGCCAGAGATAGGGATCGGTCACTTTCTGCTCAACGCCGCTCATCCCCACATTGTTGCCCGATGTGGGGATGAATACCGATCCGGGTCACCAGTAGTGCGCGACGTCGACGACCACCCGCGAGCCGGTTCCCGGCCCGTCGAGAGTGAACACCCGGAACGGCAGGCGGGCGCGCACGCCCAGGCCGAGACCGGACTGCCCTTCGAACGAACCGGCCCAGGCGGCTTGCCGGAAGGTCTGATAGCCGGTGACGTCGACGAGTTCGGTGCGCTGGGCCGGGTTGTAGGTGCTGTTGCCCGCGTGGTCGTAGGCGGGCGCGTTGACCGTCACGCGCAGGAACGCTCCGCCGCGCAGCGGGACGGGGGCGCCGGAGCCGTCCTGGGTGACCCGGTCGGTGTAGGCGACCCAGTATCCGGTGACCGGACCGGCGATGTCGACGACGAGCCGATCGAAGCACTGGTGCCTGCCCGCGCGCACGTCGGACACCGTGCCCCGCGTGTTGTCCGCGGACGATTTTTCCACCGAGCCCCAGACCAGGCCGCAATAGGACGGGGTAGCGGCAGCGGGCAGCGTCGACAGGCCGACGCAGACCAGGAGGGAGGCGAGAAGTACAAGGACGCGACGCATGTCGCACCGCCTTAGAGCCGAAGATGCAGTACTTGATAATCGAGCGAATCCGGCATCGCGTTAACCTCGCTACGGTTCCGGCCCGGTTGCGAAAAGTAGGGTTGACGTGACCGATCCCGAACCGGAGGTAACCGTGCGGCCATTTCTCTGGGAACAGCACTGCTGTCTGCCGTTGCGGCCCACCGCACGCATCGCGGAGCTGGCGCGCTACCCGCTCGGGTCGTATGTGTCGGTGAACGTCGGGTACTCGGGGGAGACACGTGCCGACTCGCTCGCCTTGCTGCACTCCTTCCGTGACCAGGCGGCGGCGGATCCGCGTTTCCGGCTGGTCGACGTGGCGAGCGATATCGGCGCACCCGAGGTGATCTCGGTGGCCTTCGACCTCGAGGACTCCGCCCCGCTCGAAGGCGATCTCGACAATGTCGAACTGTTCTACGACCTGGGCGTGCGCTCGCTGCTGCCCACCTACAACCACGCCAACGCGGCGGGTTGCGGCTGTCTGGACACCGTCGACACCGGGCTCACCGCGTACGGAAAAGACTTGGTGCGCAAGCTCAACGAGGTCGGCATGTTCGTCGACGGTTCGCACTGCTCACGCCGCACCGGCCTGGACCTGGCCACCCACACCGACGTTCCGATGATCTACAGCCACTCGAACTTCGCCGGGCTGTGGTCGCATCCGCGCAACATCACCGACGAACAGGCCCGCGCCTGCGCCGCGACCGGCGGTGTGATCGGCATCAACGGCGTCGGGATCTTCCTCGGCCACAACGCACCCCAGGCCCGCGCCGAGCGGGTGGCGGCCATGGCCGACCACATCCGCTACGGCGTCGACCTGGTCGGTATCGACCACATCGGCGTGGGCTCGGACTACTCGTTCGACGGCCCGCAGTTCAACGCGGAGATCCACGAGAACCCCGCCGCCTTCTCCGCGGCGTACACCGCGTGGGGCCCCCTGCACTGGACCCCACCCGAAGACCTCCTCGGCGATTCCGACATTCCCGGCCTCGACACCCACCTCACCGACCGCGGCTTCACCCCCACCGAACGAGCCGCCATCTTCGGCGCCAACTTCGCCCGCGCCGCCGCCCAGGTCTGGCGCGGCTGAACCTGGACGGCCCCAGAGCCTGATCTTGATGTGCGGTGTTTCAGGGGAGGCGGACGAGCATTTTGCCGGTGTTGGCGCCGGTGAGGACGCCGAGGAAGGCGGCGGGGGCTTGGTCGAGGGATTCGTAGACGGTTTCGGTGGTGCGTAGGGTGCCGTCGGCGATCCAGGCGGCGGCTTTGGGGATGTATTCGGCGAAGCGGGGGAGGTGGCTGGTCACCAGCATGCCGCGGAGGGTGGCCTCCTTGGTTGTGGCCAGGTAGAGGTCGGGGGTGTGCTCGGAGGTGGTGCCGTTGTAGCCGCTGATGGCGCCCACCAGTGCGATCCGTCCGTGCTGGTTGAGTGCTTCGATCGCCACCTTCAGGTGTTCGCCGCCGACGTTGTCGAGGTACACGTCGACACCGTCGGGTGCCGCCGCGGTGAGCTGACCGGCCAGATCGCCCGCGCGGTAATCGATGGCCGCGTCGAAACCGAACTCCTCGAGCAGTTTTCGGGTCTTCACCGGTCCACCCGCCGAGCCGATGACCCGCTTGGCCCCGAGCGCTTTCGCGAGCTGGCCCGCGACGCTGCCCACCGCCCCGGCGGCGGCCGAGACGAACACGGTGTCACCGGGTTCGACCCGGGCCACCTCGGTGAGCGCGGCGTACGCGGTGAGACCGGTGGTGCCCAGGGCGCCCAGGTAGTGCTGTGGGGCAGCCAGTTCCAGGTCGACCGGGGTGGCGGTCGCGGCGTCGAGCACCGCGTGTTCGCGCCAGCCCGCGAAATGCGAGACCGTGGTGCCGACCGCGATATCGGCCGACCGCGAGGCGATCACCTCGCCCAGCGCCGACCCCTCCAATGCGGCGCCGAGTTCGAACGGCGGAATGTAGGAGGGCTTGTCGTCCATCCGGCCCCGCATGTACGGATCCACCGACATCCAGGTGTTGCGAACCAGGATCTGGCCGTCGGTGAGTTCGGGCAGTTCCCGCTCCACCAAGGCGAAGTCGGTGGCCACCGGAGCGCCGTTCGGCCGGGCGGCAAGGTGGATCTCACGGGTGTGGGTGGGCAGCGCGACGGTGGTCATGACGGGCCTTCTTCCGAGGTCGAACGGTGTTCATGGAGTGATGACCACGTTATGGCGCGCGCTCGGCCCCGCCCAGGTCCGCGCACGCCACGGACCGGTCCTGACGCGCCGAGAACGGTCGGAACGCGGCGGCGAGATCGAAACCCGGTGGTGCAGACCGACGGGCCTTCAGCCGGCGGACGGAGCGGCCCAGCGGTGGAGGGCTTTTCGCAGCGCGCGGTCGTCGGTGAAGGCCAGAAGATCGGCGACGGCCCGCTGGGTGAACCCCTGGGCCTGTAGGGCTTTCGCGCGTTCCTGGCGCAACGAGTCCAGTTCGTCGCGCCAGGTGGTGCCGTGTTCGGCCAGGTGGCGTTGCAGGGTGCGCGGGCTCATCGCGAGCGCGGCGGCCACCCGGGGCAGCGCCGGGTCGGCCGCGTCGAGCGCGGTGGCCAGGGCGATGCGGAAGGGTTCGAGTGGGTCGGCGACGGTGCGCGAGGAAGCCAGGACGAGGTCGGCGTGGCTGCGCAGCAACTCGGCCAGCATCGGGTCGGCGCGCGGGAGCGGGGTGGTGGCGTCGTCGGCGTGGAAGGTGATCGAGTCGGACTCGGCGTCGAATTCGATGTCGGCGGTACCGAAGACGGTGATCAGGTCGCGATGGTTGTCCGGTGCCGGGTGGCCGAAACTCACCCGGACGGGGGTGATCGGGCGGCCGGTGGCTTCACGGGCGCGGCGCAGGTAGTAGGCCAGTACGTACTCGTTGACGGCCGCGGCCACGGCCGGGTCGCCGGCGGTGGTGCGGTAGCCGATCGTGAGATCGCCGTCGCCGGACAGGTCGAAGCCTTCGGCCGCGGCGGTGATCAGGCGGTGATAGGGCTGGGCGGCCCGCAGCGAATCGGTCAGGGTCGCACCGGTGGTCACCAGGTAGTCCCAGGTGCTCAGGGTGCCCAGCGGTGCGGCCGCCGCCACCGCGGCACCCGCGCCCGGTCGCGTGTGCGCGATCAGCTCCCACAACCGCAGCAGCGAAGTCATCGGGATCCGGTTCAGCTCACCCCGCAGCACCTGCGCTTCGGTGCCCGGGACGCGCGCCAGTTCGCCGGCCGCCACACCCGCCTGCCGGGCGGCCGCCAGGAGCAACCGAACGAGGTGGGTGGACACCGTGCCGTCGAGCCGGCTGCCGATTCCGGTTGCGTCCGGGGCCGGCTGGGTCACCGCACCAGGATACCGCTCGGTCGATGGACGTCCGTGCGAAGCGAGCCGTGGCGTGACCTCACCGATGTGGGGGACGGGTGGGTGAACTCCACGAAACAGAGTTAGGCTCGAAGCCGTGACTTCCCACTACGATGTCGTCGTTCTCGGCGCTGGTCCCGGCGGATATGTCGCCGCGATCCGTGCCGCTCAACTCGGCCTGCGAACAGCGATTGTCGAGCAGAAATACTGGGGTGGCGTGTGCCTGAACGTGGGCTGCATCCCGTCCAAGGCACTGCTGCGCAACGCCGAGCTGGCCCATATCTTCCACAAGGAGGCCAAGACTTTCGGCATCTCCGGTGAGGTCAGCTTCGACTTCGGGGCCGCCTACGACCGCAGCCGCAAGGTGGCCGACGGGCGCGTCAAGGGCGTGCACTTCCTGATGAAGAAGAACAAGATCGACGAGTTCGACGGTCTGGGCACCTTCACCGGCCCGAACTCCCTCGATGTCGCCCTCACCAAGGGTGGCGCGGAGACGATCACGTTCGACAACGCCATCATCGCCACCGGCACCACCACCAAGCTGCTGCCCGGCACCCAGCTCTCCGACAACGTCGTGACCTATGAGGAGCAGATCCTCACCCGCGAACTGCCCGGCTCGATCCTCATCGTCGGCGCGGGCGCGATCGGCATGGAGTTCGCCTACGTCCTGAAGAACTACGGCGTGGACGTGCGGATCGTGGAATTCCTCGACCGCGCGCTACCCAACGAGGACGCCGACGTCTCCAAGGAGATCACCAAGCAGTACAAGAAGCTCGGCATCACCATCACCACCGGTGCGGCCGTGCAGTCGATCGATGACGACGGCAACAAGGTCACCGTCCAGATCAAGGACAACAAGTCCGGTGAGATCGAGACGGTCACCGTCGACAAGGTGCTGCAAGCGGTCGGTTTCGCACCCCGGGTGCAGGGTTACGGCCTCGAGACCACCGGGGTCGAGCTCACCAACCGTGGCGCCATCGAGATCGATGACTACATGCGCACGAACGTGCCCCACATCTACGCGATCGGTGACGTCACCGCCAAGCTGCAGTTGGCCCACGTGGCCGAGGCGCAGGGTGTGGTCGCGGCCGAGACCATCGGCGGCGCCGAGACCATGACCCTGGGCGATTACCGGATGATGCCGCGCGCCACCTTCTGCCAGCCGCAGGTGGCCAGCTTCGGTCTCACCGAGCAGCAGGCCCGTGACGAGGGGTACGACGTGCAGGTCGCGACCTTCCCGTTCATGGCCAACGGCAAGGCGCACGGCTTGGGCGACCCGACCGGTTTCGTGAAGCTGATCGCCGACGGTACCCACGGCGAACTCCTCGGTGGACATCTGATCGGCCCGGACGCCTCCGAACTGCTGCCCGAGCTGACGCTGGCGCAGAAGTGGGATCTCACCGTCAACGAGGTGGCGCGCAATGTGCACACCCACCCGACGCTCAGCGAAGCGGTGCAGGAAGCGATCCACGGCCTGGCCGGGCACATGATCAACTTCTGAGCCGAGTTTCTCCGAGGGGCGGTCGCGGTGCGGCCGCCCCTTGTTCGTGCCCACTCCTGAATTCCCTGTATTTCTTTTCGGCAAATATGTGAGCGTTGATTTGGCGAACGGGGGTGTTGTCCACGATGATCCGTGTAGTTCTCCGGCTGTACTGCTAGTCGCTTCACCTGATCTCGTGTGTACGGAACAGAGAGGCATCGGACTGTGAGCAAGCGCATCTTCGGTTTGGCGGCACGATTCGCGGCAATGGCCGCGGTGGCGGTGGCCGGGCTCGGCACGGTGGTTCCGGCGGCGGCCGAACCTCTTTTCCCAGGTGGTCCCGATGTTCCGGGTGTCCCCGCGCTGGTCCCGACCGCATCGCCGTGCCCGGTGGTGGAAGCCAGGGCCTGTATGCGGCTGTCGACGAACGAGGCGTGGCTGGTGGACAACGGCCGAGTGGTTTTCGGTCCGACCCCGATCTCGCACGGCATGCCCGGCTTCGAAACCCCACCCGCGGTGACCCGGATTTCCTTCAAGCGGGAATTCCACTGGAGCACCATGCACAATGCGCCGATGCGCTGGGCCACGTTCTTCAACGGCGACATGGCATTTCACGTGGGCCCGGTCGACTCGCAATCCCACGGTTGTGTGCGCATGACCGAAGACGGCGCCCACCGCTTCTTCGACTACCTGAACCCAGGCGACATCACCCAGGTAATCGTGTAAACAACCAACTCGCGAGAACATGGGTAACTCCCCGGGTACGGGCCAACCCAACTACGCACCCAAAGCTTGCCGCCTCCCCAAGTCTCCCCGCCACTAGTCTGGCCAGGAGTCGCGGAGAGGCGGAACAGTGCGTAGGTGGTTGATCGGGGCGGCTGTGGGGCTCGTCGTGGTGCTGGGGGTGGCCGGTGGCCTTTATGTACTGATGAACTCGCGGACCTATCAGCTGGCGGGGCGGCTCGTGGATCGGGTGGAAACCGACGAGAAGCTCGTCGCGCTCACCTTCGACGACGGACCGACCGAGCGCACGCCCGAGGTGTTGCGGATGCTGGCCGAATTGCGGGTTCCCGCCACGTTCTACCTGGTGGGTGGCGATCTGGCCGCGCATCCCGAATACGGTGCGGCGATCGTGGCCGCGGGGCACGAGATCGGCAATCACACCTACACCCACCGCCGGATGGTGCTGGTCTCCGGTGACACGGTGCGTGAGGAGATCGAGCGCACCGACAGCGAGATCCGGCGCACCGGGTATCAGGGGCCGATCACTTTCCGTCCGCCCTACGGCAAGAAACTCTGGGCGCTTCCGGACTACCTGTCCGAGCACGATCGGACCACGGTGACCTGGGATGTGGAACCCGATTCCGCGGGTGGGGCCGGGCGCGATGCCATTGTCGGCGACACCCTCGACCGGACCCGTCCCGGTTCGATCGTGCTGCTGCACGTCATGCACGGCACCGAATCGGCGGCCGCGGTGCCCGGGATCGTGCACGGTCTGCGCGCGCAGGGGTATCAGTTCACCACGGTCTCCGCGCTGCTCGCCGACGATCAGTGATGGCGCCGCGGGTCTGGGCCGACCGCCGCAGCGCGGCTAGAGTTCGTGGAGTGGCTACCGAAACTCCCCGTCGACGCACCTACGCCTATCTCAGCGTGCCGCTGTTCGTGATGGGTGTTCTGCATTTCCTCGCGCCGAAACCGTTCGACGGCATCGTCCCGCGGCAGTTGCCCGGCAAGCCCCGGACCTACACCTATGCGTCCGGGGCCGCCGAATTGGGCGTGGCGACCGCGCTGGCGGTGCCGCGTACCCGCCGGGCCGGTGGCTGGCTGGCGGCGGCGCTGTTCATCGGCGTGTTTCCCGCCAATGTTCAGATGGCCGTCGACGTGGTCGGTAATCCGAAGGCTTCCGGTGCGGTCAAGGCCGGGGTGCTGGCCCGGTTGCCGTTGCAGATTCCGATGATCCTGGCGGCGCTGCGGGTCGCGCGCCGCGACTGATCACACCCACTGCACGAGCTGGATGACGATGCCGTTCGGGTCGGTCATCTGGAAGTAGCGCTCGCCCCATTCCTCGGTTTCGATGGGCGTCTCGATCGGGACGCCCTCGCCGCGCAAACGGTCGTATTCCCGGTCGATGTCGTCGACCACGAAGGCGACGAGCAGGCCCTCGCCCGCGCTGCCCGCGATGCGCGCGGGCTTGAACGTGGCGAGACCGGTCCGCAGGTAGACGACGTTCATTCCGGCGTCGGCCCGTTGCAGGGACACGAATCCGTCGGCGGCCATCTGTTCGGTGAAGCCGAGGTGCTCGATCAGGAAGTCGGCCGAGGCCCGCGGGTCGGGCACGTTGAGCGAGACGACGGAAGCGGTGATCTGCATGGGTGCTCCTCTGGGTTTGAACTCCGTACTTTGTACGCCTTAACTTTCCGGAGTCACGCGCCCGCGCGCCCTATGATCTGGGTCACTTCCCGAAGGTGTCGCGTTCGACCCGCAATGTGGTGATGGTGGCCGCCAGACCCTCGTACTGGTTGATCAGCAGCACGATCTCGATCAGTGACCGCTCGTCGTAGTGCGCGGCCAGCTCCGCCCAGGCGGCATCGTCGACATCGCGGGTCTGCACCAACTGGTCGGTGACGGTGAGCAGCGCCCGCTGCCGCGGCGTCCACCCCTCGGCCTCGGGGCCGGCGCCGACCCGGTCGAGATCGAGGGCGGTCAATCCGGCCTTACGGCCGAGACGGCGATGATGATCGGTCTCGTAGTCGCACGCTCGCAGCTGAGCCACCCGCAGGATCACCAACTCGGCCTCGGCGCGGGGCAGTCGGCCACCCGGCATCAGCTTGCCGGAGAAATGCAGCCAGCCGCGAAACAGGCCGCGGGTGCGCCCCAGCGTGCTGAACAGCTGAGCGTCGCCGGTACCCGCCGCGCGGGAAAGAACCTGCCACACAACCCAGTTGATCGGCCCGAGTTCGGCGAACCGCCCGGGTGAAATGCGTGGTAGGGGCGTTGCAGCCATCTGATGTCCACCTGTCGTCTCGACGTTGCCCGGGCTTTTCGGAGCGTACTAGCCGGTACGGGCCGACGGTGACGACTCCGGAGTTCGTGCTGATTTTCTTTGTTTCCAGTGGTTTTCGGAACAGTTGCGCGTCATGATCGGTGGGAACCGCAGCGCGCAGCGGCGGTGATGTCGCAGCACTGGTAGGGGAACATCGGAATGCTGGTTCGGATCAGGCCGGGGGCGGAGCTCACCGGCGCCGAGCGCGAGTTCGTCGAATGCCTGCGCGCCTACCCGAGTACGGGGCTCGCACTGATCGATTGCCGGGTGGGTGATCGCCGCCTGGGCGCGGTGATCGTGACACCACGGGGGATCACGGTGGTCGAGGTGAAAGGGTTCCGGCGCAGGCAGAGCGGATTGCTCGGGCTCGGCCGGTCCGGCGCTTGGACGATCAGCGACAGCCCGCTCGACCTGGACACCGAGCCGTCGAGCGGGTTGACCGACCGGGTCGAGCACGGTGTGCACGCGGTGCGGGTCGCGCTGGAACGGGCGCTGCAGGACAGCAGGCACGTGTGCGGCGCGGTGGTACTGGTGCCGTACCGAGGCGTGGTGGTGCGGCCCGCGCGCACCGCGTTGCGGCCGGGCCTCGATGTGCTCATCGCCAATACTGTCGATGCCCATGAGCTGCGGGTCTACCTGGAGAACTTCTCCGCCGGGCCGCGCGACTGGACCGTGGAGCGGGTGCGCAACGCCTGCACGGCCTTCGGTCTGGCCGATCTCGCGCCCTCGCGGGCCGAACTCGGTGCCGACGGGTTCGCCCCCAACCGGCCCGCGCCCGCCCCGCCGCCGGTCCGCCGGTTCGTCGAGCCGGTAAAGGCGCCGCCGGTGGAACCGAGCGCACGCGGCAAGCTCGCGGGGCTGGTGGTGTTCGCGGTGGCACTGCTGGGGGTGCTGATCGTATTCGTGGTGGTGGTGCTGGCCCTGCTGCGCGAGTCGCCGACGCCGTCGCGGACGGTATCGGAGACCACGCAGTCCACCACCCGCGCGCCCGCGCAGACCGGCCCCCGCGCGCCCGCGCAGTCCACCACGCACGCGCCCGCGCAGGCCGGTCAGCAGCCGCCGCAGTGCTGGCCGTTCCAGGACGGGTGCTGACCTCCCCGGGTTGCCTACGGTTGCGTAGCCGGCGGCCGGTACGGCACGCTGGCGATCCGTACGACGTCGAACAGCCGAATCACGCGGCGCTCGGGCCGTGTGTGGTCAGTCGAGGAGGACCCCAGTGGGGCACTACAAGGCGAACGTGCGTGACATCGAATTCAATCTGTTCGAGGTGCTGGGGCTCGACAAGCTCCTCGATACCGGCGCCTACGGCGACCTGGACTCCGACACGGTGTGCCAGCTCCTCGACGAGGTGAAACGCCTGGCCGAAGGCCCGATCGCGGAAACCTTCGCCGAGGCCGACCGGCACCCGGTGGTCTACAACCCCGACACCTTCGACATCTCCGTGCCCGAACCGTTGCGCAAGACGATCGCCGCGGTGCACGAAGCGGGCTGGTACCGCCTGGGCATGCCCGAGGGCATGGACGGCACCCCCGCGCCGAATGTGCTGCTGTGGGCTATCAACGAGCTCATCATCTGCGCAAACCCGTCGGCGAGCTTCTTCAACATGGGCCCGCTGATGGGGTCGGTGCTCTACGAGGTGGGCTCCGAGGAGCAGAAGCGCTGGGCGCGTGGCGGGTTCGAACGCGGCTGGCAGGGGACCATGGTGCTCACCGAGCCCGACGCCGGTTCGGATGTGGGCGCGGGGCGGACCAAGGCGATCGAGCAGCCCGACGGGTCGTGGCACATCGAGGGAGTGAAGCGCTTCATCTCCGGCGGTGACGCCGGTGAGGTGACCGAGAACGTCTTCCACCTGGTGCTGGCCCGTCCTGTCGGCGCCGGACCCGGCACCAAGGGGCTGTCGCTGTTCTACGTACCGAAGTTCCTGTTCGATCCCGACACGATGGAGCTCGGCGACCGCAACGGCGTGTACGTGACCGGCCTCGAGCACAAGATGGGCATCAAATCCTCGCCGACCTGCGAACTGACCTTCGGCGGTACGGAGGTCCCTGCGAAGGGGTGGCTCGTCGGTGACGTGCACAACGGGATCGCGCAGATGTTCAAGGTGATCGAGAACGCGCGGATGACGGTGGGGGTGAAGTCCTCGGGCACGCTGTCGACCGGGTATCTGAACGCGCTGGAATACGCCAAAACGCGCGTGCAGGGCGCCGATCTCACGCAGATGTCGAACAAGGCGGCACCGCGGGTGACCATCACCCATCACCCGGATGTGCGTCGTTCGCTGGCCATGCAGAAGGCTTATGCGGAGGGCTTGCGCGCGGTGTACCTCTACACCGCCGCACATCAGAACAACGACGTGGCGCAACTGGTCTCGGGGGCCGATCCGGAAATGGCGCACCGTGTCGACGATCTGCTGTTGCCGATCGTCAAGGGTGTGGGCTCCGAACGCGCCTACCAGTTGCTCACCGAATCACTGCAGACCTTCGGTGGTTCGGGGTACCTGCAGGACTACCCGATCGAGCAGTACATTCGCGACGCCAAGATCGACTCGCTGTACGAGGGCACCACCGCCATCCAGGCCCAGGACTTCTTCTTCCGCAAGATCATTCGCGATGGTGGCGCCGCGATGGGTCATGTGAACGCGCAGATCACCGCCTTCCTGGACAATGAGTCCGGGCGCCTGGCCACCGAACGCACCCTGCTGCGCACCGCCCAGGCCGATGTGGGCGCGATGGCCGCCACGCTCACCGGCTACGCGATGGCCGGGCAGCAGGATCCCGCCGAGCTGTACAAGGTGGGGCTGGGCTCGGTCCGGTTCCTGATGTCGGTGGGCGACCTGCTCATCGGCTGGCGGCTGCTCGCCCAGGCCGAGGTGGCCGCCGCCGCTCTCAACAGTGACGCCGCGCCCAAGGAGCGGCCCTTCTATCAGGGCAAAGTCGCGGTCGCGAGCTTCTTCGCCAAGAACGTGCTGCCGGAATTGTCGGCCACCCGCGACATCCTGGCCGACCTCGACAACGACATCATGGCGATCCCGGAGGAGGCGTTCTGAGGTCGCTATTTGATCAGGTAGGGCGAGACCGAGCTGCGGTGTTCGCTGATGTCGAGCGCCTTGCCCAGCGGTGGGAAGGCCCGCTGGGGGCAGTTGGCGCGCACACACACGCGGCACCCCGCGCCGATCGGGGTGGCATTGGCTTCACCGAGGTCGATGCCCTCGGCGTAGACCACGCGACCCGCGTGGCGTAGCTCGCAGCCCAGCCCGATGGCGAAGGTTTTGCTGGGCTGGCCGTAGCGGGTGGCGCGACGTTCCACGGTGCGCGCCACCCAGAGGTATTTGCGGCCGTCGGGCATCTGCGCGATCTGGGTCATGATCTTGCCCGGGTAGGCGAAGGTCTCGTAGACGTTCCACAGCGGACAGGTGCCGCCACTGGCGGAGAAGTGAAACCCGGTGGCGGACTGCCGTTTCGACATGTTGCCCGCCCGATCCACCCGGACGAAGGAGAACGGCACCCCGCGCAGGGTGGGCCGTTGCAGGGTCGACAGGCGGTGGCAGATGGTCTCGAAACTCTGTGAGAAGAAGGCCGACAGCCGCTCGATGTCGTACCGGAAGTTCTCCGCTACTTCGTGGAAGTGGGTATAGGGCAGCACGGTCGCAGCGGCGAAATAGTTGGCCAGGCCGAGCATGGCCAGCTTGCGTGAGGCGTCGGAGGCGAAATTGCCCTCTTCGACCAGTTTTTCGAGCAGCGGTCCGCATTCGAGGTAGGCCAGTTCGGCGGCCAGTTTGAAGGTGCGCTGTCCGCCCGACAGGTGCGGGGAGATCTCGAGCTGCCTGGTTTCGGGATCGTAGTGGTGCAGCACGCCCTCGCCGAGGTCGATCCGTTCGCTGATGCGTACATCGTGGGCGCGCAGCAGGCGCACGATCTCGGTGCTCACCTCGCCGCCGTGGAAGCGGATGCGGGCGGTGAGGTCTTCGGCGGCGGTGTCGAGTTCGTGGATGTAGTTCTGGCGCTGATAGAAGTAGTCGCGCACTTCCTCGTGCGGTTTGCTGATCGCGGCGCTGCCCGAGCCGTCGGAGAACCGGTCCTCGGTGGCGGCGGCCAGCTGGGCGCTGGTGTTGCGGTACCGGTTGTGCATGGCCACCAGCGCGCGCGCCATCGACGGGTGCGCCGAGACCATGTCGGCGATCTCCTGGGTGTCGGCCTCGATGCCGAGTTCGGCGTCCATCACCACTTCTTGCAGCTCGGCGATGAGCCGGGTGTCGTCGTGGGCGGAGAAGAAGGCGGGATCCACGCCGAACACCTCGTTGATCCGCGTCAGAACCGGCACGGTGAGGGGACGGACATCGTGCTCGATCTGATTGAGGTAGCTGGCCGAGATCTCCAGTTTCTGGGCGAGCGAGACCTGGCTCAACCCCCGCTCGGTGCGCAATTGACGCAGCCGCGCACCCACGTAGGTTTTGGCCATACGACCAGTTTATGGCCGGTTTCGCAACCTTGCCAACGATTCTTTAACAGCGTGTGCTGAGCGATGTGTCACACCCGCGCGCTACGGTCGACCGGTGCTGTTCAACGATGTCGTCGCGGCTTCGGCGACGGTTCGGGCCACCCGGTCACGCAAGGCGAAAATCGCCGCGCTGGCCGAGTTGCTCGCTGCCGCGGACCCGGCCGAGATCGGCACGATCGTCGCCTGGCTGTCCGGGGAACTGGTGCAGGGCCGGATCGGGGCGGGCTGGCGCACGGTGGCCGGTCTGCAGACCACACCGAGCACCGCGGCGCAGCTCACGGTCGACGCGGTCGACGACACGTTCTCCCAGCTCACCGGCCTCAGCGGCGCGGGCTCCACGCTGCGCCGCCGAGAGCTGCTCACCACGTTGTTCACCGCCGCGACCGCGGACGAGCAGGCGTTTCTGATCCGATTGCTCACCGGTGAACTGCGCCAGGGCGCGCTCACCGCGATCGTGATCGAAGCCCTGGCCGAGGCGACGGGCATCCCCGTGGCGGTGGTGCGCCGGGCGCACATGCTCTCCGGTGCGCTGCCCGCCACCGCCGCCGCGGCGGTCACCGGCGGTGCGCGGGCACTGGCCGCGTTCCGGCTCGAAGTCGGTCGCCCGGTGGCGCCGATGCTCGCCTCGCCGGGCGGGTCGCTGGACGAGGCGCTGGCCGAACTCGGCCCGCAGGTGAGTGTGGAACACAAACTCGACGGCGCCCGCATCCAGGTACACCGCGACGGCGACCGGGTGTGGGTGTTCACCCGCACGCTGCGCGACATCACCGCGAGCGTGCCCGAACTGGTCGAACTCGTCGCCGGTCTCGACTGCACCGCCGTCGTTCTCGACGGCGAGACCCTCGCCCTTACCGATGCCGGCCGCCCCCGCCCGTTCCAGGAGACGATGAGCCGGTTCGCGACCGTCGGCGACACCCGCGAACTGCTGCTGCACCCCTACTTCTTCGACTGCCTGCACCTCGACGGCGACGACCTGCTCGACGAGCCGCTGCGCGTGCGCCGCGCCGCCCTCGAACGGGTGGCCGGCCGCCACAGCATTCCAGCGCTGCTCGACCCCGACGCCGCGGCGGCCGCCGCGAGCTACGACGACGCGCTGGCCGTGGGCAACGAGGGCGTGATGGTCAAATCCCTCGACGCGCCCTACGCCGCGGGCAGAAGAGGCAAAGCCTGGCAGAAGATCAAACCGGCCCACACCCTCGACCTGCTGGTGCTCGGCGCCGAATGGGGTTACGGCAGGCGCACCGGAAAGCTGTCGAACCTGCATCTGGGCGCACTCGACCCCGACACGGGCGAACCGGTGATGGTCGGCAAAACGTTCAAGGGCCTCACCGACGAATTACTGCGCTGGCAGACCGCGGAATTCCCCCGCCACGAAACCCACCGCGACGAACAGACCGTTTACCTGCGCCCCGAATTGGTCGTCGAGATCGCGCTCGACGGTGTGCAGACCAGCACCCGATATCCCGGCGGGGTGGCGTTGCGCTTTGCCCGGGTGCTGCGATACCGGCCCGACAAGGAGCCGGCGCAGGCCGACACGATCGATGCGGTGCGGGCATTGGGGGTGCGCCCGGCCGGGCCGCAGGATTGATCGGAAAACTTTGCCGCAACGGTTGCGCAATCCGGCGCCGGCATGCGACACACTGTTCGGGTGAGCGCCGAACTTGTGGTCCTACTGATCGTCATCGTCACAGCTCTCGCCTTCGATTTCACCAATGGATTCCACGACACCGCCAATGCCATGGCGACCTCCATCGCCACCGGCGCCCTGAAGCCGAAAACCGCCGTGGCCCTCGCCGGTGTGCTGAACCTGGTCGGTGCGTTTCTGTCGGTGGCGGTGGCGGCGACGGTGGCCAAAGGCATCGTGCGATTGAACGAAGTCCACGGGCAGGATCTGCTGGTGATCGTGTTCGCCGGGCTCGTCGGCGGCATCCTGTGGAATCTGCTCACCTGGCTGCTCGGCCTGCCGTCGAGTTCCTCGCACGCCCTGTTCGGCGGCCTGATCGGGGCCACCATCGCCGCGCTGGGCTGGAGCGGGGTGATCTGGGTGTCGGGGACCGACGGCGTGCTGGTCAAGATCGTGTTGCCGGCGGTGCTGGCGCCGGTCGTCGCGGCCCTGGTCGGGGCATTGGGCACCTTCCTGGTGTACCGGATCACCCGCGGGGTGAACCGCGAAAAGACCGACGAGGGGTTCCGTTGGGGTCAGATCGGTTCGGCCTCGCTGGTCTCGCTCGCGCACGGCACCAACGACGCGCAGAAGACGATGGGCGTGATCTTCTTGGCCCTGGTGGCCTACGGGTCGATCGAGTCGACCGACCACATGCCGCTGTGGGTGATGGCCTCCTGTGCGGTCGCGATCGCCCTGGGCACCTACATGGGCGGTTGGCGCATCATCCGCACCCTGGGCAAGGGGCTCGTCGAGATCGAATCGCCGCAGGGCCTGTCCGCCGAATCGACCTCGGCGGCGATCATCCTCACCTCCGCGCACTTCGGGCTGCCGCTGTCGACCACCCAGACCGCCACCGGCGCCATCCTGGGCACCGGGCTGGGCAAAGGTGCCGAGGTGCGCTGGAGCGTGATGGGCAGAATGGTGGTGGCCTGGTTGCTCACCCTGCCCGCGGCAGGCATCGTCGGCGCGATCTGCTGGGCGATCGCGCACCTGATCGGCGGGCTGGCCGGGGTGCTCGTGGTGTTCGCGGTGCTGGTCGGCGGCGCGCTGGGTATCTACCTGTACTCCCGGCGCACCCCGGTCGGTCACCACAACGTCAACGACGAATGGGCTGCGGCGGAACCCTCGGATTCCACCGGGCCGGATCAGAACCGGAAGGGATAGGAGGACGCGACATGCAGACACTGTGGCTGAATCTGCGCGAACTGTGGGATGTGCTGGTGGCCGCGCTGATCCTCGGCGCCGGCGTGCCCGCGGTGTTCGCCTTCGCGGTGCGCTGCTGGGCGCGGGCCGAAACCGTGCACCCCGACGGGCGCGTCGAACGCAACTATCTGGCGCTCTCGGGTGCGGTGCTGTGCGTGGTGCTGCTCGTCGCGGTGGTGGTCAGCGGCATCTTGTTCACGGCGAAGGCCTTCATCGCCCATCAGTTCGGTATTCATCTGTTCGGCCAATCGTGAGCGAGGACCCGATGACTGATCCGACCCCCACCCCACCGGTGCGCACCAACCTGCTCGCGCGGGTGCTCGATTGGCTGCGCGCGGGTTACCCACAGGGAATTCCGCAGTCGGACTATGTCGCGTTGTTCGCGGTACTGCATCGTCACCTCACCGATTACGAGGTGGTGGCGATCGCGGAGAATCTCGTCGACGCCAATCCGGACCGGCAATCCATCAGCGAGGCCGAGATCGAAGCGGCCATTGCCGCTTTCGCCAAACAGCAGCCGGCCGCCGAAGATGTGGCACGGGTGGCTTCGCATCTGGCGGCCGGTGGCTGGCCACTGGCCGAACCGCTCGACGACCCCGAATAGGCTTCGACAATCCGCAGTGCGCCACCGGAATTGGTGGCCTTCGCCGATCACAAATCACCCGGGACAGTGCGCACCGGCGCGCTAGCATGCACGGGTGGTGCGGCGTGTGACGGAAACAGATGGCGGGCGTAGTTACGGTGGATTGTCGCGGCAGCAGCGAGTTACCTTACGTCGCAACCGATTGACCGACGCGGCGCTGGAACTGTTCGGCACCCAGGGCTATTCGTCGACATCGATCGAACGTCTGTGTGCCACGGCGAATGTGTCCACCCGCAGTTTCTACGAAGACATCGGCAGCCGCGAAGCGTTGTTGATCGCACTGGTCGACCAGCTCAATTCCGCGGCCCTGCGCTGCCTCGACGAAGCCCTCGACCGCACCAGCGAACAACCGCTGGTGGTGCGCGTGGTGGAGAGTTTCCGCGCGTTTCTTTCGGTGACCTGCCGGGATCGGCGGGCGGCACGGGTGTTCTATGTGGAAATCGTCGGGGTGAGCCCGGCGGTGGAGGAATGGCGGCGTGCCCAGCGGCGCGCGATCTCGGCACTGCTCACCCGCGAAGCCCAGCGCGTCGCCGAACGGGGTGAGGCGCCCTCGCGCAGTTTCCACCTGTTCACCCTCGCCCTGATCGGCGCGGTGACCTCCCTGGCCCAGGAAATGGTGCACGCCACCCTGCCGGGCGACGCGATCTCGGTGGACGAGATCTGCGACCAGATCGCCTATTTCGTTCGCTCCGGCGTGCCGGTTCGCCCCGCGGTGCTGCCCACATAAGGTGCTGCCCACATAAAACTGCTCGGACAAACGAAACGGGAGGCGTCCGTAGCGGACGCCTCCCGTTTCAGTCGCGCGGAGCTCAGATAGCCATGCCCTCGGCGAGCAGCGGCCACGACTCGTGCAGTGCCTGCTCCCAGTAGGGCCAGTAGTGGGTGCCCATCGGGGTGAACTGGTAGGTCGCCGGGATGTTCAGCGAGTCCAGCTTGGCCTTCAGGTTCTGGCTGCAAGCGTTGGTCGCGGCCTCGATGCCCACACCGAGACCGAGGTTCACCACGCCCATCGGGCCGGGCGCACCGTTGAGGTAGTACTCGACATCGGCGTTGGACGGCATGCCGCTACCACTGGAGATGTAGAGGTTGGTGCCACGCAGCTTCTCGGCGTTGATCACCGGGTCGTTCTCCGCCCAGGCCGGGTCGTTGTCCGGGCCGTACATGTTCTCGGTGTCGCCACCGGCCCAGGTCTCCACGGAGAACTTCACGGCCTGCTTGCCCAGCGGGTCGGCGATCTGCGCGCAACCGCTGTAGGCGGCGACCGACTTGAACAGGCCCGGCTTGGCCTCGGCCAGCTGCAGCACCGAGGTGCCGGAGGTGGACAGCCCGGCCAGTGCGTTCAGACCGGTCGAGTTCAGGGTCTCGTCGAGCAGCGGCGGCAGCTCCTCGGTGAAGAAGGTCTTCCACTTGTTCAGGCCCAGCTTCGGGTCTTCACGCTTCCAGTCGGCGTAATAGCTGCCGCGACCGCCGATCGGTTGGATCACATTGACCTGCTTGTCGGCGAGGAAGTCGAGCGCGTTGGTCTGGGCCGCCCAGCTGGCGGTGCCCTCGCCGGCGTCGAGGCCGTTGAGCATGTAGAAGTTGGGGGCAGGCTGGGACTCGTCGACCGGGCGCTGCACGTCGATGGTGATGTCTTTCTTCATCGCCTCCGAGTACACCTTCAGATGCCAGGTGCGCCCGTCCTTGACGACCGACGTCACCGCCGAATCCTTGTCCGGCTCGGCAGAGGCGCCGCCGGCCAGCCCGGCCACCGACAATGCGGCGGTGAGAGCCACGGCGGTGGTGCGCAACGCGGCGACATTACGTAGTGCAGAAAGCTTCATCGAAACAGTCGGTTCCAGTCCACGGGCCCTGTCGGCCCCGTCATCGCAGTGCTTCCCCTCGCCGGCCGGGATTGTTCGCCCGGCGGCGATAAGGCTGTCAGATCCTCCGCTACTCTATGTCCTCGCCGAGAGTGAAATTGTTACGAGTCCCAATGTGTGGACTTTCACCCCGGCGGGGGGCGGCGGCTGCGATTTAAATTGCCATCCCCACCGAGGAGGAACCGTAATCACGGCGGGCGGCCAACCGTAGGCCCGCGCGGGCGGCGAGGAAGTCGGCGGTGACGAATACGGCGGTCTCGGCGGGGGAGCGCGGGCCCGCCTCCAGCCCGGCGGGCACGTGCAGCCGGGCCAGGGTCG
Organism: Nocardia halotolerans; assembly: GCF_042650145.1. NCBI lineage: Bacteria > Bacillati > Actinomycetota > Actinomycetes > Mycobacteriales > Nocardiaceae > Nocardia > Nocardia halotolerans. The sequence goes on along the minus strand of NZ_JBHSDL010000014.1, from coordinate 1,534,023 downwards.
GCTCGTCGAAGCCGCCCGCGCGCAGGTCGTCGAGGCGGCGGGCCTGATCGGCCGGGGTGCCCAGTGCGGCCAGATAACCGAGTTCGGGCAGCCGCAGGGCGACGGTGAGCAGCGGGATCTCGAAGCGGGGCTCGTTGGCGAGCACCACGATGCCGGTGCTGTCGTCGATCTCACCGGCGGCCGAGAGGGTGTTGAGGTAGCGGTGCGGCCAGTCCACGACCACCTCGGCGCCGGGGAACGACGCCGGGTCGGCGAACTCGGGGCGCGAATCGCAGATGCTCACCCGGTAACCGATCATTCGCGCCTGGGCGGCGAGGGTGGCGGCGTAGGCGTTGGCGCCGAAGATCAGCAGGCGCGGTGGCGGGCAGTAGGAGGCCACGAACAGATCCGATTCGGGCAGCGCGACGAGTTCGGTGGCGTGTTTGCGGTCGGTGATCAGATGCTGGCCGATCACATCGGGATCCTGATTCCAGACCACGGTGAACACGGTGACCCGGCGATGGGCCTGAATGTCGGCGGCAATGGCGGGGAATTCGGGAAAATCGCGGCAGGAGAACGGTTCGACGAAGATATCGACGAGGGTGCCGTCGTCGGAGGTCGATTCCATTCCGGTGAGCATGCTGTAGCGGCGAAGTTGCCGAATCCCGGTGCGCGCGGCCTCCATTGCCGCTTCGTACACGGTCTCCTCGAGCCGGCCCGTGGCAATGGATCCGAAGACGCCGCCGTTCGGGGTTACCAGCATCGATGATCCGATCGGCAGCGCGTTGGTGCCGATGGTGCGGACCACGGTGGCCAGGCCACCCGTACGGCCCGAATGCCACACTCGCAGAAGGTCATCGACGATATCGCGCATATCTCAATTCTCCGATCACCGTGCGCCGACTTCCGGGAAATCGCGATCGGTCCCTGTCGCCAAGCCGTCGCACGTGACGCACACCATATCCTGTCGTCCACCCAAATAGGAACCGGCCCCCGCATCACCTACGGCAACAGCGGAAATGGCCTCCCAGTGCTTGTTCTCTATCACAACAGGATGGCCTGGTGTGTTGTGGAACACAGCACGTGCCAATCCGCTTTCGCTCACACGGGCCGCGGCGAGCACCGCGGCGACGACATCGGCGCCGATATCCGGAGTGTCGACCGGCCGGAACGCGACGTAGCGTGTCCCCGCTTCGGCGGCCGCGCGCAGCCCCGCCCGCACGGTTGCGCCGAGCCCGGTGGCCCAGTCCGCGACCCAGCGCCATTCGGTGTCCGCCGGTACACCGGCCACGGCCGGATCAGGGCCGGTCGCGCCGAGCAGCACGATCACCGGATCGCAGCCGCCCGCGCGCAGCGCGACGATCGCGGCGCGCAACCAGGCGCCGTCCTCGGCGAGTGCCTTGGGTTTGCCGTAACGGCTGCCCGCGCCCGCCGCCAGGACGATGCCGGTGCACGACCGGTGGGCGGGCGGGTCGATCGGGGGCATGTGGTCCACGGTAGAACGCGCAGGTTGCCCGCCGATTACGGACGGTTGGCGGGTGCCTGGATCTGCGGTGACGGCCGGGGCACCCCATCCGTGTGGGGCGCCGGTGTCGAGGACCCGTCGTCGCGATGATCCCCGCCCACCCGGTCTGTGGCCGCACTCGGCGTGAACGGCCGCCAAGCCCTGCGCGAGAACGCTGTGGTCGAGTGACCTGCTCGGTTCGGGCCGGTCAGGCGAACAGGGCTGCGACGAAGGGGAGGGAGTCGGCCAGTGAGGCATTCACCGTGGCGCTGTGGTCGGTGGGGTAGGTGCGGGTGGTGGCCGGTTGGGCGTTGGCGTGCAGGACGGCGAAGTAGCGCAGGGTTTCGGGGGTGATGACGTCGGTGTCGCGCAGACCCTGCGCGAGGAACACGGGGCGGTCGAAGCCGGATTCGGGGAGACCCATGTAGCCCGCGAGGAGGCCGTGGACGTCGGGGATCGTCGACAGCGGACGGGCGAACATGCTGCCGATCGAGACGTTCGCGGCGTCGAGTTCCTCGCCGAGGGGGCCGATGCAGGCGGTTTGGGCGCGGTCGGTCCAGGTGCGGCCGGTGTCGGTGAGCAGATCGGCGATACCGAGTTCGGGGAAGGTGGTGCGCAGGCCGTTGAGGATGTACAGCACGTAGGCGGTCAGGTGCGGGCTCAGGGCGATCGGGGGCACGCCGGGGCCGCTGAACTGGAGCACGTCTTCGATGTAGGCGGGCACGCCGGTGCCGACGGCGCCGCGGTAGTCCAGGGCGGGGCCGCCGAATTCGGTGGCGTAGCGGGCGGTGAACACCGCGGCGCCGCCGCCTTGGGACTGGCCGACCACGGCCCACTTGTTCGACAGCGACGGGTACTGCGTGGTGGCGGCGCGCACCGCGTCGACCACGTTGTGTGCCTCCACGACTCCGTTCAGATACGGGTGCTCGCCGGGGCCGCCGAGCCCGGCGTAGTCGGCGGCGACGATCGCGTAGCCCTGGTTCAGCCAGGTGCCGAGGTAGGCCCAGTCGCGTTCGACCGCGCCCGGACCGGCCACGCTGTAGGCGCAGTCGTCACCGAGGCCGACGGTGCCGTGCGCCCACGCGATCACCGGCCAGCCGCCCTCGGGGGCCTCGCCGGGCGGGAAGTACACCGCCGCACTGGTTGTGGTCGGTGCCCGGCCCACGGTCGTCGAGCGGTAGATCAGTCGCTCCGCGCGCGCCGAACCGGGCAGGGTGGCCGCGGCGGACAGCGCTTCGACAGAGATGGGCTGCCCGGCCTGTTCCGCGCCGGGTTGCGCGCCCGCGGTCGCCTGCGGTGTCACCGCCAGTGCCACCAGTGCCGCCAGCGTCACGATCCTCGATTTGCGCATGCCCCTCGTTCCTTCGTCCGGCAGCTCGTTCCGGGAGCCGATTGTGCCCGATGTCCGGCATCGCCCGGCGTGGTGGCGGGCGGTGCCGGTGACGACACGCACACTATTCCCGCGCGGCGTGGTGTGTGAAACGACTCACAGAATGAAAGGCTCGAGCGTGTCGGCGCTCGCCTGGCCGATGATCGCTAACAGTACGAGCGTTATGCTAAAACTCCTGGTCAGCACTACTCATCGGTAGACTGGGTGCTTGCAATCAGGCGGCAAATTTCGCAAAGTTAGCAAATGCGATCGCAAACATAGCTGAGATTCACACAACCAACAGGTAGACGGCCATTTCTGGGTGTGCCATTGTTTGGAAGTACACCCCTCAGGCCCTAGCTAGTCCTAGCAAGCCTGCAAATTGCTCCAGCAGTACGACCTGTGCAACCGAAAGCCTTCAGCCGTCGGTTGTTTCACCGGACGCCACAGCGCGGAGCACCGACCACACCGAGGAAGTGGAGTCAGAGATGTCGACTGCCGGCACCCCGAAGACCGCTGCGGAAATCCAGCAGGACTGGGACACCAACCCGCGCTGGAAGGGTCTCACCCGCAGCTACACCGCCGAGCAGGTCTCCAAGCTGCAGGGCAACGTTGTCGAGGAGCACACCCTCGCCCGCCGCGGTTCGGAGATCCTGTGGGACCTCGTGAACAACGAGGACTACATCAACTCCCTCGGTGCCCTCACCGGCAACCAGGCCGTGCAGCAGGTCCGCGCCGGCCTGAAGGCCATCTACCTGTCGGGCTGGCAGGTCGCCGGTGACGCGAACCTGTCCGGCCACACCTACCCCGACCAGTCGCTGTACCCGGCGAACTCGGTCCCGTCGGTGGTCCGTCGCATCAACAACGCGCTGTCGCGCGCCGACGAGATCTCCAAGGTCGAGGGCGACGAGTCGGTCAAGAACTGGCTCGCCCCGATCGTCGCCGACGCCGAGGCCGGCTTCGGTGGCGCGCTGAACGCCTACGAGCTGCAGAAGGCCATGATCGTGGCCGGTGCCGCCGGTGTGCACTGGGAAGACCAGCTCGCCTCGGAGAAGAAGTGCGGCCACCTCGGTGGCAAGGTGCTGATCCCCACCCAGCAGCACATCCGCACCCTGACCTCCGCGCGTCTGGCCGCTGACGTCGCCGACGTGCCTTCGGTGATCATCGCCCGCACCGACGCCGAGGCCGCCACCCTCATCACCTCCGATGTGGACGAGCGCGACCGTGAGTTCCTGGACGGCACCCGCACCGCCGAGGGCTTCTTCGGTGTGAAGAACGGCATCGAGCCCTGCATCGCGCGTGCCAAGGCCTACGCCCCCTACGCCGACCTCATCTGGATGGAGACCGGTATCCCGGATCTCGAGGTCGCGCGCAAGTTCGCCGAGTCGGTTCGCAGCGAGTTCCCCGACCAGCTGCTGGCCTACAACTGCTCGCCTTCGTTCAACTGGAAGGCGCACCTGGACGACGCGACCATCGCGAAGTTCCAGCGTGAGCTCGGCGCGATGGGCTTCAAGTTCCAGTTCATCACCCTGGCCGGCTTCCACTCGCTCAACTACGGCATGTTCGATCTGGCGCACGGCTACGCTCGCGAGGGCATGACCGCGTTCGTCGACCTGCAGGAGCGCGAGTTCAAGGCCGCCGCCGAGCGTGGCTTCACCGCCATCAAGCACCAGCGTGAGGTCGGTGCCGGCTACTTCGACACCATCGCCACCACCGTTGACCCCAACACCTCGACCGCGGCCCTGAAGGGCTCGACCGAAGAGGGTCAGTTCCACTGAGTTGCTTTGACCAGCAACGGATTTCCTCTACACCAGTAGGGGTGTACGCCCTCCCCTGCCGATCAGCCCCGGCAGGGGAGGGCATCCCTATATCGTGGGGCCGAAACCTGACTTGATTTCGGCCCGCCCCCGACTCTGGACCGACCGGAGGGTGCGACGAAGGAGTACCCGCGGGGAGGGAAGAGTCGGGGTCACAGGGCCGAAATCCGCGGCACCAGCCGCCAACGAAACAGGAGCGGGACGTGAGCAGCGAAAAGATTCAGCGCGTCGGAATCATCGGCGCCGGACAGATGGGCGCGGGCATCGCGGAAGTGTGCGCACGCGCGCACGTCGACGTCCTCGTCTACGAAACCACTCGTGAACTCGCCGCCGCGGGTCGCGCACGGATCCTGCGTTCGCTGGATCGTGGTGTGAGCAGCGGCAAGATCACCGAGCGCGAGCGTGAGCAGGCCGCCTGGCGGTTGCGTTTCACCTCCGATCTGGCCGATTTCGCCGACCGTCAGCTGGTCGTGGAGGCTGTTGTCGAGAGCGAAGAGGTCAAGACGGCCATCTTCAGCGAGCTGGACAAGGTGGTCACCGACCCGCAGGCCGTGCTCGCCTCCAACACCTCGTCCATCCCGATCATGAAGATCGCGGTGGCCACTGCCAACCCGGAGCGGGTGGTGGGCCTGCACTTCTTCAACCCGGTGCCGGTGCTGCCGCTGGTGGAGCTGGTCACCACGCTCAAGACCAGTGAGCCGGTCGCCAAGCGGGCCGAGCAGTTCGCTTCGGAGGTGCTGGGCAAGCAGGTCGTGCGCTCGGCCGACCGTTCCGGTTTCGTGGTGAACGCGCTGCTGGTGCCGTACCTGCTCTCGGCCATCCGGATGGTCGAGTCCGGTTTCGCCACCAAGGACGACGTCGACAAGGCGATGGTGCTGGGTTGCGCGCATCCGATGGGCCCGCTGGCGTTGACCGACCTCGTCGGCCTCGACACGGTGAAGTCGATCGCGGATTCGATGTACGCCGAGTTCAAGGAGCCGCTGTATTCCGCACCGCCGCTGCTGATGCGCATGGTGGAGGCGGGGTTGCTGGGTAAGAAGACCGGTGCCGGCTTCTACCAGTACGGCAAGTAGGTTCTCCCGCCGCCGGCCACCTTCCTCGCGAGCGAGCAGAAGGTGGCCGCCGGTCTTTCCGGGGGTGTTTGCAGGGGGAACGGCACAGTGCCGATCGTTCGGCTTAAGCTGCTGTAGGCCGCTCGTGCTTGCATGTCCGGCCACCAGTCGAGCGCACAGAGTTGCGCGGTACCCGGTTGCCGGGTGCCCGCGCAGGTGATGGAAAGGGATGTCCCGTTCATGGTCAACGTCACCGATGGATTCGGGTCCAGCGTTCTCGGATACCCACGGATCGGTCCGCACCGGGAGCTCAAGCGCGCGCTCGAGTCGTACTGGCGTGGTTCGCTCGAGCGCGACGAGCTACTGGCCGTTGGCCGTGACATTCAGGATCGTCAGTTCGACGAGCTGGCCGCCACCGGGCTTTCCCAGGTCCCCGGCAACACCTTCTCCTTCTACGATCACGTGCTCGACAACGCATTGCTCTTCGGTGCGGTGCCTTCGCGGTTCAAGCCGCAGCAGGAGGGCATGCATCCGCTGGACTTCTATTTCCTGATGGCGCGCGGTAACCCGGATCTGCCCCCGTTGGAACTGGTGCGGTTCTTCGGCACCAACTACCACTACCGTCAGCCCGAACTCGATGCCGACACCCGGTTCTCGCTGCACCCGCAGGCCCTGCTCGACGAGTGGGATCGGGCGATGGAGCGCGGGATCGAGCTGCGCCCGGTGGTGCTGGGCCCGGTGTCGTTGCTGCTGCTGTCCAAGGCCGGGCAGGTGCCGGGTGAGGACCGGTTCGACACGTTGAGCCTGCTCGATCAGCTGCTGCCGTTCTACGAGGAACTGTTCGAGCTGCTCGCCAAGCGCGGCTCCACCTGCGTGCAGCTGGATGAGCCCTGCTTCACCGGTGAGCGGACATCGGCCGAGCTGGCCGCTTTCGAGAAGGCCTATCACCGGTTGTCGAAGGCGCCGCTGCGCCCGCGCATCCTGGTCACCGGCCAGTACGGCGATTTCGGTGAGGCGCTGCGCATCCTCGCGGCGAGCAATGTGGAGGCGATCGGGCTCGATCTGGCTTCCTACCGGATGACGCCCGAGGAGCTGGCCGAGATCCCGGGGATCCGGCGCAAGCGGATCTACGCCGGTGTCATCAGCGGCACCAATGTGTGGCGGGCCGACCGTTACGTCACGCTCAATTACCTGAACTCGATCGCTGAGGTCTGTCCCGACCTGGTGGTCTCCACCGGCACCACGCTGCTGCACGTGCCCTATGACGTGCTCGCCGAGTACGACATCGAGGGCAATGTGGCCGACCGGCTGGCCTTCGCCAAGCAGAAGGTGGGCGAGGTGGTGTCGCTGGCCAAGGCGCTCACCGAGGGGCCGTCGGAGAAGTGGCGCAAACGCCCGACTTCGGTGCATTTCAAGCAGAAGCACGCGGTGCGGCAGCGGGTGTATGCGGTCACGCCGCAGATGCGTGAGCGGGTGCCCTACGAGGTGCGGGCCGCCGCGCAGCAGGAGCGGCTGAACCTGCCGCTGGTGCCCGCGACGACGCTGGGTTCGTTCCCGCAGAGCGGCCGGCTGCGGCAGGCGCGGCACGAGGTGGCCGCGGGCCGGTTGTCCGAGCAGGACTACCGCAAGCAGGTCGAGGCCGAGATCGAGGCGACGATCCGGTTGCAGGAGGACATCGGTCTCGATGTGTTCGTGCACGGTGAGCACGAGCGCAACGACATGATCCAGTTCTTCGCCGAGCAGCTCGACGGTATGGCGACCACCCGCTTCGGCTGGGTGCAGGTGTACGGGTCGCGGTGCGTGCGCCCGCCGGTCATCTACGGCGATGTGGCCCGGCCGGCGCCGATGTCGGTGGACTGGACCACCTACGCCCAGTCGCTCACCGACAAGCCGGTGAAGGGCATGGTCACCGGGCCGGTCACCATGCTGGCGCGCTCGTTCGTGCGGCAGGATCAGCCGCTCTACGAGACCGCCGACCAGGTGGCGCTGGCCATCCGCGACGAGGTGGTGGATCTGGAGAAGGCGGGTATCGCGATCATCCAGGTCGACGAACCGGCTATCCGCGAGCTGCTGCCCGCACGTCCGCAGGGGCGCGAGGAGTATCTGCGCTGGGCGGTCGGTGCCTTCAAACTGGCCACCTCCGGGGTGCGGCCCGATACGCAGATCCACACCCACATCGGTTATTCCGGGCGCACCGAGGTGGTGGAGGCGATCGATCAGCTCGACGCCGACGTCACCGCGATCGTGGCGACGCGTTCGATCGAATGGGTCATCGAGGCGCTCACCGAGGACGTGGCCTCCGGTCACGGCCTCACCCACGGTGTCGGGCCCGGTGTGTACGAGAGCCGGTCGGCGCGCATCCCCGATATCGACGAGCTCGACGAGCTGCTCACCCAGGCCGCGAACGCGGTGACGCCGCAACGGTTGTGGGCCAACCCGGACGGTGGGCTCAAGACCCGGCACTACTGGCAGCTGGATCCGTCGCTGCGCAATATGGTGGCCGCGGCGCGCCGGGTGCGGCGCCGCGCCCTGGCGGCCCAGGCCGAGGCAGCTGCGGGCGGGGACGCCGCTGCCGAGTAGGGCGAGAAGCCGAACGGGCGCACCGGTTCGACCGGTGCGCCCGTTCGCGTCTGCGGGTCTGCCCTGCCGTACCTATGCGCGAGCCGGAAGCAGTTCGGCGATCAGTGCCTGCACGCGAGCCTTGATCTCGTCGCGAATGGGGCGCACCGATTCCACGCCCTTGCCCGCCGGGTCGTCGAGCGCCCAGTCGCGGTAGCTGACGCCGGGGAAGTACGGGCAGGCGTCGCCGCAGCCCATGGTGATCACCACATCGGAGGTTTCGACGGCGCCGGGGGTGAGGATCTTCGGTTTCCGGTCGGCGATGTCGATGCCGAGTTCGGCCATCGCCTCGACCGCGGCCGGGTTGATCGAGTCGGCGGGCGCACTGCCCGCGGACCTGACTTCGATGCTGTCACCGGCCAGGTGGGTGAGGAAACCCGCGGCCATCTGCGACCGGCCCGCGTTGTGCACGCAGACGAACAGGACACTCGGGGTGGTTGTCATGGGATGCGGGGGGCCTTTCACGAGTTTGCGACGGGACTGAACCGCTTGCGCAGGGCGAGGGACACGTACACCAACCCGACGAGGACGGGTACTTCGATGAGTGGCCCGACGACCCCTGCCAGCGCCTGGCCCGAGGTGGCGCCGTAGGTGGCGATGGCCACGGCGATGGCCAGCTCGAAGTTGTTGCCCGCGGCGGTGAACGCCAGGGTGGTGGTGCGCTCGTAGCCCAGGCCCATGGCGGCGCCGAGGGCGTAGCCGCCGCCCCACATGATCGCGAAGTAGGCCAGCAGCGGGATTGCGATGCGCACCACGTCGAGCGGGTGGGAGGTGATCTGTTCGCCCTGAAGCGCGAACAGGATGACGATCGTGAACAGCAGGCCGTAGAGCGCCCACGGGCCGATACGCGGCAGGAAGCTCGACTCGTACCACTGGCGGCCCTTGGCGCGTTCGCCCAGCCGGCGGGTGAGGTAGCCGGCCAGCAGCGGGATGCCGAGGAAGATCAGTACCGATTTGGCGATCTGCCAGGGTGAGGTGTCGATGGTGGTCTGTTCCAGGCCGAGCCAGCCGGGCAGCACCGACAGGTAGAACCAGCCGAGCACCGCGAACATGAACACCTGGAACACCGAATTCAGTGCGACCAGTACGGCGGCGGCCTCCCGATCGCCGCAGGCCAGGTCGTTCCAGATGATGACCATGGCGATGCAGCGCGCCAGGCCCACGATGATCAGGCCGGTGCGGTATTCGGGCAGGTCGGGCAGAAAGATCCAGGCCAGGGCGAACATCAGGGCCGGGCCGAGCACCCAGTTCAGGGCCAGCGAGCCGAGCAGCAGTTTGCGGTCGCCGGTGACGGAGTCGAGGCGGTCGTAGCGGACCTTGGCCAGCACCGGGTACATCATGATCAGTAGGCCGAGCGCGATCGGCAGGGAGATGCCGTCGAGCTGGACGGTGTTGAGCGCGTCGTCGAGCCCGGGCACGAGCCGGCCCAGCAACAGGCCGGCCGCCATCGCGACGCCGATCCACACCGGCAGGAACCGGTCGAGCGTGGAGAGTTTGCCGACCACGGCGGGCTGGTCGGCGACAGTGGTGCTCATGCGTCGACCCCCGCGCCGCTCTCGACCAGCAGGACCTCCGAGAGCCGTTGCAGCGCCTCGGGGACCACCCGGTAGTACACCCAGGAGGCGCGTCGTTCGCTCACGAGCAGACCCGCTTCGCGCAGCACCTTGAGGTGGTGGGAGATGGTGGGCTGGGTCAGGTCGATGCCGGTGGACAGGTCGCAGACGCAGGCTTCCTGGCCTTCGCGTGAGGCGATGGAGCTGAGCAGGCGCAGGCGCACCGGGTCGGACAGGGCCTTGAAGGCGCTCGCGAGTTCACCGGCGTGCTGTTCGGTCAGGGCCCGGCGTACCAGGGGCGCGGCGGAGCACGCCTGGACAGGCGTCACCACCAGCTTCGACTTCGACATAGACCTATATTGACTGATATCGATATGGTGGCGCAAGCAAACACCTGGTGAACGTGGTCGGGGTTCGTCAGTGGCTCAGCGCGAAGACGGCGAACATGGTGGCCAGGGCTACCGGCGGGGTTCCTCGGCCGTGGACCGTCTGCGCCACCGGCGTTTCTTCGGCGGCGGCGCCTCGGCATCCTCGGTGACCTGGTAGCGGCGCACATAGGCGCCCGCGAAACCCTGCAGTGTGGCGGTGACCGGGATCGCCAGCAGCGCACCGGTGGGCCCCAGCAGCGCCGCGCCGGCGATCACCGCGCCGAAGGCCACCGCCGGATGCATGTCCAGGGTGGTCGCGGTGATCCGCGGTTGCAGCACATAGTTCTCGAACTGCTGGTAGGCGATGATGAACAGCAGGATCCACAGTGCGCTGATCGGATTGTGCGCCAACGCGACCAGCACCGGCAGCGCACCGGCGAGGTAGGTGCCGACAGTGGGGATGAACTGCGAGACCACACCCACCCACAGCGCCAGCGCGAACGCCGAGTTCACCTCGAACACCCGCAGCGCGAGGTAGTGCGCGATCGCCGAGCACAGCGCCAGCAGCGCCCGCGAGTAGATGTAGCCACCGGTCTTGTCCACCGCGATGTCCCACGCGCGCAGCACGTGCTTCTGCTGTGCCGGTGGCAGCAGCGAACACACCCAGCTGCGGAAACGCGGTCCGTCGGCGGCGAAATAGAAAGTGAACAGCAGGACGCCCAGCACCTGGAACAGCGCACCGACCGCCACCGTGCCGATACCCCAGACGTTCCCGGCGATCCCGACCAGGTATCCCTCGATCGAGGAACTCCATTCCGAGGCGTACTCGGTGAGGTCGTCACCCGAGATGTCCTGGTGGAAGGTGGTGTTGATCCAGTCGATCAGGTCCTCGACGAAATCGGGCGCGTTCTGCACCATCGTGGTCACCTGGTTGACCAGCAGTGCGCCCAGCGTCCACACGAACGCGGACGTCACCAGCAGCAGCATCCCGAACACCAGACCCGTACCCGCACCGCGCCGGACTCCACGCGCGGCCAGCCAGTTCACCGCCGGCTCGATCGCGAAGGCGAGGAACAGCGACACCAACAGGACCGTCAACAGGCTCTGGAGCTTGCCCAGCACCCAGAACGTCGCGACCAACCCGGCGATCGACAACACGGTGTACAACAGCGCCCGCGGCAACCACCGCGGTGGTTGCCGCGCCGACCAACTCGGCGGAAGCAGACCCACCGCGCCGCCCGGCGCCGGTGCGGCCGGGCGGGAGGGCGTTTCGTCGTCGGCAGCCACGTCGTAACGGTACCGAGCAGTCGGCCATAACCCGCGGGGGCACGCGTGATCTCGGTGATCTGCGCACGAACCCGACGTCGAGGTCCCTGCCGCATCGCCAACGTCCGGCACCACCTGAGTCCGCCACCTACCGCACTCCCAGCCCCGCCCGACCCGACCTCGAGGAGGGTCCGCCGCGCAGCGGCGTAGCGGCCCGGCCGCGAGTCAGCCGCCGTTGCGTCCGCGGCGCAGCCGCCAGCAACGGCGGCTGACTCGCGGCCCCGCAGGGGCCGCGCTCGAGCGCGCCAGCGCTCCAACTACACCGTGGCAGTGTCGATGACGAAGCGGTACTGCACGTCGCTGGCAACCACCCGGTCGTAGGCCGAGTCGATGTCGTCGGCGGAGATCACCTCGATTTCGGCGCCGATGCCGTGTGCGGCGCAGAAGTCGAGCATCTCCTGGGTTTGGGCCAGGCCGCCGATCATCGATCCGGCCAGTGAGCGGCGGAATCCGGCGAGGTTGAAGCCGGTGACGCGCATCGGGTGTTCGGGCAGGCCGAGGATGACCAGGGTGCCGTCGAGGGCGAGCAGTCGCAGGTAGTCGTCGATCGGCAGGTCGGCGGAGACGGTGTTGATGATCAGGTCGAACTGGCCGCGCAGCTGGCGGAAGGTCTGCTTGTCGCTGGTGGCGTAGTAGTGGGTGGCGCCCATGCGCAGGCCGTCGTCGCGTTTGCGCAGCGACTGGCTCAGTACTGTCACCTCGGCGCCGAGCGCGGCGGCGATCTTCACTCCCACGTGCCCGAGTCCGCCCATGCCGATGATCGCGACCTTCTTGCCGGGTCCGGCGTTCCAGTGCTTCAGCGGCGAGTACAGGGTGACGCCCGCGCACAGCAGCGGGGCGGCGACGTCGAGGCCGATGCCGGTGGGGATGGCGACGACGAATTTCTCGTCGACGACGATCTGGGTGGCGTAACCGCCGAGGGTGTAGCCGCCGGGCTGGGTGGTCTCGGGGACGGGGGAGTTGTAGGTCCAGGTGGCGCCGTTGGTGCAGTACTGCTCTTCGCCGGCCAGGCACGGGCTGCACTTGCCGCACGAGTTCACCAGGCAGCCGACGCCGACCCGGTCGCCCACCTGGTACTTGCGTACGGCGGAGCCGGTGGCGGTGACGATGCCGGCGATCTCGTGTCCGGGCACGCACGGGTATTTGGTGCTGCCCCACTCGTTGCGGGCGGTGTGGATGTCGGAATGGCAGATGCCCGCGTATTTGATGTCGATCGCGACGTCGTCGGGTCCCAGCTCGCGGCGTTCGATGGTGACTTTCTCGAAGGAGCCGTCGGCGGACGGGAGGGCATAGGCAGCTGCGGTACACATGGGTACATGCCTACCGGTGCATACGAGCTTTGCCAACCGTCACCCGTGATCGAAACCGGTCCGCGACGAACCGGGGTCACAATGGAGTGGGTCGGCTCGCGAGAGAGGACGTGCGCGTGCAACGGATCGGACGGGTGGCCGCGACACTGGTCGTCGCGTTGCTGGTCTTGTACGCGTTGCTGGGCTACCGCGACGTGCTGAATCCGGAGAGCGCCGGACCGGCCGGGGAGTTCGTCGCGGTCGCTGAGAAGCCGCCGCCGGTCGCCTTGGACCCGTTGTATGTCGCGCACCAGGTTCGGCCCGCGCTGGTAAATATCGATGTCGGCACCAGCGCGTTCGGGTCGGGTGCGGCCGGGTCGGGCATCGTGCTCACCGCCGACGGGCAGATCCTCACCAGCCATCACGTGATCAAGGGTGCCGAACGGGTGCAGGTCACCGATATCGCGACCGAGCTGAACTATGAGGCCACCGTGCTCGGCTACGACTCGACCGCCGACATCGCGCTGCTGTCATTGGCTGGGGCAGCCGAGTTGCCGACCGCGCGGATCGGCACGTCGGCCGAGTTGCGGATGCGTCAGGAGGTGCTGGCCATCGGGGACGCGGGCGGTGACGGCGGCGCGCCCACCGCGGTGGCCGGTCCGATCACCGACCTGGACGCCAGCATCGTGGCGATGAATTCCGCCGACCTCACCCGCAAGTCGTTGCGCGGCATGGTCGAGGTCGCCGCACCGGTGGTGGGCGGGCAGTCCGGCGGTGCGCTGGCCGACGGCACCGGCGCCGTTGTCGGCGTGATCACCGCGGCCTCCGGCGAACGCGGCAGCGACGACCGGCGGGCCACCCCGGCCAATGGTTACGCCGTGCCGATCGACAAGGCCATGCGCATCGTGGACCAGATCCGTTCCGGCGTGCCGACCGATACCGTGCACGTCGGTCCGACGGCCTCGCTGGGGGTGCAGATCGTGGACGCGAAACCGTCCGGTGCCCAGGTGAGCTGGGCTTTCTACGGCCAGCCCGCGCGCGCGGCCGGGATTGTCGACGGCGATGTGATCACCGCCGTCGACGGTGAGTCGATCACCACGGCGCAGTCGTTGAGCGCGGCCGTTCACCGGCGCAGTCCCGGCGATGTGGTGCTCCTCGACATCACCGCCCCCGACGGCGCCACCCGCACGATCAAGGTGGTGCTGGCCAGGGGGACACCGAACTAGACCAGACTCAGCCAGTAGTCCTGGAACTTCAGGAACACCAGCAGCAGCACCACGGCGTAGAACACCACCACCAGCGTCCAGCGCCACTCGGCGAGAATGCCCATCGCCCCGCGCGAACCGCCCCAGGTTTCCTGGGTGGTCACCGCGAACAGCACCGGCACAGCCACCCACACCACCATGCAGTACGGGCACAGCGCGTTGATCCGGTACAGGCTCTGGAAGATCAGCCAGCAGATCGCGGCGACGCCGAGCACTGTGCCCAGCCACAGCCCGCCCCAGATCCAGCGCGGGAACGCCACCCCGACCACGGCGAGCACCCCGAGTGTCACCGCCACCGAGAACCCGACGATGCCGAACAGCGGATTGGGGAACCCGAACACCTCGGCCTGCTCGGTGGTCATGATCGACCCGCACGACAGCACCGAGTTGATGCTGCACGAGGTGACGTAGTCGGGGTCGACGAACAGCTTGAATCGTTCGACGGTGAGGGTGAACGAAGCCAGCCATCCGGCCAGCCCGGCGATCAGCAGCAGCCAGGCCGAACGGGCCGAGGCGGTGATCATCGAGCGGCGTCGGCGATCACCGAGGCCAGGCCGTTCTCGGTGAAGATCGCGTCGCTCTGGTTGAGCTCACCGTTGATGAACACCGCCGGCGTGCCCTGTACCTCACCCTGCAGCGTCTGCTGGGTGACCTGCTCGACGTAGTCGTTGTACGGCTTGCCTTCGATGCACTCGGCGACCGCCGGGTCGGTGTAGCCGGCCTCGGTGGCGATGTCGACCAGTTCCGCGTCGCTGAGCCCGGCGCCGCCCTCGGCCGGCTGGTTCTCGAACATCAGCTGCAGCCAGTTCTGGTACTTGCCCGGATCGGACTTCGCCACGCAGAACGAGGCGTTGGCCGCCCGCGACGAGTACTGGTTGGTCGAGGCCCGGTCGAGGAAGGAGATGATCTCGTAGTCCACCACCGCGGTGCCGTCGGCGATGGCTTCGGCCAGCGCGCTGCCGTTGGCGGCTTCGAACTTCTTGCAGGCGGGGCATTGCAGGTCGGCGACGACGCGCACCTTCACCGGCGCATCGGGATTGCCGATGCGTACCGCGCCGTTCTCGGTGATCGAGCCGCCGCTCGCGGGTAATTGCGCCATCGAACTCGCCGTCCCTTCGGTGCCGGAATCGGGTTGCTTCATGGCGATGCCGACGCCGATCGCCGCGACCAGGGCCACCAGCACGGCGGCGACGCCGATCTGGATCGCCACCTTGCGTTTCTTGTCGGCGGCCTCGGCCTTCGCCAGCGGATTCTTGCCCGTGCTGCTCACCGTCGTCACACGCCTTTCGTTGGTCTGCTCCCCACGGGGAACATCATGCGGGCCGAACCTGAGAGTTTCTTCAACACCGGCGGGTCAGGATCTTTCGAGTAGGCGCATTTGCTCGGCGACGTCGAAATCGGCCGGTGGCCAGTCCAGACGCAGCGAGGTGAGCGCGTCGATGAGCAGTTCGGTGACGGCCAGGCGCGAATACCATTTGTGGTCGGCCGGCAGCACGTACCAGGGGGCGTACTCGGTGTTGGTGCGGTCCAGAATCGCCTGGTACGCCTTCTGGTATTCGGGCCAGTAGTCGCGTTCGGTGATGTCGGCGGGGCTGAACTTCCAGTACTTGTCGGGCCGTTGCAGGCGTTCGCGCAGCCGTCGCTTCTGTTCCTCGAGGGAGATGAACATGGCGACCTTGACGATGATGGTGCCGGATTCGGCGACTTCGCGTTCGAACTTGTTGATCTGGCCGTAGCGCTGCTCCCATTCGGCGCGCGGTACGAGGTCGTGCACGCGCGCGACGAGCACGTCCTCGTAGTGGGAACGGTCGAAGACGCCGAGCTGACCGTGGGCGGGCAGCCGTTTGCGGATCCGCCAGAGGAAATCGTGCTGCTTCTCCTGCTCGGTGGGCACGCCGAAGGAGGCGTGGTCCACGCCCTGCGGGTCGACCGAACCGATCACGTGGCGCACGATGCCGCCCTTGCCCGAGGTGTCCATGCCCTGCAACACCAGCAGCACACTGCGGTCACCGCCGGTGCGGCCGTGCGCGAACAGCTTTTCCTGCAACTTCGACAGCACCTGCCCGCGTTCGGTGAGCGCGGCCTTGCCCTGGCGTTTGTCACCGGTGAAGCCGGGCCGGCTCGAGGTGTCGACATCGGCGACGCGCAGACCGTCGGCCCGCAACGCGGTGGTGGCCGGCTGGTCCCAGAGATTCGCCATTCGCCATGCCTACCACTGATCCTGGCGTGTCGGCCAGCACGCCACCCCGGCCGGATCGGCGATCTCGGGCCGGTGCACGTACACCGGGTCGGCGCCGGTGCGCCGTTGGGCGCGGTAGTCGGCCAGCAGCCGGAACGCGACAGCGCCCAGCGGGATGATCGCGACCAGGTTCGCCAACGCCATCGTGCCCATGAACACATCGGCCAGGTTCCAGATCAGGCTCACCGAGCCGAGCGCGCCGCCGAACACCGCGAGCAGCACCAGGAAGCGGAACACGGTGAGGACCTGGGGACGGTCGGTGATGAACGCGATATTGGACCTGCCGTAGTAGAAATTGCCGATCATCGAGCTGAACGCCAGCATGAACACCACCGCGGTGAGCACGTGACCGGCCCAGTTGCCGAGGCTTTCCTGTAGCGCGCTCTGGGTGAGGTCGGCGGTGTGGCGTTCGGACAGGTCGGGGTTGGTGGTCAAGATGATGAAGGCGGTGATCGAGCAGATCAGCAGGGTGTCGAAGTAGACGCCGAGCGACTGCACCAGTCCCTGCTTCACCGGATGCGACACATCGGCGGCCGCGGCGGCGTTCGGCGACGAACCCAGACCGGCCTCGTTGGAGAACATGCCGCGCCGGATGCCCTGCGCGATGGCCACTCCGATGCCGCCGCCGACCACCTCGCGCAACCCCAACGCCCCGCCGACGATATCGGCGAACACGCGCGGCAGATCGCTGAAGTTGAGCACCACCACCGCGATGCCGAGCAACAGGTACACCATCGCCATCACCGGAACGAGCACCTCGGTGATGCGGCTGATCCGGCGCACCCCACCGAAGATGACCAGTCCGAGCAGAATGATCAGCGCGCAGCCGATCAGCGGGGCGAACCAGTCACCGTCTAGCACCGACAGCGAGGCCCGGCTGGTGGCCACGATGGTGTTGGCCTGTACGGCGTTGAACACGAAACCGAAAGTGACCGTGATGATCACGGCGAAGATCATGCCCTGCCAGCGCCGCCGCAGGCCGTACTGCATGTAGTAGGCGGGGCCGCCGCGGAAGGTGCCCGGCTCCCGCTCGGGTCGCTTGTAGAGCTGGGCCAGGGTGGATTCCACGAACGCCGACGCGGCGCCCAGGGTGGCCATCGACCACATCCAGAACACCGCGCCCGGCCCGCCGACGCTGATCGCGGTGGCGACACCGGCGATGTTGCCGGTGCCCACCCGCGCGGCCGCCGAGATGCTGAACGCGCCGAACGCCGAGACCGACCGCTTCCCGTCCGGCCCCGTCTGCCCCTTCTCCGAGACCGACCGGAACATCTCCGGCAGCATCCGTACCTGGACCACGCCGGTGCGCACGGTGAAGTACAGCCCGGCCACGATCACCAGCGGAATCAGCAGCCAATTCCAGAACACACCGTTGATGTCGACGACTACCGAGTTCACCGCGTCCATGCGGCGAACGCTACCGCCGAACAGCGCCGCGACCGGTCAGGAGGTGGCTGATGTCGGGTTCTTGGTGGCCTCGACGTACTGCATGAAACGGTGCACGCGCTGGTCGATCTCGGTCAGGCCCGCCGTGGCGAACAGGACCGGGAAGGTGTCGCGGTCGAACAGGCGCAGCCCGCTCAGTCCCGCGGCCACCGTGGCGGCCCGGCCGAACAGGGTGGGCTCGCGGTAACTGGTGGTGATGGCGATGCGCCCACCCGGCGCGAGCACCCGGATCATCTCCCGGGTGGCCGCGATCGGGTCGGGGATCAGGTACAGCGCGCCGAAACAGCAGACGGCGTCGAAGGTTCCGTCGGCGAAGGGCAGCATGCGCGCGTCACCGCGCAGGTAACCCACGCGCGGGCCGGCGTTGTCGGTGGCGGCTCTGGCCAGCATCGGCGCGGAGTAGTCCAGGCCGACGGCGTATCCGTCGCCGGTGAGGTGCTCGCTCAGGTGGCGGGTGAAATTGCCGGGGCCGCAGGCGAGGTCGAGCACCCGTTCGGGGCCGCCGAGGCGCAGTGTTTCCACGGCGTCGCGGCGGTCCTCGCCGGTGGTGCGGCCGCTGGCCAGATAGAACAGCGCCGGCCGCCACGCGTGCTCGTAGACCGCGGCCAGCGCGGGCGCGTTCATGGCCCGGCGGGCCAGGTTCACGTGCGCGAGACCTCGATGGTCATGCCCGCGCCGCGCAACCGCTCGGTGAGCGCTTCGCCCATCGCCGCGGCGGGGGTGAGCACGCCCGCGCGCTCGGGCAGCTGATCGAAGGCCAGGCACAGCCCGCTCTGGCCGAGCAGCACGGCGGTGGCCTGGTAGCCGGGGTCGCCGGTGGCGGAGAAGGTGGCCTGGTACTTGGCGCCGGAACTGGTGCGCGCGAAGGTCTTCATGGTGAACCAGCCGCTGCGGCGGGCCTTTTCGTCCGGCCCGGTGCCGGGCGCGGGCAGGATCCGGTCGAGCAGCTTGCGGCCCAGCGACACCCGCGAGAGCAGCGCGCCCGAGGCCATGCTCACCGCGATGCCACCGGCGATTCCGGCAGCCACCAGCGGCGCCGCCGCCGAGGTGCCGGCGTTCATCACCTCGCGGTATCGGAACTGCTTGCCGTAGGCCCAGCCGAGCAGGCCGTTGGTGCGGCGCACGACCTTGGTGTTGTGCGAGGCCATCACGAAGGTGGTGACCCAGCCGTCCAGGCTCGGGTCGATGCTGTCGGCGCGGGCCAGCGCCTGATCGGACTGGCGGCCCACCTGCGGTTCCATGTCGCGGTCCGGGCTCAGCGAGTACGGGTGGGCCAGGATCTTGCCGCGTGCGGAATCAGTGGCGATGTCTTCCATCATGGCGCGACCGGAATCGATGGTGCCACCGCTCATCCCGCCCTTGAGGTAGGCCACCAGGGTGGTGTCCTCGAGCTCGCCGGTGTCATCGGCCACGGTGGCGCGGTAGATCTCGTAGACGCTCAGGTCCGAGGGCACCGAGTCGTAGCCACAGGAATTCACGATCTTGGCGCCGGTGTCGACGGCGGTGCGCTCGAACTGCTCGATCGCGTCGTGGATGAACAGCGGCTCACCGGTGAGATCGGCGTAATGGGTGCCCGCCGCGGCGCACGCGCCGAGCAGCGGCATGCCGTAACGCAGGTACGGGCCCACCGTGGTGACCACCACGGTGGTGCGCTCGGCCATCGCGGCCAGCGAGGCCGGGTCGGTCGAATCGGCAACCACCAGTTCCCAGTTCGCGGCGGCGGGACCGAGGGCGGTGCGCACGGCGATGAGCTTGTCGCGCGAGCGGCCCGCCAGGGCGATCCGGGCCTCCGCCGGAGCGGCGGTGAGCAGGTATTCGGCGGTGAGCTTGCCGACGAAACCCGTGGCGCCGAACAGGATCAGGTCGAATTCGCGGTGCTGCGGCATGGCGGCCTTTCGAAAGTGATGATCAGGACTTGGCGGCCGGAGCGCCCGCCTTGCGGGCGCGCGCCTTCTTCACCGGCTTCGGCGGGTGGGTGCTGAGCCAATCATGATGGGCCAGCCCCAAATCGGTGACGGGGGGCTCGTCGTAGAGCCATTCGCGGGCGATCAGATGCCAGTTGCTGGTGCACTCGAGCTGGCCGAGCATGCCGAAGGTGAGGAAGTCGGCGCGGCGCGAGAACAGGTGCTCCGGCGGCAGATTCTGCTGCTTCATCCCGGTGAACTCGCTGGCTCGCGGGTCGACGGCGAGCAGAAACGCGCCGCTGGCCAGTTCGGGGGTGATGGTGAGTACTTCGTCGACCAGGCACCACTCCGAGGCGGCGAGCACGTACTCGAGGCATTCCTCGGCGCCGATCTCGTCAGGTGAGTCGATCACTCCGCGCTCGATCATCAACCGGCGCAGGTCTTCGGCGCGGTCCTCGGCTGCGGCCCGCAGGCACTGCTTCTCGAATTCCACCAGCTTGGGGTCCATGCGATTGAACAGGCCGAAATCCAGGAACGCGACCCGGCCGTCGCGGGCCAGCAGCACATTGCCCGGGTGCGGGTCGCCGCAGAACTCGTTGAAGGTGAACAGCGAGCCCACATAGAACCGGTAGATGATCTCGCCCACCCGGTCACGTTGCGGCGCGGGCAGTTCCCGGATCTCGTCGAAACCCGCGCCCTCGACGAACTCGCTGACCAGCACGCGAGTGGTCGACAGCTCCGGTAACGCGCTGGGCACCACGATGAACGGGTGGTCGCGGTACAGGTGCGCGATCTCGGTCTGGGTGGCGGCCTCGGCCCGGTAGTCGAGTTCGCTCTCCATGTTCAGCTTCAGCTCGTCGAGTACGGCGGGGGTGATCCACGGCATCGCCGATGCCAGCACCCGCCGGAACATGGTGAGGTTCTTCAGATCCGCGCGCACGGCCACGTCGACGCCGGGGTACTGCACCTTCACCGCCACCGCGCGCCCGTCGGGCAGGGTGGCCCGGTACACCTGGCCGATCGAGGCGGCGGCGATCGGTTCGGGATCGAATTCGGCGAACACCTCGGTCAGCGGGCGGCCGAAGTCCTCCTCGATCACCGCGCGCATGCCGTCGAAGGACACCGTCGGCGCGGCATTGCGCAACACGGCCAGGCGTTGCTGGAAGCGTTCGCGATGGGCTTCGGGGACCAGATCCAGGTCGAGCACCGACATCATCTGGCCCAGCTTCATCGCCACGCCCTTCATGGTGCCCAGCACCATCACCACCTGTTCGGTGGTGCGGATCATCGACTCCTCGGCCATCCTGGCGCGCACGGCCTCGGACCTGCCGCGCATCGACAACCTGGTCTTCTTCGAACGAATTACCGAACTAGCCGCTACCGCTCCCAGCTTCGTCCCACGGGAGAGCCGGGATGTCGGCACGTTCTTCGCCATCGAGGTACCTCCGTTGGTGCCCGGTGACGCAAGCCACAGCGCCCCGCTCGGTTCAGCGTAGCCAACCCGGCGGCGGTGTCGAGTCCGGCCTCGCTGAACCAGCGGAAAGCGCTGGTCACGGTGCAGGTGGCGGAATCTCGGGTAGTACGTGCGGCTGTGCGGTGAAGGTGGCCGGTGAGCCGCCGGCGCGAGCCACGCCCTCGATCGCGCTCCAGGCCATCATCGTGAGGTAGTCGATGACATCCTGGCGTGGCATCGCCTTCTCGGTGGTGGTCCACCAGTGCGTGGCCAGCTGGATGCCGCCGACGAGCACGTAGGACCACAGCATCGCGCCGTCGGTGCGCACGCCCTTGGCCCCCGCCCGGTCGATCAGCACCGCGGCGACGACCTCGGCGAACAGGCGCTCGAACTCCGCCAGCGAGGACTTGTCGCCCGCGGTGTTGCTCATGATGAACCGGTAGACCTCGGGGTCGTCGTCGACGGTCCCGACGTATTCGGTCATCGCGGCGCGCACCAGCTGGTACTCGTCGGCGTCGAGGTTGATCGCGCCGTACACGCGGGGCAGCAGGGTGGTTTCGATGAATCGCTGCATGGTGGCGTGGACCAGATCGTTCTTGTCCGCGAAATAGCGGTACAGCACGGTCTTGGACACGCCGATCTCGGCGGCGATCTCGTCCATGCCCGCCTGGCTGCCGCGCACCCGGATGGCGTTGAGCGTGCCGTCGACGAGTTCTTCGCGCCGGTCGATCTTGTGCTGGCGCCACCGCCGTTTGCGGCCGTCGACGGGGCCGCCGCCGCGGACGGCGGGACCTCGGGTGGTCGGCTCGCCGATCTCGACAAGGTCTTCGGTGGACAGAACAGCCCCCTTGTGATCGATGTGGCGTCTCAGGGATACAGCTTAGGCGTGCCCGTGTGGGGTGGCGCTCATTTGGTCGACGTTGGGGCATTTACCACATTTTCTCGCGTACCGGCGCGTAGGGAATGTGCCGCCGCGACGTGTCGCGGGGACCGCCACGCGGGGTAGGCGGCGGCGCGCTCACCGCCCGCACAGCAGAATGGGGGTCATGGAGAAATCTCCCGGCACCACGGCGGTTCTCACGCCGCGCACCGAGCCCGTCGCGCCGCCCGCCGGTTTCGCGGCGCTCACCGACGAGGCGGGCAAGAAACGTGACCTTTTCAAGATGAAGGCGCTGGCCACCGGATTCCTGGTGGTGGCGAGCGTGGTCTATCTGCTGTGTCAGTGGCTCGCCTCCCGCGGTGGCGGCGGCGAGTGGGTCGGTTATGTACGGGCGGCCGCGGAGGCGGGCATGGTCGGCGCGCTGGCCGACTGGTTCGCCGTGACCGCGCTGTTCAAGCATCCGCTCGGCCTGCCCATCCCGCACACCGCGATCATCCGCAAGAAGAAGGACCAGCTCGGCGAGAGTCTCGGCTCCTTCGTCGGCACCAACTTCCTGGCACCGGACGTGGTGTCGGCGCGCTTGGAATCGGCGCAGATCTCGCTGCGGGTGGGCCGCTGGATGGCTGACCCCGGGCATGCCGCGCGAGTGGCCCAGGAGAGCGCGACGCTGCTGACCGCGGTGGTGGGAGTGCTGCGTGACGAGGACGTCGAGCAGGTCATCGACAACACAATCGTCAAGCGGATCGCCGAACCGCTGTGGGGCCCGCCGATCGGGCGGGTGCTCTCGGAGATGATCGCCGACAACCGCCAGTTGCCGCTGATCGATCTGCTGGCCGAACGCGCGCATCAGTGGGCGCTGGGTTCGCAGGACACGATCGACCGGATCGTGGTGCGTGATGCGCCGCAATGGGCACCGAAATTCGTGAACACGTTGCTTTCCGAACGCATCTATCGCGAACTCGTAGAATTCACGTGGAAAGTGCGTTCGGACCCCGAACACGAACTGCGGCTGGCCGCTGATCGTTTTCTGCAGGATTTCGCCGATGATCTGCAACACGACGACGCGATGATCGCCAAGGCGGAGAAGGTCAAGGCCGAGGTGATGGGCCGCGAGCAGATCACCGGAATGGCAGAGGCCACCTGGCGCGCGGCCAAGCGGCTCATTCTGGAGTCGGCCGAGGATCCCGATTCCACGTTGCGCCGTAAGGTGGCGGAGAATGTGCAGCAGCTCGGTGAACGATTGCGTGACGATCCGGCGATGCGCGGCAAGGTCGACGGCTGGATCGATCGCGGCGCGCGTTATCTGGTCGGTAACTACAGTGCCGAGATCACTACCCTGGTGACCGACACGGTCGCGCGCTGGGATGCCGACGAAGCGAGTAAGAAGATCGAATTGCAGGTGGGCCGCGACCTGCAGTTCATCCGGATCAACGGCACGGTCGTCGGATCGCTCGCCGGCCTGGCCATCTACTCGATCTCACAGCTGCTGTTCCACTGAGCCGCGGTGGTCCGAACGAGTGCTAACTGTAGTGCTTGCAATAGCTAGCACCCTGTCCTAGTATTGACCTTACAACCGCCAGAAGGTGAGTGATGGCAGACCAGCCCGAGGGCCGTGTAGCACATGCGGCTCAAGATATCGGAGGGTTCATCAGGTCCCAGCGCGAAGCCGCGCAGGTGTCCCTGCGTCAACTCGCCACCCTGGCGGGGGTGAGCAATCCGTATCTGAGCCAGATCGAACGCGGATTGCGAAACCCCTCCGCCGAAGTACTCGCGCAGATCGCCAAGGCGCTGCGAGTTTCCTCGGAGGTGTTGTATGTGCGGGCCGGATATCTCGAACAACGTCCGCACAGCCCGGTCCGGGACGCCCTGCTCGCCGACACTTCGGTGACCGAACGGCAGAAACAGGTGTTGCTGGAAATCTATGAGTCGTTTCGCCGGGAAAACGGGGAAGAAACCGGCTCAGGGGGGAACGAACGGGACAGCGACGTTTCGTTCACGACAATTGACACTCCGCCACGCCAGGAGAGCGAAGACTGATGACCGAGAAGACCGCTACCGTGACCAAGCCCCTGTTCGCCACCGTCGGTGCCGGTGACGCCATCTACACCGTCGTCAACGACGTCGTCACCGACGTCCGCGACCGGGTGAGCGCCAACGAGGCCAAGGCCCGCGTCGAAGAGGCCCGCGAGCGCTTCGCCAACGTGCCCGCCGACGTGCAGGCCCAGTTCGACACCCTGCGCGAGCGCATCGCCGGCCTGCCCTCGGAACTGCCGGAGGACCTCGCCGAGCTGCGCGAGAAGTTCACCCCCGAGGAACTGCGCAAGCTGGCCGAGCAGTACTACCGCCAGGCCCTCGACATCTACGCCGACCTCGCCGTGCGCGGCGAAGAGACCGTCGACCGGTTGCGCACCAACCAGGCCGTCGACGAGCAGATCGGGCGCGTCGAGTCGCTGTACAAGGACGCCTCCACCCGCGCCGAAGAAGCCCTGACCAAGGTCAACGAGCTGCTGGGTCGCACCAAGGCCGAGGCTGAGGCCGCTGCCGCCGAGGCGCAGGCCGTGGTCGAGGCCGAGGTCGTCGCCGTGACCACCGAGCCGGCTCCGGCCGCGAAGGCGCCCGCCGCCAAGAAGGCCCCGGCCAAGAAGGCTCCCGCCAAGAAAGCAGCGCCCAAGAAGGCCTGACAACAGTTCGCCGTCGGGGCCCGGACGTTTGATCCAGCGCCCAAGAAAGCCTGGTAACGGTTCGCGGGCTTGATGGCCTGCGCAGGTCTCAGCAGCGGCCCCGTGCACCTCTGGTGTGCGGGGCCGCTGTTCGTATGATGGGGGTGTGAACCTGGTGCATGGAGTGACGTCGACGATTCTGCTGGTCCTGTGGCTGGTGGCCTTCGGCGCGACAGTTTTCGCCCTGATCCATGCTGTGCGGCAGCGGGCGGACGCGTTCACCGCCGTCGACAAGATGACCAAGCCGATCTGGCTCGCCATTCTCGGTGGTGCGCTGGTTTTCCTGCTGCTCGGGATGAGCGGGTTCTTCCTGATGTCGTTGATCGCGATCATCGCGACCGGTGTCTACCTCGCCGATGTGCGTCCGAAGGTCGACGAGGTGCAGCGCGGCCCGCGCTGGTAATCGCCGCGCCGGAGGGGTCGCGGTGCGTGGTACGCGGTGTTACTGTATCCAGCAGTAACACAAAGGAGTGTGCCGATGCGTGCAATGTTGCCGAAGGCGCTGGTGGACCTGGTCGACACGGTCAAGTCCGGCCTGGCGGCCCACCGAGCCGATCTGCGGACCCGGTCCCACGGGATCGCCGCCCTCGACCCGCCGACCGTGCCCCACGACGTGATCCCGGTGGTCACCGCCGACGGCGCCCGCCTGCGGGTGCACGCCTACGGCCCCGTCGACGCGCCGGTCATCGTGTTCGCCCACGGCTGGACCTGCTCGCTCGAATACTGGAACGCCCAGATCAACGCCTTCGCCGGCGAGTACCGCGTGATCGCCTACGACCAGCGCGGCCACGGCGAGAGCACCAACGGCTACGCCCGCCCGAGCACAGACCTGCTCGCCGACGACCTGTGCGACGTGCTCGACGCGGCCCTGCTGCCGGGTCAGCGCGCGGTGCTGGTCGGCCACAGCATGGGCGGGATGACACTCATCGCCTGGGCCGGTCGTTATCCCGAGCGGGTGGCCGAGCAGGCCGCCGCCGTGCTGCTCACCAACACCGGCGCGCACTCCCTGGTCGAGGTGTCGACCATGGTGCCCGGCTTGAACAAGCCGCTGCGGCTGCTGCGCGGTCGCGCCCTGCCCTCACCGGACTGGCTGGGCCGGCTGATCCTCGGTACCCCGGTGGTGATGCCCCCGATCGCCCCGGTGCGCTGGATCTTCGCCCGTCAGGTGATGACGCTGGACACCTCCCCGGAGAAGCTGAGCTACGCGCTGTCGGTGGTGCGCGGCTGTCCGATGATGACCCGGTCGCGCTACGGCCTGCTGCTGGCCGCGCTGCACCTGGGTGACGCCGCGAGCAACTTCACCGTGCCCACCACCGTGCTGGCCGGCGACCGCGACGACATGACCCCGCGCCTGCACGCCGAGCGCCTGGCCGAGCTGCTGGACAAGGCGGGCACCCTCGCCACGTTCAAGGTGCTGCCCACCGGTCACCTCGGCAATGTGGAGCGCTACGACCTGTTCAACGCCGAACTGCGTGCGGTCCTCACCGCCGCCCGCGAGCCCCTGCGCGCCCTGGCCTGAGCTCCTGCGAGGATGAGGGCATGAGCTCTGCCCCTGTGACCTCGGATGACCGCCGGTTCGTGCTGACGCTGGGCTGCCCGGACCGGCCGGGCATCATCGCCCGGATCTCGTCGTTCATCGCCGATTTCGGCGGTTCGATCGTGGAGGCCGGTTACCACTCCGACGGTGACATCGGCTGGTTCTTCACCCGGCAGGCGGTCAAAGCCGCCACGGTGCCGTTCGGCATCGACGAACTGCGCACCCGCTTCGCCGAGGTGGCCGCCGAATTCGGCCCGGAGACCGACTGGGATCTGCACGATTCCGGCGCCCGGCGCCGCGCGGTGCTGCTGGTGAGCAAGGACGGGCACTGCCTGCACGACCTGCTCGGCCGCGCCGCCGCCGGTGAACTGCCCGCCACCATCGAGGCCGTGATCGGCAACCACCCCGATCTGGCCGCGATGACCGAGGCGCACGGCGTGAAGTTCCACTATGTACCGTTCCCGAAGGACCCCGCCGAGCGTGGTCCCGCCTTCGAGCAGGTGCGTGAACTCGTCGACGCCCACGACCCGCACGCGGTGGTGCTGGCCCGCTTCATGCAGGTGCTGCCCGCCGGGCTGTGCGAGCACTGGGCGGGGCGCGCGATCAACATCCACCACAGTTTCCTGCCCTCGTTCGTCGGCGCCCGCCCCTACCACCAGGCCTACGACCGTGGGGTGAAGCTGATCGGCGCGACCTGCCACTACGTCACCGCCGAGCTGGACGCGGGCCCGATCATCGAGCAGGACGTGATCCGGGTCGATCACGCCGACGACGTGCGCGACATGGTGCGGCAGGGACGCGACATCGAGCGCGTGGTGCTGGCTCGTGGCCTGCGCTGGCACCTCGAGGGCCGGGTGCTGGTGCACGGGCGGCGCACGGTGGTGTTCGAGTGAGTCAGAGCTGGTAGAAGGGTGCGGGGTAGCGGAACTCGCCGGTGACGGCCGGATCGTAGGCGGTCAGTGTCCGGACCTGGAAGTACGGCGCCCAGTCGGCGTTGTCGGGCACGATGCCGCGCCGCGCGCCGGGCACGAAACCGAAGCGGGCGTAGTAGTCGGGATCGCCCACCAGGGCCACCACCGATTCGTCCAGCGCGTCGGCCGCGCCCAGTGCCGCGTGGACCAGGGCCGAACCGGTCCCGGACTTCTGGCGTTGCGGGTCCACGCCGAGCGGGCCCAGTGCCAGCACCGGGAACGGTCCGATCCCGGCGCGGGTGAGGCAGATGTGGCCGACCACGGTGTCGTATTCGAGCGCGACCAGCGACAGGGTCGGCATCCACGACTCGTCCTCGCGCAGCGCCTCGATGAGGCCGGGCTCGGGCGGTTCGGTGACGGCCGGGTCGCCCGCGTAGTGCGGGGCGAAGGCGGCACGGTGGACCGCGGCGATCGCCGCGGCGTCCGCAGGGGTCTCGCGACGGATCAGCACACGGTCAGTCTCCCGGATGTGGGTACGTGGGCGCAATGATGTTCTGCGCCTATGTGTCAGACTCGAATTCATGACGCCGCTGACACGGGCCGATGTGGCCGCGATGATCGACCACACGCTGCTCGCCCCGGAGGCCACCGCCGCCGACGTGGACGCCTTGATCGTCGAGGCGCGCAAGCTGGGGGTGTACGCGATCTGCGTGTCGCCGTCGATGTTGCCGGTACGCGCGCCCGGGCTGGTGGTGGCCACCGTCGCCGGATTCCCTTCGGGCAAGCATCATTCGCTGGTGAAGGGCGCCGAGGCGCGGCTGGCCGTGGACCAGGGCGCCGCCGAGGTCGACATGGTGATCGACGTGGGGGCCGCATTGGCAGGCGACTTCAACGCGGTGCTCTCGGAGGTGATCACCGTGCGCGAGGCGGTCGAGGACCGGGCCGTGCTCAAGGTGATCATCGAATCCGCCGCGCTCACCGACGCGGCGATCGTCGGGGCCTGCCGGGCCGCCGAGCAGGGCGGCGCCGATTTCGTGAAGACCTCCACCGGTTTTCACCCGGCCGGCGGGGCGAGCGCGCACGCGGTGGGACTGATGGCCGAGACCGTGGGCGGGCGGCTCGGAGTGAAGGCCAGTGGCGGGATCCGCACCGCGCAGGACGCGGCGGCGATGATCGAGGCGGGCGCCACCCGGCTGGGGTTGTCGAAATCGGCCGCGGTGCTCGACGGGTTCGCGGACTAGCAGGCGAGTTCGGCGCTGTCGCGGGCGCCGGTGCTCTCCAGGGTGGTCCGGCCGCCCTCGAGCTGCACGATCACCCCGTCGTCGGTGACCTGCACCTGGTGGGCGCGCAGACCCAGCGGGTAGCTCTGCAGGCTCTGGGTGAACGTTTCGACGATGCCCTGCACCAGGTCGGTCGGCAGGCCGATGCCCAGCAGCTGCGCCGACTTGGTCTCCACCTCCACATTGCCGTTGCGGACCATCGGCTGCACCTGCAACTGGGCCAGCCCGCCGAGCACATCCAGGGTGATCAGCTCGGTGGCCGCCGAGGAGCTCACCCCGCTCACCATGGTGCTCAGCGTCTGCCGGATTCCCTCGTTGTCCCAGGTCACCTCGGCATCGGAGCTGCCGATGGTGGCGCCGCCGCGGCCGCGGTCGACCAGCTCGATGTCTTCGAAGTTCGCGTGCACCACCATGCCCTGCGCCGGACCGAACTTGTTGTCCTGGCTCTCGATGTTCACCGAGCCGACCTTGCCGTCGAGGTAGGTGATCAGCATCGGTTTCGGGCCGAAGCTCACATCGATGCTCGAGCCCATCTCCTGCTCGAACTGGCCGCTGATACAGCGGGAGATCTGGTGCCGGGCATAGGCTTCGGTGCCCGCGAGAGCGGCCACGAGTAGCACGGCGACCACGGCCAACGCGATCACCAGCGTGCGCCGACCGACTTTCGGGCGTCCGGGTGTCTGCGTGCTCATACCATCGGATTCTTCCCGAACTTTCTGTGTCTGCTCTGAGGACGGGATGAAAGCCTGGCCCGCAAAGTGTGACCTGCCGCACTCCCGGCGGCGTAGCCTGGTTCCCATGGCTGGCGATGCGGCGCGGCGGTTGGCGGGGACCGCGGATCATCGGTGGCGGGTGCTGCGCCGGCTGGCCGAGCGGCACGCGGGGTTCTTCACCACCAGGCAGGTCCTGCGCACCGGGTGTGAACTGCGGGTCCGGGCGGCGCTGGCCGATGGGTCGGTCACCAGGTCGGGGGTGGGGATGCTGCGGCTGGCGCAGTGGCGGGCCGGGCCGCTCGACGAGTACGCGATGTGGGCGGCCTGGTTCGACGGGGCGGCGGCGGTGTCGTATCAGAGCGCGGCCGAACTGCACGGAATCGGCCGGTTGCAGCCGCGGTTCCTGCACCTGTCGGTGTCGGCGGGGCGGCCACCGTTGACGCCACGGTTGGTGCTCACCCGCCGCAAGCTCGCGGCGCCCGAGGTCGAATCGGCCGGTCCGTTCCTGGTCACCACGCCCGTACGGACGCTGCTCGACCTGGCCGAAACCGAGATCTCCCAGACGGCACTGGACGAAGTGGTGGCCGACGCGGTCGCCATCCACCGTTGCGACATCGACGAGATCCGCCGAGGTGGGCGGCAATTGGCCCCGCGTGCGGCCGGGCGGGTGCGGCGGGCGTTGCACGGGCTCTGATCAGCCGTTGGGCGCGACGATCTCCCACGGCACCGACAACACACAGTCCCGCATCCGGCGGGAGTAGTCGCGTACCGGAAAACCGTTGGCGCGCAACAGCTCCGCGGTGCGACGCCAGCGGATGCGTGGTCCGTAGGGTGCCAGTGCGGCGCTGCGCTCCCAGGCCCGGTCGGCCGCGGCGAGCAGGGCGTGCACCGGTTCGCCGGCGACATTGCGGTGGATCAGCACCTTCGGCAACCGCTCGGCGATGTCGGACGGACGCTCGACGGTGAACGGGTCCCAGGCCAGCGTCAGCGAGAGCGGACGATGCCGGTCGAGCAGTACCCAGGCACAGCGGCGGCCGAGCTCGTCGCAGGTGCCGTCGACCAGCAGACCCTCGGGCGCCAGATTCGACTGGATGCGGGCCCAGGCATCGGGCACGGCGGCTTCGGGGTACTGACGCAACACATTGAACGCGCGGACGAGCACCGGGCGCAGACCGGCCAGTTCGAAACCGCCGCGGGCGAAGCGCACGCCGTCACGGCCGGGCACCACCCTGGCCGGGTCGATCTCGAGGCCCACCACCCGCAGATCGGGGCGCACCGTGCGCAGCCGCGCGGCCAGTTCGAAGGTGGTCCAGGGCGCGGCGCCGTAACCGAGGTCGACCACCAGCGGGTCGGGAGCCTCCCGCAGGCGGGTGGCGACGAGGCCGTCGTTGACGAGCCAGCGGTCGCTGCGCCGCAACCGGTTGACACCGGTGGTGCCGCGGGTGATCGTGCCGACCGGCGCCGAACTCCTGCGGCTCGGAAGGGAGCCGGCGATGGTCAAGGTTGTCTCAGACCGTCTTCTTCGCGGGGTCGCCCAACCAGCGCAGGGTTTCCTCCTGCTCGGCGCGGAACAGGTCGACCAGGTTCACCAGCATCAGCTGTTCCAGGCGCGGACCGACCATCGGGATGAACACCTTCGCGACGGGGGAGAAACGCATGGTGGCGCCGGTGTCGGTGGGGAACAGCCGGATGGTGCCGTTGAGGCTGCCCGGACCGGCCGGGATGGAGGCGGAGAACTTGCCCTCGGTCTCGTCGTGGGCGAAGGGCCCCCAACTCTCCTTGCGGGTGATCACCATGTCCTTGCGCATCACGGTCTGGGCGATCTCGGGCAGCATCTCGCGCGGCAGGGTGTGTGCGAGCTCCACGTCGATGCCGTCGTCGCTCACCTCGTGGCGGATCACCTCGTTGTGCGGCGCGTGCTTACGCATCTCGGCGACGCGGGCTTCCCAGTAGTCCCGGCTCTGCAACGCCGCGTACAGCTCTTCGGTGGTGTGCAGCGGGTAGCGAGCGGAGTAATCCAGTCGACGTGCCATGGACGGACACGTTACCGGGGCGCCTTTCGCGGGCGCCCCGGACCGGTGTCACTTCGTGGTGAGCCACTGTTCGGTGAAGGTTGCTTCGTTTGCGAGCAGTTCCAGCAGGTGCTCGGAGATGGCGGCTTCGATCTTGCCGCCGAACAGCGGGATCTTCACCTCGATGCTGCCGTTCACGGTGGCGACGGCGCCGCTGTCCTGCGGCGACAGGGTGACGGTGCCGCGCACGATCGCGGGCGCGCCGTCGACGTGGGCTTCGAAGGTGCCCTCGGTACCGGTGTAGTTCTCGGTGCGCGGGATCACCAGGTCGCCGGGGCGGACCGCGGTGATCGCGGGCGGGAGCTGGTCGGCGGGGATGGACTGCACCAGCTGGATGCGGACGTTGTCACCGTCGACGGCGAAGGCGTCGAGCCGGGCGCCGGGTCCGCCGACCTCGGCGATGCGGGCCTTCCAGTACTGCTCGTCGGAGTACGCCGCGCGCACCGCATCGACGGAATGGGAGTAGCTGGCCGTGAACGCCAGAGGTGTAGCCATGCTCGACACGGTACCGTCTTCTGACGTGCGAACAACACGGACGGTGTCCCCCGATCAGCTGCGTGACCTGCTTGCCGAGACCGGCGCGGTGGTGCACGATTCGGTGCGTTTGTCGGAACTGACGACCTTGCGGGTCGGCGGGCCCGCACTGGTGGCCGAGTGCGGCAGCACCGAGACGCTGGTGGCCACCGTGCGGGCCCTGGACGCGGCGGGGATCGCGGTGCTGCTGGTCGCGGGCGGATCGAACCTGCTGGTCGACGACGCCGGCTTCGACGGTGTGGTGGTGCGGGTGGCCACCACCGGGGTCGAGTTCGGCGCCGACGGCGTCACCGCCGAGGCGGGCGCGAACTGGGACGAACTCGTCGCCGCGACGGTCGGCCAGGGGCTGGGCGGGCTCGAGTGCCTGTCGGGGATCCCCGGCTCGGTGGGGGCGACGCCGGTGCAGAACGTGGGTGCCTACGGCGTGGAGGTGGAGTCGCTGCTGCGCCGGGTGCGGCTGCTGGACCGGGCCACCGGTGCGGTGCGCTGGGCCGCGCCCGCCGAGCTCGGGTTCGGGTACCGCACCAGTGTGCTCAAGCACAGCGACGCCGCCGTGGTGCTGGCCGTGGAACTCGGGCTCGATCCCTCGGGAATGAGCGCGCCGTTGCGCTACGGCGAGCTGGCCAGGGTGCTCGGGGCGGAAGCCGGTGACCGGCGGCCCGTCGCGCGGGTGCGCGAAGAGGTGCTGCGGTTGCGGGCGGGCAAGGGCATGGTGCTCGACGCGGCCGACCACGACACCTGGAGCGCCGGGTCGTTCTTCACCAACCCGGTGGTGACCGACGATCGGTTACCGCAGGTAATGGCCGCGATCACCGCCCACCTGGGTGAGGTGAACGTGCCGACCTATCCGGCGCCCGAGGGCGCGAAGCTCTCGGCGGGCTGGCTCATCGAGCGGGCCGGCTTCGCGAAGGGCTTCCCCGGCGAACAGTCCCCGGCGCGGCTGTCGACCAAACACACCCTGGCGCTGACCAACCGGGGCGCGGCGAACGCGGCCGACATCGTGGCGCTGGCCCGCACGGTGCGCGACGGGGTGTACGAGCGGTTCGGGGTGCTGCTCGAACCGGAACCGGTGACCGTCGGCGTCAACGTGTGAGTGCGCACGCTCGTCTCGCTC
Source organism: Nocardia halotolerans (assembly GCF_042650145.1). NCBI lineage: Bacteria > Bacillati > Actinomycetota > Actinomycetes > Mycobacteriales > Nocardiaceae > Nocardia > Nocardia halotolerans. The sequence continues at coordinate 1,501,079 of NZ_JBHSDL010000014.1, read as the reverse complement.
ACGATGGAAACTCAGCACCGGTGCCGGCGCACACGTGGTCGGGCTTCAGTGCGTTCCGGCTGACGTTCAGGCGTAAGCGGTGGTCGGCCACCGGGGGTGGTCGGGGTCGATGACGTAGGTGTGGGTGTGTCGGTAGTGGCGGGGGCCGACCTTGACGGCGTCGGCGAGGATGGCGGGATCGACCGTGCCGAGTTCGTGGGTGTGGGTGATCTCGGCCGGGTCGTGCCGGGGCCACAAGCGCACTGCGGCCGCCGCGCCGAGAGCCGCGATCACGGCGAGGGTGGCCCAGGTGGTGGTGAAGCCCGCGGTGGTGGCCAACCAGCCGGTGATCGGGTAGGTGATCAGCCAGGCGAGGTGCGACAGCGAGAACTGGGCGGCGAACAGGGCGGGGCGGTCCTCGGGGCGGGCCGAGCGGCGCAGCACCCGGCCGGTGGGGGTCAGGATCAGCCCGGTGCCCGCGCCGATCAGGGCCCACACGGTGAGGGCGGCGGCCCAGCGCCAGTCACCGCTGCCCGCGATCGACAGGGCGATGGCGGAGGTCAGCCCGGCGGCGAGGACGGCGGCACCGGTGAGCATCACCGGACGCTCACCCCGGCGCTCGAGCACCCGCGGCAGTGTCAGCGCGACGAGCATCGTGCCCAGGCCGTTCGCCGCGAGCAGCAGGGCCACGCCGGATTGGCTGGCGCCGAGCACGTCTCGCGCGTAGTTCACCGTGTTGACCATCACCACCGAACCGGCGGCGGCCACCACCAGGTTCAGTCCGAGCAGTCCGCGCAGGCGCGGGGTCGCGGCGAACAGGCGCAGGCCGGCGGCGAGGCGTTCGGTGATCGCGCCCGCGCCGACCGCCGCGTTCGGGATGTGCGCGGCCAGTACCAGGGCGACCGAGACGGCGAAGCCGATGCCGGTGCCGACGAACAGCCAGTGGAAGCTGATCACGCTCAGGGCCAGTGCGGCCAGCATCGGGCTGAGCAGGGTTTCCATGGTGGCGGCCAGCTGGGCGGCCGACAGCGCTCTGGTGTAGTCCCGTTCGTCGGGCAGGATGTCGGGCAGTACGGCCTGGTAGGTGGGGGTGTAGGCGGCCGAGGCGATCTGCAGCAGGGTGATCAGCACGTAGATCTGCCAGATCTGGTCGACGAACGGTAGCGCGAGCACGATCGCCCCGCGAATGGCGTTGAGTGCCACCAGGAATTGTCTGCGCGGCAATTTCCCGGCGTACGCGCCGGCGATCGGCGCCACGGTCACGTAGGCGATCATCTTCAGCGTCAGGGCGGTGCCGAGCACGATGGCGGCGTTCCCGCCGGCCAGTTCGTAGGCGAGCAGTCCGAGCGCGACGGTGGTGAGACCGGTGCCGAACAGTGCCGCGACCTGGGCGGTGAACAGCAGTCGGTAGTCGCGGTGGGCGAACAGTGTCGAGGTCATGGCGCCGGCCCTTCCTGAGGCTGCTTATCTGCGTATGAATGCAATAAGCGATATACAGGCGTGAATATTCCTGCGACTTGACCTGAAGTTATGTTGAGGTACCACCGTGGAGCGCACCGGCGGCCGAACAGCCGCCCACGACGAGAAGGAACGTCATGAGCGCCACGATCGAACACGTCAACACCGCCGCCGAACCCTTGCGGGTGGCCGTCGTCATCGGCAGCACCAGGCCGGGGCGTTTCGGGCCGACCGTCGCCGACTGGTTCGTCCGCCAGGCCAGGATCCGCGACGCACTGACCGTCGACATCGTCGACACCATGACGACCGAACTACCGCACGCCTTCGGCGCCGAGGCACACCCGTCGGTCGCCGAGGCCACCGAAAAGCTCTCCCGCGCCGACATGTTCGTGGTGGTCACCCCCGAGTACAACCACAGCTACCCGGGCACGCTGAAGAACTTGATCGACAGCCACCACACCGAATGGCAGGCCAAGCCGGTCGGTTTCGTCTCCTACGGCGGCATCTCCGGCGGCCTGCGCGCCGTGGAGCACCTGCGGCCGGTCTTCGCCGAACTGCACGCGGTGACGGTGCGCGACAGCGTCTGCTTCCCGAACCCGTGGGGCCGTTTCGACGGCACAGCCGACCCGCACGCCGAGGCCGCCGCCGCGACCATGCTCGACCAGCTGATCTGGTGGGGCGAGGCACTGCGCACCGCCCGCGCGATCCGCCCGTACGGGAAGTGACGGCCGTGCTCACCGAAGCCCCCGCGGCCCCGGCCCGCAATCCGACGCGGATTGCCCTGGTCCTGGTGGTCGGCATGATCATGGCGACTCTGGATCAGACCATCGTGAACGTGGCCATCCACCGGCTCTCGGCCGAGTTCCACGCCGACCTGCACACCATCCAGTGGGTGGCCACCGGCTACTCACTGGCCCTCGGCGCGGTGGTGCCGACCTCGGCGTGGCTGGTCGGGCGAGTGGGTGCCAAACGGCTCTACCTGCTGGCGATCGCCGCGTTCGCGGTCGGTTCGGTACTGGCCGGACTGGCGTGGAATATCGAGTCGCTCATCGCCTTCCGGCTCGTACAGGGTGCCTCGGGCGGGCTGCTCATGCCGGTGGGCATGACGATCCTGCTGCGCGCGGCCGGACCCGAGCGCCTGGGTCAGCTGATGAGCACCCTCGGTCTGGCCATTCTGGTCGGCCCGCTGCTCGGTCCAGTGATCGGCGGCTACCTCATCGACGAGGTGTCGTGGCGGTGGATGTTCTTCATCAATCTGCCGCTCGGCGTGCTGGTGCTGGTGCTGGTTTCCAGGGTGGTGCCCGATGACGCGCCGGAACCGGCGCGGGCCCTCGACATCCGGGGACTGCTGCTGATGTCACCCGGGTTGGCGCTGGTGATCTACGGGGTGACCGCGGCGGGCGAGCAGTCCGGCTTCGCCACCCCGGCGGTGCTGATCCCGCTGCTGGCCGGTGCCGGGCTCATCGCCGCCTTCGTGCGGCGGTCGCTGCGAGTGCCGGTGCCGCTGCTGGATCTACGGGTGCTCGGCAACCGCACCACCGGCACCTCCGCCGTCCTGCTCGCGGTGTTCGCGGGCGGCTACTTCGGGTCGATGCTGTTGCTGCCGTTGTACTTCCAAGTAGTGCGAGGTGAATCAGCGCTGGTGGCGGGTGCGCTGGGCATTCCGTTCGCGCTGGCCTCCGGGGCGACGATGCAGGTGGCCGGCCGGTTGATCGACCGGATTCCGCCCGGTCGCTACCTGCCCGCCTCGATCACGGTGGCGCTCACCGGTTTCGTGCTGTTCATCGTCCAGCTCGACGCGGACGCGCCGTACTGGGCACTGGGCCTGACCATGGTGCTGATGGGCGCGGGCGGCGGCGGCACGCTCATGCCGGTAATGACCACCGCGACCCGGCCGCTGAGCCGCGAACAGCAACCAGCCGGATCGACGGTGCTGAACATGATCAGCACCACCGCGATGGCCGTCGGCACGGCGGTGGCTTCGGTGACACTGGGCGCACTGCTCCCGGTGACCGGCGGGCTCCAGGCGCTGCACGCCATGGCGCCGGACCAGCGGGCCGACCTGGCGCCGGCCTTGGCCGAGGCGTTTCAGCACACCTATCTGATCGCGCCGGTGCTGATCGGGTTGGCACTGGTGCCCGCGCTGCTCCTCCCGCGACGGCGAGTCACCGAGTCCCACGCGGGCCGGTGATCAGCGAGTCGCAATCGCATCTGATGTACCGGGCCGCACACCATCGGCCCGGTACGTCAGTTGGACTCGTTGGCGCGTTCCTGGCTCAGCTTCTCGCTCTGATCGGCGCTGAGACCCTGCTGCTTGGCCAGCAGGTCGCGGATCTCGATGAGCAGCTCGGTCTCGGTCGGCTCGGCGGCCTTGGTGGTGCCGAACTTGTTCTTCAGGGTCTTCATCGGCAGCATCAGCACGAAGTACAGGACCGCCGCGACCATCACGAAGTTGATGAACCCGGTGATGATCGGACCGACCGCGATGAAGGTGGCCGGCTTGTCGGCCACCAGCTGGAACCCGAGGCCCAGTTCGTTGCTGGAGCCGAACACCGCCAGCAGCGGGTTGATGATGCCCTTGGTCACCGAGGTGACGACGGCGGTGAAGGCGGTGCCCATCACCACGGCCACGGCCAGGTCCAGAGCGTTGCCGCGCATCAGGAAATCTTTGAAGCCGTCGAGCATGGACTTCACTGGGCGCATCGGCGTAACTCCTAGATCTGGCTATCGGCAAACACGGTGATGGTAACTGCTGTCATAAGTGCTGGCGAACCTGTAGCAAGCTCAATTCCGGCGGGCGAAACTGCCCGGGCCCGCCTGGTCGCGCGGCTTGACGACGATGGTGTCGAGATTCACGTGCGCGGGGCGAGTGGCCACGAAGCCGACGATCTCGGCGATGTCGCGGGCATAGAGCGGGTCGATGCCCTCGTAGACCTTCGCGGCCCGCTCGGCGTCACCGTCGAAACGGACCAGGGAGAACTCGGTCTCCACCGCGCCGGGCGCGATCTCGGTGAGCCGGACCGGTTGACCGAGCAACTCACCGCGCAGCGTGCGGTGCAACACCGCCTGGGCGTGCTTGGCCGAGGTGTAGCCCGAGCCGTTCTCGTAGGCGTACATGGCCGCGATCGAGGTGACGGTGACGATCAGACCGTCACCCGAGGCGATCAGCTTGGGCAGCAGTGCCTTGGTGACGCGCAGGGTGCCCAGCACATTGGTTTCCCACATCCAGCGCCAGTCGTCGAGGTCGGCCTCGAGCACCGGGGCCAGGCCCTTCGCCCCACCCGCGTTGTTGACCAGCACATCGACCTCGGCGATGCCGTCGCCGAACGCGCGCACCGACTCCTCGGAGGTGACGTCGAGTTCCCAGGCGGTGCCGCCGATCTCCTCGGCGAGGCGGCGCACCCGGTCGAACCGGCGCGCCCCCACATGGACGTGATATCCCCGCTCGGCCAGTTCCCGGGCGGTGGCTTCGCCGATACCCGAGCTGGCTCCGGTGACGACGGCGTGGCGAGTGCTCATGTCCGTTGATCCTATGCGTCCCGTGAGCCGCCCGGCCATGGCTCGGATCACCCCCTGACGGTTCGGCGTTAGCCTGTCGGCATGGCTATTCGTGATGTGGTCGGCGCCGACGGAACCGGGATCGTCTACCGGGTGAGCGGCCCGGAGAACGGCACGCCCCTGGTGCTCCTGCACGGTTGGGCGGGCAACCTGCGCTGCTGGGGTGCGGCCGCCGACGATCTCGCCGAGCGTTACCGGGTGATCGCCGTCGACCTGCGCGGGCACGGCTACTCCGATGACCCCGGCACCGGATACGACGACCCGAAGGCGTGGGCCGGCGATGTGGCCGCCGTGCTGGCCGCCGAGGGGATCGACGCAGGCGCGGTGCTGCTGGGCTGGTCCTACGGCGGCATCGTCGCCACCGACTACCTCGCGACCTACGGCACCGGCGCCGTCGCGGGCGTCGTCTACTGCGGCGCCCCCGCCCACGTCGGCCGGGGCGTGCCGGGCGCGGCGCCCGGTCCGGCCATGGAGAAGGCCATTCCCGGCGTGTTCGAGGAGGCCGCCGGACGGGCGGTGCGCGCGTTCGCCGTGTTCGGCAACGCGAACACCGGGCCGGGTGAGGACAAGGGCGCCGATGCCCAGCGGTTGTTCGGCGGCAGCCTCGCCACCGCGCCGTCGGTACGTAAGGCGCTGTTCTACCGCACGATCGACAACACCGAAACCCTGCGCGCGCTCGATGTCCCGGTGCTGGTGCTACACGGCACCGCCGATCCCGTGGTCCCGCCCGCCAATGGGCAGTACATCCTCGACAACGCTCCCGACGCGCGTGGTTCGTTCTGGGAGGGCGCCCAGCACGGCCTGTTCATCGAGGACCGTGCGCGCTTCGTCGCCGAGGTCAGCTCGTTCATCGATGGTGTGGTCCACGCCGAATAGCCGTGTGCTCCGGAATACGACCGGCTGCGGCGTGGCTGCCGGGTGTGCTGTCGACTGACGGCGCACCCGGATCGGCGTACTGCCCTGGCGGAGTAATTTCGCGAATCCGTGCTGCGCACAGCAGTTTTCGTATCGGTGCCGCCGGAATATCCCGGTGGGATTCCGGAAAACCCGTTCCCGCCGGTGAATCGGCGAACCTGATTCCGGCCACGTCGATATCCGGAATGATCTTTTCGAACCGTGGTGCTCGCCTCGGGATCGTGCCCGTCCGCGCAGCGTATGACGTGTGAGCGTGACCTCCCGGGCGATAGCGTGGGTTGGTGTACACGCCAACGTGATCGGCCCGTGATTGTCGCCCGGGCACTTACCTTGCATTCACGCACAGGGGTACCGAAAGTCTTCTGGGGATCGTCACAAAATCTCACCGAATCCGTGTGTAGCGTTCGGGAATGTCGTTTGATCGCTGACAGAGAAAAGGATTCGGCGACGAGATCGGAGTTCGATGATGTCTTGTCGAGCAGCAGGCGCTCGAATCGTCATCGCGGTACTGGCCGCACTGTGCACCACGGTCGGAGCGGGACCGAGCGCCGTCGCCGCCCCCGCCGAAGCGCACATCGACGACCGGCGCACCGAGCCCGACCGGACCATCGACATCGGGGTCTACTCACCGGCGATGGACACCGTCAACCGGGTACGGGTGCTGCGCGCGGCCGACCCCGCCACACCCGCGCCCACCCTGTACCTGCTCAACGGCGTCGGCGGTGGGGCCGACGGGAACTGGCTCGACCGCACCGACGTGGTGGAGTTCTTCGCCGGCAAGCAGGTCAACGTGGTGATCCCGTTCGGCGGGGCGGGCAGCTACTTCGCCGACTGGCACCGCGAGGACCCGGTGCTGGGTAAACAGCGCTGGGCCACCTTCCTCACCGAGGAACTGCCCCCGGTGATCGACGCGGAATTCGGCGGCACCGGGGCCAACGCCATCGCGGGGCTGTCGATGGCCGGCACTTCGGTGTTCCAGCTCGCGCTCGCCGAACCGGGGCTGTACCGGGCGATCGGGTCCTACAGCGGCTGCGTGCGCACCAGTGACCCGCGCGGACAGGCGATCGTGCGCACTGTGGTCGGCAGCCGGCTCGGCAACGCGGCCAACATGTGGGGCCCGCCCACCGACCCGGCCTGGTCGGCCAACGACCCCTACCTGCACGCGGAGACATTGCGGGGCACCGAGGTGTACATGTCCTCCGGCACCGGGATCCCCGGCCCGCACGACACCCTCGCCGCGCAGCCGGACCCGGCGCAACTGGCCTACCAGTTGCTGTTCGGGTCGACGCTGGAAGCCGTCACCCACCTGTGCACCCAGCAGCTGCGCGACCGGTTGCAATCGCTGGGCATCCCCGCGACGGTCGAACTGCGGCCCACCGGCACCCACTCGTGGGGTTACTGGGAGGAGGATCTGCACAAATCGTGGCCAGTGTTCGAGGCGGCGCTGAACCGGTGAGCGGCCGTTGAGCGTGACGGCCGAAAACCGCTCGCGGTGGCGGCTCCGATCCGCGATGCTGGATCCCGAACAGCGCGTGAACCCACCCACAGAACCGCTGTGACAGCCGTCACCGATCCCGCTGGGATGGGCGTCGACGGCGTCGCGGCGTGCACACTGGAAGGTGTGAGTCAGCGTCGTCCCGATCTTTCGCCCCGCCGCGTCGCGGTGCTCTCGGTGCATACCTCCCCGCTGGCGCAGCCCGGAACAGGTGACGCGGGCGGCATGAACGTCTACGTGCTCAACACCGCGCTCGAACTGGCCGAACGCGGCACCGAGGTGGAGATCTTCACCCGCGCGACCTCGTCGGAACTGCCGCCGGTCGCCGAAGCCGGCCCCGGCGTGATCGTGCGCCACGTGGTCGCCGGACCGTTCGAAGGTCTCGACAAACACGAGCTGCCCACCCAGCTGTGCCCGTTCACCGCCGAGGTGCTGCGCCAGGAAGCGCGCCACGCGCCCGGCCACTACGACCTCGTGCACTCGCACTACTGGCTCTCGGGCCAGGTCGGCTGGCTCGCCCGCGACCGCTGGCGGGTGCCACTGGTGCACACCGCGCACACGCTGGCCGCGGTGAAGAACGCCGCCCTCGCCGAAGGCGACACCCCGGAACCCGAGACCAGGGTGATCGGGGAGAAACAGGTGATCGCCGAAGCCGACCGGCTCGTCGCCAACACCGCCGACGAGGCCCGTCAGCTGGTCGATCTCTACGGCGCCGCACCCGAGCGCATCGACGTGGTGCCGCCCGGCGCCGACCTGACCCGCTACCGGCCCGGCGACAAGCTCGCCGCCCGTGCCGAACTCGGGTTGCGGGCCGACGAGCAGATCGTCGCGTTCGTCGGGCGCATCCAGCCGCTCAAAGCGCCCGACGTGCTGGTGCGCGCCGCCGCCGAACTACTGGCCCGCGACACCGGCCGCCGGCTGCGCGTGCTGATCGTCGGCGGACCCTCGGGCACCGGCTTGGCGCGCCCGGACGCGCTCATCGACCTCGCCGCGAGCCTCGGCATCGCCGAACAGGTCACCTTCCTGCCGCCGCAGCCCGCCGACCGGCTCGTGCAGGTGTATCGCGCCGCCGACGTGGTCGCGGTGCCCAGCTACAACGAATCCTTCGGCCTGGTGGCCGTGGAAGCCCAGGCCAGCGGCATTCCGGTGCTCGCCGCCGACGTGGGCGGCCTCGGCACCGCCGTGCGGCACCGCGAATCGGGCCTGCTGGTCCCCGGCCACCGCACCCCCGACTGGGCCGACGCGCTGGCCGCCCTGCTCGACGACCGCGACCGGCTCACCCGGATGGGCGCCACCGCGGTCGAACACGCGAGCCGGTTCTCCTGGGCGCACACCGCCGAGGGTCTGCTCGACAGCTACGCTGCCGCGATGGCGGGGTTTCGCGCCGAACGCGGCCCCATCGCCCTGCACGGGGGCGAGACCGGCCAGGCCAGATCACGGGCGCTGTGGCGGCGCCGGACGGGAGTACGCAGGTGAGCGCCGTATCGCAGGTGATCGACGAAACACTGCGCGATCGCGAGATCGAATACACCCGCCACGCCGAGGACACCTTCATCGTGGTGCTGCCGGGTGAACGCAAACTCAAGACCAGCGTGATGCTCACGGTCGGTCAGCACGGTGTGCGGATCGAGTCGTTCGTCTGCCGCAAGCCCGACGAGAACTTCGAAGGTGTCTACAAGTACCTGCTGCGCCGCAACCGGCGCCTGTTCGGTGTGGCCTACACCCTCGACAACGTCGGCGACATCTACCTGGTGGGGCGCATGTCCACCGAATCGGTCACCGCCGACGAACTCGACCGCATCTTCGGCCAGACGCTGGAAGCCGTCGACAACGACTTCAACACCCTGCTCGAACTCGGCTTCGCCGAATCCATTCGCAAGGAATGGAAATGGCGGGTCTCGCGCGGGGAATCGCTGAAGAACCTGCGCGCCTTCGAACACCTCATCGACGAAGCCGACAAGGCCTGAACGCGGGTGCCGCGTCGCGGCACCCGCGTTCGGTGACTAGCAGTTCGACGGCACCGGTTCGTTACGGAAACGGTCCTCGACGTAGTTCCACGCATCGACGAAACCGGCGGCCGCGGCCGTCATGTGCTCGGCGATGTCGAGGGTGGCCATCTCGACCGGGGCACCGGCGGCACACCAGCGCGCCACGGTGTCGGCGACCGGACCGTGCGGGGTGAGGGTGTCGTAGCGGCCCTGCCAGATGTAGGTGGGGGCGGTCGGCGCACCGGCGTAGTGCACGAGGCTGTTCTCCCGCAGCACCCCGCGCGCCACCTCGCTGGTCATCAGCTCCTTGGACGCCGCCATCTGCTCGGCGTTGCGGAAGATGCCGTGGAACAGCAGGAACCGGCGGCAACCGTCCTTGGTGAAGTCACGGAACCACAGCCCGTTCTCGTTGAGCTGCTCCGACACCGGCAGGCGGTCGGGGTACTCGCGTTCCATGCCCATCGCGGCCGCGAAGGCCAGCCCGAAACCGGGGTGCGGGGCGAAACCCAATGCGTCGGCCATCAATTCGAGGTCGGCGGGGATACCGCCCGACACCACGGCCGCGAGCTTCAGCTCCGGTGCGTAGGTGGGTTGCATCGCCCCGGCCCAAGCGGTGGCCATACCGCCACCGGAATACCCGGCCAGCGCCACCGGCGACGACCCGACACCCAGCTCGGCGACCTTCTGCACCGCCCGCACGCTGTCGAGCGTCACCATGCCGCTGAGCTTGGCAGCACCGTAGGCGACCGTGGGGCCCAGGTAGTCGGGCACCGAGATCGCCCAACCGCGCTGCAACGGCAGCATCGCACCCGGGGCGTCCTGCAACTCGCCGTTGAACAGCGACTTCGACGGGTTGCAGCGGGTGCCGATCGAGTTGATCAGCGCCTGGTAGGAAACCAGCGGCGGATTCTTCACCCCGATCGGCAGCAGCACGGTGGTGATGCCCATGATCGCGTTGCCCTGCGAATTGGTGGAACGGAACGCCACCTGGTGGCCGTCGGTGCCGGGGTAGAGCATGGTGTCGATGCGGCGCGTGCGCACCACGTCGCCGGGAGCGAGCTCGCCGATGTCAGCCGGTGCGGTGAAGAACGGGTCCGGATCGGGTGTGGGATACAACGGGTTCGCGCCCGCGGGTGAAGCGAGGAGCCCTGCCGTGAGCAGGCTCAACACCAGTACAACAAATTTCGGCACAACTTTCCTTCATCATCGATACTGCAGCCCAACTGGAAATGACCCGACCCGCGTCGAAGTATCCATCGAAAACCGGCCGCGCGGACCGATCAGTAGTCAAAGTGTCGGGCACCACATTTTTGTGACCGTTCACATCGAGCGCCCGTGGTGGCTGATTCGATGTGCTTCGACGAGGTGAACAGGAGTGGGCGATGACAGCGCTGGCCCTCGATATCGGAGCCACGAAGTTCGCTGCTGGAGCGGTGGATCCGGACTTCACACTGCGCGGAGTGCGGCAGGTTCCGGTGGGTTCGGGCGATCCGTGGGCAGTGTGCCGGGAATTACTGCTCGATGTAGCAGGCGACAACGAGGTGACCGCGGTGGGCATCGGCTCGGCCGGTCCGGTGGACGTGCCTGCCGGGGTACTGCGCCCGTTGAACCTGCCGCGGTGGCGCGACGGATTCGCGATCGTCGACCACGTGCGCGAGCTGTTCCCCCGCGCGGTCGTACGGTTCGCCATCGACGGCGCCTGTCTGGTGCTGGCCGAACATCGAGTCGGCGGACTGCGCGGGGTGGACAACGGGTTGGCGCTGACGGTGTCGTCGGGAGTGGGCGGCGGGGTGATCGCCGACGGGCGGGTGCTGATGGGACGCACCGGAAACGGCGGGCACTTCGGCCACATCGTCGTACCCGGTGACGACACCCCCTGCGCATGCGGCGGGTCCGGGTGTGTCGAAGCGGTGGCCGGCGGGATGTCGGCGGTGCGCTGGGCGCGGGCGCGCGGTTGGGCGGGCAGCAGCGGCGTGGACCTGGCCGCCGACGCCCGACGTGGCGAACCCGTCGCCACCGCCGCGCTGCACCGGGCGGGTACCGCGCTGGGCCAGGCGATCTGCTCGGCGGCGGCGCTGCTGGATGTGGACCGCGTGGTGATCAGCGGCGGATTCGCCCACTCGGGGCCGGCGCTGTGGGATCCGCTGCGGGCCGCGGTCGCCCGGCACGCCGGACTCGAATTCCTGGACGGGCTCACCGTGGAGCTTTCCGAGCTGGACGGGGGAGCGACGCTGGTGGGGGCTGGGGTGCTGGCGGTGGAAGCTGCTGCTGAATTGTGACGACCGTGCGATCCGGTGAGCCCGCCGCCGCGACCCATCGCAGCGCAGTCCTGTGGCGACTCTTCGGTCCGACCCGGCAACGCCCGGCGCGTTCGTCCCGGCGTCAGTTCCGCCGCGCGTAGCCTCGGGCAGGTGGCTGCCGACTACGTGCCCGGTGATGTCGTCCATATTCCCACCGGCCCCTTCCAAGGGGTGTGCGCGGTGGTGCGCGAAGTCGACGCGGTGACCTCCCGATTACACGTCCACGCGCTCGTCTCCGGCGGACCACACGAACTCAGCGTGGGGTTCGACGAGGTGGAGTGGGCCTGAGTTCGGCGCAATGCCAGAATGGCCCCATGACCTACACCCTCGTGCTGCTGCGCCACGGCGAGAGCGAATGGAATGCCCTCAACTTGTTCACCGGCTGGGTGGATGTCCACCTCACCGACAAGGGCATCGCCGAGGGCAAGCGGGCCGGTGAACTGCTCGCCGAGCACGGCATCCTGCCCGATATCGTCTACACCTCCCTGCTGCGCCGCGCGATCAGCACCGCCGACAACGCGCTCGACGCCGCCGACCGGCTCTGGATCCCGGTCATCCGCGACTGGCGGCTCAACGAACGCCACTACGGCGATCTGCAGGGCAAGAACAAGGAACAGGTCCGCGAACAGTACGGCCAGGAACAGTTCATGCTGTGGCGCCGCAGCTACGACACCCCGCCCCCGCCGATCGCCGCCGACAACGCTTACAGCCAGGAAGGCGACCCGCGCTACGCGGACATCGAGGTCCCCAAGACCGAATGCCTCAAAGACGTGGTCGCCCGGATGATCCCGTACTGGGAGAACACGATCTCCCAGGAACTGCGCACCGGCAAAACCGTCCTGGTCGCCGCCCACGGCAACTCCCTGCGCGCCCTGGTCAAGCACCTCGACGGCATCTCCGACGAGGAGATCTCCGGCCTCAACATCCCCACCGGCATCCCCCTGCGCTACGAACTCGACGAAAACCTGCGCCCGGTCAAGCCCGCCGAATACCTCGACCCCGAGGCCGCCGCCGCCGGCGCCGCCGCTGTCGCCAGTCAGGGCGGCAAGTAAGGCATTTCCTTCGATTCGGCCGCGCACCGCGCACGGGTGCGCGGCCGACGCAGACCGACGTTGTCGTTGCCGCGCGCTCGCTCGTACAAGACGATCGCGTTTCCGGTGTTGTATCCAGCGCCGGTCACGGTGGCGCTGGGGCTCGCAGTCGCCGCCGACCTGAGCAAGGTGGAGGCACACCGGCATCTCATCCTCGATCTCCAGACCGGCAGTGGGCCATGAAGGCGACCTGAGCTACACGGACGTCGAGATTCCCAAGACTGAACGCATCACAGGCGTCGTCGTCCAGAGGATGGACGCAGAACGTTTGCGGCTCTACATGATTCGAGCTGGTTTTCGAGGGGCGACTGGTCGTGAAGCCCATTCCGGTTCAGTGGGGTCGGCGTTAGACTCCTGCTGACACTTCGGAGGAGGGGACTCGGTGGCGATCGGTGGGGATGCGGCGGCGCAGCTGCGGGGTGCGGCGGCTTCGGGGCAGTTGACGATGGAGCCGGATGCTGCTCGGGAGGTGGCATCGGCTTATCTGCGGTTCGCGGCGATGTGCGATGGGTGGGTTGAAGAGGCCGAGGTGCTGCGAGGCATTCATGGCTTCGGGTCACTGACGTCAGCTCAGCAGTTGCAGCAGGGTTTTGGGAACAAAGCAGCCGAAGCGAAGCAAGTTCTCAGCCAGATGGCCACCGCAGCGCGAGGTATGGCAGACGGATACCTACAGGCAGCGAATATTTTAGGCGAAGCGGATCAGCTCAACGCTGACGCCTTGAGCGCGATCGCGCGGTAGGAGTGGAATGAGATCAGTATCGGTCGCCTGTGGTGTCTTGCTGGCTTCAGTGATATCGGCGTGCGGGTCCTTCACTGTTCCAGGGGAGCCGGTGCCGTCAGAGGGATCTCGGGCGGTGCCATCGACGACGACTCAGTCGGCTCGTCCAACTCTGACCGAGGCGAAGTTGCAGCCCCCGTCTCAGGACAACAAGTACACGCAATCGTCCGGACGTCCGATGGTCGTCTTCGATCCGTGCACCTGGATTGATGCGGCCGACATCGAGTCGGTGGGTTTCCGCTCCGAGTCGCGGAGGCGAGGTCCGGATTTGGTCGCCGAGTACACGTTCTTGACATGCATCTTCCGTAATCCGGAAAGCACGTTGTCTCTCAATGTTGACTCCGGAAATATCACGTGGGACGAGAATCTGCGCAAGAACGGCGCATGGCTGGAAGCTACGACCGTGAACGGGCGTCAAGCGGGGCTGGTACACGGCGAACCTGGAGGTGAAGATGCCTGCCAGGTGCACCTGTCGACGAAAGCTGGCGTCGTCATTGTCGGGACATTGGTTCTGAGCCTCGGCAAGCCCCAGAACCTAGACCCCTGCGCCAACATCATGGAAATAGCTTCGGTAGTAGAGAAATCCATCGGTAAGGAGAACTGAGCAATGGGGGACGGGGGAGGGGATCCGCTCACTGAGGTGGTGTCGACGACCACGGGGATTCCGCTGGTGCCCTCGGCGGATGGGCGTCAGCAGCAGCAGGGTGCCGAGCGGCAGCAGGAGTCGTTGAGCCATGGGGGGACCGATCCGAAGTACATCGCGGACTTCGAAGTGTTCGAGCGGCTCTCGCACGACGACATCTACAACGCGGTGCAGCAGATGCAGCCGGGGGTGATGCAGCAGTTCGGTGACAAGTGGGTCGAGATGTTCGTGGAGATCTCCGGCGCGGTGACCGGGTTGATGTTGCAGACGGCGCGGGCGGCGTCGAGTTTGGACGGTGCGTTCGCCTCGGCGGGGGAGGCGGCGGGGCGGCGGTTCGTCACCGAGGCCGGCGATGTGTACACGGTGCTGTCGGTGGTCGGTCATCGGGTGAAGGCTGCGGCCTACGGCGCGGAGGCGGTGAAGATCGCTGTGCCCGCGCCGGTTACGGCGGCGGACGGGGCGGTCACCGGTGGTAGTTCGGTGCCGCCGAATCTGGCGGAACTCGCGGTTCCGGACTCGGCGGCTGCCGTGGAGCGGGAGAAGGAAGACCGTCGCCTGCAAGCGATCGCGGCGATGAACATGACTTACAAACCCACGTACGGTCCTGCCGGTGAGTCCGTGCCCACCTTTGTCGCGCCCACTCAGCCGGGTGGCGGCACCGTTGACCCGGGTTCTGGTGGTGGGGCGTCGAGCAACGGTGGTGGGAGTGCGGGCAGCGGTGGGGGCGACGGCACCGGGGCGGGTGACCCCGGCGATACCGCACCTGCTGAGGACACCGTGGAGCCCGGGACGACGACCGACGACGAGTCGTCGGGCGCGGGCACCGGTGACAGCCCGGGTGCCGATGACTCGCAGGGCGACAACACCGACCCGGCCGGCACCGACCTCGACGGGACCACGCCCGCCGCGGCCACAGCGGCTGCGGGGTCGCCAGGCATCGGATCGCCAGGCATCGGATCGCCGGGTGCCGGATCGCCGGGCGCCGGATCGCCAGGCGCGGGGTTGCCGGGTGGCTCGGGTCCGGGCAGCGGCGCACCCGCGCCGGGCGCTGCCGTGCTCGGGCGGGTACCGGCCGGCTCACCTCAGAACCCGATGGCCGCAGGCGCTTCCGGTTCGGCCGGATCCGCGTCGTCGGCGCGTGGTGGGCCGGGGATGATGGGCGCGCCCGGCGCTCGTGGCGGTGGCAAAGACGACGAGGACGAACACCAGACGCCCGACTACCTGCGCGGTGTCCACCCCGAGTTGCTCGGCGACGAGCAAGCCACGGTGCCGCAGGCCATCGGCGCGGACGCACCCGCGACCCGTCTCCCGGACCAGGAACCCGGCGCGTCATGAGCTGGACTTTCACCGCCGATGAGTTCGCCCACGTGTGGCAAGGGGAAACCGGCGACGACCGGTACCACTTCCCGCTCACTGTGTATTCGGCCGCGACGATGCAGAGCGAATACGACGAACTCGCCGCGGCCGCGAAGCTGCGCTGGCCAACTGGCGCTGATCCGGATCTGACCGCGGTGCTACGGCATGCGGCGCGTCCGGAAACCGCGCTGGCGGTTTTCGGCGAGACCGGCCCCCGGCTGCGGGCTTACGGCGCACGATCGGGCGGACGCGGGGTGGTCATCCGCCAGTACGACGACAACAGTGTCGAAGTGTTCTCCGGTAGTGCGGCGATGGTGGCGCGGGCATTCGCCACCTTCCTCGGCGAGCAGCCCGCCGGACGTACTGAGTCCTTGGTCGAAGACGTCGACCGGCTGGCCGCGCACTTCGAATCCTGGCAGCGTCCAACCGATGCCGCCGCCGCCCGGATGCACCGATTGACCCGGGCCGAACGCGTGGCTGCCGGGCGCATCGAGGTGCGGGCGCGGTTGCACACCGAGCGCGCCGCGCCCGCCCGATATCTGAGTTGGTTCGATGTGGCCGGTGACGGACGCTACCTCTCCTACCGGCGATACCAGGATCTGCACATCGAACCCGCGGGCAAGCAGCGGGTGATCGATGCGATCGAAGCCATCGCCACGGTCGGTGCGCGCGACGACTGAGACCGTGATGTCACACTTCGGTCAGCTGTTTCGTCATCTCCGTGAACGCCGCGAAAAGCGCGGCTGTGCAAGGAGCTGATCATGGAAACTGCCTACGTCATCGTTACGATCGTCGCCGCACTGTGGGTCGGTTTCTCCGCGTTCTCGTTGCTGCGGCGGGCGGCGTTCGTGGTCGATCCGCTGGTCGAGTACGGCGTGCCGCGGAATTGGTGGACGCCGCTGGGGGTCGCGAAGGCGGCCGGCTCGGTGGGGATGCTCATCGGGTTGTGGGTTCCGGTGATCGGAGTGGCCGCGGCGATCGGGCTCATCCTGTATTTCACCGGTGCGGTGGTGACGGTGCTGCGGGCCCGCTCGTACAAGACCGTCGCGTTCCCGGTGCTGTACCTGGTGCCCGTCGCGGTGGCGCTGGGGCTCGGGTTCGCGGCCTGACCTGGTGGAGCGGTCCCTGGTCACCGCGCCGGCCGGCGGCCCCGGTAGTGACTGGGGCGCCGGCCGCCGCGAGGGACCGGGCTGTTCGTCAGTCAGTGGCTGGGACGGCCGCGATCAGTGGAGGGAACATGGCGCGGGCGTCGTGTCCGGTGAACCACAGGCTGATGGTCAGCACCGAAGTGGCCTCCAGATATCTCGCCCGGTGCAGGCCGCCCGCGGAAAATGGCTGCAGGGCCAGGTCTTCGGCCAGCGCGCTCACGGTCGCGAGCGCTGTGGCGTCGTCGGCGCAGAGGGGCACCGCCAAGCGCGCACCGTCGAAGAAACGTTCGGTGCCCGCCCATACTTCAGCGGCGAGCAGGTTGAAAGCCTTGACCACGTGGGCTTTCGGTGCGGCGGCCGCGACTCGTTCGGCCACCGCGGGCTCGCCGAGGACGAAGGTGGTGACCCCTTCGGGTGCGGACCCGTCGGGCCGGAAGGCGTTGGTGCAGTCGATGACGACCTTGCCCGCCAACGCGGCACCGTGTTCACCGAGCAGTCCGGCGAGGGCGTCCACGGGCACTGCCAGCAGCACGACCTCGGCGCCCGCGACCGCCGCGCCGATGTCGGCAGCGCGGACAGCGATCGGCCTCGCGGTCCTGGTCCCGGCAGTGCCCGCCGGCTCCGCGAGCTGTGCGGGGCCGGGCGTAGGTGGCGTTTCGCCCAGCGTCGAGTTGATCCGGTCGGCGAGCGCATGTGCGTTCTCGGCGCGGCGCGCGCCGATCCACACCTCGTGGCCGGCTGCGGCCCAACCGCCACCCAGCGCCGCCGCCATCGCACCCGCACCGATGATTCCGATTCGCATTGACAACTCCCGTGATCGCAGATGCCGAGCCCGATGGCATCGACCACACGAACGCTAGGAAACTCGAAAGGCACCTGCGGGTGCCTTTCGGCGGTGGCAGGCTGAGACCATGACCGTCGAAGTCGCCCAGGCGCAGTTCGCCCCCTACGGCCCGTACACGGCCGACTGCCCCGCCCGGTTGGGTGTCGACCTGTTCGGAAATTCGTGGCTACCGGTGGTGGTGTTCGAGTTGCGCAACGGTCCGCAACGTCACAGCGAACTCTTCACGGCCATCGGCGGCATCAGTCAGAAGATGCTCACCCAGACACTGCGGCGCATGGAACAGATGGCGCTGCTACGCAGGCAGCGTTATGCCGAAGCGCCACCACGGGTGGAGTACGAACTCACCGCGGCCGGGCGTGATCTACTCGTTCCGATTGATGCATTGGCGACATGGGTCGACCGGCACGGAGCCGCGGTGACCACCGCGATGTACGGCGACCCCGACGACTGACACGCCCGGCGACCGGCCAGGTGCCTGCAGGATGAACGGCAGGAGAACACCACGCCAAGGTGCTGTGACCTGCGCGAAACTTCACCGACCCGGCGCCGGGATGGCGACCCGCACTCGTACGATCAATACCGTGAGCGTTCCGCAAGCAGTGCTGTTGGCAGTCCTCGCGGCTGTCGTCGGCCTGGCAGTCGGAGGCTTGCTCATTCCGTACGTCAACGCCAGGCAGGCCGCCCGCAATCAGGACGACAGCGGGCTCACCATGTCGCAGGTGCTCGACCTGATCGTGCTCGCCTCCGAGAGCGGCATCGCCGTGGTCGACGAATACCGCGACGTGGTGCTGGTGAATCCACGCGCCGAGGAACTCGGGCTGGTCCGCAACCGGCTACTCGACGAACGCGCCTGGGCCGCCGTGGAGAAGGTGCTGGCCACCGGCGAATCCGCCGAATACGACCTCACCGCCAAGAACCCGCTGCCCGGGCGCGGCCGGATCGCCGTGCGCGGAGTCGCCCGCAAACTCTCGCGCGAGGAAACCAGCTTCGTGGTGCTGTTCGCCGACGACGACTCCGAGCAGGCGCGGATGGAAGCGACTCGCCGCGACTTCGTGGCCAACGTCAGCCACGAACTCAAAACCCCCGTCGGCGCGATGAGCCTGCTGGCCGAAGCCATGCTGGAATCGGCCGACGACCCCGAAGCCGTGCGGCACTTCGGTTCGCGGGTGCTCGCCGAATCCCGGCGCCTCGGCAAGATGGTGACCGAACTGATCGCGCTCTCGCGCCTGCAGGGCGCCGAGAAGCTGCCCGACCTGGCTGTCGTCGATGTCGACACCGTGGTGCAGCAGGCCGTCGACCGTTCGCGCACCGCCGCCGAAGCCGCCGGCATCACCGTCAGCACCGACCGGCCCAGCGGGCTGGAAGTGCTCGGTGACGAAACGCTGCTGGTCACCGCGCTGTCGAACCTGGTGGAGAACGCGATCGCGTACTCGCCGCAGGGTTCGCACGTGTCGGTGAGCCGGTCGCTGCGCGGCGACCACGTGGCGATGGCCGTCACCGACCGCGGCATCGGCATCGCCAAGGAAGACCAGGAACGGGTGTTCGAGCGGTTCTTCCGCTCCGACAAGGCCCGCTCGCGGTCGACCGGCGGTACCGGGCTCGGTCTGGCCATCGTCAAACACGTCGCGGCCAACCACAACGGTGAGATCACCCTGTGGAGCAAACTGGGCACCGGATCGACGTTCACCCTGCGTATCCCCGCCCATCTGGAAACAGATGGTGACGAAGACGCGGAGCAGGCGCCGGAGCTCGCCACGAGAGAAACCATCAACCAGCGCAACCCTGCTGGGCGAACGAACGGTGTGGAGGCACGCAGATGACGAGTGTGTTGATCGTCGAAGACGAGGAATCGCTGGCCGACCCGCTGGCATTCCTGCTGCGCAAGGAAGGCTTCGACGTCACCATCGCCGGTGACGGGCCCTCCGCGCTGGCCGAATTCGACCGCTCCGGCGCCGATATCGTATTGCTCGACCTGATGCTGCCCGGCATGAGCGGCACCGACGTCTGCAAGCAGCTGCGCACCCGCAGCGGCGTGCCGGTGATCATGGTGACCGCCCGTGACAGCGAGATCGACAAGGTCGTGGGCCTGGAACTGGGCGCCGACGACTACGTCACCAAGCCGTACTCGGCGCGTGAACTGATCGCCCGCATCCGCGCGGTCCTGCGCCGCGGGGCCGGCGACGAGCTGGACTCCGGCAACGAGAACGGTGTGCTCGAGGCGGGGCCGGTACGGATGGATGTGGACCGGCACACGGTGCACGTGAACGGCAGCCAGGTCACCCTGCCGCTCAAGGAGTTCGATCTGCTCGAATACCTGCTGCGCAATTCGGGGCGGGTGCTCACTCGCGGTCAGCTGATCGACCGGGTGTGGGGTGCGGACTATGTCGGTGACACCAAGACGCTCGATGTACACGTGAAGCGGTTGCGGTCCAAGATCGAGGGCGATCCGGCCAAGCCCGAGCACTTGGTGACCGTTCGCGGGTTGGGCTACAAGCTCGAGGCTTAGAGCCGCGGGGCTCAGTGGCCGTGGAGGCGTTCGGCTTCCACGGTCGCCGGGTGGACGGCGATGAGGCCCAGGCCCTCGCGGCGGCGGCAGAGTTTGGCGAGTTCCTCGTAGGCGGGGGCGCCGAGGAGTTCGCGTAGTTCCGGTTCGTAGGACTGCCAGACCGGTTTGGCGCCGACGTGGGCGTCGGGGGAAGCGGTGCAGTACCAGTCCAGGTCCGCGCCGCCGGGGCCCCAGCCGCGGCGGTCGTACTCGGTGACCACGGTGCGCAGGACCTGTTCGCCGTCGGGGCGTTCCACCCAGTCCTGGGTGCGGCGGATCGGTAGCTGCCAGCACACGTCCGGCTTCACCTCGAGTGGTTCGATGCCCTTGCGCACGGCCATGATGTGCAGCGCGCATCCGGCGCCCGCGGCGAAACCGGGGCGGTTGAGGAAGATGCACGCGCCGTCGAAGCGGCGGGTGCGCAGGGCCGGTTCGTCCTCGAGTTCGTCGAGCTCGAGGTAACCCTTCTTGACGACTTTGCCCTTCTCGGTGGCCTCGCCCATCAGCTGCCAGTCCTGGGCGGTGAGCATCTTCACCGCGCCGGACAGGCGCTTGCGGTCGTCCTTGTCGGACAGGAAGGCGCCGTGCGAACAGCACCCGTCGTCGGGGCGTTCGGCGATGATGCCCTGGCAGGCGGGGGTGCCGAACACGCAGGACCAGCTCGACAGCAACCAGGTCAGGTCGGCCACGATCTGGTGCTCGTCATTTGCTGGGTCGGTGAATTCGATCCACTCGCGCGGGAAATCAGGCTCCACTTCTGGGCTCGGATCGATCTTTCGCCCAGGTCGCGGGCCGGTCTCGGCGGTGCCAGGTGCGCCTTCGGTCACGACTGCTGACGCTAACAGTTCAGTCGCTTGACCTGTAGTACCGGATCACCAAGTACCGTATTCCTGTGCGGCTTGGTGTTCTCGATGTCGGAAGCAATACCGTTCACCTGCTCGTGGTGGACGCGCATCGTGGTGGACACCCGATGCCCATGAGCTCGTCGAAGTCGGCGCTGCGCCTGTCGGAGAACATGGACGCCGAAGGTCGCATCACCGAAGCGGGCGAGGCGCGGCTCATCGCGACCATCACCGAATTCGCGGACCTGGCCCGCAACTCCCGCTGCGTGGAGCTGATGCCGTTCGCCACCTCGGCCCTGCGTGAGGCGACCAACTCCGAAGAGGTGCTGGCCCGTGTGCGCGCCACCACCGGGGTCGGCCTGCAGGTGCTCTCCGGCGAAGACGAAGCCCGGCTGACCTTCCTGGCGGTGCGCCGCTGGTTCGGCTGGAGCGCGGGACGCATCACCAACATCGATATCGGCGGCGGCTCGCTCGAGCTGTCCAACGGCGGTGACGAGGAACCCGATGTGGCGTTGTCGCTGCAATTGGGCGCGGGCCGGCTCACCAGGGAATGGCTGCGCGACGACCCGCCGGGCAAGCGCAAGATCGCGGTGCTGCGTGACTGGCTCGACGCCGAGCTCGTGGTCCCGTCCAAGGCGCTGCTCGACGCGGGCAAGCCCGACCTCGCTGTCGGCACCTCCAAGACTTTCCGCTCGCTGGCCCGGCTGACCGGCGCGGCACCCTCGGCCGCCGGTCCACGGGTGCGCCGTACACTGACCAGCTCCGGTCTGCGCCAGCTGATCGCGTTCATCTCCCGGATGACCGCCTCGGACCGCGCGGAGCTGGAAGGCGTGAGTTCGGATCGGTCCCAGCAGTTGGTGGCCGGCGCACTGGTCGCGGAGGCGAGTATGCGGGCATTGTCGATCGACACCATCGAGATCTGCCCCTGGGCGCTGCGCGAAGGGCTGATCCTGCGCAAACTCGACACCGAACCCAATGGTGGGGGTGGCGTCGCCGAACCACCGGTGAAACCGGTGCGAGCGGAGTCGGCATGAGCGTTCGGGTAGCCACGGCGGGCGCGCCGAGCAGGCCGGAGGAGACAGCATGAGCGGTGAGGATTCCAAACAGCTATCGGTGGCCGAACTGCTCGCGCGCAACGCCGCGCAGGGCGCGTCCACACCGCCCTCCGGTGGGGGCGGGCGGCGGCGACGCAGCGGGCGCGGGGTCTCGGTCACCGATCTGACCGGCGAGAACGCGGTGGTCCGGCCGGGGCCGAGTTCGCACGCCGCGCCTTCGGCGCCACCACCGGCCCCGGAACCCCCGGCCCCCGCCAACTACGAACCACCCGCGAGTTACGAACCGGCGAGTCAGCCCGCGCCCTATCCGCCGCCGGGTCCCGCCGAGTCGGCGTATTCGCCGATGTCGGGCCCGATCACCCGCTTCGATCCGCAGTCGGGCTTCTCCGCACCCGACCCGCGTGACCCCCTCGGCCTGGGCGAGTCCCGGCCCGTCACCGACCCGTTCGGCCCCTTCCGCGCCGAGGCGCGTGATGTCGGCGGCAATCGGTCCAACGGCCGCGCTCCGGGCCGGCTCGGCGCTCCCGGGTCGTCGGCGCCGGTCGACCCCGACATCGCCGAAATGTTCGGTTCCGGTGCGCTGCCCGCGGTCGGCGGCGGCCGCCGCCGCAAACCCGACGACGAACCCGAGGCGCCGTTCCCCGCCCCGCCGCAGGCGCCACCGGTGACCGGTGGGCGCGCGGCCCGGCGCCGGGCCGCCGAAGCGGCGGAGGAAGCCGAACCGGCCGCGTGGTCGCCCGACGCGGGCGGATATGACGCGACCTACGGTCCGTCCGTCGATGTGGCGCAGGGCTTCTACGGGCATCGCGACGAGGCGCCCGGAATCAATGGAGGGCCGGCGCCGGCTGCCGGGTTCCGCGACCCGAACCAGGGTTTCAACGGTCGTCCCGGTGTCGCCCCGACCACGGGTTTCAACGATTCCTTCGGCGCCGACCCCGCTGCGGGAGCTGATTCGGCCGGGGTTTTCAACGGCCGTCCCGACTCAGCCGGTTTCAACGCCTTTCCGGGGGCTGCGCCGAGCGTGGGTCCGAACGGGTTCCCGGAAGCCGGTCCCGGTGGGGGTCCGAACGGTTTTCCGGGTGCCGGGGCGGGTGCGGGTCCGAACGGTTTCCCAGGAGCCGGTCCCGGTGGGGGTCCGAACGGTTTTCCGGGTGCCGGGGCGGGTGCGGGTCCGAACGGATTCCCGGGTGCCGGGCCTGGTGCGGGTCCGAACGGATTCCCAGGAGCCGGGGCGGGCGCGGACTTCGGTGGGTATCCGGGGGGCGGGCCTGATGCGGACTCCGGTGGATTCCCCGGAGGTCGGCCCGGCGCCGACTTCGGCGGGGCACCCGGCCCGGCCGCGGGGTTCAACGGTTTCCCGCCGCCGAACTCCGAGGCCACCCAGGCGTACCACCCCGCCCCGGCTGCCGACCCCGAGGCCGCCGACCAACGTCCGTCGCTGGATCGCAGGCGGGGCCGGTCGGGTTCGGGGAAGACCGGTGGCCTGCCGTCGTGGTCGGCGCGCAGACACCGCCCGGCCACTCCGGCTCCCGAGAACGTTCCCCCGGCCGCCTGGTCGCCGGTCAGCCAGGACCAGCCGTTGCTCTCGGGCCAGTCGGTGGCCGGTGATCTGCTGCGGCGGCGAGCCGAACACGGACCCGAGGCCGACGCCGACGCGCACACCGAGGTCTACCGCGTCGAGGGTGCCGAACCCGACACCGACGACTACGCCGAGTCCGAGTACACCGATCGCGACTACGCCGACAACGACTACTCCGACGCCGATTACGCCGACGACGAGTTCGACGACGACTACGACGACGACTACGAACCCGAACCGAAGCCGAGCCGGGCGAGCAGGCGGGCCGCGACCAAGGCCGCCGCGTCGAAGGTGGCGCAGCGGGCGAAGTCGCGCGCGGCGAAGCGGGTTTCGGCGACGCGCGCCCGGACTCGGATGGGCGGTGCGACGCGACGCCCGGCCCGGGCCGCCGCCGGCGACGACAACGACAACCGCCGTCAGTGGCTGATCCTCGCCGCGCAGAGCGCGGGTGCCGCCGTAGCCGGAATGTTGCTGTTCAAGGGCTTCGAGACCATGTGGGAGACGTTGCCCTGGGTGGCGCTGGCCCTGGCGATGGTGGTGATTCTCGGTTTGGTGGCGCTGGTGCGGGTGCTGCGCCGCACCGACGACATCTTCAGCACGGTGATCGCGGTGGTCGTGGGCGTCTTCGTGACGCTGGGACCGCTAGCCTTTCTCCTCAGTACCAGCTGAATACAGGGAGTGGGCTGTGGGGAACGCGCGGGCAGAGGTAGAGATCGGGCTGTCGACGGCCTCGGTGTATCCGGAGAACACCCAGGCGGCGTTCCGCTATGCCGCTGAATTGGGTTACGACGGTGTCGAATTGATGGTGTGGGCCGAACCGGCCAGCCAGGACATCGCCACTGTGCAGTCCTACGCCAAGCGCTATGGCGTTCGGGTGCTCGCCGTGCACGCGCCGTGTCTGCTGATCTCACAGCGGGTCTGGGGCGCGGACCCGGTGGCCAAACTGGAACGCAGTGTGCGCACCGCGGAGGCACTCGGTGCCGAGACCGTGGTGGTGCATCCGCCGTTTCGCTGGCAGCGCCGCTACGCGCGCGGTTTCGCCGAGCAGGTCGGTGAACTCGAGGCACACCATCCGGTGCGGATCGCGGTGGAGAACATGTTCCCGATGCGGGCCGACACCCTGTTCCGCGAAGGCGCGGTGCGCAGGCTGGAGCGTCGCGCCGGCCCGGGGCGCGCGGTAAGCGCGTTCAGTCCCTCCTACGATCCGACCGACACCGGCTTCGATCACTACACCCTGGACCTGTCGCACACCGCGACCGCGGGTACCGACGCGCTCGAGCTGGCCCGGCGGATGGGTGAGGGCCTGGTCCACCTGCATCTGGCCGACGGCCGCGGCGCCGCCCACGACGAGCACCTGGTACCCGGTGACGGCACCCAGCCGTGCGCGCAACTGTGCGAACACCTCGTGCACACCGGTTTCCGTGGGCACGCCGTCGCCGAGATCAACACCCAGAACGCGCGGACTGCCGCCGAACGTTCCGCGCAGCTGACCCGCACTCTCGAATTCGCTCGCCTGCACCTCACGGGTGCCGCGCCGGACCCGCAGCCTCGTCACGCCGACCTGTCGTGAACCCGGCGCACCGCGCGGGGTAGTGACCACATCAGCGTGCTTGTACGCT
Organism: Nocardia halotolerans; assembly: GCF_042650145.1. Lineage (NCBI taxonomy): Bacteria > Bacillati > Actinomycetota > Actinomycetes > Mycobacteriales > Nocardiaceae > Nocardia > Nocardia halotolerans. Next base: position 1,475,886 of record NZ_JBHSDL010000014.1, on the reverse strand, counting down.
GTACGAACAGCTGTGCACCTCGATCAGGAGTGACGATGACGCGAGAACTCGCGACCGATGCGCCGTTCGGTCAGGTCCTGGACCTGACCGAGCTCACCACCACCGACACCGAGACCGGTCGCTACGCCGGCGTCATCGACCCCACCTGGACCATCGGGCCCAAGGTGCACGGCGGCACCATGGTCGCGGCCACCGCCGCCGCGGCGACCCGCCGGCTCGCCGAGGCAGGCGAATCGTTCGCGGCGATGGCGCCGATCGCGGCCAGCTCCGACTTCCTCGGCGCACCCGATCCCGGCGAGGTGGAGTACGCGGTGCACATCCGCAAGAAGGGCCGCCAGATCTGCCTGGCCGACGCCGAACTCATCCAGCACGGCCGCACCCTCGTGCGCACCGCGTTCACCTTCGGGCACCTCGACGCCACCGCCACCCGCTGGAGCGGCCCCGACACCGACATGGCCGCCGAGCCGACCGCCGAGGCCATGCGCTACACCCCCGATTCCCCGATGGGCAAGATCGTGCACGTGAGCCAGGGTGCGCACGTGCTGCTCGACCCCACCTGGGGCGAGTTCCTGCGCGGCGAGACCGGTCAACCCCGGCTGCGGCTGTGGATCCGCCCCTTCGACGGCGACGAAACCGTTCCCCGCGTGCGCGCCGCCTTCGCGATGATGGCCGCCGACATGAGCCCGCCGGTGCCGATGAACCTCGGCCACTTCGGCTGGTCACCGACCGTGCAGATGACCACCTACCTGCGCCGCGTCCCCGCCCCCGGCTGGTTGCGCGTGATCGCGACCGCCCGCGAGGTCGGCGAGCGCATGTTCGACGAGGACCAGCTGGTTCTCGATTCCACCGGCGCGGTCGTCGCCCAGAGCCGTCAGCTGGCGCTCATCCCCGCGTCGTAGCACCCGCCACGGGCCTGAGTACGCGTGGCGGGTGATGAGCACTAGCCTTGGACCCATGACGAGAATTGCGGTTGTCGGTGGTGGACGGATCGGTGAGGCGCTGATCGCCGGGTTGTTGGAATCCGGCCGTGCGGCCAAGGATCTGGTTGTCGTCGAGAACCTCGCGCCGCGGGCCGCCCAGCTGGCCGAACGATTCAAGATCCGGGTGAGCGGTTCGGTCGCCGATGCCGTCGTCGGCGCCGACATCGTCGTCATCGCGGTGAAGCCCACGGTGGTCGACTCGGTGCTCACCGATCTGTCCAAGTCCGATCTGGACAACGGCCGCGACCAGGTGCTGGTCTCGCTGGCCGCGGGCGTGTCCACGAGCCGGTTGGAGTCCAAGCTGCCCGCCGGTTTCCCGGTGGTGCGCGTGATGCCGAACACCCCGATGCTGGTCGGGCAGGGCATGTGTGTGCAGGCGCCCGGTCGCTATGCCAAGTCCGAGCAGCTCGAGCAGGTCGGCGAGATGCTCGAGGCGGTCGGCAAGGTGGTGACAGTGCCCGAGTCGCAGATGGACGCCGTTACCGCGGTCTCGGGCTCGGGACCCGCGTACTTCTTCCTCGTCGTGGAGGCGATGGTCGACGCGGGTGTCGGTCTGGGGCTCACCCGCGAGGTGGCCAACGAGCTGGTCGTGCAGACCATGATCGGCGCGTCGGCCTTGCTGGACGAGACCGGGCAGAGCGCGGTCGATCTGCGGGCCGCGGTCACCTCACCGGCCGGCACCACGGCGGCCGCGTTGCGTGAACTCGAACGCGGCGCGCTGCGCTCGACGTTCGCGGAGGCCCTGCACGCCGCCAAGCAACGCGCTCACGAACAGGGCGGGTCCGGCGAATAACGATCGAGTGCCCAGTAAGGGAACCGATTTCTCACACCCGTCGCAGTAATCCCACTGGTCCCGCTAAGCTCGTAGAAGCACGTGCGTGTCTGTTCCGCTGGTGGGGAAGCCGGCGGCGCGGACGTGCCGGAGGTCAATGGTGCCATGATGTCTGCGAACAGAATGTCCAGTAATCCGTCCGGCGGTGGCTCGGGTTCGCCCGGTCCACGTGCCGGCGCCACCCCACAACCGGTGATCGGCGGTGGCACGCAGTTTCTCACCGTCGCCGAAGTCGCCGATCTCATGCGGGTGTCGAAGATGACGGTGTACCGGCTCGTGCACTCGGGTGAACTGCCCGCGGTGCGTGTCGGTCGCTCGTTCCGGGTGCACGCGAAGGCGGTGCACGACTACCTGGAGACGTCCTACTTCGACGCCGGCTGAGTGAACCCGCGCCCCCCGGGCCGCCAACAGCGCTGTAGCATGAACAATCGGTTCGTGTCCGCCTGCCGGTGGCACCGCTTCGTGGTGTCCGGTGCGCCCCGGCGGCGCGGGCACCAGACGACGCACGCGACACTGCGTGTGTATGCCGAGTAGAGAGAACGCGAGGAAACCCTATGGGTTCTGTGATCAAGAAGCGCCGCAAGCGTATGTCGAAGAAGAAGCACCGCAAGCTGCTTCGCCGCACACGTGTTCAGCGGCGCAAACTCGGCAAGTAAGCCTGTGCCCGCGACGAGCCCGTCACCTCTCGAGGTGGCGGGCTCTCGCTGTGAAATGACTTGGTTTGTGATTCTCGCTGTGCAATCACGAGCCCTCCTCGTCGAAAGCTTGTAGATCGTGACAGTGGGTGGCGCGAATGCGGCTACTCTGGTACGCGGAAACATGAGAAGCAGGGGGCTTTGAGTGGGGTCAGATCCGAGTTCCGACACACGGGAACGCCATATGCCGAAAGTTGTGCTGGTCACCGGAGCCAGCCGCTTCTTCGGCGGTAACATCGCGGCCCGGCTGGCCGCCCAGCCGGGCGTCGAACGGGTGATCGCGGTCGACACGATGGCACCCAGCCGGGAACTGCGCCGTCGCATGGGCAGCGCCGAGTTCGTGCGTGCCGACATCAGGAACCCACTGATCCGCAAAGTCGTCGAGGGCAACGACGTCGACACCGTGGTGCACGCCACCGTGCTGTCGCAACCGCCCGCCGGTGGCGGCCGTGCGGTGATGAAAGACCTCAATGTGCTCGGCGCGATGCAATTGCTCGCCGTGTGCCAGAAGGCGCCGTCGGTGCGGCGCGTGGTGGTCCGGTCGTCGTCGGCGGTGTACGGCTGCAGCGCCAAGGACCCGGCCAAATTCACCGAGGAGATGAGCGCTCGCACCCCACCCGCGGGCTGGTTCGCCCGCGACATGATCGATATCGAAGCGCTGGTGCGGGCCATGGCCCGGCGCCGACCCGATATCTCCGCCTCGATTCTGCGTTTCGCACCGATCGTGGGGCCCCGGCTGGCCGATCGCGGTGTGCAATATCTGCGTTCACCGATCACCCCCACAGTGCTCGGGCGCGAAGCCCGGTTGCAGTTGCTGCACGAGGAAGACGCGGTGGCCGTGCTCGTGCACGCCGCCTCGCGTGCCCACGGTGGCACCGTCAACGTCGCCGGAGACGGCGCGCTGGCGATGTCGCAGGCCATCCGCCGAGCCGGGCGCATCGTCGCCCCGGTACCACTGTTCGTCTTCCGCACCGTCGGGCGCACGCTGATGGGCCCGATCATGCGCGGATTCAGCGGCGAGCAACCCGACTACTTCCACTTCGGTTGCGGGCTCGACACCACCCGTATGCGAACCGAACTCGGCTTCACCCCACGCTGGACCACGGTCCAGGCATTCGATGACTTCATCGCGGGCGCAGCGTTGCGGCCCGTCTTCGATCCGGCTTGGATCGACGCCGCCGAACACAAACTGCTCGGCCTCATCGGGGCCGGTTCAGGAGCGCACACATGACCGAGGGAGCGAAAGTCATTCGTCTCGACGCGAATGTCGAGACCCGGCAACCACGACCGCAGACCCGGCGGTGGCCGGATCAGCCGGCGCAGGCGATGCCGGTCACCTCGCTGAGCGAGCGCAGGCCGGGCATGCCGGCCCCCGCGCCCAAGACGCTCACCGACATCGTGCGCGACGCCCTCGGCACGCAGATCGAACGCACCGCGGAATTCGCGCGTCGCCGGCTCACCGGCGACTATCAGATCGACGAATTCGGCTACGACAAGCACCTGCTCGAATCGGTGATCCTGCCCGCGCTGCGACCGCTGTCGGACTACTGGTTCCGCGTGGAGGTCACCGGCATCGAGAACGTCCCGGCCGCCGGCGGGGCGCTGCTGGTCGCCAATCACGCGGGCACCGTGCCGCTGGACGGGCTGATGCTGCAACTGGCCGTGCACGACAAGCATCCGAGCAGTCGCACACTGCGGTTGCTGGCCGCTGACCTGATCTTCGAACTGCCGATGCTGGGCGCGTTGGCCCGCAAAGCCGGGCACACACTGGCCTGCCACCCCGACGCCGAACGGCTGCTGCGCTCCGGGCACATCGCCGGAGTGTTCCCCGAGGGCTTCAAGGGTGTCGGCAAGAGCTACGCCGACCGCTACAAGCTGCAGCGGTTCGGGCGCGGCGGTTTCGTCTCCGCGGCGGTGCGCACGGGCGTACCGATCATTCCGGTGTCGATCGTGGGCTCGGAGGAGATCTACCCGAAGCTGGCCGACATCAAGCCACTGGCGCGATTACTAGGCCTGCCGTACTTCCCGGTGACCCCGACCTTCCCGCATCTGGGTCTGCTCGGTGCGGTGCCGGTGCCCTCGAAGTGGTACATCGAATTCGGTGAGCCGATCGCGACCACGGCCTACGAGCCCGAGGAAGCCGACGACCCGATGACGATGTTCGAGGTGACCGACCAGGTCCGCGAGACCATTCAGCAGACGCTGTACAAGCTGCTGGCCAAACGCCGCAACGCGGTACTGGGCTGAGCTCAGCTTTCGCGGTGCCGGGCGACCGCGGCGGCCACCGCACCACCCGCCGCGCCCAGCGCCAGGGCGGTGGGGACGCCGATCTTGGCGGCCTTGCGCCCGGTGCGGAAATCGCGGATCTCCCAGCCCCGGTTCTTGGCCACTTCGCGCAGGTCGGAGTCGGGGTTGATGGCGACAGCCGTGCCGACAAGTGACAGCATCGGGACGTCGTTGTGGCTGTCGGAGTAGGCGGTGCAGCGCTTGAGATTGAGCCCCTCGCGGATGGCCAGTGTGCGCACCGCGTGCGCCTTGCCGAGACCGTGCAGGATGTCGCCGACCAGGCGTCCGGTGAAGTTGCCGTCGACACTCTCGGCGACGGTGCCCAGCGCACCGGTGAGGCCGAGTCGCTTGGCGATCACATTGGCCAGTTCGACCGGCGTCGCGGTCACCAGCCACACCTGCTGACCGGCGTCGAGGTGCATCTGGGCGAGCGCGCGGGTGCCGGGCCAGATCTTGTCGGCGATGATCTCGTCGTAGATCTCCTCACCGAGCGCGGCCAGCTCGGCGGTCGGGCGGCCGGCGATGAAGCTGAGCGCCTTCTCCCGGCCCGAGAGCATGTCCGAGGAGTTCTCCTTGCCGGTGACCCGGAACTTCACCTGCTTCCAGGCGACGTCGACGAGGTCGGAGGTCTTGAAGTATTTGCGCGCGGCCAGGCCGCGGGCGAAATGCACGATGGACGCACCCTGCACCAGGGTGTTGTCGACATCGAAGAAGGCGGCCGCGGTCAGGTCACGCGGCACCTCGGCGCCGGGCTCCTGGTCGGCGAGTTCGGCGTCGTGGAGGGTGAGCGCGGCATCGGCGCTGGCCTCGCCCGCCAGATTGGCGCGCAGCTCCTCTTCACTCGGCCCGAACGGGCTGCGCGGCAGCCGCGCGAACTGTTCTTGCAGTTCCTGCCCGAGGCGGCTGGGCTGCCACCGCGCAGGGAACTCCCCGAATCGTCCCGCGACGAATCCGGCGCGAGTGACCTTCGAACGTTCCGGCACCAGTACCCTCCGCTAGTCGCGCGAACCATGTCCACAGTAACCGGATTCACCGACAACCCGCGGCGGCCCCGGGGATTAAATAGGGGTCATGACGAATCCCACACCCACTGTGACCCTATTGACCCGCGCCGGTTGCGGTATGTGCACCATCGCACTGACACAATTACAGACGATTTGTGGTGATTTCGGTCTCCCGGTACACACCGTCGACGTCGACGAAGCCGCGGTCACCGACCCCGCACTACGCGCGGAGTACGGCGATCGGCTGCCAGTGGTCCTGTTGGACGGCCGTGAACACAGCTATTTCGACGTCGACGAGCCGCGTTTACGGGCCGACCTGAGTCGTTTCGCTGGTCGCGACGGAAAATGAGGCCAATTTCACCGACTTTGTGAACGCCTGCACAAGCAGTTACGGTGGGGACACGCAATCCGCACCGCCGCCCTCAGCAGCGGCGGTGACCGGATTTGCACCGCCCCATGGCACCGGTCGCTCTCTCGCAACGCAGCGACCCACACCGGTGAACGAAACAGAGGATCCGGACCGCGATCAGGCCCGGAACGAGGAGCCGACGACGTGACAGAGCAGCACGAGACGCCGACTGGTGTCTCCGGCAAGGCTCTCGGGCGGGACATCCCGCAGGCCACGGTGACTCGTCTGGCTACCTATCTCCGGGTTCTCGCCGGATTGGCCGACTCCGGTGTTGCCATCGTATCGAGTGAGGAACTGGCTGTCGCGGCGGGTGTCAATTCGGCGAAGCTGCGCAAGGATCTTTCCTTCCTCGGACCCAATGGTGTGCGGGGTGTCGGCTATGACGTAGCCAAGTTGCGCACCAGGATCGAAGATGTGCTCGGTTTGTCGCAGGGACATCGGGTGGTGCTGATCGGTGCGGGCAATTTGGGCCGCGCACTGGTCGGATACGGCGGGTTCGGGGTACGTGGCTTCACCGTGGTCGGCATCTTCGACAACGATCCCGCGGTGATCGGCCAGTCGTACGCCGGTCTCGTCGTGCGCGATGTGCGGGAGCTGCCCGCCCAGATCCCGGCGCTGGCGCCGACGATCGCGGTGCTGGCCGTTCCCGACGAAGCCGCCCAGGACGTGTGCGACCGGCTCGTGGCGGCCGGGTTGCCCTCCATCCTCAGCTTTGCCCCGTGTGAACTGCGCGCGCCCGCCCATGTGCAGCTGCGCCGCGTCGACCTGGCGCTGGAACTGCAGATGCTGTCCTTCGACGCCGCCCGCAACGACGCACCCACGCTGCCCGCGGTCGCGCAGGTCGGTTCCGGCCGGATCGCGCGCCGGGTACCGCCGCAGAACCACACCCTCACACACCCCGCGCCGGTCGAGCCGGTGCGCGGCAGGCCGCAGCGACGCACCGCGCCGCATTCGGCAACCCCCCATGCGGCAACGGAGCCAAGCACCCAGGGATCGGTGATCACCCCATGAGCCAGCGTCAGCTAGCGAACCAGCAGATCAGCGCGCGGTCGCGCGGGTCGGAGCCGAGCATCGGCGAGGTGCGGTCATGAGTGTGCTGCTCGTCGGGATCTCACACCGCAGCGCGCCGGTCTCGGTGCTGGAGAAGGTCGCCATCAGCGAGGCCGACCGGCCCAAGCTGGTCGACCGGCTGCTCGAGTCGAGTCACGTGTCCGAGGCGATGATCGTCTCCACCTGCAACCGGGTCGAGGTCTACGCGGTCGTCGACGCCTTCCACGGTGGTCTCGGCGAGGTGGGCGAGCTGCTCACCGAACACTCCGGAATGGCGCTGCCCGATCTCACCAAGCACGCCTACGTGCGCTACAGCGAGGCCGCCGCCGAACACCTGTTCGCGGTGGCCAGCGGCCTGGACTCGATGGTCGTCGGCGAACAGCAGGTGCTCAGCCAGATCCGCAGCGCCTACGCCAGCGCCGACAGCCAGCAGGCGGTCGGGCGCACCCTGCACGAACTGGCCCAGCACGGGTTGCGGGTCGGCAAGCGGGTGCATTCGGAGACCGGGATCGACCGGGCCGGCGCGTCGGTGGTGTCGGTGGCGCTCGATCGTGCGCGCGGCGTGATCGGTGACCTCGCCGGACGTACCGCGGTGGTGCTCGGTGCCGGCGCGATGGGCGGGCTGGCCGTGGCACACCTGTCGCGGGCCGGGATCGGCCGGATCGTGGTCGTGAACCGCACCCTCGAACGCGCGCAGCGTCTCGCCGAAACCGGGCGCACCATGCACGGTGTCGACACCGAGGCTGTCGAGACCGCCCAGCTCACCGCCGCCATGGCCGCTGCCGACGTGGTGATCACCTGCACCGGCGCGGTCGGCGCCGTGGTGACCCTGGCCGACACGCACCGCGCGCTGGCCGACCGCGCCCACACCGAAGCCGCACAGCGCCCGCTGGTGTTCTGCGACCTCGGCCTGCCCCGTGACGTGGAGCACGCCGTGGCCGGGCTGCCCGGCGTGGCCGTCATCGACATCGAATCGCTGCAGCGCGATCCGGCCGCGGGCGCCGCGGCCGACGACACCGCGGCCGCACGCCTCATCGTCGCCGACGAACTCGCGAAATACCTTGCCGGGCAACGCATGGCGGAGGTCACCCCCACGGTGGCCGCTCTGCGCCAGCGTGCCGCCGATGTGGTGGAAGCAGAACTGCTCCGCCTCGACTCGCGGCTGCCCGACCTGGCCGACCCGGCTCGTGACGAGGTGGCGCGCACCGTGCGCCGCGTCGTCGACAAGTTGCTGCACGCACCGACGGTGCGCGTCAAGCAACTGGCATCCACGCCGGGCGGCGACAGCTACGCCGAAGCGTTGCGTGAGCTGTTCGAACTGAAACCCGGTGCGGTGCAAGCGGTTGCCGCTCCCATGGAGGTCGCAGCGGCTGAGCCCGCGCTGGCCGACGACTTCACCGCAGGACACCTCGGCGATGGGCAGGATTCATGACCACCACAGTGCAGGAAGAGGACACCGTGACCGCAGGCAGCGTCAGTGCGCCCTGGCGGATCGGCACGCGCGGCAGCCTGCTCGCGCTGACCCAGGCGGGCACCGTTCGAGACGCCCTGATCGCGGCGGGTCAGCCCGCCGAACTGGTCGTGATCAAAACCCCCGGCGACCTGTCGTCGGACCCGGTACAGAAGATCGGTGTCGGCGTGTTCACCTCCGCGCTGCGCGACGAGCTGGCCGCGGGCGACATCGACGTCGCGGTGCACTCCTACAAGGATCTGCCCACCGCCCAGGACCCACGCTTCACCATCGCCGCGGTGCCGCTGCGCGAGGACCCGCGTGACGCGCTGATCGCTCGCGACGGCATGGTGCTCGGTGAGCTGCCCGCCGGCGCCAAGGTGGGTACCTCGGCCCCGCGCCGGGCCGCCCAGCTGCGCGCCCTGGGCCTGGGCCTCGACATTCTGCCGCTGCGCGGCAACATCGACTCCCGGATGCGCAAGGTGAGCGAGGGCGAACTCGACGCCATCGTCATCGCGCGTGCCGGTCTGTCGCGGATCGGGCGCACCGACGCGATCACCGAATCGCTCGAGCCGGTGCAGATGCTGCCCGCTCCCTCGCAGGGCGCCCTTGCGGTGGAATGCCGCAGCGACGAGCCCGAACTGATCGAGGTGCTCGCCGGTTTGGACGACGCGCCGACCCGAGCCGCGATCGTGGCCGAGCGTGCGCTGCTCGGCGAGCTCGAGGCCGGTTGTACCGCCCCGGTCGGGGCGCTGGCCGAGGTCGTCGAGTCGATCGACGAGGACGGCCGGATCTTCGATGAACTGTCGCTGCGCGGCTGCGTCGCCGCGATCGACGGTTCGGAGGTATTGCGCGCTTCGATCGTCGGTGCGCCCGAAGACGCCGCCGAACTCGGCCGCGCCTTGGCGCTCGAACTGCTCGACCTCGGCGCACGCGCCCTGCTGAGCGTCATCGACGAGCCGGCGCCGGACACTGACTTCACTAATTCCAGCCCGATGGAGAACAACCGATGAGCAGCCGAGCCACCAAGAAGCAACCAGGGCGGATCCTTTTCGTCGGCTCCGGCCCCGGCGACCCGGCCCTGCTGACCGTGCGCGCCCGTGACGTGCTCGAACGGGCGACGCTCGCGTTCACCGACCCCGATGTCGACAAGGGCGTGCTCGCCCTGATCGGTATCGGTGTCGAGGCCGACGAAGACGGGCAGCGCCCGGTCGACGTGCGTCCGGCCCTGGGCGAACCCACCGAGGTGGCCAAGACGCTGATCGCCGAGGCCCGCAACGGCCACGACGTGGTCCGCATCGTCACCGGCGACCCGCTGACCACCGATTCGGTGATCAGCGAGGTGAACGCGGTGACCCGTTCGCACATGGTGTTCGAGGTGCTGCCCGGTCTGCCCAACGGTTCGGCGGTGCCCAGCTACGCCGGTATCGCGCTGGGTTCCGGGCACACCGAGGCCGATGTACGCGGCGAGGTCGACTGGGCGGCGCTGGCCGCCGCCCCCGGCCCGCTGGTACTGCACGCCACCTCGGGTCACCTGGCCGAGACCGCGAGCGCGCTGGTCGAGCACGGGATGGCCCCGCAGACTCCGGTCGCGGTGACCGTGCGTGGCACCACCCGGCAGCAGCGCACCATCGAGGCCACCCTCGCCTCGCTGAACAATGCCGCTTCCGAGCTGGTCGGCCCGCTGGTCGTGACGGTCGGCAAGGAGGTCGACAAGCGTTCGAAGATGTCGTGGTGGGAATCGCGCGCGCTCTACGGCTGGACCGTGCTGGTGCCGCGCACCAAGGACCAGGCGGGCGAGATGAGCGAGCGCCTGGTCACCCATGGCGCCATCCCGATGGAGGTACCGACCATCGCGGTGGAGCCACCGCGCAGTCCCGCGCAGATGGAGCGCGCGGTGAAGGGTCTGGTCGACGGCCGCTACCAGTGGGTGGTGTTCACCTCCACGAACGCGGTGCGCGCGGTGTGGGAGAAATTCGCCGAGTTCGGTCTGGACGCCCGGGCGTTCTCCGGTGTGAAGATCGCCTGCGTCGGTGAGGCCACTGCGGAGCGGGTGCGTTCCTTCGGTATCAATCCCGAGATGGTGCCCAGCGGGGAACAGTCTTCCGAGGGCCTGCTCGCCGACTTCCCGCCGTATGACGACGTGTTCGACCCGGTGAACCGGGTGCTGTTGCCGCGCGCCGACATCGCCACCGAAACCCTGGCCGAGGGGCTGCGCGAACGCGGCTGGGAGATCGACGACGTCACCGCCTACCGCACCGTGCGCGCTTCGCCGCCGCCCGCGGAGACCCGCGAGATGATCAAGACCGGCGGTTTCGACGCGGTCCTGTTCACCTCGTCCTCCACGGTGCGCAATCTGGTGGGTATCGCGGGCAAGCCGCACGCGCGCACCATCGTGGCCTGCATCGGCCCCAAGACGGCCGAGACCGCGATCGAGTTCGGTCTGCGCGTGGACGTGCAGCCCGAGGCCGCGCAGGTGGGCCCGCTGGTGGAAGCACTGGCCGAGCACGCGTCGCGCCTGCGCGCCGAAGGTCTGCTGCCGCCGCCGCGTAAGAAGAGCCGCCGCAGCAGCAGCCGCTAGGCGTAGGAGATACCCCGAAAGCCCGCCCGCAACGGCGGGCTTTCGGCGTATCAGCGTCATCGGCTGTAGCGCAGCAAGGTGCGCACCAGTCGGCAGGTGGCATCCGAGGGCGGGCGGATGTCGATCTTCTCCGCGGTGCGCCGGATCGTCTCGTTGGTGGCCTGGTTGGGTAGGTACACACCGGAATCCAGCAGCGCGATGGTCAACCGCATGGCCTTGAGCCGCCGGTTGTGCGCCACGTACCAGCGGCGCGGCCGGCCCGCGGGCAGTCGCTTCTTCTCCAGCGGTACGTACGGCGCGGTGATGAGAGTGGTCTTGGCGGCAATGGAATTCATTCGGCGTCCTCCCGTCGCGTGTGGGTCCCGCCCCCGATCGTCGGAACCCTCGAACACGCTTTCGATTGTACCGACGGGCACCGACAGGTTTCGGTGTTCTCGCGCGGAAGATCTTGAGCTCCAGTCGCTTTCGATGTTATCCACAGGCTCGCCGGGCCCGGTCGCCGACCTCACCGAAGCGGTGCCGGTGCGGATGCGAGATGCCCGCGGGCGCCGCTGCGCCGGAAATCGCACAGGCGTATTCTGCGGGCTATGACCGCTTTCGACCGCCCGCGGCGGTTGCGCAGGACCCCCGCAATGCGGCGGCTCGTCGCCGAAACCACGCTGCAACCGCGTCAACTCGTACTGCCGATGTTCGTCGCCGACGGCCTGACCGAGCCGCGCGAGATCAGCTCGATGCCCGGCGTGTATCAGCACACGATGGACTCGCTGCGCAAAGCGGCCGTGGAAGCGGTGGGCGCCGGAGTCGGCGGGCTGATGCTGTTCGGCGTGCCGCTGCCCGAGGACAAGGACGCCACCGGCAGCCTGGCCAGCGACCCCGACGGCATCCTCAACCGCGGACTGCGCGCACTCGCCGAAGAGGTCGGCGGCGCCACCGTCGTGATGGCCGACACCTGCCTGGACGAGTTCACCGACCACGGCCACTGCGGCGTGATCGGCTCCGACGGCGCGGTCGACAACGACGCCACGCTGCACCGTTACGTCGAGATGGCGTTGTCACAGGCCGCGGCCGGTGCCGACCTGCTCGGCACCAGCGGCATGATGGACGGCCAGGTCGCCGCCATCCGGCGCGGCCTCGACGCCGGCGGGCACACCGACACCGCCATCCTGGCCTACGCGGCCAAATACGCCTCGGCCTTCTACGGGCCGTTCCGCGAGGCCGTCGGCTCGTCGCTGCAGGGCGACCGCCGCACCTATCAGCAGGACCCGGCCAACCGCCGCGAATCGCTGCGCGAACTCGAGCTCGACCTGGCCGAGGGCGCCGACATCGTGATGGTGAAGCCGGCCATGTCCTACCTCGACATCCTGCGCGACGTCGCCGACCGCTCGACGGTGCCGGTGGCCGCCTACCAGATCTCCGGTGAGTACTCGATGATCACCGCCGCCGCCGAACGCGGCTGGATCGACCGTCGCGACTCGATCCTGGAATCCCTGATCGGCATCCGGCGGGCGGGCGCGGACATCGTGCTCACCTACTCCGCGACCGAGGCTGCACACTGGCTGTCGTGATCGTTCCGCCGAACAAACCCGAAACCAACCCCGTGCCGGAGGACGTCGGCACCGCCCGGCAGCTGTGGTGGGGAGTCGCCGGCCTCGGTGTCGTCTACACCGGAGCGGGCATCGTCACCATGCTCGGCGATCGCGACGAGCTCGAAAAGCAGCTCCTCGAGGAGGCGTACAAGACCGACCCGGACCTGCCCGCCGCGACCGCCGACCTGATAGTGCCGGTATTCGTCGGTCTGACCGGAGTGGTCGGGCTGCTGCTGGCCGGACTCACCGTGCTGATCGCGCACCAGCTCGGCCGTGGCAAGAGCTGGGCGCGCACCGTGCTGACGATCGTCGCGGTGTGGTTGGGCGTCGGGGCGGTCGCCACGATGTTCACCTTCGACGGTGACGGCGGGCCCGCGTCGATGGTCAGTGGTGCCATCGCGATCGTGCAGGGTGTGCTGGCCGTCGGTGCCGCGTACCTGAGTTACCGACCGGAGTCGACCAAGTACTTCCAGCCGAACCGGCGGTGAACGGCGGGTGTCGCGGCGGCGTCATTGGCTGACGACCCGCCGAAGTGTATGGTGAGGATCATCACACCGGCAGTGAGGTGAGCCGATGTGACGTACACGGTGGCAAACCGGGGGAGCGGAGGCAGCAGCGATGCGCGTGGTGATCCAGCAACCACACAGCCTGCGGCGAGACCTGTTGGTCATCGGCCTTCTCATACTGCTCGGCCTGGTCACGATCGCGCTGGTCCTGCTGCCGAGCGCGATCTGATCCACAGCCCGGACCATGTCCATGAGCCTGTGCACGCCCGCGACCGCGACCCTGGCAGGATCGCCAGGATGAAACGCTGGATCGCCGCGGCGCTGCTCGAACTCGGTCTGGCCGCACTCTGCCTGCTCGGCGCGGTGGCCAGTTGGCGCAACGCGCAGCGCACCACCGTGTTCACGGGATCGGAGCATCTGCCCCCGTTCGAGGCGGTGCGTTATGTGCCCCCGCTGCTGGCGCTGGCGACCGCGCTGCTGATCATCGCCGGAGTCCTGCTCATCGACGCCGTCGCCCGGGTCCACCAGGGCCGCGCTGTAGCGTTGCGCGCCGCCGAACCGATGTCATGAGGAAGTCGAATTCCGATGTGTGCGTTGGGGTTCGAGCACCAACGCCGGCTCGCTATACGGGCCGATCCAGGAGGAAACCGATGACCAGACTCGCCGCGGGAATCTGTACCGTCGCCGCCGCCTTCGCGACGATCGCGCTGGCCGCGCCCGCTCAGGCCGCGCCCGGACTGCCACTCACCCCGGTGGTCGCCGAGCCCGCCGCCGGCGGCTTCGCCCCGGAGACCGGTTCGAGCGGGATCTACAACGGCATCATGTGCCACCTGCACACCATCTCGGCCGAGGTCCCCTGCATGTACACCTGAGCCACGCGACACCGATGACGCGGCGCCCACCCGACTCCGGTGGGCGCCGCGGATCGGTCCGGCGCCGAATCGCTTGACGGCCGGGTCGGCGTGTCGGGCGTGTCGTCGGTGGGTCGGTGCGGTCTGGGTCACTGTGCTCCACCCTGTCGTCCGGCGCGGCGAGGTGAGCTGAGAGACTGGAATCCGTGAGTTCTTCTCCGCGCGCGACCAGGACCGTTCCGGCGCAGGTTCCGAAGTCCGCCCAGCTCTTCGAGCGGGCCTTTTCGGTGATCCCGGGTGGTGTCAATTCCCCGGTGCGTGCGTTCAATTCCGTCGGCGGCACGCCCCGGTTCATCTCCTCGGCCAACGGCTACACCCTCGTCGACGCCGACGGCAACGAATACGTGGATCTGGTCTGCTCGTGGGGTCCGATGATCCTCGGCCACGCGCATCCAGCGGTCGTCGAAGCGGTGCAGCGGGCCGCGACGAGCGGCCTGTCGTTCGGTGCGCCCACCGAGGCCGAGATCGAACTGGCCGAGGCCATCGCCGCGCGCGTCGACCCGGTCGAGCGGGTGCGGCTGGTCAACTCCGGCACCGAGGCCACCATGAGCGCGGTCCGGCTGGCCCGCGGCTTCACCGGTCGCTCCAAGATCATCAAATTCTCCGGTTGCTACCACGGGCACGTCGACGCCCTGCTGGCCGACGCCGGCTCCGGTGTCGCGACCCTGGGCCTGCCCACCTCGCCCGGTGTGACCGGCGCCCAGGCCGCCGACACCATCGTGCTGCCCTACAACGACCTCGCCGCCGTCGCCGCCGCCTTCGAGGCGCATCCCGGTCAGATCGCCTGCGTCATCACCGAGGCCGCCGCGGGGAACATGGGCGCGGTCGCGCCGCTGCCCGGTTTCAACGAGGGCCTGCGCACCCTGACCCAGGACAACGGCGCGCTGCTCGTGATGGACGAAGTGATGACCGGTTTCCGGGTGAGCGCCTCGGGTTGGTACGGCCGCGAGGGCGTCGCCGGTGACCTCTACACCTTCGGCAAGGTGATGAGCGGTGGCCTGCCCGCCGCCGCGTTCGGTGGCCGCGCCGAGATCATGAACAACCTCGCCCCCCTCGGCCCGGTCTATCAGGCCGGCACCCTGTCGGGGAACCCCGTGGCGGTGGCCGCGGGCCTGGCGACACTGCGCGCGGCCGACGCGCAGGTGTACGCCGCGCTGGACCGAAACGCCGACCGGCTCGGCGCGCTGCTCACAAAAGCCCTGACCGAAGCCGGTGTCGAGCATCGAGTGCAGTTCGCAGGCAATATGGTGAGCGTGTTCTTCGCCGACCACCCGGTGACCGACTATGCCACCGCCAAGGCCTGCCAGACCTGGCGTTACCCGGCCTTCTTCCACGCCCTGCTCGACGCGGGCGTGTACGCGCCGCCGAGCGCGTTCGAAGCCTGGTTCGTCTCCGCGGCGCTCGACGAGGACGCGTTCGACCGTATCGCCGCCGCTCTGCCCGCCGCCGCCCACGCGGCCGCGGCCGCCACCCCCGAAGGATCACCAGCGTGAGCTCCGACCAGCCCGACGCAGTATTCGCCACCTCGGTCGACGGTGACGAGGAAGTGCCACCACTGGCGCCCGCCGAGTCCCCGCCGCTGCTCGACGCCGACCCGTCCGGCGTCGAGACCATCGTGCACGTGCTGCGCCACGGCGAGGTGCACAACCCCAACGGCATCCTCTACGGCCGCCTGCCCGGCTTCAGCCTCTCGGCCACCGGCCGCGCCCAGGCCGACGCGGTGGCCCGTTCGCTCACCGACCACGACGTGTCCCTGGTGATCGCCTCCCCGCTGCAGCGCGCCCAGGAGACCGCGGCCCCGATCGCGGCCGCCCACGACTTGATCGTGCGCACAGACGAGAACCTGATCGAAGCGGGCAACACCTTCGAGGGGCTGCGCGTGTCCGTCGGTGACGGTGCGTTGCGCAAGCCGCGGCACTGGTGGAAACTGCGCGACCCGTTCACACCGTCGTGGGGCGAGCCGTATTTGCAGATCGCCCATCGCATGCTGGCCGCGGTCAACAAGGCCCGCGTCGAGGGCGCCGGACACGAGGTGGTGCTGGTTTCGCATCAGCTGCCCGTGTGGACGTTGCGCCGGTTCCTGCAGGGCCAGCGGCTCTGGCACGACCCGCGCAACCGCCAGTGCTCGCTGGCCTCGCTGACCTCGCTCGTCTACCACGGCGACACCCTGGTCGACATCGTGTACTCCGAACCGGCCGGCGCGTCGGACCCGACGGTGCACGGCGCATGACACGCTCGACCGCATCGGGATCTGCCCGTGGCCGTCGGCCGCGGGCGGTACTCGCCGCACTGTCGGCCCTGCTGATCGTGGCCGTGGCGGGCTGTTCGACCGGCACCGATGCGGTCGCCACCGGCGGCGGCACCTTCGACTTCGTCTCGCCCGGTGGCAAAACCGACATCTTCTACGATCCGCCCGCCGCCCGCGGGACGATCGGCACGCTCTCGGGACCCGATCTGATGAACGAGGGAAAGACCGTTTCGGTCGACGATTTCCCGAACCAGGTCGTGGTCGTGAACCTGTGGGGGCAGTGGTGCGGCCCGTGCCGTGCCGAAGCACCCGCACTCGAAGAGGTCTACGCGGCGACCCGAGATCAGGGCGTCGCGTTCCTGGGGATCAACGTCCGCGACCACCAGCGCGACAAAGCCCAGGATTTCGTAGTGGACTACGACATCGGTTACCCGTCCATCTACGACCCGTCGATGCGAACCTTGCTCGCTCTCGGCGGAAACTTTCCCACCAGTGTCATTCCGACCACGTTGATCCTGGATCGTCAGCACCGGGTCGCCGCGGTCTTCCTTCGCTCGCTACTGGCAGAAGACCTACAGCCCGTGGTCGAGCAAATCGCCGCCGAGGAGAAGCAGTGAGCCGTCGTCGTCCCGGAAATCTGACCGCGTGCCGCCCCCGCCAGGGTGCCCGCCGTACGGGAGCGGGGTGGACCGTCGACGATCGTTGGGCGGGCATCGCCACCGTCCCGCGCAGCGTCGCCGGTGCGGGCCTGTTCGACTTCGGACCGGGCGAACCGGCCGAGTCCGAGCGCACCCTGTCGTTGCGCCGCGACGAACAGCGTGAGCAGGACAGCACCGAGTGATGGTGCTCGCCGCAGTCGGGGATTCGTTCCAGCAGACCGCGGCATCGGGTCCGTTGTTGCTGGCGCTGGGTGCCTGTCTGCTCGCGGGCCTGGTGTCGTTCGCTTCACCGTGTGTCGTGCCGCTGGTGCCGGGGTATCTGTCGTACCTGGCCGGGCTCGTCGGAGCCGAGGCGCCACCGGCCACCGCCGGGCAGGTCGCCACACTCACCAAACAGCGCAATAGCGCCAAGCTGCGCGTGGCCGGTGCCGCCGGACTGTTCGTCGCCGGGTTCACGGTGGTGTTCGTGCTGGCCACCGCCACCGTGTTCGGCTTGATCCAGACCCTCAACGTGAACCGGGAACTGCTGCAGCGCGTGGGCGGTGTGGTGACGATCCTGATGGGTCTGGTGTTCATCGGCCTGGTGCCCGCGTTGCAGCGCGACACCCGGATGGAGCCGCGCAGGTTCACCAGCATCGCGGGCGCGCCGCTGCTCGGCGGGGTGTTCGCCCTCGGCTGGACGCCGTGCCTTGGCCCGACGCTGTCGGGTGTGATGGCGGTGTCGGCCGGGACCGAGGGGACCACCGCGGTGCGCGGGGTGGCCCTGATCGTGGCGTACTGCCTGGGCCTGGGCCTGCCGTTCGTCGTGCTCGCCTTCGGGTCGGCCGGCGCGCTGCGCGGGGTGGGCTGGCTGCGGCGCAATTCGCGCACCATTCAGGTAATCGGGGGTGTTCTGCTCGTCGCCGTCGGCGTCGCACTGGTCACGGGGGCGTGGGACCAGTTCGTCGGCTGGGTGCGCGACGGGTTCGTCTCCGAGGTGACCCTGCCGATCTGATGACCGAAACACTGACTACGCCGACCACCCCCAACCCGCCACCCAGGCAGTCGCTGCCCGGTCGCGCGTGGGCCCTGGTCCGCAATACGTGGCGCGGCCTGACGAGCATGCGCACCGCCCTGGTGCTGCTGTTCCTGCTCGCGCTGGCCGCCATCCCCGGCGCCCTGCTGCCCCAGCGCAGCCTCAACAGCCAGAAGGTCGACCAGTACATCGCCGACCGGCCCACGCTCGGACCGTGGATGGACCGGTTCGAACTGTTCGACGTGTTCGGCAGTTTCTGGTTCACCGCCATCTACGTGCTGCTGTTCATCTCGCTGGTCGGCTGCATCCTGCCGCGCTGCTGGGACCACTACAAAGCCCTGCGCACCCCGCCGGTGGCTGCCCCGCGCAACCTCGCGCGGTTGCCGCACCATTTCGACGAGACCGTCGACCGCGACGCCGACGCCGTCATCGAGCAGGCGCGTGCGCAGTTGCGCGGCTGGCGCACCCAGGTGCGGCCCGGCAAACGCGACGGTGAGGTCACCTTCTCCGCGGAGAAGGGGTACCTGCGCGAATTCGGCAATCTTGTGTTCCACCTGTCGCTGGTGGGTCTGCTGGTCGCGATTGCGCTGGGCAAGCTGTTCGGTTACGAGGGCAACGTCATCGTGATCGCCGACAACGGTCCGGGCTTCTGCACCACCTCACCCGCGGTGTACGACTCGTTCCGCGCGGGCAACGTCAACGACGGCACCGGGATGACCCCGCTGTGCGTCAAGGTGAAGGACTTCGAGGCCGACTACCTGCCCACCGGGCAGGCCGAGATGTTCACCTCGAACATCTCCTACCAGGCGGGCGATGACCTGCGGACCGGTACTTGGCGCGACACCCAGCTGCGGGTCAACCACCCGCTGCGCGTCTCCGGTGACCGCGTCTACCTGCAGGGTCACGGTTTCGCGCCGACGTTCACCGTCACCTTCCCGAACGGGGAAACCCGCACCGAGACCCTCCAGTGGCGTCCCGACGACGCCCGAACCTTCCTGTCCAGCGGTGCGATGCGATTCGATCCGCCCGGCGGCATGTACGCCACCGACGAGGAACGCCGCGAGAACCAGATCGCCATCGAAGGTCTGTTCGCGCCGACGGCGCTGTTCCACGGCAGCCTGCTCACCTCGTCGTTCCCGCGGATGGACGACCCGGCCGTCGCGGTCGATATCTACCGCGGCAACACCGGCCTCGACACCGGCCGCTCGCAGTCGCTGTTCGCACTGGACCCGGAGATGATCCGGCAGGGCCGCCTCAACAAGGAAGCGCGGGTCAACCTGCGTCCCGGCGAGTCGACCACCCTGCCCAACGGCACCCAGGTGACCTTCGACGGCGCCGAGGAATTCGTCAACCTGCAGGTCTCGCACGACCCCTTCCAGCAGTGGGTGCTGGTGAGCTCGCTGACCATGATGGCCGGTCTGCTGGTGTCACTGCTGGTGAAGCGCCGCCGGATCTGGATCCGGGCGTACCCCATCGAGGCCGCGGCGGGTAACGTGGATCAACGACGCACCGTAGTAGAAATGGGCGGCCTGGCCAGAAGCGATCAAGCGGGCTGGGGCAGCGAATTCGATCGGCTGCGCACCCGCCTGCTGGGAACGGAGACCTGATGCCGATCGACGAAACGCTGGCACGCTACAGCGACTTCGCCTTCATGTCCGCCATGGCCGTATACGCCCTGGCCACGATTCTGCTGATCGTGCAGTACGCCTCGGCGCGCGCCAAGCAGGTCGCCGAGCGCGAACTCGTCCCCGCGGGCGCCCCCACCGACCCGGCGCTACCCGGGCGCATCAGCACACCCGCCCCCACCCCACTCGGGGAACGCCTGGGCAACATGGCGTTCTCGGTGCTCGTGGTCGGCTCGATCCTGCACGTCGTCTCGATCGTGCTGCGCGGGTTCGCCACCCACCGCTTCCCGCTGGGCAACATGTACGAGTTCACCACCATGGCCACCGCGGCCGCCGTGGTGATCGGCCTGTTCTTCCTGCGCGACCAACGGTTCCGCGCCATGTGGGTCTTCCTGCTGATCCCCGTCCTGATCCTGATGTTCCTGTCCGGCACCGTGCTCTACGCCGACGCCGCCCCCGTGGTCCCCGCGCTGCGCTCGTTCTGGTTGCCGATCCACGTCACCATCGTCAGCATCGGCAGCGGCGTGTTCCTGGTCTCGGGCGTGGCCAGCCTGCTCTACCTGTTCCGCATGCGCCAACCCGCGGGCGAGGAATCCACCAACCTCCTCGGCACCATCGCCCGCCGCCTCCCCGACGCCCGCACCCTCGACCAACTCGCCTACAAAACCACCATCATCGGCTTCCCCCTCTTCGGCGCGGGCGTCATCCTCGGCGCCATCTGGGCCGAAGCCGCCTGGGGCCGCTTCTGGGGCTGGGACCCCAAAGAAACCTGCTCCTTCATCGCCTGGGTCCTCTACGCGGCCTACCTGCACGCCCGAGCCACCTCCGGCTGGCGCGACACCAAAGCCGCCTGGATCAACATCGCCGGGTTCGTGGCCATGCTGTTCAACCTGTTCATCATCAACATGGTGATCAGCGGGTTGCACAGTTACGCGGGTTTGACGTAAACGGCTGCTACCAGCGCATTCGGGCCGTCTTCGTCGTCGGCAGGTTCCGGCTGATCGGCCTCGGTACACAGTGAGTACGCAGCGGAACCGGGCCGATCCTTGATGGCAGCACCGACGGCGGTACGGGTGGTCTCGTCGGTATCGGGCCACAGGTGCGCAAGCCCGTCGCCGGATCGGCCACAGCACACACCGAGTGATGTCGGGTCCTAAAGGTGTGTCTCACGTGGTCGATTGGGCCGGGGAATTGCGGCAACACAGTCGGCAAGGTCGTTGCGCAGCCGGCATTGTTCTTCCGCGGACAATGGGGAGAACATTTGCCGTTCGATGGTGCGCACGGCGACGCTGGCGGCGCTCAGTTTTTCCTGCCCTGAGCTGGTGAGCCGGCTGGGCAGCGCGCGGCCACGGGGGGCCTGCTCGGGTCGGGTGAGCAGGCCGCGGTCTTGCAACCCGCGCAGGACGAGGTTCATCGATTGGCGGCTGACGAACGCGCCGCGGGCGAGTTCGGAGTTGGATATCCCCGGGTGCCGACCGAGCAGTTCGAGGCAGGCGTATTGCGCCACAGTCAGTTCCAGCGGGCGCAGCACGGCGTCCATCGCGGAGTGCAGTGCGGCCTGGGCCTGTTTGAGAACGTAGCCCACCGACTGCTCCAATTCGCCCACGGTCTCCTCTTGACGCATGTCAGCATCTTGACACAGACTCTGTATGTCAACATCCTGACAAGCGTGAGGTGTGTGACCACTCGCGAAAGGGTGCGGTCGCCCAACCTTGGCTCCATGTTCACGACAGCGAGGAGAGAACGATGGCTGAGATCCGCAACAGGGCGGACGATGTCGACGACATCAACCGGCGGACAGGTAGCAGGAAGACGCGGTCTGCCACGACCCTCGACAGCCACACCGACATACTCGGCAAGAAGGGCTTCGCGCACCTCGCGTCTCTGGGACCCGACGGTGAGCCGCAGTCACACCCCGTATGGTTCGACTTCGACGCCGTCCACGGGCAGCTGCTTGTCTCAACCGGCACCGACCGGCAAAAATATCGCAACATTCAGCGCGATCCGCGGGTGTCGGTCTCGATCCTCGATCCCGACGACCCCTATCGCTACCTGGAAGTCCGCGGCCGTGTCGTCACGATCGAGCCAGATCCCGGGAAAGCATTCCTGGACCAGCTGGCGCGCAAGTACCTAGATCTGGATACCTACCCCTACGAGCAGAGACGGAACGTCGAGCGGGTGATCATCCACATCCAGCCTGATCACGTCATAGCCTGACCGGCCTCGCGCCCAGATCTACCGCGAGACTCCGACGCCGTAATACTCATCGGATGAGGTGGATTCGCGACTTCTACGCAGATGAGGGCATCTCGCTCCTGATCGAACTTGACGACGATGGCTGACCGAACCGGCAGGTCGATCTGCGAGGTGCTGACGGTGAGCCGGTCACGGCCGCATCGCTGGCGGAGATGACATATGCACGACACCACGGGGGACTAGCTGCGGTTCAGGTGTACGAATGCAAATACGGTGTGCTCGCGGAGGGTAACGCCGACGATTGGGATGTCGAGGCCGGCGCCCTCGAGCGAATAACGGCCGAGGAATTCGAAACGGCCTGGATGCTGGCTCGTCAAGCGATCGAGCACCGTTTTCCTGCAGATAGCTGATCGGATCTCCTGGGCGACAACCCGCTCGGGAATCGGCAGAAACGGACGTTCGTGACCGCGCGATAGGCGGCAAGTGAGTGCGTTGTCAACCGTGGCAATAAACCCGTACAAGCACCGTGTCTTCGGGGAGTGTCGCGAGGTAGTTCTTGTTGCCGCCAGGGGGAATCGGGCACCCAGGCCTGTCTTCGTGGGACGTGTGTTCATCATCGTCCCTGTGCCAGCCGACGCCACTCTCCTCCACCCACCAACCGTCAAGAGTGAGCACATCGGACCATTCGAGAGTTTGCCTTGCAAGGTCCAGCAATGCCTTTGGCCCGCCCGCGCACTCGCCACGGTTGGTGGGCAACACTTCGCCTGCGTAGTTGGGGGTGTCGTGGATCAACCGGGGGTCGTCCTCATTGCCCGGATGTACATAGAACCCGGCTCTTTCGCCACCGCCCCGAATCCGCCATGTGTCCCACATACCGCGCTCAGCGGGCTGTTGGTACATCTCGAACGGAGCGAGTGCTCGAGTGAGAGCAGACTGCACGTCGTCGATCGCCTCCGGCCGCAAGCACACAACCACCCAGATATGCGCCAAAACCCCTCCCTCTGCCACCGAGCGTATGTCTCGCAGGAGGCAAGCGTGCACGCGGCGAAGAATCCAGCATAGGCAGACGGGAAAATGCGTGGTCTCTCGCGTACCTCGTGATCGAGCGCAAATCGGCATGGGCGGATGTTCGACCGCGGGCAACTCCAAGGGAGAAGCACCTCCCACCGTGCCCCATTCGTGCCCGAGCCAGGGGCTGGAAAGTCCTGACCGGTCGTCGTCCGTCCGCAGCAGGACACGGATGCGCCCATCGTTCACAGCAATCGGTAGGAGTACCGGCGCATCTGCCACTCGCCTGCATACCGCTCACTTCGGCCCGAAGGGCGGACGAGCGCGAGTCCGTCGTCCTCGATCCAGAATCGAATGTCGCGTTCCACAAACACTGGCGCGAACAAGGCGAAAGCCGAGGCGCACATCCCCGGCCCGTCCGATTCGACTGCATCGATCAGTAGCGCACGCGGCGCTGTGTACCGGCCGTCCTGTTCCTCGAATCGCACTTATTCATCCTCGCGTCCGACAGCGCAACCTGCCATCTTGCATGTCACTCGGTACGCAGTGAGTACGCAGTGTCGCCATTCGGTGCCCGTTCCAGCCGCCGCTGCAACCCGGAAACCTCAGGTCAGGCCCACCGAGCCATAACCCACCAGCACAACGCCGGGACGGTGTTAATCATCAACATGGTGATCAGCGGGTTGCACAGCTACGGAGGTTTGACGTAAGCGGCTTCTGCGCATTGCGTTCGGGTCGGCTTCGCCACGTTCTCAACGGATTTTGGATCTTGGTACCGAAGACGACGCAGCGCGGGCCGAGGGTGATCCAGACGTGACGAAGCTGCGGGCCCATGCGATGGCCCCCAGGTCCGTGGGCCACTGAACTGGGGTCTGGCGGCTGATCTGACGCACCGATAGCGTGACCATCGCTGCTCCGTGGCAGCTGAACAGTCCGAAAACGCAGAGCAGCAAGGAATTGCGATGAAACGATCACTCGCTGTGGCCACACTGGCCGGTGCGCTGATGCTGGCCCCGCTGACTCCGGCCAATGCCGCCACCGAACAGGTCGCCCCCGTCGCCGCGTGCGTCGAGTTCCCCATCGGCGCCCCGGACGGGTGCGACTTCATCCAGAACATCCTGCAACTGCTGAGCGTCGGCTCATCCAGCCTCAGCAGTAGCCCGACGGCACCCTGAACCGAGTGGTGCGAGCGACCCGGTCAGCCTCGGTGGGCGACCGGGTCGCTTCGCGCGGTGACCGCGCTGGCGAAGTCACCACCTAGCCGCATGGGCGGAACAAGGTGTTCAGCTCGGTGATTGCAGCGGGAAACCGGTTGCTCCGCTCCGATCGCCGACCGAAACTCGGTTCATGAGAAAGAAGACCGGCCCCGCCGCAAACCGCGCCGATACGCCAGACGAATCCCTGCAATCGGTGGCGGCCAACGCCGCGCTTCTACTCGAGGAAGCGATGGGAGCCACCAATCACGTCCTCAGTATCGAGCTGGCTCCAGTTGTCGCGTTGGACGGCGAACTACTCATCCGCCGTACGCCGCTACCGGATCGCATTCTCCGTGTCGTAGCGGACCCAGTTCGCGGTACCGAAGTCATCCAACCGGTTTCGCGCTGGCCCGCGCACTTTCGAAGCACGGTTCGTCGGATGAGACCACCGTGGGGTCCGTGCGTTCATGACGCCGTGCTGGACGCGCTGATAGACGACTTCGTCCGAGACGTCGAGAACTTGCTCGGCACCATCCGGTTCGCAGCGCGAGTCGACACTCAGCCGGAGGATTGCGCCAACATTCGGGATGATTTCGTCCTCATCTCCCGCACACACGCGGCGCGCCTGTCCTTGAGCGTCAACGATTGACGACATCCGACGGATGGGCTCGAATATGGAATCGACGCCACTCGTGAGTACACCGTGTCGGCCTGCACAGCTACCGGTGCGACCCGATCAGCCTGCGGTACTTACACGTCCACCTATTCCAGCGCTGCGGCGAAGGCATTGAGCGCGCCGTCGTCGAACAGTACGAACCGCACATATTCGAGCGGCGGATCGACGCTGCGCACTGTTTCGACGGCGATGCGGGCGCCGTCGTCGATCGGCCAGCCGAAGATGCCGGTGGAAATCGCGGGGAAGGCCACGGTTCGGGCGCCGAGTTCGGCTGCCACCCGTAAAGATTCGCGGTAGCAGGAAGCGAGCAGCGCCGAACGGTCCTCGGTGGCCGACCACACCGGGCCGACGGTGTGGATCACCCAGCGCGCGGGTAGTTGTCCCGCCGTAGTCGCCACCGCTTTCCCGGTCGGCAGCCCTTTGTCGTAGTGCGCGGCACGTAAGTCGCGGCACTCCGACAAGATCGCGGGTCCGCCCTTGCGGTGAATCGCGCCGTCGACGCCGCCACCACCCAGCAGAGAGGAGTTCGCGGCATTCACCACTGCGTCGACCTGCTGTTCGGTGATATCGCCACGCACCGCTTCGATCAGCACCATCGGTCCATTGTGCTGGCGGCACCGATCGCGGCGCCACCGGATTTCCCGACGTCACGATCAGCGAGCTCGAAGATCGACACTGTTCGAGGAGCCCCGCGGTATCGCGTGGGTAGCATCACGCGGTGCGACCGCGCTGGCTCATTGATCTCGACGAAGACTGTCCTGGCTCAGCTGTCGTCGCGGCGCGCTCGACGATGCGCTGATCGTCGAGCTGCGTGACGTAATGACAGGGCGCTGGCCTGAAGACACCGTGCGATGCCTGGCCGGCCGACGCCGACTTCCGGCGGGGTGATCAGCAGTAGTAGCAGATCTTGTTGGCCGGGAGTTCTACGTGGCAGGACAGGCAGACGGGTTTGCGGACCGGTTCCGGCTTGGGGGCCGGGGTGGTGGGGCGTGCGGCTGCGGTGCGCTTGGCTTCGGCGGCTTCGGCGGCCTCGGTGGTGGCCAGGTCCTGGGAGGTGCGCTGGCGGACGGCGGCGACCTTCGGGGGGAGGGTGGGTAGGCCGCCGTCGGCGGGGAGGTCGGTGGCGTAGTGCTGATAGCACTGCCAGCGGGCGGCGGCGGCGTGCATCTCGAGGTCGTCGGGGATGGGTAGGCCCGCGAGTTCGAGGATGTAGCGGTAGCCGGTGCCCACCGTTTGGTTCTTGCGCACGCACAGCGCGCTCAGCGGCGGCTCGTTGTTGTTGTGGCAGTGTTCGGCGACACGGTCGAGCACGACGGGCAGCCAGTGCTGCCACTTCACCTGGGTGCGGATACCGGACTCTTCCTGGACCAGTTCCGCCAGCTCGGTGTTGACGATGAAGTTGTTGAAGCGCGACGCGGTGGCGGCCAGCACTTCGTGGGCCGCGCGAGTCCACGCCGACCGGGCTTCGGTGAACGTCACGGCGCTGCCGTCAGCCGCGCGCCAGGTGGTCGGGATGGAACTCTGCTGCACATCGATCACCGGAATACGTTATCTACCCGGCTTTTTCGACACGCAGCGGGGGGTGTGGGTCAGCTCACGAGACGTGGGTCTCACCGGCGGGCCCACGGTCATGATTCAGTGGTCGCCCGGACCGGTGTCATCGCGGTGTTGCTTGCCCAGACGCCAGAGGAATTCCGGGTCGTCGTCGGGGCCGAGCACCGGTCGACGGCGGGTGGGGCCGGAACCCGAACCGGAACCGGGTCCGGACTGGTCGGGGCCGAAAGCCTTCCAGCACAGTACCGCGATAGCCACGATCGCGATGAGTGCCAACAAGTACGTCACGTCGCTCACCTCCTGCTATCGAGGGTAGCCCCCCGGGCGGCGACGGGTGCGCGAGCCCGCTGACAGACTCGCGCCGCCGGATGAGATCAGCGTGGAGCTGCCTCGGTGGTGAGCGATTTGAGCAGCTGCAGAACCTCGGACTCGCGGAATCGGCGGTGTCCGCCCGGGGTGCGCAGCGAACCGAGCCTGCCCGCATGGGCCCACCGGGTGACGGTCTTGGGGTCTACGTGGAACATTGCGGCTACTTGGCCTGGTGTCAGCAGAGTGTCCTGGCCGCCGACGGTGATCGCAGTCATAGCTAACCTCTCCGTTCTCGACAGTTCCCTCATCAGATGGCGCCATCGTCGCACTGTGACCCCCACCTAGTCGAACCACCTACAGTTGGTAAAGGGGAAGTAATAGACAAATGCCGCGAACGGGGCCGTACGGGCCGATCGGGCGCGGGGTTAGGCTGTCAAGGTGAGTGAAGCAACTGGTCAGCAAGGTTCTGGTGCGGGTAAGCGGCTGTTCCGCAATCTGGCCCTCTACACGCTGGCCCGCCTCGGGCTGGTGGTGGTGATCGCCGCGGCGATCGTCGGTGTCGCCGCGCTCATCGGTGTCGACGTGCCGATCATCGTCGCGGTGCTGTTCGCGTTGATCGTCGCGATGCCGCTGTCGCTGACCCTGTTCAAGTCGCTGCGCACGAAGGTGAACGAGGACATCGCCGTCGTCGACGCGCGCCGTCGCGAAGACAAGGCGCAGCTACGGGCCCGGCTGCGGGGTGACGACGACGAGGCGTCGTCGTGAAATATCTCGACCGCAGCGCCCCGCGTGACTGGGTCGACAACGCGGTTCGCCTGATCGACGCCGATACCCAGCGTTCCGCCGACACCCACCTGTTGCGTTACCCGCTGCCCGCCGACTGGCCGGTGCAGCTGTATCTCAAGGACGAGTCGACCCACATCACCGGCAGCCTCAAGCACCGGTTGGCGCGGTCGTTGTTCCTGTACGCGATCTGCAACGGCTGGGTGACCGAGGGGACCACGGTCGTGGAGGCGTCGTCGGGGTCGACGGCGGTGAGTGAGGCCTACTTCGCGAAACTGCTCGGTCTGGATTTCGTCGCGGTGATGCCGGCGAGTACGTCGCCGCAGAAGGTCGCGCTGATCGAAGCCCACGGTGGTCGTTGTCATTTCGTGGAGCGCGCGCCCGAGATGTACACCGAGGCCAAGCGCCTGGCCGCCGAGTCCGGTGGGCATTTCATGGATCAGTTCACCCATGCCGAGCGGGCCACCGACTGGCGGGGCAACAACAACATCGCCGAATCCATTTTCGAGCAGCTCACTTTGGAGCAGCACCCGATTCCGGAGTGGATCGTGGTGGGGGCGGGGACCGGCGGCACCAGCGCCACCATCGGCCGCTATATCCGTTATCGCAGGCACGCGACGCGGCTGGCTGTCGTCGATCCCGAGCATTCGGCTTTCTACGGCGGTTACGAGACCGGTGACGCGGGGTATGAGACCGGAATGCCCTCGCGGATCGAGGGGATCGGGCGTCCGCGGGTGGAGCCGTCGTTCATCGGCCAGGTGGTGGATCGGATGATCGTGGTTCCTGACGCCGCCTCCATCGCTGCCACCCGGCATGCGAGTGCTGCCCTGGGGCGCCGGGTGGGCGGGTCGACCGGCACGAATCTGTGGGGCGCGTTCCATCTCGTCGCCGAACTGCTCACCGCGGGCCACAGTGGCAGCGTCGTCACGCTGCTGTGCGACGGCGGCGACCGGTACGCGGGCACCTACTTCGACGACGACTGGGTTCGGGGTCAGAATCTGGACCTGACCGGGCCGGCTGCTGTCCTCACCGAATTCGCCGCCTCGGGCCGCTGGAGCGCCTGACCCGCGTAGGCGTGCCGCGACTGCCGCCGCCATCTTCGTACCGCATGTAGCTGGCCCGTCGCAGCCTCGGTTGTCAATTTTTGTTGACAACTCTCGAATCGTCAATCAAAATTGACACCATGACCGATGCAACCACCCTCGCCTCAGCGGCAGGCAATCCCGACCCCGCGGTCGGCCTGCGCGCGGTACTCGCCCTGCGCCGACTCGCCGATCGGCTCGAAACCATCCAGGTGGCCAATGCCAGAGCCAACGGTTGGTCGTGGCAGGCGATCGCCGACGCGCTCGAGGTGAGCAAGCAAGCGGTGCATCAGAAACACAACCGGAAGGGCGGTACCCGCTGATGTTCGAGAAGTTCACCAAGAACGCCAAGGTGGCGGTGGTCATGGCGCAGGAAGAGGCCAAAGAACTCGGTGCCGAGCGCATCGGGCCCGAGCATGTGCTGCTCGGCGTGCTCGCCAGTCCCGAACCGGAACTGGTCACGGTGCTCGATGCGCACGGCATCACCGCCGAGACGGTCCGGGCCGCCGCAAGGGCGAACGGGGCTCCGCTCGGTGAAGACGACGCGGCGGCCCTGCGCTCGATCGGCATCGACCTGGACGCCGTACAGGCCAGTGTCGCCGAGAACTTCGGGCCCGAGGCATGGGATCGAGCCGATCCCGCACCCAAACGGGGCCTTCTCAGCCGGCTCATGGGCACCGACTGGGGGCACATCCCGTTCACCACCGAGGCCAAGAAATCACTCGAACTCGCGTTGCGTGAGGCGCTGCACCGCAAGGACCGCGAGATCACCTCGACACATGTGCTGCTCGGCGTCCTACGTGGCGCCGAACCGCCGACGGCCGAGCTGCTCGGCGGACGAGCCGGAATTTCCGCGCTGCGCGACGACATCTACGGCATGCTCGACCGCGCGGCCTGAAACCCGTTGTGTCGGACCCGCCGCGATGTCTGATTCCGGGCATAGCATTGCGGGTATGCAGCTAGCAATACGGTTGGTCATCAACGCCATAGCCCTGTGGGCTGCGGTCGCGTGGATCGACAAAATCGATGTCATCGTGCCGCCCGACTGGTCATCGGAGTGGGGCAACTGGGGCAAGGCCCTGGTCCTGCTCATCGTCGCCATCGTGTTCACCGCGGTCAACGCCGTGATCAAGCCGATCGTGAAACTCCTGTCGCTGCCGTTCGTGATCCTCACGCTCGGCCTGTTCCTGCTGGTGGTGAACGCGGGGATGCTGTGGCTCACCGCGAAGATCACCGAGGTGACCGACTACGGCCTGCGCGTCGACGGCTTCTGGGCCGCGGTGTGGGGCGGTGTGATCGTGATGCTGGTCAACTGGGTCCTCGGGATCCTGGTCCCCGACGGCGACTGACCGCGCCCGGTCCGTCGGGCTCAGCCGAGTCCGACGGCCAGCGCGCTCAGCACCGACCAGGCCAGCAGTGCCAGCCCGGAATCCCGCAGGGCCGGGATGAGGTCGAGCCCGCCCTTGCCCGCGCGCACGGGGCCATTGGCCTGCACGGCCAGCGGCAACGCCAGCAGCCCGGCCAGTGCCCACGGTGTGCGGGCCACCAGCGCCAGGCTGATCACGAACGGTGCGGCCAGCAGCACCAGGTGCAGAGTGCGCGTGCGAGCGTCGCCGAGTTTCACCGCGAGAGTGACCTTCCCGGATTCGGTGTCGGTGGGGATGTCACGCAGATTGTTGGCCACCAGCACCGCACTGGAGAACGCGCCCACCCCGATCGCGAGCAGCACGCCGACCCAGTCCACGCGCGACGCCTGCACGAACTGGGTACCGAGCACCGCGATCAGCCCGAAGAAAACGAACACCGCGATCTCACCGAAACCGCTGTAGCCGTAGGGCTTGCTGCCACCGGTGTAGAACCATGCGCCCGCCAGGCACAGCGCGCCCAGCAGCACCAGCCACCAGGCGGTGGTCGCGGCCAGGATCAGACCCGCGACGGCCCCGACGGTCAGGCTCAGCACGGCCGCGGTGCGCACCGCGGTGGGGGAAGCCAGTTTCGACCCGACCAGGCGCAGCGGACCCACCCGCTCGTCGTCGGTGCCGCGGATACCGTCGGAGTAGTCGTTGGCGTAGTTCACCCCGACGATCAGTGCCAGCGAAACCAGCAGCGCCAGTATCGCTTTCCACCAGAGGGCGCCGTCGATTGCGGCGGCGGCACCGGTGCCCGCGATGACCGGTGCGATCGCATTGGGTAGCGTCCGCGGTCGGGCGCCCTCGATCCATTCCGCAGCTGTAGCCATGTTCGAAGCCTAATGCGGCGCCGGCCGGGGGCGCCGCTCAGTCCGATTCGGCGACCGTCTTCAACCGCGCCAGACCCTTGTCGAAGTCCTTGCCGATGAGGTTGTCGATCGGGAACACCTTGCCGAGCACGCCCATCAGCCCGGAATGAGTGCCGGTCATCCGCCACGTGACCTCGGTGCCGGCCGGAACGGGCTCGAGGGTGAAGGTGACCATGTTGGTGGCCTTGAACGGTTTCTCGAAGTCCAGTTCGACGCCGACCTCGCGTTCGGCGTCGGCCTTGATCTCCATCGTGCCCGCTCCTGCCTTGCGGTTTCCGCGCCAGGTGTAGCGCGCGCCGACTCCGGCTTCGGGACCGGTGTAGGTGCGCATCAGTTGCGGGTCGGATCCCTCCCACGGCGACCACAGCCGCCACTGCCGGAAATCGTTGATGAAGCCGCGGATTCGTGCCGGCTCGGCGGCAATGACCGTTCGCCGGATCACCTCGAAGTCGCCCATGCGTTCAGCTTAGGACCAGGGTCTGGCGAAATCCGGCTCCCCGGCCGCCGGGGGCAGGTGGCTATCCGCCCTGCAGAAGCCGGCGCACTGCGGCCCGGTCGGGCTTGCCGGGGCCGCGTACGGGCATCTCCTCCAGCACCGCGAGCTCACGTGGCGCCGCGATGGAGTCGAGCTCGGCCACGACGTATCCGCGGATCTCGTCGAGCGTGGGCGAGGCGCCGGGCGCGGGCACGATCGCCACCGCCACCCGCTGACCCAGCCGCTCGTCGGGCAACCCGAGCACCAGGCACTCCCGAATGCCGGGGTGGGTGGCCAGCACGGCCTCCACCACCTGCGGGATCACCAGCAGACCGCCGGTCATGATGGCCTCGTCCAGGCGGCCGCTGATCGAGAGGACCCCGTTCTCGAAGGTGCCCGCGTCTTCGGTGCGGAACCAGCCGGGTTCGGCGAAGGCGGGATGGTCGGGCAGATTGCGGTAGCCGCGCGCGATCATCGCACCGCCGAGCACCACCCGCCCGTCCTCGATCCGCACTTCGGTGCCGTCGAGCGGAACGCCCTCGTAGACGCAGCCACCGCAGGTCTCGCTCATCCCGTAGGTGCGCACCACATTGATACCGGCCTCGTGGGCGCGGTCGTAGACGGGCAGCGGCGTGGCCGCACCGCCCACCAGCACAGCATCGAGTTCGGCCAGCGCCTTCGCGGCGATCGGCGAATCCAGGGCCTTGATCAGCTGGGTCGGAACCAGCGCGGTGTAGCGGCGTGGCCCGCGCATCGCGCCGACGGCACCGGCCAGCGCCTCGGGCAGGAACCCGCCAGACACGTCGAGCACGGTCGGTTCGGTCCCGGCCAGGATGCTGCGCAACAGCACCTGGATGCCGGCGATGTGATGAGTCGGCAGGGCCAACAACCAGCTACCCGGTCCGCCGAGCCGCTCGTGGGTGGCGGTTCCGCTGGCCCGCAGGGCTTCCGCGCCCAGCAGCGCGCCCTTGGGGATGCCGGTGGTGCCGGAGGTCGTCACGACCAGCGCGACGTCGTCGTCGATCGGATCGCCGGGCTTGAGCGCGTCGGAGAGCCTGCGGGCCTCGCGCCGGTCGGTGGTGGGGATCGGCAACCACGCCGGGCCGCCGCCGTCGAGGGCTTGACGCAGGTGGGGGAGCACTTCTCCGACACCGGAACCGGTGGGCATCTGCAGCGTCCGCAAGGTTTTGCTCACGCCAACACCTCCGGATACAGCTTGCTGCGCTCCCTCACGACTTCGATCGTGTCATGCGAGCGACAAGACCCGGCCAACGGGTCGGTTTGCCGGGAGACGGGTCGGAAAAGCCAGCCATAGCGTCCGCGATTCGGTAGGTGGACAGAACTCGCTGCGCGGTCCGGACGACGGCGGTCGGGCGCGTACCGGCCACTATCGTGCTCGCCCGCGCGCGCCCGGGCAACTCGGGGCCGCGCGCTCACTCCGGGGACCAGCGTGGGTCCCGCCGGATCGGATGTTCGGCGGGAACTTCCACCAGCACGATCGGCACGCCGTCCGGATCACGCACCCACATCTCCCGCAGCCCCCACGGCTCGAGCTGCGCCGCCCGCTCGATGGCAATCCCCTTCCGCACCAGTTCCGCCGCCGCGTCGGCCAGGTCGCGCACCTGCAGCCAGAGGGCACCGTGGAAGGTGCCCGGCTGCCCGCTGCCGCCGTGCGCGGCGACCTCGACCAGTGACTGCCCGGCGAAGAACACCGTGCCGCCCGGGTACTCCCGGGCGATCGCCAGGCCGAGGCCGTCGCGATAGAACTCCATCGTGCGGGCATAGTCGCTGGGCCGCACGATGATCCGGCTGTTGAGAATGTCCACGGCTCGTCCTCAGAAGTACCAGGGGTAGGGGGCCCAGTCGGGCTTGCGCTTCTCCAGGAACGCGTCACGGCCTTCGACCGCCTCGTCGGTCATGTACGCCATCCTGGTGGCCTCGCCGGCGAAGAGTTGCTGGCCGACCAGACCGTCGTCGAGCAGATTGAACGCGTACTTCAACATACGCTGTGCCTGCGGTGATTTGCCGTTGATCTCGGCGGTCCACTCGAGCGCCACGTTCTCCAGTTCGGCATGGTCGACGACCTTGTTCACCGCACCCATCTGATGCATCTCCTCGGCGGTGTAGGGCCGGCCGAGGAAGAAGATCTCGCGGGCGAACTTCTGGCCAACCATCTTGGCCAGATACGCGCTGCCGTAACCGCCGTCGAAGGAGCCCACATCGGCGTCGGTCTGCTTGAACCGCGCGTGCTCGCGCGAGGCCAGTGTCAGATCGCAGACCACGTGCAGACTGTGTCCGCCGCCGGCCGCCCAGCCGTTCACCAGGGCGATCACGACCTTGGGCATGAAGCGGATCAGTCGCTGCACTTCCAGGATGTGCAGCCGGCCCGCGCGGGCGGAGTCGATCGTGTCGGCGGTCTCGCCTTCGGCGTACCGGTAGCCGTTGCGGCCGCGGATGCGCTGGTCGCCACCGGAACAGAAGGCCCAGCCACCGTCCTTGGCGCTCGGCCCGTTTCCGGTGAGCAGCACCGCGCCCACGTCCGGCGACATGCGCGCGTGTTCGAGCGCGCGATACAGCTCGTCGACGGTGTGCGGACGGAACGCGTTGCGCACCTCGGGCCGGTCGAACGCCACCCGCACCGTGCCCTGCTCGATGTGCCGGTGATAGGTGATGTCGGTCAGGTCCTCGAACCCGGGGACGGTCTGCCACAGCTTCGGATCGAAAGTCACGACCACGATTATCGCCCTAGTTCCGGGCCGCTCGGTAGGAGGCCGGGATCGCCCGGCTCCAGCGGTCGGCGCGTGTTCTGCGGGGGTGGTGCGTATAGTGGCGCCTGCTCGTTCATCGAACCGATCCGGAGGAACCTGAAAGTGGTTGCAGCGCTGTCTGAATCCCTGCTCGACGACACCAAGCGTCCGGCTTTCCTAGCTGACGCCGTCGAGGTTCTCGACGCCGAGGTCTCGGACAAAGGTGGTGCGTCCGGCCTGGCGGTGAAGGGTGGTTACGCGGCGGTCAAGAAGATCAGCCCGACCATCGTTCCCGACGCGCTGGCCTCGCTGGCGCCGAAGCTGCTCGATCAGCTCCAGCCGTACTGGGCCGAATTCACCACCTCCGGCACCGGTACGTTCGCCGATCTGCTCGGGGCCAAGTCCGACGAGGTCGCCGAGTCACTGCTGGCAGTCACCGATGCCCGTGCCGAGGCGTCCACCCGTCCCGCGCTGAAGAAGGTTTACGCCTCGATGCGCGGTTCGGCCAAGAAGCATGTCATCGAGGCCCTGCCTCGCGTGGCCGACCTGGTGCAGAAGCACGCGGGCTGAGCAATAGGCGGGTAGCCCCGCCACGATCGTCGCGTCGAGGGCCGGTGTGAGTTCGGGTGACCGAACCACACCGGCCTTTCGCATGTCCGGTGACGATCCTCACCCTGGTGGCGCAACGAGTCGGCGGCCACACCGGAATCCCGGTCAACGGTTAATTCCGCGGTGCGTAGTGTGAGGCAAATTACCCGCACGGTGAACGGCAGGAAAATTGCGGGTGGCCGCGTATTCGGCGGCGCCCCGGACGCCTCGCGAACGACTGGCTATTGCCCGCACGCATCGATTACGTTGCCCCTGAGCGGTTCCGAAACAGGAATGGCTTCGCAGCGGAAATCCCCTTCCGCTCGGTTCAGAGGAAATGACTGCATTGTGCAGGTCGAAAGGAAGTTCGGTCACATGATCTCTCGTAAGACCCTCGCCGCCACCGGTGCTGCCGCTGCCGCCGCCGTCATGTTCTTCGGTCCGGCCGGTGTCGCCGGCGCCGAGACCGAGTCGGGTTCGGCCTCCGGTTCCGCCGAGCTCGCGGAGCTGTCCTCGGGTTCGGCCGACGTGCTCACCGGTTCGTCCGCGGGTTCGAGCGTGCTCGAGTCGGGCAGCTCCGCCATCGACAGCGGCACCTCCGCCATCGTCAACATCATCGAGTCGATCACCGGCATCCAGGACCTCACCGCTCCGGCCGAGTGAACTGAACAGCAGCACGGTCTGCCCCATTGCGGGGTCGACCACGAATCCGGCGACGGGCCCACGGGCGCGGCGCCGGATTTCTTTTATGAATTCTGGCTTTGCGAAGTGATGAACGACTTTCGAGTAGCCATATGAATAGTCGTGCATCTCGCAGCCATTCTGTGAAATCGTCCGGCAAACCATCGGCGGGTTCTGTGCCGGTGTGCCGACGTGTGTGGTGATGCAGCCAACGCGGGCCGGGGGGAGACGGGCGCGACCAGGTCTGACAGGCTGTGATTGTGAATCCGTCTACTGCGCAGGCACGAGTGGTCGTCGACGAGCTCGTCCGCGGTGGTGTCCGCGAGGTGGTGCTGTGCCCCGGATCGCGCAACGCGCCGCTGGCTTTCGCCCTGCAGGCCGCCGATGTGGCCGGGCAGCTGCGGCTGCACATGCGCATCGATGAGCGCACCGCCGGATTCCTCGCGATCGGCCTGGCGACGTCCTCGGGTCGGCCCGTGCCGGTCGTGATGACCTCCGGTACGGCGGTCGCGAACCTGGCGCCCGCGGTGCTGGAAGCCAACTACGCCCGGGTGCCGCTGATCGTGGTCAGCGCGAACCGGCCCTACGAGATGCTGGGCACCGGCGCCAATCAGACGGTGGAACAACTCGGCCTGTTCGGCTCCCAGGTGCGCGCCACGATCAGTCTCGGGCTCGCCGAAGCCGAGGTGGGCGAGGCGAGCTATCCGCGCCAGAACAGCGTCTGGCGTTCGACGGTGTGCCGGGTGCTGGCCGCCGCGCGCGGCACTCGTTCCGGCAACGCCGGCCCGGTGCAGTTCGACATTCCACTGCGCGAACCGCTGGTCCCCGAACTCGCCGACGACCCGTTGCCCGCCGGGCGCGCGGAGGAACGGCCGTGGACCGCCACCCAGTACGCCACCCTCGATGTGCCGCTCGACATCGACCTCACGCCCGACACGGTCGTCATCTCCGGCCACGGCGCCGGTCTGCGTCCCGAACTGGCCGCGCTGCCGACCGTCGCCGAGCCCACCGCGCCGATGCACGGGCCCGCCCTGCACCCGCTCGCGTTGTCGTTGCTCGCACCGACGCAAGCCATCATCACCGGGCGCCCGACCCTGCACCGGCAGGTCTCGCGGGTGCTCGCCGACCCGAATATCACCGTTTTCGCGCTCACCACGGGGCCGCGCTGGCCCGATGTCTCCGGCAATGTCGTCGGCACGGGCACCCGCGCGGTGACCAGCGGCGCGCCGGACCCGGCCTGGCTGGCCCGCTGTGCGGAACTGAACCGGCAGGCCGTGGCCGTGGTGCGCGACGAGCTCGCCGACCACCCCAAGGCGACCGGTCTGCACGTGGCCGCCGTCGTCATGGACGCCCTGCGTGACGGCGACCAGTTGCTGCTCGGTGCGTCGAATCCGGTGCGTGACGCCGCGCTGGTGTCGAGCCCGCGCCCCGGCGTGCGGGTGCTGTCCAACCGCGGTGTCGCCGGAATCGACGGTACGGTCTCGGGCGCGGTCGGTGCCGCCCTGGCCCATTCCGGGCGCACCATCGCGCTGATGGGCGACCTGACCTTCCTGCACGACGCGTCCGGCCTGCTGATCGGTCGCGGCGAACCCCGCCCGGCCAACCTGACGATCGTGGTGGCCAACGACGACGGCGGCGGCATCTTCGAACTGCTCGAACAGGGCGACCCGCAGTACGCGGGCGTGTTCGAGCGAGTCTTCGGCACCCCGCACGGCATGGATCTGGCCGCCCTGTGCGCCGCCTATCGTATTCCGCACCGTGGCGTGGACCCCGGCGAACTGGCCGTGGAACTGGCCGCCGACGCGCACAGGTTGCGGGTGCTCGAGGTCGCTACCGAACGCTCCAGCCTGCGCGAACTGCACGCCACCGTGCGCGCGAAGATCGCGGGCTAGCCCTCGTCGTCGTCGGCTTCGGTGAATCCTTCGGCGCTGTCGTCGAACGGCACGGGGATGGTCTGCTCGATCACGTCCGCCTCGTTCGCGGTGTCGGCGTCACGGTCGACATTTGCCGCCATCTCGTCGGTGTAGTCGCCATCGCTGTGATCGGCCGCGTCGGCGAAGGCCGGATCGTCGGGGTCGTTGTCGTGGAAGACCGACTGGGCCTGTTCGACGCGGTCGGCCTCGGGAACCTCGTCCAGCGGGCTGGCGATGTCGTAGTCGGCCATCGGTGTTCCTCCACTCGTCGTCGATTGCTCGGACGTGGTGCGCTGTCCAGCGTGCGCCGATCTCGCCCGCTCGGCAACCCGCACCGATGAGTTCGGCGCCCGGTTGTCGTCTGCACGAGTAAAGGTCCGTCCGAAGGAGTGCTCATGGAGCCGCAGTTCGATTTCACGCCCGCCGCCCGCTCGCTCGCCGCGGTCGTCGACGGGATCGCCGATGACCAGCTCGAAGCCGCCACACCGTGCGCCGAGACGACTGTGGGGGCACTGCTCACCCACGTCGTCGGCCTGAGCGAGGCTTTCCGGCAGGCCGCCACCAAGGAGTCGGTGGGTTCCTCGGCCGCGCCGACACTCGACGAGTCGCTGCCCGCCGACTGGCGCACCCGCATCCCCGCTCGGCTCGACGCGCTCGTCGCCGCCTGGCGCGCGCCCGAGGCGTGGGACGGCGACACCGAAGCCGGTGGCGTGGTGATGCCCGCCGCGGTGATGGCGATGGTCGCGCTCGACGAGCTCGTCATCCACGGTTGGGACCTGGCCGTCGCCACCGGTCAGCAGTTGGCCGTCGATCCTGCCGACCTGGCGATTCTGCTCGAGTTCCTGCGTGAGACCGACCCAGCCGGCACGCCCGGTCTGTTCGGTCCGGTGCTCGCGGTCACCGACGACGCGCCGGCCTTCGATCGGCTGCTCGGGCTCACCGGGCGCGATCCCGGCTGGCGGGTGCCGGGCGGCGCTCCGGTGCGGTGAGGTCCCGAGCTGGGCGACGCGTTGTCACGACGGCTGCCCCGCCCAGTCGTCGACGATGAACGTTCCGGCGATGGTGGCCACGGTGGCGGCGCGGGCGGAGCGGTCGGCGACGTCCTCGTCGATCGGATCGCCGCTGGCCAGCAGGTGGTAGTAGAGCGGTGCCGACACCGCTGACAGCACGGCCCGCGGGTCGGTGCCCACGGGTGCCTCGCCGCGGACGACGGCGTTCTCGACGCAGGGCGCCCACTCCTCGAGGCGGGTGTCGTAGAAGGAGTGCAAGGCGGCCGCGGTCGCCGGGTCGGCGGCCGCGGCGGCGATCACGGCACGGAACAGGTTGCCCTGGCGTGGGTCGGTGAGGGTCTTCGCCACCAGCCGGGCGTTGGCGGTCAGGTCGTCGAGCAGGGTGCCGGTGTCGGCGCGGGGCAGCGATTGTTCGGCCATCTCGACCAGCAGATCGGCGACCAGACCCGCCGGTGTGCGCCAGCGACGGTAGACGGTGGTCTTGCCGACTCCGGCCGCGGTGGCCACCTCCGACAGGTCGAGGCCGGTGAGGCCGCGGTCGGCGAGGACGTCACCGGTGACTCGCAGCACGGATTCGCGCACACGTGCGGTGCGTCCACCTGGGCGGACAGAGCCAGGCCAGGCAATGTCGTGATTCATAACGGAACTCCTGTTTCATTTGTCGCCGGTTCGGTGTACTGTCGGAGGCGTTAACGAAACTATAAACCCTTTAGGAGTTCCCATGGAGTACCGGCGGCTCGGCGCATCAGGTCTGCACGTTCCCGCACTCGGTTTCGGTGCGGGTACCTTCGGCGGGCGCGGCGCCCTGTTCAGCGCGTGGGGCGATACCGATGCCGCCCAGGCCAGGCGACTGGTCGACATCAGCCTGGACGCGGGCGTCACCCTCTTCGACACCGCCGACGTCTACTCCGACGGCGCCTCGGAGGAGGTGCTCGGCGCGGCGATCAAGGGCAGGCGTGAGCAGGTGTTGCTGTCCACCAAGTCGGCGTTGCCCACCGGCCCCGGCCCGCACGAAGCGGGATCGGGCCGGGCCAGGCTGATCCGCGCCGTCGATGCCGCGTTGCGCCGGCTCGGCACCGACTACCTCGACTTGTTCCAGCTGCACGCCTACGACGCCGGCACGCCACTGCTCGAAACCCTGACGGCGCTCGACGATCTCGTGCGGGCGGGCAAGATCCGCTATCTCGGCGTCTCCAATTTCGCCGGCTGGGAGCTGATGAAGACACTGGCCACCGCGGAGACAGGCGGCCTGGTGAAGCCGGTGGCGCATCAGGTGTACTACTCGCTCGTCGGTCGCGACTACGAGTGGGAGCTGATGCCGCTGGGCGCGGACCAGGGGGTGGGTGCGGTCGTGTGGAGTCCGCTCGGCTGGGGTCGGCTCACCGGAAAAGTTCGTCGCGGTCAACCGCTTCCGGCGGGCAGCCGGTTGCACGAGACCGCGCAGGCGGGTCCGCCGGTGGCGGACGAACACCTCTACGACGTTGTCGACGTGCTCGACCGCATCGCCGTCGACACCGGCCGCAGCGTTCCCCAGATCGCCTTGAACTGGTTGCTCACCCGTCCCACGGTCGCCACCGTGTTGATCGGCGCCCGCAACGAGGAGCAGTTACGTCAGAACCTCGGCGCCGTAGGTTGGCAGCTCGACCCCGAACACCTCGCCGCCCTGGACGCCGCCAGCGCGACGACACCCCCGTACCCCTACTACCCGTACCATCGGCTCCCGGACTTCGCCCGGCTGAACCCGCCGACGATCGCCCGCGCGGCCTGACCGCCCTGCCCTCCGGTCAGTACACGTCGCGCACGTAACGCTTCTCGGCCACGAGCTGTTTCTTGAAGGCCAGGGCACCCGCCTCGTCCAGGTTTCCGTGGATCCGGGCTATCCGCACCAGGGTGTCGTCCACATCCTTGGCCATGCGGGCCGCGTCGCCGCACACATAGAAGTGGGCGCCGTCGCACAGCCAGGACCACAACTCGGCGCCGTGCTCGATCATCCGGTGCTGCACGTAGATCCGCTCCCGCTGATCACGTGAGAAGGCCAGGTCGAGTCGTGTGAGGAAGCCGTCGCGGAACATGTCCTCGAGTTCGCCGCGGTAGTAGAAGTTCTGGGCGGCGTGCTGCTCGCCGAAGAACAGCCAGTTGCGTCCGGTCGCGCCGACGGCCCGGCGTTCGTGCAGAAAACCGCGGAAGGGAGCGATGCCCGTACCGGGGCCCACCATGATCATCGCGACGTTCGGGTCCAGCGGTGGGCGGAAGTGCGGGGCGCGCTGCAAGAAGATGGGTACCTCGGTGCCGGCGCGGTCGGCGAGGAAGGTCGAGCACACCCCGCCGCGGGGCGCCGAACTGCCGACCGGGTCGCCATAGCGCACCACCCCGACTGTCAGCTGTACCTCGTCCGGGGTGGTGAGCGGACTGGACGAAATCGAATATTGGCGCGGTTGCAGCTTTTTCAGCACGCCGAGCCAGTCGACGAGATCGGTGTGCACGGGGAAATCGCGCAGCACGTCGACGGCCTGGCGGTCCCACAGGTAGCTCGCGAGTTCGTTGCGGTTGTCGCGGCGCAGCAGTTTGGCCAGCTGTGGATGTGGATTGTGTTCGGCCAGGAAACCGAGCAGATCCTGACTCACCTTGGTGATGTCGTAGTGCGTGCGCAGTGCGTCGGTGAGGGTGAGTTCCCGTTCGTCCAGCTCGATCACCCGTCGACCGTCCAGACCGGTGGCGGCCAGCCATTCCGCCACCAGGGCGGGGTTGTTGGCGGGCAGCACACCCAGCGAGTCGCCCACCTCGTAACCGGCTTCGAGGTTGTGCAGGTCGAATCCGAAGCGACGCACCTCCTTTTGGGAGCCCGGGGCACTGAGGATTTCGTTGCGCATCAGGGTGGCGCGGACCGGGGACCGGCGGGTGAACGGGGCGGTGGCACTGGACGCACGGTCGGGGGCGGGAGCCTGCGGTCGGTCGAGCACAGTCGCACCACCTCGGCCGCCGGGGGAGAGTGAGCCGCCGGTCGAATGCGGAGGGAACGGTGTGTGATTCGCGGAGGTGAGGTGTGCGGTGCCGTTCAGCGCGAGCCCGGCAGGTGCCGGACCGGTGCTCGGCACATCGGGGGAGGAGGGGTTGTCGTACGGGCTACCGCCGGGAGTTTCGCCATGAGGTGCGGCGTCGGTGGCGGTGAGGGTGGTGAGTACGTCATCGAGCCACTGCTCGGCGGTGTCGGTGTATTCCGGTTCGCTGTCGACGCGGGGGAGTAGCCGGTGTGCGCCGCGCTCGGCGAACAAGGTGTCGAGTCGGCGGCCGTGGCCGCAGAAGTCGTCGTAGGAGCTGTCGCCCAGGGCGAACACCGCATAGCGCACGCTGTGGAGCCGGTCGGTGCTGTCTCCGAGCCGGGTCGAGAAGTCGGCACCGTTGTCGGGTGGGCCACCGTCGCCGAAGGTGCTGGTGACGATGAGCAGGTCACCGGTGAGGGCCGACACCGCACAGGAATCCATGTCGAGCACCGTGGGCGCGAAACCGGACGCCGACAGGCGGGCCGCGACGGTGGTGGCGAGCTCTTCGGCGTTGCCGGTCTGGGAGGCCCACAGGACCGTCACCGGTGCGGTGGTGGGCACCGCGTCGCCGCTGGAAGCGGGCGCGATGGTGGTGGCGCGCGAATACATGCCGGCCAGCAATCCGTCGACCCACAGCCGCGACTGTGTCGACAGCGGCGCGGTTTCGGGTAGCACCGGCTGGCCGACCACCGGAAACGATTGCAGTGCCGCGAGATAACCGCCCAGATAGATACGTTCGGCCTCGCTCAGTGTCGGCGCCGTGCCGGCATCGAGGCCGAGGAGGCCGGCCAGCGGGTGCTCCGGCTGCTCTGTGGGCAGGGCCGGCGCCTGCTCGGGTTCGGCGGCGGGACCGACCCGGCGCAGCGCCACCGCGCAGGCTTTGAACTCCGGCTGTAGCGAAGCCGGGTCCACCGCGTCATTGGTCACCGCGTTGATCGTCAGATATTCGCCCTGTTCGTCGTTCCAGTGGAAAGGAGCAAAACAATCACCGGGTCGCACTCGATCACTGATCCGCACAGGCAGTACCGCCCGGCCGCGGCGCGAAGCGATTTCGAGCTGATCGCCGGTTCGCAGGTCCAGGCGCTGGGCGTCGTCGGGATGCACCTCGACGAACGGCGCGCCGGTGAGCTTGGTCAACTTGGCCACCTTGCCCGTCTTGGTCATGGTGTGCCACTGATGCTGCAACCGGCCGGTATTGAGCAGGAAGGGGTAATCGTCATCCGGCAGTTCGGCCGCGGGCAGGTGCGGGCGGGGGAAGAACACCGCGCGCCTGCTGGGGGTGGCGAAAGCGAGTCGCGGGGTGGTGCCGTCGGGCTCCACGTGCAGCGGTTGGTGGGCGCCGTCGTTGAGGTAGCGGATCGGGTTGCGCGGCGAATCGCTGTCTTTGCACGGCCACTGCATCGGTCCCTCCCGCAGCCGGTCGTAGGTCATGCCGCTCAGGTCGTAGCCGGTGGCCGGATTGCCGAACTGCCGCAGCTCGGCGAAAACCTCAGCGCTCGAGGCGAAATCGAAGCCGGGGAAACCCATGGCGGTGGCGACCTGCGCAATCAGCAACCAGTCCGGCCGGGCGTCACCGACCGGGTCCACCGACTGCTGCAGCAGCGTCACCGTACGTTCCGAATTCACCATCACAGCATCGGCTTCGGCCCACAGGGTGGCGGGCAGCAGCAGGTCGGCGTAAGCATTGGTGGCGGTTTCGGCGTAGGCGTCCTGGACCACCACCAGTTCGGCCGCTTCCAGCCCGGCGATCACCGTCTTGCGGTTGGCCACGGTCGCGACCGGATTGGTGCAGATGATCCACGCGGCCTTGATCTCGCCGTCGGCCAGCCCGCGGAACATGTCGATGGTGCCGGGGCCCGACTCGGTACGCAAGGTGTCGGCGGGCAGGTCCCATGCCGTCTCGACGAAGGCGCGGTCGATGGGGGACAGCAGGCTGCGCTGCCCGGGCAGACCGGGCCCCATAT
Organism: Nocardia halotolerans; assembly: GCF_042650145.1. Lineage (NCBI taxonomy): Bacteria > Bacillati > Actinomycetota > Actinomycetes > Mycobacteriales > Nocardiaceae > Nocardia > Nocardia halotolerans. The sequence continues at coordinate 1,432,548 of NZ_JBHSDL010000014.1, read as the reverse complement.
AACCCATCTCGCGGCCGCCCATGGCATTGGGCTGGCCGGTCAGCGAGAACGGGCCGCTGCCCGGACGGCAGATCGCCCCGGTCGCCAGGTGCAGGTTGATCAGGGCATTGGTGTTCCAGGTGCCGTGCGTGGACTGGTTGAGCCCCATCGTCCACAGCGACATCCACGCATCGGCCTCGGCGATCATCGACGCGGCGGTGCGGATATCGGCCTCGGCCAGACCGGTCAGTTCGGCCACCCGGTCCGGCGGATAGTCGGCGAGGAAGGCCGGCATCGCGTCCCAGCCCTCGGTGTGCGCGGCGATGAAGTCGGCATCGATCGCTCCCTCGGCCACGAGCAGGTGGAGCAGGCCGTTGAGCAGCGCCAGGTCGGTGCCCGGCGCGATCTGCAGGAACAGGTCGGCGCGGGCCGCGGTCTCGGTGCGGCGCGGGTCGACCACGATGAGCCGGGCACCGGCCTTGAGCCGCTCGGCCATCCGCAGGTACAGGATCGGATGGCAGTCGGCCATGTTCGCGCCGCTGACGAAGAACAGATCGGCGTGGGCGAAGTCGTCATAGGAGCCCGGTGGCCCGTCGGCGCCGAGCGACTGCTTGTAGCCGGTGCCGGCGCTGGCCATGCACAGCCGCGAGTTGGCTTCGATGTGCTTGGTCCGCAGATAGCCCTTGGCCAGCTTGTTCGCCAGGTACTGGGCTTCGAGCGACATCTGGCCGGAGACGTAGAGGGCGATGGCGTCGGGGCCGTGCTCGTCGAGGATCGCGCGCAACCGGGTGGCGGTCTCGTGCACCGACTCGTCGACCGGGAGCGGGACCGGAACCTGACCGCGTTCCGGGCGCCGGTAGGCGGTGTCCATCCGGCCGGGAGCGGCCATCATCTCCGCGTGGGTCGCGCCCTTGGTGCACAGTCGGCCCGCGTTCGCCGGGTGCAGTTTGTCGCCGCTCACCTTGGCGATCACTCGCGAGCCCGACTGATCAGTCTTGGTCTGGACTGTTATTCCGCAGCCGACGCCGCAATACGAGCACTGCGTACGCACAGTGTCCTCGCCGCGGATGTCAGCTTCCCCTGTCATGCCACGATCATCCGCACTCGGCATTGCGCACGATTTACCGAACGTTATGTCCAAGTGACAATCGACCTCACGCGTCAAAATTTCGGCTGTGAGGTAGGTGCGCGAATATCGCCGCTGATCAGGCGAGATTCCGGAGTGCCGCCTCGGACGTGCGCCGGTCCCGGGGTGACCGGTCTCACCCCCACCCGGCGCGGGTTCTCAGCCCAGCTTGTAACCGCGATGCAGTGCCACCACACCACCGGTGAGATCACGCCACTGCACCGAATCCCACCCCGCCTCGGCGATGCGCCGACCCAGCCTGCGCTGGTTGGGCCACGCGCGGATCGACTCGGCCAGGTACACGTAGGCGTCCGGATTCGAGCTCACCGCCCGCGCCACCCGCGGCAGCGCTTTCATCAGATACTCCATGTACAGGGTGCGGAACGGACCGAACACCGGGGTGGAGAACTCACACACCACGAGCCGGCCGCCGGGCTTGGTCACCCGCAGCATCTCCCGCATCGCCAGGTCGATATCGGCGACATTGCGCAATGCGAAGGAGATGGTGACGGCATCGAAGGAGTCGTCGGCGAAGGGCAGCGCCATCGCGTCGCCCGCCACCATCGGCAGCTGCCGGAACCGGCCCGCCGAGAGCATGCCCTGAGAGAAGTCGGTGGCCACACACCAGGCGCCGGACTTGCCGAGCTCCACGGTCGAGACACCGGTGCCCGCGCCGAGATCGAGCACCCGCTCGCCGGGGCGCAATGCCAGCGCTCGTCGCGTCGCCCACCGCCAGTAACGGTCCTGGCCACCGGAGATGACCGTGTTGGTGAGGTCGTAGCGCTTCGCCACACCGTCGAACATCGACGCGACCTCGTGGGGTTTCTTGTCCAGCGAAGCCCGAATCGGTTCCCGCTGCTCTGTTGTCGCCACGATCCGAGCTTATCGGTCCGCGCCCGCAACCTTCTAGGCCGAGCGCGGCAATCGGTCCCGGGTGCCGGCGACATCGGCGTAATGGCTCATCAGCTCGGTACAGATGGCGGGCCAGGTGCGGTGCAGCACCGATTTGCGTGCCGCCGCCGAGAACCGCGCGCGCTGCTCACCGTCGCGCAGCGCCGACACCGCACTGGGCAGCAACTCGGCGAACCGGTCCACCGGCAGCAGATACCCGTTGCGGCAGTGCGCGATCAGATCACGCGGGCCACCCGCGTCGGGTCCGATCACCGGCACCCCGGCCGAGAGCGCCTCCTGCACGCCCTGGCAGAAGGTTTCGTGCTCGCCCGGATGCACCATCACGTCGAGGCTGGCGTAGTGCTCGGCCAGTTCGCTGCCGCCGAGCTCACCCGTGAACACCGCGGTGGGCAGCAGTTTGCGCAGCCGGGCCCGCTCGGGCCCGTCACCGACCACCACCAGCTGGATCGACGGGTCACCGGCGAGCGCGGCCAGCCGCTCCACATGCTTTTCCGGTGCCAGCCTGCCGACGAACCCGACGACCAACCGGTCACCCGACCCGAGCCAGCTCGCCCGCAACTCGGCACTGCGCGCCGCCGGATCGAACCGGGCGATGTCGACACCCCGCCCCCACCGGCGCACCCGCGGAATGCCGTGTTCGGCCAGATCGGCGGCAGCGGCCGACGATGGTGCCAGCGTGCGTGTGGCGCCCTCGTGAATGCGCCGCGTCCACGCCCACGCCGCCCGCGCGGCCAACCCCAGCCCGTAGCTCTTGGCGAAACCGGCCACATCGGTCTGGTACACCGCGACCGTCGGCAGATCCAACCGGGTCGCCGCGGCGAGACCGCCCGCACCGAGCAGGAACGGGGAGGCCAGATGCACGACGTCCGGGTCGAATTCGGCGATCGCCGCGGTGATGCCCGGCTGTGGCAACCCGACCGGCAGCGAACTCACCTTCGGCACCATCATCGCCGGCACCCGGTGCACGGGGAAGCGGCCGTGGCGGCGCGGGGCCGGCGGGGCGCCGCGCAGTGTGTCGGGCGCCACGATCATCGCCTCGTGGCCGTGCCGGTCCAGATGCTCGAGCACCCGCAACACGGAATTGACGACGCCGTTCATGTTCGGCAGGAAAGACTCCGAGACGATGGCTACGCGCACCTTCTCAGGGTGACCGCCGCACCGCACCACCACACCCACACCGACGTGAAGGCCGAACGAACAGCAGACGAACCTACGCTCGGCGCTGCTTGCGCCGCACCAGCCACAGCGCGGGCAACGCCATCGCCCACACCACCACGATCACCGAGCCCGCCGGGACGATCGCCACCCGTGCGTCGCGTCCGGCCACCCGCACCAGATCGGGATCGCGCGTGCTGTATTCGACGTTGATCCGCTGTCCGGCGGTCAGATTCGTCGGGTACAGGATCCCGACCTTCGGGTTGTGGGTCACGCTGTCGGGCGTCACGTACATGACCGCCGAACGCAGCCGGCCCGCCGAGAGCACTTCCCCGGCGGTGACCCCACGGTTGCTTTCGATCTCGTAGTCGTTGCGCCAGGCCGCCAGCACCAGCAACACCATCAGCACGCTGATCACCGTCGCGGTGCCGAGCACGCCGATACGCACCCGCCGCAGGCGCTTGCTCCGCCTGTCCGACTGGCTGGTTTCCGACACCCCCGACACAGTACCGGCCATCCGGAAACCAGCAGTTTCAGGCTGAGAGCCCACGCACGCCGGCACGCCAATAGCATGTCGGCATGTCCCGAAAATTCAGCTTCACCGTGCCTTATTCCGTCCCGGTCGAAGATCTTCACCGGGCTCTCGTCGACGATGCGGTGTGGCAGCAGCGGTTCGCCGCCGCCGACACCGCCACCATCGAACTCTCCCATCCCGACGGCCCGGACTCGATCCGCCTCGAGATGACCGAAACCCCAGGTCAGGACAAGGTGCCCGGCCTGGTACGCAAGGTGCTCAAGAGCGATCTGGTGCTCTCGCGCATCGACTCCTGGCAGCCGCTGCACGGCGAGACCGCCAAGGGCAGCTTCACCGGCCGCACCGGCGGCATCAACACCGAGATGTCGGGCACCTACGAACTGCGCCCGACCGCCGAGGGCAGCGAGATCGAGGTCGTCGGCACGGTCACGGTGAAGGTTCCGCTGGTGGGAGGCGCTATCGAACCGCTGGCCGAACAACTCCACCAGCGAGTGCTCAACAGCGAACGCAAATTCATCGAAGGCTGGTGCTCGCCCGCCTCCCCGAGTACGCAGGCCTGATGTAGTTCCGCCTCCCCGGGTACTCAGGCCTGATCCAGGTGCGGGGGGCCTGTGGAGGCGGCAAGCTTTGGGGCGTGGCGGGGTTGGTCCGTCCCCGGTGAGTTACCCATGTGCTCACCTGCTGCTCCGCCACCTCCGGCCAGATTCAGGGGCGGGGAGAGCTCGGGAGGCGGCCAGCTCTGGGCGCGTGAGGGGTTAGCGCGTCCCCCTGAGTCGCCTATGTTCTGGCGTGCTGTTTTCGCCTCAGGTGAAGGGTGCGAGTTCGTCGGCGCGTAGGGAGGTGCGGCCCGCCGTCCGCCAGAGGTGGGCGGTGAGGTCGAGGTCCTCGTCGGTCACCAGGTTGCCCATCACCCGGACGGCGGTGCGCTGCAGGTATTTCGAGCGCATCACCGGCGGACCACCCAGTGGCACCATCTTCGGGTGGGTGGCCAGCGCGGCCAGCCTGCGCGCCACCGAGAAGGTGCGGCCGTAGCGCTCGCGCAGCAGCTGCGGCCACACCGCGGACAGGTCGGGTTCGTCCAGCATTCCGGCGAGCAGGTGACCGCCTTCGAGGCCGTAGTCGATGCCCTCACCGTTGAGCGGGTTCACGCAGCCGGCGGCGTCGCCGACGAGCACCCAGTTCCGGCCGGCCACGTTCGAGACCGCGCCGCCCATCGGCAGCAGCGCCGAAGCCACCGCCCGCAGTTCTCCGTCGAGTTCCCATTCTTCACGGCGCAACCGGGTGTAGTGCTCGAGCAGTGGTTTGAGTGCCACATGGGAGGGCCGGGCCTCGGTGGCCAGCGAGCCGACGCCGATGTTCACCTCACCGTTGCCGAGCGGGAAGATCCAGCCGTATCCGGGCACCAGGTCGTCGGCGGCGTTGCGCAGCTCCAGGTGCGAGGAGATCCACTGGTCGTCGCTGCGCCCGGACTTGATGTAGGCGCGGGCGGCGGTGCCGTAGGCGTAGCGGCGATGCCAGGTGCGGCCGAGCTGTTTGCCGATGGGCGAACGCACCCCGTCGGCCACCACGAGCACTCGGCAGCGCACCGTGTGGGTGGTCTCGCCGATGCGCACCGACACCCCGGCGACCCGGTCGCCTTCGCGCAGCACTTCGGTCACTTTGGCGCCGTCGACCATCCGGGCGCCGGATTTGATCGCCGTCTCCCGCAGGGTGTTGTCGAGTTCTGTTCGGGGCACGGCACTTCCGTAGGTCGGAAACGACCCGCCCGGCCACGGCAGCAGCGCCTCGCGCCCGAAACCCGCCATCCGCAGGCCGTGGTTCACCGTGTGCGCGCGCAACCACTCGCCTAGGCCCAGATGTTCCAGTTCGGCGGTGGCGCGCGGGGTGAGTCCGTCGCCGCAGGTCTTGTCGCGCGGGAACACCGCCGAATCGAGCAGCAGCACATCGCGTCCGGCGCGCGCGGCCCAGGCCGCCGATGCGGAGCCGGCCGGTCCGGCCCCGACTACCAGCACCTCCACGGCGGCGGGCAGCGGAGCACGGTCGGCGGGGGTGAGATCCGGTGAACCCATGGCTCAATAGTGGCACCCCCGGCCGCTGTGCGAGAGTGTCGGGTACACCGGGAATTGTGACCGTGTGACGGGGTTCATCGGCTGTGGCGCCGTCACACGCTAGGTTGCTACCCGTCGGGGTCGGACGCATCGCTGGGAGAAGATTATGAGCACATCGGCTGTGAGCGACGAGAGCACCGTGGTTGCCGGAGTTGATCTCGTCGATCCGGAACTCGCCGCCACTGTGCGCGAGGGCCTGGCCGCGGTCGAGAAGTTGCTCGTCGACGAACTCTCCGACGGTGCGGACTTCCTGCAGGAAGCGGCTCTGCACCTGGCCCGGGCAGGTGGCAAACGGTTCCGGCCGCTGTTCACCGTGCTCACCGGCCAGCTCGGCCCCGAGCCCACCGACCCGGCACTTGTCACCGCGGGCACGGTCGTGGAACTCGTGCACCTGGCCACTCTCTACCACGACGATGTGATGGACGAGGCCACCCAGCGGCGCGGCGCGGAGAGCGTCAACTCCCGCTGGGGCAACAACATCGCGATCCTGGCCGGCGACTATCTGTTCGCCCACGCCTCGCGCCTCACCTCCACGCTGGGCCCGGACGCGGTGCGCATCATCGCCGAAACCTTCGCCGAGCTGGTCACCGGGCAGATGCGCGAAACCATGGGCGCCAAGAAAACCCAGGATCCGGTCGAGCACTACTTGCGGGTGGTGTGGGAGAAGACCGGTTCGCTCATCGCCGCCGCGGGTCGTTTCGGCGGCACGTTCTCCGGTGCGGGCACCGATCATGTCGAGCGACTGGCCCGCCTCGGTGACGCCGTGGGCACCGCCTTCCAGATTTCCGACGACATCATCGACATCTCGTCCTCGGCCGAGCAGTCCGGCAAGACTCCGGGTACCGACCTGCGCGAAGGCGTGCACACCCTGCCGGTGCTCTACGCCCTGCGCGAGGCCGGCCCCGACGGCGACCGCCTGCGCACCCTGCTCGACCACCCGTTGCAGACCGACGCCGAGGTCGACGAAGCCCTGGAATTGCTGCGCCGCTCACCGGGCATGGCCATGGCGAAGAAGAAGCTCGCCGAATACGCCGATCTCGCTGACACCGAACTCGCCGCCCTCCCCGCAGGCCCCGCCAACGACGCCCTCACCCGCCTGGTCCGCTACACCATCGAACGCGTGGGCTGACCAGGAACCAACGCCGCCCGGCGCTCGTTGTTCTCTCGCGACGAAGCGACAGGTCTCGTCAGCACATGGGTTACTCGCCGGGTACGCCCAGCACGTTTCCCGTGGTCAACCGCAGGCCCGACGCCTGACGAACGAAGCGCCTGACGACCGGCACAAGGCGCGGGGAGGCGGAAATGCCCAATGGGATCAAGACCTTCGGTTTGATGGTCGGGATGTCGGCGCTCATCGTCGCTGTCGGGGCGATGTTCCGCAGCCCGGTGACCCTGCTGATCTCGGTCGTGCTCGCGGTCGGCATGAACGCCTACGCGTACTTCAACAGCGACAAACTGGCGCTGAAGGCGATGCACGCCCAGCCGGTGAGCGAGCTGGAAGCCCCGGTGATGTACCGGATCGTGCGCGAGCTCGCCACCACGGCCCGCCAGCCCATGCCCCGGCTCTATATCAGTCCCACCAACGCCCCCAACGCGTTCGCCACCGGCCGTAATCCGCGCCACGCCGCGGTGTGCTGTACGAGCGGGATTCTGCAATTGCTCGACGAGCGGGAGTTGCGGGCGGTGCTCGGGCACGAGTTGTCCCACGTCTACAACCGCGACATCCTGATCTCCTCGGTCGCCGGCGCCATGGCTTCGATCATCACCGGTCTGGCGAATCTGGCGTTCTTCGCGAGCTCGTTCGGCAGTCGCGACGGTCAGGGGCCCGGCATCATCGGGGTGCTGCTGGTCTCGCTGCTCGGCCCGATCGCGGCCGGTCTGGTCAAGATGGCGGTGTCGCGCTCACGCGAGTATCAGGCCGATCAGTCCGGTGCCGAGCTCACCGGCGACCCGTTGGCGCTGGCGGCGGCGTTGCGCAAGATCGAACGCGGCGTGCAGGTGGCCCCGCTGCCGCCCGATCCCAAGCTCACCAGCGAGTCGCACCTGATGATCGCCAACCCGTTCCGCGCGGGCGACCGGATCGCCCGCTGGTACTCGACCCACCCGCCGATGGACGAGCGGATCAAGCGCCTCGAGGAAATGGCGGGCCCTACCGACCGATAGCGGCCGGTCGGCGGGTCAGCGGTAGTTGACGAACTGCAGGGCGATTCCGAAGTCCTCGCCCTTGAGCAGCGAGATCACGGCCTGTAGATCGTCGCGCTTCTTGCTGCTCACCCGCAGCTCCTCGCCCTGGATCTGGGCTTTGACGCCCTTGGGGCCCTCGTCGCGGATCTTCTTGGAGATCTTCTTCGCCTTCTCGGTGTCGATGCCCTGCACCAACGTGCCGGTGATCTTGAAGATCTTGCCCGAGGCCTGCGGGTCGCCCGCATCGAAAGCCTTGAGCGAGATATCGCGCCGGATCAGCTTTTCCTTGAACACGTCGAGTGCCGCCCGCACTCGTTCCTCGGCGTTGGCGGTCACCACGATGGCTTCCTCGCCCGACCACGCGATCGACGCGTCGGTGCCCTTGAAGTCGTAGCGGGAGTTCAGCTCCTTCTCCGCCTGGTGCAGCGCGTTGTCGACCTCCTGTCGGTCGACCTTGCTCACCACGTCGAATGACGAATCAGCCACACTGCGCTCCTGTCCTGTGAAGGTCCGGCAAAACTGCGCGACCGGATGCACCGGCCACCGAACAGTTGTACCCGTAGGGGTGGGGAACCCGTGCTCGCAGGGGTCCTGTGCAGGCGGTTTGCATCACCCCGGTGGGTTCGTTGTAAGCTGCTCAGCGCACCGGCAACGGCGCACACGGCAGATTGCCCGAGCGGCCAATGGGAGCGGACTGTAAATCCGTCGGCGAAAGCCTACGTAGGTTCGAATCCTACATCTGCCACAAGAACCCCGTCGATCACAGATCGGCGGGGTTCTTTGCTCGGTGCACCCGTCCGCGCGATCCGGGGTAGCCTCGACGGCGACACTGCGGGCCCAGCCGGTCGAGGGCCCGTAAAAACCGGCTCTCACCAGGCGATTTGGTGCTCTACTGAAGAAGTGTGTAATCTCTTTCAGGACGCCGGAGCACGGGGTCGCTCTGATCGGTTCGCCGAACAAGACTCTGTGCCACGTAGTCATGCCCCCTTAGCTCAGTCGGCAGAGCGTTTCCATGGTAAGGAAAAGGTCAACGGTTCGATTCCGTTAGGGGGCTCGCCGGATTGCCGGTGGTGACCGACTTTCCCGCCGGCATCATCGTAATAGGTCCGCCGTGGCGGTGTAGCTCAGTCGGTAGAGCAAACGACTCATAATCGTTGTGTCGCCGGTTCAAGTCCGGCCATCGCTACCAATAACGACTCAGCCCAGACCGGAAAGAAGGCATATCGTGGCCGCGAAGTCCACCGATGTCCGGCCAAAGATCACCTTGGCCTGCGAAGAGTGCAAGCACCGCAACTACATCACCAAGAAGAACCGGCGCAACGACCCGGACCGCCTCGAGCTGAAGAAGTTCTGCCCGAACTGCGGAACTCACCGGTCGCACCGCGAGTCGCGCTGACCCTCCAGAACATCTGCCTCAGGCCGGACGAAAGTCCGGCCTTTGTGCGTTTTACGGGACCGGTCTCCGGCGAATCACCATGACGGGTGAGTAAGGTCCACGGTGTGACAGTGAACACCGGATCCGAGAATGCGACCACCGAACCATTCGATCCCGCCGCCCACGCGGCCTCGATGGTGGGCCATCACTACCGGGTCGAGGACTACTACGAAGTCGGCCGCGAAAAAGTGCGCGAATACGCCCGCGCCGTGCAGGACTATCACCCGGTGCACTGGGACGAGGACATCGCGCGTGACTACGGTCACCCCGGGCTGCTCGCCCCAGTCACATTCGTCTCCCTGGTCGGCATTCTCGCCCAGCGCAGGTTGTTCGAAGAGATCGTGACCGGTTACGACCTGAGTCAGATCATGCAGACCGATCAGATTCTGGAAATCCACCGCCCGGTCCGGGTCGGCGACCAGCTCACCTGCGACGTGTATCTGCACTCGTTCCGCCAGGCCTTCGGCGGCGACATCATCGTCACCAAGAACATCGTCACCGATCAGCACGACGAGCTGGTGCTCACCACCTACACCACGCTGATCGGCCGCAGCGGCGGTGACATCGATCCCAGGATGTCGGACGCGGTGCGCAACGTGCTCATGCACGGCATCGGGGAGGACGAGCCGGCCCACGCCCCGGCGGTCGACGCCCACGCCGCGATCACCCCCGACCCGGTCACCACGCAGCCCGAACCGGTGCGCAGCACCCACGCGCTGTCGTTCGACAGTGTCGCCGTCGGTGACGAACTGCCCGCGCGTACCGTCCGGCTCACCCGCGGCGACCTGGTGAACTACGCCGGTGTCTCCGGTGACGCGAATCCGATCCACTGGAGCGACGAGATCGTCAAGCTCGTCGGCCTGGACAACGTGGTCGCCCACGGCATGCTCACCATGGGCCTCGGCGGCGGCTTCGTCACCTCCTGGGTGGGCGATCCGGGCGCGGTGACCGAGTACAGCGTGCGCTTCACCAGCCCCGTCTACGTGACCGCCGACGCGCCCGCCGAGATCGAGTTCACCGGTAAGGTGAAGTCGGTGGATCCGGATACTCGGACCGCGGTCGTCGCCCTCACGGCGAAGTCGGCGGGCAAGAAGATCTTCGGACGCGCCACGGCAACGGTTCAGCTGGCCTGACCTGGCCGAGAGGTCCTGGATTGGCACATTCCGCACGCGGTAACGTACACTCGGGACTCTGGGGTCACCGGCTGCTGCGCGCTGATCTTCCCGGGAGCTAGCTCCCACGGAAGCGGCGCGCGTGTTGTGTGACAGCAGAGCTCGATAATCGAATATCGACTGTGGTTGGACGTGACAGCTCAGGCTGGTCCAACCGAAGGGGCGTAGCTCAATTGGCAGAGCAGCGGTCTCCAAAACCGCAGGTTGCAGGTTCAAGTCCTGTCGCCCCTGCCCTGAATGCCAGCGACGAGAGAGGATCGACGTGACGGACGAGCGGGATACGCGCGCCGAAGACGGCGACGATACCGCCGCTGCCACTCGGCCGAGCGGCAAGCGGACAGCTCGTCGTGCGCGCACGTCGGATGCTCCGGCGGACAACGGCTCGTTGACGACGATCGACCGGTCGTCGGGTTCGCGCAAGGCAGACAAGACCGCCGGTAAGGCCAACACGGGTAACCCGTTCAAGCGGTTGCTCAAGTTCCTGCGAGAGGTCATCGCGGAACTGCGCAAGGTGATCTGGCCCAACCGGAAGCAGATGGTCACCTATACGACCGTCGTTCTGGTGTTCGTGGTCTTCATGGTCGCGTTCATCGCCGGGATCGACATAGCGTTCGTCAAGGGTGTCGACTGGCTGTTCGGCTGATCGCCGACACCCACGCCGGTAGCCGATCGTGGGCCGAACGGCGGAGTGTGCCTCCGCGCACCCGGACCCGGCCCAGAGGATGTATGTGACGACACAGGAAGCGAGTGCCTCAGTGAGCACCCCGGAGAACGACACCAACAACGAGTTCCCGGTTGACGACACGGTCGTGGCGGAGCCCGCCACCGACGAGGTCGAGGCCAGCACCGAGCTCGCTGACGCCGATGCGGCCGCCGACGAAGCCGTCGCCGAGGACGTCGTGGTCGCGGAAGACCCCACCGAGGAAGATCCCGAAGCCGACCCGGTCGAGTCGATGAAGGCCAAGCTGCGCCGCGTGCCCGGCGACTGGTACGTCGTGCACTCCTACGCCGGCTACGAGAACAAGGTCAAGACCAACCTCGAGACCCGCGTGCAGAACCTCGGCCTCGAGGATTACATCTTCCAGGTCGAGGTGCCCACCGAAGAGGTCACCGAGATCAAGAACGGGCAGAAGAAGAACGTCAACCGCAAGGTGCTGCCCGGCTACATCCTGGTTCGGATGGAGCTGAACAACGAGTCGTGGGGCGCGGTCCGCAACACCCCCGGCGTCACCGGTTTCGTCGGTATGACCGGCGGCGGCCCCGGCGCCAAGCCCACCCCGCTGACCATCAACGAGGTCGTGAAGTTCCTGGTCCCGGCCGGTGCGCAGGCGCAGAAGAAGGCCGCAGCCGCCGCGTCGAGCGGCGCGGACTCCGGTGCCGCGGCATCGGGCAAGTCGGCCATCGAGGTCGACTTCGAGGTCGGCGAGTCGGTCACCGTCATGGACGGCCCCTTCGCGACGCTGCCCGCCAGCATCAGCGAGGTCAACGCCGAGCAGCAGAAGCTCAAGGTGCTCGTGTCGATCTTCGGTCGCGAGACCCCGGTCGAACTGAACTTCACCCAGGTCTCCAAGATCTGAGGATTTCCCGCGCGGAACGGCATCGCTTCGGCGGTGCCGTTCGGCGTTTCCCCGCCGTTTCCCCCGGCTGCGGAGCCGCTGCTGGGATCCGGTAGGGTGTGAGGGTTCGTGCGCTGACCCGTTCCGGCTTTTCGCCGGTGCTGTGTCGCGGGCGAATGCCGGGCTGGACCCGGCGTGGGAGCGATCCCGCAACAGGCTTACGGCAACCGTAAGGAACCGAAACCCAAGGAAGACAGATGCCCCCCAAGAAGAAGAAGCTCGCCGGGATCATCAAGCTGCAGATCCAGGCCGGTGCCGCGAACCCGGCTCCTCCGGTCGGCCCCGCGCTCGGTCAGCACGGCGTCAACATCATGGAGTTCTGCAAGGCGTACAACGCCGCGACCGAGTCGCAGCGTGGCAACGTCATCCCGGTCGAGATCTCGGTGTACGAGGACCGGTCGTTCGACTTCAAGCTGAAGACCCCGCCCGCCGCCAAGCTGCTGCTCAAGGCCGCTGGTGTGCAGAAGGGCTCGGCCGAGCCGCACAAGACCAAGGTCGCCAAGGTGACGATGGACCAGGTGCGCGAGATCGCCAAGACCAAGGCCGAGGATCTCAACGCCATCGATATCGATCAGGCCGCGAAGATCATCGCCGGTACCGCGCGTTCGATGGGTATCACCGTCGAAGGCTGAACGTAGCGAAGCCTTCGGTTCTGTGCGGAAGGCTGATCCTCGTTTCTGTGGGAGGGCCGGCCAGGCCCGTAACACCACATCTGAACTCGAAAATTAAGGACAGACAAACATGGCAAAGCGAAGCAAGGCGTACCTCGCCGCTGCTGAGAAGGTCGATCGCGACAAGCTGTACTCCCCGCTGGCCGCTACGCGCCTGGCGAAGGACACCGCCACCACCAAGACCGACGCGACCGTCGAGGTCGCCGTTCGCCTCGGTGTGGACCCCCGTAAGGCCGACCAGATGGTCCGTGGCACCGTCAACCTGCCGCACGGCACCGGTAAGACCGCCCGCGTCATCGTGTTCGCCGCGGGCGAGAAGGCCGCCGAGGCCGAAGCCGCCGGTGCCGACGCCGTGGGCGCCGAGGACCTGATCGAGCGGATCCAGGGCGGCTGGCTCGATTTCGACGCCGCGATCGCCACCCCGGATCAGATGGCCAAGGTCGGCCGCATCGCGCGTGTCCTCGGCCCGCGTGGTCTGATGCCGAACCCGAAGACGGGCACGGTCACCAACGATGTGACCAAGGCCGTCAACGACATCAAGGGCGGCAAGATCAACTTCCGCGTCGACAAGCAGGCCAACCTGCACTTCGTCATCGGCAAGGCCTCGTTCGACGACGCCAAGCTGGTGGAGAACTACGGCGCCGCGCTCGACGAGATCCTGCGTGTGAAGCCGTCGACCGCCAAGGGCCGCTACGTCAAGAAGATCACGGTTTCGACCAACACCGGACCGGGCATCCCGGTGGACCCGAACCGCACCCGCAACCTCCTCGACGAGGATGCGTGAGCTTCGACTGACAGGTAGCTCCTGGTCGACCGCGAGGGTGGGAACGCACAGCGTTCCCACCCTCGCGGTTTTTGGTGGATGGCAACAGCTGGGGCGTTTTGGCAGATCGGGGTGGGTGCGGGTACAGTGAGCGAAGGCCATCGACGAGTTCGGTGGCTACCCATTCGTTCTACCGAAGACCGTAGGTCGTCGATGCCGCCTGTGTGGTGTCGGTCGAAGGTCCGGCGACATTGCCGGCGGCCCACGCAGGCAGAGCTGAGGCCGAATTTTTCTTTTGCGCCCCGGTACGCCCTGCGTCCGGGGCGTTAGTTTTGTCGCCGGCCCCTGATTCGGTAGTGCACCAACGAACCGACATCAGAGAGGAGGCGAAGTATGGCGAAGCCTGAAAAGGTCACCGCTGTCGCGGAGATCGTGGAGCAGTTCAAGAGCTCGACGGCCACTGTTGTCACGGAATACCGTGGTCTGTCGGTCGGCAAGCTCACCGAGCTGCGTCGCGCGCTCGGCGCCGAGGCCACGTACTCCGTCGCCAAGAACACCCTGGTCAAGCGTGCGGCCGCGGAAGCGGGCGTCGAGGGCCTGGACGACTTGTTCGTCGGACCGACCGCGATCACCTTCATCGAAGGCGAGCCGGTCGACGCCGCGAAGGCGCTCAAGACCTTCGCCAAGGAGAACAAGGCGCTCGTCATCAAGGGCGGCTACATGGACGGCGCTGCGCTGTCGGTGGCCGAGGTCGAGCAGATCGCCGACCTGGAGTCCCGCGAGGTTCTGCTGGCCAAGCTGGCAGGCGCGATGAAGGGCAACATGTCCAAGGCTGCCGGGCTGTTCTCGGCTCCCGCAGGTCAGGTGGCCCGACTGGCCGCCGCACTGCAGGAGAAGAAGCAGGCCGAGGGCGCTGCCGAGTAATACCCCCGCACGGGTTTTACTGCCCGCGCACACAGACATTCATTACCGAAAGGAACCACAATGGCCAAGCTGTCCACCGAAGAGCTGCTCGACGTTTTCTCGGAGATGACCCTCCTGGAGCTGTCCTCCTTCGTGAAGGCGTTCGAAGACAAGTTCGAGGTCACCGCTGCTGCCCCCGTCGCCGTCGCGCAGAACGGCCCCGCCGCTCCGGCCGAGGCCGAGGCCGAGCAGGACGAGTTCGACGTCATCCTCGAGGGTGCGGGCGACAAGAAGATCCAGGTCATCAAGGTGGTCCGTGAGATCGTCTCGGGCCTGGGCCTGAAGGAAGCCAAGGACCTGGTCGAGGGTGCCCCGAAGCCGATCCTGGAGAAGGTCGCCAAGGACGCCGCCGACGCCGCCAAGGCCAAGCTGGAAGAAGCCGGCGCCAAGGTGTCGGTCAAGTAATTCGGCGCTTCGCGTTTGTGCGAACGGGCGGTCCTTTCGAGGGCCGCCCGTTTGTCATATATCCCGACATGGGAAAGTGATACGCGCTGTAACAACCGGGCGGGGTTACTCTTCAGTCATGTAGAGGTGTGCCCCGTCTCACTGATGGGTTACAGTGACCGGACCCACAGTGTCGTGACGCACCGCCGTGAAGTGAGCGTGCGGTCAGCGGGGTGGGGTGCTCGCAGGGATCAATGGAGGTAGGCGTGGGCGTCGAGGTCAGGACCGAGGGTGTAACCAAGTCCTTCGGTTCACAGCGAATTTGGCAGGACGTGTCGATCACGCTCCCTTCGGGTGAGGTGAGCGCGCTGCTCGGCCCCTCGGGTACGGGTAAATCGGTGTTCCTGAAGTCACTGATCGGGCTGTTGCGGCCCGAGCGTGGCTCGATCTTCATCGATGGCACCGACATCATGACCTGTTCGAACAAGGAGCTCTACGAGATCCGCAAACTGTTCGGCGTCCTGTTCCAGGACGGCGCGCTGTTCGGCTCGATGAACCTGTTCGACAACATCGCCTTCCCGCTTCGTGAGCACACGAAGAAGTCGGAATCCGAGATCCGGCGCGTCGTGATGGAGAAGCTCGAGCTGACCGGTCTGCTCGGCGCCGAGAACAAACTGCCCGGTGAGATCTCCGGCGGTATGCGCAAGCGCGCCGGCCTGGCGCGAGCGCTGGTACTCGACCCGCAGATCATCCTCGTCGACGAGCCCGACTCGGGCCTGGACCCGGTACGTACCTCCTACCTGGCCCAGTTGCTGCTCAACATCAACGCCCAGATCGATGCCACGATCCTCATCGTGACCCACAACATCAACCTGGCCCGCACCGTGCCCGACAACATCGGCATGCTGTTCCGTCGCCAGCTGGTGATGTTCGGCCCCCGTGAGGTGCTGCTCACCAGCGAGGAGCCGGTGGTCAAGCAGTTCCTCAACGGTCGCATGATCGGCCCGATCGGTATGTCCGAGGAGAAGGACGAGGCGCAGATGGCGCGCGAGCAGGCGCTCGTCGACGCCGGTCACCACCACGGTGGCGCCGAGGAGATCGAGGGCATCATCCCGCAGATGAAGGCCGAGCCGGGCATGCCCGCTCGCGGGGCGGTGTTCCGCCGGCAGGCGCGGGTGCGCGAGATCATGCACACGCTGCCGCACGCGGCTCAGGCCGCGATCCGCGAGTCGATGGCCGAGACCGACGACACCCAGGTGATGGCCGCCTACGGTGGCAGCGACCAGCCCACCGAAACCTTCAAGACCGTTCCGCACGCCCAGCCCAACAGCTGAGCGACTTTCCACGTAGCAGGAGCCCCGGGTGACCCCCGGGGCTTTTCTGTGTCTGTGCCGCGAAAACACGCACTGAGCGGCGGTTCCGCCGGTTGGCGCACTCGGCGTGTCACGGGTAAAATGGCCGCGTTTTCACCGGGGGATGTCCAGGGCGGCAGGCGATCTCACTTCGCATCCGCCCACCGCCGCGCCACTTGACGAGGCGCGCGCGAACCGTCACCCTATTCACAACAGCGTCAGCTGTTGCAGGGGTCTGCAGCGCCCAGGATGTCCGACGCAGCCAGCGTCTCAGGGCTTCGGCGCGTTAGCCGTGCGATGAGTCGCACGGATGGTATGTTGACACCCCCTTGTCGAGGGGTGTAAGTTTGGACGTTGCGCTGGCTGCCTCCTGTCCACACCTTGATTCGCACACGTGAGTTCCACCCTTCCGGTGTTACTTCCGCTGCTGCCTGTTCAGGTTTCGTTCGGGTTGTAACCAGCGGAACTCGTAGCAGACAAGCGACGGTCGCGGACCACCACGCGACGCGCGTGAGGTGCTGGAAGGACGCATCTTGGCAGTCTCCACCCAGACCAAGGCTGGTATCCCCGGAGCCCCGTTGAGGGTTTCGTTCGCGAAGATCCGAGAGCCCTTGGAGGTGCCCGGACTTCTCGACCTACAAACGGACTCGTTCGCCTGGTTGGTCGGTACACCCGACTGGCGTGAGAAGGCGGCCGCACGCGGCGACGTCGGTCTCGCAGGCGGCCTCGAAGAGGTGCTCGAAGAGCTCTCGCCGATCGAGGACTTCTCCGGTTCGATGTCCCTGTCGTTCTCCGACCCACGCTTCGAAGAGGTCAAGGCCTCCATCGATGAGTGCAAAGAGAAGGACATGACCTACGCGGCGCCTCTGTTCGTCACCGCGGAGTTCATCAACAACAACACCGGCGAGATCAAGAGCCAGACGGTCTTCATGGGTGATTTCCCCATGATGACCGACAAGGGCACCTTCATCATCAACGGCACCGAGCGTGTCGTCGTCTCCCAGCTCGTGCGTTCCCCCGGCGTCTACTTCGATCACAGCATCGACAAGGCGACCGAGAAGGACCTGCACAGCGTGCGCGTGATCCCCTCGCGCGGCGCATGGCTGGAATTCGACGTCGACAAGCGTGACACCGTCGGTGTCCGCATCGACCGCAAGCGTCGTCAGCCGGTCACCGTGCTGCTCAAGGCGCTGGGCATGAGCACCGAGGAGATCGTCGAGCGTTTCGGCTTCTCCGAGATCATGATGTCCACCCTCGAGAAGGACAGCACCCCCGGTCAGGACGAGGCGCTGCTCGACATCTACCGGAAGCTGCGTCCGGGCGAGCCGCCGACCAAGGAGTCCGCGCAGACTCTGCTGGAGAACCTGTTCTTCAAGGAGAAGCGCTACGACCTGGCCCGCGTCGGCCGCTACAAGATCAACAAGAAGCTCGGCATCCATGTGCACGAGCCGGTGACTTCCTCGGTGCTCACCAAGGAAGACATCGTCGACACCATCGAGTACCTGGTGCATCTGCACGCCGGTGACCGCACGATGACCGCCCCCGGCGGTGAAGAGGTCCCCGTCGAGATCGACGACATCGACCACTTCGGTAACCGTCGTCTGCGCACCGTCGGCGAGCTGATCCAGAACCAGATCCGCGTGGGCCTGTCCCGCATGGAGCGCGTGGTCCGTGAGCGGATGACGACTCAGGACGTCGAGGCGATCACGCCGCAGACCCTGATCAACATCCGTCCCGTGGTCGCCGCGATCAAGGAGTTCTTCGGAACTTCGCAGCTGTCGCAGTTCATGGACCAGAACAACCCGCTGTCGGGTCTGACCCACAAGCGCCGCCTGTCGGCGCTGGGCCCCGGTGGTCTGTCCCGTGAGCGTGCCGGCCTGGAAGTTCGTGACGTCCACCCGTCGCACTACGGCCGCATGTGCCCGATCGAGACCCCGGAAGGCCCGAACATCGGCCTGATCGGTTCGCTGTCGGTGTACGCGCGGGTCAACCCGTTCGGCTTCATCGAGACGCCGTACCAGCGGGTCGTCGACGGTAAGGTCACCGACGAGGTCAAGTACCTGACCGCTGACGAGGAAGACCGCTACGTTCGCGCGCAGGCCAATTCCCCGCTCGACGCCGAGGGTCGCTTCCTCGAGGAGAAGGTCCTCGTCCGCCGTGCGGGCGAAGAGGTCGAGTTCGTGTCGCCGGCGCAGGTCGACTTCATGGACATCTCGCCGCGCCAGATGGTGTCGGTCGCGACGGCCATGATCCCGTTCCTCGAGCACGACGACGCCAACCGTGCCCTGATGGGCGCGAACATGCAGCGTCAGGCCGTGCCGCTGATCCGTTCGGAGTCCCCGATCGTGGGCACCGGAATGGAACTGCGGGCCGCCGTGGACGCCGGCGACGTCGTGATCAACGAGAAGCCCGGTGTGGTCGAAGAGGTCTCGGCCGATTACGTCACCGTGATGGCCGACGACGGCAGCCGCAAGTCCTACCGGATGCGCAAGTTCAACCGCTCCAACCAGGGCACCTGCTCCAACCAGCGTCCGATCGTGGACGAGGGTCAGCGGGTGGAGACCGGCCAGGTCCTGGCCGACGGACCCTGCACCGAGAACGGTGAGATGGCGCTGGGCAAGAACCTGCTCGTCGCGATCATGCCGTGGGAAGGCCACAACTACGAGGACGCGATCATCCTGTCGCAGCGCCTCGTGGAAGAGGACGTTCTCACCTCGATCCACATCGAAGAGCACGAGATCGACGCCCGCGACACCAAGCTGGGCGCCGAGGAGATCACCCGGGACATCCCGAACGTCTCCGACGAGGTGCTCGCCGACCTGGACGAGCGCGGCATCATCCGCATCGGTGCCGAGGTCCGCGACGGCGACATCCTGGTCGGCAAGGTCACGCCCAAGGGTGAGACCGAGCTGACCCCGGAAGAGCGTCTGCTGCGCGCCATCTTCGGTGAGAAGGCTCGCGAAGTTCGCGACACCTCGCTCAAGGTGCCCCACGGTGAGTCCGGCAAGGTCATCGGCATCCGCGTGTTCTCGCGCGAAGACGACGACGATCTGCCTCCCGGTGTCAACGAGCTGGTCCGCGTCTACGTGGCCCAGAAGCGCAAGATCCAGGACGGCGACAAGCTCGCCGGTCGCCACGGCAACAAGGGCGTCATCGGCAAGATCCTCCCCATCGAGGACATGCCGTTCATGCCCGACGGCACCCCGGTCGACATCATCCTGAACACCCACGGTGTGCCGCGTCGTATGAACATCGGCCAGATCCTGGAAACCCATCTCGGGTGGATCGGTAAGGCCGGCTGGAACATCGACGTGGCCACGGACGGCACTCGTCCCGATTGGGCGGCCACGCTGCCCGAGCAGATGCTGTCCGCGCCCGCCGACTCGAACATCGCCACGCCCGTCTTCGACGGTGCCAAGGATGACGAGCTGACCGGTCTGCTGGGTTCGACCCTGCCCAACCGTGACGGTGAGCGGATGGTCAACGCCGACGGCAAGTCGACACTGTTCGACGGTCGTTCCGGTGAGCCGTTCCCGTACCCGGTTGCGGTCGGTTACATGTACATCCTGAAGCTGCACCACCTGGTCGACGACAAGATCCACGCCCGTTCGACCGGTCCGTACTCGATGATCACCCAGCAGCCGCTGGGTGGTAAGGCGCAGTTCGGTGGTCAGCGTTTCGGTGAGATGGAGTGCTGGGCCATGCAGGCCTACGGTGCGGCGTACACGCTGCAGGAACTCCTGACCATCAAGTCCGACGACGTGGTCGGCCGCGTGAAGGTCTACGAGGCCATCGTCAAGGGCGAGAACATTCCGGAGCCGGGCATTCCGGAGTCGTTCAAGGTGCTCCTCAAGGAACTCCAGTCGCTGTGCCTCAATGTGGAGGTGCTGTCCTCGGACGGCGCCGCCATCGAGATGCGTGACGGTGACGACGAGGATCTGGAGCGCGCCGCGGCGAACCTGGGCATCAACCTGTCCAGGAACGAAGCGGCCACCGTCGACGATTTGGCGAACTAGGTGGTAAGCGCGGTGCGGCTGTCCCCGGAAAGGGCAGCCGCACCGCGCACCGCGCTCGACAACTAGTGAACTTTTGCTCGAATTCGACCCGAACAGGGGAAAGGAAGTTACGTGCTAGACGTCAACTTCTTCGATGAACTCCGGATCGGCCTGGCCTCCGCCGAAGATATTCGGCAGTGGTCCTTCGGCGAGGTCAAGAAGCCGGAGACCATCAACTACCGCACGCTCAAGCCGGAGAAGGACGGGCTCTTCTGCGAGAAGATCTTCGGTCCCACCCGGGACTGGGAGTGCTACTGCGGCAAGTACAAGCGTGTCCGCTTCAAGGGCATCATCTGTGAGCGCTGTGGCGTCGAGGTGACTCGCGCCAAGGTGCGTCGTGAGCGGATGGGCCACATCGAACTGGCCGCACCCGTCACCCACATCTGGTACTTCAAGGGCGTTCCCTCGCGCTTGGGCTACCTGCTGGATCTGGCGCCGAAGGATCTCGAGAAGATCATCTACTTCGCCGCCTACGTCATCGTCGGTGTCGACGAGGAGCTGCGCCACAACGAGCTCAGCACTCTCGAGGCCGAGATGGAGGTCGAGAAGAAGGCCGTCGCCGATCAGCGCGACGCCGACCTCGAGGCCCGCGCGCAGAAGCTCGAAGCCGACCTGGCCGAGCTGGAAGCCGAGGGCGCCAAGTCCGACGTGCGTCGCAAGGTCAAGGACGGCGGCGAGCGCGAAATGCGTCAGCTGCGTGACCGCGCCCAGCGTGAGCTGGACCGTCTCGACGAGATCTGGACGACCTTCACCAAGCTGTCGGTCAAACAGCTCATCGTCGACGAGGTGCTCTACCGCGAGCTCGTCGACCGTTACGGCGAGTACTTCACCGGCGCCATGGGTGCGGAGTCCATCCAGAAGCTGATGGAGAACTTCGACATCGAGGCCGAGGCCGAGAACCTGCGCGAGACCATTCGCTCGGGCAAGGGCCAGAAGAAGCTGCGCGCGCTCAAGCGACTCAAGGTCGTGGCGGCGTTCCAGACCAACGGCAACTCGCCCATGGGCATGGTGCTCGACGCTGTTCCGGTGATCCCGCCGGAGCTGCGCCCGATGGTTCAGCTCGACGGTGGCCGTTTCGCCACCTCCGACCTGAACGACCTGTACCGCCGCGTGATCAACCGCAACAACCGCCTCAAGCGTTTGATTGACCTCGGAGCTCCTGAGATCATTGTCAACAATGAGAAGCGGATGCTGCAGGAGTCCGTCGACGCGCTGTTCGACAACGGCCGCCGTGGCCGTCCGGTCACCGGACCGGGTAACCGCCCGCTGAAGTCGCTGAGCGATCTGCTCAAGGGCAAGCAGGGTCGTTTCCGTCAGAACCTGCTCGGTAAGCGCGTGGACTACTCGGGCCGTTCGGTCATCGTCGTCGGTCCCCAGCTGAAGCTGCACCAGTGTGGTCTGCCCAAGCTGATGGCGCTCGAGCTGTTCAAGCCGTTCGTGATGAAGCGTCTGGTCGATCTGAACCACGCGCAGAACATCAAGTCCGCCAAGCGGATGGTCGAGCGTCAGCGTGCCCAGGTGTGGGATGTCCTCGAAGAGGTCATCGCCGAGCACCCGGTGATGCTCAACCGTGCGCCCACCCTGCACCGTCTGGGTATCCAGGCGTTCGAGCCGCAGCTGGTGGAAGGCAAGGCCATCCAGCTGCACCCGCTGGTGTGTGAGGCGTTCAACGCCGACTTCGACGGTGACCAGATGGCCGTGCACCTGCCGCTGTCGGCGGAGGCGCAGGCCGAGGCACGCATCCTGATGCTGTCGTCGAACAACATCCTGTCCCCGGCCTCGGGTCGCCCGCTGGCGATGCCGCGACTGGACATGGTGACCGGCCTGTTCTACCTGACCCGTCTCGACGAGAACGGCGCGGGCACCCGCCACGACGCGGGCACCGACGAGGCCGAGTTCGGTGTGTACTCCTCGCCCGCCGAGGCACAGATGGCGGTGGACCGCGGTGACCTCACCGTGCGTTCGATGATCAAGGTGCGTCTCACCGAGCAGCGCCCGCCGAAGGACATCGAGGCGGAGCTGTTCCCCGAGGGCTGGAAGCGCGGCGACGCGTGGCTGGCCGAGACCACCCTGGGTCGCGTGATCTTCAACGATCTGCTTCCGGCGGACTACGCCTTCATCAACGAGGCGATGCCGAAGAAGCGTCAGGCCACGATCATCAACGATCTGGCCGAGCGTTACCCGATGATCGTCGTCGCCCAGACCGTCGACAAGCTCAAGGACGCCGGCTTCTACTGGGCCACGCGTTCGGGTGTCACCGTCTCCATGTCGGACGTGCTCGTTCCGCCGGAGAAGCCCGAGATCATGGAACGCTACGAGACGATGGCGGACCAGATCGAGAAGAAGTACCAGCGTGGTGCGCTCGATCACCAGGAGCGCAACAACGCCCTGGTCAAGATCTGGCAGGAAGCGACCGAAGAGGTCGGTGCCGCGCTGCGGACCCACTACCCGCCGGACAACCCGATCATCACGATCGTCGACTCCGGCGCCACGGGTAACTTCACCCAGACCCGTACCCTCGCGGGTATGAAGGGCCTGGTGACGAACCCGAAGGGTGAGTTCATCCCGCGCCCGATCAAGTCCTCGTTCCGTGAGGGCCTGACCGTGCTCGAGTACTTCATCAACACCCACGGTGCTCGTAAGGGTCTGGCCGACACCGCGCTGCGCACCGCCGACTCGGGTTACCTGACCCGTCGTCTGGTGGACGTGTCGCAGGACGTCATCGTCCGCGAGGAAGACTGTGGCACCGAGCGCGGCATCGTGGTGCCGATCGCGGAGAAGCTGGCCGACGGCACGATCATTCGTGACGCGCACGTCGAGACCTCGACCTTCGCCCGGACCCTGGCGTCCGACGCGGTCGACGCGAACGGCAACGTCATCATCGCCAAGGGCGCCGATCTCGGCGACCCGGCGCTGGAGACGCTGCTCGAAGCCGGTATCACCGAGGTGAAGGTCCGCTCCGTGCTGACCTGCACCACCGGCACCGGCGTCTGCGCCACCTGCTACGGCCGTTCGATGGCCACCGGCAAGCTGGTCGACATCGGTGAGGCTGTCGGCATCGTCGCCGCCCAGTCCATCGGTGAGCCCGGTACCCAGCTGACCATGCGTACCTTCCACCAGGGTGGCGTCGCGGGCGACGACATCACCGGTGGTCTGCCGCGTGTTCAGGAGCTCTTCGAGGCCCGTGTCCCCAAGGGCAAGGCGCCGATCGCGGAGGTCTCGGGCCGGGTGCGGCTCGAGGACGACGACCGCTTCTACAAGATCACGATCATCCCTGATGACGGGTCCGAGGAAGTCGTCTACGACAAGCTCTCGAAGCGTCAGCGTCTGCGGGTGTTCAAGCACGACGACGGCTCCGAGCGTCTGTTGGCCGACGGTGACCACGTGGAGGTGGGTCAGCAGCTGCTCGAGGGCGCTGCCGATCCGCACGAGGTGCTGCGCGTGATGGGTCCCCGTCAGGTGCAGGTCCACCTGGTCCACGAGGTCCAGGAGGTCTACCGCTCGCAGGGTGTGTCGATCCACGACAAGCACATCGAGGTCATCGTGCGCCAGATGCTGCGTCGCGTGACGATCATCGATTCCGGTGCCACGGAGTTCCTGCCCGGTTCGCTCACCGAGCGCTCCGAGTTCGAGGCATCCAACCGTCGTGTGGTGTCGGAAGGCAACGAGCCGGCCTCGGGCCGTCCGGTGCTGATGGGTATCACCAAGGCGTCGCTGGCCACCGATTCGTGGCTGTCGGCGGCTTCCTTCCAGGAGACCACCCGAGTGCTGACGGACGCGGCGATCAACTGCCGCTCCGACAAGCTGATCGGCCTGAAGGAGAACGTGATCATCGGTAAGCTCATCCCGGCCGGTACCGGTATCAACCGTTACCGCAACATCCAGGTGCAGCCGACCGAAGAAGCCCGTGCCGCCGCGTACGCGGTGCCGTCCTACGACGACACCTACTACTCGCCGGACAGCTTCGGCTCCTCCACCGGTGCCGCGGTACCGCTGGACGACTACGGCTTCAGCGACTACCGCTAGTCCGTGAAAACGAACGCCCCGCTCCTGCCCAGGAGCGGGGCGTTCGTCGTTCGAGACGACCACCAGGTGACGATGTCATCGGCTATCTGATGCCGATGACGGTGATCTCGCCGGCATCAGTGTCACGCAGTACGACGAGGACCGATCCTGTGGACGGGATGATGACGGCGTCGTCCACGTCCCAGTACCCGTCGTAGGAAAGGTCTATCGAGGCGTATTCACGCCCGGCCCGATCCCAGGTGTGGATTCTGGCGTCTTTCGGTGCCCGGGAGGCATCGGCCTTCGCCAGTGACACGAGCTGATCGGCGAGAAAGAACGGCGGTGATTGCGACATCGGGGTCAGGTCTCGTACCGCACCGGTATTGGCCAGTGGCGGGCCCAACGACGCCGGCGCGCCCGAGAACAGACGTGGTACGCGGGCGTAGTGGCGGGAGCGGTAGTCGTCGGACTGGGGTGCCCAGGTGATCGCCAGCTCCGTGCCGCCGTCGGACGCCGCGTTCACCTGTCGCAGTCCCTCCACTGCGACCACCTGCGCGTCGGCGAGGTGGTCTGGGGCGGAGACGATCAACACCCGTGCATCGTTCACCAACCTGGCGGGACGGATTTCGACCACGAGACCTGAGCTCGTGGCGACCACTCGATAGTCGGAGAAGCTCAGCCCGCCCGGATTCGCTCGCGGATCACGACCGATTTCCTTTGCTGCGATGGTCGCGCCTGTCCGGCGGTCAATTGCGGTGATGTGCAGCCACGGTGCGATACCGGCCGACCGGTCGCCACAAACGCGGACCACATATATGCCGTCGGACCGACTCGCGGTCTGTTTGACACCGCAATCAGGAACCGTCGTATCGGATACCCAGAGTTGCCGTCCGGTTCTGGGGTCGAACGCCGCGATCACGTTGCTTGCATGGCGCTCCCGCAAGAGTGGCTTCGGCGCACTTCTGGGCAGCAGGGCAACGGGAAGCACGATCGGGGAGAAGTCGTGGTAGACATCCGAACTGGGCAACGACCAGAGCTGCTCGCCCGTTACCGAGTCGAATGCGATAGTTCCGGCGCGGTGCCAGGTAGCGACAACCACCCTGCCGTCATCGGTGCTGACCAGCGAGTGATCGAGACGATACAGCTCCGAATTCCCCTGATCTGTTCGCTGATAATGCCAGCGCTGCAGACCGGTCATACCGTGGTAGGCGACGACGCCCCACCTCGTCCCGACGATAAACCCTGTTGTCGTCGACACTATCTCGATATGCCTACCGCGTTCCGGGAAGTCATCGTTGTCGAGGGTGATGCGGAACGCCTCATCGCTGATCCCGGCCGGTGCTGTGCTGGCATCCGCTGTCGCCGCCAGTGACCGATCAATGTTCGCGGCGTCATCCCCCAACCGTGCCGCGCCGACGCCAACAGCCACGGAAACCATCAGTCCCGCGATGATGCCCGCGCCGACGATGCGACTCAACAGGTGGGGGATTTTCCGCAGCGCGAACGAGATGGCCAGCGCCAGCACGACCGATGCCGCCGCCAGCAGATATGCCCCGTCAGCCATAGGTAGTCGCGGGGAGAACGGGTAGTTCTCCCGGATCTCGGACCACACCGCTGTCGCTTCCCAGGGCTGTCCGGCGAAGACCAGCCCGAGCAGCGCGATCATGTTCGCCAGTAGCAACCATGTCACGATGCCGAACTCGTCGGCAGGGCGCAGCGGTGCTCGCCGCAGCCGGATCAGCAGGATGCCGAACCCGACCACCACGACGGCGCTGGTGATCGCTGCGGTGAGCGCGGTCCGTTCGGGTACACCAGCGATAGCCACCTGCCAGTCGCTGATCTTGCTGGATTCGGCGAAAAACCGGCTGTAGACGCCCAGCGTCAGTGCGCCGAGACCGAGTCCGACGCTCAGGCCGGTGAGCACCGACAAGTGCGGCGCGGGCGACACCTGCGGACTGGACTTCGCATCAAGACTCTCCATTGACGCACCCCCTCGTCTATCGGAGACGAAGGTACCAGGACAACTGACGATGCCGGGGTGCGCTAGATGTCCCAGGGGCGTAGCCGAATTCGCTCAGTTATGGGAGTCCGGGCGGGGGCGGGAGGGGGCGGTGCGGGCGTGGGTGGCGTAGAGGGTGAGGCCGACGAAGGTGAGGCCGCCTACCAGGTTGCCGATCACGGTGGGGATTTCGTTCCAGATCAGGTAGTCGCCCAGGGAGAAGTCGCCGCCGAGGAGCAGGCCCGAGGGGAACAGGAACATGTTGACGATGGAGTGTTCGAAACCCATGTAGAAGAACAGCATGATCGGCATCCACATCGCGATCACCTTGCCCGACACCGAGGTCGACATCATGGCTGCGACCACTCCGGTCGACACCATCCAGTTGCACAGGACCGCGCGGATGAACAGGGTGAGCATGCCCGCGCCGCCGTGTTCGGCGTAGCCGAGAGTTCTGGATTCGCCGATCTCGCCGAGTTTTTCACCGACGGCGCTGGGGTCTACCGCGAAGCCCATGGTGAGGATGATCGCCATCATCACTGCGACGGTGAATGCACCGGCGAAGTTGCCGACGAACACCAGCCCCCAGTTGCGCAACATCGAGCCGACGGTGACTCCGCGGCGCTTGTCGATCAGTGCCAGCGGTACCAGCGTGAAAACTCCGGTGAGCAAGTCGAATCCGAGCAGATAGAGCATGCAGAAACCCACCGGGAACAGCACCGCGCCCAGTAGCGGTTCGCCGGTGTTCACCGTGACAGTCACCGCGAAGGCAGCCGACAGGGCCAGGATCGCGCCGGCCATAAAGGCGCGGATGATGGTGTCGCGGGTGGACATGAACGCTTTGGCTTCGCCCGCGTCGACCATTTTCTCGACGAAGTCAGCTGGTGGGAGGTAGGACATGCGGCCCTTCGTCTTTCACGGTCATGGTCGTAACATGACCCGGCTGGGCTGACCATATACCGGTCTGCTGAGGCTGTCCCGGTGTATGGGCAGCCCGTTGATCGGTGGGTGCGAGCCGGCGTTCCCAGTCGGCCACCGCGGGCCCTGGTGTGTGGGCGGGAGTTTCGGTGTCGCCGAGAGCACCGGGTTCGGTTCGCCGAGACGTATGGCGATGACGCCGACGAGGATCAGTTTCCGTTGGTGCGTTTGCCTGCGCGCCGGGCGAAGTCGTCGAGGGCGTCGAGGACTTCGCGCGCCTGCCACAGGCGGTTGCGGCGCAGGCCGGTGAATTCTGTGAGCACGCCCACCTCGACCAGTGCGTTGATTGCGCGTACAGCGTTGGAGTCGGTGATGCCCAGGGCCTCGGCAGCGGTTGTTGCGTCGAAAACTGGTTGCCGCAGGGCAATGTCGATCAGTCGCCATGGGGTCGAACCGCGCCTGGTCTTGATCACCGATTCCCACCGGGCACGGATTTCGTGGACGTCCTCGATGAGTAGCCGGGCGTTGCCGAGGGCGGTGAAAGTGGCTTCGGCGACTTGTTCGACGATCGGCGCCGGGTCGCCGGCGCGGTAGGCGGTGAGGGCGGCGAAGTAGTCGTCGACCCGGGTCAGCAGGCCGGCGGCGATGGGGACGGTCACCTGTTCGGTGACTCCTTTGGTGCGCAGCATGGCGTGCATCAGTGCGCGGCCGGTTCGCCCGTTGCCGTCGATGAACGGGTGGATCGTTTCGAATTGCGCATGGGCGAGGGCGGTGTGTGCCAGTGCTGGGATGTTGTCGCGTCTGATGAACGCGAGAAGGTCGTCGATCGAATTCGGCACTCGGGTGTGGTGTGGTGCGACGAAGGCCGCCCCGTGCGGGCCGACGTTGTCACCACCGATCCAAACCTGCTGGGTTCGCCACCTGCCCGCGTGCTGTGGGTCGTGGACCATCAGCGCGGCGTGCATCTCCAGCAGCAGCCGACGGTCGATCTCGCCGTCCATGTCCAACGCGGTTCGCATCGCCCGCACGTTGCCGACGATCTCGACCGCATTGCGCTGGTCACTGTTCCCGATCTCGGCGAGAGCGACAGCCTTCGCACCCGAGGTCAGGTGTTCGATCTGGGACGACGACGCGGACTCGGTTCGCAACAGGATCGCGCCGAAGGGAGTGAGGTCGGCGCCGACCGTGGTGTCGAACCGTGCGATTTCGAAGGTCGCGGCGTCCGCGATGGCCAGAACATCAGTGGGGAGTTGAACAATCCGGTCGGTGATGGTCGGCGCGACGGCAGCTTGATATGGGCCGTGATGTCGTTCCCGCACCCGCCGCGAGAGAAGTTCCGCTGGAATCGTGGGGACCCAGTCGTAGGGCTCCCACGAGACAGCGGGCCACACGGCATCTGATGGCATATTCAGACCTTACCATCAGATAGTATTAAACTGAGTATACGAGACCCGGCCCCGTTTTGGATCACCGTGGCGCATGGGGGGCGGTGTCGGTGTCCACTACGGGCGATCGTGGCTGCTGGCCATGGTGACTCGTTGGTGTGTCGGCGGGGGTTTCGGGGTCGCCGAGGGCGCCCACTTTTGGTTCGCCGAGGCGTACGGCGATGACGCCGATGAGGATCAAAGTGCCGCCGAGCAATTGGATCGGCCGTGGTGCTTCGCCGAGTAGGGCCCAGGCGAAGGCGAGGGCGGCCAGGACTTCGGTGAGGGCTACGAAGGAGGCGAGGCGGGCGCCGAGGCGGCGGGTGGCGGCGATGCCGGTGACGTAGGCGATGGCGGCGGTGACGATGCCGATGAGCAGGATCGGGACCCACCAGGTGGTGGTGAAGTCGTCGAAGACGACGGGTTGGGTGGTGGCACGCAGCGGCAGGATGCCGATGGCGCCCGCGAGCAGCAGGATGGACCCGCCGATCAGTAGTCCGCCTGCGGCGAGAACGGTGCCGGGCAGGTCGCCGCCCTGGGCGGACAGCACGAAATAGGCGGCGGCGCCGAACATCGCGCCCAATGCCCAGGCGACGCCGACCGGGTCGGTCGACATCCCCGAGGTGACATCGAGGACCAGCAGCAGCCCGGTGATGCCCAGTGCCGCCCCCGCGACGGTGGCGGCCCCCGGACGTTGACGATGCCGCACCCACAACCACCCGACCACGACGATCGGCGCGGTGTATTCGATCAGCAGCGCCGCGCCGACCTCCATGTGCGCGACGGCGTTGAAGTATGCGAGCTGCGTGCCCGCGACAGCCACGAGTCCGTACGCGGTGACGAGGCCGGCGTTGTCGCGCAACAGCTTCCAGTTGCCGCGTAGCTGGGGGAGCGCCAGTGGCAGCAGCACCACCCCGGCGAGCAGTACGCGGGCGGCGACCACTGCGGCCGCGCTCCACCCGGCGTTCATCAGTCCGCGTGCGAGCGGCCCGGAGAGCCCGAACGAGGCGGCCGATGCCAGGGCGAACAGCAGTCCGATGCGCAGCCGGTTCGACACGCCGTCATGGGTCAAGGTCTCCATGGCTAATGACGGTAAGGAGCGTGCGGTAATCTGTCAATGTGGTTTTCGCTCATGACACCCAGGCGGCGCTGGTAGCGGCGATCGAGCTGGTCAACTCCGCGGAGGCGCCCGATACGCTCACCGACCCCGCACAGCTCGCCGACTTCTACCGCCGGCACGACTACACCGGGGTGCACGTCGGTGACGATGCCGAACTCGCCGCCGTCCGTGCCCTGCGCGGCCCGCTGCGACGGCTGCTCACCAGCGACCGTGCCACCGCGGTCACCCTCGTGAACGAGATCCTGCGCGAACATCGCGCCGTTCCCCAGTTGGTCCGGCACGGCGACGTCGACTACCACGTCCACGCCGTGCCACCCGAAGCCGCGCTGCCGGTCCGCATCGCGGTCGAAACGGCCATGGCCATGATCGACGTGATCCGCGCCGATGACCTGAGCCGCCTGTCGGTCTGTGCCGACGACGTCTGTGAGGGTTTGGTCCTGGACCTGTCACGCAACCGTTCACGTCGCTATTGCAGTACCGCCTGCGGCAATCGCAATGCCGTTGCCGCCTACCGTGCCCGCCGGCGCTGACCGCTGCCGGGCCGGCTCAGCCCGGGATGCGCACATTCGGGCACTTCTTGCCCGCCAGATGGCACTTGTCCTCGAACCCGGCCGGTAACCACGTCCCGTTCCGTAGCAGCGGGTGGTGCGGGAAGTGCTGCAGCGCGGCGGTAACGAAAACCAGTGGTGCCCAGGAGGTTCGGATCTGTAGCTGCTGTACGGCGCCGCTGTGGTCGGGGAACCGGCACCCGACCAGGTCGGGTGCGACGAGATCGATGCCGGCCAGCGTCGACCAGCGCACCGAAAACGCCCGGCCGGGATTCGCGAGTTGGATACGCCGGTTCGAGATCATCGCCGAGCCCGGCGGTTCGGCCACCCAGCGCGGTTGCGCGGCGGCCTCGACCCGCTGGCGTTGCACGTCGGCGCCCCACTGGTAGATCGCGTCGAGTGGGGTCCGGATCTGGATGTGTCGTGGGGCGGGCCCGGGGTGGGCCACGATCCCACGCCAGGTGAACCACCGGACGCCACCGTCGGCGAAGCAGATCTCACCGGGTTCGAGCCGCACCCGCGTCGGATTGGACCGGATCTGCGCGCCGCGACCGGCCGTCATCGACTCGACGATCCCGCACGTGTAGAGCAGATAGTCGTCGAACCACGTCCATCCGGCCTGCGCGGCCAGGGCTCGTTCGATATCGGCCAGCGGGTCGAACACGTCTTTCACCACCCACTCACAACGTGCGCCGCCGGTCAGCGCGGAGCTTGTGGTCTCAACGGTAGCCGAGGGTGGCGACGGCGATCGAGGCTCGGGCGCACGGATTCAGTGTGTGCGCTCAGGGCGCCCCGGTGACGTAGGCCAGGGCGGTGTCGATCGCCGGCTGGCCACCGGCGATCGCGTACCCGGCGAACGCGCCGATCGCCGCGCCGGCCACGGTGGCGGCGGGGACGGTGATGAAGTCCAGGACGAACAGGCCGAGCGGGAACCCGAGGACGAACCCGATGACAGCGCCGATCGCGGCGCCCTGAATGATCTGCGGTTGCAGGCGCTGGGTTTCGGCGAAGAAGCGTTCCTGGGTGCTGACGTCGCGTACCGGCTCCGCGGTTTCGTTGACCGGGGCGAGGGTCAGGCGCGAGCCGTCGGCATCGATCGTCGGGGTGAGCGGCACCGCGTGTTCGTCGACCCGAACCATCATCGGCAGCGCCGCGATCACCGCACCGGAATCATCGGTGACGGCAACGACTTTCGCGTCGTGCAGCAGCTCGAACCGACCGGCGTCGAGGGTGGCCTCCACCGCGCGCCGATCCTCGGTGGCTTTCACCTGGTAGTTCACGCCCGCGTCGATGCCTCGCAGCGCGAGCGCGGCCGGTTCCTGCTCGACCGCCGGTTCGGCATGTCCGATCCCGGTCGACGCCAACGCCACTCCCACCGCCAGCAACGCCGCCCCGACCACAGTGCCGATCCTCATCCCGCAAGCCTCCTGCTCGACCTCATCCGGGCGATTTCCGCCCGATCACCGGGGCAAACCTAACCGCTGCTGGCGGTTTCGGAAAGTCCGGCGGAGTCCGCGGGCCGCCCACGGCGCGCGAATTCCGGTGCGCGCTCGGGCCGGATGCCGATACCGCCGAGGTAGGCGGTTAGCCCGGCCAGGCCCGGCACGGCATCGATGACGCGCAACGGCAGCGGGGCGGTGCGGAGTGTGCCGCGCAGCGAGGGCGCGATGAGCATCTCGTGTTCGCCGCGCTGGGACCGCTGCGTGAAGCCGGCGGGCAGCATTCGCCTGCGCTGCACCTTCTCCAGGTCGGCGGTTCGCACGGCGCGGGCGAGCAGCGGACGGGCTTGCGTGGGCAGGGAAGTTGATGGGCGCGCCGACGGTAGTTGTGCTCGTGTCGCTCAGCTATTGACGGCGACACTGCTCCCGCGCAATACTGAACTAGATGGTTCAGTATGACTTCCTGGATGCCTCGTTCGGGGCGCTCGCGGACCCCACTCGGCGGGGCATTCTCGAGCGGCTCGGGCGTGGGCCCGCGAGCGTCAGTGAGTTGGCCGAGCGGTTCGAGATGACCTTGACCGGCATCTCCAAGCACATCAACTTGCTCGAGGACGCGGGCATGGTGGTCACCGAGAAGCGTGGGCGGGTCCGGTATTGCCGGATCGACGAGCACGTCTTCGATCGGGAGGTGGCCTGGATGCAGAGTTATCGGCAGATGCTGGAAGCCCGGATGGACCGTCTCGGCGAATTCCTGCGACGAACGGAGCCAGAGCAATGAGCACCACCACCAACGACGCGGTCGTCACCACCACTTCCGACCGTGAAGTCCACATCGAACGCGATTTCGACGCACCGATCGAGCGGGTGTGGGACGCCTACAGCCG
The DNA here is from genome assembly GCF_042650145.1 of Nocardia halotolerans. Classification (NCBI taxonomy): domain Bacteria; kingdom Bacillati; phylum Actinomycetota; class Actinomycetes; order Mycobacteriales; family Nocardiaceae; genus Nocardia; species Nocardia halotolerans. The sequence goes on along the minus strand of NZ_JBHSDL010000014.1, from coordinate 1,399,801 downwards.
CATCGAGCAGCTCTCGCGCTGGTGGGGGCGCGGGCATGTGGTCGACATCGAACGCTGGGAGTTCCGCAAGGGCGGGCATTGGCGTTTCGTCGAACACGAGGGCGACCAAGCCTACGGTTTCGAGGGCCGGTTCCGGGAGATCGTCCCGCGGGAACGCATCGTGCAGTCCTTCGAATGGGACGGAATGCCCGCCCACATCGCGATCGACACCACTACCTTCGTCGACCTCGGTGACAACCGCACTCGCGTCCTCACCGACAGCATCTTCCACACGGCCCAGGAATGCGCGGGCATGCTCGAATCGGGTATGGAGGGCGGTCTCAACGAGAGCTACCGCGCACTCGACGCGCTACTGGCCGAAACTCGCTGAACACGCCCGGTGCGGCACCGTCGTGCGGCGGTGCCGCACCGCCGCGGCACTGGCAGCGGCCACCGGTACCGCACGGGTGAGCGCGGTTCGGCACCGAGGCGGAGAGGAACTGCACGGGTCAGCCGTGCGAACAGCCGGTGGCTCGTTTGCGTGGCTTCAGGCGCAACGGCGGCAATGGCGGTGCGGGGATCCGTTGATCGGGCGAATGCCCGGCGACATCGGGAAACCAGTTGGTGTCGTGGGCTTCCCACGCCTCGCGCGCCGCGACGATGTCCTCGTGACTACGCCCGACGAAGTTCCACCACATCACCAGTTCCTCGGTGAACGGTTCGCCGCCGAGCAGCGCGAACTGGGCGCGGCCCGCACTGCGCAGCTCGATCTCGGCGCGGTCGGTGCCCAGGTACAGCAGCGGCCCCGGCGACAGTTCCTCGCCGTCGATCTCGACGGTCCCCTCGACCACCAGAACGGCGTGCTCGAAGGCCCGCTCGAGCGGTAACCGCACCCGTGCACCCGGGTCGAGCACGATGTCGGCGCCGACGATCGGGGTGTACGCCATGGCAGGCGAGGTCACACCGCCCAGCGACCCGATCAGCACGGTGGCGCGCAGCCCCGGCTCCGCGTAGACGGGCAATGCGCGATGCTGCTCGAAGTGCGGGTCCACCCCGGTCGCGTGGTCGGGTAGCGCGATCCACAACTGCAGTCCACTGCCCGCGGGCGCGCCGGGGACCCCGAACTCCGAGTGGGCGATGCCGCGACCGGAGGTCATCAGGTTCAGCTGACCAGGTTCGATCTCGACATCGGAGCCCACCGAATCGCGATGCCGGATACGTCCGTCGAAGGGCCAGGTCACCGTCTGCAACCCGATGTGCGGATGCGGGTAGATATCGGGGGAGGCCCCGGTGGTGGTGACAGTCGGCGAACCGAACCGGTCGAGGAAACACCATGCGCCGACGGTCGGCAGATCACGTTGGGGCAGGGTGCGTTCCACGTACACTCCGCGCACCCCGCCGAGGGGGACCTCCCTGGCCGGGTAGCGCTCGGTGATCGGTCCGGGGCTCGGCGACGGCTCACACACCACCTCGGTGGGATGGGCCTCCAGGTCGCTCATCGCGCGATGCCCTTGCCCACCACATGCGCGTCGTATTCGGGGTGCTTGTCGAGGTAGCCGCGGATGAACGGGCAGTGCGCGGTGATGGTGCGACCGCGCGCGATCACGTCTTCGATCGCGAACCGGGCCAGCACACTGCCCAGGCCCTTCCCGGCGAAGGCGTCGTCGATCTCGGTGTGCACGAAATCGCTGTCGTTGCCGACCTCGACATATTCGGCGAAGCCGGCGAGCTCGTTGTCGAGGAACACGTCGTAGCGGCTCTTGTCGTCGTTGCGCACAACGTGACGTTGCGGTTCGGTGGCCTCGGTCATCTGCTTGCGCTCCTTCCGCACCGGTGCCGCGTCCGGCGTATTCCGTCCGCGCTCGGCGCACTCCCGCGATGGTAGACGCCGAGCGCCGTGGCCCGGGTCTTCCTCGCGCGCGGCGAACCGGTGGCCTCGGGTTTGCTCGAGCGCGGCGGGTCGGTGGCCTCGGGTTTGCTCGAGCGCGGCGAGCCGGGGTGCACGGCGCGCTGCCGGCGCCGCGGTCGCGCGGACCGCGGCGCCGTGGCCGCTATTCCCGCCCGGCGGAGGTGAAGGACATGTCCGCGTACCGTGGCCCGGCCACCTGCTCGGCGATGGGTTCGAGCGCCGCCAGCTCTTCCACGGTGAGCCGCACCGTGGCCGCCGCGACGTTCTCGGCCAACCGGGTGCGCTTTCGCGTGCCCGGAATCGGCACCACCGCGAGGCCGTGCACCTGGGCGCGCGCGTGCACCCAGGCGAGCGCGGCCTGAGCCAGGGAGATCCCGTGTGCGGTGGCGATCGTGGCCAGCGGGGCGAGCAACTCGGCGTTGCGTTCGGCGTTGTCGCCGGTGAAGCGGGGCATGTGCTGGCGGAAGTCCTTGTCGCCCAATTCCGTCGCGGTGCGGAAGGCGCCGGTCAGGAAGCCACGGCCCAGCGGCGAGTACGGCACGAACGCCACGCCGAGTTCGGCCGCGGCGGGCACGGCGGTGCGCTCCACATCGCGGGAGAACAGCGACCACTCCGACTGCACGGCCGCGATGGGATGCACCGCGTGCGCGGCGCGCAGTTCGTCGCCGGTCACTTCCGAGAGCCCGAGCGCGCGCACCTTGCCCGCGTCGACGAGTTCGGCCATCGCGGCCACGGTGTCCTCGATCGGTACGGCCGGGTCACGCCGGTGCATGTAGTACAGGTCGATGGTGTCGACGCCGAGCCGGCGCAGGCTGGCATCCACAGCGGCACGCAGGTATTCGGGGGAGTTGTCGACACCGCGCCGGGCCGGGTCGCCGGGATCGCGGACGATGCCGAATTTGGTGGCGATCACCAGGTTTGCGCGGTGTGCCCGAACGAAATCGGCGAGGAACTCCTCGTTGTGGCCCGCGCCGTACATGTCGGCGGTGTCGAACATGGTGACGCCCAGTTCGAGGGCATGCTCGAGCGTGGCCCGGGATTCGGCCAGGTCGGTCTCACCGTAGAACTCGCTGATGCCCATGCAGCCCAGGCCCTGGACGCCGACCGGGAGCCCGTCGGTGCCGAGGTTGACGGTGGGCAGGGTCGCGGTGGTGCTCATGTGTCGATTCCTTCGCTCGTATGCGCGGTGGACGTGGCCGGCTCGGATCTGCCCTCGTAGACGGCGATCTTGTAGTCGAGTACGGCCACGGTCTGCTGTAGTTCCGCGATCTTGTCGAGCACGTCGGTCCGGGTCCGGCGAAACATCGCCAGCCGGTCCGGGTAGGTCTGTTCGCCTGCCCGCACCAGTTCGGCATAGCGGACCATGTCGGCCACCGGCATGCCGGTGAGCCGCAGTCGTCCGATCAGCGCCAGCCAATCCAGGTCGCGGTCGCAGAAGCGCCGGTTGCCGGTGTGATCACGGCCGATGTAGCCCATCAGCCCGATCCGCTCGTACCAGCGCAGCGTGTCGCGGGACAGGCCCGAACGCTCGGCGACCTCACCGATCGAATACTTCGGGCGTTCGCGTTCGGCGTCCCGGTCATCGCTCGGGGCCCACTGTCGATCCATCGTGCTCGTCCCTTCCCGTGGAACACCGTCGACGCTATCCACCTGGAGTGCACTCCAAGCAAGACCGATTTTTGCGGATCGGGCGAGCAGCCGCCATGGCATCGGCAGCCGAAACGAACGTAGTGTGGATCACATGGCTAAGGAGATCGACCGGCTCAGGGCCCGTTCGGCCTGGGAAACGGTCAAGGAGAGCCCGGTGATCACCGCGATTGCGGTGGCTCCGGTGGTACTGGTGCTCGGCGTGGTCTGGTGGCTGACGAACGGATTCGTCGCCTTCGTGCTCCTCGCCCTGCTGGGGGTAGGCATCGTGATCGGCGGCAAGCTACTGAAGTGAGCGCGTCTCAGCGCGGGATGTGGAAGTGCGTCAGTTCGCCCACTCCGGGCTCGACCTGTGCCCAGGGCCGGTCGAATTCGAGCACCGCCAACGCCGAGGTGGGGAATTTGCGGCTCAGTTCGGTGGCCTGATCGGACTCCCGGTTGGCTGCCAGTTCCCAAGAGGTCCATGGCATTCCGGGGGCGTGGCCGACCACGAGCAGGGTCGAGATCGCGTCGTCGGTGAGCTGTACCAGTTCGATCAGGGCGTGCGGATTCGCGCCGTAGATCTCGGGACAGTACTGGACCGGTGCGGTGATGCCGGTGGCGGCGAGGGTCTGCCTGGTGCGTTGCGCGGTGGAGCAGTACACCGCGTCGATCGGGGGCTGGGTCGTGCGCAACCAGTCGCCGGCCAGGGCCGCTTCGCGTTCCCCGCGGGGCGCCAGCGGGCGCTCGTGGTCGTCGACATCGTCGGGATAGGCCGATTTTCCGTGCCGCATCAGGATCAGGGTGGGCGCCATGAGACCACCGTAATGGCGGGGAGCGGTGAGGTGACTGTCACACTCGAGGCACACTGAAAGCTGCGTCACCCACCGCGGCGACGGCTCGAGCCACCGACCACACATTTCGAGGATCTGCACCTATGGCCTACGTCATTACGCAGCGTTGTTGCAACGACGCCAGCTGCGTCACCGAGTGCCCGGTCGACTGCATCCGCCCGACTCCGGATCAACCGGAGTTCGCGACGGCGGAAATGCTGTACATCGACCCCGACACCTGCATCGACTGCGGAGCCTGCGTCGACGCGTGTCCGGTGGACGCCATCTTCTCCGAGGACGACCTGCTCGCCTCGCTGGGCAGGTACCGCGAGATCAACGCCGCCTACTTCCAGCGCCACCCACTGGAGACGAACTTCGACCCGCTGGCCACCCCGGTCCGCCCGCCCAAGGACCTGGGCACCCTGCGCGTCGCGATCGTGGGCGCCGGGCCGGCCGCCTGCTACGCCGCCGACGAGCTGTTGCGGCGCAGCGACGTCGAGGTCGAGATGTTCGACCGGGTGCCCACCCCGTGGGGCCTGGTGCGCGCCGGAGTCGCCCCCGATCACGCGGGCACCAAAGGCGTGGCCACCATGTTCGATTCGGCTTTCCGCCGTGACAACCTGCAGTACTACCTGAATGTGGAGATCGGTGCCCACATCGATCATCAGGAGCTGCTCGACCATCACCACGCGGTGATCTACGCGGTCGGTGCGTCCAGCGACCGGCAACTCGGCGTGCCCGGTGAGGACCTGCCCGGCAGCCATTCGGCGACCGAGTTCGTCGCCTGGTACAACGGTCACCCCGACTTCGCCGACCGCACCTTCGACCTGTCCGGTGAGCGGGCGGTGATCGTCGGCAACGGCAACGTCGCGCTCGATGTCGCCCGGGTGCTCACCACCGATCCCGACGAGCTGGCCACCACCGATATCGCCGATCACGCACTCGACGCCCTGCGCCGCAGCGCCATTCGCGAGGTGGTCATCCTGGGTCGGCGCGGGCCGTTGCAGGCCGCCTACAGCTCACCGGAGTTCCTGGCGCTCACCAACTGCAAGGGCGTGGACGTGATCGTCGACCCCGCCGACCTGGAACTGGACCCGCACAGCCGCGCGGTCCTCGACGACCCGAACATCGAACCGTCGCTGCGCCTGAAGTACGAGCTCGCCCGGGAATACGCGGACGCCCCACGCGACCCGGCGCACAAGCGCATCGTCTTCCGCTACCTGGCGACCCCGACCGCCGTCCACGGCGACGACCACGTCACCTCGGTCGAATTCGCGCACAACGAATTGACCGAGGACAACGGGCAACTGGTGGCCACCGCCACCGACCGCACCGAAACCATCGACACCGGCCTGATCCTGCGCTCGATCGGTTATCGCGGCGTGCCCGTGGCCGGTCTGCCCTTCGACGAGCGCCGCGGCACCGTGCCCAGCGAACACGGCCGGGTGATCGACGGGACCGCGCCGCTGCCCGGGGTCTATGTCTCGGGCTGGATCAAGCGGGGCCCGCGCGGGGTGATCGGGTCCAACCGGGTCGACGCCGAGGAGACCGTGGAGGCGCTGATCGCCGACTTCATCGCGGGCAAGCTCACCACACCCGCCGGTGACCGGGCCGCACTGCGGGCGCTGCTCGCCGAACGGCAGCCCGACCTGGTCGACCGGGCGGGCTGGAAGGCGATCGACCAGGCCGAGAAGGCCGCCGGTAAGGCCGCCGGACGACCGCGGGTCAAATTCACCACCCGCGCCGACCTGCTCAAAGCCGCCAAGAGCTAGCGCACCGCCCCGGTCCCCACGCGGGGGCCGGGGCTATTGCGGCAGCGGCATGACCCGCACGACGGTCGTGGTGATCCCGCCGACCACGAACCACAACCGCAGCACCGGTCGCCCCGCCACATCGCCGGGTTCGTAGCGGGCGCGCACCGTGATGTGCTCGCGGGCCAGCACCGGCGCCACATACTCGATCACCGCGCGGTGCGGCGCGGCCAGCAACTTCGGATAGTCGACCAGGAACTGCTCCACCGCCTGCCAGTAGCAGGCGTTGTTCACGTGGTTGAACTGGTCGATGTCGGTGGCGCGCACGGGGAACGGCACATCGGTGTCGGATTCGCGGGGCGCAGGGTCGGTGAGATAGGGCCGCCAGCGCAGCCGGTGCTCGTCGGTCGAACGGGCCAGGTACGCCAGCCCGTCATCGCTGATCCGGGCGGGGAGGTTGCTCGACTCGCTGAGATTGATCCAGAAACCCTCGGTCTCGATCAGACCGCCGCCCTCGCTGGTGATGCGCACCCGCATGTTCGTCCACCGGGTCGACATGCTCGCGCACCAGCGCGTGAGGTGGACGTGATCGGGCCAGACGACGGGCCGCACCACATCGATGACGGTGCGCCGCACGATCCAGGTGGGGTCGGTGCGGTGCAGGTCGGTCTGGTGCAGTTCGTCGTAGGCGATGTCCTGCAGATACCGGGCCACGCCGTCGAAGCGCAGCCGGCGGTACGGGTCCACATCGCCGGCCCGGACGGGCCACGCCGTGGCGAAACCCGTGCCCTCCTGGGGAAGCGGGGCCAATGGCTGATCGAGTGACACGTGTGCTCCTTGCGCGGTCCACATCAGTGTGAACCGCGACTTCTTGCGTAGTTCTGCACACGACTTTACGGGTCGGGGCTCATACCCTCACCTCGAGCCGTGACCAGCGGTACCCGGCGCACATGACAGCGCCCTCACCGGCCGGTAGCCTGCAGGAATGGCCGGCGCAGCGATGTCTGGCGCGACGTTCGGGCGCTATGAATTGCGTCGGCTCCTCGGAGTCGGCGGTATGGGAGAGGTTTACGAGGCCCTCGACACCTCCAAAGACCGTGTCGTGGCGCTCAAGATGCTCAACCGCGAGCTGGCCACCGACCCCGTCTACGTGCAGCGCTTCCGGCGCGAATCCCAGGCGATGGCGCGTGTGCAGGAACCGCATGTCATCCCGGTGCACGACTGGGGCGAGGTCGACGGGGTGCTCTACATCGACATGCGCCTGGTGCGTGGCGCCGACCTCAAGGAACGGCTGCAACACCACGGCAGGCTCACTCCCGGCGAGACGGTGCAGGTGGTCGAGCAGATCGCCGCCGCGCTCGACGCCGCCCACGCGGTGGGCCTGGTCCACCGTGACGTGAAACCGGCCAACATCCTGCTCACCGCGAACCTGTTCGCCTACCTCGTCGACTTCGGCATCGCCCACGTCGCCTCCGATCCGCAGCTCACCAGCGCGGGCAGTGCGGTCGGCTCGATGGCCTACATGGCGCCGGAACGGTTCACCGACGTGCCGATGACCCCGGCTGTGGACACCTACGCGCTCACCTGTGTGCTCTATGAAGCACTGGTGGGGCGGGTGCCGTTCCCGGTGCACAGCCTCGCCGGCGCGATCGGTTCCCACCAGATGGCGCCCCCACCGCGCCCCGGCGCCGCCGACCCCGCCCTGAGCGCCTTCGACGCGGTCGTCGAGCGCGGCATGGCCAAGGACCCCGCACAGCGCTACCTCTCGCCCACCGCTCTGGCCCGCGCGGCCAGAGCGGCCCTGACCCAGGCCGAACGCGATGCCCCCGCCACGGTCCCCGGCCCCCGCGTCACCCCGGCCCCCGTCATCACGCCCCCGGACCGGCCGGCCACCGGTCAGCAGACCCGGGAGACCGGTCCACACAACTCCGCCGAATCTCCTGCCGTGGGACCGGAGTCCAGTTCGCACCAGTCGAACGCAGGCCCGTCACCCGCTGCCCCGGGCGCGGCGGGGGGGACGGGCTCGTATCCACCGGGGTTTCCGGCGGTGGGATCGCAGACCGGAAACAGGTCGCAGTCGGCTGAACCGGGGGCTGTGGGCGGCAGGCAGGCACGGGTGAGCGGGCCACCGCAGCCTCCCGCGGCGGCCCGGCCGGTGATGAGTAAGACGGCGCGGGTGACGGGCCCGCAGCACCCGCGCGTCGACGCGACGCGGCCGGCGGCGGGTGCAACCGCGCGGGTGACCGGCCCGCAACCGCCGTCGGGTCCCGGCTACCCCCACCCGTCGGCGCCCGCACTGTCGAAGCGTTCTTCGTCGACTCCGGTCCTGGCCGGTGCGCTCGGTGCGCTGATCGTGATCGCCGTGGTGGGTGCGGCGGTGTGGATCATGTTGAGCATCAATGGTTCCCGGCAGGAGGTGGCGCATTCGCCGCCGCTGGGACCGAGTATCGTGCCGCCACCGGTCGTGGTGACGGTCAGCCAGGAAGTACCGACCGCTGTCGTGCCGCCGAGTACGGCACCCGCCGTCTACCCGGCCACCGAACAGGCGGCCACCCCGACCACCGTGCCGCCGCTGCAGTCCACCGTTTCCGGCGCCGACGGACAGGGCTTCTACACGGGCGGTCCGCGCTGCAACGACAACGACGCCGCGATGACGATCGCGCGCACCACCGCGTCGCGAGTGGTCATCTGCCACACCGGAGTCGGTCGCTACTACTACAAGGGGGCGCGCGCCAGCGACGGCGCCCGGATCGAGCTCGATGATCCGGTGCCCAACGGCGCGGGCGCGTTCACGGCGACCAACCCCACCGACGGCACGCAGTACCAGATCAGTTCAGCCGGGTTGACGATCACCCAGGGCGGCGCGGTGCTCGCCAGCGAGCCGGTGACCGAATTCGCCCACCGCTGACCCCGATACCGGGATATGTTCGCGGTGAGTGGTGTCAGCGGAGAAAGGTGTTCCAGATGCGTGCAGCCCAGGTAGGCAAGTTGGAGGGGCCATCGGCGATCGAGGTCGTCGAACTGCCCGAGCCGGTGACCTACCCCGGTGGTGTGCTGATCGACGTGCACGCCGCGGGCATCGCCTTTCCCGATGTGCTGATGACGCGCGGTCTGTACCAGATGAAGCCGGGTCTGCCGTTCGTCGTCGGCGGCGAGGTGGCCGGGGTGGTGCGCGAAGCGCCCGCGGATTCCGCGCTGCGCCCCGGCGCCCGGGTGGCGGCCCTGACCATGCTGGGCAACGGTGTCGCCGAGGTGGCGGTGGCACCCGAGCACGCGGTGTTCGAACTCCCTGACAATGTCTCGCTCGAAGCCGGCGCCGGCATCCTGTTCAACGATCTCACCGTGCACTTCTGCCTGACCACACGCGGTCGGCTGAAGGCGGGGGAGACCGTGCTGGTGCACGGCGCCGCGGGTGGTGTCGGTACCTCCACGTTGCGGATGGCCAAGGCGCTGGGCGCGGGCCGGGTGATCGCGGTGGTGAGTACCGAGGCGAAGGCGCAGGTGGCCAAGGCCAACGGCGCCACCGATGTGGTGCTCACCGAGGGTTGGTTGGCCGCGGTGAAGGAACTCACCGACGGTCGCGGTGTTGACATCGTCCTCGACCCGGTCGGTGGCGACCGTTTCACCGACAGCATCCGCTCGCTGGCCGGCGGCGGTCGCCTGCTGGTCGTGGGGTTCACCGCGGGGGAGATCCCCACGGTGAAGGTGAATCGGCTGTTGCTCAACAACGTCGAGGTCGTCGGTGCCGCCTGGGGTGAATGGGTGATGCGCGACCCCGGCTACCTGGCCGAGCAGTGGGCCGAGATCGAACCGCTGCTCGCCTCCGGTGCGATCACCGCGCCCGACCCGGTGCTGTACCCGCTGGAGCGGACCGCCGAAGCCGTCGCCGCGCTGGACAACCGGACCGCCACGGGCAAGGTGGTCGTGCAGCTGCGCTGAGTGGTGCAGTAGCGCTGAGCGGTGTAGCAGCGCTGGGTCGTGTCGCGCCGCTGGGTCGTGCAGAGGCGCTGGGTCGCGCAGAGGCGTTCAGCCATGCAGTAGCGCTGAGTGATCAAGCGACGCTGAGTGGTGCGGAACTGAGTGCAGCGCGCCTGGGGTCGAGCGGCGCAGGCAGGTGGTGCGGTGGCACCGGATAGCTTGCTCAGCGCTGATCCCGGTACGCGGGCGCCTTCGTGGTGCCCGTCGGGGTCAGGGTGTGTAGCAGGGGCAGGGCTCGGCGCGCGACCACCGTCGACAGCACGATCACACTGTGCGAGCGCACCACCGAACCGGTGCGGTCGATGCTGAGCAGCACGGCTTGGAGCCCGGCGTGGGAATCGGCGCCGATACGGCACAGCACGTCACCGGAGCCGGTGGTCGCATACGCCTCGAGCACACCCGGGATCGAGGAGAGTTCGGCACTCACGGTGTCGAGCGCGCCCTGGGCGATCTCGAGGGTCACGAACGCCTGCACATCGAAACCGGCTGCGGTGACGTCGATCTCCGGGTCGTAGGAGGCGATCACCCCGGATTCCTCCATCCGGTTGATCCGGGCCTGCACCGTCGCCCTGGCGACCTTGGTCCGGCGTGACAGTTCGAGGATTCCGGCTTTCTGGAACTGGTGCATGGCGCGCAGGATCGCCAGGTCGAGTTCGTCCAGTTTCGCGGGCGTTCGCATCGACAGACCTCCAGGCTCGGGTGCTATTCAAATTGTCCATCACCAGGGGGCCGCGGGTGGCTGATTTCGGCATCCTGCCCATGCGCAGCTGTCGGGGTTGCCCAGCAGGGTTGTTGCGAGTTTTCCTTGAGCATGACCATTGAGCAGCAGCTCGTCGGCCTGATCGAGCACGACGACAGCGTCGATCCGTTCCCGGTGATCGGCTGGGACGCGCTGGTGTGGGTCGTCGGCAACGCGACCCAGAGCGCGCACTTCCTGCAGTCCGCGTTCGGCATGCGGCTCGAGGCCTATTCCGGTCCCGAGACCGGCAATCGTGATCACAAGTCGTTCGTGTTGCGCAGTGGCGCAGCGCGATTCGTGATCAAAGGCGCGGTCGTCCCCGACAGTGCGCTCGTCGCACACCACGACCGGCACGGTGACGGCGTGGTCGACATCGCGCTCGAGGTACCCGACGTGGACCGGTGCATCGCCTGGGCGCGCACCCACGGAGCCACGATTCTGACCGAACCCCATGACGAGAGCGACGAATTCGGCACGGTGCGCTCCGCCGCGCTGGCCACCTACGGCGAAACCAGGCACACCCTCGTCGACCGCGGCGGGTACGCGGGCCCGTACCTGCCGGGCTACGTCGCGCGCACCTCGACTCGCGTGCCGCGGGCGCCGCGCCTGTTCCAGGCCATCGACCATGTGGTGGGCAATGTGGAGCAGGGCATGATGGATCGCTGGGTCGAGTTCTACCGCGGCGTCATGGGTTTCACGAACATGGCGGAGTTCGTCGGCGACGACATCGCCACCGAGTACTCCGCGCTGATGAGCAAGGTCGTCGCGAACGGCAACCACCGGGTGAAGTTCCCGCTCAACGAACCGGCGGTGGGCCGCAAGCGTTCTCAGATCGATGAGTACCTGGAGTTCTATCGCGGCCCCGGTGTGCAGCACATCGCCCTGGCCACCGGTGACATCCTCGCCACCGTCGACGCCCTGCGCGCCGAGGGTGTGGAATTCCTGCCCACCCCCCACACCTATTACGAGGACGCCGAACTGCGCGCGCGCATCGGGCACGTGCGCGTTCCGGTCGCCGAACTGCAGCGCCGGGGCATCCTCGTCGACCGCGACGAAGATGGCTATCTGCTGCAGATCTTCACCCGCCCGATCGCCGATCGCCCCACCGTGTTCTTCGAACTCATCGAACGCCACGGCTCGCTCGGCTTCGGGAAAGGCAACTTCAAAGCGCTTTTCCAGGCCATCGAACGGGAGCAGGCGGCCCGCGGCAACCTGTGAGCCCGCCCGCCCACGCACTAGAGTTCATGGCATGCGGATCCTCTCGGCGATCATCACCGGCACGGCTGTGGCTGTCGTGCTGTCGTCGTGCGGATCGGGGGGCAGCGACTCCGATTCGCCGACCGGGCCGAACCGGCCACCACCCAAGGTCGCCTCGCTCGGCCCCTTCGTGGGCGAATGCGGGCACGTCACCGACGACGAGGTGCGCTCGTTGGCGGGTCTTTCGCAGATCTCACTCGCGTTCAAGAACGCCACCGGCTGCAACTGGCAGGCGGCCGGGTTGTATCCGCCCAGCGTGACATTCGCGTCCTACCGTGGCAGTCCGATCGAACGCGAGGAGGCCTGGGTGTCCAGCGTCGGCCGCAGCCCCGAGGCCATCGACGTGGCCGGGCGCCCCGGATTCCAGGCGCTCGACCCGCAGGGCACCGTGTGTGATTTCGCGGTCCAGCTCGATGACGACTTCTTCGAATGGTCCATCTCCACCGGCATATTCGCCGTCGGTGGCAACCCGTGCGATCGGGCCAGGAAACTGGCCGAGCTGACCGTGGGACGACTGAAATGAGCGCGATCAGGATCGCCGCGGCCGCCCTCGCACTCACCGCCGTGCTGGCCGGTTGCGGCGACAAGGTCGACGGCAACGCCCAGCCGGTGGGCAGCGGCGGCGGCGACGGATCCATCAACACCGATTTCGACAAGCTCCTGCGCGAATGCGATGTGGTGGCCGTCGACAAGATCGGTGAGATCGTCGGTAACGCCCGGATGGTGCAGACTTCGTTCAGCGGCGCGGTGTGCATGTGGGACATCGAGGACGCTCCTGGTGGGGCGGCCATGGCCACCCTCAACTGGTACGAGATGGGTACGCTGAACAACGAGAAGACCACCAACGACAAGCTGGGCTATCTCACCGGTGACATCACAGTGCAGGGCCGCAGGGCGTTGCAGGTGCGCCGGCCGGGCGACAACGACTCCTGTGGAGTCACCGCCCCGGCCGCCGATGTCGGCGTCATCGGTTGGTGGATCAACTACCGGCCCGGCTCGGCTCACCCCGACCCGTGCGCCGGCGCGCAGAAATTGGTGGAGCTGACCCTGGATCTGGCCAGGTAGCAGCGCTGCCGTCGCACCCCGCTTTGACCCCGGTTCGAGCGGGCGCGTATCGTGGATCGCTGTGCCCGGATTGCTACGGGCAAGTTCGTGCGTGAACGTAGGCCAGCGAAAGCGGCTGATACGTTCCAGCGTGCCCAGAAAAAGGGTCCTGAGCTGCGCGCGACACGCCCGACCGCGGGTAAACGGAAACACGGTCGGACGTGCGGGTGAAAGCTCGATGAACTGAAGACACGTGTTCCGCAACCGCAATTACCAATAAGGAAAGCCGGTCTATGCCAACCATCAACCAGCTGGTCCGCAAGGGTCGCCGCGACAAGGTCACCAAGACCAAGACTGCGGCCCTCAAGGGGAGCCCGCAGCGTCGTGGCGTGTGCACTCGCGTGTACACCACCACCCCCAAGAAGCCGAACTCCGCGCTGCGTAAGGTCGCGCGCGTTCGCCTGACCAGCGCGATCGAGGTCACGGCGTACATCCCCGGTGAAGGCCACAACCTGCAGGAGCACTCGATGGTGCTCGTGCGCGGCGGTCGTGTGAAGGACCTTCCGGGTGTGCGCTACAAGATCATCCGTGGCTCGCTGGACACCCAGGGTGTGAAGAACCGCAAGCAGGCCCGCAGCCGCTACGGCGCCAAGAAGGAGAAGAGCTGATATGCCACGCAAGGGCCCCGCACCCAAGCGTCCGCTGATCAACGACCCGGTCTACGGGTCGCCGCTGGTCACTCAGCTGGTCAACAAGATTCTGATGGACGGCAAGAAGTCCACCGCCGAGCGCATCGTCTACGGCGCACTCGAGCAGGCGCGCGAGAAGACCGGCACCGATCCGGTCGTCACCCTCAAGCGTGCGCTGGACAATGTCAAGCCCGCCCTCGAGGTGAAGCCCCGTCGTGTCGGTGGCGCCACCTACCAGGTGCCGGTCGAGGTTCGTCCGGGCCGCGCCAACACCCTGGCGCTGCGCTGGCTGGTCAGCTACTCCCGCGCCCGTCGTGAGAAGACGATGATCGAGCGTCTCGCCCACGAGCTCCTCGACGCGAGCAACGGCCTCGGTGCCGCCGTGAAGCGTCGCGAGGACACCCACAAGATGGCCGAGTCCAACCGGGCCTTCGCGCACTACCGCTGGTAGTCCCAGACCCGTCCGCTCAAAAGGGAGATATCCGTGGCACAGGACGTGCTCACCGACCTGAACAAGGTCCGCAATATCGGCATCATGGCCCACATCGACGCGGGCAAGACCACCACCACCGAACGAATCCTGTTCTACACCGGTGTGAACTACAAGATCGGTGAAACCCACGACGGTGCCTCGACCACCGACTGGATGGAACAGGAACAGGAACGCGGCATCACGATCACCTCCGCGGCGGTCACGTGTTTCTGGGACAAGCACCAGATCAACATCATCGACACCCCGGGCCACGTGGACTTCACCGTCGAGGTGGAACGTTCGCTGCGTGTGCTCGACGGTGCCGTGGCCGTGTTCGACGGCAAAGAGGGCGTCGAGCCGCAGTCCGAGCAGGTGTGGCGTCAGGCCGACAAGTACGACGTGCCGCGTATCTGCTTCGTCAACAAGATGGACAAGCTCGGCGCGGACTTCTACTTCACCGTGCAGACCATCAAGGACCGTCTCGGTGCCAAGCCGCTGGTCATCCAGCTGCCGATCGGCGCAGAGGACACCTTCGAGGGCATCGTCGACCTGGTCGAGATGAACGCCAAGGTGTGGACCGGCGAGACCAAGCTGGGCGAGAAGTACGAGGTCCAGGAGATCCCGGCCGACCTCGCGGAGAAGGCCGAGCAGTACCGCCAGGAGCTGCTCGAGACCGTCGCCGAGTCCGACGAGGCGCTGCTGGAGAAGTTCTTCGGTGGCGAGGAGCTCTCGATCGAGGAGATCAAGGGCGCCATCCGCAAGATGACCGTCAACTCCGAGCTCTACCCGGTGCTGTGCGGTTCGGCGTTCAAGAACAAGGGCGTGCAGCCCATGCTCGACGCGGTCGTCGACTACCTGCCGTCCCCGCTGGACGTCGAGAACGTCGAAGGCCACGTGCCCGGCAAGGAGGACGAGGTCCTCACTCGTCAGCCGAGCTCCGACGCGCCGTTCTCGGCGCTGGCGTTCAAGATCGCCGTGCACCCGTTCTTCGGTGAGCTCACCTACATCCGGGTGTACTCGGGTTCGGTGGCCTCCGGTGCCCAGGTCGTCAACTCGACCAAGGGCAAGAAGGAGCGTCTGGGCAAGCTGTTCCAGATGCACTCCAACAAGGAGAACCCGGTGGCCAACGCTTCGGCGGGGCACATCTACGCCGTGATCGGCCTGAAGGACACCACCACCGGTGACACCCTCAGCGACCCGCAGAACCAGGTCGTCCTCGAGTCGATGACGTTCCCGGACCCGGTCATCGAGGTCTCGATCGAGCCCAAGACCAAGTCCGACCAGGAGAAGCTCGGCACCGCGATCCAGAAGCTGGCCCGCGAAGACCCGACGTTCTCGGTCAAGCTCGACCAGGAGACCGGCCAGACCGTCATCGGCGGCATGGGCGAGCTCCACCTCGACATCCTCGTCGACCGCATGAAGCGCGAGTTCAAGGTCGAGGCGAACGTCGGTAAGCCGCAGGTGGCCTACCGCGAGACGATCACCAAGAAGGTCGAGAAGCTCGAGTTCACGCACAAGAAGCAGACCGGTGGTTCCGGCCAGTTCGCGAAGGTCATCATCGCGGTCGAGCCGTTCATCGGCGAGGACGGTGCGCACTACGAGTTCGAGAACAAGGTCTCCGGTGGCCGCGTGCCCCGCGAGTACATCCCGTCGGTCGACGCGGGTGCCCAGGACGCCATGCAGTACGGCGTGCTCGCCGGCTACCCGCTGGTGAACATGAAGGTCATCCTGCTCGACGGTGCGTACCACGACGTCGACTCCTCGGAGATGGCGTTCAAGATCGCGGGTTCGCAGGCCCTCAAGGAAGCGGCCCGCAAGGCCGGTCCGGTGATCCTCGAGCCGCTCATGGCTGTCGAGGTCATCACACCCGAGGATTACATGGGTGAAGTGATCGGCGACCTGAACTCCCGCCGTGGCCAGATCCAGGCCATGGAGGAACGCAGTGGTGCCCGTGTCGTCAAGGCGCTGGTTCCGCTCTCGGAGATGTTCGGCTACATCGGTGACCTGCGGTCCAAGACCCAGGGTCGCGCGAACTACTCCATGGTGTTCGACTCCTACGCTGAGGTTCCGGCCAACGTGTCCAAGGAGATCATCGCCAAGGCGACCGGCGAATAAACCCCTTGGGGTCCAGTGGCACACTGGACCCCAAGTGTCGGGCGTCATGTAGTACCCCCGGTCCCCACCCCCAGTGGGGATGACACACGCACTGCTGCAAATGCAAGCACCAACAAGTCCAGGAGGACCCAAAAGTGGCGAAGGCGAAGTTCGAGCGGACGAAGCCGCACGTCAACATCGGCACCATCGGTCACGTCGACCACGGCAAGACCACGCTGACTGCAGCGATCACCAAGGTGCTGGCTGACAAGTTCCCGGATCTGAACGACGCGTTCGCGTTCGATCAGATCGACAAGGCGCCGGAGGAGAAGGCTCGTGGTATCACGATCAACATCTCCCACGTCGAGTACCAGACCGATAAGCGCCACTACGCGCACGTCGACGCCCCGGGTCACGCGGACTACATCAAGAACATGATCACCGGTGCGGCGCAGATGGACGGCGCCATCCTGGTGGTCGCGGCCACCGATGGCCCGATGCCGCAGACCCGCGAGCACGTGCTGCTCGCCCGTCAGGTCGGCGTGCCCTACATCCTGGTCGCGCTGAACAAGTCGGACATGGTCGATGACGAGGAAATCCTCGAGCTCGTCGAGATGGAGGTCCGCGAACTGCTGGCCTCGCAGGAATTCGACGAGGACGCGCCGGTCGTGCGCGTCTCGGGCCTGAAGGCTCTCGAGGGTGACGAGAAGTGGTCCGAGTCGATCGTCGAGCTGATGAAGGCTGTCGACGACTCGATCCCGGACCCGGTCCGTGAGACCGAGCTTCCGTTCCTGATGCCCGTTGAGGACGTCTTCACGATCACCGGTCGTGGCACCGTCGTCACCGGTCGTGTCGAGCGTGGCATCATCAACGTGAACGAGGAAGTCGAGATCGTCGGCATCCGCGAGAAGAGCACCAAGACCACCGTCACCGGTATCGAGATGTTCCGCAAGCTGCTCGACCAGGGCCAGGCCGGCGACAACGTCGGTCTGCTGGTTCGTGGCATCAAGCGCGAAGATGTCGAGCGTGGCCAGGTTGTCGTCAAGCCGGGCACCACGACTCCCCACACGGAGTTCGAGGGCCAGGCCTACATCCTGTCGAAGGACGAGGGTGGCCGCCACACCCCGTTCTTCAACAACTACCGTCCGCAGTTCTACTTCCGTACGACTGACGTGACGGGCGTTGTGACCCTCCCCGAGGGCACCGAGATGGTCATGCCCGGTGACAACACCGAGATGTCCGTCAAGCTGATCCAGCCGGTCGCCATGGACGAGGGCCTGCGCTTCGCGATTCGTGAGGGTGGCCGCACCGTCGGTGCCGGTCGCGTCACGAAGATCGTCAAGTGAGTCGCTAGACCCGACTGACACCGTAACGGCGTCGCTCCTGCGGGAGCGGCGCCGTTCGGCGTTTCTGTGCGGACTTTTCCGGTGACGGGTGGAAGAGGTCCTCGTAGAATGGTGGCGGGAGTCGTGCGAGCGGGGGAGTTTCGATGGTGGCTGGGGGGCAAGGGGATTCGCGGGATCAGCCGCGCCGGGATACGCCGTTTCAGGGGTTCGCGCCCATTCGGTGGGAAGCGAATCCGGTGCCGGCGACGGCGGCGGAGACGCGGGCGTGGGAGGAACGTCAGCGCAAGTTGCGCGCGGCGGCGGATGGCCCCGACTATTCCTCGAGCACCAGCCGGAAAGTGGGTCTCGTCGCGATCGCCGGGATCGCGGCCCTGGTGGGTGGTTGCTATCTCGTCACGAGCAACCCGGACCGGGAGCCGGTGGTGGCGTCGTGCGTGCGCACCGACGCCGACGGCACCCGAACCGTCGTCGCCGACAGCCAATGCGATTCGGTGGGTTCAGGCGGCGGCAGCGGCAGATCGAGGTTCGGCAGCGACGCCCAATACCACTACTACTACGGCGGCAACGCCACAATCGGCCGACCCCCGAGCGGCGGTAGCACCCTGCGCCCACGCGACGTGGAGATCAGAACCAAGAGCGGCAAGGTGATCCAGCGCGGCGGACTGGGCAGCCGATCAGGCGGCAGCGGCTCGTAGGCGCTCGGCGCCCTCGCGGCCGACGGCGCGATGGCGCGCGCGTTTCCGGTGGGCGTGTCCGGGTCCACGGATACAATCGCCCTGTGTCTACCGATTCGAGGATCACCTTCGACCCCGCCCAGCTCGGTGGCAGACCGTGTGTCCGCGGCCTGCGAATCCGGGTGAAGGATGTCCTGGAGCTGCTGGCTCACGGTGAGAGCGAAGACTCGATCCTCGAGGACTATCCATACCTGGAACGCGAAGACATCCGTGCCTGTCTTGCATTCGCCGCTGCTGAGGCTGATCATCCGATCCTGCGGACCGCTTCTTGAAGTTCCTTGTCGATGCGCAGCTGCCGCCTGCGCTTGCGCGAGCCATCGTGGGCGAAGGGCATGACGCTGTGCATGTCTGCGACCTGGATATGACATCGGCCTCCGACAACGAGGTCTGGGACGAAGGCCGACGCCGAGGCGCCGCGATTGTCACCAAGGACGAAGACTTCATCCTGCTCGGTCGTGTGAAAGGTGGACAGACCGTTCCCGCAGTGGTGTGGATCCGGATCGGCAACTGTTCGCGCAAAGCCTTGCTCGCGGCGGTACTGCCGGTCTTGCCGACAATTGTCGAGATGCTCGGTTCCGGCGAGACCGTCATCGAGGTTCGCTGATTACCTTCCGGCTCGGCGGCGCGGGATTCATGACCTCCGAGGTCATCGCTTGTGGGCGGTGGGCTGGGTAGCGTTCGGGGTCAGGGGTTCGGGTGGATGGAGGCGGCGTGGTTGTGGTGAAGGGGTTCGAGGTCACCGAAGGGGTGCTGGCGCACGGATTGCCGTATACGGCGTTCGGGGCGGGGCGGCCGTTGGTGTTCTTGCGGTGGTTCACGCCCGATCATGCGAATCCGCGGGGGTGGATGCGCAGCAGTGAGGTCAAGACGATGGCGCCGTTGGCCCGCAACCACCGGGTGTACGCGGTGAATCGGGCGCCGGGAATGGCCGCGGGCACGTCCATGGCCGACATCGCGAAGGATCATGCCGAAGCGTTGTGGGCCGAATTCGGTGTGCCGGTGGACGTTCTCGGGATTTCCTCGGGTGGGTCGGTGGCGTTGCAATTGGCGGCCGATCACCCCTCGGTGGTGCGCAGGCTGGTGATCGCTTCTTCCGGCTACCGCCTCGAGGAGTCGGCCCGCGCCTCACAGCTGAAGTACGCCACGGCCGCGGCCGCTGGCAAACGCGCACTGCACCATATGGCCACGCAGGGGATCGAGTCCCCGGTCAAGGCCCGGCTGGTCGGGGCGCTGGCCTGGCTGGCCGATCCGCTGGTGCGCCCGAAGAACCCGGCCGACACCCTCGCGTTCGTCCGCGCCGAGGACGCCTTCGACCTCACCGGCCGCCTCGCCGACATCACCGCCCCCACCCTGGTCATCGGCGGCGAACGTGACGAGTTCTACGACCAGTCCACCTTCCGCTACACCGCCGACGGCATCCCCGGCGCCCACCTGACCATCTACCCCGACACCACGCACCTCGGTGCGATCAAGCACGCCCGCTTCGCGCCCGAGGTGGATGAATTCCTTTCTGCGACGGAATGACTCAGCGAACCTTGGCGCCGTAGATGTGTTCGACGGTGAGTGCCATCAGTACTCGACGGTCGGCGACCATCACTTCCCGGTACTCGTCCCAATCCGGGTGTTCGCCCGCCGCGGCCCGGTAGTAGTCGACCAGGGCCTGCACTTCGGGCCCGTTCGGGTCGGTGCCGGGCCCGGTGAGGGTGACGGTTCCTTCGGCGGTGGCCCAGGACCAGCCGTCGGCGGCGGTGACTTCGAAGGCCGCGCGGGGGTCGCGGCGCAGGTTGGCGGTCTTGGCGCGGCCCTCGGTGATCGACACATAGATGATGCCCGCGCCGCGGTCGTAGTACGGCGTCACCGGGGACAGTTGCGGTCGGCCATCGGCTTTGATGGTGGCGAGCACACCCAATGTGCTGTTCGCGAGCAGGTCGTACGGGTCGAATTCGGCCATGTGCGCTCCTCGGGTTGTCGGGGGGTTATCGGTATCGAACCTCGCCGCTGAGATGTTTATGCCCGACCCCGTGATCAGTCGGCGAGCACGCGCTGTTCGACCGCACCGCCGACCCCCTAGGGTGGGCGCGGCGGGTTACCCGCCGAGAGGAGTTGCCTGTGGACACCGAGCACTACATCCCGTTCCGGAAGAACGCGGTCATCGGCATGTGCGCCGAAGAGCTGGCGCCGGCCGAACGCACCTCTTTCGAGGAGTTCGCGCGGATCCTCGCGGCGGTGCTGCATCACCGGTTCCACCGGCGGATCGAGATCTTGCTGGACGCATATCACCAGGTCGACCCGGCTGATGACGTGCAGGTGGTCAACACCGTCACCGAGGAGCAGCGGACTGCGGCCCGGCAGCGGCTGGAAACGGAGCTCGTCGCGCTCGCCGAGGCCGCCAACTACACCCGCGTCAGCGACGAAGAACTGAACCGGGCCTTCGAGGACCATGCGCTCGTGAAGGTGCGCATGGAGGTCGACACCGAGGGCCTGGACCGGGTACTGATCTTCCGCCGGGGCGAATCCGAGCGCACCCACGAGGTCAAGTCGCTGTTCGGGCTGCGCCGCAAAACGGTCGAATTCACCAACTACGCCAAGGTGCTGGTGTTCGTGGCCTTCACCGCCGGGGTGCCGCCCGGCGACAAGCAGTACACGCCCGGCTCGGTCATGGTGAAACTGTTCCGCAATGTGCCACGCGCCGACCTGGAAATGCTGTACCCGAACGTGCGGGTCCGGATGCGGTCACTGGACAAGCTGCTGATCGGCGTGCCGGCTGTGATCTCTGGTGTCGTCGTCATCGCTACCAAACTGCTCACCTCACTGGGGCTGCTGCTCCTGCTGGTCGGCTTCTGGGTGGGTTTGCGCGACGACCCGGTCGAACTCGACCAGACCACGCTGATCTCGATGGGGGCGGGTTTCGCCGCCTTCGGCGGCTACCTGATGCGGCAGGTCAACAAGTTCAAGAACCGCAAGATCCAGTTCATGAAGGCCCTCTCTGAGCACCTGTATTTCCGCACCCTGGCCAATGACGCCAGCGTCTTCCACCACCTCCTGGGTGCTGCCGAAGAATCCGAAGTGAAGGAAGCGGTACTCGCCTACTACTTCCTGCACACCGCCGAACACCCCCTCACCGTCCCCGAACTCGACCAGCAGGTCGAGGAATGGTTCGCCCGGCGCTGGGACACCGAAGTCGAGTTCGACGTCGACGACGGCGTCCGCAAGCTGCGCACCCTCGACCTGATCACCGACGCGGGCGATGGCCGGATCGCAGCGGTTCCGCTGCCCGAAGCCAAACAGCGCCTCGACCATCTCTGGGACCACGTGTTCGACTACAACGACGAACTCGACGTCACCGCTGACCGGGCGGGCGATTCAGGACAGCGATCCGCCCTATGAGGGGACGGCAAGCGAATCGTCCGGTGAGGGTTGTCGGCTCATGAGGACGGCCACCAGATCGCCATTGCGATCACCAGCAAGGGCAGGGGCGAATTCGGCCACGCGGACGCCTCGAGTCGTAGGCGGTTATCCCTGTCGAACCTCTTCGCCGAGTTCTTTGTGCCCAACTGTTGACGATCCTTCGGCGAGCACACGCTGAGCTGCCGCGCCGACGCCGCCGAGCAGCCGCAGCGCATCGGCGGAACGTTCGTCGCGGGCGGTGTAGACCTCGAGCCGGTGGTCGGGACTGTCGGGTTGCAACCACACCTGGTAGTCGACGTCCACCCGGCCGACCGTCGGATGTTGCAGATCCATCGGTCCGACCGTGCAGTCGGCGACGTCCCCGGTGGCCCAGAGCCGCGCGAATTCGTCGCTGCGCATGGTGAGCTCACCGATCAGCTCGGCCAGATTCGCGTCGGTGGGGTAGCGCCCGGCCGTGAGGCGGAGGTAGGCCACGTGGATGCGGGCGAGGTCGGCCCAGTTGCGGTAGAGGTCCCTGGTGAGTGGGTCCAGGAAGAACATGCGCGGGATCGAGGGGCGGCGCGACGGGTCCTCGGGGGCGGTGAAATCGATGTGTTCGGCGACCAAGGCGTGGCCGGCGCGATTCCAGGCGAGCACGTCGCCACGGCGGCCGAGGATCACGGCGGGCATCGTGTCACCGAGCGAGGTGAGCAGGGTGAGTGTGCGTGGGTGCGGCTGTTCGGGGACGCCGCGCACCAGGCGCGGCGCGTTGGACCGGCCCGCCAGGTTGTGCAGATGGGTCGTTTCGGCCGGGTCGAGTTGCAGCACCCGGGCCAGAGCGTCGATGACCTGCGGTGATGCTGTGCCGGCCTGATCCTGTTCGAGACGGGTGTAGTACCCGGCGCTGACCCCGGTCAGTAACGGATTAGTTAATACTACCTAGCCAGGGGAACTGCTGCAATCTGGTGCTTTTGGGCCTGTCGGCGCACGCCCGATCGTGGCACAAACGCAGAAGTAGCCCGGCAGATGTCTCGAAGATTCTGAGGCCGGAACCTAACCATCGTTTCTCATCCTCGTGCGCGCTGCCGGGCGTGCGCGCTGCCCTACCTGACCGGTAGTCTGTAGAGCGTCCGTTTTCGTTCGCTGATCGTTTGGTCAGCGAACGGAAACGCCAAGGGGAGCAAACATCGGAGGGTGAAGATGACACGCTGCGCGGAATCCTGCTGGGCTCGATCGAGGCGTGACGCTGTCAGGGGCCGCGCAGGGGGATTGTTCGTGTCATATCGCATATGTTGATTGAAATGGCCGAATCGGATTCGGAGGAGTCGGGTAGCTGAGCGAATTCAGCTTCTTGCTTGTTTGATTCGTTGGCTTCCTATTATTAATCCTGTCAAAGTGAGGGGCGGTAATTGAGCAAAGACAGTTCGCCGGAAAGTTGGAAAATGGAGCCACACACGGCGGCGAAACACGAAATCCTTAGGCACTACCTCGGTGCATGGTTTCCGATCCTGTCAAAATGGAACGGCCGGGTGCTGTACATCGATGGATTCGCTGGTCGAGGACGTTACGATGACGGCAGTGAAGGTTCGCCGCAGATTGCGCTGCGCCGCCTGCTAACTCACAGTTACTTGCCGCAAATGTCGAATTGTGAGTTCGTCTTCTTTTTTATCGAAAAGGACAATGAGAATGTAGCCGCGCTCGAAGTCGAACTCGACGCGCTCAAGGCGGAATTTCCTAATTGGCCTGCCAATATTAAGACGCGGATCATCAATGGGTCTTTTGATGAAAAGATGAATGAGCTTTTTGAGCAAGTGCGCGAACAGAATCGGCAGCTTGCGCCGACGTTTGCATTCATAGACCCATTCGGATACACCAAATTCCCAATGGATCTTCTGGCGGAAATTGCAAACACGCCCAAGAGTGAGCTTTTCATCAACTTCATGGTAGGATTTGTTCAGCGATTCATTGCTCGCGACAAGCAGCAGACCCCGATGCGGGAACTCTACGGCATGGAGGTTGCTGACGTCCTAAAGGATTATGATCCCACCAGTAATCGAATCGAGCACCTTACGGAAGTATATGCGCAATCATTGAGGGGTCGAACAAAACTCCCGTATATACAGCGGTTTTCCATGGTTAACAAGACCGGAAATGTCTCGTACGCCCTGATACATGCGACTGCTAGTGAATTGGGCGTCAAACGGATGAAGGCTGCGATGTGGAGCGTCGATCCGGGCGGCAACTATCGCTTCTCTGATAGGACGCATGGGGAGGCAGTGCTTTTTGAACCGACGCCGGACCTTACTCCTCTACGCGCGGCAGTAGTGGAGAAATTCGCTGGGGCTCGTGGAGTCACCAGGGATAAGGTCGACTGGTTCGTTATTCTTGAAACCTCATATCGGGAAACCCATGTGATCGCGACACTGACGGAGCTCGAGAAGATGGGAAAAATTACCGTCTTCCGACCGCCGGGCAAGCGAGGTTTCTCGCCGACTGTTACATTTGACTTTTAGGAGCGGACTTCTTCTCGATGCCGGCCTGAAGGTTTCGCCTAATCAGGGTCCTTCAGGTTGGCAACAAGGTTAGGTGTTCTCGAATTGTGAGCTAAAGATCAAATAGTTCGATCACGCGATTAATGCGGGCATGCTGTCCCATTTTCGTCCATCTAGTTCGCGGCCTTTCGACTTTGGTGTTCTTCCGCCCCATTGCTTGAAAAAGAACGGAACGTTGGCTTCCATGCATGCATCGCGGATGTCGCGAACCCATTCCGGATCCATCGGGCGGTGGCCAGTTCCGGACTCACCTCCGGCGATCACCCAACCTATTTCCCTGAGATCTAAATTATTGAGCGGGCCTAGGAGCGGCTCGCAGGAAAGAAACCGCACTGCGGCAGGTACGGATCTAAGGTGATCGATGCGGATTTGCTGGTCCGCATTCTCGACCGATACACCCATCCAAACGTTGGCTGGCCAGTCTATCCGCTCGGCAATTCGCCTCAATCGAAGTGATCTCTTTGTCAGGATTTGGTATGTGTGCTGCGGTGTCTCGCGCATTACATCGAACACGTCGTGAATGAATTCTATCGGAACCTGTGCATGGAATAGATCGGACATGCTATTGACGAATACTACGCGTGGCGCTCGCCATCGTCGGGGGATGTCCAGCGCAGACGGGTGTATGGTCACCCCAAACCCCGGCCCTGAAGTACGAGGATCACCATCGTTCTGGTATTTTTCCGCGCCCATGGATTTTAGCCGCTTGGCCAATGCCATTGCATAGCAGTTGTCGCATCCGACCGACACTCGGTCGCATCCAGTAACCGGGTTCCATGTCGCCTCTGTCCACTCGATGCCTGACTTGTCCGCCACTGTGCCTCCTTCGCGGTCCCTGAAATTACTTCGGCACGGCAGCGCTCGGCGATGGGATCGAGGTCTAGTTCAGTCCAATCGGCAAGTAGGGCGGTCAGATTGCCGTGCTCGAAAATATGTTCGATATTTACCTTAGGTTACAGGGTGGGGCGATGCCAGGGCCCGTCTATGGCTTCGAATCGGTGTGCTGGCCCGTGCGTAGAACTTTCGTGACCTGGATCTTAGAGGCTGGCAAGCCGCGAAGTGGCGCGGCGGCCGCTTCTCGATCTCGATGTGGTCGTGGGCGCGTGGATCCCGTCCCTGTGCAAGCTTCGGCAGCTGGTTTCAAGGCGCAACCCACATCCATGGACGCAAGCCCCGGTGCCCACGGAGACAGGCCAGCCGGTAGTCCGCCTGGTAGCGGGCGTGCTCGGAGACAGCGGCGTGACGTAGCGCGAACAAACACAGCTCGAAGGATCGGACATCGCGGATCACCGGGTACCCCTCCCACTCGGTGACATCGGAGCCGTAGGCGTCGGCAAACTGTTCCCACCTCGCTGGTGGGTCCGAGAGGGTGTCGGACTGGAACGCAACGGTGGCTTGGTCCCACTGCGGGGGTCCGATGCAACAGCGTTCCAGGTCCACGACGTGTCCCCCGCTGGCTGCGGCCATGGTGTTGGCCGGGGAGGGGTCGCCGTGGATGACACACCACGGACTCGGCCACTCCAGCGCGTCCCACCGTGCCGCGAGGTTTTCGGCGTAGCCCCGCAGCCACGCCTTTTCCCTGTCGTCGGTGAGGCATTGGTCGATACGGTCGGTGAAGTCGGGCAGGGTGAAGCGCGGTAGTCCGAGGTGGCTGGGTACCCGAAGGGTGTGCAGTCGTGCGAGCATCACCCCGGTCTCGGCAGCCTCGGCCGGACCGCCCGATCCGAGGTCTTCCCAAAAGGTCACAGGACGTTCAGCAACCATGACCGGGTCGGGCACCAGTGGTTCGGGTGCGCGAACGTGGTGGGAACGCAGCCAGTCCGCCGCGCGGAGCTCCCGGACCGCCGTCGCGAGTTCCCCGCGCTGATGGACGCGGATGATGGTCGCGGTGTCGGTGCGCAGCATGGCATTGTCACGCAACCGAATCGGGTCGATCCGAGCAGCCGGGACCTGGGCCTGGGCGCAGGCCGCTCGGGCCAGTGCCACGATGTCTTTGCTTCTCATGATGTTTCGTCTCTTCTGGTCAATGACCGGTGGCGAGCGCTGCGGCGGTCTCGAACAGACCAGCGGAGTTAGCACCCTTGATCAGGACGACGTCACGGCCCCGCAGACCTTCGGTGAGCAGGTCCAGTACTTGGTCTTTGGTTTCGACGTGGGTTACCTGTGCGGAGCCCGCGTCGCGGGCGGCGGTGGCCATGAGTTCGGCGTGATGGCCGCCGACGGTGATCAGGGTGCCGATGCCCAGATCCGCGACGCGCCGTCCGATCGTTGCGTGCAGCGCCGGTGCGGTGTCGCCGAGTTCGCGCATCTCCCCCAGAACCGCGATGGTGGGCCGGGAGGTGGCGGCGATCGTGGCCAGCGACCGCAAGGCGGCTTCGACACTTTCCGGGGAGGCGTTGAACGCATCGTTGATCACCGTGACCCCGTCAGGGCGTTCGGTGACCTCCATCCGGCTGCCCGACACCAACCCCGCGCCGTCGAGACCTTCAGCGATAGTGACGAATTCGACACCGACGCTCAATGCCAGCGCGGCTGCGGCGAGCGCGTTGGTCAGGTGATGTTCACCGACCACGCCGAGGATGACCGGCGCGGCGTTGTCACCGTGGCGCAGGGTGAACTGGGCGCGGGCGCTGGCGTCGAGGGTAATGTCGGTGGCGCGCACATCGGCGTCGGCACCGGTTCCGAATCGCAGGACTTTGGCGCGGGTGTGCTCGGCCATCGCGGCGACTAGTGGGTCATCGGTGTTGAGGACCGCGATACCTGTGGCGTCGAGCGCTTCGACGAGTTCGCGTTTGGCGACCGCGATCGCCTCACGGCTGCCGAACTCGCCGATGTGGGCCGAGCCGATCCCCAGAACCGCGCCGATCTGTGGGCGGGCGATGGCGGCGAGGTGACTGATGTGACCGAGCCCGCGCGCACCCATTTCCAACACGAGGAAGTCGGTGTCGGCCTGGACTCGCAGAACTGTGTGTGGGAACCCGATCTCGTTGTTGAACGACCGTTGGGTGGCGACGACGCTGCCGTGGCGGGCCAGGATCTGGGTGAGTAGATCTTTGGTGGAGGTTTTGCCTGCCGACCCGGTGATTGCGAGAACCCGGCCGGTGTAGCGGGTAGAGACAGCGTGGGCTAGATCGCTCATCGCGGTCACCACGTCGTCAACGATGATCGCCGGGGTGCCGGTCGGTCGGGAGGCTAGAACCGCGACCGCACCTTTTTCTATTGCTTCGTTTGCGTAGTCGTGTCCGTCGACGCGGTTGCCGCCCAGCGCGGCGAACAGTCCGCCGTCCTCGACCTGGCGGGAGTCGAACGCGGTCGGCGCGGTGACGGTGACTTGGTCGTCGGTGACCTTGTCGAGCCGACCGCTGACCGCGTGTGCGATCTCGGCGAGGGTCATGGGGATCATGTGTTCCAACCTTTCGATTTCACTGTGGTGCCGGGTGTTTGGGACTGAGCGCCGTGCGGGCCGAGATCGTTTGTGCGTCACGATCATGCTCGCCGCCGGTCCGGCCTGATCGCCGGGATCGGATCAGGTCCGGCACCGTTGGCCGATCGCTGCGTAGGCGCTCAGATCCCACGCCGCGCGATGGCGGGGCGCGGTAGCCGACACCTGCCGGACTACATCCCCGTCACCGCCGTCGTTGTCGTCGTTGGGGGTGGGTGCCCACCGGTGCGGGGCGATCGGACCGGGTTGGAGGAGTTGGTACTGGGCGAGCATGGCCGTGATCTCGTCTCGTCCGCGTGGGTGATACGGGATGCCAGCTCGACGCAGGGTTTCGGCGGCGGCTCGGATGTGCTGGGGGTAGAACTCGTCGGTGACGTGGGTGAGCACCAGCCATGTCCCGGCCGGGAGCCGGTCGGTCAACGCCGCGAGCACGGCGGGGGCGTCGCTGATCCATTCCGCGGTGCCCGACACACACACCGCCAACGGTGCCGACATGTTCATCACCGTGGTGATATCGCTCAGGATCGCGGCGGTGTCGGTGAAGTCGGTATCGGTGAAGAACCGGGGCGGTTCGTGCAGCATCGCCCGACCATGAGTAGCCACGAGGATGTCGGAGTCGACATACAACGTCCGCGCGGTGTCGCTGCGTTGTTCGGCGATGTCGTGGATGTTCGGGGCGTGGGGCAGGCCGCACCCGAGTTCGACGAACTGGGACACCCCGTGATGGTCGGACAGGTATTCGACCGCGCGTCGGGTGAAGCGGCGGGATTCGGTGAGCGCGGGCCTGATCGTGCTGCTCGACAGGGCCTCGGCTAGTGCCTCGTCGGGTTCGTAGTGGTCTTTCCCGCCGAGGAACACACTGTGTAGGCGTGCGGGGGTGGGCTGGTACGGGTCGATCAGGTTCGGTGGGCGGGTGGTCATAGTCGGGGCTCCTGCCGCATCTGCGACGGAAGGCCCCCGACCAACTCCGGTGCCCGTGGCGAGGGGCGCACGGTGTGGGAGTTGGTCGGGGCCTTCCAGTGTGCTGGTCAGTGGGTGGTGTGGGTGCTCCCGGAGGCCGGTTGGGCGGCCTCCGGGAGCGTTTCCCCACCCTCGAACCGGCGCGGCTCGGGGGTCGCCGGTGTGGTTCGAGGTATTCAGGTGGTCTTTTGGCGTCGCGACCGCGCTCCTGGCGGGCGGCGTAAAGCTTTGTGGTGCAAAGGGATTAGTGGTCTAGAGGTTCATGTCCGGCGTCGAGGTTGTTGGCGGCTTGGCGGCCTTTTTCGGTGAGTACGTGTTTACGGTCGGTGCGGTTGGTGCCGAGGACGACGTATCCGGTCTCGCTGCGGTCCTGGGTGAGGTAGCCGTGTCGGAGGAACCAGGCGAAGGCTTGCGAGACGCTGTTGCGGCGTGGCATTCCGAGCTGTTGGTAGAGGCGTTCGGCCCACTGGGGTTCGCCGTCGCGCATCGCTTCTAGGATCGCGCGTTGGTTGGCAGTCCAGGGTTTGCGGGCATGGGCGGTCACTGCGAGGTTGTCTCCGTTTATCCGGTTGGTCGAGAAGGAAGTTTGGTGCCCCGGAAATCGTCGGGAAACGATTCCGGGGCCGCCCTCGCACAGCGGGCCGGGGGCACTGGGAGGCCGACCGGGACGCATCACATCGAGGGCATTCGGTTGGTCGGGGACCATGCGGTGTTCACGGTCAGGGCTGGAGGTAAAGCCGTTCGTTTGGCAGCCTCGAAAGGCCCGCGCAGTGGCTGGGATTTACTACGACGGTGCCGGGTCGGCGGGCGGTCACCTCGCAGACGAACACCAGTGCCGCCGTGAGGCAGGCAACGAAATCCATTCGCACACTGGTTAATTGGATTGTGAGGTGGATGTCGGGTTCGTCGGGGCAGGGTGAGCGACCGCCGTGATTCATCGCAGGTTTCGCCCTCGCAAGAGCCCGAGGGCGCAGTGAACGACCACCGACCCTGATGGCCGAAACGCGCTGATCGCCGGGGATACCCACGTGCGGACCATCAGCGGGTCCGGGACCGGGGACGGCAACGCGATATCGCCTTCACGGATCACCACCACTCGCGCTTCCCACAACCGGGCCACGTTCTCGGGCTCACGGATCGGCTTGATATCGGAGCGAACCAAAAACGTCCACATGTCGGCTCGGGGGTGGCCGATGATCGGCAGCGGCGTGACCCCTCGAACGTCGAGGTCGTTTTTGACGCGTCGGGCGAGGTCGGTGGGCATCATCACCGCGCCGACCATCCCGGCCTTCATCGTGATCCGCCCGGTTGCCGGGTCGATCACCGTGGGTAGCGAGCATGTGCGGCGGTAGAACTCGCACCGCGATCGGGGGGTTTCGGTGTAGGCGGTGGTGGGTGGGCTTGCCTGGGTCATGAGAACTCCTCGAGCGACCCGGTAACGGGGTCGGACGACTCGGGCGCGTCGAACGTGGGTGTCGCGGGCGTGGTGGTGATGAAACCGGCTTCGCGCATGGCGTCGAGCGCTCGGGTGAGGTCGGCAAGAGTGTGTTCGAGGGTGACTGGGATGAGGTGTGTCATCGCACGCCCTGCCTTGCTGGGCGGCGCTGTCCGGCCGTGATCTGCCACTCCGCTCGCCGGTTCTGGAAGGCATCTCCGTTGTCCCGCAATGCGTGCAAGACACGCACCACACGCCATTTCGGTGCGTTCAAGTTGAGTGCGATGGTGTCGGCGGTCAGCATCCCGCCGGGTCGGAGGATGGCGAGAACATCGGCTTCCAGGCTGGTTGTCATCGGATCAGCTCGGCGATCGGGCGAGGATTCTCGGCGAAGGCGGCCTCATGAATCCGGTCGTCGGTCGGCCTTGTGGGAGCCCCATCGGTGGGGCGCGCTGGTGCCGCGTCCGCTGGGGAAACGCCGCGTCGAACAGTGGTTGCCATCGTTTGGTCTCCGCTCGATCCGGGCCGGGTCATCCCGTTACCCACATCCAGGAAACGGGCTACCTACACTGGTCGGAAAGGTGGCAAATCGTGGGGCATGCGATTTGCCATACCTTCGCGGTAGGCCCGAACCGACCCGCAAGCAGAGGGGCACTCATGACAGATCCGACGACCGAATCCGAGCGGACGCCGGGCGACATCGCGAATCACCTTGCGCGGGAGATCAAACGCCGACGCCTTGATGCGGGCCTCAGTCAGCGCGGACTCGCTACCGCGACAGGTTACACACGTCAATACGTCTCAATGACGGAATGGGAAGACGCCAATCTGCCGTCTCAGGAACTGATCGCCGCGATTGACACCGCAGTCGGCGCGAACGGTGACCTCGTTGCCATCCGCGCCGAAGCGAAAAGCCTTAGATACCAATCCCGCCGACGATCGGATCCGGTTGCGGCCGAGCCGGAATCTGATTCGGCAGGCTCGGCTCGATTGCCGGTCCTCATCGCTGCCGAGTTGGGTTCGGACCGGGCGTTCGAATTCGGTTCGGCCACATCGCTGATGCGATCGCGCGCTGTATCGGAAAGGTCCCTCGGGAGTTTCGCGGCGCTCACCAATCTATTGGCTGGCCAGCGTCAGAGCATCGCCCCTGATGCTCTGATCGGACCGATCGAAGCTCATCGAGATGCGGTAGCCGCCCTGTTCCGTGCTGCGACCGACGATCGCAGCAAGCAGCGCGCGGGCGCGCTTCTTGGGGAAACATCGGTTGTGGCGAGCCGGGTTTGGAGCGCCATCGGCGACAGATCGATGGCACTCACACACTGCGCATTCGCCCGAAAGCTCGCAGACCAGTTGCAAGACAAGACGATGGGTGGGATCGCGCGCATATTCGAGAGCAACCTGCGGTCCGATGCGGCAACGTTGATCAGCTCGGATGGTGACGTGGTTATCGGGCTCCGAATACTGAAGGAGGCCGCCAACGTCTCCGATCTTCTGCCACCCGCCGCGCGAGCGCGGATCGGGGCTGAGCAAGCGCAAGCCTATGCGGTGCTAGAACTGCGGGAGGAATGCGAGGAAGCGCTAGTTCGTGCCCAGCGTGCTGCCGAGGACATCGATGAGAACGATCGTGCGGGGTTGTTCAGCGACTGGAACACCACCCGCATTCAGGTCTATGTCGGCACGTGCCAACTCCTCCTCGGCCAACCGAAGCGCGCGATTGCGGCACTCACCGAAGCGCTAACCACGCCCGAAGGGGACAGCCCCAACGTCGATCTCGCCGCGCGGGTAGACCTCGCCAGCGCCTACGCGCTGTCCGGCGAACTGGAAGAGGGCTGCCGAATTCTCGGCGACACATACAACGCGCTAGCGACCATGGGCAACCATCGCGGACTCGAACGCGCGCAAAGAGCTATCGAACGGATGGCTCCTTGGCACGATGAGCGGCCCGTCCTCGCGATGCGGGAACGGGTCGACAGCATCAACGGCTACTGATCGACCCCATAGTCACTCGGATCGCCTGCAAAACCGCATCGGGCTCCAGTCGGTCGACAATCGCATCGGGTGAGTGCTCCGACAACTCTTCGGATGTCAGTCGGTGCGCTACAGCGACAACGCCGAATCCCGCATAGCGAGCGGTCGCGATGTCGTTCGGTGCATCGCCGATGATGACCGTTCGTGCCGGGTCGAGCGGGTACCCGAACCTTGCTCGGAATCGGTCGGCAACGAAGGCGGGCAGGTTGAACCTGTCTCGCGCGTCCGAGCCGAAAGCGCCGATATCGAGGTCGAGGTGTGCATCGAGGCCCGCGACCGAAAGTTTGAATTCGGCTGAGACCCGCAGGTTCCCGGTGAGCGCGGTCTGAACGTATCCGTGCTCTGCCAAGGCTGTGATGGTACGAGCCGCACCGGGGTAGGCGGCCTGGTCACGGGCTAGTTCCGCCTCACCGTGCGACATGACATCCATCAGTACGTCCGGGTAGCGGCTGAATCCTTCTTCTGCCACTTCTTCGGCGACCCCGGAGGCGATGGCGGTGTCGACGACGATCGATTCGTCGGTGTAGCCGTGCACGCGCGAAGTGGGGAAAACGACGGCGGACTCCTCAAGGCCGTATGTGCTGGCCACGGCCCGCCGTAGCCAGCGCAAGTCCGCGGGGATCAGTGTTCCGTCGA
This sequence comes from Nocardia halotolerans, assembly GCF_042650145.1. Lineage (NCBI taxonomy): Bacteria > Bacillati > Actinomycetota > Actinomycetes > Mycobacteriales > Nocardiaceae > Nocardia > Nocardia halotolerans. Next base: position 1,366,910 of record NZ_JBHSDL010000014.1, on the reverse strand, counting down.
CATCCCAGACAACGAGTCCCGCATGTGTCTCACCCATGCTCACGGATTCTTGCAGACCGTGTTGTCTCCCGCAGTGCGCACCCAATCACTGAGGGGACGCTCGCATCTGGCCCCGGTAGATGCCGATGGGCGAGATCTGACGACGGGCTACTAGTCGATTTCATGTCCGGCGTCGCGTCCCAGGCCGTCGTAGGGGTCGAACTCATCGACGCTGCTGTCATCCTCGGCGTATTCGGTATGTGTGTCGCCGAGCGCGGCGTCTACGGCGTTGGTGATGGTTTGCGCTTGTGGGTCCGGTTCGTGGGCTTGTTCGGTCGGGCCGGGTGCGGAGTGGGCGGCGATGCCGTCGCGGTCGGGCTCAGGCTCGGTGATGTCGGTGTCGGTGATTTCCAGGCGTGCCCAGAGTGCTGCGGCGGGCATTTCGTCGGGTAGTGGGCGGGCGCCGGCAGCATTGGTGAGCTGGCGTTCTATGTCGAGGCCGGCGCGGGCGGCGGCGTCGATGTTGGTGGCGATGATGGGCCAGGTGGGGTCGGTGCTGATGCGGGGGTCGATGCGGTCGACGGTGGCGGCCCATCGGTGCTGCGGTAGGCGGGTGTTGCCGTCGACTTCGAGGATGCGTCGGTGCAACTGTTGTTGGTGAGCGCGCTCGATCGCGATGTATCGGGCGGGGCCGGTCGGACCGGGGTCGGACTCCGGGACGTGTAATCCCGCACGCCAAATGGCAAGGTCGGCAACGAGTTCGGGATCGGTACCTAGCAAGGGTCTCGCCCATTTCGGGGCGGTAGCGGTGGTCCAGGCGCGGGCGGTATCGCTGACCTGTCGGGCGAGTTCGGCCACGATCCGTTCGCGCGCCTGCACTGGGGCGGTCTCTGCGTCGGCGGTGGAGGTCTCGGTGGGTAGTCCTGGTGTCCACGCCAACGGTCCGGGTCCGGCGGAATGGTTGCCGGTGGGGTCCAGTCGCCAGTCCAGCACGGCGGCGGGATCGGTCACAGTGTCGAGTTCACGCGCGGCGATCGCGGTGCGGAGTTCGGTGACCGGGTCGGCCCCGGACAGGGCAAGCATCGCCAGGTGTTGACGCAGGACCGAGTAGGCGGGGCTGTCGGTCAACCCTGGTACGAGTTGTTCGGCGATGCGGTCGATGGTGTCGAGTCGTGTTGTGCCGATAGCGTTTTCGGCGGTCATGCCGAGCGTGTCGAGATAGATGTCGACCGCGCGCCCGATCCGGCGGGCGGGGTCGAGCGCGTCACGGAGTTCGGTGTGGGCCGAGGTGCGTGCGCCGTCGCGGTCCAACACGTGGTGCAAATGTTCGACAGCGGTACGCGGGTAGTGGGCGGGCAGGGTGTAGATGTCGCCCTCGTCGCCGTCGAGCGCGGTAGCGATATAGACGTGGTTGGCCTGGCGTCCGCGCGCCATCGCCACATAGAACTGTTGGCGCGACTCACGCCCGGACATCGCGACGTGGCAGGAATCCGCGGTGATACCTTGCGCAGAATCGATGGTCGCGGCATAGCCCAAGTGCAGGTGTTCGTGCACGTAGTCGCCCGGCAACCGCACCACGGCGTCGGTATCGCGACCGTGCACGCGGCGTACGACGGTGACCGCGCCGTCGGAATGCACTTCTCGGATGGTCCAGGAGTAACCGTTGCGCACCCAATCACGGGCACCGACCCGCAAGCGTGGGTCGTTACGGCGGGTGCGCACGATGTCACCGGCTGAGGCCACCAACCTGTCAGCGAGGAACACATGCGGATCGGGTACACCGGCAGCCGTGATCGCGGGAGCGGTGCGCGCGATCCGGTCCGCACGTGCGCGCACGTTCAACGCGCTCACGATGTCGTGAGTCGGGGCCAACATCACCGCATCCCACCCGTGGGCGATGTCGGCGGCCCACGCCCGGTAGGCATCTGCGTAGACGGTGCCTAGGTGTCCGGCGTGGATGCGGCCGTTGTCCAGATACCACGCCAACGCCAGCGGATCACCCTCACGCAGCCCGGTCGACGCCAACGCTTCGCCGCGCTGGGCGAACCGCACAACCTCGGTCAAGGTCGGTGCTTGCTCGGGTGCGGCATGGGTCATGTCGGCATGGACGCCACCGGCATCGATCGCCGAGAGCTGCCGATCGTCACCGATACACCGCACGCTCGCCCCACGCCCGGTCAGATACCGCAGCAGTTGCAGGCGTTTGGTGGTCGGCAACGTGACGTGTTCATCGACGATCACCAACGTTGTCGCGTCGATATCGAGGACCCATTGCGGCAGAAACGGCAGGTTCTCACTGGCGTTGTCGGGGCGGTGGGAGTCGATGACGTGCAACAGCTTGTCCACCGTTTCGGCGCGGGTGCCGATCGACTCGCCCAGAACGGACGCGGCGGCGGCCGTGGGTGCCATTCCGAGCACGGTTCCGCCGCCGGATTCCCATGCGGTGGCGAGGACTTGCATGGCGGTGGTTTTGCCGGTTCCGGCGGGGGCGTTGGCGGTGTGGACACGCATTCCGGCGCTGGCGAACGATTCGATGACCCGAATCTGACCGGGATTCAAGGGTTGGTCGGGGTGGGCGGTGTTGTAGTCGTTGACCGCGTTGAACACCAATCCGGGGTTCAGGATGACTCCGCCGGGCTCGACAGACAGCGCGATCAGTTCGGCTTCGGCGGCCAAGGTGGATTCGGTGGTGTAGATCTGGGAGTTCGCGCGGGTGTGGATCGGGGTGCCGTCGCGGCGACGCAACCACGCCGGGACCGCCCGCAAGTCGGGTTGCTCGGTCACGTCGGGGTCACCGCGCGCGACCGATGATGACGGCGACAACGCTTGTGTGAGGACTTTTTCGGTGACCTGGGCCCATTCTGCGGGGGCGATGTTCCCGCGGATTTGTCGTTCGACTTCGGCCCGGAGGTTGAATTCACGCCAGGTCGCGCGTTTGTCCGACACTGCCGCTAAGGCTTGGTCGGCGAGGTGGGTGATGAACACGCGATCTGGTGCCGGACGCGGCACGCGTGGGACACCTACGACACGGGCTTCGATGTTGTCCACCACATCGATCCCGCCGAGCACTGCGGCGGCATCGGCGCGCCAGCTCGCTCGTTGTTCGGCGCGTGAGGTGGGCGCGTGTTTGCGTGGGCGGGTTTCCAGGGTCGCCCGTTGGCCGAGGTCGTGGACTTCGCTGGGGGTGGGTTCGCGCCCGAACGTGGTCGCAAACGCGGCGGTCAGGGTGCCAAGGCGGTCAGCGATCACGGCGGTACGTCGCGACCAATGGTGGATCAACGGCAGTGGGAAGCCGGCGATTTCGCGGACTCTGACTTGGTCGGGGGTGCGGTCGGTGCGGGTTTCGAACTGCATGTCCAGCGCGGTTTCTAGGTGGTGTTCGAGGCGGGTGTCATAGATTTCTGACACAGTGACCACCGCTTCATGAACCACGGTGCCGTTGACGGTGCGCCACTTACCGTCCTCGGTCCGCACCCGATTAGCGACCAGAACATGGGTATGCAGGTCCGGGTCACCGGCGCGCGAATCACGGTGATCGAATGTCGCGGCGACCACGCCTTGCACGTCGACGTGGCGAATTCCGTTGCGACCTAACCGGGTGAACAGCGCGTTGTTCTCCAACCACGACAGTGCGTCGGTGATCGCGGCACGGTGGGCGGTCTCGATCTTGTGCGCCAGCTCGGGTGTCGCGACTGCCCACAGTCCCGACACACTCTTGACGGGGCTGAACGTGAAGTCGAATCCGGCGACCGCTGTGCGGTCCGGGCGCGAGTTTTTCGCGACCCATCCCGACAGTTCGCGCGGGTCCAACGGGCCGCGTCCGTACTCGGTGGTGAACATTTCGGTGGCGACGTCGGTGCGGATCTGCGCGCGGATCTGGTCGGGAATGTGGGCGGTGACGCACTCGTCCTGGCTGGTGTTGTAGTCGCGGTATGCCTGCGCGGTGGCGGCGGGGAACCCCGAAGTCGTGGAGTAGACGGCGAACTTGTTGCCGAGTTTGGTTGCTTTCTCGGCTAATCGGGCGGCATAGGCGGGACGCACCCCGGCCGCGAGATGGTGCGCTTTCACGCGTTCGCGGACCTGATCGGCGTTCGGGTGCATTCCGGCACCGAACAGAAACTTCATCTGTTCTTCGGTGACTTCGTCGCCGGGGGTGATCTCGAGGTCGGAAAGTCCGCTGCCGTGCCAGGTTCCGGGGGCTTCGCCGTGTTCGTTGTAGTAGTCGGACAGGGATGCTCGCCCGCGCGCTGTGGTGTCGTTGGCGGCGGTGTTGCGCAGGTAGTACTCGTAGCCGTTGCCTGCGGCGACCTTGTGCATGGTCGCGACCATGCCTCCATGAGACACCTAAAACGGGCGGATTAAAGGCGGCCTAGTCTGTGAATCCTTGCCGCAAAAGCGTTTCCGCAGGACGTTATCAAATAGTTATCCTGAGATGAAAGATGTCTGATTGTGAAGTAGGCGGAATATAGGGGTAGGGGGTATTTGGGGATGAGGGTGAGTTTAGTTGTGGGGGTGGGGCATTGATGGGGTGGGGTGAGATGTTTTGCGGGGGTATGGGTGTGAGTGGGATGTGTTGGGTACCGATGGGATGGGATGGGGTCGGGTTGGGGCTGAGGCGATGAATCCGGCGCGCGACGGCACCGCCCGGACGCAGATCGCGGTACCGAAATTTGCATACTTGGCCGACTTTCGACCAATGGCACACTGGGAAGCGGAAGAGCCGCGAGATCAGGGACACCTCGACAACCGAAAAGGAACGCGATGTCCCACAACAGAAAAGATCGACCCCGCACCGCCGAGTTCGACGCACAGCTACGCCACGACGCGCAGCCACCGCAGGCAAGCGTCTCCGACCAGCCATCACCGCGCACTGCGTTCGAAGACTGGATTGCCTACTGGCAGCCGATCACCCGGCAGTGGCCGCCACTGGATGCCGAAGGGATCGCGGCCGTTGCTGCGGTCGTGGCCCGCATCGATCGCCGCCGCGCCGACACCGCCACCGACGATGGCGACAGTCAGAAGCCGGGGGCGCAGTGTGCCTGACTCGGTGCGGTCGTGGCGCACGCTACACCAACGGCGCGCCGCCGCTGCCGACAACGACAGCGGCGGCGGCGGCGTGGCCGATCGGCGCGGGGCCTGAGTTCAGGCCGCGATCGGATCGATCACGATGCGACTCCGGTCGAACTTCGGGCCGCGCTTGGTGGCGGGCATGACCCGAACACGGCGGCCTCGCAATGCGCGTTTGATCATCACCCGCTTTTCGGTGGTGTCCGCGTCTTCCCACCGTTGGGTCCATTCCTGTACGGACTCCGCGTGTGCGCGGGTGTCGGCTGGTCCGTCGAACTCTGGTGCGGCTTCCAGTTCCGCCAACTTCTGACGCAGCCCGGCGATACGCCGATCCAACGGCTCGGTCGCTTTGTCGTAGCGCGCCAAGGTGATATCTCCGCGTCCCAACCGGTTCGACAGTTCCTCGGCCAGTTCCTCACACTCGGCCAGTTTCTCGGCCACCGGTCGGCGTGCTTCCTGGGCGGCTGTCGCAGCCTTGGCAACGGCGTCGCTGTGGGCGGGATCGGACAGGATTGATACCACCAGCGCGCCGATGGCGGTATCGAGTTGGCGCATGTCCACCGATACCTTGTTGCATCCGCTACCGGTGAGACGCTTTTGGCACCAGTACCGCCGCCGGGTCGACCCATCGTCATACGGAGTGCGGTCGTATTGCGGGCGACCGGTCAACCCATGACCGCATCTGCCACAAGCGACCGTCGCCGAGCACACATAGACCTCGCTGGTGGGCCGCCCCCGCCCGTGTGAGTTGAACCGCGCGGTCAGTTGGTCCCACTCGGCTTCGCTGATCATCGGCGTTCCCAGCATCTTCGCGACGATCTCCCCGTCATGCACGACGTAACCGGCGTTGCGCGGGTTCGACATGACCCGTTTGACTTTCTCGGGTGACCATTTCGCGCCGAACGAGGTAGTGATTCCACGATTGTTCAGATCCACTGCGATCGGGCGGTACTTCTCCCCGGCCAACAGCCGCGTAGCCATTTCCCGCAGCACCGGGCCTTCGGTCGGGTGTGGGGTGATCCCGTCGATCTCGAACCCGAACGGGCGGTGGGAGTGGTTGGACTCTCCGCGAGAGGCTTTCAACCGCTTGCCGCGCTTCACACGGCTGGACAACCGGTCCGATTCGTAGGCGGCGGCGGTGAGCTGGTCACGAAAAGACTTGCGCCCGTTCGCGGTCGTCAAATCGTATTCGCCTTCGCTGTCGAGCACGGTGAGTCCGCGTTCGGCTGCCAAGATCAACCGTTCGCCCTCGATCGGACGGCGGGAGAACCGCGCCATGTCGAACACGACCACGCCACCGGTCGTCCCGGCCTCGAGACGTTCCATCAACCGTTCCCACTCGCGGCGGCGTACGCGCGGGTTCCATGCCGAGCGGCCGGAATCGATGTGGACCTGTCCGACCTGGCCGCCGTGGTCGGCAACGCGGGCCTCGCAGTCTTCGACCTGCCCGGTGGTCGAGCGTTGGCGCTCGTCGCCTAAGCGGGATACGCGCGCGTAGATGTCGAGGGTCGTGCTATCGGCAGTGTCCCGGTTGTTCGGCCTCATGCTGCTCCCTTGGCGAAGGGGCCACTAATTCGATGGTAGCCCCGGCGAGCTGGGCGAGTTCCTCGCGGCGCAAGCCGGGCACCCGGCGGGTGGCGCCGTAGGTGCGCAAACCGATCCGCTCGGGAGTGATCCGGTCGCGGCGGGATTTGAGGAAGGTGCCGAGGCTCTCCAGTTCCATGTCCTCGATGGTAGGGACCGCGGTGGCGGTCCGGGTATCCCTGTGAGGTGTACCCACGGCAGGGGGCTGGTCGGGTGCGAGCGACCGTCACAGGGTGGGTGACATGAACACAGTCACTACGAAATCTTCCGAGCTGCGGGCCTGGTTCGGGCTGCTGGTCGTCCTCGGGCCGGTGCTGCTCGTCGCGATGGACGGCTCGGTGCTGTTCATGGCGATGCCGGCCATCACCTCGGCGCTGGCCCCAACGGCGGACCAATCCCTGTGGATCCTGGACAGTTACGGCTTCGCGGTGGGCTCATTGCTCATCGCGTTCGGCACCATCGGCGACCGCTACGGCCGGAAACGCCTGCTGCTGATCGGCGCGAGCATGTTCGGCCTCGGGTCGGTGGGTGCGGCGCTGGCCACGAGTCCTGAACTGCTGATCGGCTTCCGGGTCCTGATGGGCGTTGCCGGGGCGACGCTGCTGCCGTCGGCCCTTGCCGTGCTCGGCACCCTGTTCACCGAGCCGCGTCGCCGGGCGCAGGCGATCGGCATCTTCGCCGCTACGTTCGCCGCGGGCTTCGCGATCGGCCCGGTCGTGGCGGGCCAATTGCTGAGCCGGTTCTGGTGGGGTTCGGTGCTGCTGATCAACGTGCCGGTGGTGCTGGCTTTCCTGGTGTTCGCGCCGATCCTGCTCGGTGAGGTGCGTGAGCGTGGCCGCGGTCGCATCGACGTGGCCAGTGTGCTCACCTCGGCCGCGGGACTGCTGCTCGCCATGTACTCGGTGAAGCATGTTGCCGCAGAAGGTATTTCGGGATCGACCGTGCTCGTCGGACTGGTCGGTGCGGTGTCGCTCGGCTGGTTCGCTCGTCGGCAGGGCCGGGTCGAGAATCCGCTGATCGACTTCACCCTGTTCGGCAACCGGGTCTTCACCATCGCCATCATCACCGCGTTCCTGCCGCTGGCCGCCTGGTCGGCGACGGCCTACCTGGCCGCGACCTACCTGCAATCGGTGCTCGGCCTGTCGATCTCGGATGCCGCCCTGCTCGCGGTGCCCGGTGCCCTGGTGCTCACCGTCGCCGCCGTCCTCACCCCGGCCGTGGTCGCCCGCATCGGCCGTTCGGCGGCGTTGATCAGCGCACACTTCAGCATCGCCGCCGGCCTGTTGCTGCTGTTGCCGACCGGCACCGGGGCCGGTGTCGGCTGGTATCTCGCCGCGACGGCCGTGGCGGGCGTCGGCTACGGCATCTCGTTCAGTGTGGTGGCCGATATCGCGGTCGCCGCGGTGCCGCCGGAACGCGCGGGTTCGGCCGCCGCCCTCGCCGAAACCGGCAACGAACTCGGCAACGCCCTGGGAATCGCCCTGTTCGGTTCGCTGGCCGCGGTCATGTTCCGGCTCAACGGCCCGGACCTGGCGCCGACCCTGGGTGAAACCCTGCACCTGCCGGCGGTGACCGCCGCCGCGCTCGTCGACGCCCGCACCGCCTTCGTCGACGCCCTGCACGTGGTCGCCGCCACCGCAGCCGTTCTGCACGCGGTGCTCGGCACGGTGGCCATCCGGGTGCTGCGTCGCCCGGTGGTCGTCACCGAGCCCACGCCGGTGCTCGCGTGAGCTCGTTCCGCGAACCCGGCGAGCTCGATCACAGCGGACGTGGGTTGTGACGTGGGCCCCACGCACTGGTACAAACAGTCCAGGGCTGTAGTGGCGGCCCGCGACACAGCAGAAGGACACATTATGAGCGCGCCCATCGTGATCGTCGGAGCAGGACTGGCCGGCCTGCGCACCGCCGAAGAACTGCGCCGCGCCGGGTACGAGGGCCAGGTCCTGTTGCTCGGCGACGAGAGCCGACCGCCCTACGACCGCCCGCCGCTGTCCAAGCAGTTCGTGCGCGGTGAGACCGACGACACCACCCTGCGCCCACCGGAGTTCTTCACCGACAAGAACATCGAACTGCGTTTGGGTACCGCGGTGACCGGGGTCGATACCGGCGCGCACACGGTGACGCTCGCCGACGGCGACACCATCGCCTACGACCAGCTGATAATCGCCACCGGTCTGCGCCCCCGCCGCCTGCCCGGGCTGCCCGAGATGACTGGCGTGCACGTGCTGCGCGCGCATGAGGACGCCGAAACCCTGCGCACCGAACTCGACGGCGCCGACCGTGCGCTGATCATCGGTGCCGGTTTCATCGGTTGTGAACTGGCCGCCAGCTTCCGGGCCGCCGGCGTCGAGGTCACCCTGGTGGAACCGCAACCGACCCCGCTGGCCTCGGTGCTCGGCGCCCAGATCGGCGAACTGGTTGCGCGCATGCACCGGGACGAGGGTGTCGACCTGCGCTGTGGCGTCGGTGTGGACACCTTGCGTGCCGACGACTCGGGTCAGGTGCGTGGTGCGCTGCTCACCGACGGCACCGATGTCAGCGCCGACCTGGTGGTGATCGGGGTGGGTTCGGTGCCGGTCACCGATTGGCTGGCCGGTTCGGGCATCGAACTGGCCGACCGGGCCGCCGGTGGGGGTGTGCTCGCCGACGATGCCGGGCGGACCAGCGCCGCGGATGTCTGGGCGGTGGGCGACGTGGCCGCCTGGCAGTACGACACCGGCGTCCGCAAGCGCGTGGAGCACTGGACCAGTGCGGGTGAGCAGGCGAAACTGCTGGTCACCGCCCTGCTCGGTGGCGCGGCACCCACGATGGCCCGCGTACCGTACTTCTGGAGTGACCAGTACGACGTGAAGATCCAGGCCCTGGGCACGCCCGCCCCCACCGACGACATCACCGTGGTCACCGACGACGGCCGCAAATTCCTCGCCTACTACTCCCGCGACGGCATCCTCACCGCCGTCCTCGGCGCGGGCATGACCCCCCAGGTGATGAAGCTGCGCGCCAAACTCACCACCCCCACCCCCGTCGCGGACCTGCTCGCCGCCGCGGGTTGAGCAAGCACAGCGCCGCAGAACGTATTACCTTGGCGCCGTGGGGTTTACCGATTACGCGCCGGGTGATGTCGTCTATTTCCCGGCCGGTCCGTTCAGTGGTGTCTGCGGTGTCGTCCGAGAGGTCGACCACCGCCGTGGCCGGGTGGGGCTGGAGTTCGCTGAAGGAACCGTCCACCGCGAAGGTGGCGTCCTGCGGGAACGCAGGCACCGGCTGACGGTCGAGTTCGACGAGATCGAACTGGTCTAGGTCGGGCGCGGCCAGGTCGTTGTGGGGCCTGTAATACGGTGGAGCCGTGATCGTCGCGCTTATCGATTCCGGCCTCGGGCTGCTACCGACGGCCGCGTGGCTGCGTAAGTTGCGACCCGATGTGGATCTGTTGTTGTTGCTCGACCCCGAAGGCGCGCCGTGGGGGCCCAAGCCCGAGGAATGGGTGGTCGAGCGGGTGTTGGCGGCCACGCGTCAGGCGATCGAACTCGGGGCCGAGGTGATCGTGCTGCCGTGCAACACCGCCAGTGTGACGGCGCTGGCGCAGGTGCGGTTGGTGGTGGGGCCCGCGGTACCGGTGATCGGTACGGTGCCCGCGATCAAGCCGGCTGCGGCGCAGTGCCGGTCGGTGGCGGTGTGGGCGACGGCGGCGACGACGGCCAGCCGCTATCAGGCCGATCTGATCGCCCGCTTCGGCGGTGATGCCAAGGTGATCGGTGTCGCCTGCCACGGCCTGGCCGACGCGATCGACCGGGGTGATCTGCCCGCCATCGGTGACTCCATCGCCGACGCCGCCGCCCGCACACCCGCCGATGTGGAGGGTGTGGTCCTCGGCTGCACGCATTACCCGCTCGTCATCGACACCATCGTCGCCGCGCTGCCCGAGGGGGTTCGGCTGTTCGACAGCGCGCAGGCCGTGGCCGCGCAGACGATCCGCAAGATGGACGAGCTGGGCCGCCCGGGTACGGGCACCGGCGCCGTGACGGTTCGCATCAGCGGCCGGACGGGCGAATTGCCCGTCGGCGCAGCGGCTTTCGAATCGGGTCGTCTGCTCGGCGCCTGACATGTGGGTCGAGTTCGCTCCAGCCGGCCCATGGCCGCTGAAGTGGGCCGTCCCCGGGGGCTGAGGCCAGGAACGGGTGCGCTTGCCAGCCCGGGGTTGTTGAAGTGGGCTGCATCCTCGGTGCCTTGCGCCGGAGCCGATGCCGACGTCGCTGAATCGGGCCGTCGCCGCATGGGCTGACGACTTCGGGTGAGCGCACTTGTCGGACCCCCGGTGTTGAATGCGAGGTGACCCAGTCGACTTCAGGAGGCGCGTTGTCCGAGGTTCCCACCGCCGACCAGGTGCGCGCCGCGCTCGCCGAGGTGGCCGACCCCGCCGACGCCCGGCAGCTGCAACGCTTCTTCAAGACCGGCCCCGGCGAGTACGGCGAGGGCGATGTGTTCCTCGGCGTCCGGGTACCCGCCACCCGGAAGGTGGCCGAACGGTTCGCGGCGTTACCGCTCGATCAGGTCGACGACCTTCTCCACAGCCCCGTCCACGAGGAGCGGCTGGCCGCCCTGATCATCCTCAACGCCCACTTCGCCACCGCCTCGAAACCCCGCACCCGCGACGAGCGAGCCCGTGCGCGACTGGCCGAGTTCTATCTGGCGGCGGTGCGTGGGGGCTGGGTGAACAACTGGGACCTGGTCGACTCGTCCGCCGAATATGTGCTGGGCGCCTGGCTGTTCGACCGGGACCGCGCGCTGCTGTTCCAGCTGGCTCGGCAGGACTCGCTGTGGCAGCGGCGGGTGGCCCTGCTGTCCACGTTCGCCTTCATCAGGAAGGGCGACGCGAGCACGACACTCGAGCTGGCCGAGATCCTGCTGCACGACCGGCGCGACCTCATCCAGAAAGCGCTCGGCTGGATGCTGCGCGAGGTCGGCAAGAAAGTGGATCGGGCCGCCCTCACCGGTTTCCTTGACTCGCACGCGCCCGAAATGGGCCGTACCGCCTTGAGTTACGCCGTCGAACAGCTCGAGCCCGACGAGCGCGCCGCCTACCGGGCGATGGTCAGAACTGGATCTTGAGCCGATCGGTCACCGGTCGCGCCTGGCAGCCCAGGATGTAGCCGCTGGCGATGTCCTCGGGATCGAGGATTTCCGAATTGCCCATCTCCACCTCGCCTTCGAGCACGGTGCAGGCACAGGACCCGCACTCGCCCTCCTGGCAGGAGTAGGGCACGTCGAGGCCCTTGTCGAGCATGATGTCGACCAGGGTCTGTTTGCGCGGCCAGGACAACTCGTGCACCTGCCCGTCGAGTTCCACCTCGACCGTCGCGGCGTCGGCCGCGTCCTGCTCGGACACCTCGGCGGGCGTGTGGTCGGCGAACGGGTCACCGGCGAGGGAGTTGAACACCTCGGCGTGGGTGCGTGCGCGCGGCACCTCGAGCGAGGCCAGGGTGTCGTGTACGAGGTCCATGAACGGTTTGGGTCCGCACATGAACGCTTCGTAGGCGGTGTAGGGGGCCACCAGGCCGGCCAGCATGTCGGCGGTCGGCAGGCCGAGCAGCGGTTCGAGCCAGTGGATCACGGTGAGCCGCTGCGGGAACTTCGCGACCAGTTCGCGCAGTTCGCCGGCGAAGATCACCGAACCGGCGTCGCGGTTGGCGTAGATCAGCACCACCTTGCCGCTGCCCTGCGACAGTGCCGACTTCAGGATCGACATGACCGGGGTGATGCCGCTGCCCGCCCCGAACAGCAGCAGGTTCTCGTCGAGGTTCTTGGGGGTGAACACGCCCGAAGGTGGCAGCACCTCGATTTCGTCGCCCGCCGAGATGTTGTCGCACAGCCAGTTCGAGCCGTAGCCGCCCTCGGTGCGCTTGACCGTCACCTTGGGCTGGTCGTCGGTGAACGGCGAGCTGGCCAGCGAGTAGCAGCGCGCGACCGAGCCGGTGCGTTCACTGGGGATGCGCAGGGTGAGGAATTGGCCCGGCTGGTAGGCGAAGCGCTCGCGCAGGTCGGCGGGCACCTCGAAGACCACGGAGTGGGTGTCGGGGGTTTCGGCGATCACCGCGGCGACGCGCAGCACCACCGATCGCGAACCGTGCGGTACCTCGACTGTGGTCATGTCGTCCTCTCGGGCAAAACTAGAACGTGTTTCAGTTTCATGCTAGGTCGGAACGCGCCTGCAGGGCAAGCTGCGCCTCGAGTCCGGCGACCAGTACCTCCATCCCGAAGTCGTAGGAGTACTTGCCGCGCAGGTCGGACATGTACTTGGTGGCCCGCGCCACCGCTTCGGGCAGCAGTACGTCCGCCGGAGCGGAACGATCGCGCGGATTCACCCTGCTACGGCCGAACAGGTAGGTGTGGATGGTCGCGTACGCGGCCAGCACGTTGCGGTCGTTGAAGCCCGCGTCGAACAGGATCTCCATCACCGCTTCGATCAGGTCGAGCTGCTTGCCGAGCATCTGCTCGAGCAAGATGTCGCCCAGGCCGGGATGCCTGCGCAGTTTATCGTCTATCTGATCGATCAGGTCGCGCAGGCGCTGCTGCCAGGGGCCGGACTCGCGCGGCGGTTTGCGCACGCCGAGCAGCGCGGCGCTGGCGACCAGGTCGAGCAGCTCGCGTTTGTCGGCGACGTAGTAGTACGGGGCCATCGGGGAGACCCCGAGCTCGCGCGAGAGTCTGCGCATCGAGAGTTTCTCGACCCCGTCCTCGCGCACTACGCGCAGCGCCGCTTCGACGATCTCGGACTCCGACAGCGTTGTATTAGCGCCGCTACCAGCCCCACCGTGGTTACGCAAGCCTCTGCCTCACCTCTACTGCCGCCGGGCCGTCGGCCCATTCCCATCCTGCTCCCGGAAGTCTAGAGGGCGGCGGGCGAGCATCGAGATTTTCCGAATCCGTCCTTTATGGCAGTGACTGACGTTAAGGTCCGGGATGACCCGCAACACACTGGAGGTAGTCATGGAAGACAACGTGCAGCCCGGCACCGCCGAATCCGAGGCCGACCTGGTCACCGAGACGCTGATCGAAGAGGTCAGCATCGACGGCATGTGCGGCGTGTACTGAGAATGGAGGCAGGCGTGCTCGATCTCGATGCCCGATGGGCGCTGCACCCGCGTGTCTCGCTGCGCCCGGAATCCTTCGGCGCACTGCTGTATCACTTCGGCAACCGCAAGCTCTCGTTCCTCAAGAGCCGCGACCTGGTCGATGTGGTGCAGTCGCTGCCCGCGCATCCTTCGGTGCGCGAGGCGCTGCGAGCCAACGGTATGGGCGCCTCCGACGCCCACCTCGCCGCGCTCGCGCAGCTGGCCGACACCGACATGATCGTGCCCGCGCCGGGCCCGGTCACCGCGGTCACCGCGCCGAGCGCGCCTGCCGCCACGGACGCACCGGAGGGCGGGCGGCTCATCGACCGCTTCGAATCCGGTCTGGCCGCGCCGATCTGCCTGACCTGGGAACTCACCTACGCGTGCAACCTGTCGTGTGTGCACTGCCTGTCGTCCTCGGGTCGCCGTGATCCGGACGAGCTGAGCACCGAACAGTGCAAGGCGCTGATCGACGAGTTCGAGCGCATGCAGATCTTCTACGTCAACATCGGCGGTGGGGAACCGACCGTGCGCCCGGACTTCTGGGAGCTCGTCGACTACGCCACCGCGCACAATGTGGGGGTCAAGTTCTCCACCAACGGCGTTCGCATCAACGAGGAAGTCGCCGCGCGGCTGGCGGCCAGCGACTACGTCGACGTGCAGATCTCCCTCGACGGTGCCGACGCCGAGGTCAACGACGCCGTGCGCGGGCCCGGCTCCTACGACACCGCGATCAAGGCCCTGTCGAATCTGGCCGCCGCGGGGTTCGAGGATGCCAAACTCTCGGTCGTCGCCACCCGGCACAACATCTCCCAGCTCGACGAATTCAAGGCCATCGCCGACCGTTACGGCGCCACCCTGCGCCTGACCCGGCTGCGCCCCTCCGGTCGCGGCGCCGATGTGTGGGACGAACTGCACCCGCTGCCCGAACAGCAGCGTGAGCTCTACGACTGGCTGGTGCGCAACGGCGAGGGCGTGCTCACCGGCGACTCGTTCTTCCACCTGTCCGCGTTCGGGTCGGCGCTGCCCGGGCTGAACATGTGCGGCGCGGGCCGGGTGGTCTGCCTGGTGGACCCGGTCGGCGACGTCTATGCCTGCCCGTTCGCCATCCACGACCGCTTCAAGGCCGGAAACATCATCGCCGACGGTGGATTCGACGCGGTGTGGACGCACTCGCAGCTGTTCGCCGAACTGCGCGAACCCGTCGACGGCGGCGCCTGCACCAAGTGCTCGCACTACGACTCCTGCCGTGGTGGCTGCATGGCGGCGAAGTTCTTCACCGGGCTGCCCGCCAACGGCCCCGACCCGGAGTGCGTGCAGGGCTACGGCGAAGCCGCGCTCACGGCACCGGGGCGCACCATCCCGCGTTCGGCCGTGGACCATTCACGCCCGGTGCGCAGTCGTGGCCGGGTGTCGTTGCCGCTGACGGTGAATCGGCCACCGGCCAAGGCGTGTAACGAGAGTCCGCTCGGCTGAGTCGGTCCGGGGGTTGCCGCAAGTGCGCTGCCGATCTTGCCGCCCCCGGTACGACGTCGATCGTGGCGGCATTTCAGGCGGACTTTCCTCCTTTTTTCTGGGGTGATGATGTCTGACAGGCCAACTGCGCATAGCATGCGAGGAATGCGCCATGATCGTCTGCCCGACGGCTTCGGGGTACGGATCGATCCACGGGTGCGCGCGTTTTCCGGTGGCCGGATCCTGATCGGTGGATCGCCCGCGCGGATGCTGCGCCTGGCCCCGGAGGCCGCCGAGCTGATCGGCGACGGGTACCTCGAGGTGACCGACTCCAAGTCCGCGATCGTCGCCCGCCGGCTGCTCGATTCCGGGGTGGCCAACCCGCGGCCACGGCTGCTGCCTTCGCCCGACGAGGTCACCGTCGTCATCCCGCTCTACAACAACGCCGACGGGCTCCTCCGGCTGCTCGGCTCGCTGCGCGGGCACAACGTGATCGTCGTCGACGACGGTTCCGACGAGCCGGTGCGCATCCCACCACGACCGGGCCGCGGCCAGGTGACGGTGCTGCGCCACGAGCGCCCGCTCGGCCCGGCGGCCGCCCGCAATGCCGGATTACGGGCGGCGTCGACGGGCTTCGTCGCGTTCCTCGATTCCGATGTGGTGCCGCGCAGCGGTTGGCTCGAGGTGATGCTCGGCCACTTCAGTGATCCGCAGGTCGCGCTGGTCGCGCCGCGCATCGTCGCGCTGGACAAGGCGTCGAACGCGCTGGCCCGCTACGAGCACACCCGATCCTCGCTCGACCTGGGCAGGCGCGAGTCCGCGGTGCACGCGCGCGGTGTGGTGTCCTACGTGCCGAGTGCGGCCCTGCTGGCGCGGCGGGCGGCCCTGCTCAGTGAGGGCGGGTTCGACGAATCGATGCAGGTCGCCGAGGACGTCGACCTGTGCTGGCGGCTCGAACGGGCCGGCTGGCGACTGCGTTACGAGCCCGCCGCCCACGTGGCCCACGACCATCGGGTTGCCTTCCGCGCCTGGTTCGCGCGAAAGCTGTTCTACGGCACGGGTGCCGCACCGCTGGGTAAACGGCACGCGGGCATGGTCTCGCCGCTGTCGGTGCCCACCTGGACGGTGCTGGCGAGTCTGCTGTTCGCCACGCTGTCGAAGTGGGGTGTGTTCGGTGGGCTGATCACGCTGGTGACCGCTCTTGTGCGGATGCGGCGGGTGTTCGCTGAACTGGACAATCCCACCCGCATCGCCGCGGTGTATCTGGCGCGTGGTTTCTTCGCGGGGATCTGGCGGTTGACCTCGGCGATGTGCCGGGATTATTGGCCGGTGACGCTGCTCGCGGTGCTGCTGTCGGGCCGGATCAGGAAGCTCGCGGTCACCATGGCGCTGGCCGACGGGCTGGCCGACTGGTTCACCCATCGCGATTCCGGTGGGCTCGACCCGCTGCGCTATGTGGCCTACAAGCGGGTCGACGATGTGGCCTACGGGTCCGGCCTGTGGCTCGGTGTGATCCGGGCCCGCAGCTTCGAAGCGCTCAAGCCACACGTCCCGCGCCGCTGAGTTCGAGGTGGCGGGCACGCTGATCGTCGGCGCCGGGTCGGCGGGCTGTGTGCTGGCGGCCCGGCTCAGTGCCGACCCGGCGCGCACCGTGCGCGTGCTCGAGGCCGGGCCCGTCTGGCCCGCGCTGTCGGCGATGCCTGCCGCCTTGCGCGACCCCGCCCACCTGCCCGTCGGCCCGGACTCCGAGGTGGTGTGGCGCTATCCGGGGAACCTGGTGCGCGGCAGACTGGCCGGCGGCTCGGGCGCGATCAACGGCAGTTACTTCCTGCGTCCGCCCGCCGCCGACTTCGTCGCGTGGAGCGCCGCGGCCGGTCGCCGATGGTCCTTCGACGCGGTGCTCCCGGTCTTTCGCGGCCTGGAGAACGATCTCGACTTCGGCGCCGGCCCGGACCACGGTGACAGCGGCCCCGTCCCGGTCTCGCGTACCGCCGATCCGGCGCCGGTCAGCGTGGCGTTCGCGGCCCGGTGCGCGGCGGCGGGGTTCACCGAACTCACCGATCTCAATGCCGGCTCCGGTGCTGCCGAAGGTTTCGGGCGCGTGCCCTTGACGATCTCGGGTGGTCGCCGGGCCGGGCCCGCGGTCACCCATCTGTATCCGGCCGCCGCCCGGCCGAACCTGACGGTGACCGGTGAGACGACGGTGACCCGGCTGTTGTGGCGTGGTACTCGCGTGGTGGGTGTGGAGTGGACGCGCGGTGCGGAACGCGGGACCAGCCGGGCCGATCAGGTGGTGCTCTGCGCGGGCGCGGTGGAGTCGGCGGCGCTGCTGCTGCGTTCCGGAATCGGACCCGAAGCCCAGTTGCGGGCCCTCGGGATCCCGGTCGTGCGCCCCGCTCCCGTGGGTGCGTGGTGCACCGACCACCCGGAGATCGGCATCGAATACCCCGGCGAGCCGGGCCGCCCGGCGGTCGCGCTCGAGTACGTCCTGGAACTGGCCGACCTCGAATTGCGTCCCTACACCCCCCAGTTCACCGCGGGACTGCGCCGGCTCGGGGTGGCGTTGATGCACCCGGTGGCCGCGGGCGAGTTGACGTTGCGCGCCCCCGAGGCGTCCGTGCCGCCGCACATCGACCAGGGATATCTGCGCCGATCGCCGGATCGGGCAGCGTTGCGTGACGGTGTGGACATCGCGGCGCAAATCCTGGGCAGGCGGCTCGGCCCGGTCGATGAGGCGTGGCTGCGGGCGCACCTGAGCACTTCCCAGCATCTTTCGGGGACCTGCCGGATGGGCGCGGCGACCGACGAGCGCGCTGTGGTCGACGAATACGGGCGGGTGCACGGCATCGACGGTTTGGTGGTCGCCGACCTCTCGATCGTGCCGGTACCGCTGCGCCGCGGCCCGCAGGCCGCGGTGATGATACTCGCCGCAGCAATAGCGGACTATATGGTCGTGTGACCGAGCACTGTTTCGGACCTCGATGTGACCTGCGGGACAAACCCTGCACTTCTGGCGATTCGGCCGATAACTGGCCGGTACAGTTTGTAGCGGGAAAGAAAGGCAAATGGTCAGCAATCTTGCAGGTGGGCGGCCCCCACGGCAGGCGGCGGAGACGGGCGCACAGCTCGGAGCTCTGGAAGCCTATGCCGCACAGGCCCATGGTTTTCTCAGTGCCGGTGGTGAACAGCTGACCCAGCTGGCCGGTCTGTTGCGTCCGCTCGTTCTCGAGTCCTGGTTACGCAGCGTGCGCGGCGGAGTGGATCCGACCGATGTGCTCGACAGTCGCGGTCTGCGCGGTGCCGACCTGGTGCGTTATCGCGATGCCCATCCGCTGGCGGTACTCATGCCGCTGATCGACAAACTGCTGGTCCAGGACGCGGCGCGAGCCGGATTGATCGTCACCGTGGCCGACCAGTTCGGCCGGGTGCTGTCGGTGCACGGCCATCCCGAGCAGATCGACGCCGTCGCCCGGATCGGCGTGCGCGAGGGTGACGATCTCAGCGAGCGCCGGATCGGCACCAACGCCGTGGGCCTGGTGGTGCGCACCGGTCGCGCGACCTGGGTGCACGGCCCCGAACATTTCCTGCATCGGATGCATCAGATCACCGGCGCCGCGGCCCCGGTGCACGAGCCGGACGGGCGGCTGATCGGCGTGCTGATGATTGCCGGCGGGATGCGGGTGGCCAAGCCGGAGATCCTCGCGTTGGTCAAGGCCGCGGCCACCGCCGCCGAGATGGACCTGGTGCTGCGGGCGATGCGCGCCGGGCGCGGTAGCTCGGCCTCGGTGCCCGCGGTGGACCATGCCGCCGAAACCGAGCAGGCCACCCTCGGTCTCGAGGTGCTCGGCCTCGGACAGCCGCAGCTGAGCGTGGCGGGGGAGCGGGTGCCGCTGTCGCAGCGCCATGCCGAGATCCTGCTGTTGCTCACCGAACATCCCGAAGGTCTCGGCGCCGATCATCTGGCGCTGCTGCTCGACGACACCGATCTGGACAACGGCACGATCCGCGCGGCGATGTCGCGATTGCGGTCGGTGGTCGGCGCGGCCGTCGTGGGTTCGCGCCCATACCGTCTCCAGGTACATGTCGCAACCGATGTGGAGGCCCTGCGGGCGGCATTGGATTCCGGTGATACCGAATCCGCATTACGACTCTATGCCGGTCCGGTGCTGCCGCGCTCCTCGGCGCCGGGTATCTGCGACATCCGCGACGAGCTCCGGGTGCGTCTGCGGACCGCCGTGCTCGCTTCGGCCGAGCCGGCCGTGCTGCGGCGGTGGACCGCGTGTCAGGAAGGCCGCGACGACGCGGCCGCGTGGGCGGCCTACCGTGCCACGGTCGACCGCGATTCGCCCCTGTATGCGCAGATCGAAGCCAAGATTCGCGTGCTCGACCGGCGCTTGGGTGCCGATGCAACGCAGATGCAACGTTTCGGCTCATAGTCTGCGGTTCTGAAAGTGTGGTAGCTCACACATACGGGTCGGATGTGTTGGAGCACACACCCACGCCCTGGTCGTGGGAACCTCTGGGAACGGACTGGTCGTTCGTCCGATTTTTTTACCGGAAAAAGTTTCTTTTTATTAACTGAGCGCCTAGTGTCGGCACTGCATGGACAGGCTCCATGTGACATAGGTGACATTTGGAGGAACGATCAACAGCTAGGCATCTCGCGACAGACACACGGTCTGTCGCGCCGGCGGCCACCCGGTCCGCCGATCTCGTCCACATGATCTGTCGGGGATCTTGCGCTGGTGCGGCGATGCGCCCACCGCGTTCATGCCGAATCTCTCGGCTCACAGAGCACTGCAGGTGTCTTTGTGGTGCCCGAAAGAAGTTCGGACTGCTGTTTTTTTCGCGATACGAGGAGGCTCTGGTGCACGGTACGGAGTTGGGTGGGTTCAGTGCGCGACCGCAGGAGATCGACGGTGCCGGTGCGCCGTTCCCGCTGACCCCCGCCCAGCTGGGTGTCTGGTACGCGCAGCTGCTCGACCCCGACGTCCCGATCACCATCGCCCAGTACGTGGACATCACCGGTGAGCTGGATGCCGATGTGCTGCAACAAGTTACCGCCGAAGCCGCACACGCCTACGGATCGCCGCTGGTGCGCATCGGCGAAGCCGACGGCGTGCCGTACCAGGTCGTCGACCACGAGATCGGGATCGAACGCGAACTGCCGCTGATCGACCTGCGCCACCACGACGACCCGGTCGCCGCGGCCCAGGAATGGATGCGCGCCGAATTCGGCGCCCCGATCGATCTGCTCACCGATCGCCTGGTGGCGGGCGCGGTGCTGCGGGTGGCCGAGCAGCGCTGGTTCTGGTACCTGCGCGGACACCACATCGTGCTCGACGGTTACGGCGCGTTCACCCTGTCCCAGCGCATCGCCGAGCTCTACACCGCGCGGATGCTCGACACCACCGCCCGCCAGATCGTGCCCGGCGCACTGGCCGAACTGGTCGCAGGCGAGCAGCGCTACCGCGAGAGCACCCGCTTCGCCACCGACCGTGCCCACTGGGCCCAGCGCATCGCCGGACTCGACAGCCCGACTGCCCTCGACAGCCGCACCGCCCCACGTTCGGCGATCAATCTGGTCACCGGCGGCCGGCTCACCGACAAGCTCGTCGACCGCCTCGAAACCATTGCCGCCAGCGATGATTCGGCCATCTCTGCAGTGCTGCTCGCCGCCTTCGCCGCCTACCTGGGCCGGCTCACCGACCGCCCCGACGCGGTGCTGAGCCTGCCCGTCACCGCCCGCACCACGGCCGTCATGCGACGTTCGGCGGGCATGCTGTCCAATATCGTTCCGCTGCGCCTGCCCACCGGTGCGGCCGGCGCGGCCACCACCTGGGGTGAACTGTTGCGGGCGGCAC
This sequence comes from Nocardia halotolerans, assembly GCF_042650145.1. Taxonomy (NCBI): domain Bacteria; kingdom Bacillati; phylum Actinomycetota; class Actinomycetes; order Mycobacteriales; family Nocardiaceae; genus Nocardia; species Nocardia halotolerans. The sequence continues at coordinate 1,345,849 of NZ_JBHSDL010000014.1, read as the reverse complement.
GGGTGGAGGTGGCCGGCGCCCTGCGGCATCAGCGCTACCGCGCCGAGGACATCCGCCGCGACGCCGAGGACGACGGCCGCCCGGCCCGGCGCGCGCTGTTCGGTCCGCTCGCCAACTTCATGCTGTTCCGCACCAGCCTCACCCTCGGCAACACCACCGGCCGCTACCGGGTGCTGTCCACCGGCCCGATCGAGGATCTGAGCCTCAACGTCTACTACGGCGATCACGACCGCGTACACGTCGACTTCGAAGCCAACCCGCACCTCTACGACGCCGACACCCTCGCCCGCCACCACAGCCGGTTCCTGCGCTTCCTCGAGCGCCTGGCCGCGGCCGACCTCGCCACCCCACTCGGTGCGATCGATGTGGCCACCGAACTGGAACTGCAGGTGAGCACCGGGATCTGGAACGCCACCGAGTTCGACGTCGCGGCCACGCTGGCCGAGCGATCGGTGCCGGTAGCCACCCTGCCCGCGATGTTCGAAGCCCAGGTGGCGCGCACACCCGACGCGGTCGCGGTGCGGATGGCCGGTGCGCCCGGCGCGCTGACCTATCGTCAGCTGTCCCAGCGTGCCAACCAGCTGGCCCGGCGGCTGCGCGCCGACGGCATCGGGCCGGAATCGCTGGTGGCGCTGAGTATCCGGCGATCCCCGGACCTCGTCGTCGCCATGTACGCGGTGCTCGCCGCCGGTGGCGCCTACGTGCCGATCGATCCGGACCACCCGGCCGAGCGCATCGCGCACATCCTCGCCACCGCCGCGCCCGCCGCGGTCCTGACCACCACCGGCGACGCGGCGTTGCTCCACGCGCATGTCCCGGTGCTCGCCGTCGACGACCTCGAGCTGCACGGCTACGCCGACGACCCCGTCACCGATGCGGAGCGGACCATGCCGTTGCGCCCCGGTCACCCCGCCTACGTCATCTTCACCTCCGGCTCCACCGGCCTGCCCAAGGGCGTGGCCGTGGAGCACGCCGCGATCGTCAACCGGCTGGTGTGGATGCAACAGACCTACCGGCTGCACGGTGTGGACGTGGTGTTGCAGAAGACGCCGATGACCTTCGACGTGTCGGTGTGGGAGTTCTTCTGGCCCTTGCAGATCGGCGCCACCCTGTTGCTCGCCGAGCCCGACGGCCACCGCGATCCCGCCTACCTGCGCCGGGTGATCACCGAAAACGACGTCACCGTCGCGCATTTCGTGCCGTCGATGCTCGAAGCGTTCCTCGCCCAGCAGGAGATCGCCGCGCGCGGCCCGCTGCGGCTGGTGTTCGCCTCCGGTGAGGCACTGCCCGCGGCGCTGGCCCAGCGGCTGCGTGTGCTCACCGGCGCGCGGATGCATAATCTCTACGGCCCCACCGAAGCCGCCGTCGACGTCACCTTCCACGAGGTGTGCGACGCCGACCGGGTGACGGTGCCGATCGGCGCGCCGGTGTTCAACACCCGGCTCCATGTTCTCGACTCACGGCTGCGGCCGGTGCCGGTCGGGGCTCCGGGTGAGCTGTATCTGTCGGGGGTACAGCTCGCCCGGGGTTACGTCGACCGCCCCGAGCTCACCGCGAGCCGCTTCGTCGCCGGTGCCGGTGCGACGGGCGAACGGATGTACCGCACCGGTGACCTGGTGCGGTGGACCACCCACGGCGAACTGGAATACTTGGGCCGCACCGACTTCCAGGTGAAGTTGCGCGGTCTGCGGATCGAGCTCGGCGAGATCGAAGCCGTGCTCGAAAGTGTCGAGGCCGTGGCGCGCGCGGTGGTCGTGGTGCGTGACGACGCCGGCGTCGGCGAACAGCTCGTCGCCTACCTGGTGCTCGCCGAACCGGGTGCGGTGGCGGTGGACCAGCTCCGCGAAGCGGCCTTGCGGGCACTGCCCGGGTACATGGTGCCCGCCGCGTTCGTGCTGCTCGACGCGCTGCCGGTGAACGCGTCGGGCAAGCTCGACCGCAAGGCGCTGCCCGCCCCCGCGCGCAACACCGTCGCCTACACCGCGCCCGAGGGGCCGGTGGAGCAGACAGTGGCCCGGGTGTTCGGTGAGGTGCTCGGCACCGACCGGATCGGCCGCGACGACGACTTCTTCGCCCTCGGCGGCAACAGCTTGGTCGCCACCCAGGTGGCGGCCCGCCTCGGCGCCGACCTCGGTTGCCCGCTCGGGGTCCGCGACCTGTTCGGGGCCACCACCGTGGCCCGCCTGGCCGCGCTGATCACCGAACGCGCCGACACCGGTGTCTCGGCCCAGCTGCCGGTGCTCGCCGCCCGTCCCCGCCCCGCCCGTATCCCGCTCTCACCTGCTCAGCAACGTATCTGGTTCCTCAATCGTTTCGATCCCACCGCCCCCGGCTACAACATGCCCTTCGCGGTCCGCCTGCACGGCACCGCCGACCTGGCCGCCTTGACCACCGCCCTGACCGCGGTCGTCGACCGGCACGAAGCGCTGCGCACCGTGTTCCCCGCGGTCGACATCCCCGGCGGCGAAGTGGCCGAACAGGTGATCGGTGAACCCGGCCTGGTCCGGATCGGCGAACCCACCGGGGTCCCGGCCGCCGACCTCGACCACGTCCTGTCCCGATTCGCTCGCACCGGCTTCGACCTCGAACACGAACCGCCCTTCCGTGCCCGCATCTTCGTTGTCGAGGGTGGGCCCGCGGCGGGCGAGTGTGTGCTCGCGGTGGTTCTGCATCACATCGCGGCAGACGGGGTTTCGCTGCAGGTGCTGGTGCGCGATGTGCTCACCGCCTACCGCGCGGTCACCGGCGGCACCGCACCCGGCTGGTCGCCGCTGGCCGTGCAGTACGCCGACTACGCCCTCTGGCAGCGCGAACTGCTCGGCGCCGAAACCGATCCGCAGTCGTTGGCCGCGCGCGAAATCGCCTTCTGGGAGCGGACTCTGGTGGGTCTGCCCGATCAGCTCGAGCTTCCCGCCGCCCGGCAGCGGCCGGTGCGGCCCAGCATGCGCGGAGCACGCACCGCCTTCACCATCGACGCCGACCTGCACCGGCAACTGGCCGAACTGGCCCAGCAGGCCGGGGCTTCGCTGTTCATGGTGCTGCACACCGCACTCGCGGTGCTGCTGGCGCGACTGTCCGGCACCACCGACATCGCCATCGGCACCGGCGTCGCCGGCCGTGGTGACCGGGCCATCGACGACCTGATCGGCATGTTCGTCAACACCCTGGTGCTGCGGACCGAGATCGACCCGGCCGCGAGCTTCGCCGCCGCACTCGAACACACCCGCGAAACCGACCTCGCCGCCTTCGCCCACGCCACCGTCCCGTTCGACCGCCTGGTCGATGTGGTGAACCCGGCTCGCTCCTCAGCCCGCCACCCCCTGTTCCAGGTGGCGCTGAACTTCCAGGCCGACCTCGACACCACCTTCGAACTGGCCGGCTCCCCGGTGACGGTGCACGAGATCGAACTCGACAGCACCAAGTTCGACCTGCAACTCACCCTCGCCGAGAAGCGCGGCACCACCGGCGAACCCGCGGGCATCGAAGCCGTCGCCCTCTACGCCACCGACCTCTTCGACGAAGCCGATGTGCGCGACCTGGGCGCGCGTTTCGTGCGCGTGCTGACCGCGGCCGTCGCCGCGCCCGACACCGCGGTCGGTGACCTGGCGCTGCTGTCGGTGACCGAACGCGCCGCCCTCACCGGCCGGCGCGGCGCGCCGGTATCGGCCACCGGCCTGCTCCCGGACCTGCTGGCCGCCGCGGTCGCGGCCGACCCGGACCGGGTTGCGGTCACTGACGGCGCGCGCGGCCTCACCTACCGGGAGCTGGACCGGGCGTCCTCACGGCTGGCCCGGGTCCTCATCGATGCCGGTGCCGGCCCCGACGATGTGGTGGCGGTCGGTCTGCCCCGCTGTGTCGAGGCGGTCCTGGCGGTCTGGGCGATCGCCAAGTCCGGCGCCGCCTGGCTGCCCGTCGACCCGAGCTACCCGCTCGACCGGATCACCCACATGGTGACCGACTCCGGCGCGCGACTGGGACTCACGATGGTCTCGGTGCAGGGGGCACTGCCCGGCGCCATCGAGTGGCTGGCGGTCGACGAGCTCAAACTGATGGCCGAATGCGCCTGGCGCTCCGGCGATTCGGTCACCGACCACGACCGGCTGCGCCCGCTGCGCGCCCAGCATCTCGCCTACGTCATCTACACCTCCGGTTCCACCGGTCTGCCCAAGGGTGTGCTGGTGTCGCAGTCGGGCATCGCCGGTTTCGCCGCCGAGGAAACCGAGCGGATGTTCGGTTCCGCCGATGCCCGGGTGCTGCAGGTCGGGTCACCGTCGTTCGACATCTCGGTGATGGAGTTCCTGCTCGCGGTGAACTCCGCCGCCACCCTGGTGATCGCCCCGCCCGGACAGCACGTGGGCGACGAACTCGCACAGCTGCTCTCGGCCCAGCGCGTGACCCACGCCCTGATGACACCGTCGCGGTTGGCCGTGCTCGACCCCGACCGCCTCCACGACCTGCGCATGGTGATGGTCGGCGGCGAAGCCTGCCCGCCCGAGCTGGTCGCCCGCTGGACCACCGGCCCCACTCGCCGCGCCTTCGTGAACGCCTACGGACCGTCCGAGACGACGGTCGCCACCAACATCAGCGCCCCCCTCACCGCGGGCGCGCCACCGACCCTCGGCACACCACTGCGCGGCATCGCCGAATGGGTGCTCGACGCCCGGCTACAGCCGGTACCCGTCGGCGTGGCCGGTGAACTGTACGTGGCCGGCGCGCAGGTGGCCCGTGGCTACCGTGGCCGCGCGGCCCTCACCGCGTCCCGCTTCGTGGCGTGCCCCTGGGAGCCCGGAACGCGCATGTACCGCACCGGCGACCTGGTTCGCTGGAGCGCCGAGGGGACCCTGGAATACCTGGGCCGCAACGACGACCAGGTGAAGCTGCGCGGCTTCCGCATCGAACTCGGCGAGATCGAATCCGCCCTGCTGTCCCATCCCGCCGTCCGCCACGCCGTCGCCCTGGTCCGCCCCGATACCCACCGCGGCGACCAACTCGTCGCCTACCTCGTCCCCAGCGCCACGGCGGCACACACTGTCGACAGCCCCGCCGCGTCCGCGGTGGGAGCTGATGACCGCGCCATGTCCTCCGCACAGGTCGGTGACCGTCTTGAGCCCGGGATTCAGGCCGATGCCCGCGCCACGACCTCGGCGCAGGCCGATGGCTGCCCCATGATCGCGGTGCCGGCTGATGACCGCACCACGTCCATGGCGCAGGCTGATGACCGCGCCACGTCCATAGTGGACGCCGACGCCACGGCCGCTGCCGCTCGCGTCGGTGCCGAGCACCGCACCCAGGGCATCGACCTCGACGAGATCGCCACCATGCTGCGTGGCACGCTCGCCGCCCACATGGTGCCCTCGGCGTTCGTGGTGCTCGACGCCCTGCCGCTGACTCCCAACGGCAAGCTCGACCGCCGCGCCCTGCCCGAACCGGTGTTCGCCGCGCGCGCCTTCCGGGCCCCGGCCGCCGGCCCGGAGTCCGTGGTGGCCGCGGTGTTCGGCGAGGTGCTCGGGGTGGCGCGGGTCGGCGCTGATGACGACTTCTTCGCCCTCGGCGGCAACTCCCTGGTCGCGACCCAGGTGGCGTCGCGGCTGGGTGCCGCACTCGGTGTCACGGTCGCGCTCAAGACGATGTTCGAGGCGCCCACGGTCGCCGCGCTCGCCGCTCGGCTCGGCACCGAACCGGTGGCCGTGACCACCCCACCCCTGGTGGCGGGCGAACGCCCGCAACGGATCCCGCTGTCCTACGCCCAGCAGCGCATGTGGTTCCTCAACCAGTTCGACGCCGACTCGGTGGCCGACAACATCGCCGCCGCCATCCGTCTGACCGGCACCATCGATCAGGCCGCGATGCGCGCCGCCGTCGCCGCGGTCTTCGCCAGGCACGAGGCCCTGCGCACCCGCTACCCGGCCGTCGACGGCATTCCCTACCAGCAGATCCTCGCCGCCGAACAGCTCACCATCACCCTCGATCCCGAACCGATCGACCCGGCGGGCCTCGACGACCGGATCCGGGACCTGGCCGCGATGCCGTTCGCGGTCGACCGGGAACCGCCGGTGCGCCTGCACCTGCTGCGCACCGCCACCGACGAACACGTGCTGGTGCTGGTGCTGCACCACATCGCCGCCGACGGCTGGTCGGTGGCGCCGCTGACCCGCGACGTGATGGTCGCCTACGCCGCTCACCGCGCCGGCCTCGACCCGCAGTGGCCCCCGCTGCCGGTGCAGTACGCCGATTTCGCCCTGTGGCAGCGTGCGGCGCTAGGCGCCGAGGACGACCCGGATTCGCCGATGGCCCAGCAGATCCGCTTCTGGACCACCGAACTCGCCGGCCTGCCCGACCTGCTCGCCCTCCCGACCACCCACCCCCGGCCCGCCGTGGCATCGGGTCGCGGTGCGCGGCATGCCTTCTCGGTGCCCGCGGCGATCACCGACCGCCTGCGCGCACTGGCCACCGAGACCAATGCCTCGCTGTTCATGGTCCTGCACGCCGCTTTCGCCGCCACCCTGTCGAAGCTCTCGGGCCACCACGACATCGCCATCGGCACCCCGGTCGCCGGGCGCGGTGATCAGGCCATCGACCAGCTCGTCGGCATGTTCGTCAACACTGTGGTGCTGCGCACCGAGATCCCCGTGCACACCACCTTCGCCGAATTCGTCGGCACCGTCCGCGACACCGACCTGCGGGCCCTGGCCCACAGCGAGGTCACCTTCGACCGGCTCGTCGAGGCCCTCAACCCGGAACGTTCGACCGCCCGGCACCCCCTGTTCCAGGTGATGCTCGACTTCCAGAACACCTCGCGGACCGAACTCGAACTGGCGGGCCTGACCGCCACGGAAATCGAGATCGACCCCCGGTCGGCGAAGTTCGACCTGCAGCTGACACTGCGCGAGACCACCGACGGCCTGCTCGCCCGCTTCGAGTACGCCACCGAGCTGTTCGACGCGCAGACCATCACAGATTTCAGCACCCGCCTGCTGCGGATGCTGGATGCGGTGAGCGCCGATCCCAGCGTCGTGATCGGCGACATCGACCTGCTCGGCGCCGCGGAGCGCACCCAGTTGCTCGAGAGCTGGAACGCCACCGCGGCCCCGGTCGACCCGCACGCGACACTGGTCTCGTTGTTCGCCGAGCGAGCCGCCCGCACACCTGATGCGCTCGCGGTGACCTGCGAGGGCGAATCGCTCACCTACGCCGAGTTCGCCGCCCGCGTACACCGGCTGGCGCGCCTGCTGATCTCCATCGGGGTACGCCCCGAGCGCACCGTCGCGCTGGGCATGCACCGTTCGACCGATCTGGTCGTCGCCATGTACGCGGTCCTGGCCGCGGGCGGCGCCTACGTGCCGCTGGACCCCGAGCATCCCGCCGAGCGCATCGCCCGGGTACTCGACACCGCCGACCCGGTGTGTGTACTCACCCGCGCGACCGACGACATCGACCTCCCGGCCGGCACCGGCAAACTCGCGATCCTCGACCTCGAACAGCTCGATACCACCGACTACTCGCCCGAACCGGTCACCGACGCCGACCGACTGGCCACGCTGACCCCGGCCGCACCCGCCTACCTGATCTTCACCTCCGGGTCCACGGGCGAGCCCAAGGGCGTCGTGGTGTCGCACACCGCGATCGTGAACCGGCTGGTGTGGATGCAGGACGCCTACCGGCTCACCCCGGACGACACCGTGCTCCAGAAGACGCCCGCCACCTTCGACGTGTCGGTGTGGGAGTTCTTCTGGCCGTTGCAGTCCGGCGCGCGCTTGGTCCTGGCCGCCCCCGACGGCCACCGCGATCCGGGGTATCTCGCCGAGCTGATCGAGGCCGAAGCGGTCACCGTGGCCCACTTCGTGCCGTCGATGCTGTCGGTGTTCGTCACCGCTCTCGACGACTCCCCGCAGACGCGTTGCGCGTCACTGCGGTTGGTGTTCGCCTCCGGTGAGGCGCTGCCGCCCGCGTCGGCCCAACTGCTGCGCCGGCTCACGGGGACAGCTGTGCACAACCTGTACGGCCCCACCGAGGCCGCGGTCGACGTGACCCACCACGAGGTGAGCGACGCCGATGTCAGCACCGTGCCGATCGGTGTCCCGGTCCACAACACCCAGGTGTACGTCCTGGACGCGAACCTGCGTCCGGTTCCGGCCGGTGTCGCCGGTGAGCTCTACCTCGCGGGCGCCCAGTTGGCTCGCGGCTACGCGGGCCGCCCCGACTTGACCGCCGACCGGTTCGTGGCCAACCCGTTCGCCGGAGACGCCGCGGGGGCACGCTCGGCCACCGTCTCCGCTGCCGGCGAGCGCATGTACCGCACCGGCGACCTGGTGACCTGGACTGCCGACGGCGAACTGAACTACCTGGGCCGCACCGACTCCCAGGTGAAGCTGCGCGGTCTGCGTATCGAACTCGGCGAGGTCGAGGTCGTGCTGACCGCGCGGGCCGAGGTGGCGCAGGCGGCGGTCGTGGTCCGCGACGACGCGCTGGTCGCCTACCTCGTCGCGGCCGAGGAGATCGACGAGAACGCGCTGCGGGCGGCGCTCGCCCGCACCCTGCCCGCCTACATGGTCCCGTCGGCGTTCGTCGTGCTCGCGGAGTTCCCGCTCAACTCGTCGGGCAAGCTCGACCGGAAAGCACTGCCGGCGCCGGTGTTCGAGGCCGCGGTATTCCGTGCCCCGGGCACCGAGGTGGAGCGGATCGTGGCCGCCACCTTCGCCCAGGTGCTCGGTTTCCCGGCCACCCGCGAAGTCGGCCTCGACGACGACTTCTTCGCACTCGGCGGTAATTCGCTCAACGCCACCCAGGTCGTGGCCCGCCTCGGCGCCGCCCTCGACACCCAGGTGCCGGTGCGCCTGCTGTTCGACGCAGCCACCGTGCACGCCCTCGCCGAACGCTGCGCCACCCTGCGCGGCACCGGTGCCCGGCGCGAACTCACCGCTCGCGAACGCCCGCAGCACATTCCGCTCTCGCCCGCCCAGCGCCGCATGTGGTTCCTCAACCGCTACCTCGCCGACGCCGAGGGCCCCGGCGACGCCGTCGACAACATTCCGGTGGCCCTGCGCCTCACCGGCGACCTCGACCGCCCCGCACTCGAGGCGGCCCTGGCCGACGTCCTCGACCGGCACGAAACCCTGCGTACCAGCTACCCGGAGGGCCCTGACGGACCCGAGCAGCTGATCGCGGACACCACGGACCTCGCCCTGCGATCCGAGCCGATCACCGAAGCCGAACTGCCCGCGCGACTGTTGTGGTGTGCCGCAGTGCGATTCGACCTCACCACTGAGGTTCCGGTGCGCGCGAACCTGTTCGCGGTGGGCGCCGACCACGTGCTCGTGCTGGTCGTGCACCACATCGCCGCCGACGGCTTCTCCCTCGGCCCACTGGCCACCGACCTGATGACCGCCTACACCGCCCGCCGCGCCGGTGGCGCCCCCACCTGGGCTCCACTGCCGATCCAGTACGCCGACTACGCCCGCTGGCAGGACGAGAACCTCGGCGATCCCGCCGACACCGCTTCGCTCGCCCACACCCAGCTGGCCTTCTGGCGCCGTGGCCTGGCCGGTCTGCCCGAGCGGCTGGCCCTGCCCGTCGACCACCCGCGGCCCGCCGAAACGAGCTTCCGCGGCGGTGTGCACCGCTTCCACATCGACTCCGATCTGCACAGTGAACTGCGCGAGCTGGCCCGCAAGCACGAGTCCACCCTGTTCAGCACCGTGCACGCCGCGCTGGCCGTGCTGCTGGCGCGCCTGTCGGGCAGCGGCGACATCGCCATCGGCACGCCGGTCGCTGGCCGCGGCGAGGCCGCGCTCGACGGCCTGATCGGCATGTTCGTCAACACCCTGGTGCTGCGCACCCAGATCGACCCACGCGCCGAGTTCGAAACCACCCTCGACGCGGTGCGCGCGGGCGACCTGGACGCGTTGTCACACGCCGACCTCCCCTTCGAACAGGTCGTCGAGGCCGTGGCCCCGGCGCGGGCACGTGATCGCCACCCCCTGTTCCAGGTGGCCCTGGTGTTGCAGAACTTCACCGTGCCCGCCCTGGAAACAGCCGGGTTGCGGGTGACGCCCGTCGATTTCGATGCCACCGTCGCCAAGTTCGACCTCCAGTTCACCCTCCGCGAGTCCGACGACATCGACGGCCGCGCCGACGGCATGTCCATCGAAATCGGCTACGCCACCGACCTGTTCGACCCGAGCACGATCACCGTGCTGGCGCGCCGGTTCACCCAGGTGCTGGCCGCCGTGGTCGCCGACCCGACCGTGGTGGTCGGCGACATCCAGTTGCTCAGCGCCGAAGAGCAGCAGCGCACCCTGCACGACTGGGCCACCACCGCCACCTCGGTGACCACCGGCGCCGAGACCATGGTCGCCCGGTTCGCCCGCGCCGCCGCCATCGACCCGGACGCCGTCGCGGTGAAGGCCGGCGACAGCACACTCACCTACGGTGACCTCGACGCCTGGTCCAACCGGCTGGCCCGCCGCCTGGTGCGCGCCGGGGTGGGCCCGGAGGCGCTGGTGGCGGTGGCGTTGCCGCGTTCGGTGGAGCTGGCGGTCGCGCTGCTCGCGGTGCTCAAGGCGGGCGGCGGCTACCTGCCGATCGACCCGAACTACCCCGCCGACCGCATCGAATACGTCATCGACGACGCCCGGCCGCTGTGTGCCATCACCAATCGCGACACCGGCCTGCCACGCGACTGGTTCGGCGGACCGGTGATCGACCCGGCCTGCGGCAACTTGAGCGACTTCGCCGCCGACCCGCTCACCGACACCGACCGCCGCGCCCCGCTCGCCCCAGCGCACACCGCGTACGTCATCTACACCTCCGGCTCCACCGGTCGCCCCAAGGGCGTGGTCGTTCCGCACACGAACGTGCTGGCGCTGCTCGACAACACCGCGCAGCGGTGCGGATTCGGGCCGTCGGACGTATGGACGATGTTCCACTCCTACGCCTTCGACTTCTCGGTGTGGGAACTGTGGGGTGCGCTGCTGCACGGTGCGTCGGTGGTGCTGGTCGACTACTTCACCTCCCGCTCGCCCGAGCAGTTCCGCGCGCTGCTGCTCGCCGAACGGGTCACCGTGCTCAACCAGACACCGTCGGCGTTCTACCAGCTCGTCGCGGCCGACCTGGCCGCCGAACCCGCCGACTACGCGCTGCGCACCGTGATCTTCGGTGGCGAAGCACTGGAACCGCAACGGCTGGAAGGCTGGTTCGCCCGCTACCCGGACGCGCCGCGGCTGGTGAACATGTACGGGATCACCGAGACCACGGTGCACGTTTCCTACCGCGAGATCACCCCGGACACCGGGTCGGCCAGTGTGATCGGCGGTGCCATCCCGGGGCTCACGGTGCGCATCCTGGATTCGCGGCTGCGGCCGGTTCCGGTCGGTGTGCCCGGCGAGATCTATGTCTCCGGGCCGCAATTGGCACGCGGTTACCTCAACCGTCCCGCTCTCACCGCGAGCCGCTTCGTCGCCGACCCGTACGGTGCGCCCGGCACGCTGGCCTACCGCTCCGGCGACCTGGCCCGCTGGAAGGTGACTCGCGGCGCGCCGACGGTGTCCGGCCGTGAGCTGCCTGTTGCAGCCGGCGCACAGCAGCGTGCGGCACAGGTGGACCTCGAATACCTGGGTCGCGCCGACCAGCAGGTCAACCTGCGCGGCTTCCGCATCGAGCTGGGCGAGATCGAGGCCGCGCTGTTGCGCAGCTCGGCCGCCCCGCGCGAGGTCGCGGTCCTGGTCCGCACCGACCTCGTCGACGAGCCGCGCATCGTGGCGTACCTGGTCGTGAGCACGCCGGTCGATACCCAGGCCATCCGCCAGGAACTGGCGCACACATTGCCCGAGCACATGCTCCCGGCGGCGGTCGTGCCCGTGCAGCGGATTCCGCTGACCGTCAACGGCAAGCTCGACCGGGCCGCGTTGCCGGCCCCGGTCTTCGAGACCACCGTCTACCGCAAGCCCGCGACGATGACCGAAGAAGTCATCGCGGCGGTCTTCGCCGAGGTGCTCGGCCGCACCGGCGCCGACGAGCACCCGGTGGGCGCCGACGACGACTTCTTCGCCCTCGGCGGCAGCTCGCTGCTCGCCGCGAAGGCGGTCGCCCGCATCGGCGCCGCCCTCGACCGGCGGGTGGGTGTGCGCACCCTGTTCGAGTCACCGCGCGTCGCCGAACTGGCGGCGGTGGTCGACGCCCAAGCCGCGGTCGACCGGCCCGCCCTGGTGGGTCGCGCCCGCCCCGAGCGGCTGCCGCTCTCACCGGCCCAGCAGCGCATGTGGTTCCTCAACCGCTTCGATCGCGACTCGGCGGCCTACAACATCCCGTTCGCCCTGCGCCTCAGCGGCGCACTCGATGTCGCGGCCTTCCGGGACGCGGTGGCGGATGTGGTGGCCCGTCACGAATCCCTGCGGACGGTCTACCCCGAGATCGACGGCGCCCCGGTCCAGTCGATCCTTCCCGCGGCGCGGGCGATCGCCGTGCTGCCCCCGCACCTCGGCACCTCGTCCGGGTCCGTGGAGCCCGACGACGCGACGGCGCCGTCCGGAAGCATCCCGGCGCTGCTGCCCATCGAGGCCACCGAAGCCGCACTGCCGCAGCTGATCCGGGAGCTGGCCGAGACCACCTTCGACGTCACCACCGAGATCCCGGTGCGGATGCGCCTGTTCCAGGTGGCCGACACCGAATTCGTGCTCACCGCCGTGCTGCACCACATCGCCGCCGACGGCTCGTCGATCGCGCCGTTCGTCGCCGACCTGATGCGCGCCTACACCGCCCGCCTCGCCGACACCGCGCCCGGCTGGACCCCGCCCGCCGTGCAGTTCGCCGACTACGCGCTGTGGCAGCGTGAACTCCTCGGTGACGAGGCGGACCCGGATTCGGTGGCCGCCCAGCAGGTCGCCTACTGGCGCGATCAGCTCGCCGGCCTGCCCGACCAGCTCGCACTGCCCACCGACCACCCGCGTCCCGCCCGGCAGTCACTGCGCGGTGACAAGGTGAGCCGCACCGTCGACGCCGAGCTGCACGCCGCCCTGGTGGCACTGGGCCGTGGCAACGGCGCCACCCTGTTCATGGTGGTCCACGCCGCCTTCGCCGCCCTGCTGGCCCGGCTCTGCGGCACCGGCGACATCGCCGTCGGCACCCCCAACGCCGGGCGTGGCGAAGCCGAACTCGACGAAGTGATCGGCATGTTCGTCAACACGCTGGTACTGCGCACCCCGGTCACCGCCGACGCGCCGTTCACCGAACTGCTCACCACCGCCCGCACCACCGACATCGGCGCGTTCTCGCACGCCGACGTGCCGTTCGAACGGCTCGTCGAGGTGCTCAACCCCGCCCGGTCCACCGCGCGGCACCCGCTGTTCCAGGTGGGCTACTCCTTCCAGAACCACGACCGCGGCCGGCTCGAACTTCCCGGCCTCACCGTCTCCGACATCGAATTCGACTCCGGCGTCGCGCAATTCGATCTGCACCTGTTCGCCCTGGACAACTACACGACCGACGGCGCGCCCACGGGCATCGAACTCACTCTCGGCTACGCGACCGATCTGTTCGAGCCCGCGACCGCCGAACGGTTCGCCGACCAGCTGCTGCGGGTCCTCGAATCCGTCACCGCCGCACCGCACTCCCGCGTCGGCGACCTCGACCTGCTCGGCACCGACCGCACCCTGCTGCTCGACACCTGGAACGCCACCGCGCACCCGGTCGCCCCGGCCACGCTCGCCGACCTCGGCGCCGCCCAGGCCGCCCGCACGCCCGGCAACCTCGCCCTCGTCGACGCCGAATCCGGCGAGTCGCTCGACTACGCGGCCTTCGACGCCCGGGTGAACCGCGTCGCCCGCCTGCTCATCGCCGAGGGCGTCGGCCCGGAACGCACTGTGGTGCTGGCCATGCGCCGCGGCCTCGACCTGGTGATCGCCATGCACGCGGTGGTGCGGGCAGGCGGTGCCTACGTGCCGATCGACCCCGACCACCCGGCCGACCGGATCACCCACATCATCGGTACCGCCGCCCCGCTGTGTGTGCTCACCACCGCGGCCGACGGGCTGCCGATCACCGTGGACGTGCCCGTCTTCGAACTCGATCACCGCGCGCTCGGCGATCTCTCGGCCGCGACGGTGACCGATGCCGAGCGGCACGCGCCGCTGCGGCCCGAGCACCCCGCCTACGTCATCTTCACCTCCGGCTCGACGGGCCTGCCCAAGGGCGTCACCGTGCCGCACGCGGCGATCGTCAACCAGCTGGCCTGGTTGCGCGAACGCTTCACCATGACCGGCGCGGACCGGGTCCTGCTGAAGACCCCCGCCACCTTCGACCTGTCGGTGTGGGAGTTCTGGTCACCCCTGACCGCCGGCGGTGCGCTGATCGTCACCCGCCCGGGCGACGAGCGTGACCCGGACCGGTTGCGCGCGACGATGACCGCCCACGGCGTCACCGTCCTGCACGCGGTGCCCGCACTGCTCGGCATGCTCCTCGCCACCGCCACCGCCACCGCCACCGCCACCGCCACCGCGCTGCCGGCGTCGCTGCGCGCGGTGCTGGCCATCGGGGAAGCACTGCCCGCCGCCACCGCCGCCCAGTTCCACGCCGCGACCACCACGGCACGCCTGCACAACCTGTACGGCCCGACCGAGGCCGCGGTGTCGATCACCGAGCACGAAGTGCCACCGTCGGTTTCGCAGGTCGTGCCGATCGGCACACCGGTCTGGAACAGCGCGCTCTACGTGCTCGATGCCCGGCTGCGCCCGGTGCCGATCGGCGTCGCCGGTGAGCTCTACCTGGCCGGTGACCAGCTGGCCCGCGGCTACCACGGACGCCACGACCTCACCGCCGACCGCTTCGTCGCCAACCCGTTCGCCGGCTCGGGCAGCACCGGAACCCGGATGTATCGCACCGGCGACATCGTCCGGTGGCGCGCCGACGGCACCCTCGAATATCTCGCGCGCGCCGACTTCCAGGTCAAGATCGGTGGCTTCCGCATCGAACTCGGTGAAGTGGAAACGGCCCTGCTGCGCTGCGCCGAGGTGCACGCCGCCGTTGCCGTCGCCGGTACCGACGCGGACAACGGCGCCCGCCTGATCGCCTACGCCGCGGTCACCGACCTCACCGCCGGCGACGAGCAGGCGGTGGCAGCCCGGCTGCGCGCCCAGCTCACCGCCGAACTGCCCGCCTACATGGTGCCCGCCGCGCTGGTCGTCCTCGACGCGCTGCCACTGAACGCGAACGGCAAGGTCGACCGCGCCCGGCTCCCGGAACCGGAGTTCGCCGAGGCCGCCTACCGCGCCCCGGTCACCGCGGTCGAACAGCTCGTCGCCCAGACCTTCGCCGAGGTGACCGGGTGCGCGAGCGCCGGCCTGGACGACGACTTCTTCGCCCTGGGCGGCAACTCGCTGATGGCGACCCGGCTCGCGGCCCGCCTGGGCACCGCGCTCGGTGCCCAGGTGCCCGTGGCCGCAGTGTTCGACGCGCCGACCGTGGCCACCCTGGCCGCTCGACTCGGCGCCGCCGACCGGGCCGGCGCCCGCCCGCCGCTCACCCGGCGCACCGGCGACGACCCCGCGGTGCTCTCGCCCGCACAGCAGCGGATGTGGGTCCTGCACCAGCTCGCCCCGCAGTCGTCGGCCTACCACATTCCCGCCGCGCTCCGGCTCACCGGCGACCTGGACCTGCCCGCCCTGCAGTCCGCGATCGGTGACCTGCTGGCCCGCCACGACACCCTGCGCACCCGCTACCCGGACACCGCCGACGGCCCGGTGCAGCAGGTGATGCCCGCCTGGTCGGCCGCGGTCGACCTGACCCCGATCCCCGTGGCTCCCGACGAACTCGAGACCCGGATCGCGGCGCTGGTCGCCGGACCTTTCGACATCACCGCCGCGCCGCCGGTGCGGGCCGCGCTCTACGGTCTCGGCGCCGACGACCACGTGCTGGTCGTCGTCGTGCACCACATCAGCGCCGACGGCTACTCGATCGCCCCACTCACCCGGGATCTGGTGCGCGCCTACGTCGACCGCAGCGCGGGCGCCGAACCCGGCTGGGCGCCCCTGGACATCCGCTACGGCGACTACAGCGTCTGGCAGCGCGAACTGCTCGGCGACGACAGCGATCCGGACAGCGTACTGAGCACCCAGCTCGCCTATTGGACCCGCGAACTCGCGGGCGCACCGGAACTGCTCACCCTGCCGACCGACCGCCCACGCGCCAATCGACGCGAAATGCGCGGAGCAACTGTCGAATTCGAGATCGACGCCGAGCTCACGCACCGCTTGGACGAGGTGGCCCGCAGTAACGGAACCACCCTGTTCACCCTGGTCCACAGCGCACTGGCGGTCCTGCTGGCCAAACAGTCCGGCAGCACCGACATCGTCATCGGCGCACCCGTGGCCGGCCGTGGCGCCCGCGAACTCGACGACCTCGTCGGCATGTTCGTCAACACCGTCGCACTGCGCACCGAGATCGACTCGCGCGCCCCGTTCACCGACCTGCTGGCCCAGGCGCGACAGCGCGACCTGGCGGCCCTCGCCCACGCCGACGTGCCCTTCGAGCAGGTCGTCGATGCGCTGGACCGTGCCCGCTCCGGCGCCTACACGCCGCTGTTCCAGGTGATGCTCACCTTCCAGAACATGCCTCCGGGCAGCATCGACCTACCCGGATTACAAGTGCGAACCCTGGACCCCGGCCTCGGCGAGGCCAAATTCGACCTGCACCTCACCGCCCTGCAGCGTTACGACGCCGCGGGCGACCTCGACGGCCTGGACCTGCACTTCGGGTACGCGAGCGACCTGTTCGACGAGTCGACCGTGCGGGTGCTCGTCGAACGTTTCCGCAAGGTACTCGCCGCCGTCGCCACCGACCCCTCGGTGGTGGTGCGCGCGATCGACGTGCGCACCGACGCCGAACACGCACCGCGCACCTTCACCGTCGCCGACCTGCCGAGCCTGGTCGGCTCGGCGGCGCGACTCTCGCCGGCGACCGTGGCCTTCACCCACGGCGAGCACGCCATCTCCTTCGGTGACCTCGACGCCAAGCTCACCGCGGTGAGCCGGGCGATGGGCGCCAAGATGAAACCCGAAGCGCTGGTCAACGTCGCGCTGGCCGGGCTGGTGCCCGGTGTGCTCGCCGCTCTCGGTGCCTCGGGACTCACCACCACTGTGCACACACTGGTGACCGATGCCGCCGCGGTGATCGCCCGGTCGGGATCGGCCGACGACTCGGAAGGACAACTCTGATGTCGCACACGGATTCGGTCACAGCCGCTGTCTCGCTCGACACGCTGCTGTACAACCCCGCGCAGTCGCGAAGCCGCGACCCGGCGACGCTGCTCGCCGCGTTCACCGCTCAGGTCTGCCACGATCCCGCCGCGACGGCCGTGACCCACGGCGCGGCCGAACTCACCTACGGTGCGCTGGCCGAACGAGTCGAAGCGCTGGCCGCCGCCCTGGCCGAACGCGGCGTCGGACCCGAGACCACCGTCGCGGTGCTGTTGCCACGCTCGGCCGAACTGGTCGTGGCCGTGCACGCCGTCATCGCCGTCGGCGGTGCCTTCGTGGTGCTCGACCCGCAGGCCCCGGCCGACCTACAGGCCCGCACGCTGGCACTGGCCACGCCGGTGCTGCTACTCACCACCACCGGCACACCACACCCCGAAGCCACACCCGTGCTGACGATCGACACCGTCACCTCCGGCGGCCTCCCGAGCGAACTGCCCGGCCCCGGCGCCGACAACCCCGCCTACCTGGTGGTGGATCCGGGCGCCGGCTCCGCTGTGGTGGTCGGACACCGCGCGGCTCAGGCCAATTCGGTGTGGCGCCAGCGGCTCTGCGGGATCGGCGCCGGTGACTCGGTGCTCTGGCACGCCCCGCTGAGCGGGCAGGCCGCCATCGGCGAACTGCTCCTCGCGCTACAGACCGGGGCCACCCTGGTCATCTCCGGCGCGGAAACGCTGGCCCGGGCCGTCGCCGAAACCCGTGTCACCACAGCCTGTTTCGATCCGGACGAGCTCGCCGAACTGGCCGCCCTGCCCGATGCCGAACAGCGGCTCGACGCGCTGCGTGTCGTACTCAGTTGCGGTGCGCCCTTGCCCGCGAAGACCGCAGCCGCGCTGCGCGCGGTGAGCGGCGCCACGCTGTGGCACGTCTACGGCCGGCCCGAAACCGCCGGTGAGTTCGTGGCCCACGAGGTGACCGGCGCCGACCTGGAAGTGGTGCCGCTGGGTTCGGCCGCCGACGACGTGGAACTGCTGATCCTCGACGAACACCTGTGCCCCGTGGCCGACGGTGAGATCGGTGAACTCTACGTCTCCGGTGTGCAACTGGCGCGCGGTTACCTCGGCAGGCAGGCCACCGCGGCCACCTTCCTGGCCAATCCCATCGGCCCGATCGACGACCGCATGTTCGCCACCGGCGACCTCGTGCGCCGCAGGCCGCCGACCCCGGGGTGGACCGCCGAACTCGAGTTCGTCGGCCGGGTGGAGAACCGTCCCGACCTGTACCGGCCCGAGCCCCGTCGCGGTGGCCTCCCCGGCGAACTGCTCCTCGACGAATTCGAAGCCCAGGCCGCCGCGACGCCGTTCGTTCCCGCCGTCGTCCACGTGCCGGACGCGGCCGGCTCCGCGGCGATCATCACCTACGGCGATCTCGACCGGCGCACCAATCAGCTGGCCCGGCATCTCAGCGCCCTCGGCGTCGGGCCGGAAGTCACGGTGCTGGTGGACATCCCACGCTCGGTCGAACTGGTGGTCGGCATCTACGCGGTACTCAAAGCCGGTGGGGCGGTGGTGCCGGTGGAAGACGCCATACCACCGGCCGCCGCCGATCCGGGCCTGATCCTGACCGTCAGCGGGCGCCGGCATCGCGCGGTGTACGACATCCCGTGCGTCGTGCTCGACGAGGTGGCATCGGCGGACTACTCCGACGAGCCGATCACGCGCGGCGAACGCCGCAACCCGGTCCTGCCGCAACACCCCGCCTTCGTGCTGTACCCGCGCGGCGCGCGCCACGGCATCACCGTCAGCCATTCCGCCGCGGTGCACCGGGTCACCGGCATGCAGGGCAGGCACGGCTTCACCGGCCGCGACGTGTACCTGCACCAGGCCGCGGGCACGGTGACCGAATGGCACGGCTACCTGCTGCCGCTGCGTTCCGGCGCCACCGTCGTACTCACCGAACCACCTGATCCGCCCCGGCTGGCCGATCTCGTCGCCACCTACGGCGTCACCGCCGCCGACTTCACCCCGCCGCGCCTGACCGCGTTCACCGACCACGTCGACCGGCGCGGGCTGCGCGACCGGATCACCACGCTGCGCAGCGTGGTGGTACTCGGCGCACCGCTGAGCGCCACCGAGGTCCGCGCGTTCGGCGCGGTCTCCGATGCCCGTCTGCACCACGACTACGGGCGCGCCGAGGCCACCGTCACCCTCACTTACCCGCGGCAACGCGACACCGACCTGCCCGAGCCACCCGCGGTGCGGGTCCGTGACTGGAACCGCCGCGTCTACGTGCTCGACACCCGGCTGCGACCGACCAGCCCCGGCGCCGTCGGCGAGCTCTACCTGTCCGGGGCGCAACTGGCCCGCGGTTACCGCGACGAACCGGCCGGCACCTCGGATCGCTTCGTCGCCAACCCCTTCGGCATTCCCGGCGAACGGATGTTCCGCACCGGCGAACGCGCCCGCTGGGAGATCGACGGCACCGCGGCGACCTTGGTGCGCCTCGGGGCCACCACCGCCGCCCGACCGCAACCGGCTGTCGGTGCCAGCATGCGCGCGCGTGTCGGCGCCGACGTCGGCCGCCGGCTCGCCGAACTGGCACACCGGCACGCGGTGCCGCCCTTCGCCATCGCCCGGGCCGCGATGACGTTGCTGCTGTCCCACGAATCGGGCACACCGCCGGCGGGCACCACCCTCGCCGACATCCTGTGCGCCGAACCCGACCCCGTCGTGTCCTCGAAGACCGCCGCCACCAGTGAATGCTGCGCGAAGACCGGTCCGCTGGGCCCGGTCACCCTGAGCTACTTCGACACCGGCGCCGACCCGTTCCCCGTCCCCGGCCTGGAACTGGCCGCGGTCCGCTTCGACAGTCCCGGCCCGATCCACGGTGTGCACTTCATCGTCTCCGCCCACCCCGACCCCGCCGACCATCTCGGTCTCGAAATCGAATACCACGCAGACCGTTTCGACGACCAGACCGCCGCCGCCCTGCTCCGCCGCTTCGCGCGCGCCCTGGCCCTGCTCACCACCGCGCCCGAAACCCCCATCGACACCTTCGACCTGCGTATCCCCAGGAAGGCCCTGCCATGACCAACCCGTTCGACGACGACAACGCCCAGTTCTACGTCCTGGTCAACAGCGAAGGCGAACACTCGCTGTGGCCCACCTTCGCCGCTGTGCCCGGCGGCTGGACCGTGGCCTTCGGCGCCGCCCCCCGCACCTCCTGCCTGCACTACGTCGAATCGCACTGGCTCGACATGCGTCCCAACTCCCTCATCGCCGCCATGGCGAACGAAACCTGACGCACCGCCCGCTCAGTCCACCCGCGTCATCGGTGGTGGCTCCCATGTCCCGTCGATGGCTGTCTCGCGGGGTGCGTAGAGGCGCAGCGTGAGCGAGAACTCACCGGCGTCGGGGATGGGGAGCCAGTTCGCCTGCGGGACGGCGGGTCCGGGATCCTCTTGCTGCACGGCCAGTTCCACCGAGCCGTCGGCAGCGGGAACCGGCGGGGGTCGGTGTCCCACGGCGTAGATGTCGCGCGGGTTGGGGACGAGGAAACCATGGGGGTCGTAGGCGGTGAGCGAGGCGAAGGCTTCGACCGGGGGCCATTGGCCCGGGGCGAAGCGGATGCGATAGCGGTGGCGGCGGCCGTCGTCGTCGGCGGCCGGTGCCTGCCGGTTGGCGTAGAGGATGTCGCGGATGGGGGCCAGGCCGGGGGAGTGCACGGTGGTGGCGGCTCGGCGCAGGTATTCGGTGCCGTAGGCGCCCTGGTCGACGGGGATCTCCCAGCCGTGCACATGACGGGCGGTGGGATCTTGCCAGTCGGCGATACGGCGCTGGGCCTGCCGCACGGCCTCGTCGAGGACGGCCGTCGATTGGGCGTCGACGGTGCCGCCGGGTTGCACGCCGATCGCGGCGAGTTCGTCCATCAAGGGCGCGTCGGCCGGAGCGGGGGGATTGGCCAGCATCACCCGGCACAGCCGGTTGAGGTAGGTGCGGCCGTCCATGGTGGCGATCCGCTTCACCGGTGGCTCGGAACCGCGGTCGATCGGGTGCACCCGGCTCACGGTGCTGTCCCGCTCACCACGGGTCCAGTCGGGCAGCGGGATCAGCTTCACCTGCTGCTGTATCCCGTTCACCCGCGCGACGTCGCTACTCCCGTCGACCTGGATACGGCCCAGGACCGTGCACACCACCGAAGGCATGTGCAGCCGGGTGGTGTCGGCCGGCACGCTACCCGACCAGTTCGGGGCGGTGAGGACATAGGTATAGGGCGGTCCTTCGGCGCCCAGGGTGGTGCGGGGGATCGTGGCGGACAGATCGTGCACGGTGTTGCCCCACCCGTCGATCAGCTGGAACAGCCAGTACCGGTCGGGCTCCATGCCGGGGATCTGGAGTACCAGCGGCGCGTCGGTGAGGTTGAGCCACGCCTGCGAATACAGCGTGTCGTGGCTGAGCCGGGCCGCGCCCCGATCGAGGGGATCGGGCAGCGGACTGTGGTCGATGGTGTTGGTCGGGCCGCTGGCGGCGCGCATCATGTCGAACATGATCGCCGGATAGCCGAAGATGTAGGCGTCGACGGCCAGGGCGAGTGCGTCGCGCTGCTCGGTGGTGCGGGTGGTCCCGGGTGCCGGCTCGCCACCGCAACCGGGCAGGGCTGTGGCGAGCGTGGCCGCGGCGCCGAGCCCCAGTAATGATCGCCTGGTGAGAGCACGCGCGCCAGGGTCCATTCATGCTCCGTTCGACAGCATCGTCGGCCGAGCGTAGGCCGGGCTCGCCGCGGGTCGCCTCATCCGTAACGGGTGAAGTGCGCGCTCAGCCGAGCAGCACCCGGCGCATCAGGAAACCGACCCTGGCCCGGCACGCGATCGGGTCGTCAGCGAAGGTCTGGCCGAGGTCGATCACCATCGCGAACGCCGCGTGTACCAGGAATCGTGCTTCGGCCGCGGACAGTGCCGGGCGAACCTCCCGCACCAGCCGCGCCCACTCCTGCACGCTCAGGCGCTGGATGTTGCGCAGCACCGCGCGTTCCTCCGCGGGTACGTGCCCGAATTCGGCGTAGTAGACGACAGCGAGGGCGCGCTCGTCGAAGGTGTCGGCCACGAACTGGTCGACCAGCACACCCAGCGCCGCACCGCTGTCGGGTGTGCCCGCCACCGCGGGGCCGATCGCGCCGGAAACCCGGTCGGCGGCCCGCCGGAACGCGGCGGCGAGGATGTCGCTCTTGCCCCGGTAGAACCGGTACACCGCCGAGGCCGCCGACAATCCGGCCGCCGTGGCGATGTCCTCCATGCTCACGTTCGGGTAGCCGCGCTCGTGGAACAACTCGACCGCTTTGCGCAGCAGCAGTTCGTGTTTGAACGAGTCCGGGATCTGGGCGCGCACCGAGGGCTCCGAAACCGTTGCCGGAGGCGGCAGCCCGGGGCCGGTCAGCGACACGCAGGCGGCGGCGAGCAGCTTGTGCAGCGTGCGGGCGGGCAGCGCGGCGTGATGGTCGGCGATGCTGGTGATCACCCCGAGCATCGCCGTGGACACCATTCGCCGCTCCGGCGAACTCAATTCGGGGCGCAGCACCGTGAGTTGTTCGTCGATCGCGGCGAGCACCGCGTTCTGCTGGTCGTCGAGCACCGCGCGATCGGCCGGTTCCAGGTAGCGGCCTTCCCAGCGCACGAGCGTGACTGTCGCGCGGTTCTCCACCGTGGCCCCGATCAACCCGGTGAGCATGTGCCGCAACCGTTGCGCGGCGCCCTCGGGTGCGGGCGAGTCGATCGAGGCGGTGAAGGCGCGGCCCACGCGCAGCAGTTCCTCCCGGAACAGTGCGTATTTGCTCGGGTAGTGCCGGTACAGCGCGGCCGAACTGATGCCGAGTCCGGCGGCGATGTCCTCCATGCTCACCCCGTGATACCCGGCCGCCCCGAAGGCCGTCGCGGAGGTGGCCGCGATCTGCGCCCGCCGATTCTTCGGCCGCCGCCGCACCCCCTCCTCTGCGCCGACAACCGATCCACGTGCCCCACGAGACTCGCCGACATTCATACCCGAAGTGTATTAGGGCTTGTGGGGCGCCCTGATCCGGGCATACCAGTCGAGCAGCGCGGGGTCGTCGACGGCGCTGCGTTCCACCACGCGGGCGGGGTCGGCGCCCTGGAACAGCTTCTTGATGGGGACTTCCAGCTTCTTCCCGGTCCGGGTGTGTGGGACACCGGGCGCCTCGCGGATCTCGTCGGGGACGTGGCGGGGCGAGACCTCGGTGCGGATCGCGGTGCCGATGCGGGCCCGCAGGTCGTCGGTGAGTTCGGCGCCGGGCGCGAGGACGACGAACAGCGGCATCCAGTAACCGCCGTCGGGTTGTTCGGCGCCGATCACCAAGGCCTCGGCGACTTCCGGGAACTGTTCGACGACCTGGTAGATGTCGGCGCTGCCCATCCGGATGCCGTGCCGGTTGAGGGTGGAGTCCGAACGCCCGTGCACGACGATGCTGCCGTGCTCGGTGATCGTGATCCAGTCGCCGTGGCGCCACACGCCGGGATAGGTGTCGAAATAGGCGTCGCGGTAACGCGTTCCGTCGTCGTCGTGCCAGAAGGCCACCGGCATGGACGGCATGGGCGCGGTCACCACCAGCTCGCCGACCTCACCGCGCACGGGGTCACCCTGCTCGTCGAAGGCGTCGAGGGCCACCCCGAGATACGGCGCAGACAGCTCGCCCGGCCACACCGGCACGGTCGGTGCGGCACCGGCGAACGCCGACACCACATCGGTACCGCCGCTGATCGAACTCACCTGAACATGTTCGCCGGCATTCTCGTTCAGCCACAGCGCGCTCGACACCGGCAGCGCGGAACCGGTGATGCCCACGGTGCGCAGCGCCGACAGATCGTGGTCGGTGCGCGGCACGGCGCCCGCCTTGATGCAGCCCAGCACATAACCGGGGCTGGTACCGAGCACCGTGGCCCGCACCTGAGCGGCCAGGCGCCACAACGTGTCCGGGCCGTCGGCAGTCGGGCTGCCGTCGTAGGTGACGATGGTCGCGCCGGTCAGCAGTCCCGCGACCTGGAAGTTCCACATCATCCAGCTGGGGCTGGTGTACCAGAAGAACGTGTCCTCGGGGCCGATGTCGGATTGCAGCGCCACGGCTTTCAAGTGTTCGAGCAGCACACCGCCGTGGCCGTGCACGATGCCCTTGGGCAGTCCCGTCGTGCCGGAGGAGAACACGATCCAGAGCGGATGATCGAAATCGACCGGCGTGGTCTCGATGATGCCCATACCGGCATCGGCGACCGCGTCCGACCACGACAGCGCGTCGGGCACCTCGAGTCCGAGCTGGGACACCGCCACCGTCGCGCGCACATTCAGACCGGCCTGCAACGCCGCGATATCGGCACGCTTGTCGTGCTCCTTGCCGCCGAAACGATAACCGTCGGCGGTGACCAGCACCGCCGGGTCGAGCTGGCCGAGCCGATCCAGCGCAGCCTTCGCCGAGTAGTCCTGACCGCAGGCACTCCACACCGCGCCGATGCTTGCGGTGGCGAGGAAGGCGACGACCGCCTCCGGGATGTTCGGCAGATAACCGACCACCCGGTCACCGGCTTCGACACCCTGCTCACGCAAGGTGCGGGCGAAGACGGTGACCTGCTCGATCAGCTCCGACCACAGGATCTCGCGCGGTGGCGCGCCCTCGTGCAGGGCGATGATCGCGGGATGGCCGAACTGCGCCATCCGGATCACCTGGTCGACATAGTTCAGCCGGGTGCCGGGGAACCACCGCGCGCCCGGCATCTCCCGTGCGGCCAGCACCTCGCCCGCGGTGTCGCCGAGCGCGAAGTAGTCCCACACCGCCTGCCAGAAGCCCTCCACATCGTCCACCGACCACTGCCACAGCGCCTGGTAGCCGGGGTATTCGACGCCGGTACGCGCGGTGACGAAGGTGGCGAAGTCGGTGATCCGGGCCGACGCGATGTCGTGCGCGCTGGGAACCCATTGCGGTTGCACTGGCGGTGTCCTCCTCAGAACTGGATGCTCGCGTACCGCCAGGGTTACCCCGGCCGACGACTCGTTGTACCCGGCTGGTGTCCGGTGACCTACTCTGCCGGTATCCGGCCGGGAGGTACAGCCGTGGCCCGCCGAATGATCTGCTCGGCATGCCGCAGCACCGGCGCGTCGACCATGCGGCCCTCGAACGCGAACACCCCGCGATGATTCGGAACCTCGGCGAGCACCCTTCGGGCCCAATCGAGTTCCTCGGCTGCCGGGGCGTAACCCGCGCGGATGACGGCCACCTGGCTCGGGTGGATGGCCACCTTGGCATCGAACCCGACCGCCACCGCGTCGAGGGTCTCCGCCGCCAGCCCGTCGGTGTCCTTGATGTCCAGATACACCGAATCCAGGGCGAACCGGCCGAACGCCTTGGCCGCGAGCAGACTGGTGGAACGCACCTGCCGGGCGACATCGCGGTAGCTCCCGTCGGCGTGCCTGCTGGAGTTACCGCCCAGGCCCGCCACCAGATCCTCGGCGCCCCACATCACGCCGACCGCGTTCTCGGCGGCCACCGACTCGGCCACCCGCACCGCACCCAGCGGCGATTCGACCAGCACGATCACCTCGTAGCCGGCGAGAACGCGAACCTGTTCGGCCGATTCGCATTTGGGCAGCATCACCCGGCGATACGCGGTCCGCGCGAGGGCGGAAAGGTCCTCGGCGTAGTCGGCGGTGTCGGCCGCGTTCACGCGGATCACGGTGTGGCGCGGATCGAGCGGGGTGTCGATCAGTGCCTGCCTGGCGGCGGCTTTGTCGCCCGCGGCGACGCCGTCCTCCAGGTCGAGGATCACCACATCGGCCACGGTGGCGGCCTTGGCGAAACGCTCGGGGCGATCGGCGGGGCAGAACAGCCACGCGGGACCGCTGGGCTGCCAGCTCATACTGGTTCCTTCCTACCGGCGCCGGTACCACCGCGGGTGCGCGGGCCCATCGCGTTCACGTGGCTCCGACGGCTGTCGCGATCGGCCATCCGGGCGCTCACTCCGTGGGCTCCTTGCGGATCAAGGTCTTGCGCACCGCGGTCGCCACGATCACGCCGTGCTGATTCCGGGCGGTGTGAGCCAGGCTGACGATGCCCTCACCGGGACGGCTCTTGGACTCCCGCTTGTCGATCACCAGTGTTTCGGCGTACATGGTGTCGCCGTGGAACAACGGTGCGGGCGTGGTCATCTCGGAGAAACCGAGATTGCCGACCAGCGTGCCCTGGGTCAACTGCGCGACCGAGAGCCCGACCAGTGTGGACAGGGTGAACATCGAGTTCACCAGGCGCTGGTTGAACGGCGGTTGCGCGTCGGCGAAGGCCGCGTCCAGGTGCAGCGCCTGGGTGTTCATGGTCAGCGTGGTGAACAGGACGTTGTCTGCCTCGGTGATCGTGCGCCCCGGCCGGTGCTCGTAGATCGTGCCGATCTCGAACTCCTCGAACCACAGCCCGCGCTGCACGACACGCCGTGCCTCGGCGCCGCCCTCGGCGCTCACAGTCCCAGCTCCCGTGCGATCAGCATCAGCTGTACCTCCGTGGTGCCCTCGCCGATTTCCAGGATCTTGCTGTCACGGTAGTGCCTGGATACGGCGTAGTCGTTCATGAATCCGTTGCCGCCGAAGATCTGGGTGGCGTCGCGGGCGTTGTCCATCGCCGCCTCGCTGGCGACCATCTTGGCGATCGAGGCCTGCTTCTTGAACGGTTTACCCGCCAGCATCAGGGCGGCCGCGTCGTAATAGGCGGTGCGCGCGGTGTGGGCGCGGGCCTCCATCCGGGCGATCTTGAACGCGATGGCCTGATTGCGCCCGATCGCCTGGCCGAACGCCTGCCGTTCGCCCGCGTACCGCACGCTCTCGTCCACGCAACCCTGTGCGGCGCCGACGGCGAGCGCGGCGATGGCGATGCGGCCCTCGTCGAGGATGCGCAGGAAGTTGGCGTATCCGCGGCCCCGCTCACCCAGCAGGTTCTCGCGCGGCACCCGCACATCGGTGAAGCTCAGCGGATGCGTGTCGGAAGCGTTCCAGCCGACCTTGTTGTAAGCGGGTTCGACCACGAAACCCGGCGTGCCGGCCGGCACCAGGATGGTGGAGATCTCCTTCTTGCCGCCGGTCTGCCCGGTGACCGCGGTGACGGTGACCAGGCGGGTGATATCGGTGCCGGAGTTGGTGATGAACTGTTTGCTGCCGTTGATCACCCAGTCCTGGCCGTCCTCGACCGCGGTGGTGCGGGTGCCGCCGGCATCGCTGCCCGCGTCGGGCTCGGTGAGGCCGAAACCGGCCAGCGCCGTACCACTGGTGAGCTGGGGCAGCCACCGGTCGCGCTGCTCGTCGTTGCCGAACCGGTAGATCGGCATCGCGCCGAGCGAAACGCCCGCCTCGAGAGTGATCGCGACACTCTGGTCGACCTTGCCGAGTTCCTCGAGCGCCAGGCACAGGGCGAAGTAGTCGCCACCCATACCACCGAACTCCTCGGGGAACGGCAGACCGAACAGGCCCATCTCGGCCATGCCGGCCACGACTTCGTACGGAAAGCTGTGCTCGGCGTCGTGTTTTGCCGACACCGGTGCCACCACCCGGTCGGCGAAATCGCGGACGGTCAGTGCGAGCTGCCGGTACTCCTCCGGCAACGAACCGGTGGACAGGTAGTCGGTCATGCGGAGGTCCCTTCGCGCTCGGCGCCCAGGTCGGGCGTCACCTCTGCGATGGCAGGATCAGCACCATCGGCTGCTGCGGGATGGGCGACGATGCGCACCAGCACCTGATCGAGCTTCACCTGGCTGCCCGGCCCGACGAGCACCTCCACCGTGCCCGCCACGGGTGCGGTGAGCGCGTGCTCCATCTTCATCGCCTCGATCACGACGACCGGGTCGCCCACCGACACGGTCGCACCACTGGCGACCGGTGCGGCGATCACCGAACCCGGCATGGGACTGCGGATCTCGGCATCACCCACGTGTGCCGTGTCGCCCCGAACGCTCGCTTCGGCGACCTCACGCAACACCGCGACCTTGCCGTCGTGGCTCAACCACAACTGCCCATCGGACTCGGCAATGCGATACACCCGCCGCAATCCGTTCAGGGTGATCGCGAGGTGGTCGGCTGACTGCGCGCCAGCCGGGTAACCCCGCGGGCTTCGGAGCGCCGGACCAGCGGTCCGCGACGTGGCATCGGCGCCGGTCGCGGGGAAGGCGTGCGGGTTCACTGCCCCGATTCCAGCGCTGGTCGAGCCGAAGCCGGGAACGGCTGCGTGCGCGGACAGTGTCTGTGGCTCGCCGTCCTCGATCCATACGGATGCGGATTCCGGGGTACCCGCAATGAACACATGGCTCACCTGGTCGCCCGCGGCCAGCCGGATCGAGGTCGGGGCGGGTGCGCCCAATCGCCAACCGGACGGTGTGGACCACAGGTCGCCTCCGCCGGCGGGCCAGCGGGCGAGCCAGTGATGGGTCGCGGCGGCGACGAATTCGTCGTCGGTGACCGAACCCGGGCGGAAATCGGCGACCCGGCGGTCCAGCAGGGCGGTGTCGAGCCGCCCGGCCTGCACGTCGTCATCGGCCAGCAGGAACCGCAGGAACTCGATATTGCTGGTGACGCCCAGCAGTACAGTCTGTTCCAGCGCGCGGTCCAGCGCGGCGAGGGCATCGGCGCGGGTATCGCCGCGCGCGATCACCTTCGACAGCATCGGGTCGTAGTCGCTGCCGACCACGGTGCCCTCGCTCAGTCCCGAATCGACCCGGATGCCAGGTCCTTGCGGCTCCGACAGGGCGAGCACGGTGCCGCCGGTCGGCAGGAAACCACGGCCCGGATCCTCGGCGTAGACCCGCGCTTCGACGGCATGTCCGACGAGATGGATCTCGTCCTGGGTGCGCGCCAATTGCTGGCCCGCGGCCACCCGCACCTGGCACTCCACCAGGTCGACGCCGGTGACCATCTCGGTCACCGGGTGCTCCACCTGCAGCCGCGTGTTCATCTCCATGAAGAAGAACTCATCCGGCCGGTCGGCGGAGACGATGAACTCCACGGTGCCCGCGCCCACGTAGTCGACGCTGCGGGCGGTGTTGCAGGCCGCGGTGCCGATGCGGGCCCGGGTCTGCGGGTCCAGCAGCGGTGACGGTGCTTCCTCGATCACCTTCTGGTGGCGGCGCTGCAAACTGCATTCGCGCTCACCCAGATGCACCACATTGCCGAACTTGTCGGCCAGCACCTGCACTTCGATGTGGCGGGGCCGGGCGACGAACCGTTCCAGGAACAGGGTGTCGTCACCGAAGGCGGCACCGGCCTCACGCCGGGCGCTGACCAGGGCAGCGGGCAGGTCTTCCGGGCGCTCCACCCGGCGCATGCCCTTGCCGCCACCGCCGGCCGAGGGCTTCACCAGCACCGGGTAGCCGATCTCGGTCGCGGCGGTGATCAACTGGTCGTCGGTGAGGCCGGGTTCGGCGATGCCGGGCACCACGGGCACCCCGAACGCGGTCACCGTCTTCTTCGCGGTGATCTTGTCGCCCATCACCTCGATGGCTTTGGCGGGCGGACCGAGGAACACGATGCCCGCATCGGCCAGTGCCGCCGCGAAGGCCGAGTTCTCCGACAGGAAGCCATAACCCGGATGCACCGCTTGCGCACCGGAGCGGACCGCCGCGTCGACGACCTTCTCGATCGACAGGTAGCTCTCCCGGGCCAGGGCGGGCCCCAGGCGCACGGCGAGGTCGGCTTCGCGCACGTGGCGGGCATCGGCATCGGCATCGCTGTAGACGGCCACCGAGCGAATGCCCATGGCACGCAGGGTCTTGATGACGCGCACCGCGATCTCGCCACGGTTGGCGACCAGCACGGTGTCGAATTCGACGGGCAGGGATTTGTTCAGCATGTCGCTCACATCCGGAAGACGCCGTAGGAAACGGGTTCGAGCGGCGCTTGCGCGCAGACCGAAAGGGCAAGACCGAGCACGGTTCTGGTGTCGGCCGGTGCGATCACACCGTCGTCCCAGATGCGCGCGGTCGCGTAGTACGGGTTGCCCTGGGTCTCGTACTGCTCGCGGATCGGGGCCTTGAACGCCTCCTGATCCTCGGCCGACCACGGCTGGCCCGCGCTGTCGAGCTGATCGCCGCGCACCGTCGCCAGTACCGAAGCGGCCTGTTCGCCACCCATCACCGAGATGCGCGCGTTCGGCCACATCCACAGGAATCGTGGCGAATACGCGCGCCCGCACATGGAGTAGTTGCCCGCGCCGTAGGAGCCGCCGATCACCACGGTCAGCTTCGGTACCCGCGCGCACGCCACCGCGGTGACCATTTTCGCGCCGTGCTTGGCGATGCCACCGGCTTCGTAGTCGCGCCCGACCATGAAGCCGGTGATGTTCTGCAGGAACAGCAGCGGGATCTTGCGCTTGTCGCACAGTTCGATGAAATGCGCGCCCTTCATGGCGGATTCGCTGAACAGCACGCCGTTGTTGGCCACGATGCCAACGGGATGACCGTGGATCCGGGCGAAACCGGTGACCAAAGTCTTGCCGTACTCGGCTTTGAATTCCTGGAATCCGCCCTCGCCGTCGATGATCCGGTCGATCACCTCGTGCACGTCGTAGGGCGTGCGCGGGTCGACGGGCACCACGTCGTAGAGCTCGTCCTCGGGCTTGGCGGGTGGGGTGGCGGGCAGTACCTCCCAGGGTGCTTCGGGACGCGGGCCGAGGGTGGCGACGATATTGCGGACGATGCGCAGCGCGTCGCGGTCGTCCTCGGCGAGGTGATCGGTGACGCCCGAGGTGCGCGAATGCAGTAGGCCGCCGCCCAGGTCCTCCGCGGTGACGACCTCCCCGGTCGCGGCCTTCACCAGCGGCGGGCCACCGAGGAAGATCGTGCCCTGGTCGCGCACGATCACCGCTTCGTCGGCCATCGCGGGCACATACGCGCCGCCCGCGGTGCACGATCCCAGCACCGCCGCGATCTGGGCGATACCCCTGGCGCTCATGTTGGCCTGGTTGAAGAAGATGCGGCCGAAATGGTCGCGGTCGGGGAACACCTCGTCCTGGCGCGGCAGGAACCCGCCGCCGGACTCCACCAGGTACACGCACGGCAGGTTGTTCTGCGCGGCGACCTCCTGGGCGCGCAGGTGCTTCTTCACCGAGATCGGGTAGTAGGTGCCGCCCTTGACCGTCGGGTCGTTGGCCAGGATCAGGCACTCGCGACCCGAGATGCGGCCGATGCCGGCGATCATGCCCGCACCGGGGCACTCGTCGTCGTACATGCCGTTGCCGGCCAGTGGGGCCAGCTCGAGGAACGGGCTGCCCGGGTCGAGCAGTTGGTCGACGCGCTCACGGGGGAGCAGCTTGCCCCTGGCCACGTGTCGTTCGCGGGATTTCTGCGGCCCGCCCAGCGCGGCTGTGGCCAGGCGCTGTCGCAGATCGGCCACCAGGGCGCCGTGGGCGTCCCGGTTGGTCGTCGCGGGGCTTTCGGTCTCGTGCGTAACCGTCATCGCGCCATTCTTTCATCCGGTTAATCGCTAATAACTGAAAATCAGGTTAATCTTGGTTAACCAAGTTGTCCAGAGGGGGCGCCGAAGATGTCAGCAACCCAACCCCAGGCGACCCGTCGCGACCAGCTCAAAGCCCAGCGCCGCGCCCAGCTGCTCGCCGCGGGCGCCCGCCTCATCGCCGACCGCGGCTTCCACGGTGTCCGCCTCGACGACCTCGGCGCGGCGGTCGGCATCAGCGGCCCCGCCGTGTACCGCCACTTCGCGAACAAGGAAGCGCTGCTGGTCGAACTCCTCGTCGGCATCAGCGAACGGCTGCTGGCGGGCGGTCGCGCGATGGTCGAGGAAGCACCCACCGCGGCAGCCGCGCTCACCGCACTGGTCGAGTTCCACCTCGACTTCGCCTTCGACAACCCCGAACTCATCCGCATCCAGGACCGCGACCTCGACAACGTCCCCGCCACCGAACGCCGCATCCTGCGCCGCACCCAGCGCGAATACGTCGAGATCTGGGTCGGCGTCCTGCGTGCCCTCGACCCCGCCCTCCCCGAGGAAATCGCCCGCATCCAGGCCCACGCCGCCTTCGGCCTGATCAACTCCACTCCCCACAGCGCCACCGCGGCCAGCGCCTCCAAGGCCCGGCCGGTACTACGGCAGATGGCCTTGGCGGCGCTGCGGGCCGATTAGTCCGGCGTGTGCGCCGCGCACCTGTGTCGTCAGCCGGTTCAGGTGGCTACAATTAGTTCTGTATTTGTAGCCACTCAGGAGGCGTCGTGGAGATCGGTGTGCGGGAACTGCGGGACCATCTCAGCCGGCATCTGAGCGATGTCCGGGCCGGGCGAACCGTAACGGTCACCGATCATGGCACCCCGATTGCGCGGATCGTTCCCATTGATCGTCTGACCGCTCTGGAGCAACTACGCGCCGAGGGCCGAGTCCAACCCGCTCGCAAACGGAAGCAACGTGCCGTCGAGCCGGTGAAGGCCAACGGGACCGTTTCCGACCTGATCGAAAACCAGCGTCGATGATCGGTTACCTCGACACGTCGGCCTTCATTCCGTTGCTGGTCGACGAACCGAGCAGCGCCGCGTGTGGCCATTTCTGGAACCTCGCCGACGATGTTGTCACCTGTCGGCTGCTCTACGCGGAATCGACGGCAGCACTGGCTCAGGCACACCGAATGGGCCGACTCGGTGCGCCCGAGCTCACAGCGGCTCTGCGTCTGCGTGACGACTACTGGCAACAGTTCGAAGTCCTCGAGGCAGACGAGCTGCTGGTCCAGCTGGCAGCGACTTTCGCGCAGGAGCACGGGTTGCGTGGTTACGACGCCGTCCACTGCGCGGCTGCCGCGCAACTCGAGGACCCTGACCTGGTCGCCGCGTCCGGCGACCGGAAGTTACTCGCTGCGTGGAAGGCGTTGGGCGCAGCAGCTTTCGATACGAACGCGCCGGCCGGGTAGGCAGTCGTCAGGGGAGTTGGTTCCACAGCCAGCTCGGGCCGACCGTTTCCGCGTGATCGGCTTCGACGCGGGCGCGCAGTTCGCGGTCGGAAGTGACGACGGTGATCCGGTCGTATCCGGTTGCCGCCGCGACCACCTCGACGATCTTGTCGTCTCCCGACCGTTCGGCCGTCACCACCCGCATCCGCGGCGCGGAAGGTTCAGCGCCGTCAACAGCCCCCTTCGCAGCCCCCTCGAGCACCACCACGACCGTGTCGGCCGCGGGCAGCCGCGCCGCCAACCCCGCGATCTCGACAAGCAACCTCCGCGCCGCCCCGGCCCGATCCTTCCACCACCCATCAGGACGAGAGCCGACAACATTGGCCGCATCGACCACGATGAGACGCCTCGAATCACCCATCCCCCCACTCTCCCCTCAACCCCGGGTTCTCGACAGGCGGGTCGATCGTTGCCCGCGCGCACATCTCGTTGACATACGCTGAATCCATGGCTTCCCTCACAGATCCGCAGGTCCGTGAATTTCTGTCCGATGGCACGCGAACGGCCAAGGTGGCCTTCGACGCGGCCGACGGGCGTCCGCTGGTGACGCCGGTGTGGTTCATCGTCGAAGGTGATGAGCTGGTCTTCAACACCGGTAAGGAGACCGCGAAGGGCCGGGCGCTCGCGCGGGACCCGCGGACCGCGCTGTGTGTGGACCTGGAAGAGCCGCCGTACGCGCTGGTCCAGGTGCAGGGGACGGTGACGCTGTCCGAGGACCCCGACGAACTGGTGCGTACCGCGACCGCGATCGCCGCTCGGTACATGGGCGCGGACAAGGCCGAGGAGTTCGGCAAGCGCAACGGTGTCCCCGGCGAGCTCGTTGTGCGCGTTCGCCCGACCAAGGTGATCGCCCACTTCGATATGACGGCCTGATCGGCTATCGAATGCCCGACATCGGTACCGCGTCCGGGCCCGGCGGCGTCGGGTCGTAGGGCGGGGGATCGTTGCGGTCGAAGCGCGGAGACGAGCAGGTCGCGCCGACTTCTGGGGTGGTGTAGGGGTTTTCGCGCAACGCGATGATGAACTGGTCGATGCGTTCGTCGTCGGCGGTATCCAGGCTGAGTTGACGGCCCCACGATTGCAACGAGATCGGGTGGTCCATGTCGGGCAGGGGTGACATCAGGGTGTACGGCCTGCCGGTCACCTTCGCGCTCAACGTCGCCTGATCCCGCGCGCTCACCCGCGCCGGGTCGTAGGTTATCCACACCGCCCCGTGTTCCAGCGAATGCACGGCGTTCTCGGTGCGCAGCGCGGTCGCGTAGACGATCCCGGTGCAGTCGGCCCACTGCGCATCGTGGGGGCCGCCCATCGGCGGGATCGACGGGTAGGCGACGCGTTCGGTGGGCAGCACGTGCACGCCGGGTGGGATCTCGGCGCTGACGACCCCGGGTATCCGCTCCGAAGGATCCTGATAACTCGGGGACGGGGCGAAACTGTCCGCCGACGCCGTGGCCTTGCCCTCGATGGCGTCGGCCGAGCACCCAGCGGCCAGTGTGCCCGCCGCGAACACCACCGCGCACGCCCGGATCCCCACACTGCTCACAGAACCCCGCATCACACACCCCTCGCTCGCCTCGCCCGTCCGGTACAGAACCTACTGCCTCCACGCCCAGTCCAGCTCGGAGCCACGACAAACGCGCACAGCCGTGGTCCCTAGACTTCCCCGCATGACAGTGCACTTCATCGGGGCAGGCCCCGGCGCCGCCGACCTGCTCACGGTGCGTGCGGTGCACCTGCTGCGCGAAAGCCCGGTCTGCCTCTACGCAGGCACCTATCTGGACCCCGAGGTCCTCGCCCACTGCGCCCCCGGCACAGAGCTGATCGACACCCAGCACCTGAATCTGGATCAGATCATCGAACAGCTCGAGCGCGCCCATCACGCGGGCCGGGATGTGGCCCGGTTGTGTTCGGGCGACCCGTCCATCTATTCGGCGCTGACCGAGCAGACACGCAGGCTCGACGCGCGCGGGGTGCCGTGGGACATCACCCCGGGGGTGCCCGCCTACGCGGCGGCGGCGGCGACCCTGGGCACCGAGCTGACCGTCCCCGAGGTGGTGCAGTCGGTGGTGCTCACCCGTACCCAGGCCCGCTCCACCGCGATGCCCGACGGCGAAGCGCTCGCGAACTTCGCCGCCACCGGTGCCACGCTGGTGCTGCACCTGGCCATCACCCGGATCCGTGTGCTGGCCGCGGAGCTGGTCACCGAATATGGTGCCGACTGCCCGGTTGCGGTGGTCTACCGGGCCAGCCAGCCCGAGCAGCTGGTGCTGCGTGGCACGCTCACCGATATCGCCGATCAGGTGGAGGCGGCGGGGCTGCGTCAGGCCGCGGTCGTGCTGGTCGGGCGCGCGATGGCCGCTTCGATCGATTGCGCCCAATCCCACCTCTACGACCCGGCCAGAGCTCGGCAGGGTTCCTAGCGCTGAGAGCGGACCGTTCGGTGTGATCCATCCCTCAATTGCGGCGCTACACCGTCGCCACGGCAACGATGTGAGAACGCGTACAGGCGTCAGCAAACTGGCCGCGACTTCCTCACCTGGGGCGATGTCGCCCAGCTATGGAGGTGGTTGGTTGCGGGGCGAACGCACCGGTAGATTGGTGCGATGGTTTGCGACGAGCACACCGGCGCGGCGGGTCGAACGGTCACGGACATGGTCTCAGCCATGTAACGAGATCGGCCGGACCGACAGATAGTGCCAAAGAGACATTTTTGCCTGATTGATTTCGAGAATTGAACCCGAGACGCAGGCGCCACGCTAGTTCTGGCAGGCGCCTGCGTTCCGGTGTCGTCGGGGAGCGCTGACCAGGTGTTCCGGAAGCGAGGTTTGGGTTGGACCGGCTGGATTTCGGCGGAAACGGCGAAACTGGTGACGGACGTGGAGACTCTTCGGAGTACTTCCCGCTCTCGCCCGCACAGCTGGGTATCTGGTACGCGCAGCACGTCGACCCGCTGGTGCCGATCAACATCGCCCAGTACGTCGACCTGCGCGGACGCCTCGATGTCGCCGCCCTCGAGCGCGCGAGCGCCGGCGCCGCCACCGACCTGGAATCGGGCTGGTTGCGCATCGTCGAGGTCAACGGTGAACCCATGCAGACCGTCGACCCGTCCCAGGACGCGACGCTGATCCACGTCGACCTGCGTGGCGAGGCCGACCCCGAAGCCGCCGCCGCCGAGTGGATGCGCGCGGAGTACAGCCGCCCGCTCGACATCGTGGGCGACCGGCTGGTGCAGGCCGCCGCGCTACAGCTCGAGGACGAACGCTGGTACTGGTATGCCCGCGTGCACCACATCGTGCTCGACGGTTTCGGCGCCAACAACTTCGTCAATCGCACGGCACAGCTCTACACCGCCGAGGTCACCGGCGAGCCGGCCCCGCCGAACAAGGCCGCCGATCTGCGCTCGCTCTACGAGACCGAGATCGCCTACCGCGACAGCACCCGCTTCCGGTCCGACAAGGCGCACTGGGCCGAGCGTGTGGCCGGGCTCGAGGAAGGCAGCAGCCTCACCGGCCGCTCCGCGCCGCCCTCGCCGGTCAACGACATCACCAGCGCGGCGCTGAGCCAGTCCACCGACGACCTGCTCGCCGCGGCCATCGCCCGCCACGACAGCACCGCCGCCCCGCTGCTGATCGCCGGTTTCGCCGCCTACCTGGCCCAGATCACCGGCACCGAGGACGTCATCCTCAGCCTGCCGGTGACCGCCCGCACCACCGCGACGATGCGTCGCTCCGGCGGCGCGACCTCCAACATCGTGCCGCTGCGCCTGCGCGTGGGCCACGACACCACCGTGGCGCAGTTGCTGCGCGCGGTGACCACCGAGGTCTCGGGCGCGCTGCGGCACCAGCGTTACCGCCACGAGGACATCCGCCGTGATTCGGCGGGCGACGGCATGGTTTCCACGGAGTTCTTCGGTCCGTGGGTCAACATCATGCTGTTCGACAACCAGCTGCGCTTCGGTGACATGGAGGGCACGCTCAACGTGCTGTCCACCGGCAGCATCGAAGACCTGGGCGTCAACTTCTATCAGTCCCACGGCGGCACCCGCTCCCACATCGACTTCGAGACCAACCCGAACCTGTACTCGGCCGACGACGCGCGCACTCATCACGCTCGCTTCCTCGAGTTCTTCGACCGGTTCCTCGCGGCCGAGGCCGAGCTGGCGGTGTGGCAGTTGCCGGTCACCGGTGAGCAGGAGCTGCGCCGGTCGCTGACCGAGTGGAACGATTCGGCGCACGAGGTCCCCGCGACCACGCTGCCCGCGCTGCTGGACGCCCAGATCGCGGCCACACCGGACAACATCGCCCTGGACTACGAGGGCCAGACCCTCACCTACGCCGAATTCTCCGCCGAGGTGAACCGGCTGGCCCGGTTCCTGATCGCCGACGGCGTGGGCCCGGAATCGTTGGTCGCGCTCGGCATGCGCCGCTCGCTGGACCTGGTCGTCGGCATGCACGCGGTGCTGAAGGCCGGTGGCGCCTACGTGCCGATCGACCCGGATCATCCGGCCGACCGCACCGCCTACATCCTCGAATCCGCGGCACCGGTCTGCGTGCTCACCACCACCGGCGACGAGCTGGATCTGCCCGGCACCGTGGCCCGGGTGGAACTGGATCGACTCGACACCACCGGTTTCGACGCCACACCTGTCTCCGATGCCGACCGCCTGGCTCCGCTGCGCCCGGACAACACGGCCTACGTCATCTACACCTCGGGTTCCACCGGGCGCCCCAAGGGCGTCGCGGTCACCCATCACGCGATCGTCAACCAAGAGCTGTGGATGCTCGACGAGTACCGGTTGACCGCTGACGACGTCTACCTGCAGAAGACCGCCACCACCTTCGACGTGTCGCTGTGGGGTTATTTCCTGCCGCTGATGGTCGGTGCGAAACTGGTGATCGCCTCGCCCGACGGTCACCGTGACCCGCTGTACGTGGCGCAGACGATCGAACGCCACGGCGTCACCGTCACCGACTTCGTCCCGTCGATGCTCACCGTGTTCGTCTCCCACGCCACGCGGGCCCAGTGCGCTTCGCTGCGTGCGGTTTTCGTGATCGGTGAGGCGCTGCCCCCCGAGACCGCCGCCGGTCTGCGCGCGATCTCCGACGCCGGTCTGCACAACCTGTACGGTCCCACCGAAGCCGCGGTGTCGGTGACCTACTGGGAGGCCACCGAAGCCGACACCACCCAGGTGCCGATCGGTATCCCCGAGTGGAATGTCGAAGTCTACGTACTGGATTCGCGGCTGCGCCCCGCCGCGATCGGCGCCCCGGGTGAGCTGTACCTGGCGGGCCGTCAGCTGGCGCGCTGCTACCGCGGCCGCCCCGACCTCACCTCCGACCGCTTCGTCGCCAACCCGGTCGGCGCCCCGGGTGCGCGCATGTACCGCACCGGCGACCTGGTGCGCTGGAACCCGGACGGCGTACTCGAGTACATCGGCCGCACCGACTTCCAGGTGAAGTTCCGTGGTCAGCGCATCGAGCTCGGCGAGATCGAAACCGACCTGCTCGCGCACCCCACCATCAGCCAGGCCGCGGTGCTCGTGGTCGACACCGCCACCGGTCAGCAGCTGGTGGCCTACGTCGTGCCCGCCCCCGGCCAGTCCGCCGACCCGGCGACGCTCACCAGGTTCGTGGCCGAGAAGCTGCCCACCTACATGGTGCCCGCGTCGATCATGGTGCTCGACGCGTTCCCGCTCAACACCTCGGGCAAGCTGGACCGCAAGGCCCTGCCCGAGCCCGTGTTCACCTCCGGTGCGGGCGAATTCCGGGCCGCGCGCACCGCCGCCGAGCAGATCGTGGCCGGCATCTTCGCCGACGTGCTCAGCCAGGAGCGCGTGGGCGCCGACGACAACTTCTTCGAACTCGGCGGCAACTCGCTGGTCGCCACCCAGGTCGTCGCCCGCATCGGCGCCGCCTTCGGCATCCAGCTCGGTGTGCGCGCACTGTTCGAGACCCCGACCGTCGCCGGGCTGGCCGCGCGCGCCGAAGCCGTTGCGCCGGCCGAGGTCTCGTCCCGGCCGCCGCTGGTGGCCCAGCCGCGTCCCGAGCGGGTGCCGCTGTCGCTGGCCCAGCAGCGGATGTGGTTCATCAACCAGTTCGATCCCACCGCGCCCACCTACAACCTGCCGTTCGTGGTGCGGATGAAGGGCCGGGTCGACGTCGAGGCGCTCATCGCCGCCCTCGATGATGTCGTCGCGCGCCAGGAATCGCTGCGCACGATCTTCCCCGACGCCGACGGCGGCTTCCAGCACGTGCTCGGCGCCGACGAGTTCGACCTCGGCATCACCGTCACCCCGATCGATCAGTCGCTGCTGCGCGCCGAGCTGCTCGACTTCGCCGCCACCGGTTTCGACGTCACCCTGGAACTGCCGATCCGCGTGCGGATCTACCAGGTGACCGGCGCAACCGCTGCGTCCAACGGCGCCGCTCCCGAGGGCTCCGCTTGGTCACGCTCCGCTACCGCCGCCGAGCCCGCCGGTCCCGGCGCGGGCGCACCGGAGTACGCGGTCGCGTTCGTGGTGCACCACATCGCCGCCGACGGTTTCTCCTTCGGCCCGCTGGCCCGTGACGTCGCCACCGCCTACCTTTCCCGCACCATGGGCGAGGCGCCGCACTGGGCACCGCTGCCGGTGCAGTACCGCGACTACACGCTGTGGCAGCGCGAACTGCTCGGCGCCGAGTCCGACCCCGAATCCATCGCCGCCCGCCAGATCGATCACTGGCGCCGCGCCCTCGACGGCCTGCCCGATCAGCTCGACCTGCCCGCCGACCGCATCCGCCCGCAGCAGCAGAGCTTCCGCGGCGCGCAACTGGGCTTCGACATCGACCCGCAGCTGCACGCCGAGCTGACCGCACTGGCCCGTGCCCAGGGCGTCACCCTGTTCATGGTGCTGCACGCCGCGCTGGCCGTGTTGCTGTCGCGGCTGTCCAACACCCGCGACATCGCGGTGGGCACCCCGATCGCCGGTCGTGGCGAGCAGGCGCTCGACGACCTGATCGGCATGTTCGTCAACACCCTGGTGCTGCGCTCCGATGTCGACCCCGGCCTGTCGTTCGCCGAGTTCCTGACCCGCACCCGCGACACCGATCTGGCCTCCTTCGGCAATGCCGACGTGCCGTTCGAGCGGCTCGTCGACGTGCTCAACCCCACCCGCTCGCAGGCCCGGCACCCGCTGTTCCAGGTGATGCTGTCGTTCCAGGAGATGTCGCACGGTGAGCTGGAGCTGCCCGGCCTGACGGTCAGCGCCGACGAGCTCGAGGTCGACATCGCCAAGTTCGACCTGCAGTGGACCATCACCGAACAGCACAGCAGCGTCGGTGAACCACAGGGTCTGGCCGCGGTCGCGCAGTTCGCCACCGACCTGTTCGACACCGAGACCGTGCAGTCGTTCATCGACCGGTTGCTGTCGATCCTGCGGGCCGTCACCGTCGACCCGGCCGTCGCCGTGGGCGATATCGATCTGCTCGGCGCACAGGAACGTCTCGATGTCGCCCAGGAGTGGGTCAGCTCCGCACCCGACGGTGGCACCGGCCGCTTCGCCGACCGCGAGGTCACCCTGGTCGACCTGTTCGAATCCGCCGTCGCGGCGCATCCGGATCATGTCGCCGCCCGCTACGGCAACGAGTCGCTGACCTACGTCGAGCTCGATCAGCGCGCGAATGCCTTGGCCCGCAAGCTGATCGCCGACGGTGCGGGCCCGGAGTCGCTGGTCGCGGTGATCCTGCCGCGTTCGCTGGATCTGGTCGTCGCGTTGCTCGCGGTGGTCAAGACCGGCGCCGGTTATGTGCCGGTGGACCCGACGTACCCGGCCGAGCGCATCGCCTACGTGCTCGAGGACTCGCGGCCGACCAGTGTGGTCATCGACGCCGACTCCGAGGTCGAACTGGCCGACGGCCTGCCCGTGCTGGTGCTCGGCGACTTCGA
Source organism: Nocardia halotolerans (assembly GCF_042650145.1). Lineage (NCBI taxonomy): Bacteria > Bacillati > Actinomycetota > Actinomycetes > Mycobacteriales > Nocardiaceae > Nocardia > Nocardia halotolerans. The sequence goes on along the minus strand of NZ_JBHSDL010000014.1, from coordinate 1,304,771 downwards.
CGATGTCGACGCCACACCCGTCACCGACGCCGACCGGCTCGCACCGCTGTCGCCGGACAACGTCGCCTACGTCATCTACACCTCCGGTTCGACCGGTCGCCCCAAGGGCGTCGCGGTCGCGCACCGCAATGTGGTGCGCCTGTTCGCCAACACCGATCGCGACTTCGGTTTCGGCGCGGACGATGTGTGGACGCTGTTCCACTCCTACGCCTTCGACTTCTCGGTGTGGGAACTGTGGGGGCCGTTGCTGTTCGGCGGCACCGTCGTCGTGGTCGACTACTTCACCTCGCGTTCGCCAGAACAGTTCCTCGACCTGCTGCGGACCGAACGCGTCACGGTGCTCAACCAGACGCCGTCGGCCTTCTACCAGCTGGCCGAGGCCGACCGCAATGCCGGACCCGGCGCGGAACCGCTGGCGCTGCGCTATGTCGTGTTCGGCGGCGAAGCGCTCGAGCTGCGCCGCCTCGGCGACTGGGTCGCCAGGCACGGCGACGGCCACGGGCCGCACGCCACCGGTCCGATGCTGGTCAACATGTACGGCATCACCGAGACCACGGTGCACGTGTCCTACCGGGCACTGGACGCGCAGACCATCGCCGCGGCCTCGGGTTCGATCGTCGGTCGCGCCATCGCCGGGCTGAGCGTGTACGTGCTCGACTCGCGACTGCGGCCGGTTCCGGTGGGTGTCGCGGGTGAGATGTATGTGGCCGGGCCACAATTGGCGCGCGGCTACCTCGGGCGCCCCGACCTGACCGCCACCCGCTTCGTCGCGGGGCCGATGGGCGACGGGCAGCGGCTCTACCGTTCCGGTGACCTCGCGCGCTGGAACCGCTTCGGCGAACTCGAATATCTCGGCCGCGCCGACGATCAGGTGAAGGTTCGTGGCTTCCGCATCGAACTCGGGGAGATCGAAGGCGCCGTCCTGGCCCACCCCGGCATCACCCACGCCGCGGTCATCGTGCGCGAGGACCAGCCGGGCGGCCAGCGGATCGTGGCCTACGTGGTTCCCGAACAGGGCGGCCTCGACCTCGACGAGGTCCGCCGTTTCGCCGCCGATCAGCTCCCGGCCTACATGGTGCCCTCGGCGTTCGTGCAGCTCGACGCCATTCCGCTGACCGTCAACGGCAAGCTGGACCGTCGTGCGCTGCCCGCCCCGGTGTTCGAGGTGCGCGAGTTCCGTGCCCCGACGACGCCGATCGAGCAGATCGTGGCCCAGATCTTCGCCGACGTGCTCGGGGTGGCCCGCATCGGTGTCGACGACGACTTCTTCGAACTCGGCGGCAACTCGCTGATCGCGACCCAGGTGGTCTCGCGCGTCGGTATCGCGCTCGACACCCGGGTCCCGGTCCGCATGCTGTTCGAGGCCTCCACCGTCGCGGCCCTGGCCGCCCGGGTGGAGTCCCAGGCAGGCGACGGCGCGCACAAGGCCCTGGTGGCCCGCGAGCGACCCGATCTGGTGCCGCTGTCACTGGCGCAGCAGCGCATGTGGTTCCTCAACCGCTTCGACACCGCCTCGGCGGTCAACAACATTCCGGTGGCGATCCGGCTCTCCGGCGACCTCGACGTGGCCGCCCTGCAGGTGGCCGTCATCGACGTGATCGACCGGCACGAGTCGCTGCGCACCGTGTTCCCCGATTCCGGTAGCGGTCCGGTGCAGGTGGTACTCGATGCCGCGCAGATCGTGCCCGACCTCACCCCGTACCGGGTCACCGAGGAAAACCTCATCGATCATCTGATCGACCTGGCCTCGATGGCTTTCGACGTGACCAGCGAAGTGCCGCTGCACGCCAGGCTTTTCGAGATCTCGGAGACCGAGTACGTGCTCGGCATGGTGGTGCACCACATCTCCGCCGACGGTTGGTCGATGGCGCCGCTGTCGCGCGATGTGATCATGGCCTATGCGGCGCGGACCTCGTGGGAGGCACCGAGCTGGGCCGAATTGCCGGTCCAGTACGCCGATTACGCGCTGTGGCAGCGTGAGGTGCTCGGTTCCGAGGACGACCCGAACTCGCTGATCTCCTCCGAGATCGGTTACTGGGCCGAAGAACTCGCCGATCTGCCCGACGAGCTGGTGCTGCCCGCCGATCATCCGCGCCCGCCGATGGCCTCCTACCGCGGTGGCACCTACAGCTTCGTCATCGCGAGCGAAACCCAGCGCGCCCTGGTCGAATTGGGCCGCCGCTACAACGCCTCGCTGTTCATGGTCATGCACAGCGCGCTGGCCGTGCTGCTGGCCCGGGCCAGCGGTACCGACGACATCGCCATCGGCACCCCGGTGGCCGGTCGTGGTGACCAGGCGCTCGACGACCTGGTCGGCATGTTCGTCAACACCCTGGTGCTGCGCACCGAGGTCGAGGGCGCCACCCCGTTCGCGACCCTGCTCGACCAGGCCCGCGAGACCGACCTACAGGCCTTCGCGCACGCCGACGTGCCGTTCGAGCGCCTCGTCGAGGTGCTCAACCCGGCCCGCTCACAGGCGCGGCACCCGCTGTTCCAGGTGATGCTGACGTTCCAGAACACCAAACAGGCGTCGCTGCAACTGCCCGGCCTGTCGGTGAGCGGCATCGACTACGACGCCCAGCTGGCCAAGTTCGACCTGCAGCTCACGCTGACCGAGGTGCAGGACTCCGATGGTGAGGTCGGCGGCATGTCGGCCGAGTTCTCCTACGCGCTGGACCTTTTCGAGGAGTCGACGGTCGCGGCGTTCGCCCGCAGGCTCGACAACATCTTCGCCGCGATCGTCGCCGATCCCGAAGTGGCCGTCGGTGACATCGACCTGCTGGCTCCCGAGGAGCACGCGCAGGTCCTCGTCGACTGGAACGACACCGCTCACGCGGTGCCCGAGGCCACCCTGGTGTCGTTGTTCGACGCCCAGGTCGCGCGCACGCCCGATGCCGTGGCGCTGGTGTTCGAGGTCGAGGAGCTGACCTACCGGGAGCTGCAGGAGCGGGCCAACCGCATCGCCCGCAGGCTGATCGCCGACGGCATCGGCCCCGGTGCGCAGGTGGCGCTGGCGATCCGGCGTTCCACCGAGCTCGTCGTCGCCATGTACGCGGTGCTGCAGGCCGGTGCGGCCTATGTGCCGCTGGACCCGGACCAGCCCGCCGACCGCATCGGCCACATCCTCGACACCGCCGAGCCACGGCTGGTGCTCACCAGCCGCCGCGATGCGTTCGAGGCCGACGGGGTGACCGTGCACGCGGTCGAGAACCTCGAAGCGCCCGCCGATTTCAGCGGCGCCCCGATCACCGACGCCGAGCGGGTGCGCCCGCTGCGCGAGACCAACACCGCGTACGTGATCTTCACCTCCGGTTCCACCGGGCGCCCCAAGGGCGTGGCGGTCGATCACGCCGCGATCGTCAACCGGCTGCTGTGGATGCAGCACGAGTACCCGATCGGCACCGCCGACGCGGTGCTGCAGAAGACCCCGGCCACCTTCGACGTGTCGGTGTGGGAGTTCTTCTGGCCCTTGCAGACCGGCGCCCGACTGGTGGTCGCCAAGCCCGACGGTCACCGCGACCCGGTGTATCTGTCCCAGATCATCGCCGAACGTGGCATCACCACCGCGCACTTCGTGCCCTCGATGCTGTCGGTGTTCGTGTCCACACTGGGCAACAACGGCAATGGTGACGCGGTGCGGATGCGTCAGGTGTTCGCCTCGGGTGAGGCGCTGCCCGCGCCCACCGCGCAGCGGTTGCGCGAGCTCACCGGCGCCCGGCTGCACAATCTCTACGGTCCCACCGAAGCCGCGGTCGACGTCACCTACCACGAGGTCGACGACACCGATGTGGAGTCGGTGCCGATCGGCCGCCCGGTGTGGAACACCAAGGTGTTCGTGCTGGATTCGCGTCTGCACCCGGTGGCCCCCGGTGTCGCGGGTGAGTTGTATCTGGCCGGCGATCAGCTCGCCGTCGGCTACCTCAACCGGGCCGACCTCACCGCCGACCGTTTCGTCGCCAACCCGTACGGTCCGGCCGGTTCGCGGATGTACCGCACCGGTGACCTCGTCACCTGGACTCGTGACGGTGAACTGAACTACCTGGGCCGCACCGACTTCCAGGTGAAGCTGCGCGGCCTGCGGATCGAGCTCGGCGAGATCGAGGCCACGTTGCTGGCCCAGCCGGGTGTCGCGCAGTCGGTGGTGGTCGTGCGCGCCGACGCGCACGCCGGTGACCAGTTGGTGGGTTACCTGGTGCCCGAACCGGATTCGAGCATCGACATCGCGGCGGTGAAGGCGGGCATCACCGCCGAGCTGCCCGCCTACATGGTGCCCGCGGCCCTGGTGGTGCTTGATGCCTTCCCGCTGAACGCTTCGGGCAAGCTCGCCCGCTCGGCGCTGCCGGCGCCGGTGTTCGAGGCGAAGGTGTTCCGTGCGCCGTCGACGCCGATCGAGGAGATCGTCGCCGAGATCTTCGCCGACCTGCTCGGCGCGGACCGGGTGGGCGTGGACGACGACTTCTTCGCCCTCGGCGGTAACTCGCTGGTGGCCACGCAGGTCGCCGCCCGCCTGAGCAAGGCGCTCGACGCCGAGGTCGGGGTGCGCACCCTGTTCGAGGCGCCCACCGTCGGCGCGCTCGCCGCCCGGGTGGAATCGCACGCGGGAACCGGTCTGCGGGCCGAGCTCACCGCGCGCCAGCGCCCCGAGCACCCGCCGCTGTCGCTGGCCCAGCAGCGGATGTGGTTCCTCAACCGCTTCGATCTGGCCGATACCGGCACCTACAACATCCCGGTCGCGGTGCGACTGCAAGGTCTGCTCGACTTCCCGGCCCTGCGCGGGGCGGTGGCGGACGTGATCGCCCGCCACGAGTCGCTGCGCACCGTCTACCCGTCCCATGACGGCACCGCGTTCCAGCAGGTGCTGGCCGCCGCGGCAGCCATCCCCGACCTGGAACTCGTCGAAGCCGACGAGACCGACATGGCGGCCTCGCTCTACGAGTTCGCCCGCCGCGGCTTCGATGTCACCGCGAACGCCCCGGTGCGGCTGCGGGTCTACGAGCTCAGCGAACGCGAGCACGTGCTGGTGATGGTGGTCCACCACATCGCCGCCGACGGCTTCTCGCTGCGCCCGCTGGTGCGCGACCTGATGACCGCCTACGTGGCCCGCACCGCCAACGCGGAGCCGGGCTGGCCGCCGCTGGCCGTGCAGTACGTGGACTACGCGCTGTGGCAGCGCGAAACCCTGGGCGAGGAAACCGATCCCACCTCGCTGATCTCCGAGCAGCTCGAGCACTGGCGTGGCACGCTGGCGGGGCTGCCCGACGAGCTGCGGCTGGGGCACCGGTCGCGGCCCGCGCAGGCCAGCTATCAGGCGGGCACCCACCGCTTCGAGGTGCCCGGCGAGCTGGTCGAGGCCCTGAACCGGGTGGCCCACGAACACAGCACGACCCTGTTCATGGTGGTGCACAGTGCTTTCGCCGTGCTGCTGGCGCGGTTGTCGGGCACCGAGGACATCGCCATCGGCACCCCGGTGGCCGGTCGTGGTCAGCAGGCGCTCGACGATCTGGTCGGCATGTTCGTCAACACCCTGGTGCTGCGGGCGCAGGTCGACCCGGGCGCATCCTTCACCGAGCTGCTGGCACAGGTGCGCGAGCAGGACCTGGCCGCCTTCGCCCACGCCGACGTGCCGTTCGAACGCCTGGTGGAGGTGCTCAACCCGGCGCGCTCGCAGTCGCGGCACCCGCTGTTCCAGGTGATGCTCTCGTTCCAGAACCTGGGCCGCACCACGCTGGAACTGCCCGGTCTGACGGTCTCGGAGCTGGGCATCGACCAGCACATGGCCAAGTTCGACCTGCAGCTCGCGCTCAGCGAGGTCCCGGCCGACGACGACAGCCACCTCGACGCCGAACTCGTCTACGCCACAGATCTCTTCGACGCCGGGTTCGCCACGGCCTTCGGCGCCCGGCTGCTGCGGGTGCTCACCGACATCGTGGCCGACCCCGCGGTCGCCGTCGGTGACATCGAACTGCTCGACGCGGCCGAACGCACCCTGGTCCTGGACCGGTGGAACGACACCGAATTCGCCGTTGACGCCGCCCTGAGCACGCCGAGCGACGACGACCCCGCCACGCTCAACGCGCTGTTCGAGGCGCAGGTAGCGCGGACACCGGACGCGACCGCCCTCACTTTCGAGGGGACAAGTCTGTCCTACGCCGAGTTCGCGGGCCGGGTGCGGCAGCTGGCGCGCTGGCTCAAGGACGCCGGGGTGGGCCCGGAATCGTATGTGGCGCTGGGCATGCGGCGCTCGATCGACCTGCTGGTCGGCATGTACGCCGTGTCCGCGGCCGGTGGCGCCTATGTGCCGCTCGACCCCGATCACCCGGCCGAGCGCATCGAGCACATCCTCGAGACCGCGCGCCCGGTGTGCGTGCTCACCTCCGGCGAGAGCCTGCCCGCCGCCGCGGGCATCGAGGTGCGCATCGACGAGCTGGACCTGTCGGGTCACTCCACCGAACCGGTCACCGACGCCGACCGGCACCGCCCGCTGCGTTCGGGCAACACCGCCTACGTCATCTTCACCTCCGGCTCCACCGGCCGGCCCAAGGGTGTGGCGGTGAGCCACGCGGCGATCGTCAACCGCCTGGTGTGGATGCACGCCGCCTACGGCCTGGCCGCCGACGACGTGGTGCTGCAGAAGACCCCGGCCACCTTCGACGTGTCGGTGTGGGAGTTCTTCTGGCCGCTGCAGGTCGGCGCGCGACTCGTGGTCGCCAAGCCCGACGGGCACCGCGACCCGGCCTACCTGGCCCGGCTGATCGCGGCCGAGCAGGTCACCACGGTGCACTTCGTGCCGTCGATGATGGCCGTTTTCGTCACCGAACCCCTTGCCGCCGAGTGTGTCTCGCTGCGCAATGTGTTCGCCTCCGGTGAGGCGCTGCCCGCCCCGACCGCGCAGCGGTTGCGCGAACTGACCGGTGCCGCACTGCACAACCTCTACGGCCCCACCGAGGCCGCGGTCGACGTGACCTACCACGAGGTCACCGACGCCGACACCGACACCGTGCCGATCGGCGCCCCGGTGTTCAACACCCGGCTCTACGTATTGGATTCACGGCTGCGGCCGGTGCCGGTGGGTGTCGCGGGTGAGCTCTACCTCGCGGGCGTACAGCTGGCCCACGGTTACGTCGGTCGCGCCGATCTGACGATGGACCGCTTCGTCGCCGACCCGTTCACCCCGGGCGAGCGCATGTACCGCACCGGCGACCTGGTCATCTGGAACCCCGACGGTGAACTGAACTATCTGGGCCGCACCGACTTCCAGGTGAAGCTGCGCGGTCTGCGCATCGAGCTCGGCGAGATCGAGTCCGCGCTCACCGCGCTGCCGCAGATCGCCCAGGCGGTCGTGGTGGTGCGCGCCGACGAACACACCGGTGACCAGCTGGTGGCCTATGTCATCCCGCAGACCGGCGCGACCGTGGACACCGACGTGGTGAAGGACGCGCTCGCGACCGAGCTGCCGGTGTACATGGTGCCCGCCGCGTTCATGGTCTTGACCGCCTTCCCGCTCAACGCTTCGGGCAAGCTCGACCGCAAGGCGCTGCCCGCCCCGGTCTTCGCCGCGCGCACTTTCCAGGCCCCGGTCACGCCGGTGCAGCAGATCGTGGCGGCCACCTTCGCCGAGGTGCTCGGCGTCGGCCAGGTCGGCCTCGACGACGACTTCTTCGAACTCGGCGGCAACTCGCTGGTGGCCACCCGGGTCGCGGCGCGCCTGTCGGAGGCGCTCGACACCCAGGTGCCGTTGCGCGCGCTGTTCGAGGCCACCACCGTGGCCGCGCTCGCCACCCGCGTGGAGACCGCCACCGGTCGCGGCGGGCGCGTTGCGCTGGCCCCGCGCCCGCGGCCCGAGCTGGTGCCGCTGTCGCAGGCGCAGCAGCGGATGTGGTTCCTCAACCGCTTCGACAATCGCACCGCCGTCAACAACATCCCGGTGGCGATCCGGCTCACCGGCGACCTCGATGTCGCGGCGCTGGAAGCCGCCATCGCCGACGTCACCGCCCGGCACGAGACACTGCGCACCTTCTACCCGGTCTCCGACGGGGCCGACGGTGACGGCGTGGCCGAAGGCGCCGGCTACCAGCAGATCCTGCCCGCCGACGAGGTCCGCTTCGCGCTGCCCGTGCACTCGGTGACCGCCGCCGACGTGGTCGCCCGCGTGGTGGAGCTGGCCGGCGTGCAGTTCGACGTCACCCGCGAGGTGCCGTTCCGCGCCGATCTGCTGCGCGTCGATGAGCGGACCCATGTGGCGGTGCTGGTCATGCACCACATCAGCGGTGACGGCTTCTCCCTGCGTCCGCTGCTGCGCGACGTGGTGGTGGCCTACACCGAACGCGCCCGTGGCGAGATCCCCGCCTGGGCCCCGCTCGAGGTGCAGTACGCCGACTACACGCTGTGGCAGCGTGAGGTGCTCGGCGAGGAGTCCGACCCCGAGTCGGTCGCGGCGAGCCAGCTCGGTTACTGGACCGAACAGCTGCGCGATCTGCCCGATCAACTGGAGCTGCCCGCCGACCGCCCGCGCCCCGAGATCGCCACCAATGCCGGTGACCTGTACCGGTTCTCGGTCGACGCGCCATTGCACAGCGCGCTCACCGAGATCGCCCGCGCTCGTGGCGTCACGCTGTTCATGGTGGTGCACGCGGCCCTGGCCACCTGGGCCGCGCGCCTGTCCAACAGCACCGACATCGCGATCGGTACCCCGATCGCCGGTCGGGGCGAGCGCACGCTCGACGACCTGGTCGGCATGTTCGTCAACACCCTGGTGCTGCGCAGCGAGGTCGACCTGGGCGGGCGCTTCGGCGACCTGCTCGAGCAGGTCCGCAAGGTGGACCTGGGTGCCTTCGCCAATGCCGACGTGCCGTTCGAACGGCTGGTGGAGGTGCTCAGCCCCACCCGTTCGCAGGCGCACCACCCGCTGTTCCAGGTGGCGCTGACCTTCGAAGCGGCCACCGCCGCCGACACCGGCACCGTCGCGCTGCCCGGCCTGGACCTCGACGTCGTCGACTTCGACCCGGGCACAGCCAAATTCGATGTGCAGCTCACCGTGGGCGAGGCCGCCGACGGTTCGCTGGCCATGTCCTGGAACTACGCCACCGATCTGTTCGACGCCGAGACCGTCGCCGCCTTCGGTGACCGCCTGGTGCGCATCCTGCGCAGCGTCGCCGAGAACCCCGACGTGATCGTCGGTGACATCGACCTGCTCGGCGAGGCCGAACAGCGCGATGTCGCCCAGCGCTGGGTGTCCTCGGGCACCGATGCCCTGGCGCTGCCGGTGATCCACGACGCCAGCACTCCCGCGGGGTACCGCCGGGGTCTGTTCGGCAACCGCCACACCACCCTGGTCGACCTGTTCGACGCCGCGGCCGCGGCCTACCCGGACCGCATCGCCGCCAAGTTCGGTGTCGAATCGCTCACCTACGCCGAGCTCGATCGCCGCGCGAATGTGCTGGCGCGCAGGCTCATCGACGACGGTGCGGGCCCGGAGGCACTGGTCGCGGTGATCCTGCCGCGTTCGCTGGATCTGATCGTCGCGTTGCTCGCGGTGGTCAAGACCGGTGCCGGTTATGTACCGGTGGACCCGACGTACCCGGCCGAGCGCATCGCGTACGTGCTCGAGGACTCCCATCCCACCAGCGTCGTGCTCGATTCCACCGTCCAGGTGACGGTGCCCGAGCACCTGCCCTCGGTGGTGCTCGACGGATTCGCCGTGGAAACCGGCAATGTCGAAGACGCCGACGACGCGACGATCACCGACGCCGACCGGCTCGCGCCGCTGTCGCCGGACAACGTCGCCTACGTCATCTACACCTCCGGTTCGACCGGTCGCCCCAAGGGTGTCGCGGTCGCGCACCGCAATGTGGTGCGCCTGTTCGCCAACACCGATCGCGACTTCGGCTTCGGCCCGCGCGATGTGTGGACGCTGTTCCACTCCTACGCCTTCGACTTCTCGGTGTGGGAACTGTGGGGCCCGCTGCTGTTCGGTGGCTCGCTGATCGTGGTCGACTACTACACCTCGCGTTCGCCCGAGCAGTTCCTGGAACTGCTGCGGGTGGAGCAGGTGACGGTGCTCAACCAGACGCCGTCGGCGTTCTACCAGCTCGCCGAGGCCGAGCGGAACGCCGGACCGGGCCTCGAGCCGCTGGCGTTGCGTTACGTGGTGTTCGGCGGTGAGGCGCTGGAACTGCGGCGCCTCTCGGATTGGGTCGCGCGCCACGGTGACAGCTCGCCGACGCTGGTCAACATGTACGGCATCACCGAGACCACGGTGCACGTGTCGTTCCGGGCCTTGGACGCGAAAACCATTGCCGCCGCGGCGGGTTCGGTCGTGGGCCGGGCCATCGCGGGCCTGGGCGTGTACGTGCTCGACAACCGGTTGCGGCCGGTGCCGGTGGGTGTCGCGGGCGAAATGTATGTCGCCGGACCGCAGTTGGCGCGCGGCTACCTCGGGCGCCCCGATCTGAGCGCCACCCGCTTCGTCGCCAACCCGCTGGCCGGCCCGAACCAGGGTGGCTCGCGCCTGTACCGCTCCGGCGACCTCGCGCGCTGGAACCGTTTCGGTGAGCTCGAGTACCTGGGTCGCGCCGACGACCAGGTGAAGGTCCGCGGTTTCCGCATCGAACTCGGTGAGATCGAAGCGGCCGTGCTCGCCCAGCCAGGCATCGCCCAGGCCGCGGTCATCGTGCGCGAGGACCAGCCGGGTGACCAGCGGATCGTCGCCTACGTGGTCGCCGAGGGCGAGCTCGAGCCCGATCTCGAGACCATCCGCAGCGGTGCCGCCGAACAGCTGCCCGCCTACATGGTCCCGGCCGCGCTCGTGCGCCTGGAATGGATCCCGCTGACCGTCAACGGCAAGCTGGACCGCCGCGCCCTGCCCGCTCCCGCGGTGCAGGCCCGCGCCTTCCGCGCCCCGGTCACCCCGGTGCAGGAAGCCGTGGCCGCGGTCTTCGGTGACGTACTCGGCCTGGACCGGGTCGGCGTCGACGACGACTTCTTCGACCTCGGCGGCAACTCGCTCATCGCCACCCGCGTGGTCGCCCGCATCGGCGCGGCCCTCGGCGCCACGGTGCCGGTGCGTGCCCTGTTCGAAGCCTCCACCGTGGAAGCCCTCGCGGCACGGGTGGAATCGCACACCGGTGGCACCGCCCGCGCCGCCCTGGTCGCCCGTGAGCGCGCCGAGGGCGAGCTGGTTCCGCTGTCGTTCGCCCAGCAGCGGATGTGGTTCCTCAACAAGTACGACACCACCTCCGCGGCCTACAACCTGCCCGTCGCCATCCGCCTCACCGGCGAACTCGACACCGAGGCACTGTCGCTGGCGCTCGCCGACCTGGTGCGCAGGCACGAATCGCTGCGCACCCGCTACCCCGAACACGGCGGCACCCCGTTCCAGCAGATCGTCGCGGCCGAACGCATGTCGCTGGACCTGCGCCCGGTCACGGTCGCGCAGCACGAGCTGTTCGACACCGTCACCGAATTCGTCTCCACCGGTTTCGATGTGGCCGAAGAAGTTCCGCTGCGCGCCCGGCTGTTCCGGGTGGCCACCGCCGACGACGCCGCGAGCGAGTCCGCGACGCCCGGTCGAGCCGAGCACGTGCTGGTCGTGGTCGTACATCACATCGCCGCCGACGGCTTCTCCATCGCGCCGCTGACCCGCGACGTGATGCTGGCCTACACCGCGCGCGCCCAGGGCACCGCTCCCGGCTGGGCGCCGCTGCCGGTGCAGTACGCCGACTTCGCGATCTGGCAGCGCGCGGTGCTGGGCACCGAGGACGACGCCGAGTCGCTGATGGCGCGCCAGGTCGGCTACTGGCAGCGTCAGCTCGCCGGTGTGCCCGACGAGCTGACCCTGCCCTTCGACCGGCCTCGACCGGCCATCGCCTCGCTGCGCGGCGCGGCGGTGCACCGCGAGCTGTCGCCGGAACTGATCGCCCGGCTCGACGACGTGGCCCGCCGCCAGGGCGCGTCGCTGTTCATGGTCATGCACACCGCCCTGGCGGTACTGCTGGCCCGCCTGTCGGGTTCGGACGACATCGCCATCGGCACCCCCATCGCCGGTCGTGGCGAGCAGGCGCTCGACGAGCTGGTCGGCATGTTCGTCAACACCCTGGTGCTGCGCACCGGTGTGCGCCCGGCCGAGTCGTTCACCGACCTGCTCGAGCAGGCCCGTAAGACCGACCTCGACGCCTACGGCAACGCAGATGTGCCGTTCGAGCGCCTGGTGGAACTGCTCGCACCCGAACGCTCGCAGTCGCGCAACCCGCTGTTCCAGGTGATGCTGGCCTTCCAGAACCTGGACCGCACCACTCTGGAACTGCCCGGCCTGGCCGTGTCGGCGCTCGACCTCGACGAGAACGTGGCCCGCTTCGACCTGCAGTTCACGCTGTCGGAGCTGGGCGAGCCCGGCAACAGCGGGATGGCGTTGTCACTGAACTACGCCACCGAACTGTTCGACGAGGCCACGGTCGACACCATCGCGACCCGCTGGGAGCGCGTGCTCGAGGCGATCGCCGCAGACGCCGCGGTGACCGTGGGCGCCATCGACGTGCTCGACGCCGCCGAACGAGGCGACCTGGTGTTCCGCGTCGGTGCGCCCCCGGTTCCCGCCCGCACCCTGCGCACCCTGCTCGCCGACGCCGTCGCCCAGAACCCGACCGGCGATGCCGTGGTGTTCCAGGGGACAGCTGTGGCCCACCCGACCGGGCACCGCCCCGCGCCGGACCGGTTCGCCACGCTGTCGTACGCCGAGCTCGACGAGCGCTCGAACCGTTTGGCGCGCTTGCTGATCGCCGAGGGGATCGGCGCCGAAGACCTCGTCGCGATCGGTGTCCCGCGCTCGGCCGACTCGGTACTGGCCGCGTGGGCGGTCGCCAAGACCGGCGCCGCCTTCGTCCCGGTCGACCCGACCTACCCGGCTGACCGCATCGCCCACATGGTCACCGATTCCGGTTCACCGCTCGGCATCACCGTCGCGTCGGTGCGCAGCGGGTTGCCCGACATCACCTCCGCTGCCGCACCGGCGTCCGGCGCCGGTGCGCAGAACTCCGGTGACTCGGCCGCGGCCGGTTGGCTGGTGCTCGACGAGCTCGACCTCGATCGCTTCGACGGTGCCCCGATCGCCGACGACGAGCTGGTGCGGGCCACCACCACCGAGCAGCCCGCCTACGTCATCTACACCTCCGGTTCCACCGGTGTGCCCAAGGGCGTCGTGGTCACCCACGCCGGTCTCGCCAACTTCGGTGAGGAACAGGCACGGCGCTACCACCTCGACTCGTCCGCGCGCGCACTGCATTTCGCGTCGCCGTCGTTCGACGCGTCGATCCTCGAGCTGCTGCTGGCCCTGGCCCGCGGTGGCGCGCTGGTCGTCGTCCCGCCGGGTGTGTACGGCGGCGACGAACTGTCCGAACTGATCCGCGGCGAGCGGGTGACGCACGCGTTCATCACCCCCGCCGCCCTGGCGACCTTCGATCCGAGCGGGCTGGACTCGCTGCGGGTACTGGTCGCCGGTGGTGAAGCGGTACCGGCCGATCTGGTGTCGAAGTGGGCGGTTCCGTTGGCCGACGGCACTACTCGTGCCTTCCACAACGGTTACGGTCCGACCGAGACCACGATCATGACCAACATCAGCGACGCGCTGCTGCCGGGCGAACCGGTCACCATCGGTGGCCCCACCCGCGGTATGCGCTCGCTGATCCTGGACGCCCAGCTCCAGCCCGTCCCGGTGGGTGTCGCGGGTGAGCTGTATCTGTCTGGCATCCAGCTGGCCCGCGGCTACCACGCCCGTCCCGGCCTGACCGCCGACCGGTTCGTCGCCGACCCGTTCCTGCCGGGGGAGCGGATGTACCGCACCGGCGACGTGGTCCGCTGGACCGCGGATCGCACGGTCGAATACGTCGGGCGCTCCGACTTCCAGGTGAAGATCCGTGGCTTCCGCATCGAACTGGGTGAGATCGACGCCGCCCTCGCCGCGCACGAGACCGTCGACTTCGCCACCACCGTCGGGCACAAGAGCGCCGCGGGTGCGGTGTCGCTGGTCGCGTATGTGGTTGCACGACCGGGTCGTTCGATCGACGTGGCCGCCCTCACCGCTCATGTCGAGGATCGCCTGCCCGCCTACATGGTGCCCTCCTCGATCATGGTGATCGACCGGGTGCCGCTGACTCCGGTCGGCAAGCTCGACCGCAAGGCGCTGCCCGAGCCGGTCTTCGCCACCGAGGTCAGCTTCCGGGCCGCGCGCAACACCGTCGAGCAGACCATCGCCGAGGTGTTCGCCGAGGTGCTCGGCGTGGAGCGCGTGGGTGTCGACGACTCGTTCTTCGCTCTCGGCGGCGACTCGATCGTCTCCATCCAGCTCGTGTCCCGGGCCAAGGCACGCGGCGTGCTGTTCACCCCGCGCCAGGTCTTCGAACAGCGCACCGTCGCCGGTCTGGCCGCGGTCGCCGAAACCGCCGATGTGGCAGCGGCTTCCGCGATCACCTTGGCGGAACTGCCCGGTGGCGGCGTCGGTGAGATGCCGCTGACCCCGGTGGTGCGGTTCATGGCCGAGCGGTCGGGTTCCTTCGACCGGTTCAACCAGACCATGGCGCTGGAACTGCCGGCCGGGATCGACCGGGCCGGTATCGCGGCCACCGTCGGCGCGGTCATCGACCGCCACGACATGCTGCGTTCGCGCCTGCACCAGGTCGACGGTCGCTGGGTGGTCACCACCGCGCCCGCGGGCACCGTCGACGCCGACTCGCTGATCGACCACACCACCTTCGATCCGTCGGTGTCCGACGAAGAACTGCTCGACATCGCCGCCGCCGCACTGGATGCCGGCCTGGACCGGCTCGACCCGGCGGCCGGTGTCGTCGTGCGCTTCGTGTGGCTCGAGCCGAGCAGCGCTGTGGTCCCGGCGGTCTCCTTGCCCGACGCCGACACCCACGCGTCGCCGGACACCGCGCCGACTGCCGGCTCCGTCCCGGCGGGCCAGGCCGCCACCGAGCGCGCGGGCCGGCTGATCGTGGTCGCCCACCACCTCGTGGTCGACGGTGTCTCCTGGCGCATCCTGGTCCCCGACTTCGTGTCCGCTTGGGGACAGTTGTCCGCAGGACAAGAACCGCAGCTGGTGGCCCCGGCCACTTCCATGCGGGCCTGGGCGCACGCCCTGGCCGACGAGGCGCGCAACCCCGAACGCACCGCCGAACTCGACTTCTGGCGCGAGGTCGTCGACACCCCGGATCCGCTGCTCACCGAGCGGCCGATGAACCCGGCCCTCGACGTGTCCGGTGTGATCGAGAAGCTGCCGGTCGAGGTCTCCGCCGAGGTCACCAAGGCCCTGCTCACCACCGTGCCCGCACTGTTCCACGGCGGCGTCAACGACGGCCTGCTCACCGCCCTGGCGCTGGCCGCCGCGAAGTGGCGGTCGACCCGTACCACCGGCGCGGGCACCGCGCTCACCAACGGCACGGGCGCCTCGCGTGCGGACAACGACGCGCTGCTCGTACGCCTCGAAGGCCACGGCCGCGAGGAAGAGGTCGTGCCCGGCGCCGACCTGTCGCGCACCGTCGGCTGGTTCACCGCGATCTTCCCGGTCCGCCTCGACCTGGCCGGCATCGACCTCGATGCCGCCCTCGCCGGTGGACCGGCACTGGGACAGGCCGTGAAGGCCGTCAAGGAGCAGCTGCTGGCCGTGCCCGACAAGGGCATCGGTTACGGCCTGCTGCGGTACCTGAATGCCGAGACCGCCGCCGAGCTGCCCACCGAGCTGCCCGGCCAGATCAGCTTCAACTACCTCGGCCGGATCGCCGAGGGTGACGTGCCCGAGGGCCTGCGTGGCTTCGGCTGGATCCCCGCGCCCGAGCTGGCTGACCTGGGCGGCGCCTACGACGCCGACATGCCCGCGATGGCGCCCCTGGACGTCAACGCGATCGTCGTCGGCGACAAGCTCAGCGCCAATATCGGTTACCCGAGCACCCTGCTCGGCGCCGACGAGGTCCGCGAGTTCGCCGACCTGTGGGTCACCGCACTGGAAGCCGTTGCCCGGCACGCCAATTCGTCCGAGGCCGGTGGTCATACACCGTCGGACTTCGCGCTCGTGCGCTCCACCCAGCGCGACATCGACCGCTGGGAGCGGCGCTACCCGGAACTGACCCAGGTGTGGCCGCTGGCCGCGCTGCAGGCCGGTCTGTTCTTCCACGCCCGCCTGGCCGCTTCCTCGGTCGACGTCTACACCGCCCAGGCGGTCCTGACGCTGACGGGCCATGTCGACGCCACCCGTCTGCGCGCGGCCGCCCAGGCCCTGCTCGACCGGCACGAGACCCTGCGCACCGCCTTCGTCACCGACCACGACGGCAACGCGGTCCAGATCGTCCTCGACACCACCCGCGTGGCCTGGACCGAACACGACCGCACGGAATCAGCCGAATACGCAGACCTCGTCGAAGCCGACCGCAACGCCCGCTTCGACCTGGCCGAACCGCCGCTCATCCGGTTCACCCTCATCCGGATCGCCGAGCACGAATGGCGCTTCGCGGTCTCGAACCACCACATCCTGCTCGACGGCTGGTCGACGCCGCTGATCATGCGCGACCTGCTGGCCCTCTACGCCCTGCACGGTGACGCCAGCGCGCTGCCCGCGGCGCGCTCCTACCGGCACTTCCTGGAATGGGTCGCCCAGCAGGATCATTCGGCCTCGGTCGCGGCCTGGTCGAATGCGCTGCGCGGGGTCACCGAACCGACCCTGCTCGCCCGCCCCGACGCGAGCCGCGAGATCGCCGCGCTCTCGCAGGAGTACTTCTTCGACCTGGACGAGCCGACCACGGCCCGCCTCGTCGCCCTGGCCGCCGAGCTCGGTGTCACCCCGAACACGGTGCTGCAGGTCGGCTGGTCGATCGTGCTCGGCCGGATGACCGGCCGCGAGGACGTGCTGTTCGGCACCACCGTGTCCGGGCGCCCGGCGCAGCTGGCCGGTGTGGAGTCGATGGTCGGCCTGTTCATCAACACCGTGCCGGTGCGGGTGCGTTTCGACGCCGCCGAATCGGTGCGCGAGGTGCTCACCCGCACCCAGGGCGAGCAGGCCGACCTGCTCGACCACCACTACATCGGCCTGGCCGAGATCCAGTCGACGGTCGGCATCAGCGGGCTGTTCGACTCGCTGGTGGTCTTCGAGTCCTACCCGGTCGACGCCGAGGGCATCAAGGCCCAGGCCGCCGACATCGACGGCATGGCCGTCACCGGGCTCGAGGCCGCCGACGCCACCCACTACCCGCTGTCGCTGATCGCTCAGCTCGACACCCAGCTGCGCATCCGCGCCGGCTACCTGAGCGACCTGTTCGACGCCACCACCGTGCACCGCATCGCCGACCGCCTGGTCCGGGTGCTCACCACCATCACCGCCGACCCCGCCGTGGCCGTGGGCGATATCGAACTGCTCGACGCCACCGAACGCGAATTGGTGGTGCGCGCCTGGAACGCCACCGCGCACGAGGTGGACCAGCAGGCCACCCTCGTCTCGATGTTCGAGGCGCAGCTGGCGGCCACCCCGCAGGCCACCGCGCTGAGCTTCGAGGGCACCGAACTGTCCTACGCCGAGTTCGCCCAGCGGGTCTACCGCCTCGCGCGCTGGCTGATCGATCGCGGTGTCGGCCCGGAAACCTATGTGGCCCTTGGTATGCGGCGCTCGCTGGACCTGGTGATCGGCATGTACGCGGTGAGCGTGGCCGGTGGCGCCTATGTGCCACTGGACCCGGATCACCCGGCCGAGCGCACCGAATACATTCTGGCGACCGCGGACCCGGTCTGCGTGCTCACCTCGGGCACCGACCTCGAGATCGACACCGCCCAGGTCCGCATCGACCTGCTCGACCTGGTGGGCTACGCCGACGACCGGATCACCGACGCGCAACGCACTGCGCCGCTGCGTCCGTCGAACACCGCTTACGTGATCTTCACGTCGGGTTCGACGGGTCGTCCGAAGGGTGTGGCGGTGAGTCACGGGGCGATCGTGAATCGTTTGGTGTGGATGCAGGAGCAGTACGGTCTGTCCGGGGCCGATGTGGTGTTGCAGAAGACGCCTGCGACTTTCGATGTGTCGGTGTGGGAGTTCTTCTGGCCGTTGCAGGTGGGTGCGCGTCTGGTTGTCGCCAAGCCTGATGGTCATCGTGATCCGGCCTACCTGGCCGACACCATCCGGGCCGAGGGCGTCACCGTCACCCACTTCGTGCCCTCGATGCTCGCGGTGTTCGTCGCCGACGCCGCAGCCGCGCAGTGCGAGTCGCTGCGCATGGTGTTCGCCTCCGGTGAAGCCTTGCCGCCCAAGCCCGCCCACCGGCTGCGCGAGCTCACCGGTGCGGCCCTGCACAACCTGTACGGTCCCACCGAAGCCGCCGTCGACGTCACCTTCCACGAGGTGACCGGCACCGATGTCGACACCGTCCCGATCGGTGCCCCGGTCTTCAACACCGAGGTCTACGTCCTCGACGCGCGACTGCGGCCCGTTCCGGTGGGTGTCGGGGGTGAGCTCTACCTCGCGGGCGCTCAGCTGGCGCGCGGGTATGTGGCCCGCCCGGATCTCACCGCCGACCGTTTCGTCGCCGACCCGTTCGGCACCGGCGGCGAGCGCATGTACCGCACCGGTGACCTCGTCGCCTGGACCGAGCACGGTGAGCTGGAATACCTGGGCCGCACCGACTTCCAGGTGAAGCTGCGCGGTCTGCGCATCGAGCTCGGCGAGATCGAGTCCGCGCTCAACGGCCTCGACGAGGTCGCCCAGTCGGTGGTCGTGGTCCGCAGCGACCAGCACACCGGCGACCAACTGGTGGCCTACGTCATCCCGGCCACCGGGCGCACCGTCGACATCGAGGACGCCCGCGAGGAACTGGGCACCGACCTGCCCGCCTACATGGTGCCCGCGGTGATCATCGTCCTCGACGCGTTCCCGCTCAACGCCTCCGGCAAGCTGGACCGCAAGGCGCTGCCCGCGCCGGTGTTCGAGGCCGCGGTGTTCCGCGCGCCGACCACCCCGGTCGAGGAGATCGTCGCCGCCACCTTCGCCGGCGTGCTCGGTCTGGACCGGGTTGGCCTCGACGACGACTTCTTCGCCCTCGGCGGCAACTCGCTGACCGCCACCCAGGTCGCGGCCCGCCTGTCGGCCGCGCTGGAAACCGACATCGGTGTGCGCGAACTGTTCGAGGCCTCGACTGTCGCGGCACTGGCCGCGCGGGCCGAATCGCACTCCGGCACCGAGCGCCGCGCCCCGCTGGTCCCGCAGCATCGCCCCGACCGGGTGCCGCTGTCGCTGGCACAGCAGCGCATGTGGTTCCTCAACCGCTTCGATCCCGAGTCCGCCGTCGACAACATTCCGGCCGCCGTGCGGTTGTCGGGTCTGCTCGACCGCCAAGCACTGCAGGTGGCCGTCGCCGACGTGCTGGCCCGGCACGAGTCGCTGCGCACCTACTACCCGGTGTTCCACGGCACCGCCTCCGACGACGCGCCCGGCGCGGTCGGCGCGGGCGCGGCGCACCAGGTGATCGTGCCGACCGGTCAGGTCATCCCCGATCTGGCCCCGATCGAGACCACCCCGGCCGAACTGCCGCAACGGCTCTCCGAGCTGGTGCTCACCGCGTTCGACGTCACCTCCGAGGTGCCGTTCCGGGCCGCGCTGTTCGAGGTGAGCCCCACCGAACACGTCCTCGCCCTGGTCGTGCACCACATCTCGGCCGACGGCTTCTCGATGGGCCCGCTGACCCGCGACGTGATGACCGCCTACAGCGCCCGCGTCGAAGGCGCGGAACCAGCGTGGCGTCCGCTCGAGGTCCAGTACGCCGACTTCGCGCTGTGGCAGCGCGCCGTCCTCGGCGACGAGGACGACGCGAAATCGGTGATCGCCCAGCAGATCGCGTTCTGGGGCGAGTACCTGCGCGGTCTGCCCGAGCAGCTCGACCTGCCCGCCGACCGGCCGCGTCCCGCCGTCGCCAGCGGCCGCGGTGCCACCCACACCTTCGAGATCGACGCCGCCACCCACGCGGCGCTCACCGAACTGGCCCGCACCCGCGGCGCCACGCTGTTCATGGCCGCCCACGCCGCGCTGGCACTGCTGCTCTCACGCCTGTCCGGCGAGCGCGACATCGCCATCGGCACCCCCATCGCCGGTCGCGGTGAGCGTGCCCTCGACGACCTGATCGGCATGTTCGTCAACACCCTGGTGCTGCGCACCGAGGTCGACGGCAACGCGAGCTTCGCCGAGCTCCTCGGCCAGGTCCGGGCGAGCGACATCGCCGCGTTCGGCCACGCCGACCTGCCGTTCGAACGACTCGTCGAGATCATCAACCCGGCCCGTTCGCAGGCGCGTCACCCGCTGTTCCAGGTGATGCTGGCCTTCCAGAACACCGGTCAGACCAGCCTCGAACTGCCCGGCCTCACTGCCAGCGGCGTCGACCTGCCGATCGACGTGGCCAAGTTCGACCTGCAAGTGGTGCTCACCGAGAAGCCGGGCGAGACAGCCGGTCTCGTCGCCGAGCTGATCTACGCGACCGACCTGTTCGACGCCTCGACCATGCAACGCTTCGCCACCCGGTTCACCCGCCTGCTCGCGCAGGTCGCGAAGGGCCCGGACCGCGCGGTGGGCGACGTGGCGCTGCTCGATGCCACCGAAGCCGAACTGGCCGTGCGTGGCTGGAACGCCACCGCCCATCCGCTGCCCGGCGCGGGCACGCTGGTCGACGAGTTCGCCCGGCAGGCCGCGGCCACCCCGGACGCGGTCGCCCTCGTCGACCCGGCCACCGGCGCGACGCTCACCTACGCCGAATTCGCCGGGCGCGTGCACCGTCTGGCGCGTCGCCTGATCGAGGCCGGCGCCGGCCCGGAGCAACTGGTGGCCCTCGGGCTGCGCCGCGGTATCGACCTGGTCGTGGCCGCCTACGCGGTGCAGGAAGCCGGCGCCGGTTACGTGCCGCTGGACCTGGACCAGCCCGCCGACCGCATCGCCTACGTGCTCGAAACGGCCGACCCCGTTGTCGTCCTGACCACCACTCGCGACGGCTTCGGAAGCGACGCCGCGGCGACCGGCGGCGAGCCGGGCAGTGGTCCGCGCACGCTGGTCATCGATGCCATCGACCTCGCCGCGTACCCGCAGACCCCGGTCACCGATGACGAGCGGATCGCCCCGCTGCGCCCGCAGCACCCGGCCTACGTCATCTTCACCTCGGGTTCGACCGGCCGCCCCAAGGGTGTGGCCGTGCCGCACTCGGCCGTGGTCAACCAGATCCGGTGGATCACCGCCGAATACGGCATCGGCGCCGGCGACGTGGTGCTGTTCAAGACCCCCGCCACCTTCGACGTGTCGGTGTGGGAACTGTTCGGCCCGCTGAGCACCGGCGCGCGACTGGTCGTGGCGAGCCCCGACGGCCACCGCGACCCGCAGTACCTCGCCGATGTCATCGCCGCCCAACGGGTCACGATGACCTCGTTCGTGCCATCGATGCTCACCGTGTTCGCGGGCAGCATCGACAGCAGCGCGGACCTGTCCTCCTTGCGCGCTCTGCTGATCGCCGGTGAAGCCTTCACCGGCGACGCGGTGACCGCGCTGCGCGGCGTGAGCGACGCGGCCCTGTTCAACCTGTACGGCCCCACCGAGTTCACCGTGCACGCCACGCACGGCCCGGTCGCCGAGCAGGTCGATGGCGCGGTGTCTGATGGCGGCGCTCCCGAGGGCCCTGCGTGGTCACGCTCCGCTACCGCCTCCGGGCCCGCCGCTCGCACCGCGGAGTCTGATGGCGGTGCTCCCGAGGACCCTGCGTGGTCACGCTCCGCTACCGCCTCCGGGCCCGCCGCTCGCACCGCGGTCCCGATCGGTGCCCCGGTCTGGAACGCCCAGGCCTACGTGCTCGACTCGCGGTTGCATCCCGTCGCCGCCGGTGTCGCCGGTGAGCTGTACCTGGCCGGCGCGCAGCTGGCGCGCGGCTACTTCGGTCGCACCGACCTCACCGCCGACCGTTTCGTCGCCGACCCGTTCGGTGACGACGGCGCCCGCATGTACCGCACCGGTGACCTGGTGCGCCGCGACGCGAACGGGGTCATCACCTACCTCGGCCGCACCGACTTCCAGGTGAAGCTGCGCGGTCTGCGCATCGAGCTCGGCGAGATCGAGGCCGCCCTCACCGCGCACCACGCGGTGGCCCAAGCCGTGGTGGTCGTGCGTTCGGATGCCCGCACCGGTGATCAGCTGGTGGGCTATGTGGTGCCGGCCGCCGGGGAGACCGCGGACCTCGAGTCGCTGCGTGCGCACCTGGCCGCGCAACTGCCCTCGTACATGGTTCCGGCCGCGTTCGTCGTCATCGAAGAGATGCCGCTCAGTGCCAACGGCAAGCTCGACCGCCGCGCCCTGCCGGCGCCGGTGTTCGAAGCGCGCGAGTTCCGCGCGCCGCGCACACCGATCGAGGAGATCGTCGCCGCGACCTTCGCCGAAGTCCTCGGCCTGGCCGAAGACGACGCCGTCGGCCTGGACGACGACTTCTTCGATCTGGGTGGCAACTCGCTCATCGCCACCCAGGTCGTCGCCCGCCTCGGCGCGGCCCTGGACACCCGCGTGCCCGTGCGGGTGCTGTTCGAGGCGCCGTCGGTGGCCGCGCTGGCCGCCAAGGTGGAAACCCATGCGGGCAGCGGCAGCCGCCGCGAGCTCGTCGCCGGACCGCGCCCCGAGCAGATCCCGCTCTCGCTGGCCCAGCAGCGCATGTGGTTCCTCAACCGGTTCGACAGCGCCACCGGTGTCAACAACATCCCGCTCGCCGTGCGCCTGAGCGGTGACCTCGACATCGAGGCGCTGCGGCAGGCCGTGGCCGACGTGGTCGACCGGCACGAGGTGCTGCGCACCGTCTACCCGGAGACCGCCGAGGGTCAGGGTGTGCAGGTCGTGCTGCCCGCGAACCAGGTGGCGATCTCGCTCGACCCGGTCACCGTCGGTGCGGACGAGATCGGTGACCGCATCAGCGAGCTGGTGCTCGCCGGGTTCGATGTGACCGCCCAGGTGCCGGTGCGCGCCGAACTGTTGCGCATCGCCGGGTCGATGGACGGCTCCGAGCCCGACACCCACGTGCTGGTCTTCGTCGTGCACCACATCTCCGGTGACGGCTGGTCGGTGCGTCCGCTGGCCCGCGACGTGATGATCGCCTACGCCGCACGTTCCCGTGGTCAAGCCCCGGGGTGGGCCCCGCTGCCGGTGCAGTACGCCGACTTCGCGCTGTGGCAGCGCGAAACGCTGGGCTCGGAGACCGATCCGGCGTCGATGATCGCCCAGCAGGTGGCCTACTGGTCCGAGCACCTGGCCGGTCTGCCCGAACAGCTGGACCTGCCGAGTGACCGTCCGCGCCCCGCTGTGGCTTCCAATCGCGGTGGCGTGCACGAGTTCTCGATCGACCCGGCACTGTCGGCGAGTCTCAACGCGCTGGCCCGCGAGCACGGCGCCAGCTTGTTCATGGTCGTGCACGCCGCGTTCGCCGCCCTGCTGGCCCGGCTCTCGGGCAGCGATGACATCGCCATCGGCACCGCCGTGGCCGGTCGTGGTGAAGCGGTACTCGACGACGCCATCGGCATGTTCGTCAACACCCTGGTGCTGCGCAGCGCGGTCGACCCGGCCGAGCCGTTCGCCGAACTGCTCGCCCAGACCAGGGAACGCGACCTGGCCGCCTTCGGCCACGCCGACCTGCCGTTCGAGCGGCTCGTCGAAATCCTCAATCCGGCCCGTTCGCAGGCGCGGCACCCGCTGTTCCAGGTGATGCTGTCGTTCCAGAACACCGGTGAGGCTTCCTTCGAACTGCCCGGTCTCGAGGTGGCCGGTGTGCCGCTGGACGTGGTGACCGCCAAGTTCGACCTGCACCTGAACCTGGCCGACCGGCACCGCCCCGACGGCTCCGCCGACGGCATGACCGCCGAATTCGCCTACGCGACGGACATGTTCGACGCCGACACGATCGCCGCCCTGGCGCAGCGCCTGGTGCGGATGCTCTCGGCGGTCGTCGCCGAACCGTCCCGCGCGATCGGTGATGTCGAACTGCTGGCCCCGGCCGAGCACCGCCAGGTGGTCACCGGCTGGAACAGCACCGAGCACCCGGTCGACCCGGCCGCGACGCTGGTGTCGATGTTCCAGGCGCGGGCCGCGGCCAGCCCGAACGCGACAGCTCTCACCTTCGCGGGGACCAGCCTCGCCCACCCGTCGCCCGACCACCGCCCCTCATCGAGTCGCTCTGCGACGCTGACGTATTCCGGGTTCGCCGACCGGGTGAACCGCCTGGCCCGCCACCTGATCGCGCAGGGCGTGGGCCCCGACACCATGGTCGCGCTCGGCATGCGCCGCTCGCTGGACCTGGTGATCGGCATGTACGCGGTGAGCGTGGCCGGTGGCGCGTATGTGCCACTGGACCCGGATCACCCGGCCGAGCGCACCCACTACGTTCTCGACACCGCGGCACCGGTGTGCGTGTTGACCACCGCGCGTGACGAATTCGATGCCGGTGCGACCACCGCGCTGAACATCGAGAGCCTCGACCTGTCCGGCTACTCGGCCGAACCGGTCACCGACGCCGAGCGGATCGCGCCGCTGCGTCCGTCGAACACCGCTTACGTGATCTTCACGTCGGGTTCGACGGGTCGTCCGAAGGGTGTGGCGGTGAGTCACGGGGCGATCGTGAATCGTTTGGTGTGGATGCAGGAGCAGTACGGTCTGTCCGGGGCCGATGTGGTGTTGCAGAAGACGCCTGCGACTTTCGATGTGTCGGTGTGGGAGTTCTTCTGGCCGTTGCAGGTGGGTGCGCGTTTGGTCGTCGCCAAGCCTGATGGTCATCGTGATCCGGCCTACCTGGCCGAGATCATCGCCACCGAGGGCGTCACCACCGCGCACTTCGTGCCGTCGATGCTGTCGGTGTTCGTCGCCGAACTGGCCGAATCCGCGGCCGTCGAGCAGCCCGGCGCGAGCACCCTGCGACTGGTCTTCGCTTCGGGTGAGGCGCTGCCCGCGCCCACCGCCCAGCGGCTGCGCGAGCTCACCGGTGCGGCCCTGCACAACCTGTACGGTCCCACCGAAGCCGCCGTCGACGTCACCTTCCATGAGGTGACCGATGCCGACATCACCTCGGTGCCGATCGGCGCACCGGTGTTCAACACCCAGGTGTACGTGCTGGATTCGCGTCTGCACCCCGCACCCGTCGGGGTGCCCGGCGAGCTGTACCTGGCCGGTGTGCAGCTGGCGCGCGGCTATGTGGCCCGCCCGGATCTCACCGCCGACCGTTTCGTCGCCGACCCGTTCGGTGATGACGGTGCCCGCATGTACCGCACCGGCGACCTCGTCGCCTGGACCACCGATGGTGAGCTGGAATACCTGGGTCGCACCGACTTCCAGGTGAAGCTGCGCGGTCTGCGTATCGAGCTCGGCGAGATCGAGTCCGCGCTCACCGCGCTGCCGCAGATCGCCCAGTCGGTGGTAGTGGTCCGTTCCGACGACCGCCTCGGCGACCAGCTCGTCGGCTACCTGGTCCCGGCGTCCGGCACAAGTGTCGACCTCGACGCCGTGCGCACCGAACTCGGCGCCGAACTGCCGGCCTACATGGTGCCCGGCGCCTTCGTGATCCTGGAGGCCTTCCCGCTCAACGCTTCGGGCAAGCTCGACCGCAAGGCCCTGCCCGCGCCGGTGTTCGAGGCGAAGGTGTTCCGTGCGCCGTCGACACCGATCGAGGAGATCGTGGCGGGCACCTTCGGTGATGTGCTCGGCGTGACCCGCGTCGGCGCCGACGACGACTTCTTCGAACTCGGCGGCAACTCGCTGCTGGCCACCCAGGTCACCGCCCGCATCGGCGCGGCCCTGGACACCCAGCTGGCGGTGCGCGACCTGTTCGAGGCGTCCACCGTGTCGGCCCTGGCCGCGCGCGCCGAACACAACGCGGGCTCGGGCCGGACCCGGCCGCGCCTGACCGCGGGGGAGCGGCCCGCCGTCATCCCGCTCTCGCCCGCGCAGCAGCGGTACTGGTTCCTCAACCAGTTCGACACTTCGACCTCCGCGGTGGACAACATCCCGCTGGCCGTGCGCCTGACCGGCGAACTCGATGTGCCCGCGCTCGAACAGGCCATCGGCGACGTGTTCGCCCGCCACGAGATGCTGCGCACCACCTACCCCAGCTCGGCCGACGGCCCGCACCAGGTGATCCTGCCCGTGGCGCAGAGCCGTGCGGAGGTACACCACATCGCGGTCGCCGAGGAGCAATTGCTCGGTGCTGTCATCGAATTCGCGATGACCACCTTCGACGTCACCGTCGAGGTGCCGCTGAAGGTCGCGCTGTTCGAACTCGACGACACCGACCACGTGCTCGCGTTCACCGTGCACCACGTTTCGGCTGACGGTTCCTCGATGGGCCCGCTGGCGCGCGACATCATGGCCGCCTACGTGGCCCGCGTGCAGGGCGAGGCGCCGCAGTGGGCGCCGCTGCCGGTGCAGTACGCCGACTACGCGCTGTGGCAGCGCGAAGTGCTCGGCGACGAGTCCGACCCGGAGTCGCCGGCCGCCAAGCAGGTCGCCTACTGGACCGAGGCGCTGGCCGGGTTGCCCGATCAGCTGGAGCTGCCCGCCGACCGCCCGCGCCCGCCGGCACAGTCGTTCCAGGGCAAGGCGATCCGCTTCGAGATCGACCCGCAGCGCCACGCCGCGCTGCACGCCCTGGCCCGGGCCAACAACGCCTCGCTGTTCATGGTCGTGCACGCCGCGCTCGCGGTGCTGCTGGCCCGCCTGTCGGGCACCGACGACATCGCCGTCGGCACGCCCATCGCCGGCCGTGGTGAACGCGAACTCGACGACCTGATCGGCATGTTCGTCAACACCCTGGTGTTCCGCACCGCCGTCGACTCCGGCGCCTCCTTCGCCGACCTGCTCGCCGACGTGCGTGAACGCGACCTGGAAGCCTTCGCCAACGCCGACGTGCCGTTCGAGCGCCTCGTCGAGGTGCTCAACCCGGTGCGCTCCACCGCCCGCAACCCGCTGTTCCAGGTGGGCCTGTCGTTCCAGAACCTGGCCGAGACCACCTTCGAACTGCCGGGCCTGACGGTGAGCGCGGTCGACTACGACTCGCAGCTGGCCAAGACCGACCTGCACGTGACCCTCTACGACCGCTACACCGACGACGGCGCACCGGCCCAGCTGGTCACCGAATTCGGTTACGCCATCGACCTGTTCGACGAGTCGACGGTCCAGAGCTTCGCCGACCGTTTCGTGCGGGTCCTCGACGCGGTCACCGCCGACGCGGGTGTGCCGGTCGGTGACATCGACCTGCTCGCCGAACCGGAAGCAGCCCAGATCGTCACCGCGTGGAACGACACCGCGCACGCCGTCGACACCGACGCCACCCTGGTGTCGCTGCTCGACGCGACCGTGGCGGCGAACCCGGACGCGACCGCCCTGGTCGTGGACGAGGGCGCGGCCCGTCGCGAGCTCACCTACGCCGAACTCGACGCCGAGGTCAACCGCCTCGCGCGGTACCTGCTCGAACGCGGCATCGGTGCCGAGGACCACGTGGCGCTGGCCATCCGCCGCTCCGCGGAACTGATCATCGCGATGTACGCGGTGGCCAGGACCGGTGCGGCATACGTGCCGATCGACCCGGACCAGCCCGCCGAGCGCACCGACTACATCCTCGAAACCGCCGCGCCCGCGGTCGTGCTCACCACGGCGAACGCCGAATTCGGTACGGCGGTGGCCGAGGTGGTCGTCCTCGACGATCTCGACCTGAGCGCGGTGAGCGCCGCGGCGATCACCGGCCGTGCACTCGACCCCGCGAACACCGCGTACATCATCTTCACCTCCGGCTCGACCGGTAAGCCCAAGGGTGTCGCGGTTTCGCACGGTGCGATCGTCAACCAGTTGCTGTGGGAGAGCGCCGAATTCGGTATCGGCGCCGACGACGCGGTCCTGCTCAAGACCGCCGCCACCTTCGACCTGTCGGTCTGGGAGTTCTGGACCGCCGCCGTCACCGGTGCCCGCCTGGTGGTCGCCACCGCCGACGGCCACCGCGACCCGGCCTACCTCAACGACCTGATGCGGGCCACCGGTGTCACCACCCTGCACGTGGTGCCCTCGATGCTCGACGCGTTGCTCACCGAATCCGGTGCCGCGCTGCCGCGCACGTTGCGCCGGGTGCTCGCCATCGGTGAGGCGCTGCCCGCGACCACCGCGCAGCGTTTCCGCGCCGCCAACACCGCCGCGCTGTTCAACCTGTACGGCCCGACCGAGGCCGCGGTCTCGATCACCAGCCACGCGGTGACCGACGCCGACCAGGTGTCGGTGTCGATCGGTGCGCCGGAGTGGAACAGCCGGGTCTACGTGCTGGATTCGCGGCTGCGTCCGGTCCCGGTCGGCGTCGCGGGTGAGCTGTACCTGGCCGGCGCCCAGCTGGCCCGCGGCTACCACGGCCGCCCGGACCTCACCGCCGACCGCTTCGTCGCCGACCCGTTCGCCACCACCGGCGAGCGCATGTACCGCACCGGTGACCTCGTCGTCTGGAACAGCGCGGGCGAACTCGACTACCGGGGCCGCACCGACTTCCAGGTGAAGATCCGCGGCTTCCGCATCGAACTCGGCGAGATCGAGGCCGCGTTGCTGCGTCAGCCGGGCATCGCCGCCGCCGCCGTGCTCGCCCACACCGACCCCGCCGTCGGCGACCGCTTGGTCGCCTACGTCGTGGCCGACGGTATCGGCGACGACGTGACCGGCGGCGTCGCACCCTCGCGCGGCACCGGAATCGACAAGGCCGCGTTGCGCACCGCACTGGCGGCCGAACTCCCGTCCTACATGGTTCCGGCGGTGTTCCTGCAGCTCGACGCCCTGCCCCTGAACGCCAACGGCAAGCTCGACCGCAAGGCGCTGCCGGAGCCCGAGGTCGAGAAGGCCGTGTTCCGCGCGCCGGTCAGCCCGAGTGAACAGCTTGTGGCCGCGACCTTCGCCGAGGTGCTGCGGTTGGGTGACAGGCCGCGTCCGGTGGGCGCGGAGGCGATAGCGGAGGGTGACCACGCGGCGCCTTCGGGCGCGGCGGCATCCAGTGCGGCCAAGCGGTTCGGCCTCGACGACGACTTCTTCGCGTGGGGCGGCAACTCGCTGCTGGCCACCCAGGTCGCCGCGCGTCTCGGCGAGGCGCTCGACACCCGCATCCCGGTGCGCCTGCTGTTCGAGGCGTCCACCGTCTCGGCGCTGGCCCATCGCATCGAGCAGCACGCCGAGAGCGGTGACCGCAAGGCACTGAAGGCGGGCCCGCGCCCCGAGCACATCCCGCTCTCGCTGGCCCAGCAGCGGATGTGGTTCCTCAACCGCTTCGACACCCAGTCCGCGGCCTACAACGTGCCGGTCGCGGTGCGCCTGTCCGGCGAACTCGACGTGGGCGCGCTACGTGCGGCGGTCCTCGACCTGGTGACCCGCCACGAGATCCTGCGCACGGTCTACCCGCAGACCGACGCCGGTGCGGCACAGGTGATCCTGTCGCCGGCCCAGGCCGCGCCGGAACTGCTCGAGCGCACCATCGCCGCCGACGAGGTGGAAACAGCTGTCGGCGACCTGCTTTCGACGGTCTTCGACGTCACCGTCGAGGTACCGCTGAAGGTGGCGCTGTTCCGCGTCCACGATGCCGAATCCGATGGCGCTGCACCCGAGGCCGCGGTGGGGACACGCTCCGGGATCATCGCGGGCGAGTTCGTGCTCGCCATGGTGGTGCATCACATCTCCGGTGACGGTTCCTCGGTCGCCCCGCTGACCCGCGACCTGATGACCGCCTACGCCGCCCGCTCCACCGGCTCCGAACCCGGCTGGACCCCGCTGCCGGTGCAGTACGCGGACTACAGCATCTGGCAGCGTGATCTCCTCGGCAACGAGGACGACCCGGAATCGATGGCCAGCAAGCAGGTCGCGTACTGGAAGCAGGCGCTGGCCGAGCTGCCCGATCAGCTCGACCTGCCCGCCGACCGGCCGCGCCCGGCCGTGCAGAGCTTCGCCGGTAGCAAGGTCGACGTGCAGATCAGCGCCGACACCCATCGCGCGCTGGTCGAACTGGCCCGCGCCGAGGGCGCGACGCTGTTCATGGTCGTGCACACCGCCCTCGCGGTGCTGCTGGCCCGCCTGTCGGGCACCGACGACATCGCCATCGGCACCCCGATGGCCGGTCGTGGCGAGGCCGCGCTCGACGACATGATCGGCATGTTCGTCAACACCCTGGTGTTCCGCACCAAGGTCGACAGTGGCGAGGCGTTCACCGACC
This sequence comes from Nocardia halotolerans, assembly GCF_042650145.1. Lineage (NCBI taxonomy): Bacteria > Bacillati > Actinomycetota > Actinomycetes > Mycobacteriales > Nocardiaceae > Nocardia > Nocardia halotolerans. Next base: position 1,274,532 of record NZ_JBHSDL010000014.1, on the reverse strand, counting down.
TGCTGGCCCGCCAGCGTGCGGACGACATCGCCGCCTTCGCCAACGCCGACGTGCCGTTCGAACGCCTGGTCGAGGTGCTCAACCCGGTGCGTTCCACCGCGCGGCACCCGCTGTTCCAGGTGGGCCTGTCGTTCCAGAACCTCACCCGCGCCACCCTGGAACTGCCGGGGCTGACCGTGTCGGGCCTGGATGTCGACAGCAACCTGTCGCAGTTCGACCTGCACCTCATCATCACCGACCGCTACGACGAAACCGGTGAGCCCGAAGGCATTTCGGGTCTGCTCACCTACGCCACCGACCTGTTCGACCACACCACGGTCGAGAGCTTCACGGCCCGGTTCGAGCGTCTGCTCGACGCGATCGTGGCGACCCCGCGTACCGCCGTCGGCGATGTGGACCTGCTCGACCCGGCCGAACGCACCGCGGTACTCGACACCCGCAACGCCACCGCCTACCCGGTCGACACCGAGGCCACCCTGGTCTCGCTGCTCGACGCCTCGGTGGCGGCCGATCCGAAGTCGACGGCGCTGGTCACCGATGACGGCAACCAGCTCACCTACGCCGAACTCGATGCCAGGGTCAACCGCCTCGCGCGGCACCTCATCTCGCTGGGTGTGGGCCCCGAGTCCCGGGTCGCGCTGGCGTTGCGGCGTTCGGTGGACCTGGTCGTCGCGATGTACGCGGTGGCCAAGTCCGGTGGCGCGTACGTGCCGGTCGACCCCGATCAGGCGGCCGAGCGCACCGACTACATCCTGGCGACGGCGGCACCGGTCTGTGTGCTGACCGGCGACGAGTTCACCACCGAGGCCGCGCCCGTGGTGCGCATCGATGAACTCGACCTGGACAACCTCAGTGCCGCACCGGTGTCGGACGCCGAACGGGTCGCACCGTTGCGTCCGGAGAACACCGCGTACGTGATCTTCACGTCCGGTTCGACCGGTCGCCCGAAGGGTGTGGCGGTGCCGCACGGTGCCATCGCGAACCAGTTGCAGTGGAAGCTGGTCGAATTCGGGATGGATGCCGCGGATGCGGTGTTGCTGAAGACGGCCGCGACGTTCGACTTGTCGGTGTGGGAGTTCTGGTCGGCCGCGGTGTGTGGTGGTCGTCTGGTGATCGCCTCCGCCGACGGTCACCGCGACCCGGCGTACCTGAACGAACTCATGTCGCGCGAATGGGTCACCACCCTGCACGTGGTGCCGTCGATGCTCGACGCCCTGCTCGCCGCCGGCATGCCCGATTCACTGTGGCGGGTGCTGGCCATCGGTGAAGCGCTGCCCGGATCGCTGGCCCAGCGTTTCCGTGCCGAGTTCGGTCGCACCGAACTGTTCAACCTGTACGGGCCCACCGAGGCCGCGGTCTCGATCACCTCGCATCGGGTGAACGCCGCCGACCAGGGTTCGGTCTCCATCGGTTCGCCGGAGTGGAACAGCCAGGTCTACGTGCTCGACGAGCGCCTGCGCCCGGTTCCCGACGGTGTCGCCGGTGAGCTGTACCTGGCCGGCGCGCAGCTGGCCCGCGGCTACTTCGGTCGCGCCGATCTGACCGCCGACCGTTTCGTGGCCAACCCGTTCGGTACCGGCACCCGCATGTACCGCACCGGTGACCTGGTGGCCTGGCACAACGGTGAACTCGACTACCGGGGCCGCACCGACTTCCAGGTGAAGATCCGTGGTTTCCGGATCGAACTCGGGGAGATCGAGGCCGCGCTGCTGGCGTTGCCCGAGGTCGCGCAGGCTGCGGTTGTCGCCAAGTCCGATCCGCGGACGGGTGACCGCCTGGTGGCGTACCTCGTCGGGAAGGACGGTGTCTCGGCAAGCGTGTCGGCTGCTGACGCCGTAGCGACGACGTCTGACGCTTCGTCTGCGGATGTCGTGTCGTCGAAGGCCCCGGCTGCGGATTCCTTGGCGGGATCGTCTGCCGCCCACGCCGCGAGCATTGATGTGGCGCGGGTGAAGTCGGTGCTGGCGGCTGGTTTGCCGTCGTACATGGTGCCTGCGGCGTTCGTCGTGCTCGACGCGCTGCCGCTCAATGTCAACGGCAAGCTCGACCGTAAGGCGTTGCCCGAGCCCGAGTTCGAGGCCCAGTCGTTCCGCGCGCCATCGACTCCGATCGAGGAGATCGTGGCGGGCGTGTTCGCCGAGGTCCTCGGCGTGGACCGGGTCGGTGCCGACGACGACTTCTTCGCCCTCGGCGGTAACTCGCTGCTGGCCACCCAGGTGGCGGCCCGCCTCGGCGCGGCCCTCGACAGCCGGGTGCCCGTGCGCCTGCTGTTCGAGGCCGCGACCGTGGCCGGGCTCGCGGTGAAGGTCGAACAGGGTGCCGGCGCCGGCGGGCGTCGCGCGCTCGTCGCCGCACCGCGCCCCGACCAGGTGCCGCTGTCGCTCGCGCAGCAGCGCATGTGGTTCCTCAACCAGTTCGACACCAGCTCCTCGGTGAACAACATCCCCGTCGCCGTCCGCCTGTCGGGCGCACTGGACGTCGAGGCGTTGCAGCTCGCGGTCGCCGATGTGCTCGCCCGCCACGAAACCCTGCGCACGGTGTACCCGGTGTTCGATGGCGGCGCTCCCGAGGGCGCTGCGTGGTCACGCTCCGCTACCGCCTCCGCGCCCGCCGGTCGCGCCGCGATGGCCAACGGCACACCACACCAGGTGATCCTCCCGGTCGAGGGCAATGTGCCGGATCTGACCCCGGAAGATGTGGTCCCCGACCAGCTTCGGGACAAGATCGCGGAGCTGATCTCGACGGGCTTCGACGTGATCGACGAAGTTCCGTTGCGCGCCAAGCTGATGCGGGTCGTATCACCGGCTGCTGTGTCGTCGGGCGATGCCACGAGCACACCGGCAACTGCTGTCCCGCTTGGTGCCGACGCGGTTGTGCCCGTGAACGGCGACGTCGCGACCACCGGCGAAGACGAGTACGTCCTCGTGTTCGTCGCCCACCACATCAGCGCCGACGGCTGGTCCATGGGCCCGCTGACCCGCGACGTGATGATCGCCTACGCCGCGCGCGCCAACGGTGAGGCGCCCGGCTGGGCGCCGATGCCGGTGCAGTACGCCGACTTCAGCATCTGGCAGCGTGAGGTGCTCGGCGCCGAAACCGACGAGACCAGCCTCATCGCCCAGCAGGCCGGCTACTGGAAGCGCGCCCTCGCCGGGGTACCCGACGAACTGAACCTGCCGCTGGACCGCCCGCGTCCGAGCACGCAGTCCTTCGCCGGTGGCCGGGTGCTGTTCCCGATCGACGGCGAGGTCCACGCTGGACTCTCGGCGATCGCCCGTGAGCAGAACGCGACGCTGTTCATGGTCGTGCACACCGCGCTGGCGATCTTCCTGGCGCGCATGTCGGGCACCGAGGACATCGTGATCGGCACCCCGATCGCGGGCCGTGGTGAGGCCGAACTCGACGATGTGATCGGCATGTTCGTCAACACCCTGGCCCTGCGCACCCAGGTCGGCGGACAGCTCGGCTTCGGTGAGCTGCTGGCCCAGGCCAAGGAAGCCGACCTGGCCGCGTTCGCGCACGCCGACATCCCGTTCGAGCGCCTGGTGGAACTGCTCAACCCGGAGCGGTCCACCGCCCGGCACCCGCTGTTCCAGGTGGCGCTCTCGTTCGAGAATCTGCCCGACGCCGGCTTCGAACTGCCGGGCCTGTCGGTCTCGGCGGTCGACTTCGACGTCGACACCGCCAAATTCGACCTGCTGCTCACCGTGCGTGCGGCTCCGGCAGCCGACCCGGCCGGTGCCTACGCCGAGTTCTCCTACGCCAGTGCGCTCTTCGACCACTCCACGGTGGAGAAGTTCGCGCAGCGCTTCCAGCGGCTGCTCGCCGAGGTCGTCGCCGACACCACCACCCCGGTCGGCGATCTCGAACTCCTCGACACCGTCGAGCGCACCGAATTGCTCACCCGCACCGGCGGTCCCGCGCTCACCACGAGCACCCTGCCGGAGCTGCTGGCGCAGGCCGTGGCGGCCGACCCGGCGGGTCAGGCGATCGTGGCCCCCGGCGAACAGGCCGGCACCGGCCTGGCGGGCGCGCTCGTCCCGGTGTCCTCGGGTGCGAACGGGGCGGCGTCCCCGAGCGTCGGCGACGCCTCGTCGCTGACCTACGCCGAGCTCGATGCGGCCTCGTCGCGTCTGGCCCGGGTGCTCATCGAGCGCGGCGCCGCACCGGAGACGGTTGTCGCTGTCGCGATGCAGCGTTCGCTCGACACCACCCTCGCCATCTGGGCCGTCGTCAAGTCGGGCGCGGCGTTCCTGCCGGTCGACCCGAAGTACCCGGCCGAGCGCATCGCGCACATGATGACCGATTCCGGTGCCGCACTGGGCATCACGGTGTCGGCCGAGGTCGACCACCTGCCCGCGCCGGCACTCGGGGACTGGCTGGTCCTCGACGACGCGGCGTTGCGAGCGGAGATCGGCGAGCAGTCGGCCGAGCCGATCACCGAGGCCGACCGTCGTGGCGCTGTGCGCCCGGACAACACGGCGTACATGATCTACACCTCCGGTTCGACGGGTCTGCCCAAGGGCGTCGTCGTCACCCACACCGGTGTGGCCAACTTCGCCGCGGCCCAGGTCGCGCAGTTCGGCCTCGGCAAGGACGCGCGCACCCTCGCGTTCGCCTCGCCGTCGTTCGACGCGTCGATCCTGGAGTTCCTGCTGGCCGTCGGTTCGGCGGGCACCCTGGTCATCACGCCGGTCGGCGTGGTCGGCGGTGAGGAACTGGCCGAGATCATCCAGGGCCAGCAGCTGACCCACGTGTTCCTCACCCCGCTGGTCGCGGCGTCGATGGACCCCGCGGCGCTGGCCGGGGTGGAAGCGCTGATCGTCGGTGGCGACAAGGCCCCGGTCGACCTGGTCGCGAACTGGCACAGCGCCGGCACCGACCCGGCGCACCACCGGTTCTACAACGCCTACGGCCCCACCGAGGCCACCATCGCGACGAACCTGTCCGACGCGCTGCTGCCCGGCGACACCATGAACATCGGTGGCCCGATCGCGGGCGCGACCGTACTGGTGCTCGACAGCCGCCTGCACCCGGTTCCCGAGGGTGTGGCCGGTGAGCTGTATCTGGGTGGTGTGCCACTGGCCCGCGGCTACCACGAGCGGCACGGCCTCACCGCCGAGCGCTTCGTGGCCGACCCGTACGGCGCACCCGGTGGCCGTCTGTACCGCACCGGTGACGTCGTGGCCTGGCGCACCGTCAACGGCAAGCCCGTCGTGGAATACGTGGGCCGCAACGACTTCCAGGTGAAGATCCGCGGCTTCCGCATCGAACTGGGCGAGATCGACGCCGTGCTCACCGCCCACGACGACGTCGAGTTCGCCGCCACGATCGGCCGCGAGACCGAGGCGGGCGCCACCATCCTATTGTCGTACGTGCGAGCCGCCGCGGTCTCCGGCGACAGCACCACGGAGGCGTCCTCGGCTGGTGTCACCCGGCGTGCCGTCGATCCGGCCGCCTTGGTGGAGTACGCGACCCAGCACCTGCCCGCGCACATGGTGCCCGCTTCGGTGATGGTGCTCGACGAGATCCCGCTGACCCCCGCGGGCAAGCTGGATCGTCGCGCGCTGCCCGAGCCGGTGCTCGCCCCGCGTGAGTTCCGCACCCCGACGAGCGAGGTCGAGGCGATCATCGCCGCGGTGTTCGCCGAGGTGCTCGGTGTGGACGCGGTCGGCCTGGACGATTCGTTCTTCGCCCTCGGCGGCGACTCGATCCTGTCCATCCAGCTCGTCTCGCGCGCCAAGGACCGCGGCGTGGTGTTCAAGCCGCGCGACGTGTTCGACAAGCGCAGCGTGGCCGGGCTGGCCGAGATCGCGGTGCTCGCGGGCGACGCCGACCAGATCGTGCTCGAGGAACTGCCCGGTGGCGGTGTCGGCGACATCCCGATGCTGCCGATCATGCGCCAGATCCTGGCGAGCGGTTCCACCTACGACCGGTTCTCCCAGTCGATGGTGTTGCGCCTGCCCGAGAACATCACCGCCGAAGTGCTGCACGCCACCATCGGCGCGGTCTTCGACCACCACGACGTGCTGCGTTCGCGGGTCGCCCGCGTGCGGCGACCGGCGAGCTCGGAGCCGGTGACCGAGCGCGTCGGCGCGGCGGAGCAGTCCGGCGGCGATTGGGAATTCGAGGCGCTGGCACCCGGCGAGGTCGACGTGACTTCGCTGGTGAAGCGCGTCGAGGTCGACGGCGAGATCAGCGACGAGCAACTGTCGGAGCTGGCCAGTGCCGAATACGACCAGGCGATGCGTCGCCTCGATCCGGCGAACGCCGCGATGGTGCAGTTCGTGTGGTTCACCTTCGGCGAGCCCGCCCAGGGTCCGCGCCGCCGCGACGCGCTGCTGATCGTCGGCCACCACTTCGTGATCGACGGTGTGTCCTGGCGCATCCTGATCCCGGACCTCGGCATGGCCTGGGGCCAGATCGCGGCCGGTCAGCCGGTGGCACTGCCCGCCAACGGCACCTCCATGCGGCGCTGGGCACACAGCTTGGTCGAGCAGGCCCGCGACCGTCGCGCCGAACTGCCGTTCTGGCGTGAGGTCTCGGCCACCGCCGACCCGCAGCTGGGCGCGCGGGCGTTCGACCCGCGGGTCGACACCTTCGCCACCGTCGACCGAGTGCAGGTCACCCTGTCGCCCGAGGTCACCGACGCGGTCCTGACCGCCATCCCCGGCCTCTACCACGGCGGCGTCAACGACGGCCTGCTCACCGCCCTGGCCCTGGCCGTGTCCCGGTGGCGTGGTGACGAATCCGGTCACGCGGCGCTGATCAAGCTGGAGGGCCACGGCCGCCAGGAAGAGATCGTCGCCGGTGCGGATCTGTCGCGCACTGTCGGCTGGTTCACCACCGCCTTCCCGGTCCGCCTCGACCTGGCCGGCGCCGACCTCGACGACGCCTTCGCCGGCGGGGCCACCCTGGCCTCGGTGCTCAAGTCGGTCAAGGAGCAGATGCTCGCCGTGCCCGACAAGGGCATCGGTTACGGCATGCTCAAATACCTGACCAGCGAGGGCGCCGACCTGCCGAGCGTCGGCCAGATCAGCTTCAACTATCTGGGCCGGGCGAGCGCGGGCGAGATCCCCGCCGAGCTCGCCGAACTCGGCTGGGTGCCGGTGGCGGATCTGGGGCAGCTCGATGCCGAGATGGACCTCGACATGCCCGCCAACGCGACCCTCGACATCAACGCCATCGTCAACGACGGTGACGAAGGTCCGCAGCTGGGCGCGAACATCGCGTTCCCGACCGGTCTGCTCACCGCCGAGCAGGCCCAGGAATTCGCCGACCTGTTCGTGGCCGCGCTCACCGCACTGGCCACCCACGCCCAGCGCACCGACGCGGGCGGTTTCACCCCGTCGGACATGCCGTTGGTGCGGGTGGCGCAGTCCGATATCGAGCTGTGGGAGCGCGACTACCCGGCCATGTCGGAGATCTGGCCGCTCTCGCCGCTGCAGGCCGGTCTGATGTTCCACGCCATGATCAGCTCGGCGACCGTCGACGTGTACACCGTGCAGGCCGTGCTCGACCTGACCGGCACCCTCGACACCGAGCGCCTGCGCGGGGCGGCCCAGGCCGTGCTCGACCGGTACCCGAACCTGCGGACCGCGTTCGTCACCGACTCGGCCGGTCAGCCGGCCCAGGTGGTGCTCGGCGAGCTCGAGGTGCCCTGGCGTGAGGTCGACCTGACCGAGCTGCCCGAAGATGTGCGGATGCCGCGCATGCAGCAGCTGCTCGTCGCCGACCGGGCCAACCAGTTCGACATGGCCACCGCGCCGCTGATCCGCTTCGGCCTCTACAAGACCGGCCCGGATCAGGCGCACCTGGCGATCACGGTGCACCACATCCTGGTCGACGGCTGGTCGATGCCACTGCTCATGCGCGACCTGCTGGTCCTCTACGCCGTGCGCGGCGACCGCACCGCGCTGCCACGGGTGGCCTCCTACCGCAACTTCCTGTCCTGGCTGTCGGGCTGGGATCGGGAGCAGTCGCTGCAGGCGTGGGCCGAGGTGCTGGCCGGGGTCGAGAGCCCCACTCAGCTGGCGCCGCCGCCGCGCACCGAGGAGCGCTACGAACTCGGCAAGGTGATCGTCGAGATCGACACCGATCGCACTCGGGCGCTCGGCAAGTTCGCCGGTGAACTCGGTGTCACCGTGAACACGCTGCTGCAGACCGCGTGGGGCATCGTCATCGGCCGCCTCACCGGCCGCGACGACGTGGTGTTCGGCGCCACCGTGTCCGGTCGCCCGGCCGAGCTGCCCGGTGTGGAATCGATGGTCGGCCTGTTCATCAACACCCTGCCGGTGCGCGTGCAGATCGACGACCGGGTGACCGCGGAGAAGCTCACCCAACAGGTGCAGTCCGAGCAGGCCGAACTGCTCAGCCACCATTTCGTCGGCCTGTCCGACATCCAGCGGGTGGCCGGTGCCGGTGCGCAGTTCGACACCCTGCTGGTGTTCGAGTCGTACCCGATGGACAAGGACGCCGTCACCGCGGCGAGCTCGATCGACGGCATGCAGGTGACCGGTGTCGGCCTCGACGACGCCACCCACTACCCGCTCACGCTGGTGGTGATGGCCGAGTCGACCATCGAGATCACGATGAAGTACCTGATGAGCACCTTCACCGCCGATGAGGTCCGCACGCTGTCGCAGCGCCTGCTGCGCGTGCTCGACGAGCTGCTCGACAACCCGACCGGCCTGGTCGGCGACATCGACATCCTCGACGCGGCCGAACGCGCGCAGTTGCTGGCCGAATCCGGGGTGAGCGCCGCGGCGTCGGCGCCGGTCGCCACCGGAGTCGGCGCGCAGACGGTGGCCAAGGTGCTCGGCGAGGTGGTCGAAGCCGATCCGCAGGCACCCGCCCTGCTGCGCGGTGACAGCGAGATCGCCTACAGCGCCCTGGACCGCAAGTCCTCACAGCTGGCCCGCGTGCTCATCGCGCGCGGCGCCGGCCCGGGTGACGTGGTCGCGATCTCGCTGCCCCGCAGCGTGGATTCGGTACTGGCCGCCTGGGCGGTGCAGAAGGCCGGTGCGGCGGTGTTGTTCGCCGGTGAACTCTCCGGCGTCGACATCGCCGCCACCGGAGCCGGCTTCGGCATCAGCGCCGAGCCGGTCGCCGGTGTGGCAGGCCAATGGCTGGTCCTCGCCGACGTCGAGGATGAGATCGCCGCGGCCGCGGCGCATCCCGTCTCCTACGCCGACCGAGTTCGCCCCCTGTCCGAGGACCACCCCGCCTTCGTCCAGGTCGCCGGTGACGCCACCACGACGCTCACCCAGAGCGCCGCGGTCGCCCTCGCCGAAACCCTGCGCGACGAACACGGCGTCGACTACGAATGCACCACCTACACCACCCACGCCTCCGGCCCGGCCGCCATCAGGGAATTCCTGGTCTCGTCCACCGCGGGTGCGTTGTCGGTGCTGCCCGACGGCTCGATCGAAGACGACCTGGCCGACGGCGAGGTCACCCACTGGTTCGTCGCGGCAGGCGATCCGACCGACGCGGCCGACGGCGAGGTCACGGTGATCGTCGCAGGGTAGATCCTCCCTGAAAAGTAGGGGTGGTTCGAACCGGTGCTGGACGGTGTCGGCGTACTCATCGGGGACGACGAGCCGATCCCCGATCTGATGGTGGTCGCGGGATCGATCGACTGGAATGGGCGCGGGGTACTGGCGCGTTGCTCCCTCGTTGGGTCGGCCGCTCAGTCAGGCCCGTTGTCGGCGCGGTTGACCAGTCCGGTCTGGTGGGCGATGACGACGAGTTGCGCACGATCGCGCGCGTGCAGTTTGTTCATGGCGCGCTGCACGTGGGCGCGGACGGTGAACGGACTCACGAAGAGCTGTTCGGCGATCTCGTTGTTGGATAGTCCTTTTGCGACAAGCATGGTCATTTCGCGTTCTCGCGGGGTGAGTGCGTCGAGTAGCTCGGAGGTGTGTGTGGCGTCCTCAGGTGGGGTTGCCAGGAAGCGGGCGATCAAGGTGCGCGTGGCCGCGGGGGAGAGGAGGGTTTCGCCGTCTGCGATGGTACGTACGGCGGCGAGTAGTTCTGCTGCGCCGATGCCCTTGCCGATGAAACCGCTTGCGCCCGCGCGTAGTGCCTGTGCGACATATTCGTCGGTTTCGTAGGTGGTGAGGATCAGGACGCGGCTGTCGCGCAGGTGTGGATCTTCGCAGATCTGTGCGGTGGCGGTGATGCCGTCGGTGTCGGGCATCCGGATGTCCATGATGACCACATCGGGGTGCAGTTCACGGGTGAGGCTCACGGCTTGTCCGCCGTTGGCGGCCTCGCCGACCACGCTGATGTCGTCGGCGGTGTCGAGCAGCGTCCGAAACGCTTGCCGCAGCAGGGCCTGGTCGTCGGCGAGCAGTACGCGAATTGTCATGGGGGACCGCCCTTCTCTGCGTCGGTGCCCGGCTTGACGACAGCCGTCGCGTTCTCGGGTGTGAGTGGCAGGTGGGCGGAGACGGTGAAGCCACCCGCGGGCCTGCTATCGGTGAAGAGTTGGCCTCCGACCGCCGTGGCGCGTTCTCGCATGCCGATGAGCCCGTAGCCCGACGGCCGGTCCGACCTCGTGAAGCTCGGCCCGTTCGCCGGCCGCGAGTCGGGTCCGTCGTCGGCGACGGAGATGCTGAGCCGATCGCGGCTCCAGGACAGGCGGATTCGCGCGCGGCTCGTCCCGGCGTGTTTGCCCACGTTGGTCAGGGCCTCCTGGATGATCCGGTAGGCAGTGAGATCCACGCCTGGCGGTAGTGGTGTGGGCGTGCCCTCGTTGTCCGTCGTCACTCGCAGCCCCGCCCGGTCGAACGACTCGAGTAGCCGGGGGAGCTGGGACAGGCCGGGTGACGGTTCGGCGGACGTGTTCGCGTCCCCGGCCTGGCGCAACAGGCCGACGGTGGCGCGCAGGTCGTCGAGGGCGTTTTTCGTGGTCTCGATGATGTTGTTCAGGTTCGAGCGGGTCTGCTCCGGCCGGGTGTCGAACACGTGCGCGGCGACGACGGCTTGGGCGTTGGCGAGGGTGATCTGGTGGGCGACGACATCGTGGAGCTCGCGCGCGATGCGCATACGTTCCTCGGCAACACTGTGGCGCGCCTCGCTCTCCCGGCTCTCCTCGGCGCGTCGTGCCCGCTCTTCCATGGCAGCCAGGTATGCCCGTCGGCTCCGTGTCGCGTTACCGAGCGCTGCGGCGATCAGCAGCGGCAGCGCTGCCACGGTCAGCAGCCTGCTGCCGTCCTGCCAGGACAAGCCGTCGAGGGATGGGGTCACCGCGACCAGCGCTGTCACGGCGGGGAGCAGGACCGCGATCGTCCCCCTGAGATCCCTGCGCACAGCCAGCGCGTAGGCGGCGATCGTGACCGGCGCCACGAACAGCGGGGTCAGCAGCAGTCCCACGGGTGTGGCCAGCATCCCGCAGGCGGTGGTCACCGCGACCGCGAACACGGGTGCCCGGTGCCGCACGGACAGCGCCGCACACGAGACACCCGCGGCGATATAGGTGGCGATCGGTGGCCATCCCAAAGTGTCGTCGAGGTGAAAGAAACCGCCGGATAGGCACAGGAGAAACGCCGTGACCAGGACCAGCGCCTCGCGCCACGACGTTGGTCGTCGCGCCACCCGGCGAGTGGCCATCACGTGATCGGGGAACGCTGCGGGGTGCCCAACACTTCGCCCAAGATACGCGTCCGCGGCCTCCCACGACCGCGCAGCGCTGGACTCGCTACGTACGCACCAGGGGAACGCGGTCCGCTAGTGCAGCAGCACTAGCGGCAATCGGTGACGAGAGACGATGCCCGCCGGCAGCTCCGCTGGAACCGTTGTAGCCAGAACGTCGCGAGGCGCCACCCGTGTGGCGAGCGACCCGCTGAGCCCGCGGATCAAGTCTGGTGAGGAGCCAATGTCAATGCAGCAGAAGATGACCGACGATGCGAACGTCGGTCTTCACACGAGGTGGAGCCGGCGACTGCTCGGCCTCGTCGCGATCCTGGCCCTGGTGAACTTCGTGGTGGACTCGGCGATCGGCGCACCGCTGATCGTCCTGCCCGAGATGCTCGACCATTTCGGCACCGACCAGGCGGCGTGGCTCAACGCCACCGCGATGCTGGCGGGCGTGATGTGGGCCCCGTTGCTCGGTAAGAGCGCCGACATCTACGGAAAACGCGAAGTCCTCGTGCTGACCTTGCTGATCAGTTGCGTGGGCGCGCTGATCTGCGCGGTGGCCCCGACGATGTGGATATTCGTCATCGGACGCATGTTGCAGGGCGCCGCGCTGGCCGCGATGTTCCTGTCTGTCGCGATCGTGCGCACCGTCTGCTCGCCTCGCCTGGCCATGATCATCGTCGGCATCGTGACCACCGGCACCGCGGTCCTCAATGTCGCCTCCCGTTTCCTGGTAGAGAAGCTGGCGACGGAGTTCGGCTTCCAGGTCCTGTTCTTCATCTCGGCCGCGGTGGCGGTCGCGATGGCGGTGAGCGTGCGTTTCCTGGTTCCCGAATCGCTCGTGAAGACGCCGGGCCGGCTCGATATCTCGGGTGCGCTGCTGCTCGGCGGCGGTCTACTCGGTGTGCTCGGTTACATCAGCACGGGTCCCGAGCTCGGCTGGTCGGCGCTCGGCCCGCTGGCACTTCTCCTCGGCGGGGCCGTGGCACTGGTCAGCTGGTTCAGGGTCTCGAGCCGAAAGGCCGACCCGCTGATCGATGTCGGAAACCTCGGCAAGCCACTGCTTCTCACGCTCCTGGTCGTCTTCCTCGGTGCGGGTTCCTACCAGAGCATGCTGCAGCTCATCCCGCTCATCAGTGATATCTCGGCGGACCAGAACCTGGGCTACGGACTCGGCGGTCACGGGTCGGTGGCGTTGATTCTCGCGGCACCCGCTTTCGGCGTCATGCTCGGCGGTCCGGTGGCCGGCTGGCTGGGGACGCGAATCGGACCCGCCCGGACCCTGGCCGGGGCGGTCATGCTCGGAACCGTAGCCACCATCGGAATGTTCCTCGGTGCTTCGCACCTGATCGCGGCGCTGTGCTTCGCGTTCCTGCTCGGTGTCACGGTCGCCGCGCTTGGTGCGTCGGGTTTCAACATGGCGGGCAACCTGGCCTCGGCGCAGCGGCAGGGCATCGTGTCCAGCCTGGTCATGGTGATGGTGTCGATCGGTGCGGTGGTGTTCAACTTCGTCGGGGCGGCCGTGCTCGCCTCGACCACGGTCGTCGCGGACGGCAAGACCGTGAATTCGGGTACCGGGGTGTTCAGCTACATCGGCATCGCCACCGCGGCCTTCGCGATCGCTGCGGTACTCGTCGTCATTCTCGTGCGAACCACCCGCCCGGAGCATCCGGCGACGAGCCGCGCGCCCGAGGCTGTCGGTGCGCACGCGTGAGCCTTCCCTTCCGGAGAACCGTAGGAGTCGACATGAAATCCAGAGGAACCGTTCTGGTGTCCGGCGCGAGCATCGCGGGTCCCGCGGTGGCGTACTGGCTGCACAAATACGGCTTCGAGGTGACGGTGGTCGAGAAGTCCGCCGGTGTGCGCGACGGCGGCTATCCGATCGACGTGCGCGGCACTGCCGTGGAGGTCGCGCACCGGATGGGCATCCGGCCGCAACTCCGGCACGCCCATATCGACACGCGGCGGGTCAGTTTCCTCAATGCCGACGGCAGCCCAGCCGCGGTCGTCCATCCGCAGGCAGTGGCAGGCGGTGTCGACGGACATGACCTCGAGATACCCCGAGGGACGCTGACCGACGTGCTCTACACGGCGGTCCGCGACGACGTGGAGTTCGTCTTCAACGATTCCATCGACGCACTCACCGAGCACGGTCGCGGTGTCGACGTCACCTTCCGCAGCGGCGCCCAACGCAGTTTCGACCTCGTCATCGGCGCGGACGGAATGCACTCCCGAACCCGGGCACTGGCCTTCGGCCCCGAACCGGACTACCTGCGCTACCTCGGCTATTGCTTCGCGATCTGCACCATGCCCAACACCTTCGGGCTCTCGCACGAAGCACTCATCTGGAACACCCCCGGACGAGCCGCGGCGTTCTACGCCGTCGGGGACAGCAGCGACGTCCACGCCTTGCTGGCCTTCGCCCATCCCGAGCCATCGCACGAAGCCCTGCGCGACACCGATACTCAGCGTGAGCTGATCGCCACGGTGTTCGGCGACGACGGATGGCAGGTTCCGATGATCGTCGACGCCATGCCCCACGCACCGGATCTGTTCTTCGACACGGTCAGCCAGATCCAGCTGCCGCGATGGTCGAGCGGGCGGGTGGCATTGGTCGGCGATGCCGCCTACGCGCCGTCGTTCCTCACCGGGCAGGGCTCGAGTCTTGCCCTCGTCGGCGCCTATATGCTCGCCGACTCCCTGGCCGCGCACGATGATCACCTCGCTGCCTTCAGTGCCTACGAGCGCACCAGCCGCGGGTTCGTCGAACTCAATCAAGCGCAGATCGCCACCGGCGAAGCGGCACTGGTTCCCACCACGGCCGAGGCGCTGGCAGCGCGCAACCACAGACTCCGCAGCCGTGCCACCTCCTCGTCGACCACGGGGCGACCGGCCCACACCGCACTCACGTTGCCCGATCGCCGAAGCTCGTTCGTCGGGAGGTGACGTGGGTCCAGCTACCCGAAATGTGCTCGATACCGAACCGGGATAGGGTCCGGGGTCGGACCGGAAGCAGGATAGGGAGCGTTTGTTATCGCACTAAGGATTTGGCTGAGCAGTGCCGGGGCAGCGACCGTTCAGGTCATGCGGTTGCTACGGGAGAACCCTGACGGCGTCGAAGTCGCTATTTATGCCAGCAATGTGGACCCGAGTGCGACTGCTCTCTCGGTGTCCGATGTGTCGGCGATCGAGCCGCGCAACGTCAGCAACGCGGAGTACGCGCAGTTCGCGCTCGACTTCTGTCGCACGCATCGCATCGATGTGCTCATTCCGCCACGGCGCCTCGACGCGCTCGCGGACCGGGCCGCGGACTTCGCGGCAATCGGCACCAGCCTCATGTGTTCGCCGCCGTGGGCGGTGCGGGCGTTGACCGACAAGGTTCGCACCTATGAGATCGCCGGTGCGGCCGGGGTTCCCGTGCCACCTTGGCGGGAAGCGCGCGATGCGGACGAATTCCGCACCGCGGTCGACGAGTTGTCGCTGAGTGGGGAGACGCTGTGCATCAAGCCCAGCGGTGAGTTCTCGGCGTTCGGGTTTCGCATCCTGGACGACCGCCCGCTCGCCATGGCGGACCTGCGGGTCGCCCCGGAACCGGTGGCCTCGGTCGAGGCGGTGGCCGCGGCGATGCGCCGCGCCGCCGAGCAGGGGGAATTCGTGCCACCACTGCTCGTCATGCCGTTTCTCGAAGACCCGGAAATCAGCATCGACTGCCTTTCGGCTCCGGGCGGTGAGCTGCTGATGGGTATTGCGCGCGCCAAGCAAGGTCGCTTCCGTCTGCTGCTCGACGACCCCACGCTGGTCGAGATCGCCCGCCGGATCGTTCAGCACTTCGAACTCGCCTATCTGACCAACGTGCAATTGCGTTATCGCGCTGGGGAACCGGTGCTGCTCGAAGTGAATCCACGACCGTCGGCAGGGCTGTTCCACACCGCCTTCGCCGATGTGAACCTACCGTGGGCGGCGGTCCAGCTGCTGCTGCGAGGGGATTCGGGATTGCGCCGATCGCCGCGCCTGGGTGCCCGCCTCGCCGTGGCCGAAGCGGTCATGGAGGTTTCCCCGTGGCTGGACGGCCGGCTACCGGACGCGGTGCGCCGCAGCGCGGACCTGGTTGCGGGCTGATCTCCCCGAGCGGGCTCACTCGCCGGTGGTGAACAGGCCTCGGTTCATGGCGACGATGACGGCGTGGGTTCGGTCGTTGACGTCGAGTTTGGCGAAGATGCGCAACAGATGGGTTTTGACGGTGGCTTCGGCGATGACGAGCCGTTTGCCGATCTCCGGGTTGGACAGGCCGTCGGCGACCGCGCGCAGGACGTCGATTTCCCGGTGCGTGAGGTTGATCGCCTCGGGGCGACGGATGCGGGCGACCAGGCGTTCGGCGACGCGAGGTGCCAGCACCGTTCGGCCACGGGCCGCAGCGTGGATGGCGTCGACGAGCTCATCGCGGGTGGTGTCTTTGAGGAGGTAGCCGATGGCGCCCGCTTCGATGGCACGTTCGATGTCGGCATCGGTGTCGTAGGTTGTGAGGATCAAGACTCGGGTGCCGGTGCGGCGCAAAATTTCTCGCGTGGCGGCCACGCCATCGACGACCGGCATTCGCAGATCGAGGAGCGCGACGTCCGGGGAAAGGCGTTCGGCGAGCTCGATCGCGCCCGTGCCGTCGGCTGCCTCCCCGACGATCTGGACGGACGGTTCAGTTTGCAGCAACGCGACGAGACCCGCGCGCATCACGAGGTGATCGTCGGCCAGGATCAGCCGAAGGGGCGCGGTCACGTCAGCCCGGCCGGGAGCGAGGCGAAGATCCGGGTGCCCTCGCCGGGCGAGCTGGTGACGGCGAATTCACCACCGAGTTCGGCGAGCCGATTACGCATCCCGATCAGGCCGAATCCGCGAGCCTCGTGCGGTGTGAAACCGATTCCGTCATCGGTGATCTCGAGTTCCGGTCCGGCCTCGGTGTGTGAGAGAACGACGCCGACGGTATTCGCCTTCGCGTGCTTGCTCACGTTGGCCAGGGATTCCTGTGTGCAGCGCAGCAGGCAGATCCTGGCGGGTTGGTCGCACACGATGTCCGCCAGTTCGGCGTGCACGGTCAGCCCGGTGTCCTCGACGAAACGATCGAGGACCCGGCGCAGCGTCTGGGCGATCCCGCCGCTCTCCGCCGGACCGCCGCCGACGAGCACCCTGGCCTCGGTGAGATTCTCACGGGCAGTCCGCTCGATCGACATGAGCTGCTTCGCCGCGGCCGTCGAATCGGTGCCGATACCGTCGCGGGCGGCCTCGGCCAACACGATGATCGAGGCGAAACCCTGGGCCAGGGTGTCGTGGATGTCGCGCGCCATCCGCTCGCGTTCCTCGGCCGCGCCTTGGCGCTGATGGGCAGCGGCGAGATCTGATTGCGTGCGTTCCAGTTCGGCGCCGAGAACCCGGGTGCGTTCGGTGCTCTCGCGGATCACCTGGTCCACCCACACTCCGAGCAGGATACCGCCCGCGTAACCGAGCACCGTGAAAATGGCATTGCCCGAGGAGAAGACCGGCCCGGTGAGATGCCCGACGGCCGTGGCCCCGGCCGCGGCGGTGATCATTCCCACCGCGCGCTCCGGGGTCGAGGTGTAGATCCAGAACAGGGGGAGCGAGATGATGAAGAACGCCGCACCGCCGTCGAGCAGGTTCGCGGTCACCCCGAGGACGACGATCAGCAGGCAGAGGAAGCGGGTCGGACCGACGATCCGGTTGCGCGGAAACACCGTCAGGGCGAGGTAGCCGGCGGCCAGCACGGCGATCAGCACCCACGTCGAGTACTTCGTCGCGTCACCGCGATCCTGCACCGCGACCACCGGTGGACAGAGCCCGAACAGAACCCAGAATCCGGCGTACCACCGGCGCAGAATCCGTACTCGGGTCGGCCGATGATCCATACCGGTCAGCCTACTTTCACCAGATCCGCGGTGACGGCTGGTCGAGCAGGCCACCAGGTGCGATCTCCCAGCAGCAACAACACCGCGGGCAGGATCACGATGCGGATCACGAACGCGTCGAGCAGCACGGCCACCGCGAGGGCGAAGCCCATCTGCTTCATCTCCATGATGTGCAGTGGAACGAAGCTCGCGAAGATCGTGACCATGACGAACGCGGCGCTGGTCACCGCGCTCGCCGAACCGCCGAGACCCGAGATCACCGCCTGGCGGGTCGGCATGCCGCCATGCGCGAGCTCGCTGATGCGGCTGAGCACGAAGATCTGATAGTCCATCGACAGTCCGAACAGAATCACGAACAGCAGCAGAGGTACGCGGGAGCCGATCGAGCCGGTCGACTGGAAATCGAGCAGGTTTTCGGCCCACGTGTGCTGGAAGACCGCGGTCAGCAGGCCCAGCGCCGCGCCGGCCGAGAGCAGATTCAGTACGACGCCGATCAAGCCGAGCACAACGGACCGGAATGTCACGACGGTCAGGACGAACGTCACCAGCAGTAGTGTCGCGATGATCAGCGGCAGCTTCTGTTCCTGATGACGCGGGTAGTCGGCGTAGCGGGCGACATCGCCGGTTACCGCGTAGTCCACGCCGGTCAGTGCGCCGATCGTTGCCGGAAGGTATTCCGTGCGGACGCGTTCGAGTGACTCCTGGGCGGCGTCGTCGCTGACGTGGTGTGGCACCGGCAGCTCCAGCAGACTGACCCTGTCGTCGGGGGAGGTGCGCAGTTCGGCAGTGCCCGTGAGCGCCGGATCGGACTCGGCACGGGTGGCCAAGGCGTGCAGCGCGGCCCGCACCTCGGCGGCTCGTGCCGGTTCGGCCGCCACCGCCACCTGGTGCATCGATTTCAGCTCGGGGAACGCGGCATTGAGACGATCGAAGGTCTGCATGGCGGGGATAGCGCGTGGGTGCGAATTGCGGCCCATGTCGGTGAGATCGATCGTGAGCAGCGGTGCGGTGAGCGCGAGCATGGCCCCGACTGAGATGGTCAGCGCGGCAACGGGGCGGGCGGCGGTCAGGCGCAGGAGCGCACCGGTGAGTCGACCGGGACCCGATTGCCGCGCGGGTTTGCTCGCCGCCCGCCGGTCCGCTCGCTCGGTCAGCACCGTCAACAGGGCGGGCAGCGCGGTGAGCGAGCTGGCCACCGCGAGCAGGGTGACCAGAATCGCGCCGGTCGCGATCGAGGAGAACACGACATCGTCGGCGAGGTACATAGTCGCCGTGGAGACGGCGACGGCCAGTCCGGAGACCACCACCGCGCGGCCCGATGTCGCCGCGGCCAGTTCCACCAGTGCCCTCGAGCTGAGCGTCCTGCCGCCGCGGGCACGTTCCTCACGTGCGCGCTTGAGATAGAAGAGGGTGTAGTCGACACCGACCGCCATCCCGATCAGCAGAATGATGTTGGTGCCGACGCCGTTGTCGGGGAACAGATGTGAGGCCGGCAGCGACAGGCCGATCGCGGCGACAATGGACGAGATGGCCAGCAGCAGCGGGACCAAAGCCAAAGCTGCCGAACGGAACACGATCAGCAGAGTCAACAGGGTGATCGGGAGTGCGATCAGTTCGGTCTTCGCCAGGTCGCGCCCACGCAACGCTTCGACCCCGCTGCTGATCGAGGGCCCGCCGGTCTGCTCGATCCGCAACTCCGGATACGCGTGCTGCACCTGATCGGTCTGCTCGCGCAGCGGCGCCACGTGCTGTTTGGCGTCGAGTTCCGCGCCGGCCATCGTCACATCGATCCGCAATGCCGATTTGTCCGCCGAAAAGATCGGCGCGCCAACGGAGTCCACCTCGGCCAGGTTCAGCATTCGATCGGAGATCTCTTGTGCGGCACGATCCACGGTGGCCCCGGAACCGGTGATCAGCACCCGTTCCACCGGCCGCTGTTGCAGCCCACCCGAGGTCGCGATCGCCTCACCACGACCCGCCTCACCGATCCAGAAGTCTTCGGTAGCAGCAGGTTTCCCACCGATCCCGGCACCGATCCCGACACATAGCGCCACGAACACGAACCAGCCGACAATGGCCCGCCACGGATGGCGGGCACTGGCAACGGCTATCGACACCAACCCATTTCGCATGTCATCAATGCTGCTCGGGTACCCGGTGCCGCAGACAGCATCGACCGGTCGAACTTCGTGTCCACCGATCGGTGGACACGCCGTTGACACCGGGTGCGCAGACCGGCCGCCCCGGCTAGGGGCGGATCGAGGCCGAAGGTGAAATCCGCCGCACCGGAGTGGGTTCCGGCGATGATGAGCGCGGGTACTACGGTCCGATCGTCAAAGCGGGCGGGTAACCGGTGACGGCAGTGTCAGCGGGCAGTCGGCGGGGCGATCTGCCAATGCTGGTTGAGGGCACCCGCGATCTCGGGCAGCACGGTGATCGGAATGCGCTTGGCGCGCAGCAGCTCCCGGATCTCACGCACCTGCTCGCGTTTGCGCATGTTGTAGGCGCCGGCGACCGGGCCGAGCACCGGCGGGATCGACAACAGCACCAGTTCGTCGGCGGTGTCGCCGGTGAGGTCGAGTGCCAGTGCCCAGCGGCCGCGCTCGTCGAGGGTGAAACGGCCCGCGACCACCCGGTCCCACGGCACGGTGGCCGAACGGAACGGGGTCCGCACGTGGATCGCGGGCTCGGCGAGTTCCACGACATCACGCACGAACAGCATCGCACCCGCCGCGATCCCGGCCACCGCGCCGACCAGCAGGCCGGTGAAGACCCGGTTCGCCCCGAACATCGCCACGGCCAGCCCGGCGACGCCGGTGGTGACCAGCGCCCCGATCAGGCAGTAGAACAGGCTCCGACCAGCGGGTACGACCCCGGCACGCACGACAGCCATGCGGACCTCCCTCTCACGATTCGAGGCCCACCCTAGCGCTGCTCACCCCGGCGGGTTCAGGACCCGAGCGATACCGCCGCCTCGGAGGTCTCCACCAGGAAGGTGAAGGTCTCCTGGAAGTAGAGCTGCACGGTCTCGGCGTCGTGGCTGAGGTAGCCGATCGACAGGTCCTGGCCCAGGGCCAGCTCGAAGTCGCCGCCACGGGTGGTGAGGGCGAAGCCGCCGGTGATCGCGGGCGCCCAGATGATCTCGCTGTTGATCAGGCGCTCGATGTGGGTGCGGATCGGGTGGCCGTGATCGGAGGTCTCGCTGACCTTGGTGTACAGGTCGGCGCTGAGGACCACCGAGTACGGGCCCTGCACGCCCGCCAGGCGCAGGCCGGTGAGGGCGTGCGAGATGGCGTCGGGGATGTCGACCACATTGCTGGGCAGCGACACCGGGTCGTTGGAGGCGGCGGTGCGGATGCCGGTGATGCCCGCGGCGGCATAGCTCTCGAAGATCGCGCGGTCTTCGGCGAAGGCGATCTTCTGCGCGGCGTCCTTGAGGTTGTCCAGGTCGGCATCGGGTGCGCCGCGTTCGATGTCGTCGAGTTCGGCGCGCTGCAAGGTGAACGGCACCCGTAGCTCCACCAGCGGCTGCACCACCCGCCGGTGCGCCTGTACACCGTCGTCGGGTGAGTCGATCGCGGTGAGCCTGCCCCGGTTGAGCGCGGAGTAGGCGACACCGTGCGGGCCCGAGACGTCGACGACTCGGCGGCCCGCGATATTGCGCTTGAAGGTGCGGGTCGCTTCCTCTTCGATCTCGGCCCAGGCCTGGCCGGTGATCGGCGCGAGTTCGCGGTGCAGGTTGTTCATCGATTGCTCCTTTTCATCGTGCCGATGGCAAGTGAACCGTCGGAGTCGGCCGCCGCCGCCTTGTTGGCTTCGATGACCGGTTCGAAATCGGGGACGGGGACGTGCGGATCTTCGGTGGTGACCACGGCGGGCGCGTCGGGCAGATCGGCGAAGAAGTCGGCGCTGGGGGTGAAGAACAGGGTGCCGGTGACAGCGGTGGAGAAGTCGAGGATGCGGTCGTAGGCCGCGTCGTCGGTACCGAGGAACATGCGCTCGAGCATTTCCTCGGGAACCGAGGGGGTGGCGCAATAGGCGATGTAATAGGTGCCGAGTTGCTGGTTGCCGACGGTGCCGAAGGGCATGTTGGCGCGCAGGATGTCGCGTTCGACGCCGTCGGCATCGACGATGGTGTTCATCGTGACGTGCGAACTCGGCGGCTTCACATCGTCGGGCAGTTCGTAGTCACTGAGCTTGGTGCGCCCGATCACCCGTTCCTGCTCCTCGACCGGCAGCGCGTTCCACTCGTCGAGCGGGTGGATGTACTTCTGCACGATCACATAACTGCCCCCGGCGAACTCGGCGTCCTCATCGCCCACGAACACCGCCGCGTCGGCGGCCGCGCCCTCGGGGTTGGCGGTACCGTCCACGAAACCGAGCAGGTCACGCTGTTCGAAATAGCGGAAGCCCGCCGTCTCGTCGACCACGGTGGCCGAGCCGCGCAGCCGGGTGGCGATCGCCATCGCCAGTTCGTAGCAGGCGCCCATGTTCTCGGACCTGAGGTGGAACAGCAGATCGCCGGGGGTGGCCGGGCAGGAGTGCACCGGTCCGGCGTATCCGGGGAACTCGTGCAGCTCAGCCGGTTTGGGGCCGGTGAACAGCCGGTCCCACCCTCGCGAACCGATCGAGGTGACGCAGCTCAGCGCCTGGCCCGGTGTACGGAAACCGACGGACTTGCGCAGGTCGTCGACCTCGGTCAGCACATTGCGAACAGCGGCTTCGCCGCCCTCGTCGATGGTGGCGACAAGAAATATCGCGGCTTGCGTGAGTGGAACAATGACCGACTGTGGCTCACCCATGGCGTCCACAGTACGGCGGTCCACCGACAGGATCGGTCAGCGCCCTGGTGTGTCAGGCCGTTCCGAAGGCGTTGACCACGGGTTATTTGGCCACTGTCAGCAGAAATGTGACGTCGTCGACGGCCTTCACACTGTGCCGGGCGCGCGGGACCACGATCAGGTCACCGGCCGAGCCCTTCCATTCGTCGGCACCGGCGATGAGCACCAGTGTGCCGGTGAGTACCTGGATGGTGGCGTCACCCGCGTTGTCGTGCTCGGCCAGGCTCTGCCCCTCGGTGAGCGCGATGACGGTTTGGCGAAGCACATGGGTGTGGCCGCCGATCAGGGTTTGCGAACTCCGGCCGCTCGTCGAAGTGGCGGCCAGCTTCAGTTGTTGGCGGGCCACCGCGGTCAGCGATTTCTTGTCCATTGGATCGCGCCTTTCGCAGGCTGTCTCGCGGGCTGGTCTAGGGGCAGTATGCCCGACGATGCCCCCGCGTTCGGGCGTTTTGCCGCGACCGTTAGCCGGGTGTTGTCAGCCGCGGGTGAAGCGGCGAATCCGATACCGCAGGCCGGTTTTCGAGGTCAGCCACGGCGTGTCGGGCGCGTGCCAGTCCGGGCCGATGGGCGGGGCGAAGGCGTCACCGGCGACATCGGTGTCCACCTCGGTGACCAGCAAGGTCGTCGCGAACGGCAACGCCGCGCGGTAGATCTCCCCGCCCCCGGCGATCCAGGTGTCGCAGGTGGCGGTCATCTCCAGCGCGTCGGGAACCGAAGCCGCCCGTTCGGCGCCCGTGCCCGCCCAATCGGGCCCGCGAGTGACCACGATGTTGCGACGCCCCGTGAGGGGCCGGAAACCGGCGGGCAGGGAGTCCCAGGTGCGCCTGCCCATGATCACCGGATGACCCATGGTGGTCGCGCGGAAGTTCGCCATGTCCTCGGGCACGCGCCACGGAATGGTGTTGTCGACACCGATCACACCGTCGTTACCCTGTGCCCAGATCAGGCCGATCATGCGGCTCACACCGCCACCGGCGCCTTGATGGCCGGATGATGCTGGTAACCGGCGAGTTCGATGTCGCCGTAGTCGTAGTCGAACAGGCTGGTCGCGGGGCGCAGGTGCAGGGCCGGGAACGGGTAGGGCGCACGGGTGAGCTGCTCGCGAACCTGGTCGACGTGGTTGTCGTAGATGTGCACGTCACCGCCGGTCCAGATGAACTCACCGGGCTCGAGCTCGGTCTGCTGGGCCACCATCAGGGTGAGCAGCGCGTAGCTGGCGATGTTGAACGGCACCCCGAGGAACAGGTCGGCGCTGCGCTGATACAGCTGACACGACAGCTTGCCGTCGGCGACATAGAACTGGAACAACGCGTGACAGGGGGCCAGCGCCATCTTGTCCAGCTCGGCCACGTTCCAGGCCGACACGATCATCCGGCGTGAATCCGGGTCGGTGCGCAGGGTGTGCAGTACGTCGGTGATCTGGTCGATGTGGGTGCCGTCGGGGGTGGGCCAGGAGCGCCACTGCACCCCGTAGACCGGGCCCAGCTCACCGTCGGCGTCGGCCCATTCGTCCCAGATGCTCACTCCGTGCTCGTGCAGCCAGGCGACGTTGGAGTCCCCGCGCAGGAACCACAGCAGTTCGTAGGCGATCGATTTCATGTGCACCCGCTTGGTGGTGATCAGCGGGAAGCTCGCGGCCAGGTCGTAGCGCAGTTGATGCCCGAAAATGCTGCGGGTGCCGGTGCCGGTGCGATCGGCTTTGGGCGTGCCGTGCTCGAGCACGTGCCGGAGCAGATCCTCGTACTGCGTATCAGGGGTGGCCACGCCTGGCGATTCTACGGGTCGGGGCACCTGGCAAGCTCTTCGCGTATGCGCAAGCTCTTCGTGATCGGCATCGGCGCCGGCGACCCCGACCAGGTGACGATGCAGGCAGTCAAGGCCATGCGCCGCGCCGACGCGTTCTTCGTCATCGGCAAGGGCGCCGAGAAGCAGGAACTGGTGGATGTGCGAACCGCGATCCTGGCCGAGCATGTCGAGGGTCCACACCGGATCTTCGAGATCGCCGACCCGCCGCGTGAACGCACCCCCGCCGACTACACCGGTGTCGTCGAGGACTGGCACGAACGCCGCGCCGCCCTGCTGGAAGCCGCGTTCGACGAGGTCGAGGGCACCGGCGCGATCCTCGTCTGGGGCGACCCGGCGCTCTACGACAGCACGTTGCGCATGGTCGAACGGGTGCTGGCGCGCGGCCGGGTGAGCTTCGACTACGAGGTGATCCCCGGTGTCACCAGCGTCGCCGCGCTGGCCGCCGGTCACCGCATGGTGCTGCACCGCATCGGTGAGCCGGTGCACGTCACCACCGGTCGCAGACTGCGCGAGGAAGGACTGGGCGCCGGTTCCACGGTGGTGATGCTCGACGGTGAGTGCTCGTTCACCCGGGTGCCCGGCGACAACCTGCACATCTGGTGGGGCGCGTACCTGGGCATGCCCGACGAAGTCCTCATCGAGGGCAACCTGCGCGCGGTGGAGGATCAGATCGTGGCCCGCCGCGCCGACCTGCGTGCGGAAAAGGGCTGGATCATGGACGTCTACCTGCTGCGTTCGGTGTGAGCCGGGGGCCGCGCGGCTAAACTGGCCCTCGTGCCCGAACTACCCGAGGTCGAGGCGTTGGCGCAGTTCCTGCGGGACCATGCGGTCGGTTCCGTCGTGGGGCGCGTCGATGTGGCCGCGTTGAGCGCGGTGAAGACGTTCGATCCGCCGGTCACCGCCCTGTCCGGTCGTGATGTCACCGGCGCGGGCCGATGGGGCAAATTCCTCGGGATGGACTGTGGCGGACTGTGGCTGATCACCCATCTGTCGCGCGGCGGCTGGCTGCGGTGGGTCGATGAACCGAACCCGTTGCCGCCCAAGCCCGGTGGTAAGAGTCCGCTCGCCTTGCGCGTGCACTTCTTCACCCCGGAGGGTGCGACGCCGGCGATCGACCTGACCGAGGCGGGGACAAAGAAGCGCTTGGCCGTCTATGTCGTCGAGGACCCGCGGATGGTTCCGGGGATCGCCCGGCTCGGGCCCGACGCGTTGGCCGTGACCGAGGACGAGTTCGCGGCCCTGCTGGGTGGCACCTCGCAGCGGCTCAAAACCGCCCTGGTCGATCAGACCCTGATCGCCGGGATCGGCAACGCCTACTCCGACGAGATCCTGCACACCGCGCGGATCTCCCCGTTCGCCAATACCAGGACCCTGCCGGCGGAGAAGGTGTCGCAGCTGTACACCGCGATGCGGACGGTGCTGCTGGACGCGGTCGCACGCTCCACCGGGCAGGACGCGGCCCGGCTCAAAGGTGAGAAGCGCTCGGGGATGCAGGTACACGCCAGGGCCGGGCAGCCGTGCCCGGTGTGCGGGGACACAGTGCGCGAGGTGTCTTACGCGGAGCGGTCGTTCCAGTACTGCGCCACCTGTCAGACCGGTGGCAAAGTGCTCGCCGACCGGCGGATGTCGCGGCTGCTCAAGTAGGGCGGCGCCACGTTTCGAGCAGTCGCAGCCAGAACTCACTGACCGTGGGGAAGGCGGGCACCGCGTGCCACAGGGTTTCCAGCGGCACCCGGCCCACCACGGCGATGGTCGCCGCATGCAACTGCTCGCCCAGCTCGGGGCCGACGAAGGTGGCGCCGAGGAGCCGTTCGGTAGCGGTATCGATGACGATCTTGGCGCGACCCTCGAAGTCGTCGCGCGACAACGCGGAGCCGGCGACGGCGATATCGAGCTCCACGGTGTCGACGGCGTACCCGGCCTCACGCGCCTGCCGTTCGGTGAGTCCCACGGCGGCGAGTTCGGGCGCGGTGTAGACGACCTGGGGAACCTGCTGATGATCGGCGCTCGCGGTGTAGCGCGGGCCCTCCGGCCGCTCACCTCGCGCGCGGGCGGCGATCACGTCACCGCACACCCTGGCCTGGTATTTGCCCATATGCGTCAGGGCGGCACGATGATTCACATCGCCCACCGCGTAGAGCCAGTCACCGGGCACTTCGCGTACGCGGAGCTGATCGTCGACGTCGACATAACCGTCGGGCAGGCCGACCGCGTCCAGACCGAGTGATCCGGTGGCCGGTGCGCGGCCGGTGGCGACGACGAGTTCGTCGACCTCGAGTTCGTCGTCGTCGAGGGTCACGGTCACCGGTCCGCCGTGGATCCGGCCGACGCCGGTGTCGGCGGTATCGCGTCGCGAGACCGACCGCGGTTCGGTGCGCAGCCGTACCGTGACGCCCTTGTCGCGCAGACCACCCAGCACCAGGTCGGCGGCGAACGACTCGACCCGGGGGAGCAACCGGTCGCCTCGTACCAACATCGTCACCTCGGCGCCGAGTTCGGCCAGCCACGTAGCGGTTTCGCAGGCCACCACCCCGCCGCCGACGACGGCGACCCGGTTCGGGACGACGGTCAGGTTGGTGGCGTCGCGGGAAGTCCACGGCAGGGCCGCGCGCAGTCCCGGGACATCGGGGATCGCGGCGGTGGTGCCGGTGGCCAGGACGACCGCGTGGCGGGCGCGCAGCAACCGCGTGCCGTCGCCGGTGTCGACCTCCACCAGCCGCTCACCGGCCAGTCGGCCGGTGCCACGGATCGGTTCGATGTGGGCCGACTCCGCCCAGTCCACCTGGGAGCTGTCGTCGCGGCCATGGGTGAAGTCGGTGCGCCGGGCCAGCACATCGGCCACCTGTGGGCCGCTCACCGTCACCCCGGGCATGGCCTCGCCGAGCGCGAGGACCGCGCCCGGGCGCAGCAGGGCCTTACTGGGGATGCAGGCCCAGTAGCTGCACTCGCCGCCGAACAGTTCGTGCTCGATCAGGGCGGCGGTGCGGTCACTGCCGGCGATGGCGTAGGCGGCGGCGTTCTCACCCGCCGGGCCACCACCGATGACGATGACGTCGTATTCGGCGTCGGTCACTGCAAGTAGCCCTCGACCTCACGCGGGGAGCGCAGCTGGGTCGCCTCGGGCGATTCGTCGGCATCGGAGCGAGCCCGCCGCTGCCGCAGCAGATCCCACGCCTGATCGAGCATCACTTCCAGCTGAGCCAGCTGCTGACGTTCGGCGACCGGGTCGATCTCGCCCGCGGTGGCCTTGGCCCGCAGCGCGTGCTCGTCGTCGACCAGCTGTTTGATCTGGGCCAGGATGTCCTGCTCGGTCATGTGCTCACCACTTCGATGCTCGGAGGGGTAGTGCAGACGTCAGGCTCCATGCTACGACCGCGTCCTGGCAGGCGGGGCGGGTTCGCCGCCCGCGTGCCGAGCTCGACGGCGGGCTGCCGCGGCGAGACAATCGGCGGCGATCGGCACGGCTCTGGCCAGATCGGCGCTGGTCAACGTGCTGTAGCCGAGGGCGATGCCGAAGTGGTGCTCCGCCGCGAGGTGATGGCGGGCCAGGCCGTCGAGCTGGACGCCGCGGGCGCGAGCGGCGTCGACCGCGTGGCGTTCGGCGGTGGCGTCGGCCAGCTCGACCACCACGTGCGAGCCGGCGTCGTCGCCGATCACCGGCAGGCCGCGGCGGGCGAGTTCGGCGACGACCAGGGCGCGCCGCGGTGGCATCACCCGGCGCAGGCGGCGCAGGTGCCGGGACAGGTCGCCGTGGCGGGCGAACTCACTGAGCACCCGCTGTCCGGCCGGGCTGGGGAAGGTGCCGAGGCGGACCCGATGGGCGAGCACGGCGGCGGCGATGTCGGGACGCGCGACCAGCCAGCCGACGCCGAGCGTGGTGGCGATGATCTTGCTGGTGGTGCCGAGGTGCACGACCACATCCGGCGCCATCGCCGCGAGCAGTGGCAGTGGCGCCGCGTCGTAGCGCAATTCGCCGTCGTAGTCGTCTTCGATGATGAATGTGCCGGTGCGTCTGGCGAATTCGACGAGTTCGACCCGCCGGGCGGCTTGCATCGTCGCACCCAGCGGGAACTGATGTGCCGGTGTGCAGTACACCGCGCGCACACCGGCCGGTATCCGGTCCACGCACAGGCCGTTGGCGTCGACGGGTACCGGCACCGGCTCGATGCCCGCGGCCCGGAACGCGCCGACGGCCCGCAGGTAGCCGGGATCTTCGATGGCGACGGTGTCGCTGGGACGCAGCAGCGCGGTGGCGAGTTCGCTCACCGCGGCGCTGGTGCCCGCGGTGGCCAGCACCACCGATTCGGTGCCGGCGGCCAACCCACGGTGGCGGAGCAGATGTTCGGCCACGGCCGCCCGGAAGTCCGGTTCACCCGCACGGTCCTTGCGGGCCTGGGGTGGCTGATCAGCGGCCGCCCGCCAGGCCCGCCGCCACGCCGCCGGGTCGACCGCCTCGACGCAGGGCGCTCCCGGACGGAGATCGAGCAGGTCCACCGCCGGGTCGCCGCCGCGAACGGCACCGATGGTGGGCGCCGCGGTAGCGGGGGCCGTACTCAGGTAGGTGCCCGCGCCACGTCGGCCGCGCAACCAGCCTTCGGCGTGCAGTTGGTCGTAGGCGGTGGTCACCACGGCCCGGCTCACCCGCAGTCGTTGGGCCAGCGCCCGGGAGGAGGGCAGGCGGTCACCCACGCGCAGCACCCGGTCGGTCGCGGCGGCGCGCAAAGCATCGGCGACCTGCACCGACAGCGGTTCGGCCGCCGTGCGGTCGAGTGGGATCGGAAGGTCGTCGAGCACGGTGCCCCTCGAATTGGCCTGTTGAAGTTCTGTCGAATTGGACCTATCACCAGTCCAATGGTTCAGCGAAGCTCATCATATGAGCACGCGAACACGCACCCCCTTGTCGCCGACCCCGCGCACCACACTGACCCGCGCCAAGGAGCGCGGTGTCCGCGATCGGGCCGAACTCGACGCCGTGCTCGACGCGGGCCTGATCTGCCACCTCGGTGTAATGCTCGGCGGCTCGCCGGTGGTGCTGCCCACCGCCTACGGCCGCATCGGCGACACCGTCTACCTGCATGGTTCCACCGGTGCGGGCGCGGTGCGCGCGGCGGTCGGCGCCGACGTCTGCGCGACGGTGACCCACGTCGACGGCCTGGTGTACGCGCGTTCGGCCATGCATTTCTCGATGAACTACCGCAGCGCGGTGATTCGCGGCACGGCGGTGCTGGTCACCGACGAAGCCGAACGCGGGGAAGCCCTGCGTGTGATCGTGGAACACTCCGCGCCCGGCGCGTGGAACCGGGTGCGGCCGCCCGATCGTAAGGAAATGGCGGCCACCATGGTGCTGGCCCTGGACCTCACCGAGGCGTCGGTGAAGGTGCGCACCGGCGGGCCCAAGGACGACGCGGACGATATCGAGCGCGGCGGTGTGTGGGCCGGGGTGCTGCCGTTGCACCAAGTGTGGGGTGCGCCGATCGCGTCCGCTGATCTGGAACCGGGGGTGGAGGTGGCCGCCGATGTGGCCGCGCGGGTGTCGCCGGTGGGCCTCGGCTGGGCTCGGAGTGTGGCGGTACCGGCCGGGCAGGTGTTGCCGTTGAGGGCCGGCTGACTGAGGGGTCGATGGTAGCTCTGGAACGGTGCCGGGCCGGCGTGATGTGACGTGCCGGACGGGTGGCGAGCGAGAGCGTCGAGTGGGTGCGGGGGAGGTAGGGTTCGTCGCATGGTGGAGCCGGAAACTCCAGGTCCAGCGGGTGGTGGCGGGCTCGGCGACGAACGGCTCGTCGAGGCGGCGCTGGCAGTGCTCGACGACGGCGGGGCGAGTGCGTTGTCGATCCGGGCGGTCGCCGAGCGGCTCGGTGTGGCGCCCGATGCCGTGCGCGAGCACTTCGCCGGTTCGGGGGAGCTCGAGCGGGCGGTGATCGAGCATGTGCTCTCCACCGTGCCGTTGCGTGCGCTCACCGACTACGGGGTGGAGTGGACTGCCGCGGTCATCCAGTTCGCGCTCGGGCTGCGGGCGCGATTGTTGCGCCATCCCGCGGTCGTCACGTTGATGATGTCGGGGCCGCTGGACGGTCCGGCGGCCGACGGACCGGCGGCACGCGACATGAGCGAGTCGCTGTTCGTCTGCCTCGCCCGGGGCGGGCTGGCCACGCAGTGGCGTGCGCACGGGGTGTACGCGGTGATCGTCCACGTGCTCGGCTCGGTGGCACTCGATGTGGCCGAAACCGACGGCAAGCCGCCGTTCCCGCCGGATTCCGAACGCGTGGCCGCCCGCCGAAAGGCCTTGGAGGACACGGACCTGAGCCGGTGGCCGCGCACCGAGGCGCACCTGGACGAGATCGCCGCCTGGACCTCCGTGGACCAATTCGTTTGGGCGCTGCGGGTTCTGCTCGTCGGGATGACCGCGAGCTGATCACCAGGCGGTGGGGTGCAAGCCCGTCGCGGCGAGCACGCGAACTGTTGCCGCGTCGAAGGTTTCGTCGTGCTCACCCAGGTCGACCAGGGCGAGGGTGTAGGTGCCGGTGAGGCGCGAGAGGTATCCCGAGAGCCGGGTGCGGGGGAAGGCGGTGAGCCCGGGGTGGATGGCGCGGGCCGCCACCCGCGTGGCGTGGTGGGGGCCGATGGTGCGCAAGGTGCCGGGAAGAGTCCCGATGTTGGAGCACAGAATATCGCGCTCACCGGCCCCTTTGCTCAGTGCGTACGCCCAGCGGTCCGGCAGTACCTGCAGGATCTGTTCGGGCAGACCCGCTGGACTCGACATGCGGTGCAGATAGGCGGCGCGAGCCTTGTCGCGAATCGTGGCCGGGGTGTCGGCGCGCACGATCGCGATCTCGGTCATCGCCAGATCGTTGTCGACTCGCGGCTCATCACGGGTGTCCACCGGGAGGCTCGCCGAGATCGTGTCATGTGCGAAACCGTTCTCCCACAAGATGTTCGCGACCAGATAGATGAACAAGCTGTTCGGGGTGCCGGCGAAAGCGGCTGCGGTGGTGTCCCAGGCGTCCGCGTCGAAAGTGAGCAGGGTGCTGTGGACTGCACGGCCGGTGGACGGTTCCGGTGCGCTCGTCGGCGGGGGCTTCGGCACACCGTGCCGTAATGCGCGCACCGTGCCGCCGAGGATGGTGGACCACTGGGCGCGTGCATCCGCCCAGTCCGAAAGACCGGCCTCGCCCTCGCAGGACTGGGATTTGCGGTCGGTGGACTCGGTCTTGTGCTTGGCGGGCGGGAGTTGGCGGTTGACGGACTCGATGTCGTGCTTGCCGGGCCGGATCTGGCCGTCGGCAGGCTCGACTTCGTGCTCCGCAGACCAGAACTCGCGGTCGGTGGGTGTGACCTCGGGGTCGGCGGATGCGACCTCGCGGTCGGTGGATGTGGCCTCGCGGTGATCGGCCGGGCGGTGTTTCGTACGGACCCGTGTTCGGGCGGTATCGGCGACGTCGAGGGATTCCAGGGCGTATCCGACAGCGTGAATCAAACCTCGGGCATCGGCCAGCGAATGGGAACAGGTCAGGGCCACAACGGTTCCACCGTCTGCCAGGGGGGCTGCTGATAGCCGCCAACCCGGCGAATGCTCCGGGTCGAGATCGAATCCGAGGCTGTCGGCCCAGCCCGAGATCGCACTCGCGGCAAGCGGTCCACTGCCTGCGTCGTAGTAGCTGCATACATCGGCTTTGCCGCCGGTGTGGTCGCAGCGGGCAGTGGAGTCGGGTGTGCGGGTGGCCGCGGTTGTCGGCCAATCGGTTCGGGTGGCGGAGTGGTTCGGCAGGAGGTCGAGAGGGTGGGCGCGGGTGGTGGGTTGCCAGGCTCGGCGGGCGCCGGGGATTCGCGGGCGGATCACTCGGCGGCCGAGCGGGCCGCGGCGTAGACGGTCGTGAATCCGGTGCAGCAGAGCGGGTTCCATCGGGGTGCTGGTGCGCCACAGTCCCTGTAGGGCGATGGGGGTGCCGAGGCCGCGGTGGGTGCGCAGGAAGATTTCGTCGATGACGGTGAGACGGTCCATCAGCTGTGGTCGGGGTTGCCGTGTCGGCCTCGGCCGGCGGCGAAGCGGGCGGCGCCGTCGAGGGCGCCGCCGGTGAGGGCCGTCATGCCGTGCTGGAATTCGATGTCGAGGGCGTCGGCTTCGGGGTGGCCGTACTGGTCGAGCAGGGCGGCGCGGTCGGTGCGCAGACAGGTCTGGGGCAGGGTGGCGAGCTGGGCGGCCAGTTCCTCGGCGACGCGGCGGGCATCGCCGGTAGGGACCACGCGGGTCACCAAACCCATCTGCAAAGCTTCGGGGGCGCTCACCGGACGCCCGGTCAGGATCATGTCCAGGGCCCGGCCCTCGCCGACGATGCGCGGCAATCGGACGGTGCCGCCGTCGATCAGCGGCACACCCCAGCGGCGGCAGAACACGCCGAAGATCGCGTCCTGTTCGGCCACCCGCAGGTCGCACCACAGGGCGAGTTCGAGCCCGCCGGCCACCGCGTAACCGGATACGGCCGCGATCACCGGTTTGGACAGTCGCATCCGGGTGGGCCCCATCGGGCCGTCGCCGTCCTCGGTGACCTGATTGCTGTTCTCGGTGCCCAGTGACTTCAGGTCCGCGCCCGCGCAGAAGGTGCCGTGATCGCCCCACAACACCGCGACCGACGCCTTCGTGTCGGCCTCAAAGGCGCGAAACGCGTCCGCCAGCGCCCGCGCGGTCGGGCCGTCGACGGCATTGCGGGCCTGGGGGCGATCGATGATCACCGTGGTGACCGGGCCCGTGTGTTCGACCCGCACCGGGCGGTGCGCTGCGCGATCGGCATTCATCGCTCGACCATACGACGAACCGACCCTTGTGTGAAGGGGTGAATCAGTGGTTCACTTCTTGGCATGGTGTACCGCAGGACCCCCGCCGTGCAGGCCCGGCTCGACGCGCAACGTGCGCTGATCGTGCAGGGCGCCACCGGCGTGCTCTCCCGCGAGGGCTTCGCCGGGCTGTCGATGGCAGCGGTGGCCGCGGAGGCGGGCATCGCCACCGGCACGGTCTACAAACAGTTCGCGGGCAAGGCCGAACTGGTCGCCGCGGTCTTCGAGACGGTGGTCGCCCGCGAGGTCGAGGCGGTGCGCGCCGCGGTCGCCGAGGGGGAGGTGCTGCAGCGGGTGAGTGCCGCCGTCGAGACCTTCGCCGGGCGCGCGCTCAAGAACCCGAAGCTGGCCTACGTGCTGCTCGCCGAACCCGTCGACGCCGCGGTCGACGCGCAACGGTTGCAGTTCCGGCGCGCCTTCGCCGCCGCGTTCGAGGCCGCCATCGTGAGCGGGGTGGCCGAGGGCAGCCTGCCCGCCCAGGACCCGCATCTGAGCGCCGCCGCCCTGGTCGGTGCGATCGGGGAGGTGCTGGTCGGCCCCCTGGTCGCCGCCCCCCATGCCGAGACCGTCATCCCCGAGCTCGTCGCTTTCGCCGTGCGTGCGCTGGGCGCGCGCACGGATTCGTTGTCACCGAAGGAGTTCCGGTCATGCTGACCCACGAAGTGTTCAACCAGGCCCCGTCGCTGGCGCCGTTCGACGCCGCGCGCAACCCCGCCCTGCTGGAAGGGCTGCACCGCGAAGGCGCGGGCTGGGCCGAAGCCGAGGTGCGTGAACTGGGCGCGCTGGCAGGCGGTCTCGCCGCGCAGGAGTGGGGCCGGCTCGCCAACGAGTACCCGCCGGTGCTGCACACCCACGACCGGTGGGGGCATCGCGTCGACGAGGTCGAGTTCCATCCGCACTGGCACGACCTGATGAACGTGGCGGTGACGCACGGCTTGCACGGCGCGGCCTGGCTCGACGACCGTCCCGGCGCGCATACTGCCCGCGCCGCCAAGTTCTACACCTGGGGAGCCGCCGAGGCGGGGCACATGTGCCCGATCTCGATGACCTACGCCGTGGTCCCCGCCCTGCGCCACAATGCCGAACTCGCCGCCCGCTATGAACCACTGCTCGGCTCGCGCACTTACGATTTCGGTCTCCGCGAACCCTCGACCAAGGCCGGTCTCATCGCGGGCATGTCGATGACGGAGAAGCAGGGCGGCTCCGATGTGCGGGCCAACACCACCACCGCGGCCCCGCAACCGGACGGGTCCTACCGGATCGTCGGGCACAAGTGGTTCACCTCGGCACCGATGTCGGACATGTTCCTCACCCTCGCCCAGGCACCCGGTGGGCTGTCGTGCTTCCTGCTGCCGCGCGTGCTGCCCGACGGCACCCGCAACCCGATCCGCATCCAGCGGCTCAAGGACAAGCTGGGCAACAAGTCCAACGCCTCCGCGGAGATCGAATACGAGAACGCCATCGGCTGGCTCGTCGGAGCCGAGGGTGCCGGCGTGAAGACGATCATCGAGATGGTCAACATGACGCGGCTGGACTGCGTGATCGGCTCGGCCACCGGAATGCGGTTGGGTGCGGTCACCGCCATCCACCACGCCCGGCATCGAGAGGCTTTCGGCACCAAGCTGATCGACCAGCCCGCCATGCGCAATGTGCTCGCCGACCTGGTGATCGAATCGGACGCGGCGACCACGGTGATGATGCGACTGGCCGGGGCCACCGACCGCGCCGGCAGCGACCCGGCCGAGGCGGCCCTGCGCCGCATCGCCCTCGCCATCACCAAGTACTGGGTGTGCAAGCGCGCCCCGGCGCACGCGGCCGAGGCGCTGGAATGCCTGGGCGGCAACGGGTATGCCGAAGAATCCGGGATGCCCCGGCTCTACCGGGAGGCGCCGCTGATGTCGATCTGGGAAGGATCGGGCAATGTGGCCGCACTGGATGCGTTGCGCGCCATGGGACGTCAGCCCGAGACCGTCGAGGCGTACTTCGCCGAGGTCGGGCTCGCCCGCGGGGCGGATCGGCGCCTCGACGACGCGATCGACCGAGTCGGCAAGGAACTCACCGACCTGACCGACATCGAATACCGTGCCCGGCGTGTGGTCGAACTGATGGCGCTGGTGCTGCAGGGCGCGCAGCTGGTGCGCCACGGTCACCCCGCCGTCGCCGACGCGTTCTGCGCGACCCGCCTCGGCGGCGACTGGGGCATCGCCTTCGGGACCCTGCCCGTCGGCGCCGACACCGGCGCGATCCTCGAGCGCGGTTTCGCCGACGTGCGATGAGCCCACGCGCAAGCGAGGTCCGGCGGCCGTCGACTCGGTAGGGTGGACAGGGTGACCTGCGCGAACGAGGTGCTGTCGGTCGGCGAACTGGCCCAACGCATCCCGGTGCGCAACGAGCGGTTCCTGCTGGGGATCGCCGGCCCGCCGGGTGCCGGGAAATCGACACTGGCGCAGCTGCTGCACGTCGAGCTGGTCCGGGCCGGCCGACCGGCGGTCGTCGCACCGATGGACGGCTATCACCTGCGCAACGATGTGCTGCGGGCCCGCAACGCCCTGGCGCGCAAGGGCGAACCCGACACCTTCGACGCGTCACGTTTCGTCGCTGACCTGCGGTTGTTGCGGGACACGCCGGTCGGCGACCCGGTGCCGTGGCCGCTGTTCGATCGGGCGATCGACGAGCCCACCGACAATGGCGTGGTCGTGCGCGACGAACGCATTGTCATCGTCGAGGGAAACTACCTGCTGTTGACCGAGGCCGAGGCGCCTGGCTGGGCCGAAGTGCGCGGGCTGCTGGACCAATGCTGGTACCTGGACGCGCCGCGACCGGTCCTCACCGAACGACTGCTCGACCGGCACACCACCGGCGGCCGGACACCGGACGAGGCGCGCCACAAGGTGACCAGCAGCGATCTGCGCAACGCCGAACTGGTTGCCGCGAGTGGACACCGCGCCGATCTCGTACTGACCGCGGCGGGCAGCGGCTACCGCGTGCACTGATCCATCGGCGCGTACAACGCCGAATTGGCGAACTCGGCGCAATCATGGACTGATGACGCCAGGTCGGTTCTTCCCCGGTCATGCGCAGCGCAACGGTGCCGCGGCCCTGTTCACGCTGCTGTTCTACTACAGCGTGCCGGTGGGACGGGTGTTCGAGGTCGACGCGTGGCCGGGGCAGGCGGTGGGAGTGCTCGCGTTCTTCGCCGGTGTCGCCGGACTGGGGTGGATGGTGTGGCGGCGGGTGCAGACCTATCTGCGCGCGCCCACCGCCGCCGGCGGGCAGGTCGACGGACTACTGCTCATCGTGTGCGTGGTCGGTGCGGTGTTCGCACTGTTCTATTACCGGCTGCAGCAGCTACATCCGGACCAGTTCGTCGGACTCGAGACGCGCACCGACGCCCTGTACTACACGCTGGTCACCCTCGGCACCGTCGGCTACGGCGACGTGCGCGCCGTCGGCCAGGCCGCCCGCGTCGTGACGATGGTGCAGATCGTGTTCGACCTGGTCGTGCTCGGCACGCTGCTCACCATCATCACCTCCAGCGTGACCGGCCGGATCCGCGCCGCGACGGCGGCGGCGAACAAAGTCAGTGGCGATGAGCCCGGTACCACGCGATGAGCTCGTCGGTCGAGGAATCGCCCGCCGACTCCGGCTCCTGCACGCCGCCCAGTAGCGGCATCAACGCCTGCGCCTGCTGCTTGCCCAGCTCGACACCCCACTGATCGAAACTGTCGATGCCCCACACGATCCCCTCGACGAACACCTGGTGCTCGTAGAGCGCGATCAACTGACCCACCGTCGCCGGAGTGAGTTCGGGAGCCAAGATGGTGGTGCTGGGGCGGTTGCCCGGCATCACCTTGTGCGGCACCAACTCCGGGTCGGTGCCCTCGTCGGCGATCTCCTCGGCGGTCTTGCCGAAAGCCAGCACCTTGGACTGGGCCAGCAGGTTGCTCACCAGAATGTCCTGCATGCTGCCCGTGCCGTCACGCGTGGGCAGATCGTCGGTCGAGCGTGCGAAACCGAGGAAATCGGCCGGGATCAGGCGGGTGCCCTGGTGCAGGAGCTGATAGAACGCGTGCTGGCCGTTGGTACCCGGTTCACCCCAGAAGATCTCACCGGTCGAAGTCGTCACCGGCGTTCCGTCGGCGCGCACCGACTTACCGTTGGACTCCATCGTCAATTGCTGCAGATAGGCCGGGAACCGGCGCAGATCGTGCGAGTACGGCAGCACCACACGCGATTCCGCGCCGAAGAAATTCGAGTACCAGATCCCGAGCATGGCCAGCAGTACCGGGCCGTTCGCCTCCAGCGGCGCCGTCGCGAAATGTGTGTCCACCGCGTGCATTCCACTGAGGAACTCGCCGAACTGCTCCTTGCCGATGGTCACCATCACCGACAGGCCGATGGCCGAATCCACCGAATAGCGGCCGCCCACCCAATCCCAGAAACCGAACATGTGCGCGGTGTCGATGCCGAACGCGGCCACCCGCTCCGCATTGGTCGACACGGCCACGAAATGCTTGGCGACCGCTTCCTCGCCCAGAGCGGCCACCAGCCAGCGGCGCGCCGCCGTCGCATTGGTGAGCGTTTCCAGCGTCGAAAACGTCTTGGACGCCACGATGAACAATGTGCGCGCCGGATCCAGACCGGCGAGCGTGGAAACCAGATCGGCCGGATCGACATTCGACACGAACCGGGCCTCGATTCCGGCATCGGCGTAGTGCCGCAATGCGCGACACACCATGTCGGGCCCCAGATCCGAACCACCGATACCGATATTGACCACCGTGGTGATCCGCTCACCGGTGGCCCCGCGCCACCGGCCCGAGCGCACCGAATCGGCGAATTCACCCATCCGGCGCAGTACGTCGTGCACCTCGGCATCGGCATCGGTGCCGTCGATGCACAGCTGATCACCCACCGGCAGGCGCAACGCGATATGGCCGACGGCGCGGTCTTCGGAGGTGTTGATGTGCTCGCCGGAATACATCTGATCGCGGCGCTGCGGGACTCCGGCCGCGCGCGCGAGATCGACCAGCAGTCGCAAGGTTTCGCGAGTGACGCGATGTTTGCTGTAGTCGATGTGCAGGTCCGCCACCCGCAACGTCAGCTCACGGCCGCGCGCCGGATCCTCGGCGAACAACTGCCGCAGATGCAGGGGTGCGACGGTGCGGTGATTGTTGTGCAGTGCCTGCCAGGCCGCCGACGCGGTGATGTCGCTGCTCACGAATCCGGAGCTTACAGGGTTGGTTGGCGCGTCGGCTCGGTCGAGCGGCGGGTTTGTCGGGGGTGCGTAGCCCGGGTGGGGTGATGGTTTCGGTGGGGTGGGTAGCTGGTGTGCGGCAGGGCGGGACCGGCGGGTGGCGACATCTTTGTTCTGGATCGTGGCCGGGGTTGCGATGGCGGCTTAGGCTGGCGAGATGGTGTCCCAACGTGACGTACTCGAATTCGTACCGAAGGGTTTGTGGATCGGTTCCGGGCCCGTGGAAGCTGAGGGGGGTGGCACGTTCGACGTGCGCAATCCCGCCGACGGGTCGGTGTTGGCGCAGGTCGCCGACGGGACTCCCGACGACGCGATGCGGGCGCTGGACGCGGCCGTGGAGGCGGGGCCGGCGTGGGCGGCCACCTCGGCGCGGGAACGCGGAGAGATCCTGCGCGAGGTGTTCGAGCAGCTGAGTGCGCGGGCCGAGGAGTTCGCGTTGCTGATGACCCTCGAGATGGGCAAGGCGCTGCCCGAGAGCCGCAACGAGGTGCGCTACGGCGCGGAGTTCTTCCGCTGGTTCAGCGAAGAGGCGGTGCGGGTGCACGGGCGGTACCTGCACGCGCCGTCGGGGGCGGGGCGGATCATGGTCGCCAAGCAGCCGGTGGGACCGTGCCTGGCGATCACGCCGTGGAATTTCCCGCTCGCGATGGGCACCCGCAAGATCGGGCCCGCGCTGGCGGCGGGGTGCACGATGATCGTCAAACCGGCTTCGGCGACGCCGCTGACGATGCTGGCGCTGGCCAGGCTCTGTAGCGAAGCGGGCCTGCCCGACGGGGTGCTGTCGGTGCTCACCACCCGGCGTTCCGGCGCCGTCACCGGCCCACTGATCGACGACCCGCGCCTGCGCAAGCTCACCTTCACCGGTTCCACCGGGGTGGGCAAGAAGCTCGTCGAAGCCTCGGCGAACCGGTTGCTGCGCACCTCGATGGAACTCGGCGGCAACGCGCCGTTCGTGGTGTTCGACGACGCCGACATCGACGCGGCGGTGGCGGGGGCGATGCAGGCGAAGCTGCGCAACGGTGGCGAGGCGTGCACCGCGGCCAACCGGTTCCACGTGCAGCGCGGGGTGCTCACGGAGTTCACCGACAAGCTGGTGGCCGCCATGTCGGACACGGTGGTGCTGGGGCCGGGCACCGATCCGGCGACCACCTTGGGTCCGCTCGTGAGTGCCGATCAGCGCGAGACCGTGAGCGAACTGGTCGACGATGCCGTCGCCGTCGGCGCGAAACGGCTGCTCGGCGGCGAGGTGCCCGACGGGCCGGGCTGGTTCTATCCGGCCACGGTCCTGAGCGAGGTGCCTCCGGCCGCCCGGATCCTGCGCGAGGAAGTCTTCGGACCGGTGGCGCCGATCGTCGCCTTCGACAGTGCGGACGAGGGGGTCGCCGCGGCCAACGACACCCGGTACGGGCTGGTCAGCTACGTCTACACGCGCGATCTGGACCGTGCGCTGCGCATCTCGGAGGCCATGGAAACCGGGATGGTGGGGGTGAACCGGGGAGTGATCTCGGATCCGGCCGCACCGTTCGGCGGTGTGAAGGAATCCGGGTTCGGTCGCGAGGGCGGCACCGAGGGGATCGAGGAGTACCTGAACACGAAGTACATCGCGCTGGCCTGAGAAACGAATACCGCCCCGGGGATGGTTTCACACCCGGGGCGGCTTCTGGTGAGCGGCGAACTGGGTGGTCGCCGCGTGGTTCGTGGGGTCTTACCGGCCGAGGCGTCCGCGGCCGAGGCGCAGCAGGAGCATGGCCAGGGTGTGACCCTCTTGGCCGAGCTCACTGAAGCGCTCGAGCACCTTCATCTCGCGGCTGTGGACCAGGCGCGGACCCCCGGAGGCCATCCGGGTGCGACCGATGATCCGGGAGATCTCGCTGCGGCGTTTGATCGCGGCGAGAATGGTGGCGTCGAGCTCGTCGATCTCGAGGCGAAGCTTTTCGATCTCCGCCTCGGATTGCGGCAGCGCCGAATCGGACCCGGTCGTCGTAGCAGGGGTGCTCATCATTCATCTCCTCGTGTCAGAACTTGGATCGGTCGGACTGGACGGCCTGTTACCCGATCTGTTCCTTCACCCTGAAACTTTTCCGGTGGGGCGGTACCTGATCCCCCCGGAGAGTGCGCAAATGGTCGCGCCCATTGCCCACGGTATCGGATCGGTAGCCGATCCGAGCACGCGGAGAAGCGCTGAACATGTGGCCCAGTCTGCCACGGTCCTGTAGGTAAGCAAAACAGTTGTGTTTGTGAATCCCCTGAGAACATTCACACGATCGCCGCCGACGGGCCGGACGCGGCGGTTCGCCGGTGGTTTGCCGGGGCCCGGCCGCGGTGGTGGCAGTTGGCTGCCTGTCGGTGCCCGCCGGTAGCGTGGACAGACGATGGACATCACGGTCGCTCCCAATACCGCAGCCACTGCCTCAGGCGCCGATCCCAGCGAACCGGTCGCCGCGCCGAACACCGCCGCGCTACCGGATCGCGAGGGCGGTGGCACCGGCGCGTCCGGGGGTTTGGCCGAGGCGGCGGCCCGGCACAGCGCCGAACAGCAGCAGCGCCGTGCCGAGCGCGAACAGCAGCGTGCCGAACAGACCGAACGGCTGCTCGAGGGGCTGAATCCGCCACAGCGCGCTGCGGTGGTGCACGCGGGCGCCCCACTGCTGATCGTGGCCGGCGCCGGCTCGGGCAAGACCGCGGTGCTGACGCGCCGTATCGCCTATCTGCTGGCGGCGCGGGGCGTGCAGACCGGGCAGATCCTGGCGATCACGTTCACCAACAAGGCTGCTGCCGAGATGCGGGAGCGGGTGGCCGGGCTGGTCGGCCCGCGCGCGGCCAGCATGTGGGTGTCCACTTTCCATTCCAGCTGTGTGCGTATTCTGCGAATGCAGGCCGCGCTGCTGCCGGGGTTGAATTCCAATTTCTCCATCTACGACGCCGATGATTCGCGCCGGTTGCTGACGATGATCAGCCGCGATTTCGAGATCGATACGAAGAAATATTCGGCGCGGCTGCTGTCCACGGCAATTTCCAATCTGAAGAACGAACTGATCGGACCGGCACGCGCCGCCGCCGACGCCGAGAACGACGAGACCGAGCTGCCCGCGCTGGTGGCCCGGATCTACGCCGAGTACCAGAAGCGGCTGCGCGCGGCCAACGCGCTGGACTTCGACGACCTGATCGGTGAGACGGTCGCGCTGCTGCAGAACCACCCGCAGGTGGCCGAGTACTACCGGCGCCGGTTCCGGCACGTACTCGTCGACGAGTACCAGGACACCAACCACGCCCAGTACGTGCTGGTGCGCGAGCTCGTCGGACACCACAGCGAAACCACCGACGAGCAGGCGGTGGAACCGAGCGAACTGTGCGTGGTGGGCGACGCCGATCAGTCGATCTACGCCTTCCGCGGGGCCACGATCCGCAACATCGAGGAATTCGAGCGCGATTTCCCTGATGCGGAAACCATTCTGCTCGAGCAGAACTACCGCTCCACCCAGCACATCCTGTCCGCCGCGAACGCGGTGATCGCGCGCAACGAGGGCAGGCGCGAGAAGAAGCTGTGGACCGATTCCGGTGCGGGCGAGCTGATCACCGGCTACGTCGCCGACAACGAGCACGACGAGGCCTCCTTCGTCGCCAAGGAAATCGACCGGCTCGTCGACGCGGGCGAGGCCACCTATGGTGACGTCGCGGTGTTCTACCGCACCAACAACAATTCGCGTGCGCTCGAAGAGATCTTCATCCGGATGGGCCTGCCGTACAAGGTGGTCGGCGGGGTGCGGTTCTACGAGCGCAAGGAAGTGCGCGATGTGGTCGCCTATCTGCGCGTGCTGGCCAACCCCGACGACGCGGTGAGTTTGCGCCGCATCCTCAACACCCCGCGGCGCGGGATCGGTGATCGCGCCGAAGCCTGCGTGGCGGTGCACGCCGAACAGCGCGACATCGGGTTCGCCGCCGCGTTGCGCGATGCCGCCGAGGGCAAGGTGGCATTGCTGAACACCCGTGCGCAGCGGGCCATCGCCGGTTTCCTCGACCTGCTCGACGAGATCCGCGCGGCCGGGCAGCGCGCCGACAGCGATTACCCCGATGTCGGCAATGTGGTCGACGCGGTGCTGGACCGCACCGGCTACCGCGCCGACCTGGAAGCTTCCGACGACCCGCAGGACGGTGCGCGGCTGGACAACCTCAACGAACTGGTCAGCGTGGCCCGCGAATTCAGTTCCGAGGCGTTCAACAATGCCGAGGCCGCTCGCGAGGAAGGGTTGCTGCCCGAGGTGGGCGACGGCGAACCCGAACCAGGTTCGCTGGCGGCTTTCCTGGAACGGGTGTCGCTGGTCGCCGATACCGACCAGATTCCCGACGAGGGCACCGGTGTGGTCACCATGATGACCCTGCACACCGCCAAGGGGCTCGAATTCCCCGTGGTCTTCGTGACCGGCTGGGAGGACGGGCAGTTCCCGCACATGCGCGCCCTGGGCGACCCGAACGAGCTGGCCGAGGAACGCCGGCTGGCCTATGTGGGTATCACCCGTGCGCGGCAGCGGCTCTACCTCTCGCGCGCGGTGGTGCGCTCGGGGTGGGGGCAGCCGGTGTCGAATCCGGAATCGCGTTTCCTGCAGGAGATTCCGCAGCACCTGCTGGATTGGCGCAGGCTGGAACCTGCGGTGTCGCAGGTGCAGCGTGGGCGGCGGCGCGGGGACGACAGTGGTTTCGATCGGGACTGGACCCGTGGCGACGGATGGGATCAGCGGCCCGGCGTGCGGGGCGGCACCGGTGGCCGCCGGCCCGCGCCCGGCGGCGCGGTGAAGCGCAACAACACCGATCTCGTGCTCGCCGTGGGTGATCGGGTCACCGACGACAAGTACGGGCTGGGCCGGGTCGTCGCCGCCGATGGGGTCGGGCCGCTGGCCACGGTCACCATCGACTTCGGGACCGCAGGCAAGATCCGGCTGATCCCGCAGTTCAGTCGAACGATCGTGAAGTTGTGACGCCGGATCGGTGCGGCAGCAGGTCGGTGAGGGCTTCGTCGAGGGTGGGGTAGCGGAAGGTGAAGCCTGCCTTGTGCAGGACTTCGGAGGTGGCGTGGCGGCCGGTCAGGCCCAGGGCGGGGTCGCTGCGCAGGAGCGCGGCCCCGACGTTGAGCACGGCCTTCGGTGTCGGCGGGGCCGGTGGGCGGCGCAGGATGCGGCGCAGCGTGGTCATGAGTTCGCTGTTGCGGACGGGGAATTCGGTGGCGGCGACGAGAATCCCACTGGGTAGCGCCAGATCCGGGTCCAGGCCGAGCGCGGCGCGGACGACGGCCAGCCAGTCTTCGATGTGGATCCAGCTGAACCACTGATCGCCGGGGCCCACGCGGCCGCCGAGACCGGCCTTGGTGAGCTGGGTCAGGCGTTTGAGCGCCGGGGCGTCGGGGTCGAGGACGATGGAAGTGCGCAGGATCGTCCAATGGTCGGCGCGGGCTGGGTCGAACGCCTGTTCCCACGGCTGGGCGACGCCGGTCATCTGCGGCAGCCCGGCGGGGACGGGGGTGGTTTCGGTGCAGCGGGTTTCGCCCGCATCCGACCAGATGGCGGTGGTGCCGGCCTGCACCCAGTAGTCGACGGGGGTGTCGCGCAGGGCCGCGGCGGCGACCAGGGCCGTGGTGGAATCGACCCGACTGGCGCGTAGTTCGGCGATATTGCGTTCGGTGGGCCTGCAGTCGACGAGTTTTCCCGCCAGGTTGATCACCGCGAGCCGACCGGGTTCGCGCAGTTCGGTGGCCCAGGCGCCGATGGAGCGCCCGTCCCACTCGGTCTGGCGAAATGGTAGGGCCGGGTTGCGGCGGCGGGTGAGCAGGGTGACACGCTGCCCACGAGAGGTCAGGTCGGCGGCGATCTGCAGACCCAGCGCGCCGGTGCCGCCCGCGATCACCACGTTGAGCGCGTCGTCGGCGGGAACGACCCCGG
Source organism: Nocardia halotolerans (assembly GCF_042650145.1). Classification (NCBI taxonomy): domain Bacteria; kingdom Bacillati; phylum Actinomycetota; class Actinomycetes; order Mycobacteriales; family Nocardiaceae; genus Nocardia; species Nocardia halotolerans. The sequence goes on along the minus strand of NZ_JBHSDL010000014.1, from coordinate 1,230,314 downwards.
CCAGCCGGGCCAGCCGCGAGAAGTTCACCCGCACATCGGTTTCGATGAACGGCCGGACCACCGCCCGGGTGGCCGCCGCGGACGGACCGGTGAACCGCAGTTCCTGGGTGACCTCGGTGCCACCGTCGCGCGGCGTCAAGCGCCAGGTGAGATGCATCGTGCCCGCGGGTTCGGGTTGTTCGATGCGCAGCTCACGACACGCTTGGGCAGCGACCACGGTGAACGGCGCCGCGAATCGGTGGTGGATCCGGGCCGACGCGTTGCCGTTCGGCACATAATCTCCGGTGGCGCCGACGGCGACCGGCCCGTGCATCCGTACCGACCGCACCCCCGGGTTCCACTCCGGCCACCGCTCGAGATCGGCCAGCACGTTCCATACCGATTCCGGCGCCAACGAGATGAACTGCGTGTACTTCGTCGTACCACCCATACCGAAACGCTATCCCCGCATCCGAACCGAAGGAAGGGTGCGCCTCGTCTCATGCACAATGCCCATCGGAGGTCGTGCAGAGGCAGGTGAGCACATGGGTAACTGCCCAATCACAGCTGATCCGGCCCACTTGGATCCCGCCGGCCGCCAACGTCACTCGGTCAACCACCTGGGTCCGGCCAAAAGACGCGGAGAGGCGGGCCGTGCTCAGTCTCGTTGGTAGCCGAGGCTGATGCCTCGGGTGGCCAGCCACGGGACCGGGTCGATTTTGTCGGTGCCGTTCTGCCACACCTCGAAGTGCACGTGTGGGCCGGTGGAGAACCCGCGGTTGCCCATGGTGGCGATCTGGTCGCCGGCCATCACTCGCTCGCCCGCGGTGACCGTCGCGGTGTCGATGTGGCCGTAGATGGTGATGGTGCCGTCGTCGTGCAGCACACGCACCCACATGCCGAAACCCGATGCGGGGCCCGCTTCTACGACGGTGCCGTCGGCGACCGCGTAGATGGGGGTGCCGATCGGGCCTGCCACGTCGATGCCGAGGTGCTGCACGCCCCAGCGGGCGCCGAAACCGGAGGTGTAGTTGCCGTTGGTGAATTTGGCGAACAGGGGCCGCAGTTTGGCGGATTCCTGGGCGGCCAGGTCTTCGGCGAACTTCTGGCCTTTGGCGAGGATGTCGTCGAACTGGCTCTTGTCGGCGATCGCGGTGGCTTCGAGCACCTGCGGGGACGATCCGGTGGCCTGTTCGGCGACCTCGGCGGTGTTCATCGACTGGGCGGCGATCTCGTGGATCTGCCCGGCGGCCTCGTAGTCGACGCCGGAGGTGGACTGGCCGGGGTCGGCCATCGCGGCCTGGCCGGCGGCGACCACGGCGCCTGCCGCCACCGCGATGACCGCGGCGCGGCCCTTCAGCGCGGTGGGCGGGGCGGGGACGCGGTGCGCACCGCCACGGCGTTCGGCGCGATGCGGCTGATGCGGTTGCGGGGCCGGTGCTTCGGTGTCGACGGGCGCCCACGCGGGGGCGTAGGCCCCGGTGTCGTATGCGGTGGACTCGTCGGCGGTCCATTCGTCTTCGGCGGGAGTCCAGGCCGAGTCGTCGGACCAACTGTTCTGGGAGTGCCAAGAATCGGTGCTCGGGGCCGTGTTCCTGGGCCATGCGGCGGCGGTGGCGGGTGCGTGGCGGTAACGGTGGCCGGAGCTGCTTCGATCTTCAACTGGGAAGGTGGAGCGGTGGTTCATCGGCTACGCCTGACGTTCCTCAAGCTTGTCGTCCTCCTCAGTCCTGACTTGCCAGTCGTGACCTGGTGTCGTGACCTGGTTGTGACTTCGACCGCACTGACGGTAACGAAGCGATTGCACAGTGGCAAGCGCTGGTGAGAAACCTACACCTACGTGTGAGATTCGTCACCGTATCGCAATGCAGCAACTCACCGACCGCCGGGGTCGTGGGTGAGGTGTGTCGACGACAAAACGTAGTAGATCGTGAGATGCCGGGACTTTAAGTGTTCCGACCTGCCACGGGGTCTCACGCGGCCGCAAAACTACTCGCCAGTAGCGTTGGCCAGCGGTTTTCCGGACCTCCCGTAACGTGTCGTGACCTGCGCCACTTAGGATGAACGTGGCCGTTTGGCCCTCCATGTGACTGGTTAGAGTCCGACCCGACCCGCAAGCTGACCCTTTCGAGCGACCCGCAAGCAGTCGCTTCGGCGTGCCGGGCCCCCAACAAAGACGTTGTCATAGCAACGCAGACGAGACGGTGAGTACATGGATCTCTTCGAATATCAGGCGAAGGAGCTCTTCGTTAAGCACGGAGTGCCTTCGTCCGAGGGTCGTGTTTGCGACACGGCCGAAGAAGCACGCGCCATTGCCGAGGAAATCGGCAAGCCGGTCATGGTCAAGGCGCAGGTCAAGGTGGGCGGGCGCGGTAAGGCCGGTGGCGTCAAGTACGCCGCCACCCCGGACGAGGCGTTCACGCACGCGCAGAACATCCTCGGCCTCGACATCAAGGGCCACATCGTCAAGAAGCTCCTGGTCGCCGAGGCCAAGGACATCGCGGAGGAGTACTACATCTCCTTCCTGCTCGACCGCTCGAACCGCACCTACCTGGCCATGTGCTCGGTCGAGGGCGGTATGGAGATCGAAGAGGTCGCCGCGACCAAGCCCGAGCGCCTCGCCAAGATCCCGGTGGACGCCGCCAAGGGTGTCGACCTGACCTTCGCCCGTGAGATCGCCGAGAAGGGCCACCTGCCCGCCGAGGTGCTCGACGCCGCGGCCGTGACCATCCAGAAGCTGTGGGAGGTCTTCACCAAGGAAGACACGACCCTGGTCGAGGTCAACCCGCTGGTGCGCACCCCCGGCGACGAGATCCTCGCCCTCGACGGCAAGGTCACCCTCGACGAGAACGCCGAGTACCGCCACCCCGATCACCTCGCGTTCGCCGACGTCGACGCGACCGATCCGCTCGAGCTCAAGGCCAAGGAGAACGACCTCAACTACGTCAAGCTCGACGGCGAGGTCGGCATCATCGGCAACGGCGCCGGTCTGGTCATGTCGACCCTGGACGTCGTCGCCTACGCGGGCGAGGCGCACGGTGGCGTGAAGCCGGCCAACTTCCTCGACATCGGCGGCGGCGCCTCGGCTTCGGTGATGGCGGCCGGCCTCGACGTGATCCTGGGCGACGCGCAGGTCAAGAGCGTGTTCGTCAACGTCTTCGGTGGCATCACCGCCTGCGACGCGGTCGCCAACGGCATCGTCGGCGCGCTCGAGGTGCTCGGTGACACGGCCACCAAGCCGCTGGTCGTGCGTCTCGACGGCAACAACGTCGACGAGGGTCGCAAGATCCTCGCCGAGGCCAACCACCCCCTGGTGACCCTGGCCCAGACCATGGACGAAGGCGCCGACAAGGCCGCCGAACTGGCCTCCAAGTAAGGAATCACGAACATGTCCATCTTCCTGAACAAGGACTCGAAGGTCATCGTCCAGGGCATCACCGGCGGCGAGGGCACCAAGCACACCGCGCTGATGCTGAAGGCGGGCACCAACGTGGTCGGCGGCGTGAACGCGCGTAAAGCCGGCACCACCGTGACCCACTCCGACGCCGACGGCAACACCGTCGAGCTGCCGGTGTTCGCCTCCGTCGCCGAGGCGATGGAGAAGACCGGCGCCGACACCTCGATCGCGTTCGTGCCGCCCGCGTTCTCCAAGGACGCCATCGTCGAGGCCATCGACGCGGAGATCCCGCTGCTGGTGGTCATCACCGAGGGCATCCCGGTGCAGGACTCCGCCTACGCGTGGGCCTACAACGTCGAAAAGGGCGAGAAGACCCGGATCATCGGCCCGAACTGCCCCGGCATCATCACCCCGGGCGAGGCGCTGGTCGGCATCACCCCGAACAACATCACCGGCAAGGGCCCGATCGGCCTGGTGTCGAAGTCGGGCACGCTGACCTACCAGATGATGTACGAGCTGCGCGATTTCGGTTTCTCGACCGCGATCGGCATCGGCGGCGACCCGGTCATCGGCACCACCCACATCGACGCCATCGCGGCGTTCGAGAAGGACCCCGAGACCAAGGTCATCGTGATGATCGGTGAGATCGGTGGTGACGCCGAGGAGCGCGCGGCGGCCTACATCCAGGCCAACGTGACCAAGCCGGTCGTCGGCTACGTCGCCGGTTTCACCGCGCCCGAAGGCAAGACCATGGGCCACGCCGGCGCCATCGTCTCCTCCGGTGGCGGTACCGCCCAGGCCAAGCAGGACGCGCTCGAGGCCGCGGGTGTGAAGGTCGGTAAGACGCCGTCCGAGACTGCCGCACTGGCACGCGAGATCCTGGAGAAGGCGTCCATCGCGTCGGCGTGATCCGGTCAGGGCCCGTAGGCGGTAGCTTGCGTGGCCACGAAGGGCCCAGCGGATCAGGCCGATCCGATACTGCCTGATCCGGTCAGGGCCCGTAGGCGGTAGCTTGCGTGGCCACGAAGGGCCCAGCGGATCAGGCCGATCCGATACTGCCTGACCCTCGCACACTTACGAAGGCCGCCCACAGGTTCGACCGGGGCGGCCTTCGTCGACTTGTCCACCGGGCGTGGTTCGTCCACAGCCCGATCGGTAGGTGATGACCGGGGCGACGGCGTGCAGTAGCGTCATGTACTGGATCAGCGCCAGGCAGTTCGACGCGACCGATGCGCACGACTCGACAAGGAGACGACGACATGTCCTACCCGACAGGGGGCTCCGGGTACAACGCACCCGCGACACCCGCCGCGCCCGCCCAGGGCCCGAGCACCGGAGCCGCTGCGTCAGCGACCGCGCCCGGTCCGGACACCAAAGGTCTGCCTTTCATCCTCACCGCGGCCACCGCCGGCCTCGGCTTGCTCACGTACCTGCTCGGATTCGCGCCCTACATCGGGTCCTCGCCGGTGACCTTCGGCGACACCACTGTCGGCGAAGGCAGCAGCTTCAGTCTCTTCGAGTTCGGTGGCGGCTCCGGCATCGCCCTGCTGCTGCTGGCCGCGCTGCTGGCCGGTGCGTCACTGCTGCCCAAGCAGAACCTGCTCGCGGTGTGCGCCGCCGCCGCGCTGACCGGCTTCATCAGCCTCGTCATCGCGACCTTCGTCTCCGTGCCCGACGGCGCCGAGCTGAAGTTCGGTGCCTACCTGGTGTTGTTCCTGGCCTTCGTCACCACGGCGGTGGCGATCGTGGCGCTGCTGTTCCAGCTCGGCATCATCAAGGCGCCCGCGCCGAAACCGGCTCAGCCGCAACAGCAGCCGGGGCAGTTCGGGCAGTACGGCCAGCAGCCGGGTTACGGTCAGCCGGGGCAGCAGCCTTACGGCCAGCCCACCGCTCAGCAGCCCTACGGCCAGCCGGGTTACGGGCAGGGCTCGACGGGCGGGCAGTACCCCACCCAGTCGCCCTACGGCCAGCAGAGTTCGCCGTCGATGCCGCAGGCGCAGCCGGGTTACGGTCAGCCGGGGCAGCAGCCGGGTTACGGCCAGCAACAGCAGCAGGCCTACGGCCAGTACGGCGCGCAGCAGCAACAGCAGTCCTATGGTGGGGCGCCGCAGGCACAGCCGCCGCGTCCGGATGAGAGCGCCACGCAGACCTTCGGTGGTCAGCCGGGTGCCCAGCAGGGCGGTCAGCCCTTCGGTGCGCCCACCTACGGTGGCGCACAGGCCGCTGCCCCCGCGCAGCCGGGTCAGCCGGGTCAGCCCGCGCAGGGCCAGCCCTTCGGTGGCGAGCAGACCGCCGATCCGGCGGCCGACGCGACCACCGCGTTCCGCCCGAACGAAGACAACAAGTAGAAACCACGGGCATGTTCGCCGCAGTGCCGTGCGCGGTAGCCGAGGTGCGCGGCGAGCATGCCGGACACCGTCGTCGCGCGGTGGCTCAGGTTCAGTCGCGAGCCCACAGGTGCGCCTGTGGGCTCGCGGCGCGCCTGACCCGCGCCCGACGGGGAAGCTGCCACGCTGAATTGTCATGAGCTCCCGTAACGCCCTCGTGCGCCGGACCTCCGGGTCACGCGGAAACGGGGAGACGATCACCTCGCCGCCGTCCGGGCACGAACCCGGCTGGTGGCCGTTGTCGCCGGAACGGTCCCGCACCCTGCTGCTGGTGGCCGCCCGGCCGACCATCTCCGCGCTGACGGTGACAGTGCTGATCGTGCTGGCGGTGATGCTGACCGCGGGCACCGCGCTCACCAGCGCGCCGGGCGCGGTCGCGGCGACCTGGCTCGCGGCGCACCAGATTCCGCTCACCGTCGGTGGCACCACTCTCGGCCTGCTCCCACTGGTGCCGACGGCATTGCTGGTCTGGTTCGCGGCCCGCGAATGCGCGCGTGCGGTGCCCGAGCACCCGACTCCGGTCGAGCTGACCTGGCTCACCGGTGCGGTGCTGGCCGGGCCACTGCTGATGACGGCGGTCTGCCTGGCTGTCACCGGTGATGCCGCGGGCGTCACCGCACTCGAACCACCTGGTGTGTTCAGTGCTTTCAGCTGGGTGTTCATTCTGTATCTCGGTGCGGCCGCCGGCGGTATCTGCAGCCGGGCGTGGTCGGCACTGTGCGCACTGGTGCCGGTGCGGATCCCGGAGTGGGCGGTGCTCGGTGCGCGCGCCGCGCGCCGCACGGTGCTGCGCCTGCTCGGTTGTGCCGCACTGGCCGCGACGGTCTCCTTCTTCGTCCACCTGTCCCGCGTCGGTGACACCTATCGGCAGGCGCACGACGTGATCGACGTGCTGGGCATGACGCTGCTCTCGCTGCTCTACCTGCCCAATGTGGTGATCGCCGCGGCCGGGCTGCTCAGCGGTGCGCCGGTGCAGTTCGGTGCCGGTTCGATCGGACTGTTCGGGGTCAGCGCCGGTGAGGTGCCCGCGGTGCCCGCCCTGATCCCGGTGCCGATGGGCCCCGCCGCGGCGTGGTGGCCGGTGCTGTTGCTGGTGCCGCTCGCCGTCGGCGTACTCGGCGGCATCGAGCTCGGCCGGACCAGCGACGACCGGCCCGGCGCTCCCTGGGCGACTCTGACCTGCGCCGGACTGTCCACACTGACCTTCCTCTCGCTCGCGATCCTGGGCAGCGGTCAGCTCGGTGCCGGCGGCTGGACCGGAATCGATCTGCCGGTGCTGGTGGTGCTGTTGGTCACCTGGCTCGGTTTCGGCGGCTTCGTCGGCATGGTGTTCGCCCGCCGCTTCCTCGCCCGTACCGCACCGGCCGAGGAATACGACGACTATGACTACGACGATTACGACGAGGACGACTTCTTCGACGACCACGACCACGACCACGACGACCACGACGACCACGACGATGCCGTCGACGAGGACGAAGACGACTACTACGACGACGACCCGGACCATCACGACCACTCCGGCGACGCCGATCACGACTACCACGACCCCGCCGTGGAACTCGACGCCGAACTGGTCGAGGACCTCGATGACGACGTCGAGGTGAGCATCGCCGCCCCCGGCTCCACGGCTGCCCCCGCCGAGGACATCGTCGATGTCGAGGTGGTCGAGCCGGACCTGCCGGAGGGTGACAGGGGCACCGGTCGTTAAGCTCGACCCGGCGGTATCGCCCATCACCGCCGGCCCGCACGCGCAGCGTGCTACCCGATCACACGCAGGAGTAGAGCGCTGACCACCTCGTTTGCCCCGTGGCGGCCCGCAGGGACACCGGCCACCGTCGTCGTTCTGGCTTCGGGTGCCGGCTCGCTGCTCAACGCGCTGCTCGCCGCCGCACGCGAGCCCGGTTACCCGGCGAGGATCGTCGCGGTCGGGGTGGACCGGGACTGCCCGGCCACCGAGCACGCCGACGCCGCCGGGGTGCCGCATTTCAAGGTGGCGCTGAAGGATTTTCCGGATCGCGAGGCATGGAACGTCGCCCTCACCGAGGCAGTCGACGCGTACCAGCCCGATCTGGTCGTGCTGGCCGGGTTCATGAAAATCCTGGGCCCCGAGTTCTTGGCGCGCTTCGGCGGCCGCCTCATCAACACCCATCCCGCGCTGCTGCCGTCGTTTCCCGGCGCGCACGGGGTGCGTGACGCGCTCGCCTACGGCGCCAAGGTCACCGGCACCACGGTCCACCTGGTCGACGGCGGTGTCGACACCGGACCGATCCTGGCCCAGGAGGCCGTCGAGGTGCTGCCCGGTGACGACGAGGACACGCTGCAGGAGCGCATCAAGGTTGTCGAGCGACGGTTGCTGGCGCAGGTCATCGCCGCCGTCGCGACGCGAGGCATTGTCTCCGATGGACGAAAGGCAGAAATACCAGATGAGCGAGCACACCGGTGAGTGAACGTAAGGCGATCCGCAGGGCGCTGGTGAGCGTCTACGACAAGACCGGTCTCGTCGAGCTGGCCACCGGACTGCACGCCGCGGGCGTGGAGCTGGTGTCGACCGGCTCGACCGCGGGCAAGATCGCCGAGGCGGGTGTGCCGGTCACCAAGGTCGAAGACCTGACCGGTTTCCCGGAGACCCTCGACGGCCGGGTCAAGACGCTGCACCCTCGCGTGCACGCGGGCATCCTGGCCGACACCCGCCGCGCCGAGCACGTCGAGCAGCTCACCGAGCTCGGGGTCGAGGCGTTCGAGCTGGTCGTGGTGAATCTGTACCCGTTCACCCAGACGGTGGCCAGTGGCGCCGGCGTCGACGAGTGCGTCGAGCAGATCGACATCGGCGGTCCGTCGATGGTGCGGGCGGCCGCGAAGAACCATCCCTCGGTGGGTGTGGTCGTCGACGTCACCGATTACGACGACGTGCTCGCCGCGGTGAAGTCGGGCGGGTTCACCCTCGCCGAGCGCACCGCGCTGGCCGCCAAGGCGTTCCAGCACACCGCGAGCTACGACGTGGCGGTCGCGAGCTGGATGGGTTCGGTCGCCGTGCCCGCCGTCGTGTCCGAGACCGAGCAGTTCCCCGGTTGGGTCGCCGGTTCGTGGGAGCGCGCCGCGGTGCTGCGCTACGGCGAGAACCCGCACCAGGCCGCCGCGCTGTACACCAGCAACGACGGCACCGTCGGCATCGCGCAGGCACAGCAGTTGCACGGCAAGGAGATGTCGTACAACAACTACACCGACGGTGACGCCGCCTGGCGCGCCGCGTTCGACTTCGACGAGCCGGCCGTCGCGGTGATCAAGCACGCCAACCCGTGTGGCATCGCCGTGGGCGCCGACATCGCCGAGGCGCACCGCAAGGCCCACGCCACCGACCCGGTCAGCGCCTACGGTGGCGTGATCGCGGCCAACCGTGAGGTGAGTGTGGCGATGGCCGAGCAGGTCGCCGAGATCTTCACCGAGGTGATCGTGGCCCCCGGTTACGCACCGGGTGCGGTGGAGGTGTTGCAGCGCAAGAAGAACGTCCGTGTGCTCGTCGCCGAAGCGCCGCAGCGCAAAGGTGTGGAGCTGCGTCCGATCAGCGGCGGTGCGCTGCTGCAGGAACGTGACGTTCTCGACGCCGCGGGCGACGACCCGGCCAACTGGACTCTCGCCGCCGGCGATCCGGCCGACGCGACGACCCTGGCCGACCTCGAATTCGCTTGGCGCGCGTGCCGTGCCGTGAAGTCGAACGCCATCCTGCTGGCCGACGACGGCGCCGCCGTCGGTGTGGGCATGGGCCAGGTGAACCGGGTCGACTCCTGCAAGCTCGCCGTGGAACGCGCGGGGGAGCGGGCCAAAGGTTCGGTCGCCGCCTCGGACGCGTTCTTCCCGTTCTCCGACGGCCCGCAGATCCTGGTCGCGGCGGGCGTACGCGCCATCGTCCACCCGGGTGGTTCGATCCGCGACAAGGACACCGTGGAACTGTGCAAGGAAGCCGGCGTCACCCTGTACCTGACGGGTGCCCGCCACTTCGCCCACTGATCCGTCCCGCAAACGAGGGTGGCCCCGAAGCTGTTGCTTCGGGGCCACTTTCGTATTCGCGCTACTTCGTGGTGGTGAAGGGCAGCAGCGCCATCTCGCGTGCGTTCTTCACCGCGATCGCTACCTGCCGCTGCTGTTGCGGGGTCAGGCCGGTGACGCGACGGCTGCGGATCTTGCCGCGGTCGGAGATGAAGGTGCGCAGCAGGTTGACGTCTTTGTAGTCGACGTGTTCGATGCCCGCGGCGATCAGCGGGTTCTTCTTGGGCTTGCGGCCCTGCTCGGCGCGTGCCTTCTTGGACGGTGCTCGCTTCACTGCCATGGGATATTCCTTCTCACGAGATCAGTGGGTGTCTCTACCAGCTCGATTTGTGGACCCCAGGGAGCTCGCCCCGGTGGGCCATCTCGCGCACACGTATCCGGGAGAGCCCGAACTTTCGGAGATGGCCACGCGGGCGGCCATCGGCTGCATCCCGATTTCGCAATCGTACCGGACTGGCATCGCGGGGCTGTTTACGCAGTTCGGCCTGGGCCGCGGCCCGCTCGTCGTCGCTGGTGCCCGGCTTGCGGATGATCTCTTTGAGCTCGGTGCGGCGGGCGCCGTAGCGTTCGACGATCTCGCGCCGCTGCTCGTTGCGGGCGATCTTGGATTTCTTGGCCATCAGCGTTCCTCACGGAAGTCGACGTGCTTGCGCACGACGGGGTCGTATTTGCGCAGGACCATCCGGTCGGGGTCGTTGCGGCGGTTCTTGCGGGTGACGTAGGTGTAGCCGGTGCCGGCGGTGGACTTCAGTTTGACGATCGGCCGCAGTTCGGTCGATTTCGAGGCCATGGATGGGTGCTCCTAGATCCGGTCGCCACGGGCACGGAGGCGGGCGATGACCGCTTCGATTCCGTCCCGATCGATGGTTTTGATGCCCTTGGCGGAGACCGTCAGCGTGATGCGGCGGCCCTCGCTGGGCAGGTAGTAGGTCTTGCGCTGGATGTTGGGGTTCCAGCGACGGTTGGTACGCCGGTGTGAGTGCGAGACGGCTTTTCCGAAGCCGGGCTTGCGACCGGTGACCTGGCAGTGGGCCGACATGCGACCTCCCTCCACGGTTATGACAACCATTTTCGACAACGAGTATTCCGCACTGTACCGTTGCTCTAAAGTAAATGAAAATCGTTATCGAAAGGGGTTGCCGGGTGCTGGACCAGTCCGACCGGAGAACGCCCGTGGTGCTGCTGGCCGGCTTCGCCGGACCCGCCATGACCGGGGTCGAGCACATCGCGGCGAAGCTGAGTGAAGACGCGGGCACCGTGGTGGTGCATCACGATCTCGCCGAACTACGCGAAGGGGTCGTGCGCCGTACGGTGCGCACCGCAGGCCGGGTGAGTACGACGGTGCTCGAGCTGGCGCACGGGTGCGTCTCGTGCACACTGCGCGCCGATCTGCTGCCGATGCTGTGCACCCTCGCCGCGCGCGACCATGTGCGGCGCATCGTGCTCGCGCTGGATCCGGCGATCGAGGCCGAGGCGCTGTGCCAGGCGATCGAGCACGTGGAGGTGACCGGCGTCACCGACCGTGTCGACGGGCCCGCCGCGCGCAACGTGCGCGTCGAGGCGGTACTGACCTGCCTCGACGGTGAACAGTGGCTCGCCGACGCCACCGGCGACGAGGCGCTGGCCGATCGCGGCCTCGCCGGAGCCGACGACGACCGCACCGTCGCCCAGGTGGCCGTCGGGCAGGTGGACTTCGCCGATGCCCTGGTGGTGCTCGCCGCGGGCGCCGACACACTGGACCGGGAACGCCTCGGCGCGGTGCTGGCCCGGATGGCGCCCATGGCCCCCGTGGCCTGGCTGGAGCGGCTCTCGGACTTCGACGCGGTCGAGATCGGCGCGCTGCTCACCCGCGTGCCCGCCGACTCGCGGCGTGGTCGCGTCTTCGACGCGCACGCCCCGCTGCTGCGCGGTCAGCCGCCGCTGGACACCGACTGCGGCGTCACGATCGTCGAATTCGCCGCCCGCAGGCCGTTTCATCCGGTCCGGCTGCACGACGCGCTCGATGTGCTCTTCGACGGTGTGGTCACCGCCCGCGGCCGGGTCTGGCTGGCCACCCAGCCCGAGCAGGTGGTCTGGCTCGAGTCCGCCGGTGGTGGCCTGCGGGTCGGCAGCGCGGGCCGTTGGCTGGCCGCGATGAGCCCCGAGGAGCGCGGTGCCGCCGATCCCGCCCGGGTCGCGATGGCGGCGCTGGGCTGGGACGAGCGCTTCGGCGATCGCGAGGTGTCGCTGGTGATCCTGGCCCACGACGCCGATCCCGCCGAGATCCGCCACGCCCTGCACTGGGCGCTGGTCGAGGACGACGAGCTGCTGCTGGTCGACCGCGCCCCCGAGCGAGTCGCGTTGTGGGAGGACCCCTTCGGCGACTGGCACGAAGACCCCTGCGCCGATCCGGCCGAGACCGCGGCCACCGCGAGCGAGCGCACCAACCCCAGAGGAGAAACCGCATGAAAACCGGAATCCACCCCGACTACCACCCCGTGGTGTTCGAGGACGCCAACACCGGCAAGCAGTTCCTGACCCGGTCCACCGTCACCAGCGATCGAACGATCGCCTGGGCCGACGGCAACACCTACCCGCTGCTGACCGTCGACGTCACCTCCGATTCGCACCCGTTCTGGACGGGCACGGCGCGCAACCTCGACACCCAGGGCCGGGTGGAGAAGTTCGAGCGCAAGTACGGAAAGCGTTCGCGCGCAGGCAAGGAAGGCTGACTCATGGCGGTCCCCAAGCGCAGAATGTCGCGCTCGAACACCCGAAGCAGGCGCGCCCAGTGGAAAGCCGAAGTCCCACAACTGGTCCCCGTAACCGTGGCCGGCGTCGAATACCGCGTTCCACGCCGCATCGTCAACGCAGTCCGCAAAGGCATGATCGACCCAACCCGCCTCTGAAACACCGAAACAGTGACGGCCCCCCGGAAGAACCCCCTCCCGCGGGGCCGCCCCCATATGTCCCTACCGCCCTGGGTTTGTGGCCCGCCTCGGCTCCGAGGGGCGAGACGTAACGCCGAAGGCGAAGTATCGCCCCTCGGAGCCGAGGCAACCGGGGGCCACAAACCCCGCGGCACCAGCCGCCAAAATTTCAGCCCTCTTGTTCGGCGAGCGCGACCAGTGCCGCGGCGAGCTTGATGTACTTGTTGGTGCCCAGGTCGGCGATGGTCTTGATCTTCAGTGCGTCGAGCAACTGCTGATCGACCGCCGCGGACAACCCGGCCAGGGCCGACGGGGGTGCGGCGAGGATCTCCTGCAGCGTCTTGTTCTCGAATTCCTTGTCGAGAGCCTTGTCGAGCACCACGTTGACGGCCATGCGAACTCCTTCGAACGAACCTTGGATGTGCCGGGCGAGACGAATCCGCCCGCCCGCGACGATATCTCGGTCAGCGGCGGTGTGTCGGCCGAACGTGCGGTCTTCGGTTTGTTCTGCGGAGCGTGCTGTCCAGGGGGCTTGCTGCGGCGCTGTTGTGCCTGTTCAGGGGCTTATGGGCGGTTCGGGGCAACCGGGCGGCTAATGGTGTGACGCGCGCCACTTGGGCCTGGTGGCCGCGAGAGCTTGCCGAAGGATTGCTGACGGTCCAGTTACCAACTCACGGTTTGTTTTTCGGGACAGGAAAGTTCCTGATTCTCTGATGCGGAGTCCTGAACGGGTATGTACTCTCGTGCACGAGGGCGGGTTCTCCAGCAATGGAGAGCCCGTCCATCGCCATTTCAGCGGCCGTCACCTGTGTGGAAACCAACCCGATAGCTGTGTGCGCCAGCAACTTCGCCGGACCGTACCGTCCTACCTGTTGCGCGCCGGCGGCGCCACGGGACGACCATCGCGCGCGGGCACCGGCTGGACCGGACGCGCGGGTACCGGCTGGACCGGACGCGCGGTGGACGGCCGAACCCGTGCCGCCGTGCGATCGAAGGCCGCACGCGCCGCGTCGCGCCGATCCGGCGCCACCAGAATCGCGGTGACCGGCACCGTCAGCCCCACCGACCCGATGACGAACATCGGGAACACCAGATCGAACAGATCCATCCCGCTGGGTGTGCGCACACCGGGATCGATCGAGAACTCCAGCGCGGCGACCGCGGTGTAGTACAGGGCGGCCACGCCGAGGGCGAACAGCACCGCCGCACCCACCAGCGCCCACCAGTTGCGCACCACCTGGCACGTCCACAGCGTCGCCGTGCACAGCACCATCGACATCGCCACGACCACCGCGATCAACCCGAGTGACTCGCTCACGGTGCCCTGCACGGTGAGCCCGTCCAGCGCCAGATAGGTCGACAGGCCCACACTCAGGCCCATGGTGAGTCCGCCGACGATCAGCCGGGGCAACTGCAACTCGCGACCGCCGATCAGCAGGCCGGCCAGCACGCCGACGACCGCGACGGCCGCCGCCGCGACCCCGAGCGCGGCGTTGTACCGCACGGTGCTGCCGGGTACCTCTACGCCGAGCAGCGCCACCGAATTGGCCAGCCACAGCCCCACTCCGCCGAGGCAGATCGCGGCCATCGTCAGCCAGAGCAGCCGGAATCTGATCGAGTACTTCGCGTGCCGGACACAGGCGAAGGCCACCAGCGCGCCGAGTCCCGACAGGTCGAGCGCGAGCCAGGCCACGCCTGTGCCGCGACCGAAAACGTCAGCGCTTTCGGCGGCGAGTACGTCAAGCACGCCGGCCCGCCCCTTCGAACTGCTGCGGTTCGAGCTGAGCGATGGCGTACTCGGTCACCGCCGCCAGCGCCTGACGGACCTCGACGGCATTGCGCGCGTCGATGTCCACGATCGGAATGCCCTCACGCACCGACAGCGCCTCGCGCAGTTCGGCGATCGGGAAACGGGGCGCGTTGGGGAAGCGGTTCACCGCGATCAGGAACGGCAGCCCGCGCGCTTCGAAGAAGTCGACCGCGGCGAAACTGTCCTCCAGCCTGCGGGTATCGATCAGCACCACCGCGCCGATGGCGCCGCGGATCAGGTCGTCCCACATGAACCAGAACCGTTTCTGACCCGGGGTGCCGAACAGGTAGAGCACCAGGTTGCCCGGCAGCACGATGCGGCCGAAGTCCATGGCGACGGTGGTGGTTTCCTTCTCCGGCGTCTCGGCGAGGTCGTCGATGCCGTCGGAGAAATGGGTCACCATCGCCTCGGTGCGCAGCGGCACGATCTCCGACACCGCACCGACGAAAGTGGTTTTACCGGCACCGAATCCGCCCGCGACGACGATCTTCGTCGACGCGACCCGCTGGTCCTGTGTCGGCGGGCGCATGCCATCAGAGGCCACGGAGTCCACGCAAAGTCCTCTCCATCAGTGATCGGCGTTCGTCGTAGCTCGCCTGTTCGGTCAACGTCGAATGCACTCGAAGAATCCCGCCCACTACGAGATCACCGATCATCACCCGGACCATACCCAGTGGGCGACCAAGGTATGCGGCAATCTCGGCCACTGAGAGCCGATGTGTGGCCAGACGCACGATTTCGGTCCGCAGATCGCCTGCGGGCCAGTCCATGTGCGCGGTATAGGAAACGGTTTCCACGACCGCCTCGAGCGGCAGCGCGATCGCGGGTTCGGTCCGGCCGGAGGTCAGGGCATAGGGCCTGACACGCGTTGTGGGCCGGTGTTCTGATCCGTAAGGGCTCGACATCTCACCTCAGCCGGCGGAGCGGGCGGTGGCGGTGACCGCCGAGCCCACCCGGTCGACGAGCAACGCCATCTCGTAGCCGATCCGGCCGATGTCGTGACTCTTGTTGGCCAGCACCGCCAGATGCGAGCCGTTGCCCACGCTCATGACGAGTAGGTAGCCACGCTGCATCTCCACGATCGACTGCATCACCTTGCCGCCGTCGAACAGTTGCGCCGCCCCCATCGACAGGCTCGCCAGTCCCGCGGTGACCGCGGCCAGCTGCTCGGCGCGATCGGCGGGCAGGTGCGGGCTGGTGGCTTGCAGCAATCCGTCGGCCGAGACGAGCACCGCGTGCGAGACACCGGGCACGTCGCGGGTGAAGCGGGCGACCAGCCAGTTCAGATTCTCGTCTGTGGGATGCGCGTTGCTCATTCGAGGCCTCCGTCGTTGTACTGGATCTCGGCGCGGCCACTACGAACGCCGCTGAGATGTCGGGTCAAGTTGTTGCGGATCTCCTCGGGATCGCGGTCACCGGCTTCCTCGGCCGGCGTGAGTCCGCCGGGCACCAGCTGCGCGCCCGGTCTGCGGATCGGCAGGCCGCCGGAGGTACGCGAGGAGGTCTGCGGCTGGTCGGCCTCGGCCGCGGCCGACCAGCCCGCGTCGCCGGGGGAGCTCCACGATCCGCTCCCGGATTCGCCGGCCGCGGTGGCGGGTTCGACCAACCACTCCGAGACCATCCGCTGGTAGATCGGGGTCGGGGCCGGACCGGGGACCGGTTGCAGCCGGGTGCTCGCGGTGGGCGCCGGGTCGGCGCCGGGTTGTTGCGGTTGCTCGGGTTCGGTCGACTCCGGCACCCGCTGGGGCGGGGCCGGTGTCGGCTCGGGGTCGGCCTCGGTCACCGGGAAGTCGTCGGTGTCGTGGTCGTGCTCGGCCCACAGGCCGCCGGGCGATGCCGGTTCGGACTCCGGTGCCGGCAGGCGGGCTTGTCCGGGTGCCGGTGGGGGAGTCGACGGAATACGTTGCGGGAGACCGGCGCTGGTGAGCGGAGCCTTGGGCCCGTCACCGTTGGGTGGTGCGCCGTTGGCGCCCAGCGGCTCCGGCGGCACCAGCGGATGCGGTCCGGTGCCCACCGGGAACTGTGGCGGGCCCACCGCCGCGGGCACCACCAGGTTGGGTCCGGTCGCGATGATCGGGTTCGGGCCGGTGACATCGGCGGCGAGCAGCGCCGCGGGCACCAGTGGCTGCGGCCCGGTGGACACCAGCGGGTTGGGGCCGGTGATCGGTCCGGACGCCACGGGCTGGGGCGCGACGAGCGCACTGGGCAGGTGCACACCCGCGGTGATGCCGGACTGGCCCGTGGAACCGCCGGTGCGGCGCAGTCCCACCGTGATCGTGTGCCGCTTGGCGAGCCGGCCGACCACGAAAAGACCCATCCGCCGGGCGGTCTCGATGGTCACCTCGCCACCGGAGGCCAGCCGCTCGTTGGTGAGGTGCAGATCCTCGGCCGACATGCCGAGGCCGCGGTCGGTGATCTCGATCAGGTACCCGCCGTCCACCGCGCGCCCGACGATCACCGCCACCGAAGTGCTCGGCGGCGAGTAGCGCAGCGCGTTGTCGATGAGCTCGGCGAGCAGGTGCTCGATGTCGACGGCGGACTCACCGGCGACCACCCCGTCGGGCACATTGCCGATCTCGACGCGCTGGTAGTCCTCCACCTGCGACACCGCGCTCCACAGCATGTCCGACAGCGGCACCGGTGGCAGATGACCACGGCGCAGCGCGGTACCGGCCAGCACGAGCAGGTTGTCGCCGTTGCGGCGCATGCGGGTGGCCAGGTGGTCGAGGCGGAACAGTGTCTGCAACCGTGACGGGTTGTCCTCGTCGTGCTCGAGTTCCTCGATCAGCGCGAGCTGCTGTTCCACCAGTGACTGGCTGCGCCGCGACAGCGTTTCGAACATGTTGCCGATCTGCAGACGCAACCGCGCCTGGTCGGCGGCCAGATTCAGGGCCTGCTCGTGGATCTCGTCGACCGCGCGGGCGAGCTGGCCGATCTCGTCGGTGGAATGCACACCCACCGGGGCGATCTCGGGTGTCGCGCCACCGCTGCGCACCACGGCCAGTTCGTCGGGCAGCTTCACGTGCGCCACCTCGAGCGCGTCGCGGCGCAGCCTGCGCACCGGCACCACCAGGGTGCGGGCCACGGCCAGCGCCAGCGCCAGGCCCGCCAGCAGCATGCCGAGCACCAATGTGGTCTCGCGCAGTGCCGCGGTCTGGGCCTCGGAGGTGCTCGTGTTGAGCGTCTGGTCGATGGTGTCGAGCAGCGCGGCGATGGTGGCGGCATAGGTGTCGGCGCTGACCTGGAGGGTGTTGAGGACCGCGCCGTTGGTGGTGGGGTCGCCGGTGTTCTGGCTGAACACGCTGATCCGGGTCTGCACCGCGTCCAGCAGTGCGGCCATGCTGCCAGCGTTCTCCGGCGCGACCATGGCGTAGGTCTTGATCATCGTCTGCTCGGAACCGAGTTCGATGAGCATCTTGGCGCGGTCGCTCTGGCTGGTGGCCGCGTCCGGGGAGACGATCAGGGTGCGTTCGCGGGTGAGTACCCGGCGGGCCTGGTGCAGCGCGGTGAGTTGCAGGAAGTAGCGCTGGACGGCGAAGTCCTCGACGGCCGGGGTCTTGGCGAGCGCGTTGCCGATGCGCTCGCCGATCTCGTCGGTCTGCTCACCGACCATCGCGGGCGAGCCACCGCGCACGGTGTTGCGCAGGGTGGCACCGGTGCTGATGGCCGCGGAGAGGTCGGCGGCCACCGCCGGGTCGATGCGCGCGCCGCGCAGCGAGCTCTGCACCTCGGCCAGCGCCTGGTCGTAGGTGGTGAGCGCGGCGTCGGTCTCCGGGTCGGCGATCGCGCCCCAGTTGGCGGTCGCGGCCACGGCGAGTTGTTCGGTGGCGGTGGCGAATTTGACCACGGGGCGGATGACGGTGGCCTGCTCGGTGGCGGCGCCCAACTGCGTCATCGTCTGCAGCTCGGCGTTGATGCGCAGCACGGCGAAGGTGGTCGCGAGCATCACCGGCAGCACCAGCACCACACCGACCTTGCGCGTTACCGACCAGTTCGACAGGCTGAATTGCCAGGAGCGCGATGCAGGTTCCATCCGCGTGCGTTGCCTCTGCTTCCACGTGTGACCCCGGCCCGCGCGGGGGGAGGTCGCGGAGCGATGCAAGCGCAGAACCAACTGGAGGTCTTCTTTTACCGCAGGAAAGATACCCCGACGGGTGGTCATCGGCAATCCGGGCCGGGCTGCCAAAAATTTACCGAATAGCCGTTCTCACAAAGAGGAATCGCGAGGTCTTGTCAAGACGTCCAACATGTCACGGCCCGGGTCGCGGACCATCTCCGTCGCGCCACGCCCGCGCTCCTCTCAGTACGTTCTCAGTCGGTAGCGGCAAACTGGGCGCATGCGCATTCTGGTAGTCGACGACGATCGCGCGGTGCGGGAATCACTGCGCCGGTCACTGAGCTTCAACGGCTACACCGTCGACCTGGCGGTAGACGGCATGGACGCCATGGAAAAAGTGACCGCTGCCAGGCCCGATGCCCTCGTTCTCGATGTCATGATGCCGCGCCTGGACGGCCTGGAAGTGTGCCGCAGGCTGCGCAGTACCGGCGACGATCTGCCGATTCTCGTATTGACCGCACGCGATTCGGTCTCCGAACGGGTAGCCGGCCTCGACGCGGGCGCCGACGATTATCTGCCGAAGCCTTTCGCGCTGGAGGAATTGCTGGCGCGTTTACGCGCGTTGCTGCGCCGCACAACCCCCGATCCGGGCGAGGCGTCCGAGGCGATGATGTTCGCCGATCTGTCGCTGGATCCGGTGACACGCGAGGTTTCGCGCGGCGAACGCGCGATCAGCCTCACCCGCACCGAGTTCTCGTTGCTGGAGATGCTGATGGCCAATCCGCGCCGGGTACTCACCCGTGGCCGCATCCTCGAAGAGGTCTGGGGCTACGACTTTCCCACCTCGGGCAACGCGCTCGAGGTCTACATCGGGTATTTGCGCCGCAAGACCGAAGCCGACGGCGAACTGCGCCTGATCCACACCGTGCGTGGTGTCGGGTACGTCCTGCGCGAGACCCCTCCGTAGGCGGTGGACATGGCACACAAGGAGCCCGCGGTCGCCGGACTCGGCCGAGCGCCCGACGCGAGCGAGATGCGCCCGCCCATGCCGCTGACCCGCACGGTGTCGCTGCGCTGGCGGGTGACGTTGCTGGCGGCCTCGGTGGTGCTGATCGCGGTGGCGGTCACCTCCATCGCGGCCTACGCGATGGTGGCGCGCGCGCTCTACGCCGACGTCGACGCCCAGCTAGAGGCGCGCGCGGCGACGATGATCAACAACAACTTCGAGTCCATCGGGTTCCAGTCGATCGTGCTGGCCGGGCTGTACTCCAACGAGGTCGGGGTGGCCCTGATCTATGCCGACCACAAGCCGTACATGCCGCCGCAGAAGACGATCCCGCCGGTCGGCGCCCAGGAACTGGCCGTGGCCGACGGCAAGCTCAACTCCTCGCTGCGCACCGTCGGTGATCAGCGGGTGCTGGCCGCGCGCACACACAGCGGGGCCACGCTGATCATCTCGCAGAAGCTCTACCGCACCCGCGAGGTGCTCGACCAGCTGGCGTGGCTGCTGTTCGTGGTCGGCGCCTGCGGTGTGGTGCTGGCCGCCGCGGCGGGCACCGCGGTGGGCCGCACCGGCCTGCGCCCGATCGCGCGCCTCACCGCCGCCACCGAACGCGTGGCGCGCACCGACGACCTGACTCCCATCCCGGTCACCGGCGACGACGAATTGGCAAGGCTCACCGAGAGTTTCAACACCATGCTGCGCGCGCTCACCGAGTCACGTGACCGCCAGCGCCGGCTCGTCGCCGACGCGGGCCACGAACTGCGCACCCCGCTCACCTCGCTGCGTACCAACATGGAACTGCTGATCGCCTCGAGCCGGCCGGGCGCACCGCAGCTGCCCGACGAGGACATGGCCGAACTGCGCGCCGATGTGGTGGCCCAGATCCAGGAGCTGTCCACCCTGGTGGGCGACCTGGTCGACCTGGCCCGCGAGGACGCCCCCGAAACCGTGTACGAGCGAGTCGATCTCGGGGAGGTGGCCGAACGGGCGCTGGAACGGGCCCGCCGCAGGCGTGCGGACGTCACCTTCGTCGCCGACCTGTGCCCCTGGTTCGTCTACGGCCACGAGGCGGGGCTGGAGCGCGCGGTGCTCAATGTGCTCGACAACGCGGCCAAGTGGAGCCCCGGCGACGCCGTCGTGCGGATCACCATGCGCCCGGCCGGACCGGGCCTGCTGGAACTGGCGGTCGCCGACGCCGGACCGGGCATTCCGCCCGGCGAACGGGAGCTGGTCTTCGAACGCTTCTACCGGACCACCGCCTCGCGCTCGATGCCCGGCTCGGGTCTGGGCCTGGCGATCGTGAAACAGGTGGTCACCAAGCACGGTGGCACCATCGCGATCGACACCTCCGACCGCGGCGGCGCCCTGGTCCGGATCGTGCTGCCGGGCGAGGCCGCCGCCGACCCGGTCGACGGCCGGACAGCGCGATGAACGCGAGTCTCGGCGAACTTATGGGCCGGTCTCAGCCCATTCTCAGTAGCCACCGCGATGCTGGTCGAAGAGCGTGAGGAGACACCAGACCATGAACGAGGATCCCCAGCAGTCGCCCGGCACGCCCGCCCACGGCGCGACGCCCGCCCACGGCGCCACGCCGGGTCACCCTGCTACGCCCGGCCAGGATGCCCCACCTGCCCACGGTGGCGCGGCACCCGTTGCCGGTGCACACCCCGGATACCCGCACGGCCCGGTGGCGGGCTACGGCCCACCGCCCTACAACGCGCACACCGAGTCGTTCGGGCCCGCGCCCAGCCCACAGCGCAAACCCCTGCGCCTCGGGCTGCTCGCCGGGGCCACGGCGCTGGCACTGGTGAGCGGTGGTGTCGGTGGCGCCGTCGGCGTGCTGGCCACCGACACCGAGCGCGCGCCGGTGACCAATGCGCTCGAGGCGCCCCGGCCGGAGGTGAACAGCGTCGCCAACGCGCCCGCCGGCTCGACACAGGCGGTAGCGCAGCGGGTGCTGCCCAGCGTGGTGATGATCAAGGTCGCGGGCAACAGGGCCTCGGGTGAGGGGTCCGGAGTGGTGCTGTCCTCGGACGGGCTGATCCTCACCAACAACCACGTCGCCGCGGGCGCGGGTGCCTCGGCGAAGATGGAAGTGGTGTTCAGCGACGGCAGCAGCGCACCCGCCTCGATGATCGGCGCCGACCCCGTGTCGGACCTGGCCGTCATCAAGGTCGAGGGCAAGACCGGGCTCACCCCGATCGAACTGGGCACCTCCGACGGGCTGGCAGTGGGTCAGCCGGTGATCGCCATCGGTTCGCCGCTGGGGCTGGCGGGCACCGTCACCACCGGCATCGTCTCCGCCCTCAACCGCCCGGTCTCCACCAGCGGGGAGGGCGTACCCAGCCAGGTGAACCCGGTGATCGACGCGATCCAGACCGACGCCGCGATCAACCCGGGCAACTCCGGCGGCGCCCTCGTCGACGCCAAGGGCAAGCTGATCGGCATCAACACCGCCATCGCCAGCCTCGGCGGGGAGGCCGCGGGCGCGCAGAGCGGTTCGATCGGGCTCGGTTTCGCGATCCCGGTGGATCAGGCCCGCCGGGTCGCCGACGAACTGATCAAAACCGGTCACGCCACCTATGCCCAGATCGGCATCATGCTGCGACCGCTCGACAACGCCGCCCGGGTACTCGAGGTGACCCCGGGCGGACCCGCCGACCAGGCGGGCATCCCGGCGGGAGCGATCGTGACCCGCCTCGGTGACCGCCCGATCGACTCCGGCGACGCCTTGATCGCCGCCGTCCGTTCCCATCAGCCAGGAGACACAGTGAAAATCACCTACACCGACGAACAGGGCGGAAACGCCGAGACCGTGGAGGTCACGTTGACCGCCGCCGCGGCGGAGAGTGGCCGATGATGCGTTCCAACGCGGCACTGTCGTGCGTAGGCGCTACGGTGATGACCATGGACATCGATGCTCCCGTGGCAGGGCGTGCACTGGTTGTTGTCGTCGACGATCGGACGGCGCATGGCGGCGTGGATTCGCTGGGCCCACTCGTCACCGAACTGCTCAACGAGGCGGGCTTCCTCGTCGACGCCTCGGTGACGGTGCAGGCCGAGGAGGTCGAGATTCGCAATGCGCTCAACACCGCGGTGATCGGCGGCGTCGACCTGGTGATCTCGGTCGGCGGTACCGGGATGTCACCGCGTGACATCACCCCCGAGGCCACCGAAGAGGTACTCGACCGGGAACTGCCCGGCATCACCGAGGCGCTGCGCGCGTCCGGCCGGGTGGCGGGCTCGCTCGACGCGGGTCTGTCGCGTGGGGTCGCGGGCATTTCGGGCAGCACCCTGGTGGTGAACCTGCCCGGCAGTCGCTCGGCGATCCGCGACGGCATGGCGACACTCGGGCCGCTGGCCAGCCGGGTGATCGGGGAGCTGTCCGGATTGGACGAGTGAGGACGATGAGTTCGTCGGAGGGCACCGCGCCGCGAGATCCGGAGACAGCCCGTCGCAAGGCCGCCGAGGCCGCGCGCCTGGCCCGGATCTTCGGTGATGTGCTGCCCGAGACCACCGGCGACGAACGCGGCGAAGACACACGCCGTACCGAGGGCGACGATTGGTTGCGCTCCCAGGTTCCACCACACCACGGGTGACCATGCAGTAATCGAAAAGCGGCTTTTGCCCGATTTCGATCCCGTGACAATTCTTCAGGACCACGCGAAAGCGTGGTCCTTTTGTCGTATAAGACCTGTTTGCTCGCAGTTGCCGCGAGACGTCCATCCCTGTTGACAGATTCGTGGCCCACGGCATTTATGCACGTCAAGGCATGTGGCGATGTATGAACTTGTGGGGGGACTCACAGTGAAATAAACGAACTCTTCGATTGCTGGAACTCCTTGCCGTCGTTTAATGTTCGCCAACGAGCCACTAAGTATTGGCCCACTCAGAACCCGCTTCTGTGCGCTGAACCACCCGGAAGAACCTGGCTCGGGTTCGTCGCACCGGCTCGTCCGTATCACCGAAATAACAGTTGGTTACGTGCAGGCAACAAACAGGCGACACACTGAGCTGGGACTGTGAGGTCCACCACCCGTTCGGTCTCGAAGGTCGGGGCCGGCTGCTAGAAACCTGATGAGGGGAAGTATGAGCGAGAACCGCACCACCGGTGTGCGCCGCGGCGCCCGCGCCGCGGGCGTCGGCGCGGCCGCGGCCGCCATGGCCATCGGCCTGCTGTCGACCGGTGCCGCAAACGCCGATACCTTCGTGCCGTTGCCGGACGGCCAGAAGATCGGACCGTCGGGTGTGACCATCACCCGTACCGCCGAGTCCGCCCTGATCTCGCCGTCGATGGCCGCGAACGGCGCGGGCCGCGTCGTCTGGGTCACGGGCAGCGCCATCGCCGAGGTCGCCGAAACCCCCGAGGGTGAGGCAGGCCCCTGGAACGGTCCGAGCGGCCGCTCGGGCTCCAACAATTCCTCCACCCACGGCACCTCCCAGCTCAACACCGGCTACATCGTCGGTTGCCAGGTGAGCATCGCCGACGACGCGATCGGCGCCGGTGTCAAGGCCGGCGTGAACACCACCGGCGGCAGCGTCGGCGGTTCGATCGGGGTCAACCTGGGTCCGGGCGAGGTCAAGTTCGTGCAGATCAGCTCGAAGGACATCCTGAAGGCCGGCACCTACGCCATCGACTACCAGGACGCGGAGATCGAGATCCAGGGCTGCGCCGGTTACGCGCAGGCCCGGGCCTACACCGTGGTCGAGATCATCGGCGACCACTACTCGAAGACCACCCTGTACGGCATGCCGTTCAGCATCGGCTGAGCCTTCGAACGGTCCGAATTCTCTTCTCGCTGCGGCGAACTCACTCCCCGAGGGATGAAACCTATGATCAACCGTAAGTTCCTGGCGAAGGTGGCGGGCGCGGGTGCCGCGGCCACCGTGGCCGTCGGCCTCTTCTCCACAGGTGCGGCCCACGCCGACACCTTCGTGCCGCTGCCGGGCGGCCACATCACCAAGACGTTGTCCGACGGCACCGTCGTCAACATCCGCCTGGTCGGCGAATCGGCCAACATCAGCCCGTCGATGGGCGCGACACCGGTGCACCGCAACGCGTGGGTCTCCGGCAGCGCGCAGGTCGATGTGTCCAACGGCGGCGCGGGCAAGATCTACCCCGGCTACACCGTGGGTTGCCAGGTCAACATCGCCGGTGGCGGTGTGAGCGGCGACGCCGAAGGCTCGGTCGAGGGCGAATCGGGCGATGTCTCGGTCGGTACCGGCGGTGAACTCTCGCTCGGCCCCGGTCAGGCGAAGTCGTTCTATGTGCTCGACATCGAGAAGCCCGACGACTACGGCAACGAGTCGCACAGCAGCTCGAACAAGTTCAAGAACGGCAGTGGCTCGGTGACCTGGTCCGACACCACCATCGGGCTGAGCGGCTGCGCCGGCTACGCCCAGGCGCGCGCGTTCGTGAGCGTCGAGGTGGAGACCGACAACGTCATCAGCTGGGTGACCCTGTGGGGTCAGCCGTTCAGCCTCGGCTGAGCTGTTCCGTCAGTTTCCAACGGGCCGGTCGCTTTTGCGGCCGGCCCGTTTTGCCGTTGCGGCAGGTAGGGCACGCGCTGGACTTTGCCGACCGGCCTCACTAGGGTGACCACGAGCTTCTCGATCCACCTCCCGGCAGGACTTTTCGGAGTCCTTGTTGCCAGCGGTGCCTGTCCATCCGACACACCCCAGCTGGGTCCGGGCGCAACACAGATATCGACCTCGATGGTCGAGGTCGATTTTGCGTATACCTCGAGGGGAACAATGAGCGAGAACCGCACCTACGGTGTGCGTCGCGGTGTCTTCAGCGCGGGCGCCGCAGTGGCCGTGGCGATCGGCCTGCTGTCGGCCGGTGCCGCCGATGCCGATACCTTCGTACCGCTGCCCGACGGCGAAAAGCACGGCCCCGGTGTCACTGTCAGCCGCACCGGTGAGCATGCCGTCGTGTCACCGTCGCTGGCCGCCAACGGCGCGGGTCGCGTCGTCTGGGTCACCGGCAACGCGCGCGCCGATGTGCAGGTGACGCCGGAGGGCGAGGTCGGGCCGTGGAACGGCCCGTCGAACCGCCCCGGCTCCAACAACTCTTCCACGCACGGTGCGTCGCAACTGAACACCGGCTACATCGTCGGTTGCCAGGTGAGCATCGCCGACGACGCGATCGGCGCGGGCGTATCCGGCGGGGTGAGCACCGGCGGGGTCAGCGCGGGCGGTTCGATCGGTCTCAACCTGGGCCCCGGCGAGGTCGCCTTCGTCCAGATCAACTCGAAGGACATCCTGAAGCCGGGCGTCTACTCGGTGGAGTACCAGGACACCGAGATTCAGATCCAGGGCTGCGCGGGCTATGCCCAGGCGCGGGCCTACACGGTGGTCGAGATCATCGGCGACCACTACTCCAAGACCACGCTCTACGGGCATCCGTTCAGCATCGGCTGAACGCCCGGCCGAACCGAAACCTTCGCTACTTCACACGAATTCACCCTCGAGGGGTCAACTGTGCTGATCTATCGCAAGCGCACGGCGCGCGCGGCCGGGCTCACCGCCGCGGCGACCGTGGCGCTCGGTCTGTTCTCCACCGGTGCGGCCGCTGCCGACACTTTCGTGCCGCTGCCCGGCGGCCACCTCAGCAAGACGCTGTCCGACGGCACTGTCGTCGACATCAGGATGGTCGGCGAATCCGCCAATATCAACCCGTCGATGGGCGCCACTCCCGTGCACCGCAACGCGTGGGTGTCGGGCAGTGCGCAGGTGACGGTTTCCGGTGGTGGCGGCGGCAAGATCTACCCCGGATACACCGTGGGCTGCCAGGTGAACATCGCCGGTGGCGGGGTGAGCGGTGGTGCCGAGGGCTCCCAGGCGCCCGCCGGTGCCGGCGGGCAGATGCCCGCCCCGGAAGGCGGGGTCACCAGCGGCGGTGAACTGTCGCTCGGCCCCGGACAAGCGAAGTCGTTCTACGTCCTCGACCTGGAGATGCCCGACGACTACGGCAACGAGTCGCATGCCGCCCGCAATGTCTTCAAGGGCGGTTCCGGCTCGGTGACCTGGGCCGACGAAACCATCGGTCTGTCGGGCTGCGGTGGTTACGCGCAGGCTCGCTCCTTCGTCAGCGTGCAGGTGGAGACCGAGAACGTCATCAGCTGGGTCACCCTGTGGGGCCAGCCGTTCAGCCTCGGCTGAGCCGTTCTCGAAACGTATTGGACTGCGGGCGAATCGGGACTCACTCATCGGAGTGGGCCCCGATTCGCCTGTTCGCGAACAGTTCTCATGGGGCAACTCAATGGAAGACCACGGTGAGTGCGGTCCGCAGCGACGCGCCGGCGACCGCGGTGGCGTATTCGGTGTCCAGTGCGACCAGGACCACCCGCTCCGCGCCCGAGCGCCGGTCACCGGTCGCGGTGACCAGGACGACCGCGGCATCGGTGGCCAGGGTGCGGGCGGGTCTACTCGCCCCCGGCCCACCCGAGTCCTCGACGCCGACCACATCCACGCGGTCGCCCGCGCGTAAAACGTCGGCCACCGCGGGGTCGGCCAGGCGGATCGGCACGATCCGGGCATCGGCGCTACCCGCCGCGGCGGCGGCCAGCCGCGGTCCGACGACGCGCAAGTCGGTGAAGGTCTCGCCCGCGCGCATCGCACCGGTGAGTGTGGCGCCGAGCAGGGGAGCGGGATCGGCGGCGGCCCCGGCCGGCAGCGCCCGGCTCTCGTGCTGATCGACGCGCAGATCCTCGGCGGTGAGCAGGCGGCCCGGCGCCAGATCGCGGGCGGCGACGACCACCGGCCGCCGCGTGCCGCCGGGATCGCCGCGCACGAACAACACCACCGCTACCGCGGCGAGCACCGCAGCGGCGATCCGGCGAACCAGTAGGGCATCGGCCCAGGCCGGACGATTACCGAGGGCGAACCGCCAGGAGCTGCCACGTCCCAGATCGGCAAGGCTGCGAGTCATGCTCGAAGCCTAGGAACGCGGTGCCGTCGCCGGAATGTCGAAAACCCCGGCTGTGGACAACTCGGGGGTGTGGAGAACTTCGGAGAATCAGCCGGCCGCGGCCGGGGTGGTCGTGGACGTGCTCGGCGTGGCAGTTCCGCCACCGCCGTTCCCACCGCCGCCGTTGCTGTCGGAACCGCTCTTGCCGTCCGAACTGCCCTTCGCGGGTTCGCTCGCGGTGGACGCGCCACCACGGCTGTCGGTGCGGTAGAAACCACTGCCCTTGAACACGATGCCCACCGAGTTGAACAGCTTGCGCAGCTTCCCCGTGCACTGCGGGCATTCCGTCAGTGTGTCGTCGGAAAAGGACTGAACGATGTCGAAGCGGTTGTCACACTCGGTGCACGCGTATGAATAGGTTGGCACAGGATCCTCCGCAGGTCTCTCGTCGATCTAGCACTCTACCGCCGACACTGCCAACGCCGCCAATCGCGTCTTCATTCCGGCGCTCGGGGTCCGTCGCCGCCCAGTTCGCCCAACCCCGCGCCGGGCGTCAGCGCCCAGCCCATCCGGTGGTCGTGCGGCTCCTCGGGCAACCGGTCCACCAGTTCATTGTCGCGCACCACGGCGATCAGGCGCGACCGCGCGTCGGCCGCCCCCAGCGTCCGGTCGTAGTAGCCGGCGCCGCGCCCGAGGCGCACACCACGCCGATCCACCGCCAGCGCCGGGATCAAGATCGTCGTGGCCTCGCCGATGATCGGCGGGGGGAGGGTCGCGGTCGTCGGTTCGAGCAATCCGTAGCGTGCTTTTCGCAGCGAATCCGGGCCTTCGTAGCGGGCCCAGCTCAACGGTCCGGGCTCGCCGGTCACCGGCAGCAACACCGTGGCGCCGCGGTCGCGCAACGCGTCGAGCATCCGCAGATCGCCGGGTTCACCGCGCACCGGAACATAGGCGCACACGAGGGCATCGCGGGTGGCCAGCGCCCCTACCGCGGCTGCCAGCGCGGCGGCTTCGCCGGCATGATCGGCCACCGCCACCTGAGCGCGTTCGGCCAGGATCTGGCGCCGCCACGCATATTTCGTGCGCTCACCGGGCATCTCCACAGCGACCACCCTAAGCTCTTGCCGACGCCGCAGCGTCGCGACTGGGCGATCGGACGGCTCGCTGAATGGATAGGGTATGCGCATGACAGACAAGACTTCCGGTTTCCGCACTGCGGTGGTACCCGCGGCCGGACTCGGGACGCGGTTTCTGCCTGCGACCAAGACGGTGCCCAAGGAGTTGCTGCCGGTGGTCGACACACCCGGCATCGAGTTGGTCGCCGCCGAAGCCGCCGATTCCGGCGCCGACCGCCTGGTGATCGTGACCTCACCGGGCAAGGACGGCGTGGTGGCCCACTTCGTCGAAGACCTGGTGCTGGAGAGCACCCTGGCCGAACGCGGCAAGTTCGCGCTGCTCGAGAAGGTCCGCAAGGCGCCCGGTCTGCTCGATGTGACCTCGGTCGTCCAAGACGAGCCGCTGGGCCTCGGGCACGCGGTGGCCCAGGCCGAAGCCGTCCTCGACGACGACGAAGCCGCCATCGCCGTGCTGCTGCCCGACGACCTGGTGTTGCCCTGCGGTGTGCTGGAGACGATGAGCCGGGTGCGCCGCGAACGTGGCGGTTCGGTGCTGTGCGCCATCGACGTACCGAAATCGCAGGTCAGCGCATACGGCGTATTCGATGTGGAGGAACTCGCCGAGGGCGCGGAAGCCGACGTGCTGCGGGTGAAGGGCATGGTGGAGAAGCCCGAACTCGCCGACGCGCCGTCGACCCTGGCCGCGGCCGGTCGCTACCTGCTCGACCGCGCGATCTTCGACGCGCTGCGCCGGATCGAGCCGGGCGCCGGTGGTGAGCTGCAACTCACCGACGCCATCGCGCTGCTGATCGCCGAGGATCACCCGGTGCACGTGGTGGTCCACCGTGGGTCGCGCCACGATTTGGGCAACCCGGGCGGCTATCTTCGAGCTGCCGTGGATTTCGCCCTCGAGCGGGACGAATACGGTCCGCAGTTGCGCGAGTGGCTGAAGTTCCGGCTCAGCCCGGAGTGGGATCCGCAGTCGCCCCTGGCCTAGACCCGATAAAGCCCGCGGGGGCGCGAACACGCGGTGGCGCAGCCGCCGCCATAGATACAGGAGCTCGATGCGCTCGGTTGAGGATCAGCTGATCAAGGTCACCGCCGCCGCGGTCGCACCCCGGCCGGTCCGGGTGGCTATTTCCGAGGCCCAGGGTTTGCTGTGCGCGGAAGACGTCATCACCGAACGTCCGCTGCCCGGCTTCGATCAGGCGGCCATCGACGGTTACGCGGTGCGCAGTGTCGATGTGAGTGCCGCGGGCACCGATGTCCGCGACGAGGAGGGCGAGCTGATCGACCTCACCCTGCCCGTCGTCGGCGAGGTGGTGGCCGGTTCCCGCCAGCCCATCCGGTTGCAGCCGCGCCAGACCGTGCGGGTGGACACCGGCGCGCCACTGCCGACCCTGGCCGACGCCGTACTGCCCCTGGACTTCACCGACGGCGGTACCGCGCGCGTCAAGGTCTTCGAACCGGTCCGCTCCGGCGACTACGTACGCCGCGTCGGTGACGACGTGCAACCCGGCGACGTGGCGGTGCGCGCGGGCACGATCATCGGCGCCGCCCAGGTGGGTCTGCTGGCCGCGGTCGGCCAGGACAAGGTGCTGGTGCACCCGCGTCCACGGTTGTCGGTGATCTCCATCGGCGGCGAGCTGATCGATATCGATCGCACACCGGGCCCCGGACAGGTCTATGACGTGAACTCCTACGCGCTGGCCGCCGCCGCGCGCGACGCCGGCGCCGATGTGAACCGGGTCGGCATCGTCAGCGCCGACCCGCGCCGCCTGCGCGATGTGGTGGAGGGCCAGCTGGTGCGCTCGGAGGTCGTGGTGATCGCGGGTGCGGTCGGCGGCTGGGCGTCGGAACAGGTGCGCGAGGCGCTGGACGGCCTCGGTGAGCTCGAGGTGGACCGGGTGGCGATGCATCCGGGTTCGGTGCAGGGGTTCGGGCGCCTCGGACGTGACGAGGTACCCACCTTCCTGCTGCCGTCGAATCCGGTGAGCGCGCTGGTGGTGTTCGAGGTGATGGTGCGGCCGCTGATCCGGATCGCGCTGGGCCGGCGTCAGCCGATGCGCCGGATCGTCAACGCGCGCACCATCACACCCATCTCGTCGATGCCGGGCCGCAAGGGCTACCTGCGTGCGCAGTTGCTGCGCGACGAGACCAGCGGCGACTACCTGGTGCAGCCGCTGGGCAACGGCAACGGCGGATCCTCGCATCTGCTGGCCACCCTGGCCGAGGCGAACAGTCTGATCGTGGTGGAGCCCGACGACACCGATTTCCGCACCGGCGACGAGGTGCGAGTGGCTTTCCTGGCGCAGCGCGGCTGAAACGTGGAGTCGATGAACGTATTCCGGGCGGGACAGCATCCGGGCTGGCCCGCACGCCTGGGACCGGTGACGGTGGCGGGCGGGCAGGTGACGCTGCGCCCCGTGCGTTTTCGGGACGCCGCGGCCTGGAGCCGGATCCGGCTACGCGATCGGGATCACCTCGAGCGGTGGGAACCGACCGGGCGCGGCAGCTGGGAGGCGCGCAACCACGCGTCGAACTGGCCGTCGCTGTGGACGAGTCTGAAGGCCGAGGCGCGGCGCGGGGCGATGATCCCGTTGGTGATCGAGGTCGACGGGCAGTTCAGCGGTCAGCTGACCATCGGCAACATCGTGCGCGGCGCGTTGCGCTCGGCCTGGATCGGCTACTGGGTGGCCAAGGATCTGAGTGGGCAGGGCGTGGCGACCGCGGCGCTCGGGCTGGGCCTGGACCATTGTTTCGGTCCGGTCGGTCTGCACCGGGTGGAGGCGACCGTGCGGCCGGAGAACCTGGCGAGCCAGGCGGTGCTGCGCAATGTCGGCTTCCGCGAGGAGGGTCTGCTGCGGCGATATCTCGATGTCGACGGGGCTTGGCGCGATCACCTACTGGTCGGTCTCACTGTGGAAGAGGTCATGGGGACTGTGGTAAACCGCCTGGTCAGGGAGGGTCGAGCGGCGCTGCCGTGAAATTTCTGTTACTCATGTGACAGGTGTGCACGGCGCGCCTGCCACGCGGGTGCGCGCGCCCGAATTAACCTACGGACGTCGGTGGTGCGTCCACGGATGGACAATATGCAGGCGGGGACGGGAGGTGATGACCGCGATGCCGAATTCGATCCTGTGGATCGGACTGGTCGTACTCTGGGTCTTCGTCCTGTTCCCGATTCTGGCGGACCGGCATCCCCGGATCCGCCGCACCACCGATGCCGCGCTCGCCACGCGCGTGCTACACCGTGGCGGGGCCGAACGGCGGATTCGCATCGGTGCGGCAGGCGGTCACGAGAGTGATCCCGACTACCGCCCCCGTGTGCTGAGCAAGCGCCCCCACCGTACTGATTCGGAGGATCGGATGACGACCGATGAGCCCGTCACCGAAGGCGATGACGAAAAACTGACCGCCACAACCGAACCCGATGCCGATGGCATCGAGATCGACGACAAGGACGAGGAGACGACCGACCTCGCCGGCGACGGCATCGATGACACTGTCGCCCAACCGGTATCGAGCGATACCGCCGACGACGCGAGCGCCGACACCGACCCGCCGCCCGCCGCTCGCATCCCGCCCGCACCGCCCGCGCGCCTCGACGACCTCCCCGGCCCCGAACCCCTGGAGGGCGACGAGGACTTCGTCCCGACGCGGCGCGGCCGTGGCGGCTACGACCCCGAGGCCGACGCGATCGCCCGCGCCGCCCGCTACCGCTTCCGGCAGCGCGCGGTCCTCGGCCTCATCATCGCGGTGATCCTGTTCGCCGCGTTCGGCATGCTGCTGAACTCCTTCTTCTGGTCGGCCTGCGGCCTGTCCGCCGTGGTCCTCGGCGGGTACCTGGCCTACCTGCGCAAGCAGGTGCACGTGGAAGAGGAGATCCGCCGCCGCCGCGCGGCCCGGCTCACTCGCGGCACCCGCCGCGAAGCCGCCACCGTCACCCCCGAGGCGGCCACCACCACCCGCCGCACCATGGACCGCGACACTGCCCGCGCCCTGCGCCGCCGCTCCGCCCTGCTCGACACCGACGACGAAGACCCGATGTTCGAACATCTGGAAGCCTTCGATCCAGCCACCGCCCGCGCCCTGCGCCACCGAGTCGAAGACCTCGGCCGCGCCGTCGGCGAGTAACTGGTGCAACCACGCAGAACAGCAGGTCACAGTACCGATTCGGTATCCGGGCACACCGCCTGATACAGTGTCACAGCGCGGTTCGCCAGAGCCGCACGGGGCTATAGCGCAGTTGGTAGCGCGTCTCGTTCGCATCGAGAAGGTCAGGGGTTCGATTCCCCTTAGCTCCACAACATTCGTGTACGGCTCATGCTCATGGAGAGCATGAGCCGTACTCGTTTCATCATGCGGAGCCCCATACCTCCCGCCCGGCCACGGGCTCATGTTCCGAGAGTGCGGGCCACCAGTTCCGAGAAGTTCGCTCGGGTGCCTTCCTGGGTTGCCTCGGCGAACTTCTGGTCACCCAGATGTTGACGGGCGGTTCGTTCGATGCGGGCGGTGTCGGGTTGGGAGAGGTCGGGCAGACCTCGGACGGTGGTGCTCGCGGCCAGGAGCCGGGTGGCCTGTTCGTAGTCCGCGGTGCGCAGGGACAGGTCGGCGACGGCGACCAGGATCTGGGCCAGCAGTTGTGCGTGCCCGGCGGTGGAGGCGGCCTGGTAGGCGCTGGTGTGGTGAGTGCGGGCCTGGTCGGGATCTCCGGTCAGGTAGCCGAGCAGGATATGGACCGTGGCGCTGACGACCGGTTGTTCGGCTTCGCTGCCGAGAAGGGTTCGGGCGGTGGCCAGTTGGTGGTGGGCCACGGCGGTGTCGCCGTTCCAGCGTGCGAGTTCGGCTCGGGCCAAGGCGATTTCGGCCAGGGCGGCCGGCCGGCCGGTCTGGTCGGCGTACCGTTGCGCTTCGGTCATGGCGGTCGCGCCGGCCTCGATGTCGCCGAGCAGCCAGTACAGCTGGGCCTGGCGGGCGCGGATACCCGCGAGATCCTCGATCGCGCCGACCTCGGTGACCACGATGATCGCCTCGTCGAAAAGCGCGCAGGCAGCGGCTAATTCGCCGCGCATGGCGGTGCGGTTCGCCAGTTCGGTCAGCGCGAAGGAGATGCCCCACCGTTCGCCGAGAGCGCGGAATTCGGTAAGTGCCAGCTCGAGCTGAGTGTCGGCCGCGGTGCCGCTGTGGCCGAGAACGGTGCGCAGCTTGCCCAGTTGCAGTCGAGCCAGCGCCCGTGACCAGGGGTCCTCGTCGGTGAGCAGCGCTTCGAAGGCGGGCAGGTACTCGTCCGGACCACGCAGCATGCGTTCCAGGGCGCTGGTGAAGCGCAGTGCCGGGTGGGTGCCCGAACTCCGCCGGGCGAACCGGTGGGCCCGGTGGATCCATTCCCGCACGTGGTGCTGGTCGTTGCGGCCCGAGGTCAGGAAATGCACGACGAGGCCGTACACCGTGGCCCTGGTCTCGTCGTCGACCTCGCCGGACAATTCGGCGGCCGCGGTGACCAGTTCGGTGCCCTCGGCTTTGTGGCCACCCAGCCACCAGTACCAACCGGCGGACGCCGCGAGCCGCATCGCCGCGGCCGCGTCGCCCCGGGACAGCGCGCCGCGCATCGCCGTCGCGAGGTTGTCGTGCTCGGCCGCCAAGACGGCGAGCCACTCCAGTTGCCCGGCGCGACGCAGGTGCGGCTCGGCGGTGGCGGCGAGCTCGGTGAAGTAGGCCAGGTGCGCGCGGCGCGCCGGCTCCGCGTCGCCCGCAGCCACCAGCCGGTCGGTGGCGTACTGCTTGATCGTCTCGAGCATGCGATAGCGCGGGACCGCATCGGAGGTGACCACCAGCAGTGACTTCTCGGTCAACGCGGTGAGCAGGTCGAGCACCTCCCACGGCCCGACCGCCGCGGTGTCGGCGCAGACCTGTTCGGCCGCAGCCAGTGCGGCACCGCCGGAGAACACGGCGAGACGGCACAGCACCAGCTTCTCGGTGTCGGTGAGCAGTTCCCAGCTCCAGTCGACGACCGCCCGCAGCGTCCGGTGCTGCGGGTTGGCGGTGCGGCTGCCGCCGGTGAGCAGCCGGAACCGGTCGTCGAGGCGGTGGGCGAGCTGATCGAGGGACATGGTGCGCAATCGGGCCGCGGCCAGTTCGATCGCCAGCGGAATCCCGTCGAGCGCCCGGCACACGCGCGCCATGGTGGCCAGGGTGCCGGGATCGGTGCCGAGGTCTTTGCGTACCGCGCCCGCCCGGTCGCGCAGCAGGGCGACGGCGGGGGAGGTTTCGATGGTGTGGGTGTCGGCGCCGGGCGCGGGCACGGATAGTGGTTCCACCTGCCACAGGGCCTCGCCGGTGATGCCCAGCGGTTCCCGGCTGGTCGCGAGAATCCGCAGCTGCCCGCATTCACCGAGCAACCGGTGCGCGAAGGTCGCCGCCGCCTCGATCACATGCTCGCAGTTGTCCAGGATCAGCAAGGTCTCGCGGTCGCCGATGGCGGCGACGAGCCGGTCCATCGGTTGCGCGTTCGGCGCGGTGCCGAGCAGCGCGTCGCGCAGGCCAAGGGCGGCGAACACAGACTGCGCCAGGTCGGCGCTCCTATCGCCGGCCAGTTCCACCAGCCAGGCACCGTCGGGCAGGTCGTCGAGCATGGTCCGGGCGGTTTCCGCCGCCAGCCGGGTCTTTCCCGAACCGCCGGGACCGGTGAGGGTGGTGAGCCGGTGCGCGGTGAGCAGGGCGCGGACGGCGGCGATGTCGGCGTGCTTGCCGACGAAGCTGGTGAGCTCGGCCCGCAGATTGGTCGTACGCTCCCGTGGCCTCGCGCCCACCTCACCGCGCAGCAGGGCTACGTGCAGGGCAGACAACTCCGGTGACGGATCGACGCCCAGCTCGTCGGCCAGCGCCGCACGCGCCCGCTGATACACCGCCAGTGCCTCGGCGCCGCGGCCGGCGGCAGTCAAGGCTCGCATGAGCGCGGCGACCAGCCGTTCCCGCACCGGACGCGCGGCCACCAATTCGGTCAGCGCGGTGACGGACTCGGGGCCGCGGCCCAACCGGATCTCGGCCTCGTAGCGGTCCTCCATGGCAGCCGCGCGCAAGGCGTCGAACCGGGCGATCACCGCGGTCGCACTGTCGCCGAGGTCCTGCGGCAGGGGCCCGCGCCAGAGCTCGAGGGCTTCGCGCAGGAGTTCGGACCGCTCGGCGTCGTCGCGGCCGCGGGCCCGGTCGAGCAGTTGTTCGAAACGTGCGGCGTCGACCGCGTGTGGTGGCACCGTGAGCCGGTAACCGCCGGGCTGCACCTCGATCGCTCCGTCGGGCAGTGCCTTGCGTAGCCGCGACACCAACGCCTGCAACGCGTTCGACGGGTCGGCGGGCGGGTTCTCGTGCCAGATCCAGTCGATGAGTTCGGTTTTCGGCACCGCGCGATTCGGTTCGAGCGCCAAGGCGATGAGCAGGGCCCGGGACCGGGAACCCGGTATCGCTATCGACCCACCCTGTTCGGTACGGATCTCGAGCGGTCCCAGTATTCCGATCTGCACCCGGCCATTGTGCCCCGCGTGTCCGTGAGGTTCCCCCTCGTGGCAGTGCCGGGTTCGTGTCAGCGGAGCCGTCAGGGCGGTGTCAGCTCGGCGTCAGCGGTGCTCGCGACAGTGGTCACATCAACAACGCAGCAGCACACACCGAGGAGAATCCCGTGTACACCTTCCAGACCCCCGCCCCGATCACCGTCACCGTCGACGTGCTCTGTGCAGACGTCACCGTCATCGCCGACGACCGCACCGACACTGTGGTCGAGGTACGGCCCGCCGACCCGGCGAAGAAGGCCGACGTCCGCGCCGCCGAGCACACCGTGGTCGACTTCGCCGCCGGCACCCTGAGTGTGACCAGCCGGCGCGACTGGCACACCCACACCCCGTTCGGTGGCAACCCGGCGATCGAACTGGTGGTCGCGGTACCGACCGGTTCGCAGTTCACCGGCATCGCCGCAGTCGGCCGGCTGTTCGGTGCGGGCGAACTGGGTCGTTGCCGGCTGTCGATTTCGTTGGGCGACATCGTTATCGAGCGCCCGCAGGAGTCGGTCACCGCGAAGACCGCCAAGGGTGACATCCGCATCGGTGAGGCGGTGCGCGGCGAGTTTCGCCTCGAGACCTCCTCCGGCGAGCTGGAGGTGGGCGTGCACCCCGGCAGCGTGGTCCGGATGGAATCCGAGACCGGAGCCGGGGCCGTGCACAACCTCATGGATCCGGTCGCCTCGACGGCTGAGCACGTGCATATCCACGCCCGAAACATCCTGGGCAACATCATCGTCCGGCACACCGTTGCCGCGTAGTCCTCTCGGGCGGTGCGAACGTGGTTCGCGCCGCCCGAGTCGCCCGGCCGTACCGCCACACGCGCCGCCGATCCAGCTCGTAGCCGAGCACTTTCAGTCCGATCCACTCCGACAGGAAACCTGATGACCGAAACCTGCCCTGTCCCACACGGCCTTCCACAGCAACGCGATGCGGGGCCCTTCGATCCACCGAGTGCGATGACCCGGCTTCGCGAAGCGCGCCCGGTGAGCCCCCTGATCTTTCCCGACGGCCATGAAGGTTGGCTGGTCACCGGCTACGAGGCGGTGCGCAGGCTGATGGCCGACACCCGGTTCAGCTCCCGGCTCGACCTCGATATCGTGCACGTGCCGTACGAGATCCCGGGCATGCCGGTCGCGACCGAGCCGTCGCCGCCGACTCCGGGACTGTTCGTCGCCATGGACCCGCCGGACCACAGCCGCTTGCGGCGCAAGCTCACCGGGGCATTCACCGTCAAGCGGATGCGGCAGCTCGAAGCGCACATCATCGAGATCACCGAGCGGCAGTTGGACGAGATGGCACGGCTCACCCCACCGGTCGATCTGGTGGCGGCGTTCGCGTTGCCA
This sequence comes from Nocardia halotolerans, assembly GCF_042650145.1. Classification (NCBI taxonomy): domain Bacteria; kingdom Bacillati; phylum Actinomycetota; class Actinomycetes; order Mycobacteriales; family Nocardiaceae; genus Nocardia; species Nocardia halotolerans. The sequence goes on along the minus strand of NZ_JBHSDL010000014.1, from coordinate 1,192,799 downwards.
GTGCCCTCATTGGTGATCTGCGAATTGCTCGGCGTACCGTACGCGGACCGGGCGACCTTCCAGGTCAATTCGGCGAAGTTCCTGGTCCGGGAGCAGGAGCTCACCGAGAAGATGGCCGCGTTCGGTGCCATGACGAGCTACCTGGCCGACCTGGTCACCGGCAAACGCGCCGACCCCGGCGACGACATCCTCTCCGACCTGGCCCGCGACCCGGACCTCGACATCGAGGAACTGGTGGGCATCGCGTTCCTGCTGTTGCTCGCGGGCCACGAGACCACCGCGAACATGCTGGCCCTGGGCACCTTCGCGCTGCTCGAGCATCCGGAGCAGGCGGCCGCACTGCGCGCCGATCCGGAGCTGGTCCCCGATGCCGTGGACGAGCTCCTGCGCTACTTGTCGGTCGCCGATATCTTCTACCGCTACGCCACCGAAGACATCGAACTGTGCGGTGAGACGATCGGCAAGGGCTCGACCGTCGTGGTCTCGCTGCTCGCCGCCAATCGCGACCCGGCGCGCTTCCACGACCCCGACACCCTCGACGTCTACCGCAGGGCACGCGGCCACACCGCCTTCGGCCACGGTGTCCACCAGTGCTTGGGCCAGCAGCTGGCCCGCATCGAGATGCGCGCCGGGTTCACCGGCTTGCTCCGCCGCTTCCCGACCCTCGAGCTGGCCGTCGCCGCGAATGCGGTGCCGCTGCGCACCGACATGAACATCTATGGCGTGCACGAGCTTCCGGTCACTTGGAAGCATGGGTGAGGATGCGAATCACGGCGGATCGGGATCGTTGTGTCGGCGCGGGCATGTGCGCGTTGCTCGCCCCGACGGTCTTCGAACAGGACGATGACGAGGGCAGGGTGGTGTTGCTCGCGGCGGTGCCACCCGGTGAGCATGCCGCCGTGGGGGAAGCGGTGCAGTGCTGCCCGTCCGGGGCGCTCACGATCGATGAGCCCTGATCGCGACGGCGGTGCCGGGGCAACCTCGGGACACGAAAGCCCCCGGCCGCGTGAAGGTGCGGTCGGGGGCTTCGGTGCTGCGGATCAGTTCTTGACGAGTTGTGGAGCTTCGGGCTCGTCGGCTTCTTCCGCGGGGAGTGCGTTGTGGGTGGCTGACCGGGCGGGGAGCAGTACGGCCATCACGATCACGATCACGGCCAGCACGGCCGAGATCAGGAAGGCCAGGCGCATACCGTCCAGAGTCGCGATGGTCGGGTCGGTGCCGGTGTCGATCAGCGTGGTGCTGCGCGCCGACATGACCGTGACCACCAGGGCGGTGCCGAAGGCGGCGGCGACCTGTTGGAGGGTGCCCAGCATCGAGCTGCCGTGCGAGTACAGGTTCATCGGCAGGGCGCCCAGGCCCAAGGTGAACACCGGGGTGAACGTGGCGGCCAGCGACACCATCAGCAGGATGTGCAGGGCGAGCAGCTGCCAGTACGGCATGGTCAGCGAGATCTGGGTGAAACCGGCCAGCGCGGCGGTGATGCCGATGGAGCCGGGGATCACCAGCACGCGGCCACCGAACTTGTCGAACAGTTTGCCGACGGTGGGGCCGAGCAGACCCATCGCCAGACCACCGGGCATCACCAGCAGACCGGTTTCCAGCGGGCTCAGGTCCCGCAGGTTCTGCAGGTACAGCGGCAGCAGGATCATCGAGCCCATCATCGCCAGGAACGCGATGGCCATGAGCACCAGCGCCTTGCTGTAGGTGCCCGACAGGAACACCCGCAGGTCGAGCAGCGGGGTGCCGGTGCGCTGCAACTGCAGCTGGCGCAGGGCGAACGCCGCGATCAGCGCGATGCCGGCGGTGACGATCACGATCGCCGTCGTGTAGTCGTCGCCGTGGAACTTGCTCAGACCGAACACCAGGCCACCGAAACCGAGCGCGGCCAGCGCGACACTGAGCAGGTCGATGGCACCGGCCTGTGGCTCACCGACGTTCTTCAGCTGGCGCAGACCCAACCAGGTGACCACACCGGTGATCGGCAGCATCAGCACGAACAGCAGCCGCCACGAATCGATCTGCGGTACGGAGACCTGCAGCACCACACCCGAGACCACCGGGCCCATCGCCGGGGCGACCGAGATCGCCAGGGTGACGTTGCCCATCACCCGGCCGCGGTCCTTCTCCGCCACCACGGTCATCAGGGTGGTCATCAGCAGCGGCATCATCACCGCGGTGCCACCGGCCTGGATGATCCGCCCGATGAGCAGGATCGCGAAGGTCGGCGCGACGGCCGAGAGCACGGTGCCCGCCATGAACGTGGCCATCGCGGTGGCATAGGCCTGGCGCGTGGTGACGCGCTGCAGGAACCAGCCGGTGGTCGGGATGATGGCGGCCATCGTGAGCATGAACGCGGTGGACACCCACTGCGCCGCCACCTCGGTGACTCCGAAGTCGGCCATCAGCCGCGGGATGGCGTTGATCATGATCGTTTCGTTGAGGATCACGACGAACGTCGCGAGCACCAGCACCCGGATGACGATCGGGGTCCGCTCCTTCGCGGCAGGTGCGGATATATCGGCTGGCATCGGTGCAACCTCCGGGAAGCAGGGTGGTTCGGCGGGCGTGAGCTGTGGCCCGATGACGAATGCACGACTTCCCGGCACCACAAGTAAAAGGACGGGCTCGGTGGGTCCAACTCATCGGACGCCAGTCAGTATTCCGATCGGGTACGACAGAAATCACCGGGTTTTCCGCTTTCCGCAGCCGTTATAGCCATGTGATCGCCCAGCTCAGACGGTGGTATCGAGGGCTTCGCCCGCAAATGGTGAGCCTGGTCACTCCGGCGTGGTGAGTTCGGCGAGTCGGCATCGATTCGGCATGGTCGGCGTGTGACCGGCCGGTGTCGCGATGCGGCGCGGTATACCGGAGCGGTGACTACATCGAGGGTGTGGCTTGCTGTGGTGTGCGCGATCGTGACCGTGCTGGGTGGGGCCCAGGCCACGGCTGCTCCGGGGGCGCACGTGGCGGGGGAGATTCCGCTGGGTGGACGTGCCGCGCAGATCGACGTGTATTCGCCCGCGATGGACCGGGTGATCCAGAACAAGGTGATCAAGGCGGCCGGGGCCGGTGCGCCCACGCTGTATCTGCTCACCGGTGCCGGCGGTGGTGCCGACGGCATCTCCTGGTGGGACAACACCGATGTGCGGCATTTCTTCGCCGACAAGTTCGTGAACGTGGTGATGCCGGTCGGCGGGGCGTTCTCGCTCTACACCGACTGGGTCGCCGACGATCCCGGCGTCGGCCGGGTGCGCTGGGAAACCTATCTGACCCGGGAGCTGCCGGGCGTGATCGACGCGGCGCTGGGCACCAACGGGCGCAACGCGATCGCCGGTGTCTCGATGAGCGCGTCCTCGGCCCTGGATCTGGCGATCCAGAGCGGTTCGCGTTTCAGTGCGGTGGCGGCCCTGAGTGGCTGCCCGTGGGCCGCGGATCCGATGGGGATCGCGATGGCCAGCGCGCAGGCGGTGCGTGGTGGCGGCAATCCCGGCAACATGTGGGGCGTGCCCGGCGGGGCCGAGTGGCGCGAGCACGATGTGTTCGCCAATGCCGGTCGGCTGGCGGGCAAGACGATCTTCCTCGCCGCGGCTACCGGTGTACCCGGTGCCAATGACAAGGGACTGCCCTTCCCGCCGCTGGAGACGATCGCGGGAGCGTGCACAGCGGCCTTCGCCGGGCGGCTCGCGCAGCTCGGCATCCCGGCGACCCATGTGCACCGGCCGACCGGTGCGCACACCTGGGGTCAGTTCGAGACCGACCTGCACGAAGCCTGGCCGCACCTGGCCGCCGCCATCAGCTGAAGCCGGTTTCCGGGTGGCGGGCGGGCCGGGCGACAACGACATGGTGATGGACATTTGTCCAGCTCAGGTGTGGTTAGGTGGGGAGACCGATGTTGATAGCATGACGCAACCGTGCCGACCCTTCGAGAGAGTCATCAATGCAGTTCGAAATCGTCGAGCGGGACGAGACATGGGTGGCCGGGCTCCCGGTCCGCAGTCCCAAACGCGCGCTCGGGGAGCTGCGCGACCGAGACCTCGAGGCCGCGTGGTCGGCTGTCCTGCACCAGGATCTCGGCGGCCCGCTGGCCAGCGCCTACACCGACTACACCGGCGAACTGAGCACCTACAACACCCAGATCGTCGGCTACCAGTGCGATTCGCTCGAGCAGGTGACGCGCGGTCATCTGACGGCCCGCCTGCCGCGCGGCACCTACGCCCGCTTCTCCTCGGTCGGCAACTTCCCGCAGGTGATGACCGATCTGTGGACCCAGATCGCCTTCGCCGAGGAGCACAATCAGATCAAGCGCACTTTCACCGGCGATTTCGAGTGTTACCCGCACGCGTACAAGATCGACCTGTATCTGGCGGTCGATCCGCGATGACCTATTCGATCGTGGTGCGCCGGGCCGCGCTGTACGGCGGGCTGGTGGTGCCCCGGGTGCACCCGAGCTTCAAGGTGAGCAACAGCGACCTCATCGAGTTCCTCAAGGATCGGCTGCGCGACCGGCCCGATGACGCCGAACTGCTGCACACCGTCTATGTCCCCGACCCGGCGGGCAATTGGAACGCGCTGGTCGCGCGCGAGTTCACCAGTCCCGACGAGGTGCCGGTCGGTGATCTGATGGTGCGCGTGCCGAAGGGCATCTACGCGCGCTTCGCCCCCAACGGCGACTATCACGACCCGGTCGAAGACGTGTGGGCGCAGGTCGACGACGCCACCGCGTCGGCCGAGATCTCGCGCGCTTATCGCGAGGAGATCGAGGTCTGGCACGGTCCGGAAACCGTGGAGCTGTTCGTCTCGATCCAGGTGGATAACTGATGATTAGCTGACGTAAAACCGTTCGGTTGGTTTGATCTAATTTCCCATTGATCCAAGCCTTTGACCTGCGGATATTTCAGTTTGCTCTGAATGTTGTCGGAGTATTTGCCGAGACTCTGGCGAAACCGCGTTGCATGACGGATACTTCGAGAGCAAATCTCTCGTCGTTCAGCACGTAGGGCTGGGCCGAGTGCGGGACGTGACGCGGTATCGCGTGTAGGTACGGAGTTGTATGAGGTTGTCTATCCCCACGGACCCGGTCGGTGACGTGGATGCGGGCGGGTTGCGCTACCACGATTTCGTCACCGGTTGCACCGCGGAACTGTCGTCCCCCGCAGATCGGCCCGCCACGTGGCGTCGATACACCGAGGGTGCGCTGAAGGTTTACCGCCACTACGGCGTCGAGTCGGCGCTGGACTATCAGGCGATGCGCAGCGGACTGTCGACCACGATGTTCCTCGTGGTGACCGATGCCGGCGGTGCCGTGGTGGGTGGGCTCCGCGCCCAGGGCCCGCACCCCACGGTCGAGGAGGTCGACGGCTTCGGCCCCTGGCGTGCCACAGCGGGCGAGGATGCCATGCGCTCGGCGATAGCCGAACGCGTACCGGAGGGTTTGGTAGAGATCAAAGCGGTGTGGTCGGACCGTACCGCTCACCAGCGAGCCGAGATCGGCGCGTTGCTCTCGCGCGGCGTCGTCCACATCGCCTGGCGGTTGCGAGCGCGCCACGCCTTCGTCACCACGGCGGTGCGCGGTGTCGAGCGCTACGAATCCAGCGGCGGGCGCCGCTGGGCCGATGTCCCCGGCGTGGTCTATCCGGACGAGCGTTACTTCACCGTCCCCATGTCGTGGGATCTGACCGACGAGCTCGCCCCGACGCCCCGGCAACGCGCGCTGATCGCCGTCGAGCGCCGCCAGCTCGTCGCGTCGGAAAACGGGCTCGTCGCCGATTCGGACGGCGTGGTCCGGGCATGACCGACACTGTGCACCCCAACGATGTGTTCCGGCCGGTCGTGCTCGACGACAGTTCGCCCGAAGACGCCGCCGAGCTGGCGCGGCTGCGCCGGGAACCCGGAATCGAGCTGGTCGACCTGCGCGAACCGATGCGCACCGAACTGCGGCGGGTGAACAACCCGCCCGACGCGGATCCGGCGCAGGACCGGTGGGTGTACTACCCGTGGCGCAGAGCGCTGCGGGGCATCGTCGGAGCGCAGGCGTTCCGGGCCATCCGGCTCGACCGCAACCGCAACAAGCTGACCCGGCAGGAACAGGCCGCCCTCGCCACCCGGTCGATCGGCGTGGTCGGGCAGAGCGTGGGGCACGCGGTGGCCTACACCCTCGCGCTCGAAGGCAGTTGCGGACTGCTACGGCTCGCCGACTTCGACACCGTCGAACTGTCGAACCTGAACCGGATTCCCGCGGGGCTCTTCGACATCGGCGTGAACAAATGTGTGGTCACCGCGCGCCGCATCGCCGAACTCGACCCGTACCTGCCGGTGCAGGTCTACCCCGAGGGCATCGACGACGAGTCGATGGACCGGTTCCTCGACGGCCTGTCGGTGGTGCTCGAGGAGTGCGACTCGCTGGATGTGAAGTTCGCGGTGCGCGAAGGCGCTCGCCGCCACCGGATTCCGTTGCTGATGGACACCAGTGACCGTGGCCTGTTCGATGTGGAGCGCTTCGATCTCGAACCGGACCGCCCGCCGTTCCACGGCTTGCTCGGTGCGACGACCGGACCGGATCTGCGTGGGCTCACCACCCGCGAGAAAGCCCCGCACGTGATGCGCATCCTCGACCCGAGGGAGCTGTCGGCGCGGATGGCCGCCAGCCTGGCCGAGATCGATGAGACCGTGACCACCTGGCCGCAGCTCGGTGGCGACATCCAGCTCGGTGCCGCCATCGCCGCGGCCGCGGTGCGCAGGCTCGGTCTCGGGCAGGAACTGGCGTCGGGGCGGGTCCGCGTCGACCTCGAGCGCGCGCTCGACGAACTCACCGAACCGGCCCCGGTCGATTTCGAGCTGCCGGCGCAGGCCGTCGAGGTCGAGGACACCGCGACCGGTACCTCCCCCCGGGCGCTGATCCTCGAGGCGGTGCAACGCGCGCCCTCCGGCGGCAACACCCAACCGTGGTCGGCCACGCTCGACGGTGACGTCGTTCGCATCGACCTCGACCCCTCCCGCACCTCGACGATGGATGTCGGCTACCGGGGCAGTGCGGTGGCGATCGGCGCGGCCCTGCACAACGCGCGCGCGGCCGCGGCGGCGCACGGGTTGCTCGGACCGCATCAGATCGCGGTGAACGCGCCCGACGCGCTCTCGGTGACGTTGCGACTCGGTGACGGCGGCGATGCCGAACTGGCCGGCGAGTATCCGCAGGTGCGCACCCGCGCCACCAACCGTCATCTCGGCGACGGCGCCGAGATCGATCCTCGGGTCCTCGCCGAACTCACCGAGGTGGCGGCCCGAGCCGGCGCGAACCTCTACAGCGTGACCGACCGTGACGGCATCGTGGAGGCGGCCGAGCTGCTGGGCGAGTCCGACCGGATCCGGTACCTGACCCCCCGGTTGCACGCCGAGATGTTCTCGGAACTGCGCTGGCCCACCGACGACCTGCGCACCGGGCTGGACGTGCGCTCGCTGGAACTGGCACCCGACGAGCAGGCGAAACTGCAGATCGGCCGGCGACCCGATGTGATGGAACGTCTGCGTTCCTGGTCGGCCGGGCGGGCACTGGGCGAATACACCCGCGACCGGGTCACGTCGAGTTCGGCAGTGATCGTTGTCTCCGTTGCCGCCGAGGCGGGCGCCGAACCGGATCTTTCGGACTACGTGCGCGGTGGTACGGCCGTACAGAAGGTCTGGTTCGCAGCTCAGCGGCATGATTTGGCGGTGCAACCGGTCTCGCCGGTTTTCCTGTACGCCAGGGACACCGAGGATTTGCGCAGCGTATCTGCGGAGTTCACGGATACACTGACTTCGGTCCACAAGCGATTCTTCGAGCTGATCAGAGTCCCCGTGCACGAGGCGGTCGCTTTGGTACTCCGGCTGAGTTGCGCGCCTGCTCCAACCATCCGGAGCAGCAGGCTCCCGGTACTCGGCTCGGGGAACAACGGATAGCACGATCGGAGACACGGTGCCGCGGCGAACACTCGACTCGTTGGTGACCCAGGTTGCCTCGGAGTTGATGGGCGTCGACGCCACGACACTGGTACCCGCCAGCGAACGTGTGCTCGCCGATCTGGTCGACCACTTCGACGTCGACTTCGCCTACCTACGCCACACCGACCGCAAACGGGGCGTGACGGTGCTGGTGGCCGAATGGCCGCGCCGCATCGACCCGCCGACCCCCGACCCCTTACGGGTCGTCGCGTTCGCCGACGCCGATTCGCTGTTCCGGGAACTGGAAGAGGCCACCGAACCGATCATCATCCGGCGCGGCGACACCGTGCCCGACTACCAGGAGACGATCCGGCGCTCCGCCGGACTCGAGTCGGTGGTCACCGCCTGCGTTCCGCTCGTTTCGCGCGGCCGCTCCAGCGGCGTGCTCGGCTTCATCAAACGCGGCAACCGGGACTGGAGCCCGGGCGAGCTCAACGTTCTCAAGGCCATCGCGGCCCTGTTCGCCCAGTTGCAGGCGCGGGTGGAGGCCGAGGAGCGGCTGCGCTACATCGCCTCCCACGACGACCTGACCGGACTGGCGAATCGGCGGGCGCTGCTCGAACACATGGAATCGCGGCTGCGTGCGGGCGAGCAGGGACCGGTCGTCACCTTCTTCCTCGACCTCGACCGGCTCAAAGCCCTCAACGATTTCCTCGGCCACAGCGCGGGCGACACGTTCATTCGCTCGCTGTCGACGCGGCTGATGGAAAACCTCGACAGCGACGACATGATCGCGCGCCTGGGCGGCGACGAATTCGTCATCGTCCCCGCCAAGACGATGGACGCGGTGGAAGCCGAGCTCGAGGCGTCGCGATTGCAGCAACTGATCAGTCAGCGGGTTTCGGTCGGCACCGAGTCGGTGAGCCGTGGGGTGAGTGTCGGAGTGGCCCTGGGTGTGCCGGGCGAAACCAGCGTCTCCGACGTGTTGCGCCGCGCCGACCATGCCCTGCTCGCCGCGAAATCGGGGGGCGGCAACGGGGTTGTGGTGTTCACCGACGCCATGCGCGCCCAGTTCGAGCTCCAGGACGACGTGGAGCTCAACCTGCGCACAGCGGTCTCCGACAACTCCCTCGTGCTGCACTACCAGCCCGAGGTCGATCTGCGCACCGGCCGCATCGTCGCGCTCGAAGCCCTGGTGCGCTGGGAGCACCCCACCAGGGGACTGTTGCCGCCCGGCGCCTTCGTGGCCGTCGCCGAAGCCACCAACCTCGCCGGCGAGCTCGGCCGCTGGGTGATCCGGTCGGCCTGCGCGCAGTTCGCCGAGTGGCGTCGCCGCGGGCTCGCGGCCAATGTGGTGATCCGGATCAACGTCTCACCCGTGCAGCTGGTGAGCCTGGACTTCGTCGAACGCATCGAGGAAGTGCTGCGGACCTACCAGATCGACGGCAGCTCGGTGTGCCTCGAGATCACCGAGCACGTCGTGGTGCAGGACCTCATGCGCACCAGGCTCACCCTGCGCGGCCTCAAGCGCATGGGCGTGCAGATCGCCATCGACGACTTCGGCACCGGGTACAGCTCACTGTCACACCTGAAGGCGCTGCCGGTGGACGCGGTGAAGATCGACCGCGGCTTCGTGCAACGACTCGGCGACAGCAACGACGACCTGGCGATCGTGAAGTCCATCATCGGGCTGGCCGGATCCTTCGGGCTCGGGGTGGTCGGTGAAGGGGTGGAGACGCCGATGGCGGCCCGCACACTGGTGGGGCTGGGTTGCTATCGCGCGCAGGGGTTCCTGATCGCGCGGCCGTTGCCCGCCGCGGAAGTCGAGGAGCATCTGCGGCAGGGGCGCATCCCGCTCGATCTCGATCTGCCCCGTGCGGGACGCGGCGTGGCGTCGAGCTGAACGCGGTGATGTCGCCAGGTCGATGGTTGCTGCTGGAAACCCTCGCAGGAGAGCGCACCCTCGTCGCCGAGGACGCGCGGCCCAGGCAGTGGTCCGGGCTCGCGCGATTGCACCGCACGCTCGGCCCGGCGCGCGCGGGCCTGGTCATCGACACGGTCGAGCATTGCGCGGCGTCGGCGGACTCGCACCGGGTGGTCGAGGGGGAGACCATCGTGCTGGCCGAACCCGTGCGGTGTGCCCTCGGCGGGATCCACGGTGTGCAGGTCTGGGTGGGGCCGGTGGACGCGCCGGTGTCCCCGCGGCGCCGGGTCGCGGCATGGGACTTCGACACGGTCACCGAACTGGCCCACCACGGGCCCGGCCTGGAAGAACTGGTCTTCGCCAGGGAACCGGAACTGGTACGAGTGGTGCGCACCCCACCCGACGCGTTCGGGCGGATGGTGCGCTTCGACGGGCGGGTCGACTACTTCGACATGGCCACCCGGCTCGAACCCGGCGGACACTGGCAGGGCCAGGTCGACATGCTCGGCGACGACGACACTGTGCGCCGCTTCCAGATGGTCACCCGGGCGCGGCCCGACCTGCGGCGGCTGAGCGCGTTGATGCACGCCGTGCCCGAACTGCGTGACGGCGACAGCGCTGTCGATCCCGACGTCACGATGTTGCGGATGGTGTCGCAGCGCAGCGGAGTCGGAGTGGGGTTGATTCTGCTCTCCAGTGCCGTGATCTACGAGTGGGCGAGCGCCCCGCCGCCGCCGCTGGATCGTTGGGCGGTGGAGCGCCCGGTGATCGACCCCATCGACCTGGCCGCGTTGCGCAGTGCCTGCGCCGAGGTCGCCCGCAGGCCCGGCGCCTGCCGGCGGCTGGCGCTGCGGGTGCGCTTCGCCGAGGGGGAGTGGATTCGCGCGCAGGTGGAGCTGGAGACGATCACCACCGCCGCCACCGGGCACGGACTGTTGCGGGTCTGGTCGGCCGAGCAGGTCTGAGCCGGTGGCCGGCCGCGTCGTCGCGGACCGGGCGAATCGGGTCGGCCGCTTCTTTGGGCGCTGTTCATGTGCCGTTCGGCGGGCGGGTCCCGTGGGTAACCCCGGCGACAGGACGATCGGCGTGTGCGCATCGTGCAGCTCGCCAACTTCTACGGCCCGCGCTCAGGCGGGTTGCGCACCGCTCTGCATCACCTCGGTGGCGGGTATGTGGCGGCCGGACACGAGGTGGTGCTGATCGTGCCGGGGGCCCAGCGTTCGGAGGAAGTGCTGCCCACCGGCGCGGTGCGAATCACCCTGCCCGCGCTGCGAATTCCGGGAACCGGTGGGTATCGAGCGGCGGACCCGCGGCGGGTGGCCGATGTACTGGCCGGGCTCGACCCGGACGTGCTCGAAGTGTCGGACCGGCTGACGCTGCGCGGCTTCGGGCGTTGGGCCGGGCGACGCGGCGTCACCAGCGTGATGATCTCGCACGAACGGCTCGACCGCCTGCTCGGGCAGTTCCTGCCCGGACCGGCGGCCCGCCGCTGCGCCGACGTGGCCAACCGGCGCACCGCCGACGAGTACGACATGGTGGTGTGCACCACCGATTTCGCGCGTGCGGAATTCCAGCGCATCGGCGCGCCCAATGTGGAGTTGGTGCCGTTGGGTGTGGACCTCGACCTGTTCAGCCCACGGCGCCGCGACCTCGGATTGCGGGCGGATCTGGGTGTCGCGGGGCATCCGATGCTGGTGCACTGCGGCCGGTTGTCGGTGGAGAAGCGGGTGGATCGCAGCATCGAGGCCGTGGGGGCGCTGCACCGGGCCGGCGTGCCTGCCCGGCTCGTCGTCGCCGGTGACGGTCCGCGTCGGGAAGCGCTCGAACGCCGCGCCCGCGCCCTGCCCGCCCTGCCCGGTGGCGAGCCGGCGGTGCACTTCACCGGCTTCCTCAGCGACCGGTCGCTGGTCGCGAAACTCCTTGCCACCGCGGATGTATCACTGGCACCCGGCCCGCACGAGACCTTCGGCCTCGCGGCCCTGGAAGCGCTCGCCGCGGGCACGCCTGTCGTCGCCAGCCGCTCCTCGGCGCTGGCCGATATCGTCACCGCCGAATGCGGCGCCGTCGCCGCCGACCGCCCCCGAGCCTTCGCCCGGGCCGTCACCGACGTGCTGGCCCTGCCCACTCCGCACCGCCGTCGCGCCGCCCGCTCCCGCGCCGAACAATTCCCCTGGCCGCGGGCGGTGGCGGGCATGCTCGCGGTACTGGACCGCTGAGGGCGCCGGCCGTCGCGATCAGGCGCAGCCGGATTTCGACGGGCAGTTCAGTTGCACGTCGAGTACGCGCGCGCCGGGGCCCTCGGCGCCGAGCCGGTCGTGCTCGTTGACCAGCTTGCACGAGCCGAGCGACAGGCAGCCGCAGCCGATGCAGCCGGTGAGGTTGTCGCGCAGGCGGGTGAGCTGGATGATGCGGTCGTCGAGGTCCTCGCGCCAGTTCGTGGACAGCGTCTCCCAGTCGCGCCGGGTGGGGGTGCGGCCTTCGGGCAGCCGATCCAGCGCCGACCGGATCTCGCTGAGTGGGATGCCGACCCGCTGCGAGATGCGGATGAACGCGACGCGGCGCAGCGTCTCGCGAGCGTAGCGCCGCTGATTTCCGCTGGTCCGCCGGCTTGTTATGAGCCCCTCGCGTTCGTAGAAGTGCAACGCGGACACCGCGACTCCACTACGATCGGAAAGCTGGCCGGGGGTCAGCTCCTTGGTGTGCCAATCGGCCGTCGTCATCTGCGCTCCTCCCACTTTCACCTCAACAATACTTGAGGTGTTTGTGTCCTGTACGAAAAACGCGCCGACTCGCCCGTGGCGCGAGCGCGGGTCGTTCTGGCAGGCACGCGCGGATCGCATTACCGTTTCGTCCATGGGAACCGACTCGCGCCTGGCTGTCACCTCCGAGGTCGGCACGCTGCGCACGGTGCTGCTGCACCGCCCCGGCGACGAGCTGCGCAGGCTCACCCCGAGCAACAACGACCAACTGCTCTTCGACGGCATCCCCTGGGTCGAACGCGCACAGGAAGAACACGACGCGTTCGCCACGGTGCTGCGTGCGCGCGGAGTCGAAGTGCTGCTGCTGGCCGACCTGCTCACCGAAACCCTGGCCGCCAGCGGCGCCGCCCGCATCCAGGGCATCTCCGCCGCCGTCGACGCGCGCAGACTCGGCCACGACCTGGCCGACCAGCTCGCCGCCGAACTGCGCAAAGTACCGGCCGGGGAACTGGCCGATATCCTGATGGCCGGCATGACCTTCGACGAACTGCCCTTCGGACCCGACACCACCTCGCTGGTACGGCGCATGCACCACGGTGCCGACTTCGTCATCGACCCACTGCCCAACCTGCTGTTCACCCGCGACTCCTCGTTCTGGGTGGGCCCCAAAGTGGCGATCACCTCGCTGGCGCTGCCCGCGCGCAACCGCGAGACCTCGCTCACCGACCTCGTCTACGCCTTCCACCCGCGCTTCCTCGGGGTACGCCGCGCCTACGAGTCCCACACCGCCCCCATCGAGGGCGGTGACGTGCTGTTGCTCGCCCACGGTGTGGTCGCGGTCGGCGTGGGCGAACGCACCACCCCGGCGGGCGCGGAGGCCCTGGCACGCAGCCTCTTCGACGACGACCTCGCCCACACCGTGCTGGTGGTGCCGATCGCGCAGAACCGTGCGACCATGCACCTGGACACGGTGTGCACCATGGTCGACACCGACGCGGTCGTGATGTACCCCGGAGTACGCGAAACCCTGCAAGCCTTCACCATTCGCCGTGCGGACCGCGCCACCGGCCGCGGCCTCGACCCCATCGGTATCAGCGGACCCGAACCGTTCCTGCCCGCCGCGGCCGCCGCCATGGGCATCCCGAAACTGCGCGTGATCGACACCGGGCGCGACGGCCCGGCCGCCGAACGCGAACAGTGGGACGACGGCAACAACACCCTTGCCCTCGCCCCGGGGGTGGTGGTCGCCTACGAACGCAACGAGATGACCAATTCGCGCCTGGCCGACGAAGGGATCGAGGTGCTCACCATTCAGGGTTCCGAACTCGGCTCCGGTCGCGGTGGTCCCCGGTGCATGTCCTGCCCGCTGTCCCGAGACGAGGTGTGAGCATCGTGTTCCACGTCGAGCTGTCCACCGATTCCACCCAGCCCCCGTACGACCAGTTACGCATGGCGGTGATCGAGCAGGTCCGCGCGGGCACGCTCACCGCGGGTACCAAGATCCCCACCGTGCGCGCCCTGGCCGCCGAGCTCGGCATCGCCCCCAACACCGTCGCCCGCGCCTACCGCGAACTCGAAGCCGACGGTGTGGTCGAAACCCGTGGCCGCCAAGGCTCTTTCATCGCCTCCTCCGGCGATCCCACCCGCGACATCGCCGGGCGGGCCGCGGTCGACTACATCGCCACGATCCGGCGCCTCGGCCTCGACGACAGCGCGGCGATCGAGTTCGTCCAGCGTGCGCTACAGGCTTGAGCCCTACCGGCTCGAGCGCTGCGGGCAGCGATGCTCATCGCCAGCTCGGCAACCACAGGTGGTCCTGCCAGGTGGCCGGGCTGATCGGGTGGCCGGTGAGGATCGGCCAGAGCCACACGAAGTTCGCGATCACCAGCCCCAGATAGATGCTCGCGATCAGCAGGCCGAGGGCGTAGCGCTCGTTCACCGGGGCGGGTAGATAGGTGCCGGTGGGGCTGCGCGGTATCCCCGCCGGTCTGGCCGAGCCGAGGATGTCACCGAGTACCAGCGCCACCCCCATCGCCAGGAACGGGGCCAGCACCACCGCGTAGAAGTAGTACATCTGCCGGTCCAGGGTGAGGAACCAGGGCAGCAGACCCGCGCCGTAGGCCACGAGCACGGCCGCGTACCGCCAGTCGCGGCGCACCACACTGCGCCACGCCATCCAGCCGAGCACCGGCAGCGCCAGCCACCACAGCGCCGGTGTGCCCACCGCCATCACGGCCTTCACACACTGCGCCTCACCGCAACCGGTGACGGTGCCGTCGGCGTAGTAGTACAGCATCGGGCGCAGACCCATGGGCCAGGTCCACGGCTTGGATTCCCACGGATGCTGGTTGCCCGCGGAATTGGTGAGACCGGAATGGAAAGCCAGCGTTTCGCCGTGGTAGTACCAGAGTGAGCGCAGCGCGTCGGGCAGGAAGGCGAAGGCCCCGCCGGTGCCCACCTGATTGCCGACCGCGTGCCGGTAGACCCCGCTCTCACTGGCGAACCAGGCCCAGTACGAGGACAGATACACCACCAGTGGAATGACGACCAGCGCGTACAGCGCGGGCCCCACATCGCGGACCAGGGTGCCGACCCACGGCCTGCGCACCCCATAGGCGCGGCGCGCGCTCACATCGAAGGCCACGCTCAGCAGCCCGAAGAACACGATGTAGTACACGCCCGACCATTTGGTGCCACACGCCAGCCCGAGCAGCACGCCCGCGCCGAATCGCCACCAGCGCACCCCCAGGCGCGGACCCCAGTCGGTGACCGCGATGCGTCCGGCCAGGTCCGCGCGCGCCAGGCGTTGGCGCACCTCGTCGCGGTCGACGATCAGGCAGCCGAACGCGGCGGTCACCAGCAGCGCCATGAAGATGTCGAGCATGCCGATGCGTGAGGAGACGAAGGTGAGCCCGTCGGCGATCAGCAGCACCCCGGCGAACGCGCCGATCAGCGTCGAGCGCGCCATCCGGCGCACGATCCGGATCACCAGCAGCACCAGCACCGTGCCCGCCAGCGCCGCGGTGCCGCGCCACCCCCACGCGTTGTACCCGAACAGCGCCTCACTGATCGCGATGAACTGCTTGCCGACCGGTGGGTGCACCACCAGCCCGTAGGCGGGGTTGTCCTCCACCCCGCCGCCGGTGACCATCTGCCAGGCCTGCGGGGCGTAGTGCTTCTCGTCGAAGACCGGGGTGCGCGCGTCGGTGGGGTAGTTCAGGTTCGCGAAACGGGTGACCGCCGCGATCAGTGTGAGCACCAGGGTGACCGCCCAGCCGCGCGCGGTGTCCAGCGGCCCGAAATCGGGGGTGGGACGCAGCGGAGCGGGACTGATCAACGCCGACACGGGGCGCGTCGCGCGCGATTCGGTCACCGGGATCACGCACCGATCGTAGGCGGTGTGACCGAGGAACTCCGAGCCGACACCGGCGCCCACCCGGGTGCCGAGCCCGCCTGACAGAATGGGCCGGGCGCCATCTGCTCGCGCGGCACCCGGGCAGCCGAACACCGTACGCAATACCGGAGAGGCTGGTCAGCACTGTGTTGGTCTTAGCGGCTACACCGATGGGCGACATCGGGGACGCGTCCCAACGACTGCGCGACGCGCTCGGCTCGGCCGACGTGGTCGCCGCCGAGGACACCCGCCGCACCAAATCGCTGGCCAAGGCGCTCGGGGTGGAGATCACCGGTCGCATCGTCAGCTTCTACGACCACGTCGAAACCGCGCGCATCCCCGCCCTGCTCGACGACATCGCCGACGGTCGCACCGTGCTGCTGGTGACCGATGCCGGCATGCCCTCGGTCAGCGACCCCGGTTACCGCCTGGTCGCGGCTGCCGTCGCCCGTGAGCTGCCGGTCACCTGTCTGCCCGGCCCGTCCGCGGTCACCACCGCGCTGGCCCTGTCCGGTCTGCCGGTGGAACGGTTCTGCTTCGACGGTTTCGCCCCCCGCAAGGGTGGTCAGCGCCGAGAGTGGTTGCGCACCTTGGCCTCCGAACAACGCGCCTGCGTGTTCTTCGAAGCCCCCCACCGCCTCGCCGACTGCCTCGCCGACGCCGTCACCGTCCTGGGCCCGAACCGCCGCGCCGCCATCTGCCGCGAACTCACCAAAACCTACGAGGAAGTGGTGCGCGGCACCCTCGGCGAGCTCGCCGAATGGGCCGCCGACGGCGCCCGCGGCGAAATCACCGTCGTCCTGGAAGGCTCCCAGCCCGTCACCGCCGAACCCGCCCAGCTCGTCGACGAGGTGGAAACCCTCGTCACCGGCGGCATGCGCCTCAAAGACGCCTGCGCCGAAGTCTCCGCAGGCCGCGGCGCCTCCCGCCGAGAACTCTACGACGCCGTCCTCGCCGCCCGCTCGAGCCGAGCGGACTGATACGATTGTTGTGAAAGCTGTTGCCAGACAGCATATTGCGGGTCTACTGCGATTTGGCGCAGGCACGCTGCTTATATAGAGTTCAGCTATGACTGTGCGACCTACGAGTCCGCATGACGCGCTGTGTCGCCGGGTCCTCGGCCGTCCCGAGAACGCCGCCTCTGAACTGCGGTCGAAACTGCCGGAAGCATTTGTCGCCCAAGCTGACTGGCCGACATTGAAGCAGCTGCCGACCGGTTTCATCTCCCCACGCCTGACGCCGCGCTACGGAGATCTGCTGTTCTCGGTACAGGCCGCGGGTCAGGAGACATTCATTTACTGCCTGATCGAACACCAGAGCAGCACAGACAAATGGATGTCGCTGCGATTGATCGAGTACATGGTCGCGATCTGGACCCGTTATGTCGGAGACGATCCGCAGACAACCACGTTGCCCGCGATCATCCCGTTGGTAGTGCATGCCGATCCGAAGGGTCGGCGTTGGTCGGCGCCCACCGAGTTGTCGGAGCTGTTCGCTCTCAGCCCACCGGTGCGAGCATCGTTGGGCGATCTCGTGCCCCGCATGCGATACCTGCTCGACGACATGGCCGACACCGACCTGGCCGAGCTGCGCAAACGCGAGCTGACCCCTGCCGTGCTGGTGATGTTGTACGTACTGAAAGTGGCGCCAGGTCGCCGCGATGCGGGTACTCGACTGTTGCCACTGGTAGAGGATGTCGCGGCCATGTTCGACGGCCCGAACGGGCGCGGCGACCTGCAGGCGATGGTGGAGTACATTATTACTGTCAGTGATACGGACCCGACGGGATTCGATTCGCTGTTCGATCGTCTGGGACCGCAGGCGCAGGAGGTCGTGATGACAACCGCAGAAAAGTTGGAAGCCCGCGGTATGGCGGATGCCCTGCTCCGTCAACTCAATCGCAAATTCGGTGAGGTTCCCGAGTCGGTTGTTGCCCGGGTGCGGTCGGCGCAGAACGTTGACCTGGAACGGTGGATCGATCAGATCCTGACAGCGTCGACCATGGACGAGACCCTCAGCTGAACGGCCGGGCCGGAGCCACGTCCGGCTCCGACGGCCTGACCGTCCGGACGGGCGCGGGCGCCTCATTCCGGCCGGATTCCGGTTGTCCTGAATCGGGTGACACTGGCCGTTGTCGGTGGGCTGGGGCATCATCTCGGGTATGACCGCATTGGATACGAAGGCGAAGACTCTGCTGGCGCTGCACCGCCCGGGTGATCCGGTGGTGTTGCCGACCGTGTGGGATGCCTGGTCGGCGAACATCGCGGTGGGCGCGGGGTTTTCGGGATTGACCATGGGTAGTCATCCGGTCGCCGATTCGATCGGTCGCGCCGACGGTGAGGGGATGGGCTTCGAGGAATTGCTGGCCCGAGTGGTGCAGGTGACCGATGCGGTCGATGTGCCGGTGTCGGTCGACATCGAATCCGGGTACGGGCTCGAACCGCTGCAGCTCATCGACGGGCTGCTCGCCGCGGGCGCGGTCGGGCTCAACATCGAAGACACCGTGCACAGCGAAGGTAAGCGGCTGCGCGGGGCCGAGGAGCACGCCGAGGTGGTGCGGGGGCTGCGTGAGGCCGCTGATGCCGCGGGCGTGCACGTGGTCGTCAATGCGCGGACCGATCTGTTCATCCGCCAGGACGGCGACGAGTCCGACCGTCTCGATCGCGCCATCGCGCGCCTGACCCTCGCCGCGGAGGCGGGCGCGGACGTGCTCTACCCGGTGGGCAGGCATTCCGACGCCGATCAGCGTCGCCTCACCGCTGAGCTGCCGCTCCCGGTCAACGCGATCGGGCTGCCCGCGACCCCGGCGAAGTCGCATTTCGCCGAATTGGGGGTGGCCCGGATCAGTTTCGGCCCGTACCTGCAAGCGGCGCTGGCCACCGAGGCGAACAGGCTGCTGGCCGACTGGAAGTAGCGCGTCAGCTGAGGCCGAGCCGGCCGGTGCACGCCGGCCAGGCGCCCCAGCCCTGCCGGGCGCGGGTCACTTCGGCGATGGCGATCTGCTCTTCGCGGGTGGCCAGGTCGGCGCGGGGCGCGTACTTGAGCCCGCCCTGGCGTTCCCAGGTGCTCTGGTCGAACTGGATGCCGCCGTAGTAGCCGTTGCCGGTGTTGATCGACCAGTTGCCGGTCGACTCGCAGCGTGCCAGCGCGTCCCAGATCGCGCCGTCGCGCACCGGCGGCACCTCGGTGCCCGGCTTGGCGCCCTTGCGGACGGTCCGGGGTTCGGCCGGGGTGATGACGTTGGAGTTCACCTGTACTCGCGCGGCCTCCGCGCCGTTGACCATGGTCACCATGAAGGTCGCCTCGTGCAGGCCGGGCGCGCCTTCGCTTTCCACCACGGTGCGGCTCATGTTCATGGTCACGTCCTCGATCACCTGTTCGGCGGGTTCGAGTGGCAGCGTCTCGGTGCGCTGCTCGGTGTGCTTGCGGGTGACGGTGACCTGCATGTCCGCAGTGAGCGGGGTGTCGGCCGCGGGCTCGGTGAAGTCCTGATTCGCCAGCGGAATGCCCGCGGCGGCGAGGAATTCACCGACGGTGGGAGCGGCCAGGCGTACGTCGACCGGCGCGCCGCCGGCGTCGACGAGGGTGACGGTGCGCGGGGTGTAGACGCTGAGTTCGGCGCCGTCGAGCGGCAGCTGTTCGGTGCGGGTGGGCACCACGTGGGCCTCGGCCGGGATCTGCATCTGGGCGAGCGCGTCGCCCGCGGTGACACCGGTGGTCCACACCGTGCGTTCGGTGCCGTCGACGGTGATGGTGATCTCGCGGCCGCGGTTGAGTGTGATGGTGGCCCCGTCGGAGACCTGTGCGCCGGCGGCCGGGCTCACCTCGTCGTGTTCGGAGAGTTCGAAGCCGACGTCGGCGAGGATGGTGCGCACCTCACCCGACATCGTGCTGAGCTCGGTCCGTTCGCCGTCGACGACCAGGGCGACCGTCTTGTGATTGACGATGGCCATGGACGCGCCGACGAGCAGAATCAGCAGCAGGGCCGCGGCTGCCGCGTACAGCAGTGGCGAGCGAGACGAGTTGATCCGCGCAAAAGCCGACATGGTTACAGAACGATAACGACCCGATGTGTGCGCAGCAATACCGTGGCGCCTGATCGGGGGGAGCGCAGGTCACGATTCGATACGGCCGCTGCTGGTGGATAACTTTTCGGCAACCGAAATGTGAGCTGAAACACGTTTATCGTGCGGCTGTGGCATCCGGACGAAACGGACTATCGGATCCGGTACAGCCTGCGCGCGTTCGCCGTGGTGATCTCGGCCAGCGCATCCGGATCCTGCTCGCGCACCTCGGCCAGCGCCCGCACCGTGTACGGCAGGCAGTACGACTCGTTGGGTGCGCCGCGATACGGGTGCGGTGTCAGATACGGCGCGTCGGTCTCGACGAGGATCTGGTCGTCGGGCACCAGCTTGGCGGCCTCTCGCAGTTCGTGCGCGTTCTTGAAACTCACCGTGCCGGAGAAGCTGAGCACATACCCCTCGGCCACGCACGCCTGCGCCATCGTCGCGTCGGAGGAGAAGCAGTGGAAGATCACCGTGTCCGGGGCGCCCTCGTCGAGGAGCACCGCGAGCAGGTCGTGGTCGGCCTCGCGGTTGTGGATCATCAGCGGCTTGCGTACTCGCTTGGCCAGTTCGATGTGCCAGCGGAAACCCGCGATCTGGGTTTCGATGTCGGCGCAGCCGTCGAGTTTGCCCGGCCAGTAGTAGTCCAGACCGGTCTCGCCGACCGCGACCACCCGCGGGTCGATGGCGAGTTGCTCCAGCTCGGCCTTGGCCGCGTCGTCGAGCGCGTTGGCCCGCGTCGGATGGAGGGCGACGGCCGCGTACACCCGCGGATCCCACTGCGCGGCGCCCACGGCCCACCGGGCGGCGGCGAGATCGTCGGCGACGGTGACGACGTGGCCCACACCGGCCGACGCGGCCCGGTCCACGATCGCGATGGTGGATGCGGCATCGGTGGCGCCGCAGGCGTCGAGGTGGGTGTGCGCGTCGATCAGCGGTGCGAGCGGCGACGGGAGGGGCGGAGCCGGACGATTCGTATTTGGCACCCCGATTACAGTAGTGACCATCATGAGCGAGCGACCTGACGGCGCCGAGGCGCCCGCCTTCTACATCACCACCGCCATCGCGTACCCGAACGGTGCGCCGCACATCGGGCACGCGTACGAGTACATCTCCACCGACGCGCTGGCCCGGTTCAAGCGCCTCGACGGCTACGACGTGTTCTTCCTGACCGGCACCGACGAACACGGTCAGAAGATGCAGCAGACCGCCGCCACCCAGGGCGTGCCGGTGCAGGAACTCGCAGCCCGCAACTCCGACGCCTTCGAGGCGATGGACAAAGCGCTCGACATCTCCTTCGACCGCTTCATCCGCACCACCGACGAGGACCACCGGGCCGCCAGCGTGGCGCTGTGGGAGCAGATGCGCGCCAACGGCGACATCTACCTGGGCAACTACTCCGGCTGGTACTCGGTGCGCGACGAGGCCTTCTACACCGAGGAGGAAACCACCCTCCTCGACGACGGCACCCGCGTGTCCACCGAGACCCGGACCCCGGTCACCTGGACCGAGGAGTCGAACTTCTTCTTCCGGCTCTCGGCCTATCAGGACAAGCTGCTCGCGCTGTTCGAGGAGCGCCCCGACTTCATCGCGCCCGCCACCCGGCGCAACGAGATCGTGAGCTACGTCAAGGCCGGATTGAAGGACCTGTCGATCTCGCGCACCACCTTCGACTGGGGCGTGCCGGTGCCGGGCCACCCCGATCACGTGATGTACGTGTGGGTCGACGCGCTCACCAATTACCTGACCGGCGTGGGCTTCCCGGACACCGATTCGGCGCAGTTCCAGAAGTTCTGGCCGGCCGATGTGCACATCATCGGCAAGGACATCACCCGTTTCCACACGGTGTACTGGCCCGCGTTCCTGATGTCGGCCGGGGTCGAGCTGCCCGAGCGGGTGTTCGTGCACGGGTTCCTGTTCAACAAGGGCGAGAAGATGTCGAAGTCGACGGGCAACATCGTCGACCCGCTCGCGCTGGTGTCCACCTACGGCCTGGATCAGGTGCGCTTCTTCCTGCTGCGCGAGATCTCCTACGGTCAGGACGGCAGCTACAGCAACGACGCCATCGCCGGTCGTATCAACACCGACCTGGCCAACGAGTTCGGCAACCTGGTGCAGCGCAGCCTGACCATGGTGCACAAGAACTGTGACGCGAAGGCCCCGGCGCCGGGTGAGTTCACCGCCGACGACCGCGCCCTGCTCGACCGCGCGGGTGGCCTGCTCGACAAGTGCCGCACCGAGTTCGATGCTCAGCAGATGCATCTGGCGCTGGAGGCCATCTGGCTGACGCTGGGCGAGACCAACCGCTATTTCTCCGCCAACGCGCCCTGGGCCCTGCGCAAGTCGGGCACCGAGGAGGACCTGGCGCGGATGGCGACGGTCCTCTACGTCACCCTCGAGGTGGTGCGTATCGTCGCGATTCTGGTGCAGCCGGTGATGCCCGGTTCCGCCGCCAAGATTCTCGACCTGCTCGCGCAGGAGGATCGCACCTTCGCCGACATCGCCACCCCCTTGACTCCGGGCATCGACCTCCCGGCGCCCGAGCCGGTCTTCCCCCGGTACGTCGAGCCCAAGGAGTAACCGAACTCGCCGGTGGCGCCCACCGCTGGGGCGGGATTCGGTGCGGTAGCGTGCTCTCGTTTCGCCGGGTCCGCTGTGCTCGTGCGGTGGTCTCGGCTCGGACGAGGCGAGGGTGGTTGTCATGCTCGGTGTTTCGGCCTGGCGGTGTGCGGTCGCCGCAGTGGCGTTGTCGGCGGGGATCGGGCTCGGCGTGCCGGCCGTGGCGCAGGAGCCGGTCCCCGGTGCGGTGATCTCGGTGATCCCGCAGGCCGACGGCTTTCACGGGATGTCAGGCGCGCAGGTGATCGACTACTGGACCCGCGGGGTCGGTGGCGTGACGCAACCCGCCAGCGGGGCGCTGTATCTGCCGGCCGGGGCGGCGCCTGCGGGTGGTTGGCCGGTGGTCGCTTACGACCACGGCACCACCGGACTGGGCGCCGGGTGCGGTGGGCAGTCGGATCCGGCGGGCGCGCCATGGCCCGATTCGCAAGCGCGCGAGGACGTGTTCCTGCGGCACCTGGTGTCGAAGGGGTTCGCCGTCGTCGCGCCGGACTACCTGGGGCTGGGGCGTTTCGACACCGGTCCGCACCCGTATCTCGACATCGACACCGAGGCCACCGCCACGCTCGACCTGCTGCGTGCGGCGCGGTCGGTGCGGCCGGACCTGTCGCCGGTGTGGCTGGCGGCGGGCATGTCGCAGGGTGGTCATGCGGCGCTGGGTACCGCCCATCGTCGGCAGAGCTACGCGCCGGAACTGGACTTCCGCGGCACCATCGCGATCGACCCGGCCTCGGATGTGGAGAAGGTGGCCACCCTGCTGGGTCCGGGTGCGCGCGATCGGGTCAGCGGCGGCGTGCTCGGGTTCTCGGCGAGCATTCTGGCCGGGCTGCGCGCCGCCCGGCCCGACGCCCGCGTGGACGACTACCTGTCGCCGCTCGGCCGCCAGGTGATCGACGAGATCGGTGCCCTGTGCCAGGACGCCATCGACGCGCGAGTCGCCGACCTCTACCTGGGCGATCTGCTGTCGCGCTCGCTGGGGGAGGAACCGCTGCGCTCGGTGCTGGCCGACTACATGGCCGTGCCGACCAGCGGTTACGACGCCCCGATCCTGTTGCTGGTCAACGCCACCGACCGGACGGTGCCGTCCCCGCTGCACGCCGCGCTGGCTGCCCAGTTCGCCGCGGGCGGGGTCGCGTTTGAGCCGGTCGTCGGCACCGGCAGTCACTGTGAGCTGAACGCGGCGATGTGGGCGGCGATCGACGAGTTCCTGATGCGCGCGGTGTGAGCCGATCTGTACACTCGTCCAGATCTGACCGCCTGGTGGAGAGATGAATCCCTTGCTGAAGAACTCGCTGCGCGCCACTCTCGTTGCCGCACTCACCACCGGCGCGGTACTGACCGCCGGATACGCTCCGGCCGCCGCCGAGGCGCCCGGATCACTCATCTCGGCGCAGGCCGAACCCGCCGGATGGCACGGACTCGACCGGGGCTCGTCGATCGAATACTGGATGACCGACTCCGCCGGCGTCACCCGCCCGGCCAGCGGCGCGATGTTCCTGCCCGAGGGACAGGCGCCCGCCACGGGTTGGCCGATCGTGGCCTACGACCACGGCAGCTCCGGCTCCGCTCCCGGCTGCGGCGGGCAGGCCGACCCCGAGAACGCGCCACTGCCGATGCACCGGGCCCTCGAGGACCGCCTGATCGGACGGTTCGTCGAACAGGGCTTCGCGGTGGTCACTCCCGATTACCTGGGGCTCGGCCGCTTCGACACCGGCCCGCATCCCTACCTGGAGGTCCGCAGCGAGGCCACCGCGACCATCGATCTGGTGCGCGCGGCCCGCGCCGCCGAGCCCGGCCTGTCGCGGACCTGGTCCGCGGCGGGCACCTCCCAGGGCGGTCACGCGGCCTTGAGTGCGGCCCACGTGCAGGCCGAATACGCCCCCGAGCTGGATTTTCGCGGCACCGTGGCCATCGACGCGGCTTCGGATGTGGAGAAGATCCTGCCGTTCATGAGCCCGGACCTGCCGGGGCTGCCGGGTTCCACCTCGTTCGTGGTGAGCATTCTGGCCGGGCTGCGCGCCACCCGTCCCGAGCTCGACATCGACTCCTACCTCACCCCGCGTGGCCAGGAAATCGTCGCCACCGCGGGCACCCAGTGCCTCGACGAGATCGTGGCCGCGACCAAGGGCATCACCTCCGCCGACCTGCTGGTCCGGTCGCTGGCTCCGCTGCGTGCTCCGCTCGCGGCGTACATGATGCTGCCCACCAGCGGTTACGACGCCCCGATCCTGCTGGCGATGAATGTCACCGACACGATCGTGCCCTCGCCGCTGCACGCGGCGCTGGTGGCGCAGCTGGCCCTCAACGGTGTCGACCAGCAGGTGGTGCCGGGAACGGGGCCGCACGGCTCGCTCTCGGCCGAACAGCTCGGCGCCATCGACGCGTTCCTCGCTCGCGTCAACGCCGCCCCGCCACAGCGCTGAGCTGCCCGATCGGCGAGGTTGGTAAGTTCTAGCAGTGTCCGAACCAGAGATTCCCGCGCGCGGTAGCGCCGCATTGCTCGGTCCCGCCGAGGTGCGGACGCTGGCCGAACGTTTCGGTGTCCGGCCGACCAAACAGCTCGGGCAGAACTTCGTGCACGACGGCAACACGGTGCGCCGCATCGTCAGCGCCGCTGGGGTGGGCGCCGGCGACACCGTGCTCGAGGTCGGCCCCGGCCTCGGCTCGCTGACACTGGCCCTGCTCGATGTGGCCGACCGGGTGGTCGCCGTCGAGATCGACCCGGTGCTGGCCCACTTCCTGCCCGAAACGGTCACCGCCCGTGCCCCCGGTCTGGTCGACCGGTTGCAGGTGGTCGAGGCCGACGCGCTGCGCGTGCGCGCCGATCAGTTGCCGGCCGCGCCGACCGCGCTGGTGGCGAACCTGCCTTACAACGTGGCCGTGCCGGTGCTGTTGCATCTGCTGGCCGAACTGCCGAGCATCATGGTGTCGCTGGTGATGGTGCAGGCCGAGGTGGCCGACCGGCTGGCCGCCGATCCGGGGAACCGGGTGTACGGGGTGCCCAGTGTCAAGGCCGGTTTCTTCGGCAAGGTGCGCCGGGCCGGTGCGGTGGGCACCCAGGTGTTCTGGCCGGTGCCGCGGGTGGAATCGGGGCTGGTGCGCATCGACCGGTACCCCGAGGCGCCGTGGCCGATGGACGACGCGCACCGCAGGCGGGTCTTCGAGGTGATCGACTCGGCGTTCGCGCAGCGGCGAAAGACCTTGCGGGCGGCGCTGTCCGGGTGGGCCGGTTCGCCCGCCGAGGCCGAGCGCAGGCTGATCGCCGCGGGCATCGACCCGACCGCGCGCGGGGAAACTCTCGACACCGCCGCTTTCGTCGCGTTGGCCGCGCAGGGCTGAATTCCGGTAGTACACCGGTTGTTCACCGGCGGCCGGCTGGGCGACCTGTGAAAGCAATTGTGGACAACCGGTTTTCGCCGGGTGTGAAGTTGATCATGGTGTGCCGGTGATGTCCCCGGCAGCGTCGCCGAATCCGGTGTTCTGTCCGGATGTGGATGACGTTGTGGATGATTCGGGTCCGCGGGCGAGTGCGTGAACCGCCGGTGAACACACGTGTGGCCCGCCGCCGGTGTCGGTGCGGGCCACACGGTGCGGTGATGTGGTCAGGGAGCCAGCTCGTAGCCGGCTTCGTCGACCGCGGCGGCGACGTCGGAATCGGCCAGCTCGTCGGTGCTGTCGACGCGCACGGCGCCGGTGGCGAGATCGACATCGACGCCGGTGACGCCGGTGATCTTGCCGATCTCCTCCTTGACCGAGCTCACGCAGTGTCCGCAGGTCATCCCCGTGACGGTGTAGGTGGTGGTGGCCATGGCCCGCTCCTTCGCTTCGATCATACGGTCCCGGGGTATGTCCCCGACAAGAACGAACATACCCCCCAAGGGTATTGTGTGCAAGCCCTTCCCGTGCGCCGGCTCGAGGTACGGGCCGACCGGTCGGAAGTTTCGCCTGCGTACTCGTCGGTGTCACCCATTACGCTTGGTGATCGTGCTGTCAGTTGTGCCCAGCCCGGTCGTCGTGCGCGCCCCTTCGAAGGTGAACCTGCATCTCGGAGTCGGTGATCTGCGCCCGGACGGATATCACGACCTCACCACCGTCTTCCAGGCCTTATCGCTGTCCGACGATCTCGAACTGGCCCCATCGGCCTCGCTGACCGTGCGAGTGACCGGCGAGGGTGCCGCCGAGGTACCCACCGACCGCACCAACCTGGTGTGGAAGGCCGCCGTGCGCCTGGCCCACCTGGCCGGACGCGCACCGCTGGTGGAGATCGCCATCATCAAGGGCATCCCGGTGGCCGGCGGTATGGCGGGCGGCAGCGCCGACGCGGCCGCCGCCCTGGTCGGGCTCAACGAACTGTGGGACCTGGGCCTGACCCGCGACGACCTCACCACGATCGCCGCCGAACTGGGCAGCGACGTGCCCTTCGCCCTGCACGGCGGTACCGCGCTGGGCACCGGCCGGGGCGAACGCCTGCTTCCGGTGCTCTCGCGCAACACCTTTCACTGGGTCCTGGCCCTGGCCAAGGACGGGTTGTCCACCCCAGCGGTCTTCCGTGAACTGGATCGGCTGCGCGAGGAGGGTGACCCACCGCGCCTGGGTGACCCGCAGCAGCTCATGCACGCCTTGGCCGCGGGCGACCCGCACACCCTCGCCCCGCTGCTCGGCAACGATCTGCAAGCCGCCGCGCTGTCGCTGAAACCGGAACTGCGCCGCACCCTGCGTGCCGGTGTGGGCGCGGGCGCGCTGGCCGGTCTGGTCTCCGGCTCCGGACCCACCTGTGCGTTCCTGTGCGAGTCCGCCGAAGCCGGCGTCGCCGTGGCGGCCGAACTCGCCGGCGCGGGGGTGTGCCGCAGCGTGCGCACCGCCAGCGGCCCGGTTCCCGGCGCGCGCGTGCTCGACGGTGAGGCCCACGGCAAGCGCTGATCGCCGGTACCGGTGGCGCGCCCACAGTGGTGCCGCGCGGGGTGGGTAGGCTCGGGACCGCCGAACAGTCACGCGGAAGGCGGGCGAACTACCTCTATGTCCAACCTGATCAACCTCGAACAAGTCTCCAAGAGCTTCGGTGTGAAGCCGCTGCTCGAGGACGTCTCCCTCGGTATCCACGCGGGGGAACGGATCGGGGTGGTGGGCCTCAACGGTGGTGGCAAAACCACCCTGCTCGAGGTCCTGACCGGGCTGGAACCACCGGACAAGGGCCGGGTGAGCCGGGTGGGCGGGCTGCGGATGGCCGTGGTCACCCAGCGCGGCGTGCTGCCCGACGACGCCACCATCGGCTCGGTCGTGCTGGCCGGGCTGTCCGACGACCTGTCGACCGTCGACATCGCCGAACACGAGTGGGCCGCCGATTCCCGCATCCGCGCGATACTCGAGGGCATCGGCATCGCCGACCTCGGCCTCGACACCCCCGTCACCAACCTCTCCGGTGGCGAACGCCGCCGCGTCGCCCTGGCCGCCGCGCTGGTGCGTGACCTGGACCTGCTGGTGCTCGACGAGCCGACCAACCACCTCGACATCGAGGGGGTGCAGTGGCTGGCCCGGCACCTGGTGGCCCGGCGCACCGCGCTGGTGGTCGTCACCCACGATCGCTGGTTCCTCGACACCGTCGCCTCCCGCACCTGGGAGGTCGTCGGCGGCAAGGTCGAGACCTACGAGGGCGGCTACGGCGACTGGATCTACGCCCGCGCCGAACGTGCCCGCCAATCCGATGCCTCCGAGGCCCGCCGCGCCAACCTGGCCCGTAAGGAACTGGCCTGGCTGCGCCGCGGCGCCAAGGCCCGCACCTCCAAGCCGCGCTACCGCGTCGAGGCCGCCGAAGCCCTGATCGCCGATGTGCCGCCGCCGCGCGACTCGGTGTCGCTGGCCGCGTTCGCCCGCAAGCGCCTGGGCCGGGTGGTGATCGAACTAGAAGACGCCACCCTCACCACCCCGGACGGGCGCGAACTGGTCAGCGACCTCACCTGGCGGCTGGCGCCCGGCGAGCGCGTCGGCCTGGTCGGTGTGAACGGGTCCGGCAAGACGACCCTGCTGCGCGCCCTGGCCGGTGACATCGAGCCCGCCGCGGGCAAGCGGATCCAGGGCCAGACCGTGCAGATCGGCTGGCTGCGCCAGGAACTCGACGACCTGCCCACCGACATGCGCGTGCTCGAAGCGGTGCAGCAGGTCGCGCAGCGGATCATGCTGGGCGACAAGGAGATCTCGGCCGGTCAGCTCGCCGAACGGCTCGGCTTCACCCCGGCTCGACAGCGCACCCCCGTCGGTGATCTCTCCGGTGGTGAGCGCCGTCGCTTGCAGCTCACCCGCATCCTGATGGCCGAACCCAACGTGCTGCTGCTCGACGAGCCGACCAACGACCTCGACATCGACACCCTCCAGCAACTCGAGGACCTGCTCGACAACTGGGCGGGCACGATGGTGGTCATCAGCCACGACCGCTACCTGGTCGAACGGATCTGTGATTCCACCTGGGCCCTGTTCGGCGATGGCAAACTCACCAACCTGCCCGGCGGCATCGACTCCTACCTCACCAAACGCGCCGCCCAGACCGACGCGGCCAAACCGCTCAACACGAAAACCGCGGGCTCGTCCTCGGATTCGGCCGACCGCCGCGCCGCCCGCAAGGAGCTGTCGAAGGTCGAACGCAGCATCGCCAAGCTCGACGACCGCGAGCGCAAGCTGCACACCGCCCTCGCCGACGCGGCGACGGACCCGGACAAACTCGTGAAACTCGGTGCCGAACTCAAGGAGGTCGTCGCCGAGAAGGAAGCAGCCGAGGAACGCTGGCTGGAACTCGCCGAGAACGAGTGATGCGCGAGATCAGGCCTCGGCTGTGTCGCCTTTGTCGTTGATGATCACGGGTAAACAGGTCTGGACGAAGTCGGCGCCGAATTCGGTGAGCAGGATGCTGCGGTAGCTCACCTTCGTGCCGAAGCCGGCGCGCTTCAACGCTTCCCGCACCTGCTCCTGAGCTTCGATGAGCTGGTAGCGGCTCGGGTTGCCGACCGGCTCGCGGGTGGACTCGATGAGCCCGAGCCTGCGCAGGTTCGGCAGGTACTGCGGTACCCGGTTCGGAAAACGCAGGCCCGCGTGCTCGCCCAGCATGGTGAGTCCGCTGATCAGCCGTTCGCCACCGAAGGCGCGTTGGCGGCCGGTGCGCACGTCGATCGAGGGTTGCGCACCGTCCACGTGCAGAAAGCGCAGGATGCGGGCTTCGTCGGGCGTGATCTCGGCGAGGATGCCCGGGTAGGCCGGGTGGGTGTCGGGTTGGGCGGCGTGTGTGCTGGCCGAAAGCCGCAGTAGTTCGGCGCCCTGTTCGCGCAGGGTCGGCATGGCGGAGTCGCTGGGGCGCTCGCTGCTCGGCGGTAGTCCCAGGGCGTGCCGGAGCCGGTCGCGCACAGCGGTTTCGGCGTCGGCGAGTACCTCGTTGGGCGGGTCACCCGCCATGCTGCCGCGCAGCACGGTGACAGTGACGCCCAGGGCGGTGTCCAGCGTCCACAGCGTCATGCCCGAGGCCGCGGTGAGCGCCACCCGGGCCACGCCGGTGGCCGCCCGCACCGTACGCACCGGGGAAACGGGCAGCACACCGCGTTTGGCGCCGGTGACGTCCGGTACCGGCCGTCGCACCACCTCGGTGGACGGGGTCCCGTCGTCTACATCCATGTCGTCGCTACTCCTGTCCCGAAGACCAGGATGTGAGCGTATCCGGCCAGCAGCCCCAGCGCGCCGCCATGGACGAAAAGTAGCCATTCGTCCTGTTTGATCGCCGAGCGCAGCATGTCGACGAAGTCGTGCGGGGACAAGGCCGACATCTGCCGGGCGATGTACTCGTTGACCTGTCGGCCCTGCTGCACATTGAACTCGGGATCGGCGAAGGCCATCGGCGCGATCGTCATCGCCTCGGCGGTGAGAGTCGTTTGCAGGGAATTGTATTCGCGGCTGCCGAGCATGAACTTCACCGCGGGCCTGGCCGGGCCGAGCGCGCGGTCGGCGGCCGGGCGCAGGGTGTCCTCGAGCATCTGCAGGGTGCGGTCCGAGCGCGGGCCGTTGAGCAGTTCGTCACCGATGTTGGCCACGGTGACGACCTCGGTGGACACCAGTGCGGCGTAGCCGGCGGTGATCTCGGGCTGGCGCTTGATCAGCAGGCCCTGGCGCCACGGGCACCACCACTTGGGCAGGGCGGGCGCGAAGATCATGTTGATCCCCACCCAGTTCACCACCCAGCCGATGATGATGCCGCCGATCGGCAGCACGACCAGCGGGGAGAGCCCGGTGGTGTGCAGCGCGAGCACCAGGAGCAGACCGCAGGGGGCGCCGAAGTAGAAACCGAAATTCTGCATGAAGCGCAGTTCCTTGGCGCCGAGCACCTGGAACAGCTGGTTGAGCAATTGCGGCCGCGCCTGGAAGTAGCGGATCACCATCTGCTTCACATCCAGCAGCTGGTCGATGTTGGTGCCGAGTTCGGTGGTGAGTTCACGCAGGATCTCGGGCAACTGTGAGCGCACCCGCTCGTGAATCATTTCCCTGACTTGAACGGGCAGGTTGTACCAGAGCTGGGGGTGTTCGCGGCGCAGGATCACCTCGACTATGTCGCGGATCTGCGCGTCGGCCACCTCGGCCAGATGTTCGGCCAGCTTCTCCGGATCGAGTTCGCGGTAGAAGTCGGAGACACTGCCCAGCTTGGACAGTCCTTTGTCGACGGCGATGCTGGCCATCTTGTCGGCGCGTGAGGGCACGATGCCCTGCCAGCCGATCTGCCCGTCGTAGCTGAGCAGCGGCAACACCTGGATGCGCTTGGGCAGGAACGGAAACACCGAGCGCAGCCCGGGGAGTTTCACGCCGTGGAACTTGATGGGCTGGAACAGCATGAGAATGCCGGTCCAGTTGGTGATGTAACCGATCACCCCTGTGAAAAGAGGAATAGTCAAAATTTCCAGCAGGAGCGTCGGATGTAACCCGAACACACTTTCCAGCACGACACCCTCCTGCCGATACCCGATGACCACCGCATTCACCGGCTCTAAAAAATTAGCACCCCCGCGGCGAGGTGACCCTACTGTGAGGTGGGGAACGAGGTCCATTCGTCGTGCGCCAGGCCACAGGGTAGTGTCTGAGACATCAGTCACAGAACCTGTCCGGAATGCCGTACTCGCCTTGCCGAGTCGGGACAATGACGATCACCACATTTCGTGACGGGCGACAATCAGGCGCGCACAGGGGGCGCGCTCGTCGGCAGCTGTGCCTGGAGCGTGGTCGGGCAATAATTGGTGGACGTGAAGTTCACATGGCGAGACTTCGGAGTAGGACGTGACAGACGACAGGACCGGACAGGATCTGGCCCGTGCCGGTACCCGCGCCGTCGAGCGCAGCTCGGATGTCGAGCAGCGCCAGATCAGTAACGAAGCACGGCTGATCCGAGGCATGTTCCGCGCCGCGGGACTGGCCGCGGGTACCGCCGTGCGCGGCAGTCAGTGGGCCGTCGGCACCACCTATGAGGTGACCAGGGAACTGGCCCAGGCGGCGCTCGACGGTGAATCCTCCGCCGACATCGCCGAGCGCACCGGCAATGCGCTGCGATCCATCGCGCGCAGCGCGCTCGGCGTCACCGAGGGGTCGGTGCGCGAGATCGTCAGCTATGTGCCGACATCGAACGGGGCGACCCAGCAATCCCTCGCCGTCGGTCCGTACCTGCGTTCGGCCACCACCGATGACCTGCGCAGACGCGGGGACGCGCTGCTGGCCCGGTCGGCCGACGTGTACTTCACCGAAGAGGTTCACCCCGCCTATGACCGGATTCTCGACGAGATCGCGCCCGACGAGGCTCGCATCCTGCGGTTCATGGCCCTCAACGGCCCGCAACCCGCGGTCGACGTGCGCACCAACCGGCCGC
The DNA here is from genome assembly GCF_042650145.1 of Nocardia halotolerans. Classification (NCBI taxonomy): domain Bacteria; kingdom Bacillati; phylum Actinomycetota; class Actinomycetes; order Mycobacteriales; family Nocardiaceae; genus Nocardia; species Nocardia halotolerans. The sequence goes on along the minus strand of NZ_JBHSDL010000014.1, from coordinate 1,160,305 downwards.
TCGGTATCGGCTCGGAACTGGTGCAGGGCGACCTGACCTCGGTGCCCGAACAGGCCGGCGTGCGCTACCCGGACCGGTCGCGGTCCTACCTGATCAACCTCAACCGGCTCGGTCTCACGCTCACTTCCGAGGATCCGGTGGTGCTGAGCCGCTACATGGTGCTGGAAGTGCAGCCCGTGGTCGAGGAGGCGCTCAAGAAGGCGGGTCGCGCACCCAAGATCGTGCGCAAGAGCCTGCGCCTGTCGGAGTTCGGCGAGGACTTCTGCCGCACCTGCTTCACCATCGGCTAGCCCAGACAGCCGCCCCTGAGGGTGGCGCAGGTCACGCTCCGGTGTCGGCAGTGATAGCGATCTGATACAGATCCGGTCTGCTCGGGCGAACTGGTGGGATCGTGGAGGAATGGAGCAGTGGCCCGGATCCCCTGATGTGCACGTCGACGCCGATGCGGCGCCGATGCTGCCGCGCCCGAGCCCGCTGTTGCCGGCTGCCGACGACCCGATGGTCGCCGGGCCCGCGACCCGGGAGGATCCGATGGCGGACCGGGCCGCGGACGCCGGAGACACCGAAGACAACGAGGGCACGGCGCCCGAGCCCGCACCGCGGCGGCCGCCCGATCACCCCGATGACGTCACCGCGATCAGCCGGCTCAAATACCGCTACCTGCGCGCGCTCGACACCAAGTCCTGGGACGAGTTCGCCGATACCCTGACCCCTGAGGCCACCGCCACCTACAGCGAATACCTGCAGTTCGAGTCGCGCGAGGCCTTCTTGGCCTTCCTGCGCAACACCCTCGGTCCGCACGTCATCACCGAGCATCGCTGCGATCATCCCGAGATAGATGTCGACGGTGATTCCGCGACCGGCACCTGGTATCTGGCCGACACGGTCATCATTCCCGAGCACAACATGTGCCTGCGCGGCGCCGCCTTCTACACCGACCGGTACGTGCGCTGCGACGACGGGCACTGGCGCATCGAGCACACCGGCTACGAACGCACCTACGAGGTGGTGCTCTCGCTCAGCGATCTGCCCAGCCTGCGGTTGACCGCGAGTCGCTGGGGGATGGTCGCCCAGGAGAACAACGTGTCCTCGGTGCAGCAGTACCCGGGACCCGCCGCCTGAGGCGACCCAGACAGCTAGTCGGCTGCGGCCACCAGCGGCTCGAGCGTCAGCTTCGGGTGTTCCTTCTCGATGTACTGCAGCCGCCACTTGTCGCTGAACAGCGCCAGGATCGCGCCGTCGGTGCGGGTGAACACCTCGACGCCGCGCTGGCGGTCCAGCTCCGGCGCCGAGGCCGTATCGGTGCGCCGGGCGATGCTGAAGGGCAGGAAATCCAGTTGGGTCTCCACGTTGAACTCCGACTGCATCCGCGCGGTGACGACCTCGAACTGCATCGGGCCCACCGCGGCCAGCACCGGCGAGGCATCGCCGCGGGCGTCGTTGCGCAGCACCTGCACCACGCCCTCGGAGTCGAGCTGGTCGATCGCCTTGCGGAACTGCTTGTACTTGCCCGCGCTCTGGGCGCGCAGCGTCGCGAAGTGCTCGGGCGCGAAGTTCGGGATCGGCGGGAACTCCACCTTCTTGTCCACGAACAGGGTGTGGCCCGGTGCCAGCGCGGTCGCGTTCACGAGGCCGACCACGTCGCCGGGGTAGGCGGTGTCGACGGTGGTGCGCTCACGACCGAACACGGTCAGCGCGTACTTGGTGGCGAACGGGCGACCGGTCTGGGCGTGCGTCACCACCATCCCGCGCTCGAACTCGCCCGACACGATCCGCATGAACGCCAGCCGGTCGCGGTGGGCGGTGTCCATGCCCGCCTGCACCTTGAACACCACCGCGCTGAAGGGATCGGCGGGCGCGCGTTCCTTGCCGGTCACATCGGCGCGCGGACCCGGCGCGGGAGCGAGCGCCACCAGCGCCTCGAGCAGTTGGCGCACACCGAAGTTCAGCATCGCCGAGGCGTAGATCACCGGCGAGGTCTGCCCGGCCAGGAACATCTCCTGATCGTGGTCCTGCCCGGTCGCCGAGAGCAGTTCGCTCTCCTCGGCGGCGGTGGTCCACACGTCGGCCTCGCGCGCCTCGGCTTCGGCGGGCGTCAGCGATTCCTCCGGGGCGATGGTCGCGCCACCGGCGGTGCGGGTGAAGTGAATGTACTCGGTGGGCTCGCCCTCGGGGCCGCGGCGCAACAGACCGCGGAAATCCCCGGCGATGCCGACCGGCAGGAACAGCGGGGTGGGCGTGAGCCCGATCCGCTCGTCGATCTCGTCGAGCAGTTCCAGCGGCGCCTGCCCGGGACGGTCCCACTTGTTGATCACGGTGATCACCGGGATACCGCGATGGCGGCACACCTGGAACAGCTTCAGCGTCTGCGGTTCGAGGCCCTTGGCCGCGTCGATCAGCATCACCGCGGCGTCGACGGCGGTGAGCACCCGGTAGGTGTCCTCGGAGAAATCGGAGTGACCGGGGGTGTCGACCAGGTTGATGACATTGTCGACATCGGAACCGGCGGCGCGGTAATTGAACTGCAGCGCGGTCGAGCTCACCGAGATGCCGCGCGCCTTCTCCATTTCCATCCAGTCCGACACCGTCGACTTGCGACCGGCCTTGCCGTGGATGGCGCCGGCCTCGGAGATCATCCTGGCGTGCAACGCCAGCGCTTCGGTGAGCGTGGACTTACCCGCGTCGGGGTGCGAGATCACGGCGAACGTGCGGCGACGAGCCACCTCGGCGGGTATTCCGCGCGCGGGGGTGGTGACGCCTTCTCCGGACTCGGTCAACACGGAACCTTTCGCAGTGGTCGGCAACCCATCCAGAGTAAAGGTCCCCGCCGACATGCCAGGTCGGCGGGGTGTTGTGTGCCCTCGATGCGGATTTCGGTGGGAAATACCCGTGCGGTATGGTGGTCGGGTTGTCTCGGCGAGGGTGAGCCCCACCAGGTGTGCTCACCGTGATCGACGCGGCTCGGCTGTCCGGCCGTCCTCGTTCGTTCTTCGTCCGACGAGTAGACCCAGACCCCGGTAGATGGGTCGCCAATGACCAGCCCGGAAGAGCCGTAGGAGCGCACTCAGTATGTCCGACGTCAACCTGATCGAAGCCGCCGTTCGCACCGAATTCGGTAAGGGCGCCGCTCGCCGTACCCGTCGCGACGGCAATGTGCCCGCCGTGCTGTACGGCCACCAGACCGAACCGCAGCACCTGTCGCTCGACGCCAAGGCGTTCGCCGCGATCCTGCGTGTGCACGGCACCAACGCCATCCTCAACCTCGACATCAACGGCGAGAAGCAGCTCGCGATGACCAAGTCGGTCGTCGTGCACCCGATCCGTCGCTACATCGAGCACGCCGACCTGCTGATCGTCCAGCTGGGCGAGCGCGTCACCGCCGATGTCAACGTCATCGTCACCGGTGAGGCCGCCGGCGGCACCCTGGTCACCCAGGAGGCCAACAGCATCACGATCGAGGCCGACGCGATGAACCTGCCCGAGAGCCTCGAGGTCTCGGTCCACAACGTCGAAGCGGGCACCCAGATCCTGGCCCGTGCGCTCGAGCTGCCCGAGGGCGTCACCCTGGCCGGTGACCCGGAGCTGCTGGTCGTCAACGTGATCGAGGCGCCGTCGGCCGCGAAGCTGGACGAAGAGGGCGAAGGCGCCGCCACCGAGACCGCGTCCGAGTAATTCCGCTGCACTACGGTTCGGACAATGACCGAATCCTCCGGGCCCGCGCTCGTCGTGGGGCTGGGTAACCCCGGCCCCGCATACGAGCGCACCCGCCACAATGTGGGCTTCCTGGTCGCCGATGTGCTCGCCGAGCGCATCGGCGGCCGTTTTGCCGTACACAAGAAGTCCGGCGCCGACCTGCTCCAGGCGCGCCTGGACGGCCGCCAGATCCTGATCGCCAAACCACGCACCTACATGAATCTGTCCGGTCGCCCGGTGGCCGCGCTGGCCAAGTTCTTCTCGGTGCCCGCCGACCGGATCGTCGTCGTCCACGACGAGCTGGACCTGCCCTTCGGGACGATCAAGCTCAAGCAGGGCGGCGGCGAAGGTGGGCACAACGGGTTGCGGTCGATCTCGCAGGCGCTGACCACCAAGGACTACCTGCGCGTGCGGCTCGGGATCAACCGGCCGCCCGGGCGCCAGGATCCGGCCGACTATGTGCTCAAACCGTTTTCGGCGGCCGAGCGCAAAGAGGTGCCGGTGATCATCGAGCAGGCCGCCGATGCGGCGGAGCTCGTGTTGAAGGTGGGACTGGAAGCCGCGCAGAATTCGCTGCACTGACGGTGCCGGCCCTCGAGCGCGCGGTGCGCCCGAGGCCGGTTCGTCAGCGCAGGTGCACCGCGGTAGCGGTACGCCGCAGCTTCCCCGACGAGGTCTTGGGCAGCGCGCCGGGTCCGAGGATGGTGACGTTTCGGGGACGTGCGCCCACCTCGGTGAACACCTCGTGGACGATCTCGCGCTCGATCCGCTTCACTTCGTCGGGATCCTGGTATTCGTTGGATTCGGCCACCACCGCGAAACTTTCGCGCTTCTCACCGGCATCCAAGCGCACCGCCACCGCGTTGCCGGGTCGCACACCGGGCACCCGCAGCGCGGCCCGCTCGATATCGGTGGGGTAGATGTTGCGGCCGCCCATGATGATGACGTCCTTCATCCGCCCGCACACCACGATCAGACCGTCTTCGGTGAAGTACCCGATGTCACCGGTGTCGAGCCAGCCGTCCGTGGTCTGGGCGGGACGGAACCCGTCGACGGTCACATAGCCCGAGGTCACCGCGGGCCCGCGCAATTCGATCACCCCCACCGAGCGGACCGGCAGCGGCTGGCCCTCGGCGTCGACCACCCGGCCCTCCAGGTCGTCGACCAGGTGCCCGAGCGTCGGCAGCTTGCGCGGGGTGCCGTGGTGGCCGTCCTCGGCGACCGGCACGGCCTTGCCGACGGCTTCGAGTAGATCGGCGTCGACGATGTCGAGCACCATGCCGTGGCCGGGATCGGGAATCGACACGGCCAGGGTGGTTTCGGCCATGCCGTACACCGGGGTGAGCGCGGTGGGGTTGAGGCCGAACTGGTTTCCGGCCTCGGCGAGGGCCAGCATGGTGTCGGGATCGACCGGTTCGGCGCCGTTCCACATGTAGCGCACACTCGACAGGTCCATCGCGCCCGGTTCGGCCTGGCGCAACCGCCGCGCCAGCAGCGAGTAGGCGAAGTTGGGTGCCGCGGTGACGGTTCCACGGTACTTGGCGATCAGCTCGGCCCACAGCAGCGGCCGGGCGAGGAAGTCCAGCGGGGTCACGCACACCACTTCGGCGCCGAATTGCATGGGCACACTGAGGAAGCCGACCATGCCCATGTCGTGGAACAGCGGCAACCAGCTGACCATCACGTCTTCGTCGGTCTGGAACTTGACCCGGTTGAACATCGCGTAGGCGTTGACGTAGAAGTTGCCGTGCGTGATGCGGACCGCCTTGGGTGATCCGGTGGACCCGGAGGTCAACTGCTGCAGGGCGATATCGGATTCGGTGGTCGACACCGGATCGGTGTCGGGGCCCGCGCCGAGATCTTCCACGCGCACCACGGTGATCCCGCGTTCGCGCAGCACGGGTTCGGCCGCCGCGAACGGCGCCCCGAGCACCACGGCTTTGGCCTCGATCATGGTCAGCACCGTTTCGGTGTCGCGCACCCAGGCCGCGAGGTCGGTGCGCGGGGTCGGCTGGTGCAGCATGGTGATCGAGGCGCCACGCATCCAGATGCCCTGGCACACCGGGGCGATGTCGACGGGCAGGCCCGCCAGCACTCCCACCGCGTCACCGTGCCCGATCCCGGCGGCTGTGAGACCACCCGCCATCCGCCGCGCGACGCGATGGATCTCCCCCCAGGTCTGTCGCAGCGGCGCCTCCGGTTCCCCGGTGACCAACCCTCGCGAGCTGGACAGTGCTGTAGCAAACATTTCGTCGGTGAACCTGCTCAACGTCGGACTCCCTTACGCCAACGATCGGTTTCGGCCGTGCTCCCAACTGAATTCCCGCCCCGCCCACCCGGTGTCAACCCCAATTACACCCGGGTGCCCCGCTGCTCGTTTCTCGACAGCGAAGCAGGCGGCGTAGCGGTTCCCTATGGTCTACCCGATAACCCGGGAATTTCTCGCATCGGCAGGTCGGCCGCCACTCCGACCTGCGCGGTTGCGGCGCCCGGCAAACCGGCAGCGCCCCCGTGTGAACACGATAGACCCTGGTGCCGACAGTCCGCGCGCGCTCCGGAGGAATTGCTCACGCGTCGCGGATTCGCCGAACCGAGGCCGAATCGTTGTGTCCGACAAGGCTTCGCCGGAGCTGTCCGGACGGGCGTCAGCGGGTGAGCTCGGCCAGGGTCGCGACGAAACGATCGAGCTCGTCCGGGCTGACGAAGTAGTGCGGGGAGGCGCGCAGGACGGCGGGCAGCGCGCGTTCGGACATGTCGAACAGGGTGGAACCGGCGTGGCTGACGGTGACGGTCACCCCGTGGTCGGCGAGCTGGTCACGCAGTCGTTCGGGATCGTGGCCGTCGACGGTGAACGAGACGATCCCACTGTGCTCGGTGCCCAGATCGCGCACGGTCACGCCGGGCAGTTCGGGCAGGGTTTCGCGCAGCTGCCACGCCCGGGCGGCCACGGTCGTGTAAGCCCGGCCCGGCCCCACTTCCAGCAGGTAGTCGACGGCGGCGCCGAGGGCGAGGCGGGCGGCGACATCGCATTCCCAGAACTCGAAGCGGCCGGCGTCCTCGACGAGGCGGTACTCGCCGTGGCCCACCCAGCGGGCGCTGCGCAGATCGAGTCGGGCGGGCTCCATCGTCCGCGCCAATTCATCACGCACATAGAGAAATCCGGTACCGCGCGGCCCGCGCAACCACTTGCGGCCGGTGGCCGACATGGCGTCGACACCGAGCTCGGTGACATCGATCGGCAGTTGACCGACCGATTGGCACGCGTCGAGCAGCACCAGCGCACCGGCGCCGTGGGCGATTCGGGTGGCCTCGGCGACCGGATTCACCAGGCCGCCGTTGGTCGGTGCGTGCTGCAGCGAAACCAGGCGAACGCGCTCGTCGAGCATGGCCGCGAGGGCGGCGGTGTCGAGGCGCCCGGTGCTGTCGCTGGGAATGCGCTCGACCACCGCGCCGGTCTGCCGGGCCCGTTGCAGCGCGGCGATCGCGTTGCTGGCGTAATCGGCGCCGGACAGCAGAATCCGGTCACCGGGTGCCAGCGGCACCGAATAGGCGAAATCCGCCCATGCCCTGCTGGCACTGTCGCTGAGCGCGATGGTGTCCGCGGTGGTGCCGATCAGGGTGGCGATCGAGGTCTTCACCGCGGCGAGATCATCCGAACGTTCGTTCGCCGCGCGGTAACCACCGACTTCGGCTTCGCGACGCAGGTGGGTGATCATGGTGTCGGTGACCACCCTCGGGGGCAGCGACGAGCCGGCGCTGTCGAGGAAGATCCGACCGGTCGCGAGCCCGGGGGTGGCAGCTCTGATCGCGTCGAGGTCCATCATGGCGACGACCCTAGCGTCTGGATTCGTTTCCCGTTTCGTCACTTTTCCTGTCGGTGGCCGTCGCTACTCTGGAATGAGCGAAAGCAGGTTCCCCGGCAGCACACAGCACGCGGAGGTCGGCATGGCGGTCACCCTGGAACGTTCCTCGTGGCCTGATTCCGCCACCGACCAGGGCGAATTGTCGTCCAGAGCGGCCGCGGAAGCCTATGTCGGCGGCGTCTGTTTCAAGCTCGGGCCACCGGGCCTGATCGGCGCGGAACTGGAGTGGCTCACCGCCGGGCCCACCGGTTCGCGCCCCACGCTCGACCAGTTCGCGGCCGCTCTCGGGCCGCACGCACCCGCCTCCATCGCCCCGGCCACGCCGGCGGCCCCCCTGCCCGGCGGCAGCCGGGTCACCATCGAACCCGGTGGTCAGATCGAACTTTCCAGCGCACCCTTCGCCGATCCGGTGGCGCTGACGCAGCATCTGCACGCCGACGCGGCCCGCCTGCGGGGCCTGCTCGCCGCCGGGGGAATCAGCATCTTCGCCGCCGCCGCCGACGCGGGGCGCCCCGCCGAGCGACTGCTCAGACTGCCCCGCTACACCGCGATGGAGCGGAGCTTCGCCGGTGTCGGCCCGTTCGGCGCGCTGATGATGTGCAACACCGCGGCCACCCAGGTCAGTGTCGACGCCGGCGCCGATCCGGCCGAGGTGCGGGCGCGCTGGACCGCGCTGCACGTGCTCGGCCCCGCCCTGATCGCCGCTTTCGCCTGCTCACCGCGCCTGCACGGCATTCCGAGGGGCGACTGGGCCTCCCAGCGGATGCGCACCTGGTTGCGGTTGGATCCGGCCCGCACCAGGCCCCCGGTCGCCGACTGGGGCGAACCGATCACCGCCTACGCCCACTGGGCGCTGGACGTGCCGCTGCTGTGCGTGCGCTGCGCCGAACCCGACGCCGACTGGTCACCGCCGCCCGGGGCCACCTTCGCCGACTGGCTCTGCGGCGCGCTCGACGACGAGGTGGGCCGCCGCCCCGACCGCGCCGACCTGGACTACCACCTGACCACCCTGTTCCCGCCGGTGCGCGCCTCGGGCCACCTCGAGGTGCGCTATCTCGACACCCAGCCGGGCGAGAGCTGGACCGTCCCGATCCACCTCTTCGACGCCGTCCTGTCGGCCCCGGCGGTGGTGGCCGAAGCGACCGCACTGGCCGCACCCGCCGCGGGCGAATGGCTCACGGCCGCCCGGTGCGGTCTGCTCGACCCGCAATTGCGCCGGGCCGCGGTCGATGTGCTCGAACTGGCCGCCGCGCACGCCCGAACGGCCGCGGCCGCAGCGCAATTGGCCGCCGCCGCGCGTCGATGCAGAGCAGGCCGGAGTCCACTCGCCGAAGTCGGCTCCGCGCCACCCGGCACGGGCGGTGTGCGATGAGTTCTACGCACGCCCGGGTGCCCACAGTCGTTGTCGTCCAGCCTGCTTCGGAGCTCATCTCGTGACACTTTCCGCACCCGCCGACCACAGTGACCGCGAACGAACGCGGGCCCGCATCGCCGAAGTCCTCGCGCGGGCCCGCCGCCGTACCAGGGTGCTCACCGACAGCGTCGACGAAGCCGATCTCGTGGCCCAGCATTCGCCGTTGATGTCGCCGCTGGTCTGGGATCTGGCCCACATCGGCAACCAGGAAGAGTTGTGGCTGGTGCGCGATGTGGGTGGTCGTGACGCGGTGCGCGCCGATATCGACGAGCTCTACGACGCCTTCAAACACGCCAGGGTGAACCGTCCGGCGTTGCCGCTGCTGAACCCGGCGCAGGCGCGCGGCTATGTCGGGTCGGTGCGCGAGAAGGTGCTCGACGTGCTCGACACCGCGGATCTGGACGGTGGGCCGCTGGTACACGAGGGGTTCGCGTTCGGGATGATCGCCCAGCACGAGCAGCAGCACGACGAGACCATGCTCGCCACCCACCAATTGCGCCGCGGCGCACCGGTGCTGTCGGCACCGCCCGCACCTGCCGCGCCGGTGCCGGTGGGCGGCGAAGTCGTGATCGCCGCGGGCGATTTCCTGATGGGCACCACGGCCGACCCGTGGGCGCTGGACAACGAGCGCCCGGCCCACCCGGTGCATGTCCCCGGCTTCGCGATCGACGTCGCGCCGGTGACCAACGCCCAGTACGCGGCCTTCATCGCCGACGGTGGCTACGACCGCCCGGAGCTGTGGTCGGAGCGGGGCTGGGCGCACCGGTGCACAGCGGGCCTGGTCGCACCGCAGTTCTGGGAACGCGACGGGGATCGCTGGTATCGCACGGCTTTCGGTGTCCGCGCCCCACTGCGCCCCCAGCAGCCGGTGGTCCATGTGTGCTGGTTCGAGGCCGAGGCCTACGCCCGCTGGGCGGGCAAACGCCTACCGACCGAGGCCGAATGGGAGAAGGCGGCCCGGTTCGACCCGGCTACCGGGGACTCGCGACGCTACCCGTGGGGTGCCGGCGCCCCGGACGAGCACACCGCCAATCTCGGGCAGCGTCATCTGGAGCCGGCCGAGGTGGGCGCCTATCCGGCGGGCGTGTCCGCGACCGGTGTCCACCAGCTCATCGGTGACGTCTGGGAGTGGTGCTCCTCGAGCTTCGAGGCATACCCGGGATTCCGCGCCTTCCCGTACCGGGAGTACTCCGAGGTGTTCTTCGGCGGTGACTACCGGATACTGCGCGGTGGCTCGTTCGGCACCGACGAGGTCGCCTGCCGGGGCACCTTCCGCAACTGGGACCATCCGATCCGCAGGCAGATCTTCGCCGGTTTCCGGCTGGCCAGGGACCTGCGCGAGGACGAGCGCTGATGTGCAGGCATCTCGGGTACGTCGGCCCGCCTGCCGGAGTCGGGGAGATGGTGCTGCGCGGACCGCACTCGCTCTACGTCCAGTCCTGGGCACCGGTGGAGATGCGGGCGGGCGGCACCATCAACGCCGACGGGTTCGGGGTGGCCTGGTGGCGCCGGGCCGACGTGGGAGTCGACGGTGCGCGCGAGGCCGTCACCCGCTACCGCAACCAGGCGCCGATCTGGACCGACCCGGCCGTGGCGGAAGTACTGGGGCAGTTGGAGTCGCGTTCGGTGGTCGCGGCCGTGCGCTCGGCGACGGCCGGGATGCCGGTGGAGCGGGCCGCGTGCGCGCCGTTCACCGATGAGCACTGGGCCTTCAGTCACAACGGCGTGGTCCCCGATTGGCGTACCACCCTGCTCGCCGTACTGGCCGATCTGAACGAATTGTTCGGCGGCGCAACATTGTTCACGTCTCCGGCGGTACTGCTGTGGGCGGAGTCCCTCACCGATTCCGCGGCCCTGTGGGTGCTGCTGCGCGGCCTGCTCGGCGCGATCGACCCGGCAGGCCCGGTGACTTCGCCGACCGACGCACTGCGGTTACTGGTGCGCACCGTCCTGCGCCACCAGCCGAACGCCCGGCTCAATCTGCTCCTGGGCGACGGTGCCGGGCTGTGGGCCACCACGTGCTGGCATGCCCTGTCGGTGCTGGTCGCCGACGACTACACCGTGCTGTGCTCGGAACCCTACGACGCCGATCCGCGCTGGCAGCCGATCGCCGACCGCCAGGTGGTGGCCGCTGTACCCGGCCACTGCACCGTCACCGCTCTGGAACTCCCCGTCACCGAAAGGGCTCGTTCATGACCGCGCCGCTGCTGGACATCCACCTCACCGACGACGATCTCACCGCGGCCTTGCGCACCGACGCCCGCACCGGGCTCACCGCGTCGCCGAAGTCGCTGCCGCCCAAATGGTTCTACGACGCGCGTGGCAGCGAACTGTTCGAGCGCATCACCGAACTGCCCGAGTACTACCCGACCCGCACCGAGCGGGCCCTGCTCGAGCAGGTGGTCGACGAGATCGCCGCCGCCGCCCAGGCCGACGTGCTGGTGGAACTCGGGGCGGGCTCGGCCGCCAAGACGCGGCTGCTGCTGAACGCGCTCACCGCCGAAGGCTCGTTGAAGACCTATGTGCCCCAGGATGTCTCGGCGTCAGCGTTGCGCGGTGCGCTCACCGAGATCGCGGCCGAGTACCCGGATCTGGGTGTGCACGGGGTGGTCAGCGACTTCACCGATACTTTGCACAACCTGCCCCGCGGTGGCCGCCGGATGATCGCGTTCCTCGGTGGCACCATCGGCAATCTCGTCCCCACCGAGCGCACCGAGTTCTTGGCCGGTATCCACGAGGTGCTCGAACCCGGCGAACTGCTGCTGCTCGGCGCGGGTCTGGTGGTCGACCCGGCGGTGCTCGTGCCCGCCTACGACGACGCCGCCGGTGTCACCGCCGAGTTCAACCGCAACGTGCTGCACGTGCTCAACCATCGGCTCGGCGCCGACTTCGCTCCCGACAAGTTCGAGCACGTCGCGGTCTGGGACACCGACAACGAGTGGATCGAAATGCGCCTGCGCGCCACCGAGGCCATGACCGCCACCGTCACCGCCCTTGACCTCACCGTCGACTTCGCCGCGGGTGAGGAGATGCGCACCGAGATCTCCGCCAAATTCCGCCCCGAGTCTCTCACCACCGAACTCACCGCCGCCGGCTTCACCCCCACCCACACCTGGACCGACCCGGCCCGCCGCTTCACCCTGGTCCTGGCCGAACGCCGCTGAAGCGACCTGATCGCACCTCGACGGGCCGAAGGCGGAGGGCACTTCGGTCCGAAACCGGCGTGTCAGGAGCGGGCAGGACGGCCGGAGGTCACCTTTGCCGCCGGGCAGCTCGGGGCGCTCGAGTGGCCGCGCGCCTAGAGGTCGAGTTCGTCGGCGAGGTATTCGCCGCTGATCAGGTTCTCGTCGCCCTCGAGGTCGGTTTCGGTGCCTTCTTCGCCGTTGACGGCGTCGTCGTCGAACAGGTCGCTGTCCACGTCGTCGTCACCGACCACCTGGACGGCGATTTCCTCGGCGGGCCGCTCGTCCTCTTCCATCGCCTCGTGGCGGGCACGTGGCTGCGACGATTCCTCCGAGAGTTCCTCGTCGATGCCGAGGAAGCCGTCGTCGTCGGCTTCGTGATTGCGGATCACGTAGTCGTCCGGCGGATCTTCCACATAGCGTTCGACCTCGACGATGTCGTCGGCCTGTTCGTCGTCGCCCATGTCCATGTCCAGCGGTTCACGGCTCATGATTCCAGTATCTGCCTCCGGTGCGCGTCCGTCACGAGGCCACGCCACCGGGTGGGTCAGTCGGTGATGCCTTCGAAGATCGCGGCGAACCATTCGACCAGCGGACGCAGCTCGGTCCACGTGCGGCGGACTTCGGTGGCGGCGGCGGGGGAGTCGAGCCAGCCGGGTGCGCCGAAGTCACGGTGCACCGTGAGGGATTTGTGGCGCAGCAGCTCGATGCGCGGATGCTCGGCGGAGTAACCCCTCGGCTTGGTTTTGAGGCGGTCGCCGCCGGTGGTGAACCCGGCTTTCGTCGTGGTGGCTAGGATCTGTTCGAGTTCGGGTCCGCGCACGTCGTCGTCGATGGCGGCGCGCAGGGTGGCCAGCGCGGTGGGCGAGGGCCGGAAGCACCCGGCTGCCACGTACAGCCCGGCCGCACCGATGTGCACATACCAGCTGGCGCCGGGCGCGAGACGCACCACCGCACCCTGATGGGTTTTGTAGGGCGTCTTGTCCGCGGAGAACCGCACGTCACGGTACGGCCGGAAGATCTTGGCCGGTCCGAACTCGGGTTCTAGTTCGGCGGCGAGCGCGACCATCGGCGCGCGCACCGCCTCGTCGTAGGTCTGCCGGTGCGCGTTCCAGAAGGTTCTGGAGTTGTCGGCTTCCAGGTCTTCGTAGAAGTCGAGCCCGGCCAGCGGGAATCCGGTGAAGGTGGGCATCGGTGCGGTGGGTCTCAGTTCTGCGCGGGGATCAGGTCGGCGTCGAAGAAGAACACCCGGATAGCGAGCCCGGCCAGCAAGGCGGTCAACGCCGCCACCGCCGCCCAGTAACCCAGCGCCTCGCCCTTCTTGTGCCCGTAGAGCCCGGCACCGATACCGATCACCCCGAAGATGAGCGGAAACAGCAGCAGCGCGATCGCGGCGAACACGAACCCCACCGTCGACCAACTCTGCCGAGCGGGCGCCACACTCTCGGCCGCCTCGGAGGGCAGACCACCATAGGCGACCGCGGGCCGCTCAGCCCGCCCGTCAGCGACTGGATGAGACACCTCCGGCCGCTGCGGCGATTCCTCCGAGCGCCCCGAATCATCGGACCCAGTGCTCATCAAAACCTCCCTGCGAGGGCGATCATCGGCTACCACTCCCAGACCACCATGCACCAGAAACCAACCGATACGCCACACCCGGAGAAGACGCGCCGACCGATGCCACGAGCAACCACAGCCCCGAGAGCTTGCCGCCACACCGAACCCTGGCAAAAGGACGCAGGCAGGCGGACAGGCGAGCACATGGGTAACTCACCGGGTACGGGCTGACCTCACCACGCTCTCAAAGCTTGCCGCGTCCTCACCCAACCCCGCACCCGAGTCTGGCCACGATACGCGGGGAGGCGGAACAGCGAGCACATGGGTAACTCACCGGGAACGGGCTAACTCACCACGCTCTCAAAGCTTGCCGCGTCCTCACCCAACCCCGCACCCGAGTCTGGCCACGATACGCGGAGAGGCGGAACAGCGAGCACATGGGTAACTCACCGGGAACGGGCTAACTCACCACGCCCCCAAAGCTTGCCGCGTCCCCACTCCACCCCGCACCCGAGTCTGGCCAAAATACGCGGAGAGGCGGAACAGTCAGGCGTTGCCGTTGAAGAGGCCGGTTACTGAGCCGTTTTCGAAGACTTCGCGGATCGTGCGGGCCAGCAGCGGCGCGATCGACAGCACCGTCAGCGTCGGGAACTTCTTCTCCTCGCTGATCGGCAGCGTGTTGGTGATGACAACTTCTTTGGCACCGCAGTTGGCCAGGCGCTCGGCGGCCGGGTCGCTGAGCACACCGTGGGTGGCGGCGATGATCACATCGCCGGCGCCGGCTTCCTTGAGTACCTTGACGGCACCGGCGATGGTGCCACCGGTGTCGATCATGTCGTCGATCAGCACGCAGGTGCGGCCTTCGACGTCACCGACGACGCGGTTGGACTTCACCTGGTTGGGCACCAGCGGGTCGCGGGTCTTGTGGATGAACGACAGCGGGGTACCGCCGAGCGCGTCGGCCCACTTCTCGGCGACCTTCACGCGGCCCGCGTCGGGGGAGACGACGGCCAGGTTGTCGGTGGAGTAGTTGGTGCGGATGTAGTCCGAGAGCTGCACCAGTGCGTGCATGTGATCGACGGGGCCGTCGAAGAAGCCCTGGATCTGGTCGGTGTGCAGGTCGACGCTGATGATGCGGTCGGCTCCGGCGGTCTTGAGCAGGTCGGCGACGAGGCGGGCCGAGATGGGCTCACGGCCGCGGTGCTTCTTGTCCTGGCGGGCGTAGGGGTAGAACGGCAGCACCGCGGTGATCCGCTTGGCCGAACCGCGCTTGAGCGCGTCGATCATGATGAGCTGTTCCATCAGCCACTGGTTCAGTGGGGCGGGGAAGCTCTGCAGCACGAAGGCGTCGGAACCGCGCACCGACTCCTCGAACCGGACGAAGATCTCGCCGTTGGCGAATTCGCGCGCGGTCTGCGGGGTGATGTCGACATCGAGTTCCTTGGCGACCTGTTCGGCCAGCTCAGGATGTGACCGGCCCGCGAAGAGCATCAGGTTCTTCTGGTTGTCGATCGAGAACGCGGTCACTGCTGGTTGCCATCCTTTTGCTCGATTGTCTTCTTCGACGTCTCGTCCGCCGCGATGGCTTCCGCCGCCGCACGCGCCGCAGCGGTTCCCGGACGGTAACGCTGCACCCAGTTCTCAATGATGCGCTGTGGCCCACCCGACACGGCCAGTGCCCCCGGTGGAACGCTTCTGCGCAGTACAGTACCCGCACCCGTGTACGCGCCGTCACCCACGGTTACCGGTGCGATGAACATGGTGTCGCTGCCGGTTCGCACGTGGGAACCGACCACGGTGTGGTGCTTTTCCACCCCGTCGTAGTTCACGAAAACGCTGGAAGCGCCGATGTTGCTGTGCTCGCCGATCGTGGCATCGCCGACGTAGGTCAGGTGCGGAACCTTCGAGTGCGCGCCGATCGAGGCGTTCTTGGTTTCGACGAAGGCACCGAGCTTGCCCGCCTCGCCGACGACGGTGCCGGGGCGCAGGTAGCTGAACGGTCCGATGGTGGCGCCCGCGCCGATCTCGGCGCGCTCGCCGTGCGTGCGGACGACGTTCGCGCCCGCGCCGACGATCACATCGGTGAGGGTGGTATCGGGGCCGACATCGGCGTCCTCGCCGATCTGCGTGCGGCCGAACAGCTGGGTGCCGGGGCGCAGGACGGCGTCGCGGCCGATCCGCACACCGGCGTCGATCCAGGTGGTGGCCGGGTCGACGATGGTCACCCCCGAACGCATGTGACGTTCGAGGATGTAGCGGTTGAGCGTGGCGCCGGCCTGTGACAGCTGCACGCGGTCGTTGACACCGGTGACCTTGTTGGAGTCGACCAGGCGCGCGCCGTGCACGGGGTGCCCGGCTTCGCGGGCCAGGCGCAGCACGTCGGTGAGGTAGAGCTCGTGCTGGGCGTTGGCTGTGGACAGCCGTCCGATCATGGTGCGCAGCACGCTCGCGTCGAAGGCGTAGACGCCGGAATTGACCTCTTTGATCTTGGCCTGGGCGGGGGTGGCGTCGGCGTGCTCGACGATCTCGGCCACCTGCCCGTCCTCGTCGCGCACGATGCGGCCGTAGCCGTTGGGGTCATCGGGGACGAAGGTGAGCACGGTGACCGCGGGACGGTCGGCGTAGCTGCGGTGCTCGTCGAGCAGCGCCGAGAGGGTGTGCCCGTCGAGCAGTGGCACATCGGCGGAGGTGACGAGCAGGTCGCCGGTGAAATCCGCGGGTACCGCGGCGAGCGCGCACTGCACGGCGTGACCGGTGCCGAGCTGCTGTTCCTGTACCGCACAGGTGATTTCGAGTCCGAGATCCTCGCCGACACCGGCCACGGCGGCGCCGACCTTGTCCCGGTCGTGGCCGACCACGGTGATCAGATGGGTGGGGTCGATCTCCGCCGCGGCGTGCAGCGCGTGCGAGAGCATGGAGCGCCCGGCCAGCGGATGCAGCACCTTCGGAGTCTTCGACCGCATTCGCGTTCCAGCCCCTGCTGCGAGAACGACGACGGCGGTCTGCGGTGGCATGGATCTCCCTCGGCTGCCTGTCAGCGAGTGTGCTGTGGCGGGTTCGGTCGGTGATGGTGCGGGCCGACGATACGTCACTGTGTCCGTGTGCTCCGCCGCCAGGACTCGAACCTGAACTATCTGAACCAAAATCAGAGGTGCTGCCATTACACCACGGCGGATTGCGACACCAGTGGACTGCATGAGCCCACCACTGTGCTACGGCACGGCCATGATCCTCGCACAGGTTACCCCTCCCCGGAAATCTGTACCGCCTCGTTCGCTTGTGGGGTGGGGTCGGCGGTTGTGTGGCGCGGTCTGAGACAGTTGTGGCAGTGTCAATCTGTCTGTCGGGCGGCTAGGAGAGGCGGGGTATCTGGTGAACGAGCCGGGGCGGGTCGCTAGGCCGAGGATGACGGGTACACAGCGGCGCCAGCAGTTGATCGAGATCGGTCGCGCGTTGTTCGCCGAGCGCGGCTACGACGCGACCTCCATCGAGGAGATCGCGCAGCGCGCGCAGGTGTCCAAGCCTGTGGTGTACGAGCATTTCGGTGGCAAGGAAGGGCTCTACGCGGTGGTCGTGGACCGGGAGATGTCGATGCTGCTCGACATGGTCAACGCCTCGCTCACCCAGAATCGCTCGCGGATCCGGCTCGAGCAGGTGGCGCTGGCGTTGCTCACCTACATCGAGGAGCGCACCGACGGCTTCCGCATCCTGGTGCGCGATCAGCCCGCCCCCAACGCCGACGGTCGGTACTCGAGCCTGCTCAACGAGGCGGTCGGCCAGGTGGCCCACATCCTGGCCGGCGATTTCGGCCGCCGCGATTTCGACACCAGCCTCGCACCGCTGTACGCCCAGGCCCTCGTTGGCATGGTGTCGACCACCGCCACCTGGTGGCTCGACGAGCGGACGCCGCCGAAGGAAGTGGTGGCGGCGCACCTGGTGAACCTGTGCTGGAACGGATTGAGTCATTTGGAAGCCGAACCGGGTCTCAGCTCCGAATGGAATACGAACAGCGCCGGGCGATCGGCGGGGTAACCGGACGATAGCGCCCGCGGTGGTAGCGAATCCGGGATTCGGCTGCCCCCAGGGTGTCTGGTGGTACGGTTCACCCATCCTTTTGGGTGCTGCCGGGCGGTATGTCGAACGAATTTCGGGATGTCGGTCTACTTCAGGATGGCTGGATTATTGGATGACAGGCGGATCTGATGGCTAGGCAAGCGCGCGCGGAGATCACCCGCGACTCCGTCCTTGCTGGCGCTGCCGATGTCTTTCTCCGTTTGGGCTACGCCAACGCGAGCCTCAGCGAAATCATCGCGCAGTCCAATGTGACCAAGGGCGCCTTGTACTTTCACTTCGGCTCCAAAGAGGAGCTGGCGCGGGCGGTGGTCGACCAGGGCAACGAGCGACTCGTCGGATCCTGTCAGGGGTTCTTCGATTCCCGGGTGCCCGCACTGGAGGCGTGCATCGGCATCACCTACGTGGTGGCCGATCTGTCGATGAACGATCCGATGGTGGGGGCGATGCTCAAGCTCACCCATCAGATCGGCGACTATCGCGGCGCCCAGGGCGACAACATCGCCAAGACCTGGGGGGAGACCTACCGGTTGCTCTCCGAACGCGCGATCGCCCAGGGCGACCTGATCGGCGATCTCGACGCCGAGGTGGTGGGCCTGCTGTTGCAGGAACTCACCGCCGGTGTGCACATCGTGGCGGTCGGGACCGAGTCGATGGATCAGATGGCGGCGCGGATGGAGCGGGCCTGGTTCTTCCTGCTGCCCTCACTGGTGCCGCCGGAGAAACTGTCCTACTTCCGGGAGTTCGCCGCGCGCCGGTTGCGCCGCTACGTGCTGTAGTCAGACGCTGCGATCGGTGGCGAGTACGGCGCGCACGTCGGCCTCGGCACCGGTCGCCTCGATCTGCACCTCGTCGCGCCCGAAGGCGTGCAGCAGTAGTTCCGACGGCGCACCGGTGAGCACCACCTCGCTGCCCTGACTCCGGTGCGCGGTGGTCCGGCAGCCGTCCGGGGTGGCCAGGACGACGGGGACCGGCGACTTGCGATAGGCCGCGCGGGCGACGGTGCGCAGCGCGGTCCACAGCCGAGCCTGGTCGCGTTCGGCCAGAACCCTTGGCTGCCAATCCGGTTCGGCCCGGCGCACGTCTTCGTGGTGGACGAACATCTCGGTGAGGTTCACCACCGCGTCGACCGGGCGCAGCGGCGACCACCACGGCGGCCCCGTCCGGATCAGTTCGGTGAGCTCGCCGAAGGGCCGGCGGGCCAGCTCGGCCTGCTTGGTCTCGAGGTACCCGGCCAGCGGGCGGATCATGATGCCCAGCGACGCGTCGGGCCGGCGCTCGCGCACCACCAGGTGCGCGGCCAGGTCACGCACCGTCCAGGTGCCGCACAGGGTGGGGCCGTCGGGCCCGACCTCGGTCATCGTGTCCACCAGGGCGCGGCGTTCGCGTTGAGCCAGACTCACAGTTCGACCCTACGCCGCCGTCGCGGTGTGGATCGGGCTGCTCGGGACGTGTCGGACCCGGTGACTAGACTTCTCTACGGCTCGTCGACCAGTCCCGTCTGCGCATTCAGGAGCGAACATGTCCTCCCTTCGTCCTCCGCTCGCCGGTCTGGCCGAGGCGGCCGGGGGTGCTGCCGCGCTGCGTACCGTGGCCGACCTGGTCGGGAAGTCCGGAGTGGAGCTGGTCGCCCCGTCGGCGGTGCGCCCGTTCGTCGCGGGCACCGTCGCCGCGCAGCGGCCGCTGGTCGTGGTCACCGCGACCGGCCGCGAGGCCGACGACCTGACCGTGGAGCTGGCCGAGATGCTCGGCGATTCGGTGGCGATGTTCCCCTCCTGGGAGACCCTGCCGCACGAGCGGCTCTCGCCGGGCCCCGACACCGTGGGCCGCCGCCTCGAGGTGCTGCGCCGGCTCGCGCACCCCGAGGACACCGTGTACCCGGAGCCGTTGCGGGTGGTGGTCACCACCGTGCGCTCGCTGATGCAGCCGATGACGGCCGGGCTCGGCGACATCGAGCCGATCGTGCTGCGCGTCGGCGACGAATACGACTTCGACACCCTGCTCGCGCGGCTGGTGGAGTTCGCCTACACCCGCGTCGACATGGTGGGCAAACGCGGTGAGTTCGCCGTGCGCGGCGGCATTCTCGACCTGTTCCCGCCGACCGCGGATCATCCGGTGCGCGTGGAGTTCTGGGGCGACGAGGTCAGCGAGCTGCGCCCGTTCGCGGTGGCCGATCAGCGTTCGCTCAGCGAGCTCACCGCCGAAGTGGTCCTCGCGTCGCCGTGCCGGGAGCTGCTGCTCACCGCACCGGTACGCGAGCGCGCCGCCGCCGTCGCGGCCGACCATGCCGCCGACGCCGCCCTGGTCGAGATGCTGGACAAGATCGCCGAGGGGATCCCGGTCGACGGCATGGAAGCGCTGCTGCCGGTGCTGGCGCCGGGCAAGTTGAGCCTGCTCACCGAGGCGCTGCCCGCGGGCACCCATCTGCTGCTGTGCGACCCGGAGAAGATCCGCACCCGCGCCGCCGATCTGGTGCGCACCGGCGAGGAGTTCCTCGAAGCCTCCTGGACCGCGGCCTCGTTCGGCAGCGACGCGCCGCTGGGCGCGCACGGGCTCGACCTGGGCGCCTCCGGCTACCGCAGCCTGCCCCAATTGCGCACCAGCGCGGACGAACTCGCCCTGCCGTGGTGGACCCTGAGCCCGCTCAGTTCCGGTGACCCGGTCGAGGTGAACCTGCCGGTGCTCGCCGGACCCACCGCGCGCGGTTCCGAGGAACTGGTCGCCACCATCTTCGCCTCGCTACGCGCCCACGTGTCCACCGGCGGGCGCGCGGTGGTGGTGGTGACCGGCCACGGCACCGCCCAGCGCGTGCTGGAACGGCTCGGCGACGCCGAGGTGCCCGCTACCGCGCTGGCACCCGGCGCGATGCCCGAGCCCGGCGTGGTCGGCGTGCTGTGTGGTTCGCTGCACGACGGCCTGATCTTCGACGACGCCGGTCTGGTGGTGGTCGCCGAATCCGACCTCACCGGCAACCGGGTCACCGCGCCCAGCGAGGGCAAACGACTGCCGGCCAAGCGCCGCAACCAGGTGGACCCGCTGGCGCTGTCGGCCGGCGACATGGTGGTCCACGATCAGCACGGCATCGGCCGGTTCGTGGAGATGATCGAGCGCACCATCGGCGGCGCGCGCCGGGAGTACCTGGTGATCGAGTACGCGCCGAGCAAACGTGGTCAGCCCGGCGACCGGCTGTTCGTGCCGATGGAATCGCTGGATCAGCTCTCCCGCTACGTCGGCGGCGAGCTGCCCAGCCTGTCCAAGCTCGGCGGTTCGGACTGGGCGAACACCAAACGCAAGGCACGCAAGGCGGTTCGCGAGATCGCCGGGGAACTGGTGCAGCTCTACGCCGCCCGTCAGGCCGCGCCGGGGCACGCCTTCGCCCCGGACACGCCGTGGCAGCAGGAGATGGAGGACGCGTTCGCGTTCGTCGAGACCGTCGACCAGATGACCGCCATCACCGATGTGAAGTCCGATATGGAGAAGCCGGTTCCGATGGACCGCGTGGTCTGCGGCGACGTGGGCTACGGCAAGACCGAGATCGCCGTACGTGCCGCCTTCAAGGCGGTGCAGGACGGCAAGCAGGTGGTGGTGCTGGTGCCCACCACCCTGCTGGCCCAGCAGCATCTGCAGACCTTCACCGAGCGGGTCGCCGGGTTCCCGGTGACGGTGAAGGGACTGTCGCGGTTCACCGACACCACCGAGTCCAAGGAGATCCTGGCCGGGATGGCCGACGGGGAGGTCGACATCGTGGTCGGCACCCACCGGCTGCTCCAGACGGGGGTGCGGTGGAAGAACCTCGGCCTGGTGGTGGTCGACGAGGAGCAGCGCTTCGGTGTCGAGCACAAGGAACACATCAAGGCGTTGCGCACCCACGTCGACGTGCTCACCATGTCGGCCACCCCGATTCCGCGCACCCTGGAGATGAGCCTGGCGGGCATTCGCGAGATGTCGACCATCCTCACCCCGCCCGAGGAACGCCACCCCGTGCTCACCTATGTGGGCGCCTACAACGACAAGCAGGTCACCGCCGCCATCCGCCGCGAGCTGATGCGTGACGGCCAGGTGTTCTATGTGCACAACCGGGTGTCCTCGATCGACAAGGCGGCCAAGAAGATTCGCGACCTGGTGCCCGAGGCGCGGGTGGTGGTCGCGCACGGGCAGATGCACGAGGACCAGCTCGAGCGCACCGTGCAGGGCTTCTGGGAGCGCGAATACGACGTGCTGGTGTGCACCACGATCATCGAGACCGGCCTCGACATCTCCAACGCCAACACCCTGATCGTGGAGCGCGCCGATTCCCTGGGGCTTTCGCAGCTGCACCAGCTGCGTGGCCGGGTCGGGCGTTCCCGCGAGCGCGGTTACGCCTACTTCCTGTATCCGCCGGAGAAACCGCTCACCGAGACCGCCTACGACCGGCTCGCCACCATCGCGCAGAACTCCGACCTCGGCGCCGGTATGGCTGTGGCGATGAAGGACCTCGAGATCCGCGGCGCGGGCAATGTGCTCGGCGCCGAGCAGTCCGGTCATGTCGCCGGTGTCGGCTTCGACCTGTACGTGCGGCTGGTGGGTGAGGCGGTGGAGGCTTATCGCGCCGCCGCCGACGGCAAGCCGATCGTCACCGAGGAGAACAAGGAGGTGCGCATCGACCTGCCGGTGGACGCGCACATTCCACCGGACTACATCGCCAGCGACCGGCTGCGCCTCGAGGGTTATCGCAAACTGGCTGCCGCGCAGGACGACACGGCGCTGGCCGCGGTCATCGAGGAGCTCGTTGACCGGTACGGGCCGCTGCCGGTGGAGGTCGGCCGGCTGGTGTCGGTGGCCAAGCTGCGCCTGCTCGCCCGCGAATACGAGGTGTCCGAGATCGTGGTCACCGGGTCCACCCTCAAGATCGCGCCGCTGAACCTGCCCGACTCCAAGCAGATGCGGCTCAAGCGGATCTACCCCAGCGCCACCTACCGGCCGGCCAGCGGTCTGGTGCAGTTGCCGCTGCCCCGGATCACCGACAGCATCGGCGCCGACCGGGTGCGCGATGTGACGGTGCTGCAGTTCGTGGCGGACCTGCTGCTGGCCCTCGACGGGAAGCCGAAGGGGATGGTCGATCTCTCGGTGCCCACGGAAGCCACACTCTGATGGATCCGGGTGCGCGGGAAGCGGCTGATACCGCGGTGGTCGCGGCGGGTCTGGCCGACGCGGTCGAGGTGATGGACCGGTTGTGGCAGTTCGGTGGCTGGGAGCGGACCCAGACCCACGACTCGCTGCGCCCGTACCTGCTCGAGGAGACCTACGAGCTGCTCGACGCCATCCAGGCCGGCGACTACGAGACCATCAAAGAGGAACTGGGTGATCTGCTGCTGCAGGTGCTGTTCCATTCCCGGATCGCCGAAGCCGCAGGCGAATTCACCGTAGACGACGTGGCGGCGGCGCTGGTGGGCAAGCTCGTGCACCGCAGCCCGCACCTCGCCGGTGCCGAACTGCCCGACGGCGCTTCGGTGGCCGACAAGATCGCCGCGCAGGAAAAGGCTTGGGAGGAGCGCAAATCCGCGGAGAAGGCGCGTCGCTCCTGTCTCGACGGGATCGCGATGGCCCAGCCCGCACTCGCCCTGGCCGAGAAGATCCGGTCTCGCGGCAGCCGGGCCGGTCTGCCCGACGCGCTGGTGCCCGACAGCCTGCGCGTGATCGAACTGGGCGGTCCCGATTCCGCGGAGGAGCGTCTGCGCCAGGCCGCCGTCGCCTTCGCCGCGGCCGTTCGCGCCGCCGAGGACGCCGCCGAGGCCGACCGGGGCGCGCGCCTGCCGCTCGCGCCCACCGACTGGCACACCTACTGGCCGACCCAGCAATCCACCGGTTAATCATCGATCGGCTGAGACATTGCTGAGATCTGCGCGGACAATCACCTACGAGCCAGCGCGCAAGTGGCACACCGCTTTAGACTCGGAAGCGGGTCCGCCGTCCGCGGCGGCACACACGTGGTGTCCGACGATCGTCGAGGTGAGGTAGATGGCAACAGAAGTCGATCCGGCAGAACACGATGCGATGACCGAGCATCCCGAGCTCGACGTGTTGCCGGTATGGCCGCAGGAGACCATCGCGGTACTGGTCACCACCGATCCCGCCCCGCACGCGATTCCGGTCTCGTGGCCGGTGCGCGCCGGTGACCGGCGCATCCTCATCAGCCTGAAGTCCGACCGCGGCTCGCTGGCCCGGTTGCGGGCCCGGCCCGAGGTGGCGTTGCTGATCCTGGGCGGCGGCAATGTGGCGCTGTGCGCGCGGGGCCGGGCGACGGTGCGCGCCGATCAGATGCCGGGAGCCGACGATTACACCGCGGTGCAGATCGATGTCGACGTGATCGATGATCACCGCCAATCCGCGTTCGCCGTGGACCGCGGCATCCAGCGCACGGTCCTCGACGACACCGAACTGCGTGCCCTGGAGGGCCGGGTGGAAACCCTGCGCTCCTGGGCCGAGCACGAGCACTGATCATCATCCGGACAGAAGGGTTTTCATGAGCGTCACACTCGCCAAGGGCGGCAACGTCTCGCTGTCGAAGCAGAGCGACAATCTCACCAAGGTGGCGGTGGGGCTCGGCTGGGACGTGCGCACCACCACCGGCGCCGATCACGACCTCGACGCCAGCGCGCTGGCGACCGGCACCAATCTGAAGGTGCTCTCCGATCAGCACTTCGTCTTCTACAACAACCTGCGTTCGCCCGAGGGCACCATCGAGCACACCGGCGACAACCTGACCGGCGCGGGCGACGGTGACGACGAGGTGATCAACGTCGACCTGGCCGCCATGCCGCCGTCGATCACCAACATCTTCTTCCCGGTCTCCATCCACGACGCCCAGGCCCGCGGTCAGTCCTTCGGTCAGATCCGCAATGCCTACATCCGCGTCACCGACGAGAACACCGGCCTCGAGCTGGCTCGCTACGACCTGTCCGAGGACGCGTCGAGCGAGACGGCGATGGTCTTCGGCGAGTTGTACCGCCACAACGACGAGTGGAAGTTCCGGGCGATCGGCCAGGGCTACGCTTCCGGCCTCGCGGGGATCGCCCGCGATTACGGCGTGAACATCTGAGCTGTGTAGGTGTGGCCCCCAGCGGGGCCACCGGTCAGCCCCGCCGCCGACGATCTCCTCGTGAACGCGGCGGCGGCTGACCGGTCGCTACATCTGTTCGCCGCGCTACCTCCGGGCCGGGTGCGGCCGCGGGCCGTGGCCGGGAATCATCCCGCTTGGGTGGCGGGAACGCGGCGCGGATCCGTGACGCCCGCGTAGTCGAGCAGGCTGAAGTACTTGCGCAGCATCAGCGCCGCGGTGGTGGCCAGCCCGGCCGTCAGACCCCACCACACGCCCGCCGCGCCCAGGTTCAGCGGGAACGCGAACAGCAGCGCCGCCGGGAGACCGACGCCCCAGTAGCCGACCAGCGAGAGCCGGAAGCCCGCCGAGGTCTGCTTCAGACCACGCAGTAGGCCGGTGCCGATGTTCTGGGCGGCGTCGAAGAACTGCAGCACGATGCCGATCAGTAACAGGGTGTGCGCGATCGCCACCGTGTCGGTGTCGCTCGCGTCGAGGAACGGCGCGAGCACCAGGTCCGGGGCGAGCGCGTAGACCACGCCGGTGACCGCGGCCAGCACCGCGGCGTGGCGCAGCGCCAGCCAGGCCAGCGCCTTGGCCCGGTCGACCTCCTCGCGCGCGACCGAGTGACTGACCAGGATCGACGCACCGTGCGAGAGGCCGATCGCGACCTGGAACACGATGTAGATGATCTGGTACACCACATTGTGCGCGGCCAGCGCGGCCGGTCCGAAACTGCCCATCACCAGCGCCAGCACCGAGAACATGCCCGCCTCGGAACCGTAGGTCAGGGCGATGGGGGTGCCCAGGCGCAACTCGTCGCGCACGATCGACCAGCGCACCGGCCACGGCGTGCTGGGCAGGGTGGCGCCGAGTTGTTCGTCGTGGCGCACCATCGCCCAGAACACGCCGAAGGTGATCAGGAAGACCAGTGAGGTGGCGATACCGATACCGGTCAGCCCGAACGCGGGCAGCCCCGCCCAGCCGTGCATGAAGGTGAGCGCGAGCACCAGGTTCAGCGCCACCGAACCCAGTGTCACCAGCAGCAGAGCCTGCGGACGTTGCAGGCCGACGCTGTACTGGCGCAGCACCTGGAACCACAGGCACGGCAACAGGCCCGGCGCCAGCGCGAGCATCATCGGCCGGGCCAGCTCCAGCACGGCCGCGTCCTGCCCCAGCCACGACAGCGCCCACCCCAGCCCGATCAGCAGCGCCCCGCCGAGCAGGCCCGCGATGGTGGCGATCACGAAAGCCGCGCGCACCACCCCGCGCACCTCGTCGTCGGCGGATTCACCGCGCTTACCGGCCGCGCCGAGGGCACCGGCGATCTGGTTGCCGGTCCCGGTGATCAGCCCGACGCACATCGTGCGGATCTGGTTGAACAGCACCAGCGCCAGCCCACCGGCGGCGACCTCGGCGACACCGAGTGTGCCCATCAGCACGAGATTGGTGGTCGATACCGCGATCTGCGCCAGTTGCGTCAACGCGATCGGCGTCGCCAACCTGGCCAGTGCGGTGTTGTCGGCTCCGGTGCGGATCACGCCGCCGCTCCGTAGCGGGCCGGCTGCTCATGTGGCGCGTTCGCGCTCACCTGACCTCCATCAGTTCGTCGTGGTGCCGCAGCGGGGAGTACCGCCGCAGCAGGGTGGTGACCTCGCATTCGGCGGCCGGGTCGAGCAGGTCGCGCGCGCTCATCCAGTCGTCGTCGAACACGGTGTCCAGGTATTTCTCGCCACCGTCGCACACGATGGTGACCACGGTGGACCCGGCCGGGAATTCCTCGAGCCGTGCCAGGGCATTGTGCACCGAACCGCCCGCCGAACCGCCGAGCAGCAGACCGTGTGTCCGGGCGACGGCGCGCGCGGTGGCGAAGGCGTCGACGTCACCGACCTTCACGCCTTCGTCGAGCAGGCTGTAGTCGACCGCGGTGCCGATGGTCGCGCCGGGCGGGGTCCCGGTGCCGGACTGCCAGTACGGGCCGCCCGGCCCGCCGAACGCGATGGAACCCACCGGTTCGACACCGATCACCCTGGCCGGTTTGCCGAGCTCACGTAACCGGGTCGCCGTCCCGAACAGGGAGCCACCGGTACCCACCGCCGAGAGCAGAATATCGACTCGTTCCACCTCGTCCAGCAACTCCTCGGCCACCGCGTAGTAGCCGACGGCATTGGCGTTGTTGTTGTGCTGTTCGGTGAAGAAGGCGTCGTCGCGGGCGGCGGCCATCGCCTCGGCGAGGTCCTCTCGTGCCGAGGTGGCCAGCTCACCGTCGCCGTCGTCGGCGACGAACACCAGGTCGGTGCCCATGGCCCGCATCGCGCGCAATTTGTCCTTACATGCGTGGTTGTCGACCACGGCGGTGAACCGATAGCCACGTTCGGCCGCGACCACCGCCAAGCCGAGCCCGGTGTTACCGGACGTCGACTCGATGATATGCCCGCCATCGCGCAGCAAACCCCGCCGCTCGGCGTCGAGCACCATCGAACGGGCCATTCTGATCTTGGCGGCACCGGTCGGATTGAACTGTTCGAGCTTGAGCAGCAGCCGGGTGCCGGTATCGGTGACGGCGAGCTCGAACAGGGGAGTGCGGCCGATCAGATCCGTCACGCGCGTGACGAGAGCCATGGGGGGTTCCTCCATCGGGTATGGATCAGCGGGAAGTGGCGTCGAGGGTCCAGCGCAACCGGTCGGCGTGCTCGCGCACCACGACCTTCGGTGGCAGCGGGAGTTCGTGGAACGGTGATTCGTTGGAGTCCATCTGGTACCCGGCGGTGTTCGGGTAGACGAGCAGGTCGCCGATCCGCGCGCGACGTGGCAGCGGGATGCGCCGCCTGCTCAGCAGGTCGGATTCCAGGCAGGTGGCGGCGCCCACACAGGTCGGGGTCGGTCGACCCGAACGTGCGGGCCACAGCATCGGGTCGGGCAGGTATTCACTGCCGAACCACTGCTCGGACAGGCTCAGGCTGGTGCCGTCGACGGTGACAATGTCGTACGGATCATCCTGTGCTGTGCGGGCTTTCACACCCTGCACGCCGAATACGGAACTGCCTGCCCGGTCCAGCAGGGCGCGGCCGGGCTCCACGGCCAGCCGGATCGCGTTCTCGCGCAGGAGTTCGGCCAGGCCATTGTGTGCGAGGACGGCATCGAGCATGGCCGCACCGGGGGTCGGGAAGTGGTAGGGGTAGTAGTCGTCGGCAGGCGCGCTTCCGTGGAACCACCTGTCGCTGAGCCCCTCTCGAAACAGCGCCCAGGATTCGGCGTCGAGATAGTCGACACCGAAACCGCCACCGATCGAGATGATGTCGGCCGGATGGCCACCGGCCCGTGCCCGCCGACAGTGGCCCACCAATACGGCCGCCTGTTCGGCACGGGCCACCGCGTCGTAGCCGGACAGGTGGAAACTGAAGCCCGACAACGTGATCGAGCTGCCTGCGCCGATCGCCTGAATGGACTGCTTCAGTTCCATACGGTCGAGGCCGAACCGGCTCGTCACCCCCTCCGGCAGGATTCGCAGCAAGACCCGGGCGCGCAAGTCGAGGGCAGTGAGCCGGTCCAGCTCGTCGATCGCGTCGATCGCGATCAGTGCCCGGTGCCGCGCCGCGAGCCACAGCAGCTCATCGGATTTCGCCGGCCCGGTTACCATCAGGTCCTCGCCGCGCACACCCTGACCCAATGCCGCGGTCAGCTCGCCGGTGCTCGCGACATCGACACCCGCACCGGCCTCAGCGCAGGTCCGCACCACACACCCCGCCTTGTTCGCCTTCTTGCCGAAATAGATGAACCCATCGACACCGGCAGCGCGGAACGACTGCTGAAAAGCGCTGATATTCCGGGCAACTCGTTCCGGGAACAGCACATGGAACGGGCCGCCCACCGCCTCGGCGATATCCCGGAGCAGCAGCGGATCAGCGAGCAGCCGACGCTCCACCGCGTCGGTGAGCGCGGGCATCGGCGGTGCGCAATGCGGTGGTCGATCGTTGCCGGCCGGCGTCAGGGCGGTCGGCTCGGTGCCGGCGCGAGCGTCGCCGGTGCGGGTTCGGCCGGGCGGCTCGGCGCCGCCGGCAACATCGGTGCCGCCCACGGGCAGCGGCCCGACGGGATTCGTCGTCGGGCCCGGCTGCGAAGTGGGTCCGGCAGTGTGGGCCTCGGCCGATGCCGTGCCGACTGCGTCACCGGGGCGATCACCTAGTCCCACAGTGGCACCTCGGTACCGCGACCCTCGGCGATCGCCCTGGCCGCCAACGCATGCGCGACCGCGATATCGGTGAGCACCAGCCCGCTGTTGTAGACGAAGATCTTCTCGTCCTCGCTGCGGCGGGCCACGGCGGTGCGGGTGAGCACCTGCGGTAGTTCGGCGTCGACCGGGCGCAGTGTGCCGTCGGGGCCCGCCATGTCGGTGCCGGTCAACGCCATCTGCGCGGCGCTGGTGGCGAGCACCCGGTCGGCTTCGGCGAGGGTCGACGGTGCCAGCCCGTAGCCGACGAGTACCGCCACCGAACCCGGTGCCAGATGCTCGGACTCGAGGGCGATCTCGGTGCCGGGTCCGGCCGTCGCCAGCACCACATCGGCACCGGCGGCCGCCGCATACGGGTCGTCCACCTGCTCGAGCAGCGCGTGCGGTACCTGTTCGGCCAGCTGCGCGCGCACGGCTGCCAACCCCTCGGGGTGGGTGCCGTAGACCATCAGCTTGCGCAACTGCGGATTCACCGCCAGCAGGTGCGGCAGCGCGTTGCGGCCCTGCGTGCCGGTGCCGATGAGCAGTGCGCTCTCGGCCCCGCGCCGCACCGTCTCGCGCACCAGCAGCGCCGAGACCGCGGGTGTGCGCAGCGCGCCCACCCTGGCGCAGTCCATCATGGCGATCGGGGCGCCGGTGGTGTCGTCGTAGAGCGTGATGGTGGTGTAGTACCGCTTGGTGCTGCGGTCGTGTCCCGGGTCGAACTTGTAGGAGGTCTTCATCGCCACCACGCGACGCCGGCCGTCGCGACCGAGCATCGCGTAGGACACCGAGGAGCCGCCCGGATCGGCGACGCTCAGTTTGCGCGGGTTGTCGGATTCACCCGCGGCGAAGGCGAGATAGGCCTCTTCGACGGCTCGTACGACTTCGACCGGGGTGATCGGCACGTCGGCCAGATCGCGGCGCGAGAGCACCCGGAGCGGAATACTGCGGTCACGGTTGTTCAACGGATCCTCGTTCATCTGCCCTGCCCTGCTCTGCTGTCCGATCGATGCTCGCCCGGAACGGCGCGACCACCCTTTGCCCGTACCCATTCTCGGACGCTTCCTGCGCACGGCGGCGACGTTCGGGCAGGCGGATGTTGATGCGTTTGAGCCAGCGGTCCGTGCCGTCGTAGCGGGCGCGGAACGGAACCCGCCCGTGCACCGCCACGTCGTTGTCGATCAGCAGGATCTCCCCGGGCGCCAGCGCCGGCGCGTGGCAGACCCGGGCGAGCTCGGCGGTGAGCCGGGCATAAGCGGCTCGGTACGCCGGGTCGGCGTCGTCGATGGGGGTGTAGGCGGGGTCGTAACGCACTGTCACACAGCCTGATTCGTCTGTCCACAGGGTGGGTAAGGGAAGTGCGGGTTGATCGAAGCCGGTGCCGTAGGACACGTCGGGCAGGATCGGCACCGTGGGAGTGGCGAGGGTCAACAGCTCCGATTCGGCGAGCTGCGTCTGGCGTACCGAGGAGATGGTGGTGGCGACGCGATCCGGGTTGCGCACGCACGTCAGCATCAGCAGATTCGCGCGTTCGAAATGGAAGGCGTCCTCGGTGTGCGGACTGAGCAGGGTGGAACTGCTGGCGCCGGACTGCTCGTCCTCGTGGCCCACCGCGGGCACGATGTTGTTGACCAGTCTGCCGTTCTGCTGCCCCTGCCAGCCGAACGGTTCGCCCGCGCACCGGGCGAGCAGCATCAGCACGATGTCGAGTTCGAGCGAGCCGGAGTGCGCGGGGTCGGCCGCGCCGGTAGCGGCCTCGTGCCAATGTGGCGGTGTGGGGCCGAATTCGGCGTCGGTGACCGGCAGGCCGCGCAGTACCGTGGCTCCGGCGTCGGTGGCGGGTGGGCGCACGGCGTGTCGCACGGAGCTGGGTAATTCGCCTGCGCGCTGCTCGATCCGGTCGATCAGTGCCGGGTCGTGCAGTGTGGTGGTGTGGAGTGTGTCACCTAGTCGGTGGCGGATGTCGGTCGCGAGCGCGCGGACAGCCAGGGCGGCGCCGGGGTCGAGCTCGCGGTGTTCGATGTCGTGCAGGTGAAGCGTTATACGTTCGGACAGAACGCCTTTCACCGGCCATCCCTTCTTCGCATCGGTCGAACGCGGGTGGTTGGAGACTCGATGAGCGAAGGTAATGCCTGATATCTATTTAGGCAAGACTTACCTAATATGCGTGCATGGCAAATAGCCTATGTATATAACCCGGATTTCTACCCGAAGCCGTGGCGGCCGCGCTGATCGGGGTGGGTGCGCCGGTGGCACAGAACGGTCTCGCTCGAAAAGAAGCCCACCACCCGGCCACTGTTTTAGGCTAGCCTCGCCTAGTTTGCGGTGCCCGGAAAGGGGTTCGGCGCCCGCCGCTCGAGGAGGAAACACGATGGGTTTCACACGCAGGCAGCTACTCCGGTCCGGCATCGGGCTCACCGCCGTGCTGCTGGCCGCGGCATGCACCGGCGACCAGGACTCCGACGGCCCGGCCACCGAAGGCGGCACCCTGCGGGTGGGCGCGCTCGGCACCGCCGCCCGCAGCGAACGAGATCCGCACGCCAACCTCAGCAACGACAGCGACTTCCTGATCGCCTCGCTCGTCTACGACGCTCTCACCGTGCCCGGCGACGACCCGAACGTCGCCCCGCGACTGGCCTCGCACTGGGAAGCCGACGCCGACAACCGCCGCTGGACCTTCACCATCGCCGAGGGCGCGAAATTCCACAACGGCACTCCGGTCACCGCCGACGACGTGGTGTGGTCGATGCGGCGGCTGCGCTCGGTCGGCGGCGCGTCGAAGATGCCGGTCGCCGAGAACGACATCGTCGCCGACGGCTCGAACCGAGTGGTGTTCACCGTGCCGGCACCCAACACCCAGCTGCCGCTGCTGCTTCGGCTGATGACCTTCACCGTCCCGCAGGGCACCACCGACTTCACCGCCGCGATCGGCACCGGTCCGTTCCGGCTCGAGTCCTACCAGGGCGGCAACGCCCGCCTGGTGCGCAACGAGCACTGGCACGGCACCCCACCACTGCTCGACGCCATCGAAGTGACCATGTTCGACAGCGTCACCGCACTGGGCAATGCGGCCCTGGGCGGCCAGATCGACCTCGCCTCCAATGTCGGTGCCATCGCCGGGCGCACCGCCGCCGGGCGCGGCGACCTACAGGTGATCCGCCGCGCGAACGACACCATGCTGGGCGTGGCGATGCGCGCGGCCGACGGCCCCTTCGCCGATGCCCGGGTGCGTACCGCGCTGCGCCTGGGCGTGGACCGCCGCGCCCTGGTCGACCAGGTGCACTCCGGCTACGGCACCGTCGCCGCCGACGTACTCGGCACCGCCGACCCCCTCTACGACACCGCGCTGCGCCGCGACCGCGACATCGACCGCGCGAAAACGCTGCTGCGCGAAGCGAAGTTCGACACCGGCCGCAGCTACCCCATCGTGACCAAGGCCGAGGTGCCGGGCGAGGTGGAATCGGCGAGGGTGCTGGCCACTCAGCTCGCCGAGATCGGTGTCCGGCTCGACGTCGAAGTGGTCGAATCCGCCGCCTTCTACGACCGGACCTGGTTGAACGCACCGCTGTACACGGTGTCGTGGGGCACCAACGATTCGGTGCTGTTCCTGGCCGACAAGCTGATGACCTCGGCGTCCAATCGCAACGAAACCGCTTTCCGTGACCCGGAATTCGACGCCGCCACCGCGAAAGCCCTGGCCGTCACCGGCGACGAGTACGCCGCCGCGCTCACGGAGATCCAGCGCATCGAATTCGACCGCGGCGGCTACCTGGTGTGGGGCATGGCCGACGGCGTCGACATCGCCGCCGCCTCGGTTCGCGGCCTGCCGACCCTGGGCGGCTTCGCCCGCGTCCAGCTGGAACGCGCCTGGCTGGCGTGAACGCCGTGACCACCTTCGCCCTGCCGGTGCTGCGCCGCGTCGCCCTGCTGGTGAGCTTGCTGGCCATCGTGTTCGTGGCGGTGGACCTGCTGCCCGGCAGTGCGGCCCGCTCGGCGCTGGGCCGCGAAGCCGGGCAGGCCGAGCTCACGGCCAAAGAACACGAGCTCGGCCTGGATCGCGCGCTGCCGGTGCAGTTCTGGCACTGGCTCACCGGCGTACTGACCGGTGATCTCGGGCAGAGCGCGCGCGGCAACTCGATCGGGGCGATGCTGGCCGACAAGTTCCCGCAGACCCTGCTGCTCGGCGGGCTCGCGCTGCTGCTCACCGTGGTGCTGTCGCTGGGGCTGGGCTGCTGGTGGGCGATGCGGCCCACCGCGCTCGGCTCCCGAATTCTGCAACCCACCAGCACCATCGCCGTCGCCGTTCCCGAATTCGTGTGCGGCACTGTGCTGATCCTGATCTTCTCGCTGGCAACCGGCTGGCTGCCCGCGGTCACCATTACCGACCGGTCCGGTTTCCCTGCGGGCCCGGAGATGCTGGTGCTGCCGGTGCTGGCCCTGGCGATACCGCAGATCGGCTGGAACACCCGGGTGGTGCGCTCGGCGTTGCTCGATGTCGCGGCGGCCCCTCACGTGCACAGCGCTGTCCTCGACGGACTCCCCACCCACACCGTCCTGTTCCGCCACATGCTGCCCTTCGCCGCCCCGGCCATCGTCGCCGGCTACGCCACCTCCGTCGGCATGCTCTTCGGTGGTGCCCTGGTGGTGGAGACCCTGTTCAACTACCCCGGCGTCGGCGCCGTCCTCGCGGGCTCGGTCGCCGACCGCGACACCGCCACCGTCGCCGCGGTGGTAGCCCTCACCGCCATCGTCATCATGGTGCTCCTCGCCGCCGCCGACTTCGTCCGCACCTGGGCCGCCCGAGGTGCCCGATGACCCCCACCACCCATCCCACCGACCCCCATCACACACCACTGGCGACTCCAACCCACGCCGCCGAACCAGCCACACCACTGGAGGTCGCGTGACGCACTCACCCCAGCCGCCGGACCAAGATCATCAGGCTCTGATGGCGAATCGGTCTCGGGCGATGTTTACATCAGAGCCTGGTGGACGCATGCCCAAGTGGGGTCGGGTGTGGTGGCGGTGGTTGGTGGGTGTGGGTGTGGGGGTTGTTGTTGTGGTGGGGGTGGTGGGGCCTTTGGTGGTGCCGGGGGCGGGGGAGCGGGCGGTGGGGATGCCGTTTGCGGGGCCGGGTGGGGGTGCGGTGCTCGGGACGGATCGGCTCGGGCGGGATGTGCTGAGTTTGTTGCTCACCGGTGGTGCGCAGTTGCTGGTGGTCGCGGCGGTTATCGCGGTGGCGGTGACGGTGTTGTCCGCGGTCCTGGGGGCGGTGGCGGCGGTGCGACCGCGGGCGGGTGCGGCCATCGAACTCGGTGGCGACCTGGTGATCCTGCTGCCCGCGGTGCTCGGCATCCTGCTGGTGCTCACCGCATGGCCGCAGGGTGGGGTGGCGGCCCTGATCGCGGTCTCGCTGCTGTTCGGCGTGCCCTACTGTGCGCGGATCTTCGCCGCCGCGGCCGCGAGGATCGCCGCCACCGGGTACGTCGAAGCCGCCGTGGCGAGCGGTGAGTCACTGCCCCACTTGGTGTTCCGCGAGATCCTGCCCAACCTGCGTTCGATCTTCACCACCCAGCTCGGCCTGCGTTTCGTCGTCGCCATCTACCTGGTGAGCACGGTCTCCTTCCTCGGCGTCCCCGCCCTCGGCGCCGACAACTGGGCACTCATGGTCCGCGACAACGCCTCCGGCCTGCTCCTCAACCCCGGGGCGGTACTGGCCCCGAGCGCCGCCATCGCCATCGTCGCGGTGGGTGTGAACCTGGTCGTCACGACCCCCACCCGCCGCACCCGACCCGCCGCCGGACGCACTGCTGCCCTCGTTGACTCGGCGGGAGTCGCCGGACGCGTTGCCGGCCCTGACGCGGTTGTCGATGTGGGCGATCCCGCGGTGGTGGAGGGGCTGTCGGTGGTCGCGGACAGCGGGGCGGTGTTGCTCGCGCCGCTGTCGTTCCGGTTGAAGGCGGGAACGGTGACCGCGCTGACCGGGGCGTCGGGGGCGGGGAAGTCGACGGCCATGCGGGCATTGCTCGGGGACGTGCCGCCCGGCGCCGGCCGAGTCGGTGACGTACTGGTCGCCGGGCAGGATGTGTTCGCCCTCGACGCCGGTGCGCTGCGCACCTTCCGCCGGGAGCGGGTCGCCTATGTCGGACAGGACCCGGGTTCGGAACTGAACCCGCTGCTGCGGGTCCGCACCCTGCTCGCCGAAGCCGCGCCCAGTACTTCCGATTCCGAGCGTCGAGCCGTCCTCGATCTGGTCGGCCTCGACCACACCTTCCTGCGCCGCCGCTGTGGCCGTCTCTCCGGCGGTCAGCAACGCCGGGTCGCCCTCGCCCGCGCTGTCCTGCGCCGGCCCTCGGTCCTGATCCTCGACGAACCACTGGCGGGCCTGCACGGCGCCTTGCGTACCGAAATCGCCCGCCTGATAGCCGACCTCGCCGTCACCGAGTCCACCGCGGTCCTGCTCTCCGGCCACGACACCGCCACCGTCCACGCCATCGCCGACGCGGTTGTGGAGGTGCATCCACCGACCATCCCGGCGACGAACGGCAAACCGCCGACTCGCACCACTCCCGGTGCGGTCCTCGACCAGCCGCGCTCGGAAACCACCGCTCCAGAGACCGGTTTCACCTTGCAGGCCAAGGGGATCAGCGTCGAGGTGGACGACCATCGCATCCTCGCCGACGTGGACCTCGATGTGGGCGCGGGTGCCGCACTCGCGGTGGTCGGCCCGTCGGGTGCGGGAAAGACCACTCTCGCGCGGGTGATCGCCGGTCTGCACACCGCCACGGACGGGACGCTCGAACTGCGAGGCACGAGCATCCCGGTACGGCGGCGACGGCGGATCAAGGCCGCGCCGAACGGTATTCAGCTGGTCACCCAGAATCCGCTCGCCGCGTTGAATCCGCATCGCACCGTCGGACAGACGCTGGCGCGCCCCCTGCGCCGGATCGCCCGCGTTCCCGGACCAGAGGTCGGTGCGCGGGTCGAATCCCTGCTGGCCGATGTCGACCTTCCCGCCGACTTCGCCACCCGTCATCCCGGCGAACTCTCCGGCGGTCAACGTCAGCGCGTGGCGCTGGCCAGAGCTCTCGCCGCCGAGCCGGCCGTGTTGATCTGCGACGAGATCACCACCGCCCTGGACGCCACCACCGCCGCCGCCATCATGTCCCTGCTCGATCGCCTGCGCGCCGAACACGGCACCGCACTGCTGATGATCAGCCACGACATGGCCCTGGTGACCAGGCACTGCACCGAACTACTGGTGCTCGATCACGGCCGAGTGGTCGAAACCGGCTCTCCGGAAGCGGTTCTCGCCGCACCGAGCCATCAGGCCACCGCAGACCTGATCGGCTGAGCCGACAACCGCTCGCGGCCGCGATCCTCGTCGGCTCGTACGCCGCAACCGAGGTCCCAGGCCGCTGGTGTGCATCTACGAGGCCCAATTCGTCGAAGCCGCGGCAGTCGGGCGGATCACACCGGACATGGTGCTGGCGTACCCGACGCCGACCGTCAGCGCCGCTCCGGTGACTCACGGCGCGACAGTGGTTTCGGTTACGGCCCGTGCGCCCCGAAAGCGTGAGATCTTCTGGCCGTTGCACCCACTTGCCTTCATGGATTTGTCGGGGCCGCGGTGCAGGTCCTCGGCAGGACCACCGTGCTCGGCCTCGCGGACTTCGGTGCATGCACGACCGTTTCAGGCAGCCGGCGGCGAATGCTCCAGCGCCCACGCGCAGATCGCGGCCAACGGCGTCTCCAGAGACTTGCCGAGTTCGGTGAGCGCGTACTCGACGTGTTGCGGGGCGGAGGTCTTGTACACGTGTCGCACGATCAGCCCGTCGGCCTCCATCCCGCGCAGGGTCTCGGTCAGGACTTTCTGGGTGATGCCGGGCAGCCGATCCCGGAGCCGGGCCGGGCGGTGCGGGCCGTCCAGGAGGGCGTAGATCAGCAGGATGCGCCATTTGGCGGCCAGCCGCTCGAGCGCCTGTCTGGTCGCGCACGACTCGACGAGCACATCCGGCACCGACACCGCCATCGTTTCCTCCGTCTTCGGAAGGGCACCGTGAAGTGCCTTCTACCGATACTCGTCACCGCAGCCTACGGTCGTGTCGAGGCGCGGCGCGCGGGTTTCCACTCGTCCGGGCTCCTTTCACCGCAACGGAAGGTCCATTCCTGTGACGAACGAAGTACAAGTCACGACAGTCGAATCGGTTCGGTTCACTTTCACCCGCGACGGCGATCAGCTCGTCGGTTCGCTCTACCTGCCCGAGCATCCACCGACCGCTGTCGTGGTCACCACCGGTCCGCTCACCTCGGTCAAGGAGCAGGCAGCCGGGGTCTACGCCGAAGCGCTGGCGCGGCGCGGATTCGCGGCGCTGGCCTTCGATCACCGTACCTTCGGCGAAAGTGCGGGCACACCAAGGCAGTTGGAGGACCCGCTGGGCAAAGCGGCCGATATCGGTGCCGCGATCTCGGCGCTGGGTGAGGACGCGCGGCTGGCCGGAACGCCGATCGTCGCCCTCGGCGTGTGCGCCGGTGCGGGGTACATGGCTCGCGCGGTCGCCGACGACGCGCGGATCCAGGCTTTCGCCGGGGTGGCCGGGGTGTACCCGGACACGGCGTCGGCGCCGCCGGATCCGGCCGTGATCGAACGGGGTCGTCGCGCCGGGCAACGACGTCTCGCGACCGGCGAGGCCGAGACGATCCCCGCGGTGTCACCGGACGGCGGTGGCGATGTGGCGATGCCGCTGGTCGAGGCCTACGAGTACTACGGCACCGCGCGCGGGGCCGTTCCCAATTACACGAACGGCTTCGCGGTCGAGTCCTACGAACACTCGCCCGGTTTCGATGCCAGGGAAGCAGCTGCCCGGCTGACCGTCCCGTTCCTGTTGGTCCATTCCGAGAACGCTCTCGTGCCCGCCTGGGCGCGCGGGTTCGCCGCCGCGGTGACCTCACCGAAGTCGCAGCTGTGGTTGGAGTCGGCCGGTCAGATCGACTTCTACGACGATCCGCGGCTGATCGAGCCCGCCGCCGACGCCGCGGCCGAGTTGTTCCGGGCGACGGTCGGCTGAGCGTCGCGGCTCGGCGCCGGCGGGGGCGCGCGCCGCTCGGGCGGCCCCGGTTCGGATCCCACCGGCGCAGCTGAGAAGTCGCTGTGAGATGTGCGGAAACCGCGTCCGATCTGGATGATTGAAAAGGTGTCAGTGCAAAAAGTCGGCGTGCTCGCCGCAGTGGCGGTCGGTGCGTTGCTCGCGGGGTGTAGTTCGCTCGCGCCGGTCCCCGAGGACATGCCGCCGGGCCCGGGCGTCCCGCTGCCCGTGATCGACGTGGAGGCGCCGGGACGCGCGGCCGAGCAGCTGCGCGGATGGGCCGACGAGCAGTCCCGTGCGGTCGGTATCGAACCGGTGGCGCTCGAGGCCTACGGGTACGCCGCCGCGGTGCTGGCGAAGTCGCGGCCCGATTGCGGGATCGCCTGGACCACCATCGCCGGGATCGCCAGCGTGGAGAGCGCGCACGGCACCCACCGCGGCTCCGGCATCGATGCCGACGGCGTGGTGCGCCCGGCCATCATCGGCGTCGCACTCGACGGCACCAGCGGCAACGCCGACATCCGCGACACCGACGGCGGCCGCCTCGACGGCGACACCACCTATGACCGCGCCGTCGGACCACTGCAGTTCATCCCCGAGACCTGGCAGCGCTGGGGCGTCGACGCCAACGGCGACGGCGTGGTCGACCCCCAGAACATCGACGACGCCGCGCTCACCGCCGCCCGCTATCTGTGCACCCGCGGCGGTAACCTGACCTCGGCCGATGGCTGGCAGCGGGCCCTGTTCGCCTACAACCAGTCGAACAAGTACATGCATGTGGTGCGTGATCGGGCCGCGGCGTACAGCATCGGGCGCCGCGCCTAGTTCCCGAGTGCCCGGAGTGCCGGTTACTGACCACCCCGCCGAGACGATAGGCTCGTCAGCGCACGGGCCAAGCCGTGAGACATAACCGTGCCTTTCCGTCGTAAGGAGTCGTTTTCGTGGCCATCATCGAACAGGTCGGAGCTCGCGAGATTCTGGATTCGCGCGGCAATCCCACTGTCGAGGTCGAGATCGCCCTCGACGACGGCACCCTGACCAGGGCTGACGTGCCCTCGGGCGCGTCCACCGGTGAGCACGAGGCCGTGGAGCTGCGTGACGGTGGCGACCGTTACGGCGGCAAGGGTGTCAGCAAGGCCGTCGAGGGTGTGCTCGACGAGATCGGGCCCGCCATCATCGGCCTCGACGCCGTGGAGCAGCGCACCGTCGACCAGGTCCTGCTGGACCTGGACGGCACCCCCGACAAGTCCCGCCTCGGCGCGAACGCCCTGCTGGGTGTGTCGCTGGCCGTGGCCCGTGGTGCGGCCGAGTCCTCGGGGCTCGAGCTGTTCCGCTACCTGGGCGGCCCGAACGCCCACGTGCTGCCGGTGCCGATGATGAACATCCTCAACGGTGGCGCGCACGCCGACACCG
This sequence comes from Nocardia halotolerans, assembly GCF_042650145.1. NCBI lineage: Bacteria > Bacillati > Actinomycetota > Actinomycetes > Mycobacteriales > Nocardiaceae > Nocardia > Nocardia halotolerans. Next base: position 1,120,738 of record NZ_JBHSDL010000014.1, on the reverse strand, counting down.
GCGTGGACGTGCAGGAGTTCATGGTCGCCCCGATCGGCGCGCCCACCTTCCGCGAGGCACTGCGCTGGGGTACCGAGGTGTACCACTCGCTGAAGTCGGTGCTCAAGAGCAAGGGCCTGGCCACCGGTCTCGGTGACGAGGGCGGTTTCGCCCCCGATGTCGCCGGTACCAAGGAAGCGCTCGACCTGATCAGCATCGCCATCGAGAAGGCCGGGTACAAGCTGGGCACCGATGTGGCGCTGGCGCTCGACGTCGCCGCGACCGAGTTCTACACCGCCGGAACGGGTTACAAGTTCGAGGGCAAGGTACGCACGGCCGAGGAGATGGGCCAGTTCTACGCCGAACTGCTCACCCAGTACCCGCTGGTCTCCATCGAGGACCCGCTGTCGGAAGACGACTGGGACGGCTGGGTCGCGCTCACCGACGCCATCGGCGACAAGGTGCAGCTCGTCGGTGACGACCTGTTCGTCACCAACCCCGAGCGCCTCGAAGAGGGCATCGCCAAGGGCGCGGCCAACGCGCTGCTGGTGAAGGTCAATCAGATCGGGACCCTGACCGAGACCCTCGACGCGGTCGAGCTGGCCCACCGCAACGGCTACAAGACCATGATGTCGCACCGTTCGGGCGAGACCGAGGACACCACCATCGCCGACCTCGCGGTCGCGGTCGGTTCGGGTCAGATCAAGACCGGCGCCCCCGCGCGTTCGGAGCGCGTCGCCAAGTACAACCAGCTGCTGCGCATCGAGGACGCCCTCGGCGACTCGGCTCGCTACGCCGGCGACGTGGCCTTCCCGAGGTTCACCGGCGAGTTCTGACAGCACCAGTGGAGATGACGGGGCGGTAGCGAATGAGCGAGCGACGTGCGCGTGGCACCAGTCCGGGTGGACGAGGTGACCGCCGCACGTCGCGGACCGCACGCTCTCGCCCCAGTCATCTCGACACCCGTGGTCGCCCCGCCGCGACCAAACGCACCACCCGGCGCAAGCCCGGCACCGCCGCGACCAAGCGCAAACCCAGCGGCAAGCTGGCACGCAGCGAACACACCATCCTCGGTCTCTCGACCGGGAAGGCCGTGATCCTGGCGGCCGTGCTCTGCGGGCTGGCGCTCACCCTGGCGGTGCCGACGCGCACCTACTTCAGTCAGCGCGCCGAGGCCGCCGCCCTGGCCGAGGAGCGCGCCGAACTCGAAGCCGACCTGGCGGCCCTGCGCGACCGCCGGGCCAAACAGCAGGACCCGGCCTACATCCGCTCCCAGGGCCGCGAACGTCTGCGCCTGGTGATGCCCGGCGAAACCCCCTACATCGTGCAGGTCCCCGGCATCGAGGCGCCCGCGCCGCCGCCGATGAGCACCCGCACCGCGGCGCCCGACCCCTGGTACACCGACCTGTGGCGCAGCATTTCCGAACCAGCTCCGGAAGGACCAAGGTGACCGCACCGAACGAGCGCGACCTCGAGATCATCGCCCAGCAGTTGGGCCGTGAGCCGCGCGGTGTCCTCGCCATCGCCTACCGCACCCCGGACGGCCTGCCCGCCGTGGTGAAGACCGCGCCGCGCCTGCCCGACGGCACCCCGTTCCCCACCCTCTACTACCTGACCGACCCGCGCCTGACCGCGGAGGCGAGCAGGCAGGAATCGGCCGGGGTGATGCGGGAGATGACCGAACGTCTCGCCACCGACCCCGAGGTGGCCGCCGCCTACCGCGCCGCGCACGAGAGCTACCTCGCCGAACGCGACGAGATCGAGTCCCTCGGTACCGATTTCAGCGGCGGCGGGATGCCCGACCGGGTGAAGTGCCTGCACGTGCTGATCGCGCATTCACTGGCCAAGGGGCCGGGCGTGAACCCGTTCGGGGACGAGTCCGTGGCGCTGGCCGCCGACGCCGGGTTGCGCGGTACCGCCATTCCCGCCGACTGGCCGACTGCCCGTACATCCGACGAACCGGCCTGAGAATTGGCTGCCTGCCGACCTGACTGAGTGTCCGCCGGCCTGACTGAGTGTCCGCCGGCCTGACTGAGTGTCCGTCGGCCTGACTGGCTGCCGGCCTGACTGACTGGCTGCCGGCCTGACTGGCTGCCCGTCGGCCCGACTGATTGCCCGTCGGCCTGACTGACTGCCTGCCGGCCTGGCTGACTGCCCGTCGGCCCGACTGACTGCCAGCCTGACTGCCCGTCGGCTTGACTGAACGCCCGCCGACGTGTGCGCCCGGAGGTTCGGCGGGTCTGCTCGTCGGCTGCCGCATGCGCTCGCGGGTTCGGCGGTTCGGTCCGGCCCTGGGCGGGCATACACACGCCGAGGTCCGGCGTACAGCGCAGCCCGCCCCATGGGCCGCGCTGTCACGATCCTGGCTGCTCGGCCCGCCGAGGGTGGCGAGCAGGCATAATCGCGGTCAGCAACCGGTCGAGACCTGGAGGAATACTCATGAGCGAGCGCATCGCCGCAGTGGACTGCGGCACCAACTCGATCCGTCTGCTGATCTCCGAAGTGGGCGCCGACGGTGGGCTCACCGATGTGCACCGCGAGATGCGCATCGTGCGGCTCGGCCAGGGTGTGGACGCCACCGGCCGGCTCGCTCCCGAGGCGATCGAACGCACTCGCGCCGCGCTGGTCGAATACGTGGATGTAATGCTGGCGCAAGGAGTTTCGCGAGTGCGCATGGTGGCCACCTCGGCCACCCGCGATGCCGAGAACCGCGACGACTTCTTCTCGATGACCCGCACCGAACTGGGGCGTGTGGTCGAAGGCGCGGTCGCCGAAGTGATCACCGGTGACGAGGAGGCCCGCCTTTCCTTCGCCGGCGCTGTGGGTGAATTGTCCGCCGACGCGGGGCCTTTCGTCGTCGTCGATCTCGGTGGCGGCTCCACCGAACTGGTCGTCGGCGACGAAAACGGTGTGCAGGCCGCCCATTCCGCCGATATCGGCTGCGTACGCATCACCGAACGGTGCCTCCCCGGCAACCCGCCGACCGCCGGAGAAATCTCCGCGGCACGCGAATTCGCCCAGCACAAGCTCGACGAAGCCTTCACGAAGGTCCCCGTCGACAAGGTGCGCACCTGGGTCGGTGTGGCGGGCACCATGACCACCATCACCGCCGTCGCCCTCGACCTGCCCGAATACGACGCGGCGCGAGTGCATCTCACCCGCCTGAGCCTCGACGCAGTCCATCAGGTGTGTGACCGCCTGGTCGCCATGAACCACGACGAACGCGCCGCCCTCGGCCCCATGCACCCCGGCCGCGTAGATGTCATCGGCGGTGGCGCGGTGATCACCGAAGTGCTGGCCGACGAACTGGCCGCCCGAGCCGGAGTCACCGAACTCGTCGTCAGCGAACACGACATCCTCGACGGCATCGCGATGTCGATCGCGCGTTGAGCGCCCCGCCCTCAACGGATGGTGACCACACGGCTGTGCTGACCGGTGGCGCCGTCGGGAAAGGGTGTGGTCCGCTCGTCGGTCTGGACGTAGCCGGTGGAGTCGGTGGCGCGCACGCGCAGCGAATGGGTGCCGGCTAGGGCATCCCACCGCCAGGCCCACTGACGCCAGGTGTCGAGGGAGTACGCCTCGGCCAGCGTGGCCCGCTGCCAGGCACCGTCGTCGATCTGTACTTCGACGGCGGCGATACCGCGCCCCTGCGCCCAGGCGACACCGGCGATGACCACCTCACCCGGGGACAGGGTCGCAAATGCGGCGGGGACGTCGATCCGGGACGCTGTCTTGATCGGTGCCCGCGGTGCCCATTCGCGCTGGGTCCAGTAGGCCTCGACGCGATCGAAGCGGGTCACCTCCAGATCGACCACCCACTTGGTGGCCGAGACATACCCGTACAGCCCGGGCACGATCATTCGGGCCGGATAGCCGTGCGCCACCGGCAGGGCAGCCCCGTTCATGGCCACCGCGAGCAACGCGTCCTGATTGCCGGTGAGGGCGGCCAGCGGTGTGCTCGCGGTGAAACCGTCGATACTGCGGGACAGGACCATGTCGGCTTCGGGGGAGGGGCCCGCTTCGGCCAGCAGATCGGCCAGCCGGTATCCCGTCCAGCGTGCCGTGCCGAGCAAGTCGCCGCCGACCTCGTTGGAGACACAAGTGAGCGTGATGACCGACTCCACCGCTTCGCGTCCGGCGAGTTCGTCGAAGTCGAGCCGGATCTCGCGTTCGACCATGCCGTGAATGCGTAAACGCCACTCGCCGCGGGTCAGCGACGGCAGTTGTAGCGCGGTGTCGACCCGGTAGAACTCGTCGGCATCGGTGACGAACGGGGTGATCCCGGGTACTGCCAGATCCATCCCCGCCGACACGGGCGGTGCGGGTTTCGCGACCGGGGGCAGGCGGAACGCGGCGCGGTCGGCACCGATATCACGCAGTCGGGTGGCCAGGTAGCGCCCGGCCACGCCTGCCGCGACGACGCCCGCGGTGACCCCGGCCAGCGCCAGCACGAAACCGCGACGAGTGGGTCCCGCGTGGCGCTCGTCCGGCTGCGCGGAACCAGCGAAACCGAGGAACAACACGGCCAGTGCGGCCACACCGGTGAGTGTTCCGGCAAGGGCGGGAACCGCGAACCAGGCTGTGGCAGCGGGGCGGCCCACCGCCAGAAACGCGACAGTCACGCCGAGCGCGGTGAGCACGGCGGCCGCGACAGCGAAACGGCGCCGGGCGAGCTGACCGAGCAGACTCGCCGCGAGCACCATCACCACTGCCATCGAAATCGCTAGTGCGAGTTTGTCATTGGCGCCGAACCAGCGGATAGCGCTGTCCTTCAACCACTTCGGCGTGTTGTCGACCACCGTGGCGCCGAGCACGAAGAACGGCGACGCGGCGGGGGCGACGAACACGGCCACGAGATGACCGACGGCGAGCACGGCGGCCGCGGCCACCGTGGCTGCCGCCGCGGCCGCGCCACGCCCCGGCCGCCGGTGTGCGTGATGAATCATGCTGACCTCCTGAAGATATGGCTGCGCGCGGCCGCCGCAGGCTGGTTCAGCTGACCGTCACACCGGCGAGCACCGGGAGCGTCGGGCTCGGCGAACCACCCGCGGGTTCGACGGTCACGGCAAGCACGTCTGCCGATTCGACCGACGTCACCACCATGGGTTGTCCGGCCAGCACCGCCACCGATTGCGGTTGCCCGCCGGACGGCACCCGCCACAACTGATAAGCGCGGTCTGCGGGCAGAGCGGGCAGATCATGGAACGCCACCGCCGCCGCGCCGAGCTCCTTCGACAGGTGCACCGTCATCTCACCGCCGCCGGTGACCGGCGCCGAACTCTCACGGCTGTCGGGCCGGTCGAGCACCTGTTGCGCGGTGACCGTGCCGGGTGGGTCGTTCGCCCGGTCGACGACGACCGTGATGCCCACCGCCGCACCGGCGATCGCCACCGCGGCCGCCGCCGTGGCGAGCCACCTGGTCACCGGGCGCCGTACGCCCGGTACCGGACGCAGGCGACGGGCATCGTGCTGGTCCAGCGCTCGCAACACCGCGGCCTCGAGCCGGGCCGGCGGTGTCACCACGTCCATGGCGGTCAGCGCGGCGAGCGTTTCCTGGATCCGCCGCACATTCGCGTGGAAGTCGGCGGCCACATCGGGGCCGGCGGCCTGTAGCCGCTCGTCGATGTCACGGCGCTGCCGGTCGTCGAGCGCGTCGAGCGCGTAGGGGTAGGCCTCGTCGAACCACGACCAAGGGGTCCGCCGATCTGTCTCGCTCATCGGGAAGTCCCTCCGGTCAAACAATTCTCGAGCCTTTTCAAACCGTCCCGGATCCGGCTCTTCACCGTCGGCAACGGCACGTCCAGGGTCTCGGCGACTTCGACATAGGTGCGCCCGCTGTAATAGGCGAGCGCGACCGATTCCCGCTGCAGGGTCGTCATCGTCTCCAGACAGTCCAGCACCGACTGCTCGTCGAGTCGCTGGGTCACGGCCTCGGCCACCACATCGTGGTCGCGGCCGAGGTGGCAGTGCCCGAACACCAGGTCACGACTCGTGGCCGACTGCTCGGCGCGCACCCGGTCCACCGCCCGCCGATGGGTGAGCATCATCAGCCAGCCGATCGGGCTGGCCCGGTCGGCGTCATAGTCCGCGGCCAACGACCAGGCCTGCAGGAATACTTCCTGCGCGATCTCCTCGGCGACGGCATGGCTGCGCACCACCCGCAGCGCGAGCCCGAAGACCCGTGGACTGGTCGCGCGATAGAACTCGGTGAACGCCGGCCGGCTGCCCGCGGCGATGTCGTCGAGCAGCGTCACCAGCCGAGCCTGCACAGCCCGATCCGCCCCACGGTCCGTGGGACAGGCGGGCGGCCGGTCGGTGGGCACCGATCGCAAGCGGATCGGCGAAGATCCGGGGACATTCGTCATCGTTGGGCCCCTGCTTCCATGCGCATGGGAGGGATTTCGGCCCACCCACCGCGGCGGATGGGTGCGACGACGAAATTCTTCTCCCGAGCCTAGGCCGCGCGCCGGTGCCTGGGCGATCACGCCGGTGGCATGAGCACGGTGTCGATCATGTAGACGGTGGCGTTGGCGGTCTGCACACCACCACACAGCACCTTCGCATCGTCGACGGTCAGGTTGTCGCCGGAGCCGCTGACCTCGACCTCGGCGCCCTCGACCGTCGCATGGGTGCCGGGGATCTGCTTGGGCTCGATCCGGCCCGGCACCACGTGGTAGGTCAGGATGCTGGTGAGAGTGGCCGAATCGGTCTTCAACGACTCGATGGTGGCGGGATCGATTTTGCCGAACGCGGAGTCGACCGGGGCGAAGACGGTGAACTCACCACCGTTGAGCGTGTCGACCAGGTTCACCTCCGGATTGAGCTGCCCCGACACCGCCGACACGAGCGTCGACAACATCGGATTGTTGGAGGCCGCCACGGCCACCGGGTCCTCGGCCATCCCCGCCACCGATCCCGGGCCCGACGGCACCTGGGCCGCGTACTCGGCACAGCCGGGTCCGACCGGGCCCGCGGCCGCCTGGGTGGTCATCGCCGACGATGCCGCGGCGGTGCCGGCGGGAGTCGTCGTCTCCGCCTCGTTGTCCTGCGAACAGGCCGCCACACCGGCCACCGAGCCGAGCAGCAGAGCCGCCATCAGAGAATTGCGTACAGATCGCATGGTCTTCCATCACTTCCGTCCGGGCGGTCACTGCCGCACAGCTGCTGTTTGACGGAAGGATTTCGGCCAGCCACCCGGGCCGGATGGGCGCTATCTGCCGGTTCGCTCGCGATGGGCGCAACCCGGCCAGCAGCAGGGTCGGCGCTGACCTTCTTCCAGCTCCTGCTGCGTGCGCCGGATGCGCCGCTCCCGCGTCGCCGCCTGCTTGGCGTCCTCGACCCAGCAGATGAACTCGTTGCGCGCCAGCGGGGTGATGTCGTGCCACGCCGCGAGGGCCACCTCGTTCGCGCTCAACGCCGCCCGCAGATCCGCGGGCAACTCGTGCACCACACCACCGGGCACCGTTGCATCGCTCATCATCCCAGGTTAACCCCTGATATCGAGGGCCCGGACCGGCGCATCCGAGCGCGGTCTGGGCCTAAGAGATGCGCGGCGGCTCCGGCATCGCGCACGCCATGCCGTCGGCCATTCCCGTCGGCTGCACCCCGAGCCCCTGATTGAGGCGGCCCCGCTGGTTCTCCCAGGCGATGGTCGCGGCCAGTTCGGCCAGCTGCGTCTTCGTCAGGTGGGTGAGCAGCGTCGAGCGCAGGTCGTCGATGTCGACCGCCGGCGTCACGGTCATGGCTTCGGCGAACTCGATCACCAGCTTCTCCAACTCGCTGTAGGCATCACTGGTGCGGTAGCGCGGCAGATCGGTGATCTGTTGCCGGGTCAGCCCGCTGGTGTGCGCCAGCGCCGAACCGACATCGAGACAGAACTGACAGGCCACCAGCCCCGCCGTCTTGAGCTCGGCGAGCTCTTTGAGCCGTGGATCGAGCTTGTTGCTGAACAACAACGCCGTCTCGTACCCCACGGTCGCCACCCCGATCTGCGGCCGCCGTCCCAGCCAGCCGACCAGGTCCCCACGATTACGCCTGGCTTGCCCGATCACCTTGGTGTAGTTCCGAATTCGCTGTAGAGCCCGCATCGTTGACACCCCTTCGAGTCGACTGCTCGTCCAGTCGAAATCTACGCCGGAAGGCGGCCGAAGCCCAGGGGGCAGCGGACTGCCGTTCATGGTGCCGAGATCGCCTCCGGTTGGTTCTCGGCGAGCCTGTCGAAGGCTTGGCGTCCGGCCTCGGCTCGGGTGGGGCCGATACCGTAGGCCACACCCAGCGATGCGCCGAGTGCTGCGAAATCCGCTGCGGTGTAGCGCATTCTGTGATCGGCATGGAAGATTGGCCAGCAAGGCTTCCGCGGGTCGCAGTTGCAGCGGCCGGGGCGAGGCGTCATGTCCCTCTGTGCAACCCGTGACGGGCACGCCCGTCAGGTGCTCGGCTACAGCGTCGCCGACCACAGACAACCGCGACAGGAAGTACGGTCAGATGCCACATGACGCAACCGCTGCCACTCGGGAATTGCCCGAGTCGCCCACCCCACACGAAGTCTGCGGCGCGATGGCGGGGTTTGCCCGAGGGCTTGTGCGCCCTCGGCCGGCGGACCAGCGACTGCTCGACAGCATCGTAGATGCCGGTCTGCCGCCCGGCACCCGCACCGTCACCGTCCGAGCGCTGCCACAGGTGCCACGAATCGTGCCCGCGGTCGGCGTCATCGAGGGAGCACCGCCATGGCGGCGGCTTCGGACCTCGCTCACGACCTACGTGGTCCAGCATCCAGAGGCCACCTTCCTCGTGGATCCCGCGTACTGCCGCGATGCGCGGAACAAGGCTTTGAAGGAGCACCCCTGGTTGGTGCGCAAGGTCGCCACCCCTCCTGCCGCAACGATCGCGACTGTCGATTCACTTCTCGCCACGAGGTTCCGGCCGGATTTCGCACTTCCTACGCATGCCCATTGGGACCATGTTTGTGGCCTGCTCGATATGCCTGAACTGCCGGTGTATCTCCGCGGGATCGAGAAGGATTGGGTCCTCGGCTCCGAGCGCCCGCCCGTCGGAGGTGTTCGGACGGCCCTGACTGACGGGCGTTCGGTCGTCACCTATGACCTGGATGGCCCACCGGTCGCCTCATTTGCGGCATCGCATGACCTGTTCGGCGACTCCTCGGTACTGCTCGTCGACCTCCCCGGCCACACTCCCGGCAGCATCGGCGTCCTTGCCCGCACGCCTAGCGGCTGGGTTTTGATCGCCGGAGATGCCGCTTGGCACTACGAGCAGATCGACCGCATTCGACAGAAGCCTTCGTTTCCTGGGGGTTTGGCGCAGGTCGACTTCGATCGAGATGCGGCATTCTCCACGCTGCACAGGCTGCACCTCGCACGCCACCTGATGCGCCTGATCCCCACGCACGACCACGACGCCTCCCAACACCTTTCCTCCTCGGCTGAGCCGCCCCTCTGAGCAGGGCGAACTCAGATGCCAAAGCGCCTGGCCAACCAACCTCGTCCGAAGCGTGTGATCTCTGGAAGGCAAGAGCTCAGACCCATTTATCGGCCCCTGAACTGGCCTTTCAGTGCCCCAGCGAGACGCGAACCCAGAGTGGCTGCCGCGCCGCAGCCGTCTCGGCGCGGCACGGCAGCCCGCTCTGCTACTCGGCCTGCGGCTGCCGCACCGCGGTGTCCGGCGAGCGGGAGATGATCATGGCACCGACGATCAGCCCGACGACGGCGAGTACCGCGGCGATCACGAACGGGTCCCGTCCGTGCAGGGCCGGGGCGAACCCGAGACCTACGTAGACAGCCACACCGGCTGCTCCGCCGAACTGGTCTGCTGCTCGCTGGACGCCGGAAGCGATCCCGGCGTCCTCGTCAGTGGTCCCGCTGACCGCGATGTACTGCAGACCAACGAGTCCGAAGCCCATACCCGCTGCGATCAGCATCATCGCCGGGAGCAGCCATACCGCCCCACCACCCAGGACCGCCACGAATGCGACCACAGCCATCGCGCCCGCAGCAGCCGTGAGTCCGACCAGCACGCACGCACGTGCGCCCCAGCGTCCCAGCAGCCGGGGCACGAGCACCGATGCCGCGATCAGCGCGACAGCCAGTGGCAGCATCGTGAGGCCTGCCCCCAGCGGCCCGATACCGAGCCGGTCCTGCAGGTAGAAGGTGAACAGCAGGAACGAGGTCGACAACGCACCGCTGAGCAGCATCGTCGTCAGGTTCGCCCGCAGCCGAGCACGGTCCGCGAAGAACGTCAGCGGGACAAGCGGATTCGGCGACATCGACTCGACCCGTACGAACCCGACGGCGGCCAGCGCCGCGCCGACTAGCGCGACCACGCTCACCCACGGATCGGCAGCAGGCTCCGCCGCCTCGACCACGGCGTAGACGAACAACAACGGGCACGCGGTCAGCAGGAGCGAGCCCGGAAGGTCCAGTCGGACCCGCTCACGAGACGCGGACCGGTCTGCCGGGATCAGGACGAGCGCGGCCACGATCACGACCAGGATGAACGGCACCGAGATCAGGAAGATCCAGCGCCAACCCAGGTGGGCGGTGATGATTCCCGACAGGGCGAACCCGAGCACCAGGCCGCAGCTGGCCACGGCGGCCCACACGCTCAGGGCGCGCGACCGGCGCGGGCCCTCAGGGAACAGCAGCACGATGGTCGCCATCGCCGCGGGCAGCGCGACGGCCTCGCCGGCTCCCTGGAGCAAGCGTGCGGCGACCAAGACCGGGAAGGACGGGGCCAGCCCCGCCAGCACGGAAGCCGCGCCGAAGAGGGTCGTGCCGACCAGCAGGGTGCTGCGCCGGCCGAGAAGGTCACCGAGCCGGCCGCCGAGCATCAGCAGCCCGCCGCCGGTGACGGTGTAACCGACCACGACCCAGGTCAGGGAGTGGCCCTCGACGCCGAAGTCCGCGCCGATCGATGGCAGCGCGATGTTGACCACGGTCACGTCGACCGCGATGAAGAACTGCAGCATGGACATCGCGCACAGCACGAGCCATACGCGCACAGGGGCGGGGCTGAGCCCGCGGGTATCAGGGGAAATGCCTGAACGCATCTATTGCTCCGTCGCTCAAAAGAGTTACGAGCAGCACAAAGGGCCGCTCCGGATGAATCACGAAGCGACTGGACGTTCCAGGTGAGGTGTGTTGTGAGCCGGACGTCCCGCCGCTAGCGGGACATCCTGGTCACTGCCGCGCAAGCGGCCGAGCACGAAGCGGCTGACATGCCGCAGATACTAGCAGCGCGAATCACATCCACCGAAGCCCACGCAGCCGCCGTCGGGCGCAACGGAACCGGTGGACACGGCTACCACCACCGGAGCAGCCGAGTGCGACCGTCCAACAGCCGACCACGACCTCGCAACCACCGGTGGCAACGACGGAACCGGAGCCGGTCGGGTGCCTATCAGCGAAACCGGGCAAGAAGCGCCCTCGCCGACTGGAACCGCGCGATGAGAATGCCATTGGCAGTGCCCTGCGCGAGAACCCGCGCGGCCACGAGCGTGGGCGCTGACCGCGCGAGCATCCTGGCCTCCGGCTCTTTCGTGACAGACCTGTTTCACGTACAAATAGATTCGGTACCCGATCTCCTTGGCACTTGCCCGGTGATTCCAAATTTTGTCCTGGCACACGGGCGGTTGGCCCACCGATCCGGAGAGAACAAAGCGCCGCGCAGGCTGCTGGCGACATGTTTGAAATATCCACCGAGAGAATCGATCCGGATAGCCTCGGTAATCGGTACGAACTTGACTAGCGCTGACGCGAGATGGTTACCACAGCCATTTGGTCAGCGGGCGCCGAGTTGATGAGCGCTCCTTCGGCGAGGTAGACGAGCGCCGGGGTCGTGGCGGTAATCAGGATGGTGCGGGTGCGGTGCCGCCACCGGGGTGGTCGGCGGCTTCGTCGCTGCGGGCGGGGGTCTGTTCACTGGTGTCGTCCATGGGGCTGCTGCAGGATCGGGGGACAGTGGTTAACAGCCTGCCAGTGCGTGCGACGGTCGTTAGCAGGATGGACTCTGGTGTCGGGCACGTTAAGGTTTGAGTCTGTCTTTGGACGTCATCTCGGCGAGCGGTTAGGAACCCCAGGTGCGACAGGAATCCTTATGGGGTTCCGAACTCGTGAACAGGCACAGCGCGGTATCGGAGAGGTCGATTGCAGGTCATCGGCAGTAGCCTTGCTGCATATCTGCAGGTCATTCAGAGCGGCGCCGGGCCTCACAGCTCGGCGAGAATCTCAACGACCTCACCGAGGGGCAGCTGACCGTGCTTCGGTGCGGCGCCGGGCCTCACAGCTCGGCGAGAATCTCAACTTCCAGGTGACGCGGCAAGAGGCATTGGACGGTGAGCGGCGCCGGGCCTCACAGCTCGGCGAGAATCTCAACGATAAGGCGTTCGACACGATCCGGGAAATGGAAGAGCGGCGCCGGGCCTCACAGCTCGGCGAGAATCTCAACTTTCCGGGCCGGGTGCGACCAGGCGCACACCGCGGCGGCGCCGGGCCTCACAGCTCGGCGAGAATCTCAACACCCCACGGGTAGACGGACGAGGGACAAGGTGGTGCGGCGCCGGGCCTCACAGCTCGGCGAGAATCTCAACGATAAATCACGTGACGGAGCCAGCGCACGGGAAAAGCTGCGGCGCCGGGCCTCACAGCTCGGCGAGAATCTCAACGTGTCGGTCGCCAGCAACGTCGGACATCCGCCGCCAGCGGCGCCGGGCCCCACAGCTCGGCGAGAATCTCAACGGCCTTGAGCACGTCATAGACGACGTCGGCGTAGTCGGAGCGGCGCCGGGCCTCACAGCTCGGCGAGAATCTCAACCGACAACTCCGGTCGGCTCCCGGGGTGGTTGCCGAGCGGCGCCGGGCCTCACAGCTCGGCGAGAGTCTCAACACCGGATGGACGACCAGTCGGATCGGTTGGCGATCCAGGCGGCGCCGGGCCTCACAGCTCGGCGAGAATCGAATCTCAACAACAGCGGGAAGCCTTTGCATTGTCGATGGGTCGGTGGAGTTGATGGACGGCGATCCTGGCGAACGTGATGGCGGAACCAGCGGTCGATCGCCTGGATTGGCTTGGCAGGGGCGCGATAACCGCTGCTTGAAGCCGTTTGCTCTTCTTGGTGTTCAAACGTGTCGGTGGTCACGTGCATGATGTGGCGCTGTGGCCCTCGGGGATCGTGTTGGGGCTGTGGGGTGTTCATCGTTTGCTTGTTCGGATCGGAGGTCTGATGTCCTTGGTTGTGCAGGTTTGGGGGCCGGGTGCGTGTTTCACCCAGCCCGGGTTGACGGCGGAGCGGGTGAGTTACCCGGTGATGACGCCGACAGCGGCGATGGGGGCGCTCAAGGCGGTGTATTGGAAGCCGGAGTTCGAGTACCGGATAACACACATCGAGGTGTTGGCCCCGATCAAGCAGTTCACGTTGCGTCGCAACGAAACCACCGAGGTGGTGTCGCTGGCTGACGCGGCGTCGGGTCGACGCCGGGTTGATACCGCGGCGAATCGGGCGCAACGGAACGCGTTGTGCCTGAAGGATGTGTCGTATCGGATCCACGCGCAGATCAACCGGTTTCCGCATGCGGACAAGCCGGAGGCGGCGTACCGGGATCAGTTCCGGCGGCGGGTCGAGACGGGGCGGTGCTTCTCCCAACCGTTCCTGGGTACCCGTGAGTTTCCCGCCTACTTCGGTCAACCTGACGACTCCTCGGCCGTTGAGGTCTCCGCAGAGCTGGGTCTGGTGTTGCACAGCATCGACTACACGACGACACCACGTCGTTCGCGCTGGTTCCGGGCGAAATTGACCGCTGGTGTGATGGAGGTACCCAAGCATGGGTTGACCGAGGAGCAACTCTGATGCTGCTGACTCGATTGACCGACTTCGCCGCGGCGCATCGTGGCGGTGTGCCGGCGTTTCACCGGGATCGGGAGTTGCGGTGGACCCTCGATATCGCCACCGATATTGCCGGTCAGATCGTCAGCGCCGTTCTGTCACCGCTACGTAGTGTCGACAAGCCCAAGCGTGGTGTGGTGCATACGGTTCCTGCCTCGACACGGACAGTGGGAGTCTCGGCGAACCTGGCCATCGATGACGCTCAGTATGTGCTCGGGCGCGGTGACGAGAAGTCCAAGCCCGAGCGGGTGCGGCAGTGCCATGAGGCGTTTGTCGAGTTGGTGTGTTTATGGGCTGATTCGGTCGATCCCGAGGTCGATCCGGTGCCACATGTGCTGCGACGGTTCTATCGCGATGGCTGGCTGGCGAAGGTCGCGGAAGTCGAGGAGCTGACCGCCAAGGACGGCGTCTTGGTCTCGGTCAATGGTGTCCCCGCACATCGCAGTCCGAGTGTTGCGGGGTTCTGGGCCGAGCGGGTCGGGGCGAGCAAGGGCAGTGGGCGTCGCGGGTTGTGCATGGTGTGCGCGCAAACCGGCGCGTTGGCGAACACGATCCCGGGCAAGGTCCCGGCAGGGCTGATTCCGGGGGCGAGTAATGATGCGGCGTTGATCAGCATCAACGAACCGGCATTCGGCTACGACCTGGCCACGCAGTTGACCCATACCCCGATCTGTATGCGGTGCGCCGATGACATCACTGTCGGGCTCACCTCGTTGCTGTCCTCGGCCGAGCACAGTCTCTCCTACCCCGGGCAGGACACCCGGCTGGCGTGGTGGACCACCGACACCGATGAACCGGATGTCATGTCGATGGTGGTCGAGCCCAACTCAACCGACGTTCGCGAGTTTCTCGCGGCAGTGAACTCGGGCAAGGGGAGGTTCCGTCCGGACGGTGGCCGGTTCTGCTGGCTGGGGGTGTCGGGTCAGGTGGCCCGGATCTTGGTCCGTGAGTGGGTCGACATGCCTTTCGCGGATGCCGATCCGGCCATGGTGAGCCACTTCGGAAACGTTGCGGCGTGGTTCGCTGACCACGAGCTCGTGCCCCGGCGTTCCAAGCCGGTGACGCTGCCCGACGGGCGCAGCATTCCCGCGGGGAAACCGTGGCAGGGTTTGGGGCGGATGGCGGCGTGCTTAGGCCGCTGGGACGCCACCCAGAAGAGGTATCTGCCGTTCGTGCCGAAAGGCGTGCGGCCGAACCCGGACCGGCCCAACCATGTTGTGCGGCATCTGCTCGAAGCAGCGGCACTGAGGAGGCCGCTTCCGGTCGGAATGCGTGCTCATCTGATCCACCGCATCTGTAGCGACGGCAGACTCGACGACACCCGCATGAGCTTGATCCGGCTCGGACTGACCAGAAGTCCCCACATCAGGAGCGCCACCATGACCGTCCCGAAAACCCTGGACCCCCTCTGCACCGAGCCTGCCTATCTGGCCGGACGTTTGTTCGCCGTCATGGAGAACCTGCAATACCGGGCCCACAACCCGCCCCGCAAGAACAACACCGATGCCGGCGATGATCAATTGTCGGAGTCCGGTTCGGACCGCTCCGGGGTGAATGCCACCTTCGGTGACCGGTACCTGCGCAGCGCGGTCATGAGCCCTAAACCGGCTCTGATTCAGGGTTTTCGGCTGTCGACGGCATGGGTGGCCAAGATCCGGCGCCGTGACGGCGACGCTCACGCAATCTGGTGGGACCGTCAGCTTCAAGAGGTCTACGGACAGCTCCAAGAGGCTGGCGGTTCTCCCTTGCGCTGCAACCTCGTTCAGCAGGAATGGTTCGCGATGGGACGCTACCAGCAGCGCTACACCGCGAAAGCCCAGCTCGAAAACTAGACCGTTTCGCTCACTCGGCCAGCTCCCGTTTCTCCCAACTCTTTTGAAGGACTCGGCAATGTCTTCTGCTCATCTGAACCCTGCTGTGCGTCACGACATGGTGTTCATGTTCGACGTGACCGACGGCAACCCCAACGGCGATCCCGACGCCGGTAACCAGCCGCGCATGGATATCGAGACCAGCAACGGTCTGGTCACCGATGTCGCGATCAAACGCAAGATCCGCGACACCCTCTCCCTGGCGGCGGCAGGCAACCCGCGGTACGGGATCTTCGTGGAGGCCGGTCATGCTCTCAACACTCGGTTGGCTGAGTCGTTCACCGCCAACGGGCTCAAACTGAAGTCCAAGATCACTCCGGAACAGGCCGCGACCGCGCGGGCGTGGCTGTGTGACCGTTATGCCGATATCCGTTGGTTCGGCGCGGTCCTGTCGACCGGCGACACCAACGCGCTGGGCAGTATCCGTGGGCCACTGCAGTTCGGCATGGCGCGGTCGATCGATGCGATCCTGCCCGCGACCCACACGATCACCCGTGTCACCCAGACCCGCGAGGAAGACATCGCCAAGGGCGAGTCCACGGAGATGGGGTCGAAGTGGACGGTCCCTTACGCCCTCTACAAAGCTGAGATCAGCTACTCCGCGGCGCGCGGCACTCAAACTGGTGTCGATGCCAAGGACTTCGAGCTGCTGTACCAGGTGATGGAGATGATGTTCGACCACGATGCCGCCGCCTCGCGGGGGAGGATGGTGTCGCGGGGGCTGCACGTGTTCAGCCACGACAACGCCTTCGGTAACGCCCCGGCCCACAAACTCCTCGAACGCGTCCAGGTCGGCACCGCGGAAGGCCGCGACCCGAATCTCCCGCCGCGTCGGTTCGGTGACTACACCGTCGATGTCCTCACCGACGGTCTGCCGACCGGGGTGGCCTACACCCAGGTGTTCGCCTGAGATGAACGAGCTCGGGGACGGTGCCGAGGTCTGGAGCGTGCCGATCTCGGCGATCGAGCACTATGCCTACTGTCGACGTCAGGCTGTACTGATCTGGCAGGAAGCGTATTTCGAGTCCAACACCGACACCGTCCGCGGCGATCTGGCTCACCAGGCCGTCGACCGCGGCGGTGTGTTGACCGGTCGGAACGGAGTTCGGGTGTGGAGGTCGTTGCCGGTGTACTCCGATCGGCTCGGGATGCACGGGATCTGCGACACTGTGCACTGGACCAGCGATGGCCCGGTTGCGGTCGAACACAAATCCGGCACGTACCGTCTCGGAGGGGCCGCTGATCTACAGGTCGCCGCGCAAGTGCTGTGCCTGCGGGAGATGTTCGACAGCGACATCCCCCACGGTGAGGTGTTCGCTGGCCGCGACCGCCAACACCACCGCGTTACCGTCGACCCGGCCATCGAAGCCCGAGTCGGTGAGATTATCGCCGAGCTTCGAGCACTGCTGGACACCGGTGCGCTCCCACGGGCGGTGCACGACCGACGGTGTCGACGGTGTTCGCTGGCACCGGGATGCGTGCCCCAGACCGGCAGCTCTCGCTCTGTTGATCTGTTCACCCCTCGTGCGGCGGGAGAAGCGCTGTGACCGAACTGCTCAAAACCCTGTATGTCACGACTCCGGGCACCAGCCTGCACCTTGACGGAGACGCCTTGCGCGTCTTTCACCCGGACCGCCCGGGCAGGCATCTGCTGCCGCTGATCCGGATCGAGGAGATCGTGGCGTTCAACGGCGTCTCCGTCACCGACGACCTCATGCACCGCTGCGCCGCCGACGGACGCGGGGTCACCTGGGTCACTGGCAACGGTAAGTTCCTGG
This sequence comes from Nocardia halotolerans, assembly GCF_042650145.1. Taxonomy (NCBI): domain Bacteria; kingdom Bacillati; phylum Actinomycetota; class Actinomycetes; order Mycobacteriales; family Nocardiaceae; genus Nocardia; species Nocardia halotolerans. The sequence goes on along the minus strand of NZ_JBHSDL010000014.1, from coordinate 1,103,216 downwards.
CACGGGTTGCCGGACCGGTCACCGGCAACCCGCACCTGCGCCTGGGCCAAGCTCGCGCCCACGAAAACCCGGCTACCTGCCTGGATTTGGCGAAAGCGATGGTCGCGGGCAAACTGCACAACTATCGACAACTGATCCTGCGCAGTGCCCGCGACCTCACCGGCGCCCGCCAGGACACGTTGCGCGCAGTCGCCGACCAGCACGCCACCGCTTTGACCGTCCTGCGTGACTGCGCCAATCCGGACGAAGTGCGCGGTGTGGAGGGGCGCGCCGCCCGCGACTACTTCCAAGCACTTCCGGCGCTGGCACCGGCGGTGAAACCAGGCCGCCGCAAACGTCCCCCGACCGATCCGTTCAACTGCCTGCTGTCATTCGGGTACGGCATGCTGCGCAGCAGCGTGCACGGCGCGCTGGAACAGGTCGGCCTGGATCCCTATATCGGCTTCCTACACGGAATCCGGCCCGCCAAACCCGCCCTAGCCTTGGACATGATGGAGGAGTTCCGGCCACTACTGGTCGACCGGCTGGTTCTGACTCTGATCAACCGCAGCCAGATCAAAGCCTCACACACCGAAACGCTGCCCGACGGGGCCGTCCAGCTCACCGACGCCGGCCGCAAATTCTTCCTCGAACAGTGGTCGTTGGCCCGCGACCGGAGTTGGCCCCACGCCTACCTCGATCGTGAAATCCCCACCGCCATGCTCCCACTGGTGCAGGCACGCCTTCTCGCCCGACACCTACGCGGTGACACCGACACCTACATCCCCTGGACGGTGTCTTGACCGATGGAACTTCTCATCACCTACGACGTCGAAACCGTCACCCCTGTTGGTGCTGCCCGGCTCCGTAAAGTCGCTCGCATCTGCGAAGGCTACGGACACCGGGTCCAGAAGTCGGTCTTCGAAGTCACCTGTACTCCGACCACCCGGTTGCAGTTACTCGCCGCGCTGAACCACGCGATCGACCACCGGACCGACAGCGTCCGCATCTACCAACTCGACCACGGAACGTTCACCGCCGCACAACACCTCGGAGCCGCGGTCGACCCGCCACACGATGGACCACTCATCCTGTGATTCGTGGAACAGCCAGGTTCGGAACCCTGGGTGCGTGCCGAACCCCTGGAAGGTTCCGAACCATCGACCTCGGGAAACTTCTTGCTGGACTCGATGAAACACGCGAATTATGGTAGCTAGCGCACATAAATGCTGGTTGCGCAGAGCGGCGCCGGGCTTCACGGCTCGGCGAGAATCTCAACACGGGCCTTGCTGCTCAGTGCGCGAGCTGCCTGCGCGGCGCCGGGCTTCACGGCTCGGCGAGAATCTCAACGGGAAATTCACCAAGAACAACCGGCGCCAGGTCGCGGCGGCGCCGGGCTTCACGGCTCGGCGAGAATCTCAACCTCGACACGGCAACGCAGGCACAGAACGCACAGCGCGGCGCCGGGCTTCACGGCTCGGCGAGAATCTCAACCCTCAATTCAGGCAGCACGGTAGCCGCCGCGATCGCGGCGCCGGGCTTCACGGCTCGGCGAGAATCTCAACCCCTACCGTGGCGGCTCCGTGCGTAACCCGCGCAGCGGCGCCGGGCTTCACGGCTCGGCGAGAATCTCAACGGTCACACCGGTGACCTCGCGGGCGTCATCGACCAGGCGGCGCCGGGCTTCACGGCTCGGCGAGAATCTCAACGGGCCGCGCAGCGGGCGCCCGTCGATGTCGAACGCGGCGCCGGGCTTCACGGCTCGGCGAGAATCTCAACTGCTCGATCGTGCACGGCCTCACCACCACCGGCAGCGGCGCCGGGCTTCACGGCTCGGCGAGAATCTCAACATCCGGCCGGTGCCGCGACCATAAACGGTCGGTCGGGCGGCGCCGGGCTTCACGGCTCGGCGAGAATCTCAACTGCACGATGCGCAGCCGGGCAGGGGTCGAGATCCCTAGCGGCGCCGGGCTTCACGGCTCGGCGAGAATCTCAACATCGACCTGTGGTGAACCGTGCGGGTCGCGTCTACGGCGGCGCCGGGCTTCACGGCTCGGCGAGAATCTCAACAAGACCAAGGAACCCAAGTTCTACAACGACGGAAAGTGGCGCCGGGCTTCACGGCTCGGCGAGAATTTCAACAGCCGGGACTGCGTGGACACGTGGCTGCTGGTGCGCGGCACCGAGCCTCACGGCGCGGGCCGAACCTTCACTCTGTCCCGATGCTCACGTCGATGCCGGCGAGAATCGCGACGTTGAGCACGCAAGAGTCCACCAGCACCGGCTTGAGCGTTCAGCTGTGGCCAATTCGGGCCTCGGGTGTTGTCGAACGCAAGCCCGATTGTACGACTGGTTGTCGGTACCATGTTCTAGATTGCGGCTGTGGACATTTGGGCGCACAGCCGAAGTGCGGTGTCTGGTCGGCGTCATCACTTGAGTGAGCATTGCCGGTCGACGGCATGGTGGGCAGGCTGGTTCGCGGAGGAATTCGGCGCTGGACAGGTGGCGTTCGCGGCGGGGCTCTCCCATGACGCGGGCAAGGCATCGTGTACATGGCAGGACCGGTTGGCGGTCGTGGATGGCACGGACGCGCCGGTTGGTGTGCCGCACAAGGAGTTCGGTGCCAGGCTGGTGGCGCCGCGCTTGGGTGTGTTCGCGATGACGATCGCCGGGCATCACGGTGGGTTGACCGATCTGGCCGAGTTCAAGGCCCAGCTGGCCGCGATTGCGGACGATAGCGAGCCGGTGACTGCGGAGAGATTCTTCCGTTGCGTTCCTGAGGCATCGACGGTGTTGTGTGATGTGGGGTTGCTGCCGACGCGATGGCGAACAGCGCCGCAGCAGGTGACTGAGATGCGTGTGCGAATGGTGTTCTCGGCGTTGGTGGATGCCGATCACCTCGACACCGGCGCACACCGCGCGGGCTGGGCAGGCCCGCGGGTTGCCGCGCACGCCGATATGAATGCATTGGTGGCGCGTTTCGAACGCCGCCGGGCTGCAGCGATCAGTGCCCACAGTCGTGATTCGGTGGTGGGTGGTTTGCGGGAAGAGGTGTACGCGGCATCGGTGGCGGCGGCGTCGCGGGGACCGGGGGTATTTCGACTAGCGGCACCGACGGGCCTGGGGAAGACGTTCGCGCAGGCAGGTTTCGGGTTGCATCACGCGGCAGCGTTCGGGAAACGCCGGGTGGTGGTGGCGGTCCCGTTCATCACGATCACCGAGCAGAACGCGGCTGTGTATCGAGGGTTGCTCGACACCGAGGACGAGCAGGTGGTGCTCGAGCATCACTCCAGCGTCCGCTACCGCAGTGAAAACGATGACAATGGCGACAACGCCTCGGGCGCGGCGGATCGGTGGGCGCGGTTGGCGGCGGAGAACTGGGATGCGCCCTTTGTGGTGACCACGACGGTGCAGTTGTTCGAGTCGTTGTTCGGGCGCAAACCCAGCCAGCTCCGCAAGCTGCACCGCTTGGCAAACGCGGTGCTGATTCTGGACGAGGTCCAGGCGCTGCCGCACAAGCTATTGTTGCCGATCTTGGATGGGCTGCGGATCCTGGCCGAGCATTTCGGTACGACGGTGCTGTTGACTTCGGCCACGCAACCGGAATTCGAAGCTCTGTCGGTGTGGAACGGCCAGGACGGGGCAGGGGAGCGTCTGGTGATCGAGGAGGTGATCGCCGACCCGCAGCCCCTGTTCGACCAGGCACGACGGGTGCGCTACGAGTGGCGGACCGATCCGAAACCGACGTGGGAGCAGGTCGCCGACGAGGTCGCGGTCTGCGAGCAGGCACTGGTGGTCGTGAACTCGATCGACGACGCCGCCAACCTCTATGACCTACTACAAGTTCGGCGAGAAGGGCAGGTGTGGCATTTGTCGACACGGCTCGCACCTCGGCATCGTCGTGAAGTCTTGGCGGTGATCATCGACCGGATGAAGGCCGGTGTGCCGACGGTGGTGGTGGCGACGACTCTGATCGAAGCAGGTGTCGACATCTCCTTCCCCACGGTGTGGCGGGCACTGTCAGGGGCAGACTCACTGCAGCAGGCGGCCGGTCGCGCGAACCGCAACGGTGAATTTCCTGACGGGGGAGTGGTCGTCGTCTTCGACCCTGTCGATGGCAAGGCTCCGAAAGACAACGCCGTACCCGCTCACCTGACCGCTGACATGTTCGGCCCCGACGGCCCTGAACTCGACAACCAAGCCGTTCTCGCCGCCTACTACCGCAGCCTGTACAACAAAATCGGTCTGGACAACACTGTGATCGACCGCCGGAAAGATTCTGTTGGCCAGGCGATTCAACGCAACCGGACCAAACTCAACTTTCAGAGTGTCGCCGAGGGGCCTGATACGGGGGCCGGTCGTGACCGCAGGAAAGCCTTCCGGATGATCGACGACGACACAGTGCCGGTCGTCATTGTCGACGAACACCACGCGCATTCGATCAACCGATGGCTGGCGATGCTGGTGTCGGGAACCGACCATGCCCGCACAGCATTACGCGAACTGCAGCCGTGGATCGTACAACTGCGTCGCCGAACAGTTCAACAACCCGAAGTTGCTGCTCTTATCGAGCCGGTCAGCGGAGATCTGGGAATATGGAAAGGCGCCTACAGGTGGGATCGTGCATCTTGTCAAGGGACCGGTCTGGATACCAGTGCCTTCCAGTCCGTGCTTTGACATCCGATCTGTCACTCGTCCTCGCGAGCATCGAGGTCCGCCCTTGGCGATCCGCACGTTGATGTCGTGCTGGCCGAGCTGCCTGGGAACCCCAGGTGCAACCGAATTCCCTGGGAGGTTCCGAAGTTACGAACAGGCACAATGGAGTAGCTGGGAGGCCCACATGGCATCATCGGCAGTAGCCACTCGGCATATCTGCAGTTCATCCAGCGCGGCGCCGGGCCTCACAGCTCGGCGAGAATCTCAACACCTCGATCCGATCATCCGCACTCTTCTCATGGGCGGCGCCGGGCCTCACAGCTCGGCGAGAATCTCAACTGCAACTTGCTGCCCGCCTGGGTGAGCGACGGATCGTGCGGCGCCGGGCCTCACAGCTCGGCGAGAATCTCAACGCGGAGCAATGGCAGGCGATGCTCGAGCATCAGCGGGCGGCGCCGGGCCTCACAGCTCGGCGAGAATCTCAACGATTTCGATCCACCGCGATCCGGACCACTCGCCGACGCGGCGCCGGGCCTCACAGCTCGGCGAGAATCTCAACGAGAGCTGGACATGGGAGCGCGCGCTGTACGCGGGCGGGCGGCGCCGGGCCTCACAGCTCGGCGAGAATCTCAACAGTCTTCGGGTTGCTGAACACGCATCGAGTCGAGGGCGGCGCCGGGCCTCACAGCTCGGCGAGAATCTCAACAGCTGATCGGTGTTCTCGGTCATGATCACCACTTCCGCGGCGCCGGGCCTCACAGCTCGGCGAGAATCTCAACACCACCACCGAGGAGATCTGACCAATGGGATTGCGCGGCGCCGGGCCTCACAGCTCGGCGAGAATCTCAACTCGTCCGCACTGTCCAGTGGGGTCGAGGGCCTGGTTGCGGCGCCGGGCCTCACAGCTCGGCGAGAATCTCAACCTCGGCCTGGCCGTGCACCTTCCACGCCTCGTGCGACGGCGGCGCCGGGCCTCACAGCTCGGCGAGAATCTCAACTCCCAGGGCATCGGCACCATTCGCGTCAAGCGCAAGCGGCGCCGGGCCTCACAGCTCGGCGAGAATCTCAACATCGACGACCCGCCACGCCTTGCGGGCGTCACCGGGCGGCGCCGGGCCTCACAGCTCGGCGAGAATCTCAACGGTGAGTGCGGCCATCAGGGTGCCTCCTGTGTCGGTGGCGGCGCCGGGCCTCACAGCTCGGCGAGAATCTCAACAAGGTGACCGGGGTGATGAACGCCTTGCAGCGGCTGCGGCGCCGGGCCTCACAGCTCGGCGAGAATCTCAACTCTGGCACGGATGGGCAGCTTGCGCGCCCACGCTGTCAGGCCGCGCCGGGCCTCACAGCTCGGCGAGAATCTCAACATGGTGGAGTGCTTCACCCTCTACCCGCGCGAGTCGCGGCGCCGGGCCTCACAGCTCCGCGAGGATCTCAACTTGCTTCTGCAGGCTGATCCGACCCGTGCCCAGCTGCGGCGCCCGGCCTCACTGCTCGGGCGAGAATCTCAGCAGTGCTATCCGAGTAACATCGAGAGCTGCTCGCGGATTCGTTGAGCGTCGAGCTCGGCGTTCCGATGACGAGTGCGGATGCCGGCGACGATATCGTCGGGAGCTTTCGCGAGGAAGCTGTCGTTGCTCAGCTTCATAGCAGCAGCCTCGATTTCCTTGAGCGCGCCGGCGAGATCCTTCTCGAGGCGCCGCTTCTCTGCATCGACGTCGATCGCTTGCGACAAGTCGAGACTGATACGCGAGTCTCCGATCGGCAGAGCCGCGGTCGAGTGGAAATCGGCTGTTGGGGGATCGAGGCGCAGCAGTTGCCGGATGGCCGCCTCATACCCGGTCAGTGCGTCGGTGAGCTCGATTTCGGCGGGGACCCGCTGGCTGGTGCGTACACCTTGCTCGGAGCGGAACCGTCGAACTTCGGTAACGAGGTGCTGCAGCTGGGCAACCGTGGCCTCGGCGCCGGGGTCTCGGAAGCCGGAATTTTGTGGCCAGGTGGCGATGACGACCGATTCTCCGCCGGTCAAAGTTGTCCATAGCTTCTCGGTGACGAACGGCACGAGCGGGTGCAGCAGGCGCAGCAGCGTGTCGAGCACGTGGCCCAGCACTCGGCGGGACGCCTCGGCGGGTGAACCACCTTGGGCGAATACGGCTTTGGACAGTTCGAGGTACCAGTCGAAGGTTTCGTCCCAGGCGAAGTGGTACAGCAGGTCGGACAGTTTCGCAAACTGGTAGTCCTCGAAGTAGTTGTCGACCTCGGCGATCACGGTGTTCAGACGCGACAGAATCCACCGGTCGGTCACCGAGAGTTTCTCGGCCGGTGGCAGCGGCCCGGTGGTGGTAGCGCCGTTGAGGAGGGCGAATCGGCTCGCGTTCCAGAGTTTGGTGGTGAAGTTGCGGCTGCCCGCGACGGACTCTTCGGCGATCGGTGCGTCGGTGCCGGGATTGGCGGCGCGGGCGAGGGCGAAGCGGAGTGCGTCGGTACCGTAGGAGTCCATCCACTCGATCGGGTCGACCACGTTGCCGAAGCTCTTGCTCATCTTCTTTCCGTGCTTGTCGCGCACCATTCCATGCAGGGCGATCTCGGCGAACGGGGGCTGCCCGGTGGCGTAGAGCCCAAACATCATCATCCGGGCGATCCAGAAGAACAACAGGTCGTACCCGGTGAACAGCACGCTGTTCGGGTGGAACTTAGTGAGGCTTTCGGTCTGGTCGGGCCAGCCCATGGTCGAGAACGGCCATAAGGCCGAGGAGAACCAGGTGTCGAGAACGTCGGGGTCTTGGGTCCAGCCTTCCGGTGCAGTTTCGTCGGGACCGACGCAGATGGTCTCGCCGGTGGGGCTGTACCAGATGGGGACGCGGTGTCCCCACCAGAGCTGGCGGGAGATGTTCCAGTCGCGCAGGTTGTCGACCCAGTCGAAGTAGCGGCCGGCCAGCTCTGGCGGGTGGATGGCGACGCGGCCGTCGCGGACGGCGTCTCCGGCGGCTTTGGTCAGCGGCGCGACTTTGACCCACCACTGCATCGACAGGCGCGGCTCGATGACGGTGCCGCAGCGCGAGCAGTGCCCGACAGCGTGGGAATAGGGACGCTTCTCCGCGACGATACGTCCCTCGGCGTGCAACGCGGCGACGACCGCGCTGCGGGCTTCGAGGCGGTCGAGCCCTTGGAACGGGCCGGGGGCGGTGATGATCGCGCGCTCGTCCATCACCGTCATCGAGGGCAGGTCGTGGCGCTGGCCGATCTCGAAGTCGTTCGGATCGTGGGCCGGGGTGACTTTGACCGCGCCCGTGCCGAACTCGGGGTCGACGTGCTCGTCCGCGACGACCGGGATGCGACGGCCGGTCATCGGAAGATCGATCTCGCGGCCGACGAGGTGGCGGTATCGCGGGTCGTCGGGGTGCACGGCCACAGCGGTATCACCGAGCATCGTTTCGGCGCGAGTGGTCGCGACAACGAGCTCGTCGTCGCCTTCGCCGTAACGGATCGACACCAGCTCGCCGTCGAGGTCTTTGTGGTCGACTTCGATGTCGGAAATTGCGGTCGCGCAGCGCGGACACCAGTTGATGATGCGTTCGGCTCGGTAGATGAGTCCGTCGTCGTAGAGCCGTTTGAAGATCGTCTGGACGGCGCGCGAGAGCCCTTCGTCCATCGTGAACCGTTCACGGTCCCAATCGACGCCGGCACCGAGGCGACGCATCTGATCGGAGATGGCGCCACCGGACTCGGCCTTCCACTGCCAGACCCGCGCCTCGAACGCCTCGCGCCCGAGGTCATGCCGGGACAACCCTTCCTTGGCGAGTTCTCGCTCGACCACGTTCTGCGTGGCGATTCCGGCGTGGTCCATCCCTGGCTGCCACAGCGTCTCGTAGCCCTGCATGCGTTTGCGGCGCGTGATGGCGTCGATTTGGGTGTGTTCGTAGGCGTGGCCCATGTGGAGGCGGCCGGTGACGTTGGGGGGCGGGATGACGACCGCGTAGGCGGGCTTGTCGCTGGTCTCGTCGGCTGTGAAGTAGCCGTTGGCTACCCACCGTACGTACAGCTCGCCCTCTAGCTCTACCGGTACGAAGGTCGTCGGCAGGGTTGTGGGGTCCGTGCTGTCAGTGCGGTGGGATTCGGTCACAGCTGACCAGCTTATTGCCTGCGTTTCGCTGGTCTCTCGGCCGCCGGTGGAAGGTAGTTTCGAGTTCGGCTCGTTCATGGAATCCCCAGGACGTCGGTAGGGCTGGACATGGTGGCGGCGCGTCCTCGAGCGACCATCAGAGCCTGGTCGAGGTCGACGGCAGCCATGTGCAGCAGGTCGGTCAGCCGATCGGGTTTGCTCGCGCAGACCAACGCGGCCAGTTCGGCCGCGGGCCGATCTTCATCGAGGCCGGCCTGGAAGTAGTCGAGGTTCTTTTCGACTACCAGCCGTACCGATGCCAGCTCCTCGACGTGGGCGGCGGAGAGACGAGCGAAGCGGGTGTGGACGCGGTACTCGTGCAGTGGGCCCGGAATACAGACGATGTCGTTGGGTGTGCCGCGCCTATGTCGGGTGGCGAGGATGCCGATGGCGAAGGCCCAGTCCTGCCACTTGCGGATCTGCGGGTCGTAGCCGCCCGCGGTGAGGGCATCGGCTCGCCGGTAGACTATCGACGTCGGCGCGTGGTGTTTGCGGATCATCAACTGCTCGTGGCAGGGATACGCTGAGATCGTCAATCCGCTGAACTCGCCGAACATCTGTGAATAGGTGTGGACAAACGCCACATGAGGCGCGGTGGATAGCAGACGCACTGCTCGATCCGGGTAGCTGCCGCCCGCGACGACGCCGGGGTCAGTGGCCAGCCGGTCGTCGGAGTCCAGCGGCAGGACATAGGCATAGCGGGCGTTGTCGAGGCCCGCGTTGCGAGCAGCTTGCACGCCGTGATTGCCGTCGAGCGTGACGACGCGGACGTTCGAGAACTCGCGGCACGCATCGATGCTGGCCAAAGTTTCGCGTTCGTCGCTGCCGTCGTCCACAACGATGACTTCGTAAGGAACCGACATCGGCTGTCGCACCACGGATTCCACCGCCTCCAAGAGGAAGCGTCCGCTGTTGTAGCAGGGCACTATCACACTCAACCCGAGCGGCTTTTCGCTCATCGGCGGACGCGGGCGTCGTTGGTGCGGTAGTCGCTGACGGTGATCCTGTTGGCCTCGAAGTAGTTGTGTGAAGTGTCGGTGTTGCGCTCGCAATGCCGGGTCAAACGCATGTGGCAGTCCCATCCGGTGTAGAGGCGTTCGATCGTGGTGCGGAACGCGTCGGCGGTGTAGGCGGCTTCGTCCTCGATCAACACCCGCCGGCCCTGCCGGTCAGTGCGGGCGATGTCGGTGAACACCTCGAGGAAATGCCCCGCGCCAGACGGGGCACGTTGGATGCATCGGGTCAGGCTCTCGCGGACCTGATCCTGGCGCAGGTAGTGGAAGACGTCTTTGGCCACGACTACACCGAATTGCCGTTCGACAGAGAAGTTCTCGATCCGCTGTTGAACGACCTCGATTCGGTCGGTCAAATGCGTGAGCCCGAATAGCCGCGAACGCAGGAATTGCGTCGGGACCTGGTCGACGGCCACCACGTCGAATCCCGAGCGGGCCAAGGCGACGGTGTAGGTACCCATGCCGTAGCCGAGGTCGAGGGCGGTTCGCCGAGCCCGGTGATCGAGCGCGTTCAGAAAGGAGGCGAACCGGTCGGAAACCGGCGCCGTGAGCCGTTCCGCCGTCGGGGCGGTACCGGCCAAAGCCGTGAGATAGAAGGTCGTGACGTCGTCTCGAGAGCGGGATACGCACATGTGTTCCTCCTAGAACCCGTCGATTTCGACGATCTGTCCGGGGATACGCAGCGACAACGCGAGGGCCTCGGTCACCCGCATCGGCAGATAGTGGTCTTTCAATCGGCTGCGGGTTTCGGTGCCACGCAACCAGTTCTGCATGGGGGTGCGATTGCTGTCGCTGTGGAAGAGCCCGTCGAAGGTCTCGCGGGTGACGTAGGAGTCCTCGGTGAGCAGCGAGGCGTTGGCGCGGGTGAGGATTTCGGCGACGGCGCCGATCTTGTCGGCGTCGGGTCCGCGAGGTACGTCGTAGCAGTGCACATGCACCGAGTACAGCGTGGACAACTGTGCTTCGAGGTCGACGCTACTGGTCCGGCCGTTCTTGTTGTACACCCCGGCAGGGAATGCCGACCAACTCCGAATCGATGGTGTCGTCTGCTCGAAAGACAGTGTGCCCAAGGTGATCGTGGCCTCGGTTTCGGCGTCGACGAGCCGGAACGTGGCGGTGATATCGGTTTCGCCGAAGCGCCGCGGATCCCGCGTCAGCACAGCACATTCGGAGTGGCCGCTGAGCAATTTCGTCGCCCGCGAAGACAGTCGGCGGCCTTGGTCGGTGGGAAACGCGCCGAACGAGCACAGCTGCAACCGCAACGGCCGATTTCCCAGGACGAGCTTGTTCAGTGAGAGGACCTGGACCGCGAGGTCGATGTAGTGGTAGCTGCCGTGCATCAACATCCCGTACCCGTGGCGGTAAGGGTGATCGTCGCGGGTGACGAATTCGTGCTCGAGATTCCACACTCCGCCGGCGGCCCTCAGGTGGAACGAGGTCAGCGGCGCCTTCCACGCGAGCATTCGTTCACGGAGCGGTGCGATGAGCCGATCGTTGTAGATGCTGTGGTAGCGGCTCAACGTCATCACCGAGTGCCGGGTCCTTCTTGCTGTGGCATCGGCGATCAGCTCGGCCATGGTGGCCGAAATCCGTGAGGGATCGAACACACCACCGCTCATGGGGGCCAGCACTGGCTTCTCCACCAACGAGTTGATTCCTTCGGCCACACAACGGCGTAGGTACTGCTCATGTGAGCCGACTTCGGTGGCGATGTAGGCGAGCATCGGCAAGCCGGGTATGCGTAGGAAGCGCAGTGCTGTCTGGGCTGTTTCGAGGGCCAGTGCTGTGTCACCATTATCGGCCTGGACGAAGAACTTCGCGCGTGGTTGCGGGTCCGCGCCGACGAGGCGTGTCTCGATGACCTCGCGTTCGGACTCGAGGTCGATCAGCGACCAGGAGTCGAGGTGGCCCTCGGCGATCGCATCTCGGATCACGGGCATGTATTTGTTGCGGACGATCTCGTCGTAGCCGATGACGACCAGTTGGTGGATGCTCATTGAGTTCTCCGTTGTCATGTGCCGGATGGCGGTGTCTGTGGCGTTCCGCGGTGATGGGACACGCTGGTCCCTCCAAGAGGGGCGTTCGCCAGCGCGCGGTGATCGTGTCGCGGTCGTAGATACGAACGGCGGCGCCTGCTTCGCCCAACCGCTGGCCTGGGCTGTCTTGACGCGGTCCAGGGCCGGTCGACGTGTGGCGTGGTCTCCGCTGGCCGTCGCACCATGGCCTTCGGTCGGCTAGAAGGTGCGTTGGGCTCAGGGCTGTCGGGACAACCGTTCGTAGGTGCGGCACGGAAAACGGCACAGGGGCCGAAATGAACAGCGGCGGTGGCAGATCAGCGGCAGCCAAATCGCGATGAACGCAATCGCTGCAATGTTTCTCAGCGAATGCGTCATCACATGTGCGGTTCGGCGGCCGGTCAATATCCGATTCGCCAGTGACGCTGGCCGCCACCGTTGTTCACGAGCTGCTCTGCCTCAAGATCGAGAGCGCGCATTCGATCAGCACGGCCCCCGAGGGACGAAATGCGCCGGTGGCCGGAGATACCCATATGCGAACCATCAGAGGGGCATGTGCCGGCGACGGCAAGGCAATGTCGCCGTTGCGGATCACCACCACCCGTGCCCCCCATAGCCGTGCCATGTCGGCGGGTTCGCCGATCGACCGGATGTCTGCCCTGACCAGAAATGTCCACATGTCGGCGCGCGGGTGGCCGATGATCGACAACGGAGCAACACCACGAAGGTCGAGGCTGGATTTGACCTGTTGGGCAAGTTGGGTCGGCATCATCACCGCTCCGACAAAACCGGCCCGCATCGTGATCCGACCCGTTCCGGGATCGATTACGGTGGGCAGCGAGCACACGCTCCGGTAGTACTCGCAGCGCGAGCGGGGAGACTCGGTCCATGCCCTGGTCGGGCTTGACTGTGTCATCGGGATTCCTCACCTACCCAGGTCTCGGTGTCGGTGACCTCGGTAACAGGGACAGTGGGTTTGGTCGTGATCCATCCGGCTACTGTCATCGCCTCGAGCGCACTGACAAGGTCAGTGCATGATCGTTTGAACGCGTGGGTGTCCTTGATATCGGCGAGTGTGTCGGCGGAAGGGTTTGTGCTGGCGCCCGAGGATGGGTCAGACCACACCGCGGATGGTTGCGGGTTCAGCTCTTCGGCGTATCTCATTGCGGCTCCCAGGTGACGCTCGCAAACAATGCTGGGCATTCGCTCGGCGGTTTCGCGAGCTGGTTCAGGCTTCAATCGTGGCCCTCCAACAGCATCGACAGGAATCGCGTAGCGATGGCGTACCGTGGGCGTAACGTAGGCATTTCCCCAGTCGGACACTGGAAAGCGGGGGCGGCGATGATACGTGGGCAGGGGTGGACCGGCTTCGAAGCGGCCGTTCTTCAAGAGGCAATGCGTAAGTCGATCCGGGAATTCGCGGACATGCTGGGTGTCGAGACAACCACGGTGAGCAACTGGCGCTCGGGCTTGAGTGCGGTCAAACCTCGCTCAGTGGCGCAAGAGATCCTGGACACGGCATACGCTCGCCACGCAACTCAGGACGACCGTGCACGCTTCGAGCAAATCATCGCGGAAGGCGAAGCCGCCTGGAGGAGCCGCCACTCGTTGCCCGCGCACCCAGCTCCAGCCGTGGACGTGCGCACCGGTGACACGTTGACAGGTTTCGAATTCAACACTGGCCGGCGTGGGTGGTCAGGGCTCGACACACTGTTGGTCGACGTAGACGACTTCACGGCCCTGGCTGCCGAGATCGAGACTGCGTTGTGGGCAGCGGGAAACGTCGACTACACCGGGCCGCTGCGCTCAATCCCGGCTCTCATCGCCGCCAGCCGAACAGTCACGAGACTCAACATGGTTGGCGAGTACTCCACTCTCGCCGTGATGCTCGCGCCATTGATCACCGACCTGTACCGGCACACCCGTGAAAGCGGCGAGTCCGAGCAACGCATTGCTTGGGATGCGTTGGCGCAGGTCAGTTTCGACACCTCTGTCGTGATGCGCGCCCGCGGACATCTGACGTTGGCGTGGGTTGCCGCGCGGGCCGCCGAGGACGCAGCCCGTGCCATCGACAGCAAGTCGGGTTGTGCTGCTGCAGCATTCGTGTCCAGTCAAGTGCTGTTGGCTCGACCCATCTCAACGAAAGCTGCCCTCGATCGTGCGGAAAGCACTGCGGCTTCGGCCGGCTCACGTATTGAAACCGTCAACGAAGTGCAAGCGATGGGGATGCTGCACTTGCAGGCCGCGCTGGCGACGGCTGCTGGCGGTGGCAGCCCACACGATCATCTGGATCATGCCACCGAGTACGCGGCACGGCTAGACGGCCCCGTCACGGCCGATCGTTCATCGATCATCGGCAATCCTACGTTCAACTCGGCGAACGTGGCCCTGTGGAAGATGAGCGTGGCGATGGAAGGTCGCGAACCCGAAGCGGTACTGGCCCTCGCGCAGAAATTGAAACCGCAGATGTTGCCGACTCCGGGAAGGGCGGCGCAGTACTTCGTAGAGGTAGGGCGCGCGGCGGCGTCACGCCGCGACTACGGCACTTCCCTGAATGCGTTGCTACGAGCCGAAAGCATTGCACCAGAGCAAGTTCGGAATTCGGATGCGGTGCAGGAGACCGTCGGCGACATGATGTCCGTCGCCAAGCGCACGCTCACGACCGGCGACCTGGGCAAGCTCGCTCAGCGAATAGGTGTCGTTGCCTAGCCGACAGACCTCTCGCTGGGCTGCCATGATGGGCTCATGACTGAGCGCACTCGGGTGTTGTACGCGATCGTGACCGGTGCATCACGGGCCGACACGATCGGTGAGCTGGTGAAGATGGCGCAGGCCGACGGTTGGGACGTCTGCGTCGTTGCCTCACCCAATGGTGCGCGCTTCATCGACGCCGAGGCGTTGGCAGCACAGACCGGGTATCCGGTGCGCTCGGAGTTCAAGGAACCGGGAACCGATGACCTGCTGCCTGCGGCTGATGCCATCATCGCCGCTCCATTGACCACGAACTCGCTGGCGAAATGGGCTGCGGGAATCGGTGACACTTTGCCACTTGCACTGCTGGTGGAGGCTGTCGGCGCTGGGTTGCCCGTGGTGGCGATCCCGCACGCCAAACAGGAGCAGATGAACTTCCCGGCCATTCGCGAGGCACAGGCACGTCTCACCGAGTGGGGAGTGCGGCTCGTTCGGATCGACGCCGATGCCGATACCGGCCCGTTGCCGTGGTCGGCGGCGTTGAAGGCTCTCGGCTAGGGCTGACGGCCTACTCGGTGTATGGCTCGATACCAGGGTGGGGCCGGGGTGGGCAGCTGATCAAGGCCTTGACCAGCGCAGCAATGCGCCTACCAGCACCGAAGTGCCCCCACTGGGACTCGAACCCAGACTCGACGGATTTTAAGTCCGCTGCCTCTGCCAATTGGGCTATAGGGGCGTCCGGGACAGCCTAGCGACTCGTACGGGTGTACCGGAATCGTGTCGGTAGACGCGGTCGGATCGGCGTGTCGTGAGTGAGCGCGCCGAGCCGGCCGTTGTCCCTGGAAGGTACTGGTCAGATCTTGGCCTGCTCTCGTTTGCCGAGCAGGGAGTGGCGGCCCGGCGGTGATCTTCGCCGTCACCGAGCCGCCGGCTTCCTCGAGCGCCTGGGTCGCGCGTTCGACCGCGGCGAGGATCTCCTCGGCGTGCTCGGCGAGCACCGTGCCCAGGTCGGTGAGCTGCACCCCGCGCCCGCGTCGCTCGAACAGCCGGGTACCGACATCGCGTTCGAGCTGGGCGAGCTGTTGGGAGACCGCCGAGGCGGTGTAGTGCAAGGCGGCCGCGGCGGCCGTGATCGTGCCGCGGCGATGTAGTTCCCGCAACATTCGCAGGCGGGCCAATGACAGGTCCATGGACCCGAGCTTAAGCACTGTGCAGGAACTTTGAAGGATCCCGTGTACGAACCGTAAATAGACGCGCGACCAGGGGCGACGGCAGGCTGGGGTGACCGGGACGACGAGGTCCGCCACGGGTGATGACGAGCATCAAGAAGGAGGTGGGCGCCATGACGACGTTGAACCCGACCGGGGGCACGCCGCAGGTGACTTCGCAGACCGTTTCGACCACCCCCGCGGCCACAGCGCCGGCCCCCGCGACCCGTCGTAGCGAGCCGTATCTGCGCCTGCACTGGACCGATTCCCTGACCGAGGCGGTGGGCTACCTGGTGGTGCACACGCTGCGCGGTGGGCTGACCACCGGCGGCACCCGCATGCGGGCCGGCTGCACCCTGGGTGAGGTGGAGGACCTGGCGCGCGGCATGGCCAACAAGACCGCCACCTTCGACCTGCCGATCGGCGGCGCCAAGGGCGGAATCGACTTCGATCCCAAGGACCCGCGAGCCGGGGCCGTGCTGGAACGCTTCTGCGAGGCCATGCGCCCTTGGCTCGACGCGCACTGGGTCACCGCGGAGGACCTGGGCGTCCCGCAGCACCTGATCGACGAGGTGTTCGAAAAACTGGACCTGGACCAGAGTTACCACGCCGCCATCCGGCGCTCCGCCGACCCGGCGAAAACCCTGGAGCGGGTGCGCAACGGGCTCAACGCCGCGGTCGACGGCGGCTTCCTGCTCGGTGATGTGATCGGTGGGTACGGGGTTGCGCATGCCTGCCTCGCCGCCGCGGTGGCGCGCGGCCGGGCTCCCGGCGAGACGACCGTCGCGATCCAGGGCGTGGGCACCATGGGCGGATCGGCGGCCTACTACCTGCACGAGGCGGGTATGAAGGTGACCACGGTGGCCGACGCCGCCGGTGCCCTGTACTGCGCCGACGGCCTCGACATCCCCGCGCTGCTGGACCTGCGCGACGGCTACGGCGAGATCGACCGGGCCCGGCTGCCCGAGGGCATCACCGCACTGCCCCGCAACGCCATCATCAGCGCCGACGTCGACATCCTGGTGCCTGCGGCGATCTCGTACGCGATCACGCCGGACAACTCCTTCGACATCAGGGCCCATGTGATCGTCGAAGCGGCGAACGCGGCGACCACCCCGGAAGCCGAAGCCATGCTCGCCGCGCGCGGCATTCCGGTGCTGCCGGACTTCGTCGCCAACGCCGGTGCGGTGGCGTGGGCGTGGTGGTTGCTGCTCGGTGAGGTGGACGACGTTCCCGACACCTCGTTCGATCGGCTGCGCACCACCATGCACGACAAGGTCGCCCAGCTGTTGACCGCGTGGACCGACGACGACATCACCCCGCGCGAGGCCGGGCACCGCTGGGCAGACGACCCGGCACCGCTCATCGGGCGGGTCGTCATCCCCTGACCGCCGCTGCGCGACAGCGGCGGCGGGTGACGGCACCGGAGGAATATCAGGTTCCGGTCAGCGCGGCCGCGCCCGCGAATTCGCGATAGATCGCCCGGCCCCGCCAGGCCGGGCGATCCGTCGGGTATCGGCGCCCACCAGGCAGGCGCCGACCATCGGCTCAGATACTGGTCGAGTCGCCCGACCGCACCCGCACGGCGCTGACGGCCGCGTCGGCGGCGAGCAGGGCGCTGTTGATGGAGATCTCGCCGCGCATGCCCGGTAATCGAGTTGTCACGCAGCAGGATGCGGGTGACGTCGCGATCGAGGTCTTGGCGAAGCCCTGCTCACCGAAGAGGCGCAACGCCTCGGTGATGATCCGGTCCCGCGATGTGGGTGGGATCCCTGTTCCGTGCCGCGCAACCCCTACTGACCGGCTCGTGGTGTGTCATGCGTCATATGTCAAGGCAAAAGCAAATTGCCCGTTACTTTGGTGGTTCGGTTCACATATCCCGGGTAACCCCGGGTGAGACAGACACTCGGCAAATCGGGCGGGAAGAGCGAAAGGAAGTGCTGTGGATAACTCCGTCGTCGCGATCGAATTCCAGCAAGGCTTCAATGACGCGTGGAGTTCGGTCGCGCAATTCGTTCCGAAGCTGGTTGCCTTCGTCGTCATCCTGCTGATCGGCTGGATCATCGCGAAAGTAGTCGCGAAAATTGTCAACGCGGTACTCGAGCGCGTGGGCTTCGATCGGTTGGTGGAACGCGGGCAAGTCCAGAAGATGTTGTCCAAGAGCAAGTATGACGCCTCCGACCTACTCGCCAAGATCGCCTACTACGCGATTCTGCTGATCGCGTTGCAGATCGGTTTCGGTGTCTTCGGGCCCAACCCGGTCAGTGATCTGCTCACCGGCATCGTGGCCTGGCTGCCCAAGGCGGCAGTGGCGATCCTGATCGTGGTGATCGCCGGCGCCATCGCCCACGCCGTGAGCGAACTGGTCGGCAACATGCTGGGCGGGCTGTCCTATGGCGGCATGCTCGGCAAGATCGCCGCGGTGTTCATCTGGGGCATCGGCATCATCGCCGCGCTGAACCAGATCGGCGTGGCGACCTCGGTGACCACGCCGATCCTGATCGCCGTGCTCGCCACCATCGGCGGCATCCTGGTGGTCGGTGTCGGCGGCGGCCTGGTGCGGCCCATGGAGCAGCGCTGGAACAACTGGCTCGGCAGCCTGGAATCGGAGATGCCCGCGCTCAAGGGGCAGGCCCAGGCTTACCAGCGCGGCCGTGAGGACATGTCGCGTGAAGGCGAGCGGGTTTCGGGTGCGCACGCCGAGCAGGGCCGTCAGCGGGTCACGCCCGGTGCGGCCTACCCGGTGACCGGGGAGCAGCAGCCCGGTTGGGGCGGGGATACGCCCAGGTAGTCATCGGACCTCGACGCTCCGTCATCGAACTCGATGGCGGAGCGTCGTCGTATGCGGGATGAATTCAGAGCTCGGCGTGCCTGCACACCGCGGCCAAGCGCAATTGCAGCCAGTCGGCGTCGTGCCAGGTCTGCGGTGCCACACCGGCGAATTGCCCGGCCCGTTCGGCGAGCTGATCGAGTAGTCCGCGCGCGTATCCGGCGAGCAGGATGGTGACCGGAATCTGCGCCGAATCCTCGACTCCGAACTCGAGAATGTCGCGGATCGCGGCGGCGTGCTGATCCAGTTGTGCGAGCACGCCCGGTAGCGCGGTGGCCGCGGTGGCCGCGGGGACGCCGTATTCGATATTCAACTGTTGCAGATGTCGCCGAGCCGAAACTTCGAGCAACGCGGGGCCTCGCGTGAACACGCCTCAGAGGGTAGCAAGCATGCTAAACATTATGAAATCGAATCGTTATATGCAAGACCTACTGGTCGGTTGACCAGCAAGTCTGGCCGTCGACGGAAGCGGTTACGGCGGGTATAACCAGACCGAGAGAACTTTCGGCAAACCAGCTCGGCGAGCGAAAGGTTCCACAGTGCACGTCACCGATTCGGCCGTCCAGCTGCTCGGGATGAACCCGGTCATCGCGGCCGGCGCCGGGTACGCCGCCCGGACCGGCATCAGCACGATGCTGCGCACGTCGCCGTACGCCCCGCTCCTGGGTCGCTTGCTCGCCGCACTCATCTGGGGCTGCGGCGGCATGGCCACCCTCACCGCCGTCGGCGTCGCCCCCTCGGTCACCGTGCCGCTGGCGCTGACGGTGCTCACCGTCGTGCTGCTCACGCTGGCGCTGGCCTTCGCCGCGGGTCTGCTCCGGCCGGCGCGAACGGTCGCACCGGCCTCGACGGCCGAGTCCGCCCGGTCCTGACCTACCGGAACGCGTTGGCGTCGGTGAGCGCCTTGCCCAGCACCAGCTGGTGCACCTCGACGGTCCCCTCATAGGTGAGCACCGATTCCAAGTTGTTCGCGTGCCGCAGTACCGGATAGTCGAGGGTGATGCCGTTGGCGCCCAGAATCGTCCGGCACTGACGCGCGATCTCGATCGCTTCGCGCGTGCTGTTCAGCTTGCCCGCGCTGATCTGTTCGCCGGTGATCTCGTGGCGATCCTTCAACCGGCCCAGCTGCAACGCCAGCAGCTGCCCTTTGCCCAGCTCCAGCGCCATGTCGGCCAGCTTGGCCTGGGTGAGCTGGTAACCGGCCAGCGGTTTGTCGAACACTTCCCGGGTGCGGGCGTAGTCGATGGTGGCGCGCAAGCAGTCGCGGGCGGCGCCGAGTGCACCGAAGACGATGCCGAAGCGGGCCTCACTCAAACAGGCCAGCGGTGAACTCAACCCGCGTGACTCCGGCAGCACGGCATCGGCGGGCAGCCGCACCTCGTCGAAATCCAAGGCGGCCGTGAGCGAGGCGCGCAACGACAGTTTGCGGTGGATCTCGCGGGTGGTGAATCCGGGTGTGCCCGCGGGCACCAGGAAACCGCGCACCCTCGGCTTGTCGGTGCCGGGCTCTTCGGCGTAGGCCCACACCACGGCCACATCGGCGACCGACCCGTTGGTGATCCACATCTTCGACCCGTTGAGTACCCAGTCCTCGCCGACCCGCCGCGCCCGGGTACGCATGCCGCCCGGGTTGGACCCGAAGTCGGGTTCGGTGAGCCCGAAGCAGCCGATCACCTCGCCGGCGGCCATCGCCGGCAGGTACTGCTGTTTCTGTTCCTCCGACCCGAAGAAGTGGATCGCGGTCATGGCCAGTGAGCCCTGCACCGACACCATGCTGCGCACCCCGGAATCGACGGCCTCGAGCTCCTGGCACGCCAGTCCGTAGGCGGTGGCCGAGGCACCCGCGCAGCCGTATCCCTCCAGGTGCATGCCGAGCAGTCCGAGCTTGCCCAGTTCCGGGGCGATCTCGCGCGCCGGGAAGGTGCCGTTGTCGAACCAGTCGGCGATGTGCGGACGCAGCCTGCGTTGCCCGAATCGGTCCACGGTGTCGCGAATTTCGCGCTCCTCGGCCGACAGCAACGAATCGATCGCGAACAGTTCTTCGACGGTCACCATGGGGTCAGCCTAACGGCAGCGCCGCCGCCGAATCCGGCACTTCGTACGGGCGCAATACCCCTGCGCGCGCAGCCGGGACCAGCCAACTAGTCTGAGCTCATGAGTGAGCTGGGATTCTCCACCAGGGCCGTGCATGCCGGATATGAACCCGATCCTCAGACCGGTGCGGTCAACGTGCCCATCTACGCGAGTTCCACCTTCGCCCAGGACGGTGTCGGCGGCATGCGTGGCGGTTACGAGTACGCGCGCACCGGCAACCCGACCCGCACGGCGCTGGAGGCCAACCTCGCCGCCATCGAATCGGGCGGATTCGGCCGGGCTTTCGCCTCGGGCATGGCGGCCACCGACTGCGCACTGCGCGCGGTGCTGCGGCCCGGCGATCACATCGTGATCCCCGACGACGCCTACGGCGGTACCTTCCGGCTCATCGACAAGGTGTTCACCCAGTGGGGCATCGAGTACTCACCGGCCCACATCGCCGACCTCGACGCGGTGCGCGCGGCCATCCGCCCCAACACCAAGCTGGTGTGGGTCGAGACGCCGACCAACCCGCTGCTCAGCATCGGTGACATCCCGGCGCTGGCCGACCTCGCGCACGGTGCGGGGGCGAAACTGGTCGTCGACAACACCTTCGCCACGCCGTACCTGCAGCAGCCGCTGCGGTTGGGTGCCGACATCGTGCTGCACTCGACCACCAAGTACCTGGGCGGTCACTCCGATGTGGTCGGCGGCGCGCTGATCACCGACGACGAAGAACTCGACAAGGCGTTCGCGTTCCTGCAGAACGGCGCGGGCGCGGTCCCTGGCCCGTTCGACGCCTTCCTCACCCTGCGCGGCATCAAGACCCTGGCCGTGCGGATGGAGAAGCACTGCGACAACGCCGAGACGATCGCGGAGTTCCTCAGCAACCACCCCGCCATCTCGAAGGTGATCTACCCGGGTCTGCCCACGCACCCCGGCTACGAGATCGCGCAGAAGCAGATGCGCCGCAGCGGCGGCATGATCTCGGTGCGCCTGGCCGGTGGCCGGGAGGCGGCACTGAAATTCTGCTCACGCACCGAGATCTTCACCCTGGCCGAATCGCTGGGCGGCATCGAATCGCTGATCGAGCACCCGGGCGCGATGACGCACGCGAGCACCGAGGGTTCGGAACTGGAAGTGCCCGCCGACCTGGTCCGCCTCTCGGTCGGGATCGAGGACATCAGCGACCTGCTCGCCGACATCGAGCAAGCCCTGAGCTGAGTAGGAACCCCGCACATGACGAAACGGCCGCATCCGGATATCGGATGCGGCCGTTCGTGTTCGGGTTCAGCACGCCCGGTGCACCGGGCGCCGGGATCAGCCGTGGTAGGGCTCGGCGTTGACCAGGGTCACCTTCATGGTGTTGCCGTTGGGCAGCGTGTATTCGCGGGTCTCGCCCACCTTGGCGTCGATCAGCGCGTGTCCCAGCGGCGAGTTCGGCGAGTAGGTCTCGAGACCCGTGGCGCCCAGGCCCTCTTCGCGGGTGGCGATCAGGAAGCTCTCGGTGTCGCTCTCGTCGCCGTCGTAGTAAACCGTGACGACCGAACCGGGCAGTGCCACACCGGATTTGGTGGGGGCCACGCCGACCTTGGCGTTGTTCAGGAGTTCCTGCAGCTGGCGAATGCGCGCCTCCTGCTGACCCTGCTCCTCACGCGCGGCGTGGTAGCCACCGTTCTCCTTGAGGTCGCCTTCTTCGCGACGCTCGTTGATCTCGGCGGCAATGACCGGACGATTGGCAATGAGCAAGTCCAGCTCACTCTTGAGCCTGTCGTGCGACTCCTGGGTAAGCCAGGTCACATTCTCGGTCATCTCGATCACTCCCTAGTAGTTGTTCCCGGCGGACCGGGATTCCCTGAAACCGGCGCATGCCCTCCCGGAGAAGGGCATGCGCCGACCCGACGGCTGGAGCGATCCTGGGGGTGAACCCGAAACCCGCCGAACAGCATCGCTGGCCGCCAATGCAGCAAACACGGCTCCGAACCCCGGAACCGTGTATCAGCCCATTTTAGCATGTCTCACAAAGATGCAGGTCAGGCCAGCTGACGGGGCGTGTGGCGGCTAAGGCTGGCGTAGATAGCCTGGCACGTCCTCGCTGCATCCGTAGATGTCGCCGGCCGAGGGCCGGGTCGACGACTCGACTGTAGTGCGCACCTGCACGCTGGTGTGTTCGGAGGCCGGCACGAGTACCTCACGCCTGCCCACCTCGGCACTGTCGCGACTCATCGCCCGCACGAAGCACACCACCGGCTGTCGCGGATTCTCCCTGGTCACCTTGATGCGCACCTCGAGGGTGGAATCGTCGACCACCACATATCCGAGCTGTTCGGTCTCGATCGCCTTCGGGCCGTATTTCTGGAAGCCGAGGTAGGCCACCGCGAAGCCGGCCACGACCACGCCGACGCCGAGAACGACCATCAGCCACCGGCGGCGCACCGGGGGTTTCGTGCCGTAGCGTTCGGCGTGTCGCGCGGCGGCGGCCGCGGTGGTCGCCGCGGTGTCGGGGGCGGGCTCGGTCATCGGTTTCTCGCTCCCGGGGGTGGTCGGAACAAACAGGGCATCGGATGGAACTATAGGGACTGTAGTTCTGACACCCGCGAGCGAGAGCGATGGTGAACGAGACGTGAGTGGCCTTCGCCTCATGGCAGTGCACGCCCACCCCGACGACGAATCGAGCAAAGGCGCCGCGACCACGGCCAGGTACGCGGCCGAGGGCGTCGATGTCCTGGTCGTGACCCTGACCGGTGGCGAACGGGGGAGCATCCTGAACCCGGCCATGGACACCCCCGGCGTCCTGGACCGGATCAACGAGGTCCGGCGCGAGGAGATGGCCGCGGCCGCCCACGCGCTCGGGGTGCGCCAGCACTGGCTCGGTTTCGTCGACTCGGGCCTGCCCGAGGGCGACCCGCTACCACCGCTGCCCGAGGGCTGCTTCGCGCTGGTGCCGCTCGAGGTGGCCACCGAGGCGCTGGTACGGGTGATCCGCGAATTCAGACCGCACGTGATCACCACCTACGACGAAACCGGCGGTTACCCGCACCCCGACCACATCCGCTGCCACGAGGTGTCGGTGGCCGCCTACGAAGCCGCGGGCGACCCGGAAGCTTTCCCGGCGGCCGGGGAGCCCTGGACCCCGCTCAAGCTGTACTACGACCACGGGTTCAGCCAGAAGCGGCTGGAAGCCTTCGCCGCCGAGTACGAGCGCGACGGCAAGCCGTTCCCGCTGCAGGAGTGGCTGGACCGGATGCGTCAGTACGCGGGCGCGCGCGGCGACATCATGGGCCGGGTCACCACCCAGATCGAGTGTTCGAAATACTTCCCCCAGCGTGACGACGCCCTGCGCGCGCACGCCACCCAGATCGATCCCAACGGCGCGTTCTTCGCGATCCCGTTGGAGTTGCAACAGCGGCTGTGGCCGACCGAGGAGTTCGAATTGGCCAAGACGAGAGTATCCACCGCCATCCCGGAGACCGACCTGTTCGCCGGCATCGAGGACGCTGACCGGTGATTCTGGCTCTCCTCGCACAAGACACACCCACCGGACCCGAGTTCGGTAAGGCGTCCCCACTCGGGCTGCTGGTCGTACTGATCCTGCTGGCGGGCACGGTGCTGCTGGTGCGCTCGATGAACAAGCACCTCAAGGCACTGCCCGACACGTTCGAACCCGAACATCCGGAACCGGACCAGAAGGCCGACGAAGGGACCGAACCGGGCGTGATCCCGGCCACCGACGAAGGTTCCGCCGAGCCGCCGAAACCGGCGACTTAACCGGATCTGGCCAGGTCGGCGACCAGTTCGCCCACCAGTTCGCGCGCGGCGGTGGCGTGTTCGGCCACCGACCGTTGCGCGCCGCTCGCGCTGAGCTCGATCATCGTGTTCATCAGACCGAACAGCACGACGAGCCTGCGCAGTGCCGCACGGCGTTCGGTCGCGGTCATTTCAGCGGGCAGCGGGACGTCGGTCATGTTCACACTCATGGCATCGGACCAGGTCGAGCGTTCGTTTCGGCCGACACGCAATCGTTGCCGTGCCGATCACCAATCGATGAGGTCCATCCGGTGCAGCTGCTGGAACACCAGCATGGAGCCCGGCGCCACCAGGTCCATCGCGGCGTACTCGCTCACCGTGAAGTAGCGGAATTCGGCGATTTCGCCGGTCGCGTAGGGTTCGCCGGTCAGATCGGCCAGGAAACAGGTCATGTGCAGCGGGGTGTCCTTACCGTGGCCGAAGGCCTCGGCCTCGAAGATCCCGAGTTCGGCCACCCCTGCCAGCCCGACGCCGAGTTCCTCCTCGATCTCACGGTGCAAAGCTTGTAAAGGGGTCTCACCCGGGTCGATCTTGCCGCCCGCCATGTAGAAGACGTCCTTGCCCTCCGGGCGCGTCTGAATCAGCCTGCGGTCGCGGACATGGGCGAGGGCGGCGGTGCGGATCATGGGTTCACTCTATGGACCGATCGGTTCCGGTTCATCTCGAAGGCGCGTGGCGAGCGCTGTGTCCGAGTCGGCTCCGGGGCAATCACTGCTCGGCGCCGGTCACGGGAGGCCCACCGGAGCTCAGCGCAGTGGTGCGTGAGGTGTCCTTGAGGTCGACACCGGAGCGGCCGAGCGCACGCGCACCCGTGACCAGGCCGGCGACCACGCGGGCGGCATCGGCATAGGCCAGGCCGTCGGGCGGGTGGATGTTGGAGACGCAGTTGCGTTCGGCGTCGGCACGGCCGGGCCGTGGGGCATGGGTCAGGTAGACCCCGAGACTGTCGGCCACCGACAAGCCGGGGCGCTCACCGATGATCACCAGCACCGTGCGCACACCCATCGCCGCGGCGAGGTGATCGCCCAGCGCCACGCGCGCTTCGGTCGCGATGACCGGCGGCGCCAGGGTGTGGTCGCCCAGCCTCGCAGCGAGTGCGGCGAGCAGCCCGGCGCCGTGATCGGCGAGCGCGCGTGGTGACAGGCCGTCGGCGAGGACGAAGCCGATGTCGGCGCCGGTGTGCGCGATCCCGGACAGGTCGGCGGGTAGCCGGCCGAGGTCGGGCCGGCGCAGGTATTGCGAGCGGTCGCCGGCCCGGCTGGTCACCACCACCGGCTCACCCAGACCCACTTGCGTGATCTGCCCGGCCAAGGATTCGACGTCCAGCGGTACGTGCACCGCGTCGCGGGCGGCGGCATGCGCGGCGCGCAGGGCGAGGACATCGGTGGTGGACAGGGCATCGCCGGTGCGGCCGAGCCCGATCCGGGCCTGGGTGCGGGCCCGCAGAATCCGCCAGAACTCCCGGTCGGACGGCGACCCGGATTCGGATATGGGCGTGGCGACGCCGCGCTCGGCTGGTGTGCTCATCGGGTGCCCGCCAGGGCGCGCAGGGGTGAGGTCAGCGGTTCCACCTGGCGCACCCGGCCTTTCGCGTCGAGCATGCCCAGCCCCGACAACCATGCCTCGAATTCCGGTGCTGGACGCAGGTTCAGCACTCGCCGGGCGTAGAGGGCGTCGTGGAAACTCAGGCTCTGGTAGCCGAGCATCACGTCGTCGGCGCCGGGCACCGTGATGACGAACGCGCAGCCCGCCGCGCCCAGCAGCGTGAGCAGGGTGTCCATGTCGTCGGAGTCGGCTTCGGCGTGGTTGGTGTAGCAGACATCGACGCCCATCGGCAGGCCGAGCAGTTTGCCGCAGAAGTGGTCCTCGAGCCCGGCGCGGATGATCTGCTTGCCGTCGTAGAGGTACTCGGGCCCGATGAACCCGACAACGGTGTTCACCAGCAGCGGTCGCAGATCTCTGGCCACCGCGTAGGCGCGGGCCTCGAGTGTCTGCTGGTCGACCGGTCGGTCACCCACTCCCAGATGCGCGTTCGCGCTCAACGCCGAGCCCTGCCCGGTCTCCAGATACATCACGTTGTCACCGACGGTGCCGCGGCCGAGCGAACGCCCGGCCTCGTTGCCTTCGCGCAGCAGCGACATGTTCACGCCGAAACCCGAGTTCGCGCCTTCGGTGCCGGCGATGGATTGGAAGACCAGGTCCACCGGCGCACCGGCTTCGATCAGGCCGATGGTGGTGGTGACGTGGGAGAGCACGCACGACTGGGTCGGGATGTCGAAGCGGGTGCGCACATCGTCGAGCAGATGCAGCAGGTCGGCGGTGGCCTGGGGCGAATCGGTGGCCGGGTTGATGCCGATCACCGCGTCACCGCAGCCGAGCAGCAGCCCGTCGAGGGTGGCGGCGGCGATCCCGCGCGGATCGTCGGTGGGGTGGTTCGGTTGCAGGCGCGTGCTCAACCGGCCGGGCAGCCCGATCGTGGTGCGGAAACCCGCCGTCACCACGGTCGCCTGCGCGACCGCGATCAGATCCTGGTTGCGCATGATCTTGCTGACCGCGGCCACCATCTCCGGGGTGAGGCCCGGCGACACCGCCGCCAGCGTCGCCGCCGCGTCCTCGGTGGCGGCGACCGCGAGCAACCAGTCCCGCAGCCCGCCGACAGTGAGGTGTGCGATCGGCGCGAACGCGGGCCGGTCGTGGCTGTCGATGATCAGCCGGGTCACCTCGTCGGTCTCGTACGGTACGAGGACCTCGGTGAGGAAGGTCGTCAGCGGTACCTCGGCCAGCGCCCACTGGGCTGCGGCTCGTTCGGCGTCGGTCTCGGCCGCGCACCCCGCTAGCTGATCACCGCTGCGCAGTGGTGTGGCCTTGGCCAGCAGCTCGATCAAGCCGTCGAAGGTGTGTGTGGAAGCGCCGATTGTGCTGCGGTACACCGTCATCAGAGTGCCGGCACCGGTGCGGTGCCGTCCTCCTTTCGCGAGTGCGTTGTGGTCGCTCGGTCGCCTGTGTGGCCGAGCGCGGGCTTCGGGTCGGCGGGTGTCACTCGAGTTCCTGTTCGGCCTTCGCCAGCGCCGCGAACTCCTCGTCGGGAGATCTGGCGACGAGATGATGGCGACTGTAGAGACCGAAGTAGGCCATGAAGGCGCAGAACACGCCGAGGGTGAACAGCGCCGCCTTCGGGTCGACCACGAAGGTCGCCGCCACCGAGACCGCGGCGATGACCAGCGCGAACGACGTGGTGGCGATACCGCCGGGGGTGCGGTAGGGACGCGGCATGTCCGGTTCGCGGACCCGCAGCACGATGTGGCTCACCATCATCAGCACATAGCTCAGTGCCGCGCCGAACACGGCCATGTTCAGCAGCATCGCGCCCTCGCCGGTGAGCGAGAGACCGAAACCGATGACGCCGGGCACGATCAGCGCCAGGACCGGCGCCTTGCGCGCGTTGGTCACCGACAAGCTGGTCGGCAGGTACCCGGCTCGCGAGAGCGCGAAGGTCTGGCGCGAGTACGCGTAGACGATCGAGAAGAAGCTGGCCACCAGCCCGGCCAGCCCGATGTAGTTGACCACCTTGGCCATCGGGCTGTCGCCGAGCGCGGCCACCAGCGGGTTGCCCGACGCCGACGCGTCCTGTGCGCCGAGCGCGCCGGTGACCAGGAACAGCACCACCGCACCGGTGACCATCAGGACGAGCATCGCGACGATGATGCCCTTGGGCACGTTCTTCTCCGGTTCGCGCGCTTCCTCGGCGGCCAGCGGCACGCCTTCGATCGCGAGGAAAAACCAGATGGCGAACGGAACGGCCGCCCAGATACCGAAATAGCCGAACGGCAGCCACGACGACGAACCGGTCGCGGCCGGGTCGGGTGCGATGTTGGTCAGGTTGGCGATGTCGAACCGCCCGAGCGCGGCGACCGCGAACACCAGCAGGCCGACCAGCGCGATCGCGGTGATCACGAACATCACCTTGAGCGCCTCACCCGCACCGGCGAGGTGCACGCCGATGAACAGCGCGTAGACCGCCAGATACACCCACCACCCGTCGCTGATCCCGAACAGGTTCAGCGATTCCACATAGGCGCCGATGAAGGTGGCGATGGCGGCGGGCGCGATCGCGTACTCGATGAGCACGGCGGTACCGGTGGCGAACCCACCCCAGGGGCCGAGCGCGCGCCGGGCGAAGGTGTAGCCGCCGCCCGCCGCCGGCAGGGCCGACGACATCTCGGACATGCCGAGCACCATGGCCAGATACATTGCGGCGATGACGATCGCGGCGATCAGCAGTCCGCCGAACCCACCTTCGGCGAGCCCGAAGTTCCAGCCCGAGTAGTCGCCGGAGATCACATAGCTCACGCCGAGGCCGGCCAGCAGCACCCAGCCCGCCGAGCCGGCGCGCAGGGTGCGTTTGGCGAGATAGTCGTCGGCGGGCGCGGACGCGCCGGTCTCGGGGATGGCGTCGGTACTCATGGTGAAGCTCCTCATCGGCAGCACACAGCGCCGACCGAGCCGGCCGCGGGTGCGGCCTGCGGGTCGGTGCACACAATGAACGGTGTGGTCTGAAATATGGGCGACGACTGTTACGGCCGTGGATCGCCCAGGTCAGCGGCGCGTATCGAATGCCGCCGACCTGGGCGAACGGGTCGATCAGGGGTGTTTCACATCACTGCGAAACCGTGTCGCCGGTGGGTGGTGGCGGCTGGGATTCCAGCTCGGCCACCTCCTCGTCGGTGAGCAGCCGGGAACGGATCAGGAACCGCACACCCTCGGGGGATTCCAAAGAGAAGCCGCTGCCCCGGCCGGGCACCACGTCGACAGTGAGATGGGTGTGTTTCCAGTACGCGAACTGGTCGGCACTCATCCAGAACGGGGTGTCGCCGGGTAGATGCCCCAGCAGCACATCCGAGGCCCCCACGCGGAATTCACCACGTGGGTAGCACATCGGGGAACTGCCGTCACAGCAGCCGCCGGACTGGTGGAACATGACCGGACCGTGCTGGGCGGCCAGTTCCCGCAGCAGCGTCGCCGCCTGTTCGGTGAGGTCGACGCGGCGCACCATCAGAAGAAGCCGAGCTTGTTCGGCGAGTAGCTGACCAGCAGGTTCTTGGTCTGCTGGTAGTGGTCGAGCATCATCTTGTGGTTCTCGCGCCCGATGCCGGACTTCTTGTACCCGCCGAACGCGGCGTGCGCGGGGTAGGCGTGATAGCAGTTGGTCCACACCCGGCCGGCCTTGATGCCGCGCCCGAGCCGGTAGGCGGTGTTCATGTCCCGCGTCCACACGCCGGCGCCCAGACCGTAGAGGGTGTCGTTGGCGATCGACAACGCTTCCTCGGTGGAATCGAAGGTGGTCACCGCGACGACCGGGCCGAAGATCTCCTCCTGGAACACGCGCATGTCGTTGCGGCCCTTGAAGATCGTCGGTTCGATGTAGAAGCCCTCGCCCAGCCCGTCGACGCTGCGGACCGCGCCACCGGTGAGTACCTCGGCGCCTTCCTTCTTCCCGATATCGATGTAGGACAGGATCTTCTCGAACTGGTCGTTGCTGGCCTGGGCACCGATCATGGTGGCCTCGTCCAGGGGGTCACCGCTGACGATGGCCTTGGTGCGTTCGACGCAGCGAGCCATGAACTCGTCGTAGATCGAGGACGCGATCAGCGCCCGCGACGGACAGGTGCACACCTCGCCCTGGTTCAACGCGAACATCACGAAACCCTCGATGGCCTTGTCGAGGTAGTCGTCATCGGCGGCCATCACATCGGGCAGGAAGATGTTGGGGCTCTTGCCACCGAGCTCCAGGGTGACCGGGATGATGTTCTCACTCGCGTACTGCATGATCAGCCGGCCGGTGGTGGTCTCGCCGGTGAACGCCACCTTGGCCACCCGCGGGCTCGACGCCAACGGCTTTCCGGCCTCCACGCCGAAACCGTTGACCACGTTGAGAACTCCCGGCGGCAGCAGGTCGGCGACCAGCTCCACCACCTTCATGATCGAGGCCGGGGTCTGCTCGGCGGGCTTGAGCACCACCGCGTTACCGGCGGCGAGCGCGGGCGCCAGCTTCCAGGTGGCCATCAGGATCGGGAAGTTCCACGGAATGATCTGCGCGACAACGCCGAGCGGCTCGTGGAAGTGGTAGGCGATGGTGTCGCCGTCGATTTCGCTGATGCCACCTTCCTGCGCGCGCAGCACGCCCGCGAAATAGCGGAAGTGGTCGACCGCCAACGGCAGGTCCGCGGCCAGGGTCTCGCGGACCGGCTTGCCGTTGTCCCAGGTCTCGGCGACCGCGAGCGACTCGAGGTTGGTCTCGATCCGGTCGGCGATCTTGTTCAGGATGTTGGCCCGCTCGGCGGGCGAGGTCTCACCCCAGGCGGGGGCGGCGCGGTGCGCGGCATCGAGGGCCAGCTCCACGTCGGCGGCACTGGAACGGGCGATCTCGCAGAACGGCTGCCCGTCCACCGGGGAGGTGTTCTCGAAGTACCGGCCCTGCACCGGCGGAACCCATTTGCCGTCGATGAAATTGTCGTACCGCTTGGCGTAGCTGACGATGCTGCCCTCGGCGCCCGGTTTTGCGTAGATCATGTGCGGTAGCTCCTCGCTGATTCCGGTAAAGCGTGACGCCCATCACTATGCGCCGCGAGGGTTGATGAAACGTTGAAGCCGGACCGATCAGGCCCGGAGCGCGGTGTGGCGCCGGGCCGCGGCGACCGCGCGGCGCGGATCGGTGCCGGGCAGCAGGGCCAGCGCGTGTTCGTGGACGGCGATGTCGTCGGGAGCGGATTCGCCGTAGGTGAGGGCGTGGGCGGCGTCGGTGCTCGCCAGCACCGCGTTGCGCATGGCGACCTCGAGATGGTCGCGCCACTCGCTGATTCCCGGGGTGTCGGAATCCGGCAGCAGCGGGCCGCGATACAGGCGCACCGCGGTGTCGAGGTCACCCGCGTCCAGGGCGCGCAGCACCTCGACCGCGTCGCAGCTCAGGGCAGTGGTGAACCGGTACACGCGGCTGGTGATCTCGCCGCCGGTGGCGCGGCGCAGATACGACATCTCGGATTTGAGGGTGCTGGCGCCGACCGCGCGGTCACCGTAGACGGCGTAGTGCAGGCGTTCGTGGTTGTAGCCGTCGTCGTCGAGGGCCAGCAGGGTCAGGATCTCGAGTTGGCGAGGCCGCAACCGCACCGGTTGCCCGTCCCGCAGCAACCGGCCCGCGCCCAGGCAGGTGAGCCACATCCCCGTGGGGGCGGGCGATACGGCCCGCAGCTTCGATTCGATCGCGCTGGTCATGGTGCGCACGGTCGCCATGGCCAGCGGATGCGAGCGTTTCCAGGTGGTCGACAGATCGAGCACGCCGAGCAGCGTCCCGTCGGCGGCGCGGATCGGCGCGCAGTAACAAACCCAGCCGTGCAGCGCGGCGACGAGGTGTTCGGCGGAGAACACGGTGTGTGGTTGATCGTCGCGCAACGCCAGCGACAGCGCGTTGGTCCCCATGTGCGCCTCGTCCCACCGCCCACCCGGTGCGAAGTTCACCTGCTCGGCCCGCCGCCGCATCACCGGCCCGCCGTAGGTCCACAGGATCGTGCCCGAAGCGTCGGTCACCGCGGCGACGTAACCCGCGTCGTCGGCGACGCTGTGCAACTGTTCTTTCAGCTCCGTGACCGGCCTCCGCAACGGCGACTCCGCCCACCGCGGCCCGATATCGGTCTCGCTGACCGGTGCGTGGTCGCGCCCCGGATCCACCGTGCGCAACGATCGCAACCACGACTGCGCCACCTCGGCCCGTACCCCCGAACCCAGCCCCGCACCCTCGGCCCCGCCCGGCACCCACAACGCCCACTCCCGCTCCAACGCAGCGCGCTGCGCGGAAAGCGTGAGTTGCACCATCGACCCGACTTTCTGCTAGACGAGGATCTCACCCACCATCATGCCCCAGCACCGGCCACTGAGCAGCAGTTTCACGGCTCGGACCGCTCATCGGCGACCCGCGATGTGCAGTTCATCGAGCCAATTGTGTCTTCAATTGTGTACACTTTTTCTATGGAGACCCTATCTGTGCGTGAGGCGCGGGAGCAGTTGTCCGGTCTGTTGGCGCGATTTCGGAAGGGTGATCGGCGACCGGTCGGGGTCGGATCGCACCGCAAGACCGAGGCCGTGATGGTTCCGGTCGAGGTGTTCGAGGAGTTCACCGCCGAGCGGTCGCGGTCTTTGGCGCAGGCTGCGGCTTCGGTCAGGGCGGAGGGACAGTCGGCGAGCCCAGCTGCCGAGGAGATCATGGGGCAGTGGGCGCGCGGCGAGATCAGCAGCATGCGGATGCGTGAGCTGATCCGGGGTATGTATGGCGCAGCGTAACGGTGGATCCGTACCTCGACCCTGAATGAGGGGTATTGCGTAATCGCCTGGGGATCACAGACGCTGCTTCTCTGCGTCGAGCGGAGGCCGACCTGAGCCAGGCGGCGCTGGCCGACCTGGGCATCAGGTCGTTGCCCGGCCGCTACGACCTGCAACATCTGTGTGCGTTCCATCGCGAGATCTTCGCTGACGTGTACCCATGGGCCGGGGAAATCCGCACGGTCGGCATCGCCAAATCGGATCCGTTCTGTCTCCCGCGCCACATCGCGAGCTACGCCTCGGAGGTGTTCGCGTCGCTCGCGGCAGAAGGGCATCTGCGAGGGTTGGACAGGGTCGAATTCATCGCGAAGCTGACCCACTACCTGGGTGAAGTCAACGCGATCCATCCGTTTCGTGAGGGGAACGGTCGCGCTCAGCGGGCCTTCTTCCATCAACTCGCTCGTGAAGCGGGCTGGGTGATCGACTGGTCGGGCCTTTCTCCAGAGGACAACGTGCAGGTGTCGATCGCATCGCTGCGGGGCGACAACGAACCGATGCGCGATCTGCTGGATCGGCTGGTACAGCGAACATAGGTGCTGTGCCGTGTCCCGCGCGTCTTGCGGCGTCGCCACAGTGGGGCCGCGACATCGCGAAGCAGCGCGAGCGCCCCGGGCCGGTGGCAGCCGGTCAGCGTGGGGCCAGCGCGATGGCCTCGATCTCGATCTGCCAGTCGGGCCGGGCGAGCGCGGACACTTCCAGCAGGGTGTCGGCGGGGTAGGGCTCGGTGAGGAATTCGGCGCGCAGTTCGATCACCTCGGGCAGGTTGGCGGCCATGTCCCGGACGAAGATGCCGACCTTCACGATGTCACCCAGGCCCGCGCCTGCCGCGGCCAGGACTCGTTCGACATTGCGGAACGCTTGGCGGCCCTGCGCGCCGAAACCGCCTTCGACGGTGCGGCCGTCCTCGGTGAAACCGGCTTGGCCGGACACGTAGATCAGACCGTCGACGGCGATCGCCTGGGAGATGCGGTACGGCTGGTACCAGTCGGGACTGGTGTGGATCTGCTCGATACGGGCGTTGCGGTTGCTCATGGACTGAGCCTGACCGCCGGCGAGTATCGGCACCAGCGCCCGCTGAACCGCTGGCCGCCGAACCCAGGTCTGGCAGACCCACCCTAAGATTCGGTAATCGTGGACAGCACTCAGCACATCGGGGAATTCCTCGTCTCCCGCCGTGCACGTCTGCGTCCGGAGGACGTGGGCGTGCCCTTCTTCGGTACCCGCCGCCGGGTTCCGGGACTGCGGCGCGAGGAACTCGCCCAGCTCGCGGGTGTCAGTGCCGACTATTACGCCCGGCTGGAGCAGGGGCGGTTGGACAACGTCTCACCCGCTGTCCTCGATGCCGTGGCCGGTGCCCTGCGGCTCAGCCCCGAGGAACGCACCCACCTGTTCAACCTGGCCAGGCCGCCCCGGTTGCCGGAAACCGGTGGGGATCGGCCGGTGCTGCGGCCCGCGCTGCGCACGTTGCTCGACGCCATGGAACACGTTCCGGCCTATGTGGTGGGTCATCACACCGATATCCTCGGCTGGAACCGAGGCGCCGAACTGCTGTTCGGCATCGACTTCGCGGCCTTGCCGCCGGCCCAGCGCAATTGGGCGTATCTGCTGTTCCTGGATCCGCGTATCCGGACACTGTTCGCCGACGATCAGCCGGTGATCGCCCGGCAGGTGGCCTCGGATCTGCGATTACGCAACAGCCACCGCCCCGACGATCGCGCCCTGCGCGAAGTGATCGGGCACATGCGTTTCGCCAGTCCGCAATTCGAGCAGTTGTGGACCAGTCACGATGTCACCGAGGTCGCCTACGGCACCTACCACTTCCGGCATCCGCGGCTCGGCGCGATCGAGGTCGACTACGAGTTCATGTCCCTGGTCGCCGATCCCGGGGTGCGGGCCCTGGTGAGTTACACCGCGCAACCCGGCAGCGCGACCGAGCGGGGCCTGCGCGCGCTGCTCACCTCAGATCAGGGGTAGGTCCGCCAGACCCCGGCTCGCTGGTCAGCGGTAGACCAGGTGCTGGTGCCGGTTCGCGCGGTCGGCGAGGCTGATCGTCGTGAACGCATCAATGACGACCGGCAAGACCGGACCGGCCCACCCCGCGCTGAAGCCCGTCGGCCTCGGCCCGCTTCCGCTGCGCAACCGGTTCGCCGTCGCGCCCATGACCCGTGTCTCGGCGACGCCGGACGGCGTGCCCACCACCCAGATGGCCGAGTACTACCGCGAATACGCCGCGGGCGGATTCGGCTTGATCGTGACCGAGGGCATCTACACCGACGCCACCCACAGCCAGGGCTACTTCAACCAGCCGGGCCTGGTCACCCCCGAGCAGCTCAGCGGATGGCGAGCGGTGACCGACTCCGTGCACGAGGCCGGGGCGGCCATCGTGGCGCAGCTGATGCACGCCGGCGCGATCTCGCAGGGCAATTCGTTCGGGTTCGAGACCGTCGGACCGTCGGCGGTGGCGCCGCGCGGGCAGATGATGGTCGACTACGGCGGTGCCGGCGGGGCGTGGAGCGCACCGCGGGAGATGACCGCCGCCGATCTCGACCAGGCGGTGGCCGGATTCGTGGCGGCGGCGGTCAACGCCAGGGACGCGGGCTTCGACGGGGTCGAGATCCACGGGGCCAACGGCTATCTGCTCGATCAGTTCCTCACCGACTACACCAACCTCCGGACCGACGAGTACGGCGGTTCGGTGCGGAACCGGATCCGCCTGACCGCGCGCGTGCTGGCAGCGGTACGGGACGCGGTGGGGGACTTCCCGGTCGGAGTGCGGCTGTCGCAGACCAAGGTCAACGACTTCACCTACCGCTGGCCAGGGGGCGAGGCCGATGCCCGGATCGTGTTCGAGGCGCTGCGCGAGGCGAGCTACCTGCACATCGCCAGCGAGGGACGCGATTTCATCGAGACCGCGCGCTTTCCGAGCGGTGCGACGATCACCGGGCTGGCTCGCGAACTGACCGGGCGCCCCGTCATCGCCAATGGCGGCATGCACGATCTGAACCAGGCCGCCGATGTACTGACCGGCGGACATGCCGACGTGCTCTCCGTCGGCCGCGGCGCGCTGGCGAACCCGGACCTGCCGCGCCGCGTGGAATCCGGCGCACCGCTCGACCCCTTCGACTACACGATGCTGCACCCGATGGCCACGCTGGATTGTGCCGCCACGTGGCGGGCCGACCGACAGCCGGCGGCTGCCGCATCTGTCGGGTAGTGGTGTGAGGCTGTCGCCGCGATCGCCTCTGCCAATGAACTCCCGCTGTACACCCGGAACTCCGCCGACTTCAAGAGCTTGGAATCAATGCTCGAGATCGTGGCGCTCTGAGCCGATGCGAGCGTGGTCGGCCGGGTCCTCGGCTCGGATCTGTTGCACCAGGTCGCGCAATTGGGCTGCGACCGGTGCGAGGGCATCGTCTTCCCAGATGCAGAACACCTGCAGTCGCGGGGTTTCGGGTGTCATCGGGATGTAGACGATGCCGGGGTAGGGGTGAATGTAGGGGGTTGATTCGGCGGTGATTCCCGTTCCCTCACCGAGGGAGACGTGATGATTCCACTCGTCGACCGAGCCCGCGTTGATCGGCGGGCGGGTGGGGCGCATGTGGGGTGGCCACAGGTCCATTGTCGTTGTGCCCGAGAGGACATCGAGCACGATTCGCTCCTGCGACAGGTCGCGCAGTGACAATTCGGGGCGATCGGCGAGCGGGTGCGTTCGCCGCAGGGCCGCGACGCGCCGTTCGGTGAACAGCAGGGTGGAATGGCGGACTTCGGGCGTCGGATATCGCGCTATTCCCAAGTCCGCGTGACCGGTGGCGACACCTGAGGTGCGACTCTGAAACCGCTTGAGCATCAGCTGTTCCCGTTTCCGGGGATCGGAATTCCACCGTTCGAAAACCTGATTGGTGAGCTGGCCGAGCGCCGCCCAGACATAGCCGACAGTGATCGTCGGCTTCTGATCGGAAGGTCGCACCGCTAGTTCGAAAGCGGCCAGGGCGCGGCGGGCACGGGTGAGGTGCAGCCGACCGTGCTCGGTGAGCGTGCAGCCGGTGGGAGTGCGGTCGAACAGCGGCCGGTCCAGGGCGCGCTCGAGTTGGGCGAGTGTTCGGGAGACCGCGGGCTGTCCGGTGTGGAGCCGGGCCGCCGCACGCGACACACTGCCCTCTTCCGCGATGGCGACGAGCACCTCCAGATGCCGCAATTCGAGACCCATGCTTGCGAAGCATACGCACCGCGTAAACCGGCATTGGACGGTCCGAGTGGTGCTCCCTAGCGTCATGGCTGTCGAGGCGGGACCGCGCCCGGCATGGATCGGAACAAGAGGGGGACGCCCGCGCATGACCGCACAATTGTGGATCGTCGCCGCCCCGGCGCTCGTCGTGGTGGTCGGGGTGTTGGTATTGCGTCGCGCCGCCTGGCAGGTGGCGGTGGCGGGGATGGGCGCGGTCACGCTGCTGCTGGTGGGTCTGCTCGGCACGCGGGTGCTCGTCGAGGCGGTGCCCGGTTCGTTCGGTGCGGCCGTGTTGCTCACCGCCGACGCCGGTTTGGTCATTGTGCCCGGGTTGCTGCTCAACGAGATCATGAAGCGCACCGGTGCCCACGCCGAGATCGTCGGCTGGATCGAAGGGTGGCCGGTCAGTGCGGGCACCGCCGCGCTGATCCTCACCACCGGGTTCGCACCCGCACTCGAATCGATCACCGGGTTCGGGGTGTCGTTGCTGGTCACCGTGCCCGTGCTGCTGCAACTCCTGCCCCGCGCCAAGGCGCTCACGGCGTCGCTGCTGAGCCTGACGATCATGCCTTGGGGCACAGCGGGATTGGCCACCACGGTCGCCGCCGATCTCAGCGGCCTACCGGTCGCCGAAGTCGGTGTGCGGTCGGCGCTCTACAGCTTCGCCATCTTCCCGATCTTCGCCGTGCTCGTGGCGTGTGTCGTCGCCGCGCCCGCGGAACGCCGCCGTGTCACCACGATCGGCGCGGGTCTCGGACTGCTGTTCTCCACCACGCTGCTCGGTATGAACGCCATCGCCCTGGTGCCGTTGGCGGGTGTGACCGCGGGTGTCGTCACGGGAGTCACCGGTTACCTCGTGCTCGTGGGCCGCCGCTCGATGGTGACCGTCGGCGCGCCCGCCGACCACGATGTCGGCGGCCGCGCTGTGCCGTGGCGCGCGCTGGGACCGTTCATCGCGGTCGTCGTCAGCATCCTGGTGGTGCGGGCCGTCGACGCGGTCACCGGTTGGGGTTCGCTGGTGGCGGTGCACGTGGACCGGGTGTCGTTCGAGCCACTGCTGTCACCGGGTCTGGCGCTGCTGGTGGTCGCGCTCGTCGCCGGGTCGGCGGTGCTGGACCGGTCGAGCGTCGCCGGCACCGCCCTTGGCAGTTGGCAGCCCCTCGTCGCACTGTTCGGGTTCGCCGCCACCGCCCAGCTGATGAACCATTCGGGAGCCGTCGGCGAACTGGCCGAACTCGTCGGCCGGGCAGGCGTCACCGGTTTCATCGTGTTCGTGCCCCTGCTGGCGGTGCTGACCGGTTACCTGGTCGGCTCCAATACCGGCGCCAACGCGCTGATGGTGCTGGCCCAGCACGGCATCGGTGCCGAATTCGATGCGGGCGCCCAAGCCGTCGCGCTCCAGAACAGCGGCGCCGGACACGCCCTGTTCGCGTCGGTCCCCGAAACCCTGCTGGTCCTCGCCGTCGCCGGTTCGGGCACCCGCCAGGAAGAAACCACCCTGCTCCGCTTCGGCTTCAAGGTCCTCGGCGTGGTGCTCGCGGTGATGTTCGCCGGTGCGGCGATCACCGTGGCGGTGTGAATCCGCCGTCGGCAGTGATGCTCAGCCTCCTTCGAGTTCCGCGCGCACGGTGGCGGCGATGCGGGTGAGTGCGGCCTCGAGGTGACGGCGCTGGGCGGCGCTGAGCGGATCGAACACGAGGCGCTTCACCTGGGCGACGTGTTCGGGCGCGCTTTCGACGAGCTTCTGCCTGCCGGTGTCGGTCAGGGTGGCGAGGGTGTATCGGCCGTCGCCGGGATCGGGTCGGCGAGCGACCCAGTCGCGGGATTCAAAGCGGTCCATCACCTTCGACAGGCGGGGCTGGGTGCTGTCGCAGACCCGGGCCAGGTCGCTGAGTCGCATCGTGGCCTCGTCGGCCATGGACAGCTGGGCCAGGACGCCGTACTCGAAGTTGGAGATGCCCGCGTCTCGCTGTAGTTGCCGGTCGAGGGCCGCCGGGAGCGCGATGACGACTGTGAGCAGCGCCTGCCACAGGTCCTGTTGGTCGTCGTCGAGCCAGGGCGACTGAGTATCCATGCGCCCATCATACTTGCCCAGGAAACTGGCATTACTTGCCTGGGCAACTGAATGAGTGCTACTTTATGACTTGCCAAGGCAAGTGAAATTACTTGCTCAGGCAAGTGAATGTGCTGACTCCGAATGTCTCGACGCGCATCACCTTCCTGACCGATCGCCGGATCCGTCGGCGACGACATCGATACATCCCTGGAGGAAAGTGCCATGAAGGCAATGCGTTTCCACGAGTTCGGCAGCAGCGGTGTGCTGCGCTACGAAGACATCGACCGTCCGGCCCCCGGCGCGGGCCAGGTGCTGGTACGGGTGGCGGCGACGTCGTTCAACCCGGTCGACGACCACATCCGCGCCGGTGTCCTGGCCGAGATGATCCCGATGACGCTCCCGTACGTGCCGGGCCTCGACTTGGCGGGCACCGTCGCCGAACTCGGCGCGGACGTCACCGGCCTGGCGGTCGGCGACCCGGTCGTGGCGATGCTGCCCCTCGGCTCGGCCGGCGGTGCCGCCGAGTACGTGCTCGCCTCGGCCGAGTCCTTGGCCCCGGCACCCCGGACCACCGAGCTGGTCGACGCGGCGGCGCTGCCCCTGACCGGCCTGGCGGCCTGGCAGACGGTGTTCGAGCTCGCCGAGCTGAAGCCCGGTCGAACCGTCCTGGTCAACGGTGCCGGGGGTGCCGTGGGCAGTCTCGTGGTGCAACTCGCCGTCGACGCGGGGGCGCAGGTGACCGCGGTGGACGCGCCGGAACACGCCGACCGCCTGCGGAGTTACGGCGCGGACCGGGTGGTCGGCCCCCTCGACCTCGCCGCGGGCCCGGCCGCTGTCGGCGGTCCCTTCCAGGTGGTGGTGAACCATGTGCGCGTCTCCCCGGCGGAGCTCGCGCAGCTCACGAACTACGTCGCTGACGGCGGGGTCGCTGCCAGCACGGCCGGTCCTATTCCCGAAGACCCCGCTCGGGGGGTGCGCAGCGAAAGCTTGTGGGTCCGCAGCGACGGAGCCCAGCTCACCGAACTGGTCGCGAAGGTGGATGCCGGCAAGCTCCGCGTCCATGTCGCCGCGCACCGCCCGGTGGCCGACCTGGCCGCCGTGCATGCCGACGCCGGCGCCGGGCGACTGCCCGGCAAGACCGTCCTGCTCGCTTCCTGACCTGCCCGACCCTTCAATCGAGGAGTTCTCGATGATCAAGCTCAGTGTCTTCCTGACCCGCCGTGCAGACCTCACCCACGAGGAATTCGTGGACTACTGGACGCAGCAGCACACCCCGATGGTCGCCGGCCTGCCCGGCGGGGAGGTCCCGGTCCGGCGCTACGTTCAGCTCCTGCCCACCGACGACTCGATCCCCGGCATCGACACCCTCGCCTACGACGGTGTCGCCGAACTGTGGGTCGACGACATCGCCGACGCCGCCCATTGGTTCAGCTCCGAGCCCTACACCACCACCATCGCCGCCGACGAGGAGAAGTTCCTCGACCGTTCCCGGACCCGCTTCCTCTACACCACCGAGCATCCGATCTTCTGAGCAGCGACGTCCGCGAATGCTGTGACCACCGGCTACCCCAAGCGGGTAGCCGGTGAAAACAGTGACGATCAACGCGCGGGCGGAGCTCGACGGCATGCCGATCGACGCGGCCCCGCGTGCACTCGCGGGAAGCGGTGGGTGTGGCAGGGTGGAAGCGTGAACCGATTGGCCGCTGCGACCTCGCCCTATCTGCGTCAACATGCCGAGAACCCAGTGCACTGGCGGGAGTGGGATGCCGATGCGCTGGCCGAGGCGGCCGAGCGGGATGTGCCGATTCTGCTATCGATCGGGTACGCGTCGTGTCACTGGTGTCATGTGATGGCGCACGAGTCGTTCGAGGACGTGGCGACCGCCGAGCAGATGAACGCCGATTTCGTGTGTGTGAAGGTCGACCGCGAGGAACGCCCCGATCTGGACGCGGTGTACATGAACGCCACCGTGGCGATGACCGGGCAGGGTGGTTGGCCGATGACCTGCTTCCTCACTCCCGACGGCGCCCCGTTCTACTGCGGCACCTATTACCCGAAGCAACCGCACGGCGGAATGCCCTCGTTCACCCAGTTGCTCACCGCGATCAACGAGACCTGGCGCAACCGGCGCGCGGAAGTGGACCAGGCGGCCGGTCAGGTCGGTGAGGCGTTGCGCGCGCAGGCCGTTGGGCTGCCGGATGCCGAAACAGCTGTCGGCCCGGAGCTGCTCGACAAGGCGGTGCGCGCAATCGCCGACGATGAGGACCGCGAGCACGGCGGTTTCGGCGGGGCACCGAAGTTCCCGCCGTCGGCGCTGCTGGAAGGGCTGTTGCGGCACTGGGAACGCACCGGCAACCAGGCCACGTTCGACCTGGTCGAGCGCACCGCCGAGGCGATGGCCCGCGGCGGTATCTACGACCAGTTGCGTGGCGGTTTCGCCCGCTACGCCGTCGACGCGAACTGGCTCGTCCCGCATTTCGAGAAGATGCTCTACGACAACGCCCTGTTGCTGCGCGCCTACGCCCACCTGGCCCGTCGCGCACCGGCGACCCCGCTGGAGTCGTTGCCGCACAGGGTCGCTCGCGAGACAGTCGAATTTCTGCTCGCCGACCTGGGCACCGAGTCCGGTGGTTTCGCTTCCGGGCTCGACGCCGACACCCATGTCACACCCGGCGGTCCGGGTGTCGAGGGCGCCACCTATGTGTGGACGCCCGCCGAACTGGTCGGTCAGCTCGGTCCGCTCGACGGCATGTGGGCCGCGGACGCTTTCGGCGTGACCACGGCGGGCAACTTCGAACAGGGCACTTCCGTGCTCACCCGGCACAGCGATCCGGTGGATGTGGAGCAGGCCGCTCGCTTCGATCGCTTGCGCGCCCAGCTGTTCGATGCCCGCGCGCAGCGCCCGCAACCGGCCCGCGACGACAAGGTGGTCACCGCCTGGAACGGGATGGCGATCACCGCGCTCGCCGAAGGCGGTGCGGCAC
This sequence comes from Nocardia halotolerans, assembly GCF_042650145.1. Lineage (NCBI taxonomy): Bacteria > Bacillati > Actinomycetota > Actinomycetes > Mycobacteriales > Nocardiaceae > Nocardia > Nocardia halotolerans. Next base: position 1,061,150 of record NZ_JBHSDL010000014.1, on the reverse strand, counting down.
TGGAGGAACCGTCGTGGATCGCGGCCGCGGTCCGGTGCGCGCGGTTCCTGCTCGAGGTCCATCTCGTGGACGGTCGCCTGCGCCGCGCTTCCCTCGACGGTGTCGCGGGCACCCCGCCCGGGGTGCTCGAGGACTACGCCTGGTGCACCACCGGCCTGCTCGCCCTCTACCAGGCCACCGGCGAACCGGATTGGCTCGGCGCGGCCCAGGTGTTGCTCGATTCGGCCATCGACCACTTCGCCGATCCCGAGCGTCCGGGCAACTGGTTCGACACCGCCGACGACGCCGAAACCCTGGTCGCCCGGCCCCGCGACCCCGTCGACGGCGCCACCCCGGCGGGCGCGTCGGCCCTGGCCGAGGCCCTGCTCACCGCTGCCGCCGTCGCCGAACCCGAGCGCGCGGTGCGTTACCGCGAACTGGCCGACCACACCCTGGCCCGTGGCGCGATCCTGCTCGATCGCGCACCGCGCAGCGCCGGTCACTGGCTCGCCGTCGCCGAGGCCGCCGTCCGCGGACCATTCCAGGTGGCGATCGCCGCCACCGAGAAGTCCTCGGCCGCCATGGAACTCATCGCGGTGGCGCGCTCCACGGCCCCCGGCGGTTCGATCGTGCTGGCCGCGCCGCCGGACTCGGCGCCGCTGCTCGCCGACCGCCCGCTCGTGGGCGGACTACCGGCGGCGTATGTCTGCCGCGGCACCGTCTGCGACCTCCCGGTCACCGACCCGGCCGAGCTGACCGCGGCTCTGCGCGACTGAATCCGCTGTCACCGACCCGGTTGAGCTGACCGCGGCTTTACGCGACTGAATTCGCTGTCACCGACCCGGCCGAGCTGACCGCGGCTCTGCGCGACTGAATTCGCTGTCACCGACCCGGTTGAGTTGACCGCGGCTCTGCGCGACTGAATTCGCTGTCACCGACCCGGCCGAGCTGACCGCGGCTTTACGCGACTGAATCCGCTGTCACCGACCCGGTCGTGCTCTCGCAGGCTCACTTGTCGGCCGGGATATCGGTCCAGGTGCGGGTGCGGCCGGGGATCCCGCGGAGCCGGACGTCCTTGTAGCGCTTCCATCGCGCCCGTTCCGGCTCGGCGGCGGCCTGCAGCAGCGCGTCGCTCACCAGCACCCGCCGCGGCGTCTGCTTGGCCACGGTGGTGAGCCGGGCCGCCTCGTTGACCGCCGCACCGATCACGGTGAATTCGAGGCGGGTGTCGGCGCCGACGTCACCGGCGAAGACCTGGCCGCGAGCCAGCCCGACGCCCACGTCGAGTTCACCGGCGGCGAGCACTTCGTCGCGGATGCGGCGGGCGGCGCGCAGCGCGTGGGTGGCGTCGTCGCGCAGGAGAGATGGCGCGCCGAAGATGCACAGGGCGGCGTCACCGGCGAATTTGTTCACCAGGCCGCCGTTGGCTTCGGTGGCCGCGACCACGGTGGCGAGCAGCCTGTTGAGTTTGTGCACGAATTCGTCGGGTGCCATTTCCGCCGCCAGCTGTACCGAACCCGTGACATCGACGAACAGCGCCGAGACGATCCGCACGTCGCCGGTGAGCCCGGAGGTGCTCGACAGCGCGCGTTCGGCGACCGTGGAGCCCACGTGTTTGCCGAACACGTCCTGGGTGCGGGCCTGTTCACGCAGGGTGGCGGCCAGTTCGTTGACCGAATGCTCGAGCCGCCCGATCTCGCTGGCGCTACCCACCGGTACCCGCACGTCGAGTTCGCCGCGGGTGATCCGGTCCAGGGCGCGGTACATCGCCCGCATGGGCGTGGCGACCGAGCGGGCGAGCAGGCCGGTGGCCAGGGCCCCGACCAGCAGTGCCACGATCGAGAACATCCAGGCCGCGCGCACCCGGTCCGAAGCCGGCGTGGTGCGGTCGCTGAGCACGACGATGATGATCAGTCCGGGCAGTGCGCTCGACACCGCCCAGGTGACGAGCACGCGCACCAGCACGGTGGCGCTGCGGTGCACAGTGGGCCCGAGTACAGCGGCGATGATGGGGACGGCGGGCCGGATCAGGCGGTCCAGGATCAGGTAGATCGCGCCCGCGGATTCGAGGGCGCCGAGCGCGAAGCCGGCGATCAGCACGGTGAGGTTGTGGTATTCGGTGTACCGGTCCACCATCCACACGGTCAGCGCGATGCCGGGGGACCACAGCACGATGGCGCGCACGGTGATCGCGGCGGGTAACCGGATCAGCAGCCGCGCTTCCTGCGGCGTGGGTTTTCGGCCTTCGTCGAGCCAGCGCAGGTGTTTGCGCCGGTCGTAGAGGGCCAGGCCGATGCCCACGGCGAAGGCGACCGCCGGGTAGATCACGATCAGTCGCGCCGCGTCCTGCCAGTTCGAGCCCACCCGGGTGAACACCCCGCCGGCCCAGGACACCAGGAAGATGGCGGTGACGCCGACCATGTTGGCCGTGATCACCACCAGCGCGAGTCCCCAGTGGGAGCGCAACGCCCAGCGCACCAGGCGGTTCATCGCGCATGCCCGGTCGCGGCACCCCGTGGGGCCCGGACATCGCGAGCGGTGCTGACGGGTGACACAACTGTCGAGCATAGAAGGCGCGACGGGTTTCGCCGCGGACGTGGGCCGTTCAGCCGAGTACGACCAGCCAGATCGCAATGTAGTGGCACAGGGCCGCGACCACCGTCGCCGCGTGGAAGAACTCGTGATGCCCGAAGTCCGACCACGGATTCGGCCATTTCGTGGCGTACAGGATCGCCCCCACGCTGTAGATCACCCCGCCTACGGCGAGCAGCACCAGCGGCGCCACCCCCACGTTGTGCAGCAGTGTCCCGACCACCGGCACGATCGCCCACCCCAGCAGCAGATACAGCGGCACCCCCACCCACGCGGGCGCCGTGGGCCACAACAGCTTCAACGCCACCCCGGCGATCGCCCCCGCCCACACCACGGCGAGCAGCGTCCGCCCGGTCGGCCCCGGCAGCCCGAGCAACGCGAACGGTGTGTAACTGCCCGCGATGAACAGGAAGATCATCGAGTGATCGGCCCGTTTCATCCGCACCCGAGTGCGCACACTGGCCCAGGTCACCCGGTGATACACCGCACTGACCCCGAACAGCGCACACACCGTCACCCCGTAGATCACGGTGGCCCACCCTGCAGTCGCCGACTGCAGGAACCCGAACACCACGAGCACCACCACGGCCACCGCAGCGACCCCGGTGGCCCAGGTGTGAATCCACCCCCGATACCGCGGCTTCAGCAACGCGCCAACTTCGCCGACCTCGCCGGATACAACCTCCACAAGACCTCCAGGAACAAGAACCTACGGAACCGTAAGTTACCGCTCAGAATACGTCAAAACCACCTCCCACCACGCTAACCGTGCCCCCCGCCACACACCCACCCACCGACCACGCGCACCCGTAGGCACCCCACCAGGGATGGGCCGGCCCCACCACCACCCCAAAGCTTGCCGCCTCCTCAGTCCCCCCGCGCCTGAGCCTGGCCTGAAGGCGCGGGGAGGCGGTCCAGGCGTAGTGTGCGGGCGTGGAGTTTCTCGGTCGGGTGCGTGGATTGCCGTACCGCATCTACGAAGCCAGGCTGTCCAAGCAGCTGGCAGACAAGCAGCACCCTCGCCACGTCGCTGTGATGTGCGACGGCAATCGCCGGTGGGCGCGGGAGAACGGTTTCACCGATGTCAGCCACGGTCATCGGGTGGGGGCGCTCAAGATCGCCGAGCTCGTCGGTTGGTGTGCTGCCGAGGGTATCGAGATGGTCACCGTCTATCTGCTGTCGACGGAGAATCTGCGTCGCGATGCGGACGAGCTGGAGACCTTGTTCGAGGTCATCACCGATGTCGTCGAGGAGTTGTCGGCTCCGGAGCAGAACTGGAGTGTGCGCATCGTCGGTTCGCTGGCGGGGTTCCCGGAGTTGATCGCGAAGCGGTTGCGGGTGGCGGCGGAGCGTACGAGTGGGCGCGATGGTGTGCATGTGAACGTGGCGGTGGGGTACGGCGGTCGTCAGGAGATCACCGACGCGGTGTGTTCGCTGGTGCGTCAGGAGATCGCGGCGGGTGAGTCGGGTGAGGATCTGGTGCAGTCGATCACGGTCGACGCGATCGGTCAGCATCTGTACACCTCTGGTCAGCCGGATCCTGATCTGGTGATCAGAACCTCTGGTGAGCAGCGGCTTTCGGGTTTCCTGTTGTGGCAGAGCGCGTATTCGGAGATCTGGTTCACCGAGGCGTATTGGCCGGAGTTCCGCCGGGTCGACTTCTTACGCGCGCTAAGGGATTACGCGGCGCGGCACCGACGTTTCGGCGTGTGATGTCGTAGCGGTCGCGTACTCTGCGGCCAGTGGAACCCGAACAGCCTTCTTACATCAGCTACGAGGAATTCGGCAGGCGTTTCCTGGAATACGCCGTATCCGAACAGCGTATCGCCGAGGCATTCGGTGAACTCACCGGCGCGGCTTTCGATTTCGGTCCGATCGGGGTGGGTCCGGGCCGGTTGGCGAAGGTCACCGCGCAGGTGGAGCTGGGGCAGCCACGCATTCTGCGTTTCATCGACGCCTTCATCTCCTTCGAGCTGACGATTCCGTTGCATGTCGATCTGGTCGTGGATCTGGCGGTGGACCGTTCGCGTTTCCGGGTCGACGGCACCGTGCACCTGCATCTGACCGCGCGCACCGCCGACCCGTTGCGGGTGGTGATCGATATCGCCGAGCCGCGGCCGGGCGATGTGCGGGTCAATGTGGCCAGTTCCACCAAGCGTGGGCAGTTGCTGCGGGTGCTGGCCAGTGTCGATCACGAGATCCGCCGGTTCGTCGCGCGCTATATGTCCGAGGAGATCCGCAAGCCCGAGATCGCGGCGGTGCGCAACATCGATGTGGCGACCAGGCTCGACGCGGCGTGGAATTTGTAGGAGAGTCGCCCCGGATTCGCCGGGTCGGGAGCTAGGCTCGCGGCGGCGAGAACTCAGCCCGACGACACAGCAGGGGTGAAGTGGTGAGGAACGCAGGCGTACGGATCGCGGCGCTCGGGGTGGCGGTGGGCGCGGTGCTGCTCGCCGGTGGGTGCGGTGCCGAGCAGCCACCGGCGCCCGCGATCACCCCGATCGAGCAGCCGGGGCAGGGCGGCGAGGTGTTCGCCTATCGCAGTGCGGGCGAGCTGGCCGTGGTGCGTGGCGCCGACACCTTCCGCGCGCCCGGCAGTTTCGGGTACTCCTCGGCCGCGGTGAGCTTCACCCGCGACGGGCAGTTCGCGTTCGCGGTGGAGACCAGCTCCAAGACCCTCGTGGCGGTGAATGTGCGCGACGGCGCCGTGTCGCGCACCGAGTGCGACTGCACCGATGCGGTGCCGTTGCGTGACGCGGTGGTCGGCTGGTGGCGTGAACCCGGTCAGGTCATGAGCTTGGACCTGGCGGGTACCGCGCCCGCGGAACCCGAGCGCGACATCGTGTTGCCGGATTCGCCGAGCCCGCGCACGGGCGGCGCATGGGACGGTGCGCGCCTGGTGGCGGCCGGTGACGAGTTCCTGCTGCTGTCGCGAGTGGAGTCGCGCGGGCTGTGGTGGGAGAAGAACCACCTGTACGCGATCTCCGCCGACGCGGTGCTGCCGCTGGGGCGGGTGCCCGGTATCGACGCCCAGGTTTCGGCCGCGCCGGGGCCCGACGAGGGCACCTTCGTCCTGGCCGGGTCCACGGCGCGCAGCGCTTCCTGCGGCATCGGTTATGTGGCCACCATCGATGTGCGCACCAATGCCGTGCAAGAACTGCCGACGTTGCCGGGGGAGTGCTCCTCGGCCTACAGCCCGCGCTGGGGCGGCGACGACACCATCTCCGTCGCCAACCGCAGCTGGGCCGATGTCGCCGGGGCGCCCAGCACCGTCGACCGCTTGCACGCGGCGGCCCAGGGGTGGGCGTCGGTGGGTGAGCAACCGGTGGTCGACCGGCTGGCGCGGGAGCGAGAACTCGTCATCGAGGTCCTCGCCGGTGCGCCGATCGACGCCCGCGAAACCCCGCACGGGGTGCTGGTGGTCGAAAAGGACGGCACCCGTGCGGAGGTGGCTACGCAGGTGGTTTCGCTCGGCTCGCCGGCCTAGAGTTTGCGCAGGCGCAACCGGTTGATGGTGTGGTCGGAGTCCTTGCGCAGCACCAGGGTCGCGCGTGGCCGGGTGGGCAGGATGTTGTCCACCAGATTGGGCCGGTTGGTGGAGTTCCAGATGTCGCGGGCGGCCGCGGTGGCCTGTTCGTCGCTGAATCCGGCGTAGTGGTGGAAGTGGGCGTCGGGGTCGGCGAATCCGGTCTTGCGCAGGGCGAGAAAGCGCTGCACGTACCAGTTCTCGATGTCCTCGATGCGGGCGTCGACATAGATCGAGAAGTCGAACAGGTCCGAGACCATCAGCCGCGGTCCGGTCTGGAGCACGTTGAGGCCCTCGACGATGAGGATGTCGGGTTGGTGCACACAGTGTTTCTGGTCGGGCACGATGTCGTAGGACTTGTGTGAGTACACCGGCGCGCACACCTCTTCGGCGCCGGATTTCACCTCGGTGACGAAACGCAGCAGTTTGCGCCGGTCGTAGCTTTCCGGGAACCCCTTGCGGTGCATGATGCCGCGGCGGGTGAGTTCGGCTGTGGGATAGAGGAATCCGTCGGTGGTCACCAGGTCGACCCGTGGATGGTGGTCCCAGCGCGACAGCAGCGCCTGCAGCACGCGCGCGGTGGTCGACTTGCCCACCGCGACACTGCCCGCCACCCCGATCACGAACGGGACCTGCTTGTCCGGGTGTTTCTCACCGAGGAAGGTGGCGGTGGCGGCGAACAGGCGCTGCCGCGCGGCGACCTGCAGGTGGATCAGCCGGGCGAGCGGCAGGTAGACCTCGGCGACTTCCTCGAGGTCGATCTGCTCGCCGAGACCGCGTAGTCCGGTCAGTTCCTCCTCGGTCAAGACCAGGGGAGTCGACTTGCGCAGCGTGCGCCACTGCTTCCGGTCGAACTCGACGTACGGGCTCGGCTCGCTTATCCGTGCCACCTACCCGACACTCCGTTCGGGCGAACACGCACAGCTGGGCTGCCCGTCGGGTGAGATCCGGGATAACTCTGACCGCATGCCGCGATTGTGCTCCGTGTGGGCCGACCCCGCGCAACGGGGGGTTTGGCTACCCGTCGGTAACCAGTGGCAATGCCGAGGTAGAGCCCACTTTTCCAACTCACCCCGTAAGGTCGGGCGCATGGGGTCTCATCCGTTTGTCACTGAATACCTGCGCCTCGGACTGGCTTTCGACCGGCTCGAGGAGGGGTTCGTCGACGCCTATACCGGCGATCCGCGCTTGCGCCGCGAGGTCGAGAACGCCGCCGTACCCGAACCGGTGCAGCTGGCCCGTCACGCGGCCGAACTGCGTGCGGCGCTGCCCGAGGCCGGGCTGTCGGCCCAGCGCACCGAGTTCCTCGACGCGCACCTGGTGGCGATGCACTGCTCGGCGCGCAAGTTCGCCGGTGAGCAGATCGGCTTCGTCGACGAGGTCCGTGCCTACTTCGACGTCGACATCGCGCCCGGCGACCCCGACGACTACCAGCAGGCACACCGGATGATGGACGAGGTCCTCGGCGGCGACGGCCCGCTGGGCGAGCGCGTCGCCGCCTACCGGCGCGGCGACGAGATCCCGCCGGACAAGCTGGCGACCTGCGTCGAAGCGTTCTCCAGCGCACTGCGCGAGCGGGTACGCGCGCGCCACCCGTTGCCCGACAACGAGCACGTCACCTACGAGGTGGTCGGCGACAAGCCGTGGTCCGGATTCAACTACTACCTGGGCAACTTCCAGTCCACGGTGGCGATCAACTCCGACCTCAAACAGCACATGGCGAACCTGCCCTCGCTGATCGCGCACGAGGCCTACCCGGGTCATCACACCGAGCACTGCCGCAAGGAGGCCGGGTTGGTCGCGGCGGGGGAGGAAGAACAGACGCTGTTCCTGGTCAACACCCCGCAGTGCCTGATGGCCGAGGGCCTGGCGGATCTGGCGCTGCAGTCGATCGTCGGGCCGGGCTGGGGTGTGTGGGCGCAGGAGGTCTACGCCGACCTCGGGCTGCGCTTCGACGGTGAACGGGCCGAACGCTTCGCCGCCGCGTCGGCGAAGCTGCTGAGCGTGCGGCAGGACGCGGCGCTGCTGCTGCACGATCAGCACCGCAGCCACGACGAGGTGGCCCAGTTCCTGCAGCGGTGGAGCCTGTCCACGCCGGAGCGGGCCCGCCAGGCGCTGCGCTTCCTGTCCTCACCGCTGTGGCGGGCCTACATCAGCACCTACGTGGAGGGCTACCGGTTGCTGGGCGGCTGGCTCGACAGCGCGGTCGACGCCCAGGACCGGGTCGAACGGTTCGGGCGGTTGCTCGACGAACCGCTGACGCCCGGGGCGATCCGGCGGATGGCCGTCACTGGATGACGGCGCAACCGCCGGGGTTGGTCAGCGAGCAGATCAGGTAGCCCAGGTGCAGCAGCAGCGCCTCGATCGGGTTCGACGGTGCGACGGCCGGGGTGACGGGGAGGGAGTTCATTGCTGATCCTTCGGTCGGGGGCGGCGCCGGTCGCGCCCACAGTTGCGAGGTTCGTACCTGTGTCATCGGCTGCCGGCGGGCCGCGTGTTACCCGAGAACCCCTGTTCGACGGTGATCGAACCTGGTCAGAGCGATAGTTTCGGAGGTGTGAGCCGCGTCTCGCCCGTGGCGGGCGCGGCGCGTTTGCGCTATCCCCGTGCCGGGTCGCGCGCACCCGGGCCATAGACTGAGGGTCGTGACGCAGACGACCGCTTCGGTGAATACCCAGTCTCTCGGTGAGCTCGACCCCGAGTTGGCCGCCGCGATGGCGGGCGAGCTCGCCCGCGAACGCGACACCCTCGAGATGATCGCCTCGGAGAACTTCGTGCCGCGCGCGGTCCTGCAAGCGCAGGGTTCCGTGCTCACCAACAAGTACGCCGAGGGCTACCCGGGCCGCCGCTACTACGGTGGCTGCGAGGCCGTCGACGTGGTGGAGACCCTGGCCCGCGACCGCGCCAAGGAACTGTTCGGCGCCGAGTTCGCGAACGTGCAGCCCCACTCGGGTGCCCAGGCCAACGCCGCGGTGCTGATGGCGCTGATGAACCCGGGCGAGACCCTGCTGGGTCTGGACCTCGCGCACGGCGGTCACCTCACCCACGGCATGCGCCTGAACTTCTCGGGCAAGCTCTACGACGTGCACTCCTACGGTGTGTCGAAAGAAGACCACCGCATCGACATGGACGAAGTGCGTGACATCGCGCTGAAGGCAAAGCCGAAGGTGATCGTCGCCGGTTGGTCGGCCTACCCGCGCCACCAGGACTTCGCGAAGTTCCGTGAGATCGCCGACGAGGTCGGCGCCTACCTGTGGGTCGACATGGCGCACTTCGCCGGTCTGGTCGCCGCCGGCCTGCACCCCTCTCCGGTGCCCTACGCCGATGTGGTGTCGTCCACCGTGCACAAGACCCTCGGCGGACCCCGCTCCGGCCTGATCCTGGCCAAGCAGGAATTCGCCAAGAAGCTCAACTCGGCGGTGTTCCCCGGTCAGCAGGGTGGCCCGCTGATGCACGTGATCGCCGCCAAGGCCGCCTCTTTCAAGATCGCCGCCACCGATGAGTTCAAGGACCGCCAGGTGCGCACCCTTTCGGGCGCGCGCATCCTCGCCGAGCGCCTCACCGGTGCCGACGTAAAGGACAAGGGCGTCTCGGTGCTCACCGGCGGCACCGATGTGCACCTGGTCCTGGTCGACCTGCGCAACTCCGAACTCGACGGCCAGCAAGCCGAGGACCTGCTCCACGAGGTCGGTATCACCGTCAACCGCAACGCGGTCCCGTTCGACCCGCGCCCCCCGATGGTCACCTCCGGCCTGCGCATCGGCACCGCGGCCCTGGCCACCCGCGGCTTCGGCGACGCCGAATTCACCGAGGTGGCCGACATCATCGCCGCCGCCCTCGCCGGCACCTCCGACACCGAAACCCTGCGCACCCGCGTCTCCCGCCTCGCCCAGAGCGTCCCGCTCTACCAGGGCCTGGAAGACTGGCGCCTCCTCGGCTGAGCCGAATCCCGACTGTCGACAGCCTCCGACCCGTAACACCGGTCCGGGGGCTGTCTTCGGTTTCACCTCGAGTCGGAACCCGCTGAACGCGCCACCGCCTGCCGACGGCGGTGCTCGCGGCCGAAAAAGCCGGCCGGTGTGTTCTTGTCACTGTCCACAAAGTTCGGCCGAACGACCGCACGGGGCGGTGGGATGCGGCATGGTCGAGTCGTATGGACCATCGAGGTGAGCTGGCGCGCGAGGTAGGCGGGCCGGTGGCTGCCTTCGAGTTGCTCACCGACGCCGAGGCCGAGGAACTGTTGCGGCTGTTTCGCGGGGTGCGTGACAACGAGCGGCGGGCGTTGCACCGGGCCATCGATGCGGCGTTGTCGGCGATGCCCGCGCCACTGCGCGGGGCGTCGCGGCGGATCATCTTCGGTGAGCGATGATCGAAACCGAACTGGAAGCCCAGACCCAGTTGGTGGTGCTGGCGCGGACCTTGCAGGTGCCGCCGCAGCACCTCGCGCCGTTGGCCCGCCTCGGCGCGGCGCACCTGTCGGCGCTGCAGCAGCAGCTGCTGCGCGCCCTGCACGCCGAGCACGCCGACACGTTCCGGCGGATCACCCCGGTGGTGCCGATCTTCCCGGTGGGGCTGGGGGTGGCACTGTTCGAGCGGGTGGTGCCGCCGGTGCTCGCCGCCAGGTTCCTGGGTGCGGTCGGCATCCAGCACCCGGAGAAGTGCGCGCAGGCGCTGTGCATGGTCGACGCCGTCTACGCCGCCGACGGTGCCCCCTACCTGGACCCGAACGTCTTCGAGCAGCTGATGCGCTACGGCAGGCCGGAGCCGATCACCCTCATCATCAACGAACTGCTGCGCCGCCGCGACTATCTCACCGCCGCCCGGTTCCTCTCGGTGGTGAACGAACCGCTGATCGCGGCGCTGGAGCAGACCGTCCTCGACGACGCCGGCCTCGTCTACACCGCCGCCTACGCCTATCCCGCGCACACGCTCAGCCGGATCGTCCAGCAATTGCTCGACGGACCACGCCGCCGGGTGCCCGCGATGCTCCAGACGGTGCTGGCCGGCCCGCCGTCGCTGCACCATGCGATGCTCGCCCTGTTCTGCAAGGTCGAACCCGCCGTCGCCGCCACCCTCGGTGACATCTTCTTCGGGCGTGGTTCCGCCCACGAAGTCGGCCGATTCTTGTTGACCTCGGTGAATCGCAACGCGGGGCCCGCGCTGCTGACGGTTGTCGGCCGGTTGAATCCGGTTGCGCTGTGGGCACTGTCGGTGAATCCGCAGTTCGCCGACCCCGGTGTGCTGACAGCCCTGATCCAGTCGGTGGACGGACGTACCGAGCCCGACCCGTGGCGCGGACTCTTCGCCCTGTCGACCCGCCTGAGCGAACCGGCCCGACGCCACATCGCCACCACTCTCGCCGACCTCAGCCCGACCTCCATCGCGGCCCTGCCCGCGCACGCCACCGACGCCTCGTACTGGCCTGCCCTGCTGCAACTGCTCGCCGAAGCGCCACCGCCGGTCCAGACCCGTATCGCCGACGTCTGGTCACGTCTGCCGCCGGAGTGGCAGGCGGGCATCGACCGCCACATCCGCACCAATCGCTACGAGACCCGCCTCAACATCATCACCAACGCCTTGACCACCGCCACCCCCGAAGAGGTCTTCTTCCGCCGTCGCCGGCAGAACCGGCAACGCGGCGAAGGCGAGTTCGCGGCCTGGTGAGTGGTCACTCGGCCGGCCGTGCCCGTGCCCGGATTCTCGCCGGGTAGTCGATGAGGTCGATGTTGTTGGCGGCTTTGTCGCCGTATTTCAGCATCAGGGTGAACAGGCGGGAGTTGAGGAACCGGTTGCGGGCCTTGATGCCGAGTGCGGTCTTCGGGGCGAGGAAGGGACCGGTGTTGGTGTTGCCGGCGATCTTGGCGTAGCGCTTCATGATTCGGTTGTAGGCGGTGAACGCGTCGATGTGCCCACCGGTGGCCGTGGCGAGTTCGCCTGCCAGCACGTAGGCGCCGACCACGGCCAGGCCGGTGCCGAAACCTGCGAGGGTGTTTCCGGGCCGGAATTGTCGCCGAGGCCATCGCGTTGGCCGACGCCGAAGGTCTGGGCGCACTGTCGATGCAGCGGCTGGCCGAGCGCCTCGGCTTCACCAAGATGTCGCTGTACCGGTACGTGCCCGGCAAGGAGCAACTGACCGCCCTGATGCTCGACGCCGCGATCGGGACGCCCCCGAGCGCGGCGGGCACGCAGCCGCAGTGGCGAACCGGTTTGCGGACCTGGACCGAGGCCATCTACGCGCGCTACCAGGCGCACCCCTGGACCATCGAACTCGCGCGTGGTCTGCGCCCGTTCGGCCCGAACGAAATGGCCTGGACCGAGGCCGCGCTCACCGCGCTCTCGGACACCGGCCTCACCGGCCCGGAGAAACTGGACACCATCGTGCTGCTCAACGGGCACGCGCGCGGGCTGGCCCAGCAGGTCCCGTCAGCAGACCCGCACCGGTTCGCCGAACAGTTCACCGAGATGATGGCCGCGGCCGCCGACCACTGTCCGGCCGCGCGGGCCGCCTTCGCCGAGGAGGCCGCGGCCACGGGCGGTCGCCACGACGCCCTGGCCTTCGGCATCGAGCGCATCCTTGACGGACTCGCCGTCCTGATCGATCAGCGCCGGACGCTGGTCCCGCCGCGCCCGGCGTCCTAGGCTCACTGCCATGACCGACGAACTGCCCGAACCCGCCGTCACCCTGGTGCGCGAATTCTTCGCCGCCCTCGAACTCGGGGCGGCCGAGGAAGCCCTCGAACTGCTCGACCCGGCGATCGTCTGGAAGAACACGTCACTGCCGACCGTGCGGGGCAAGGATCGGGTCGCCATGCTTCTGCGCGGGCTGGGACGGCCGAAGCTGGGCTTCTCGGCGGACATGCACCACATCGCCGCCGCCGGCGATGTCGTACTCACCGACCGCACCGACTATCTGCACGTGGGGCCGGTGCGGATCGGATTCTGGGTGACCGGCACGTTCGAGCTGCGCGAGGGCCGGATCGTGCTGTGGGACGACCACTTCAGCAAGGGCAACGTGCTGCGCGGCGCCGTCGTCGGCGTGGCGAAGGCGATCGGCGGGCGCTGACGACTACGAGTGCTTGCGCAGGTAGTCGAGGTAGGTGGGCCGCAGGACTTCGGCGATTTTGCCGTCGCCCGCGTGGATGTAGTCGTCGAGCATCGGCAGCACGTATTTGATGTCGGCCGCGCTCTCGCCGACTTCGCCCGCCTCGGCCTTCGCCGCGGGGATCGACTTGAGCAGTTCCCACAGGAACTTCACGTCACCGTGGCGCACGGCCGTCTTCACGGCGCGATCGTGCAGTTCCTTCGACGACAGCTTCTCCAGATCCTGATCATCGGCCATGCCCCGACTCTAGCGCTTTACGACATGTTCACGGACACGTCCGGCGGTCTGGCAGCGCTGCCGCGGGTTCGGCGGTAGCGTCGAGGATGCGGATCGCGTCGGTGTGATTCGTCGGGAGGTCCTGACCGTGACTGAGTTGCTCAGTGCGAGAGGGTCGGCACCCGGCCCTCGTGGTGGTTGACCAGCGTCGACCCCTGAAGGACGGACCGGTCCAGCGAGATCGTTCGCGCGGGTGCCGTGCGAACACATAAGGAGCCCACCGTGACTGCTGCACGCTCCGTTTCCGCTCACGCGATGCACACGGCCCAGAACTCCACGCAGGCCTCGAAGAAGGGGGACCGCCCCGCGGGTACCGGTCGCAAGACTTTCGTCGTCGACACCTCTGTCCTACTGTCGGACCCCTGGGCGGTGACCCGGTTCGGTGAGCACCGGGTGGTGCTACCGCTGGTCGTGATCAGTGAGCTGGAGGCCAAACGGCACCACCACGAGCTCGGCTGGTTCGCCAGGGAAGCTCTGCGCATGCTCGACGACCTGCGGGTGCAGCACGGCAGGCTCGATCAGGCGTTGCCCATCGGCACCGAGGGCGGCACCCTCCAGGTGGAGCTCAATCACACCGACCCGTCGGTATTGCCCGCCGGATTCCGTTCCGAGACCAACGATTCACGGATCCTGGCCTGCGCGCTGAACTTCTCCGCCGAGGGCGACGACGTGATGCTGGTGTCCAAGGACATCCCGTTGCGCGTCAAGGCCAGCGCGGTCGGCTTGGCCGCCGACGAGTACCACGCCCAGGACGTGGTGACCTCCGGCTGGAGCGGGATGGTCGAACTCGATGTGGCCGGCTCCCAGATCGACCAGCTCTACGCCGACTCGGTGCTCGACCTCGACGACGCGCGGGAGCTGCCCTGCCACACCGGCATCCGGCTGCTCGGCAGCAGCTCGAGCGCACTGGGCCGGGTCACCGCCGACAAGCGGGTACAGCTGGTGCGCGAACGCGAGGCCTTCGGGCTGCACGGGCGCTCGGCCGAACAGCGGATCGCCCTGGACCTGCTGCTCGACGAGAGCATCGGCATCGTGTCGATGGGTGGCCGGGCCGGTACCGGTAAGTCGGCGCTGGCCTTGACCGCCGGGCTCGAGGCGGTGCTGGAGCGGCGCACCCAGCGCAAGGTGGTCGTGTTCCGGCCGCTGTACGCGGTGGGCGGGCAGGAATTGGGCTATCTGCCCGGTTCGGAGAGCGAGAAGATGGGGCCGTGGGCCCAGGCGGTCTTCGACACGCTCGACGGGCTGGCCAGCCGCGAGGTGCTGGAGGAGGTACTCAGCCGCGACATGCTCGAAGTGCTGCCGCTGACCCACATCCGCGGGCGCTCGCTGCACGATTCGTTCGTGATCGTCGACGAGGCGCAGTCCCTGGAACGCAATGTGCTGCTGACCGTGTTGAGCCGCCTCGGCACCGGTTCGCGGGTGGTGCTCACCCACGACGTGGCCCAGCGCGACAATCTGCGGGTCGGCAGGCACGACGGGGTGGCGGCGGTGATCGAAAAGCTCAAGGGGCACCCGCTTTTCGCGCACATCACGCTCACCCGCAGTGAGCGTTCGCCGATCGCCGCACTGGTCACCGAAATGCTCGAGGAGTACGGGCCGAACGCGTAATCCGGCAATCGGGCCGCGCCAGCGGCCCGAATGCGTTTGATATCGGCGAACTGTGGGTATTATCCGCGGCGACACCTTTCCAGCAACGGCTCGGCGAACACCTGTTACGCCGGGCCGTTGCGGATGTCGGCCAGGCTCCATTCCGGGGGCGAGCCCCCGGGGGGCCACTCGCGAGAGGATGGATATGAACCACTTCGCTCGACGTACCACTGCCGGAGGCGCCGCGATCTTCGCCGCGACCGCCCTGTTGCTCGCCGCGGGCTGCGGTGACGACACCAACGACAATGTCGACTCGGCTATCTCCAGCGTGATCACCACGCTGCCCGGCGGAGCCGGTTCGGAGACCACCACCGAAGGCGGCGGCGCCGGCTCGCCGACCGAGACCACCGGGATGGGCGAGGAGTCCGGCACCGCCACCGGCACCGCGACCACGACCGCGGCGGCGGCGGGTGAGTCGACCACCATGTCCACCCCGAACGGCGACATCACCGTCTCCGGTCAGGTGTACGAGAAGTACATGGCCGTCGGTGGCGAGAGCAGCCCGCTCGGCATGCCGGAGGAAGCGCAGGAGTCGGGCCCCGAGGGCGGCGAGTACCAGGACTTCGAGGGCGGCACCATCTACTGGAGCCCGGACACCGGCCCGCACATCGTGTGGGGCGAGATCCGTGAGGCCTGGGAGGAGAACGGCGGCGCCAACGGCACCCTGGGCTACCCGACCAGCGACGAGAAGGACATCCCCGGAGGTAAGCAGAGCGACTTCACCGGTGGCACGATCACCTGGGTCGACGGCGAGACCACGGTGACCCCGAAATAGTCGTGTCCCAGCCCCGACGCGGGGGCCGGGTTACCCCCTTGGGCCCCCGCGCTCGTGGGCTAGGCACTAGGTTGGCTGGGTGCAGAAAACTTTGACCGACCGCGAGCTGCTGGATTCGCTCGCGGAGGTGGTGGAAACGAACCTGCGGCGCCACATCGAGGTGGCCGAGGGCTGGCAGCCCCACGAGCTGGTGCCGTGGTCGGACGGGCGGAACTTCGCCTTCCTCGGCGGCACCGACTGGTCACCTGAGCAGTCCGAGCTCAGCGACACCGCCGCGCTCGCGCTGACGGTGAGCGTCCTGGTGGCCGACAACCTGCCGTCCTATCACCGGGAGCTGGGCAAGCTCCTGCGCACCGGCGCCTGGTGGCGCTGGGTGGGCCGGTGGACGGCGGAGGAGAACCGCCACGAGATCATGATCCGCAACTACCTGATGCTCACCCGCGCGGTGGACCCGGTCGCGCTCGAACGGGCCCGGATGGCGCACATGACCGCCGGCTTCAACCGCCCGCCGATGCACCTGATCGACGTGCTGGTCACCTGCGCGTTCGAAGAAGCCGCCGCCGCGATCCGGCACCGCAACACCGCCGCGCTGGGGGAGAACCCCATCGTCACCGCGATGGCCGAGAAGCTGGCCGCCGACGACGAACTGCAGGCCGAGTTCTTCGCCGGCCTCGTCGACGCCGCGCTCGAGCTGGTCCCCGACCAGGGTGCGCGCGCCATCGCCGACCGGGTCGCCGACTTCCGGGTGCCGCACGTGGAGCTGCCCGGCGGCGCGTCCAGCGACGAGGCGCTGGCCGAGGCGGGCATCTACGATCGCGCCAAGGAAGGCGAGCTGGTGTTCGGGCCGCTGCTGCGGCGCTGGAACATCTTCACCCGCACCGACTTCAGCGAAGCCGGCGACAAGGCCCGCGCCGAACTGGCGCTGTATCAATAGCGGCCGGGGCCGCGGGTTCGCGGCCCAGCACGGGCCGCCGGTCAGGCACCGCGGCTTGCTCCTTCGTCGCCTGCGCCGCGGCGCCTGACCGGCGACCCGGCCGCGAACGCCCCCTCCTCGAGGTCGGGAGTGCGTGGCCGGGTCGGTCAGTTCGTTGCCCGGTCGGTCAGTTCGTTGCCGGCGGGGGCTCGACGTTCGTCATGGCCAGCACGTCGAGTTTCTTGTCGAGTTCTTCGACGGTGAGCTTGTCCGGGGTGAGACCGCGGTCGATGACCGTCTGCCGGATCGTCTTCTTCTCCCGCAGCGCCTGTTTGGCGACCGCGGCCGCTTCCTCGTACCCGATGGTGGAGTTCAGCGGTGTGACGATCGAGGGCGACGATTCGGCGAGCGTGCGCAGATGCTCCTCGTTGGCGACGAGCCCGACGATGCACTTGTCGGCGAACAGCCGAGACACGTTGGCCAGCAGGCGAATCGACTCGAGCAGGTTGCGAGCCATCACCGGAATGTAGACGTTGAGCTCGAAGGCGCCGCTCGCCCCGCCGAAGGCGATGGCGGCGTCGTTGCCGACCACCTGCACCGCCACCTGGGTAACCGCCTCGGGCAGTACGGGATTCACCTTGCCGGGCATGATCGAACTGCCGGGCTGCAGGTCGGGCAGCTGCAACTCACCCAGACCGGTCAGCGGGCCCGAACCCATCCAGCGGATGTCGTTGGCGATCTTGGTGAGGCTGACCGCGATGGTGCGCAGCGCACCGGAGGCTTCGACCAGACCGTCGCGGGCGGCCTGGGCCTCGAAATGGTCGCGGGCCTCGCGCAGGGCGTCGATCTCGGTGCTGCGCACCAGTTCCGCGACGACCATGGTGCCGAAACCGGCGGGTGCGTTGAGCCCGGTCCCGACCGCGGTGCCCCCGATCGGGAGTTCGCCCAGCCGCGGCAGCGTGGCCATGATCCGCTCGATACCGGCCTGGATCTGCCGGGTGTAGCCGCCGAATTCCTGGCCGAGGGTCACCGGGACCGCATCCATCAGATGCGTGCGGCCCGACTTGACCACCGTGTGCCACTGCTGCGATTTGTCCAGCAGCGCCAGGCGCAGATGTTCCAGTGCCGGAACGAGTTCGGCGATCACGGCTTCGGTGGCGGCCAGATGGGTGGCGGTGGGGAAGGTGTCGTTGGACGACTGTGACATGTTCACGTCGTCGTTGGGGTGCACGGTGACGCCGTTACGCGCGGCGATCGAAGCGATCACCTCGTTGGCGTTCATGTTGGAACTGGTGCCCGAACCGGTCTGGAACACATCGATCGGGAACTGGTCGTCGTGCTCGCCGTTCGCGATCTCGTTCGCCGCGGTGACGATGGCGTCGGCCTGCACCGGGTCGAGCAGCCCCAGCTCCTTGTTCACCTGCGCGCACGCGGCTTTGAGCAGTCCCAGCGCCCGGATCTGGGCTCGCTCGAGCCCGCGCCCACTGATCGGGAAGTTCTCCACCGCCCGCTGGGTCTGGGCCCGCCACAGCGCGTCGACGGGAACCCGGATCTCACCCATGGTGTCGTGCTCGATGCGGTACTGCGCGTCGTCATCAGCCATGACACGACCCTAGGACGCGAACCGCGCGAATGGGGATCTCACTCCCACGAAAAATCCCACAGCCCCACCGGGAATACCGCAACGGGCGACCACCGCGGGTGCCCGCACGGGTGACCACCACAGGCGAGTCTTACGAGCCGTTCGCGGCCGGCTCGCGTTCGCACCCCGAGACGTAACGCCGAAGGCGCAGTATCGGGGTGCGAACGCGGGCCCTCGGGGCCGCGAACTCCGCGGCCCCGGCCGCTATGTCACAGCCGCTATGTCACGGCAGCGGTGGGGTGGCGCTGTCGTCGCCGTCGAAGTCGACCGAGGAGTACTCGCGCAACTTGGTGAGGCGGTGGTAGGCGTCGATCATGCGCACGGTGCCCGACTTGGACCGCATCACGATCGACTGGGTCGACGCGCCGCCGCCGTAGTAGCGCACGCCGCGCAGCAGGTCACCGTCGGTGACGCCGGTGGCGCAGAAGAAGACGTTCTCGCCCGAGACCAGGTCGGTGGTCGAGAGCACGCGGTCCAGGTCGTGGCCGGCGTCGATCGCCTGCTGTCGTTCCTCGTCGTCCTTGGGGGCGAGCATGCCCTGCATCTCGCCGCCGAGGCAGCGCAGCGCGGCGGCGGCGATGATGCCCTCCGGCGTGCCGCCGATACCGACGAGGATGTCGACACCGGACTCCGGGCGCGCGGCGGCGATCGCACCGGCCACGTCGCCGTCGGAGATCAACCGGATGCGCGCGCCCGCGTCGCGGACCTGCTGGATGGTCTCGGCGTGGCGGGGGCGGTCCAGGATGCACACCGTCAGGTCGGAGACCGACAGGTGCTTGGCCTTGGCGACGCGGCGGATGTTCTCACCGATCGGGGCAGTGATGTCGACCGAACCCGCGGCGTCGGGGCCCACCGCGATCTTGTGCATGTAGAACACCGCGGACGGGTCGAACATGGCGCCGCGCTCGGCGACCGCGAGCACGGAGATGGCGCCGGGGGAGCCCTTCGACATCAGGGTGGTGCCGTCGACCGGGTCGACGGCGAAGTCGACCTCGGGGCCGGTGCCGTCGCCGACGAGTTCGCCGTTGTAGAGCATCGGCGCTTCGTCCTTCTCGCCTTCGCCGATCACGACGATGCCCTTCATCGACACCGAGCTCACGAGCTGACGCATGGCGTCGACAGCCGCGCCGTCGCCGCCTTCCTTGTCCCCCCGGCCGACCCAACGGCCGCTCGCCATCGCGCCTGCCTCGGTGACGCGGACCAGCTCGAGGGCGAGGTTGCGGTCTGGTGCCTCGCGGCGGCTGGGGGCGGGCGATGATGCCGTCATTGCGGAGTGCCTCCTTGGCGTTGGTGATACCGGGGCAATTGTCGCATTACGAACCGGCGTGCCCGTGCACGACCTCCTGCGTAGACCCCTGGGCGGCCTGGTCAGCGGCCCAGTGGATACTGGTAGCCGTGTCCCAGTCCAAGCACCGCATCTTCAACGACTACCGCGATCTGTTCTGGTCGCTGATCCCGTTGGTGCTGGCCGCGGTGGTGCTGGCGGGTGCGGCGAGTCAGTGCACGGTGGCCACGAACGGCCCCACCCAGGGTCAGGTGCCGTTCTTCGACGCCGACACCGCGCTGAAGTCCGACGCACGTTCCCTGCCGTTCCCCATCCGCAACCCGCAGTTGCCGCCGGACTGGGTGTCGAACTCCGGCAGCCGCGACACCATCGCCACCGCGGGTGGCGGCGATGTGAGCACTGTCGGCTACCTGACTCCGCAGGGCACCTACATGCGTTACTCGCAGAGCGACGCCACCGAGGAAGCCCTGTCGCGGCACGTCCTCGGCTCGCGGTACCCAACCGGCACCCAGGACGTGGCCGGTCAGAAGTGGGTGGTCTACACCGAACCCACCGAGGAAACCGGCTGGATCGCCGATCTGGGCGGGGTGCGCATCCTGATCACCGGCGCGGGCAACGAGGCCGCGTTCGACACGCTGGCCCAGGCGATCACCGTCGCCGAGCCGCTGGCGAAGTAGTCCCCACCCCCACGCACCGCGACGCCAGCCTCCTCCCGCACGACGGTGCCGGCCGGCTCACTCGTCGGTGTCGAGATCCGCGCGCGACAGCGCGTTCTCGACCCGCTCACGCGCCCCGGCCAGGTGCTGTTCGCAGCGGGCGGCCAAGGCCTCGCCCCGCTCCCACAGGATCAGGGAGTCGTCGAGATCGAGGCCGCCCTGCTCGAGCATCTTCACCACGTTGATCAGTTCGTCGCGGGCACGTTCGTAGCCGAAGGTCGCGATCTCGGCCAGGGTGTCGGTGTTCTCGGAACCGGCGTCGGCCACGGTCACTTCCTCTTCTCGTCGGTGTCTTTCGGGGTCAGGCGCTGGGTGCCAAGGGCCGCGGCCGAGACCGCGCCGTCGGCGACCCGGATTCGCAGCTGGCTGCCCGCCGGTGCGTCTTCGATCGAACGCACGACGTGGCGTTCGGGACCGGCCACGCGCTGCACGACAGCGTAACCACGGGCCAGCGTGGCGGCCGGACCCACCGCGGTGAGCTTCTCGCGCAGATGCAGTGTGGTGGTGGACTCGCCGCGCAGCAGGTGGTCGACGCTGCGCCGGGCCGCGGTGCGCAATCGTTCGACCTCGTCGTGGCGGTGCCGGAGTTCGCGCAGCGGGTCGGCCAGCACCGGGCGCGACCGCAATTGTTCGATGGTGTGCGCCTCCCGCCGCACCCATCCGCGCAGCGCGGCGGCCGAGCGGGCGCGCATCTCGCGGACCCCGGCCAGTTCGGCTGCCGCGTCGGGCACGATGCGTTTGGCGGCGTCGGTGGGGGTGGCCGCGCGCAGATCGGCGACCAGGTCGAGCAACGGGTTGTCCGGTTCGTGGCCGATCGCGCTCACCACCGGGGTGCGCGCCGCGGCCACCGCCCGGCACAGTGCCTCGTCGGAGAAGGGCAGCAGGTCCTCGGTGCTGCCGCCGCCGCGGGCCAGCACGATCACCTCCACCTCGGTGTCACGGTCCAGCTCGGCCAGGGCTTCGAGGATCTGCGGTACCGCGTTCGGCCCTTGCACCGCCGTGTTGCGGATGACGAAACGTACAGCCGGCCAACGGCTCTGAGCCACACTGAGGACATCGCGTTCGGCCGCGCTCGCCCGCCCGGTGATCAGGCCGATGGTGGCGGGCAGAAACGGCAACGCGCGCTTGAGCCGGGGATCGAACAGGCCCTCCGCGGTGAGCAGCGACTTCAGCCGCTCGATGCGCGCCAGCAGTTCCCCGATCCCGACGGCACGAATCTCGGTGACGCGCAGGGAAAGCGTGCCGCGACCGGTGAAGAACTGCAGTTTGCCGTAGACGATCACCCGGCTGCCCTCGGTCAACGGCGCGGGCAGCCTGCGCAGCAGGTCGGGATCGCAGGTGAGCGACAGCGACATGTCCGCGGAGGTGTCACGCAGCACCAGGAACGCCGTGCGGGTGCCCGGGCGCAGATTGACCTGGGTGACCTGGCCTTCCACCCAGATACTGCCGAGCCGCTCGATCCACTGGGCGACCTTCACCGCCACCGAGCGCACCGGGTACGGCTGCTCCGCGGAATTGGCCGGCCCACCCGCCTGCGCCGGGGCGGTTCCCGTGCCGTCCTGAGTCATAGGTCAGTTGTACGCGGGGGCACCGACACAACCCAAGCGGGACGCCCCGCGAACGACGAAGCGGCCGCACCCGGGGGGATCGCGGCCGCTTCGGTTCCGAACTGACGAAGCTACTTGGCCTGGACCGTGGCGATGCGGTTGGTGAGCATGGTGACGAAGGGCGCGCGGGCCTGCGTCTGCTGTTCGAAGGCCAGCAGCTGCTCGAGCTCTTCGACCGTGAGCATGCGCAGCCGGGCGCGCAGCTGCGCCAGCGTCATCGTGGGGTAGTCGTAGCGCAGGGCCACTTCGGGGGCTTCGACCTGTTCGGGCGCCTGCTCGGCGGCGGGCTCCTCGGTGGGGGCGATGACCTCGGTCTCGGTCTCGAGCAGCAGCAGCGAGGCGGGCACGGACCTGCCGTTGGTCTGCGCGGGCTCGGGCTCGTCGCTGAACAGATCGAAGCGACTGGCACGGCCGTTGGTTGCGGTGGGTTCGGGCGCGACGTCCTCGTCGAAGGTGGCCCACGCGGGTTGTTCCTGCGGGGCCGAACCGAGGCGTTCGAACACACCGTCACCCTTGAGCGCGAGGCTGGTGACGAACTGCTGCACGTGCATGGTGGTCTGCAGCACGCGGCTGAGCGCCGTGATCGGGAAATTGACCGCGGCGACGGGCAGCCGCCGGGTCTCTTCTAAGGCGTAGACGGCGGCACCGGCGGCCACCCGGGCCAGAAACGGAGGTCGAAACATGGTCCCAGCCTGCCGTAAACCGGCTGTGATGCAAAGGACCAGCGCACGGTTGTGTGACTTTCACCCCCCGATCCGACCTGATCGCACCCGCCGCGCACACGTAGGCTGTGCACTATGACCTCGGCAATCCCCTTGAACGTCGGTATCGCGCGCTCGGCGGGCGCGAATGCTGCCGGTGGCAAGCGCGTGCTGCTGGCCGAGCCGCGCGGCTACTGCGCAGGCGTCGACCGCGCCGTCGAGACCGTGGAGAAGGCGCTGGAAAAGCACGGTGCTCCCGTCTACGTGCGCAAAGAGATCGTGCACAACCGGCACGTCGTCGAAACGCTGCGGGATCGCGGCGTGATCTTCGTCGACGAGACCGACGAGGTGCCCAACGGCGCGCTGGTCGTGTTCTCGGCGCACGGTGTGGCCCCGATCGTGCACGAGACGGCCGCTGAACGGAACCTGCGCACCATCGACGCCACCTGTCCGCTGGTCACCAAGGTGCACCAGGAAGCCAAGCGTTTCGCCCGTGACGACTACGACATCCTGCTGATCGGCCACGAGGGGCACGAGGAAGTCGAGGGCACCGCCGGTGAGGCGCCCGAGCACGTCCAGCTCGTCGACGGCCCCGACGCGGTGGACAAGGTGTCGGTGCGCGACCCGGCGAAGGTGATCTGGCTGTCGCAGACCACGCTGTCGGTCGACGAGACGATGGAGACCGTCGAGCGGCTGCGCCGGCGTTTCCCCACGCTGCAGGACCCGCCGAGCGACGACATCTGTTACGCCACCTCCAACCGGCAGACCGCGGTGAAGGCGATGGCGCCCGAATGCGATCTGGTGATCGTGGTCGGTTCGCGCAACTCCTCCAATTCGGTGCGGCTGGTCGAGGTCGCGCTCGGTGCGGGCGCGCGGGCCGCGCACCTGGTCGACTACGCCCGCGAAGTGGATCTGGCCTGGCTCGACGGTGTGCAGACCGTCGGCATCACCTCCGGCGCTTCGGTGCCCGAGATCCTGGTGACCGGGGTGCTGGACCTGCTCGCCGAGCACGGGTTCGGTGCGGTGCAGCCGGTGACCACGGCCAACGAGACACTGGTGTTCTCGCTGCCGCGTGAGCTGCGCGCCCCGCGTCGCGACGCCGCCAAGGGCTGAATCTCAGGACCGAAGACGATCCCCGCCGCGTGTGTTCGCGGCGGGGATCGTCGTTTCTCACATCTTGTCGGGCCGGCGCCGTTCGGTGCGAGCGGAGTCGGCGCGGTCGCGGTAGCGCACATTCGGTTGCGGGTGTGGCGGTGCTTCGGCACGCCTGCGGGGAGTGCGGACCGGTTCGGCCTCGCGCGGTGCCGCCGCGCCCCGAGGCGCCCGCGGTTCCCGGTTGCGTGCCGCCGCGGGCGCGCGTTTCGGCTGGGCGTTGCGGGCGGCCGGGCGACGCGCCGGACTGGCCATATCGACCTCGGTGACCGGGTCGTCGAGCACGGCGGCGGTGCGACGGGGCCGTTTGCGTGCGCTGTCGGCGAGCTTCGCCGCGGGTTCGGGGCGACGGCGCTTGGCGGCCGCGGGCCTGCGCTCACCGCGACGATCCGCCGCGGCCGGTCGCGTGGTGGCGGGGGCGCGCTTGTGCAGCGCGATCCGGGCGCCGCCGATGGCCAGGGTCAGTACCGTGGCCAGCACCATCGTGGGGAAACGCTCCACCAGCGGGATGACCAGGTTCATCAGCACGTCTTTGATCGAGGTGGTCGTGCGACCGCCCAGGATCTGGCAGGCCAGCGGCACCGCGACGAACAGCAGCAGCGGCGGCAGCACCATGGTGGAGAACAGCCCGCGCAGGCGGACCGCGCAGACGGCGAGCACACAGCCGAGCACATACAGCGTAGAGAACGTGGTGGTCGGGTAACTCTCGCCGCCCAGACCGTCGATCAGCAGCCCGAGCGTCGTCGCACCCGCGGCGAGCGCAATCGCGGCCCAGGCGGGGATGCCGGGCACCGAGGGCACGATCGAACGTTGCGGCGCGGGCACCCGGGGTCGCGCACGTTGGGAAGCAGCCACCCTATGACACTAACCGCACAACGGCCTCTCAGGCGCCGCGGCACGGCGTTCTCAGCGGCGTTCGTCGGCCTCGGCGAACGCCACGACCCGCGGTCGGGTCTCGGTCAACCGGATTGCCGGCAGCTCCTGATCGCCGATACCGAGATCGTGCATTCGGCGTGCCGTGACCAGCACCCGTGACTCCACCGAACCGACCGTGGCGTTGAAAGCCGCTACGGCTTTACCGAGATTCACACCGAGGGTGTCCAGATGTTCGGCCACCTTGCCCACCCGGGTGTAGAGCTCCTTGCCCAATTGCTGCACCGTTGCCATATCGCGGGAGAGGGCCTCCTGCCGCCAGCTGAACGCGACCGTGCGCAACAGGGCGATCAGGGTGGTGGGGGTAGCCAGGATCACGTTCCGGCCGAACGCGTACTCGAGCAGTTCGGCGTCGGTGGTGAGGGCGGCGTCGAGGAACGGGTCGCCGGGAACGAACAACACCACGAATTCCGGGGCCGGGTCGAACGCCGCCCAGTACGCCTTGTCGGCCAGCTGGTCGACGTGGGCACGTAACTGTTTGGCGTGCCGCGCCAGTGCCCGGTCGCGAGTGGCCGGGTCCTCGCTGGTCGCCGCGTCCAGGTACGCCGCGAACGGGACCTTCGCGTCGACGACGATGTGGCGCCCGCCGGCCAGCCGCACCACCAGGTCGGGCCGCACCACGCCGCGGTCGTCACCGCCGGGCCTGCTCACCTGGGTGTCGAAATCGCAGTGCCTGGTCATGCCCGCCAGTTCGACGACCCGCTCGAGCTGGATCTCACCCCAGCGCCCCCGCACCTGGGGCGCCCGCAGCGCGGCCACCAGCTGGGCGGTCTGGTCGGAGAGACGGTGCGAGGTGAGTTGCATGCCGGCCACCTGCTCGCGCAAACCGGAGTAGGCGTCGATCCGATGATGCTCGACCTGGCGGATCTGCTGTTCCAGCGCCCCGACCGCGTCGCGCAGTGGGTCGACCATCGCGCCGATCGCCGCGGAGTGCCTGCGCGCGGCGTCCTCGTTGGCCGCGCGCAACGACTGCTGCAGCAACCGTTGATTGTCTTCGGCGGCGGCCAGCCGCACCTCCGCCGCGACGGCGCGCTGCCCGCCGCGGGCAGCATGGCCCAACCAGCCCAGACCGAGGCCTGCGGCGAACACCAAGACGAGCGCGACGAGCATCGAAGCGGTCATGGCGGCGATACTGCCCGAGGGCACCGACAAACTCGCAATCCGGCAGCAACCGCGCGCCGAGAATTACACGTGTGTAGTGCACCGATTGAATTCTGTCGGCGGTGTGGCCTACCGTTCGCGGCATGCGGATCCTGCACACCTCCGACTGGCACATCGGTCGCACCTTTCACGGTGTCGACCTGCTGGCGGATCAGGCGCGTGTCCTGGCGGCGATCGCGGAGCTGG
Organism: Nocardia halotolerans; assembly: GCF_042650145.1. Lineage (NCBI taxonomy): Bacteria > Bacillati > Actinomycetota > Actinomycetes > Mycobacteriales > Nocardiaceae > Nocardia > Nocardia halotolerans. Next base: position 1,034,957 of record NZ_JBHSDL010000014.1, on the reverse strand, counting down.
TCGCCGCCGAATCCGTCGACGTGGTGGTGGTTCCCGGCGACATCTACGACCGGTCCATTCCCAGCGCCGACGCCATCGCGGTCTGCAACCGTGGCTTCGAGGCGATCCGGGCGGCCGGCGCCACGATCATCGCCACCTCGGGCAACCACGATTCGCCCGCCCGGCTCGGCGCGGGCGCCAGCTTCGCCGCCGCGGGCGGGCTGCACCTGCGCACCCGCGTGGCCGACGCCGACCAGCCCGTGGTGCTCGCCGACGCCCAGGGCGAGGTGGCGTTCTACGGCATCCCGTATCTCGAACCCGAGATCACCCGCGCCGAACTCGGTGTGCCGCAGGCGCGCTCGCACGCGGAGATTCTCGACGCCGCGATGACCCGGATCCGCGCCGACCTCGCTGCCCGGCCGGGCACCCGCACGGTGGTGCTGGCGCACGCGTTCGTCGTCGGCGGTGCGGCGACCGGTTCGGAGCGTTCCATTTCGGTGGGCGGGGTGGAGACGGTGTCGATGTCGGCGTTCGACGGCATCGACTATGTGGCGCTGGGCCACCTGCATTCGCCACAGACCCTGTCGGAATCGGTGCGCTACAGCGGTTCCCCGCTGCCGTATTCGTTCGGCGAGAACGCCCACCGCAAAGCGGTGTGGATCGTCGACCTCGATGCCGACGGTCCGGCGGCGGTGCGCCGCCACGATCTGCCGCTGGTGCGGGGCCTGAGCCGGCTCACCGGCACGCTCGACGAGCTGCTCACCGGCCCCGAGCACACCGCGGCCGAACAGCACTACGTCTCGGCGACGCTCACCGACAGCGCCCGGCCGGTCGACCCGATGCGTAAGCTGCGTGAACGTTTTCCGCACGCGGTACATGTGGAATGGGCGCGCCCGGAAGGCAACCCGGAGCTGCGTTATCGCGAGCGAGTGCACGGTCGTCGCGACGCCGAGGTGGCGGCGAGCTTTCTGACCGATGTGCGGGGTACACCGACCGAGGGGGAGCTGGCATGGGTGGAAAAGGCGCTCGTCGCCGCGGTGCGCGAGAAGGAGTCGGTGCGCGTGTCCGCCGACGCCGCGGAGCTGACCGCGTGAACCTCGCGCCCGCCGGCGGTGCCGCATGAGACTGCACCGGCTCGAGATGACCGCGTTCGGGCCGTTCGCCGCCACCACCGTGGTCGATTTCGACGCACTCGGCGCCGACGGCCTGTTCCTGTTGCACGGGCACACCGGTGCGGGCAAGACCACCGTGCTCGACGCCATCGCCTTCGCCCTCTACGGCCGGGTACCCGGCGCGCGCGGGGAGAGCAAGCGCCTGCACTCCGACCACGCCGATCCGCACACCCCGCCCCAGGTGAGTCTGGAGGCCACCCTCGGCGGCCGCCGGCTGCGGCTCACCCGCGTACCCGAGTTCGAGCGTCCCAAGAAGAACGGCACCGGAATGCGCCTGTTGCAGGCGCAGGCCACCCTCACCTGGCTCGACGGCAGCGGCGAGAACCTCTCGCGCATCACCGATATCGGCGAGGAGGTGCTGCGGCTGCTCGGCATGAGTGCCGACCAGTTCTTCCAGGTGGTGCTGCTGCCCCAGGGCGACTTCGCCCGATTCCTGCGCGCCGACAACGAAGACCGCGAGAAGCTGCTCGAAAAGCTCTTCGACACCCAGCGTTTCGGCACCGCCGAGCAGTGGCTGGCCGAGCGCCGCCGCGCTGCCGCCGCCGACCTGGAGTCCCGCAGACAGGGCATCGACCGGTTGATCACCAAGGTCGGGATGGCCGCCGGCTACAGCGGCACGGAGTCGGTCGGCGTGCTCGACTCGGTGACCTGGTCTCAAGATCTGCTGGCCACCGCACGCACCGAACTGGCCGAGGCGAGCACCGAGACCGAACTGCGCCAGAAGGAGTCGGACGCGGCCCGGGCCGAAGTAGACGAACAACGCCGCATCACCGAACTCCACTCCCGAATGACCGCGGCCAGAACGGAGCTGGCCGGCTACGAGTCCTCGGCTGCCCACCGCGCCACCCTCGAACACGAACTCGACCGGGCCCGCCGCGCCGAACCCGTTATCCAGGCCATCGACGAGGCCCGCGCCGCCGTCCGCAGCCTCCGCGGCGCCGAGTCCGCGACCCACACCGCCGTCCGCGAACTCGCAGACCAGCTGCGCGCCGAGGCGGCCGCCGACATCCCGGGCATCGACCTGCTGACCGTCGTCACCGCGGCGGACGCGCGGGAGGCGACCGGGCATTCGGATGCCGTGGTTTCGTGGCCCGTCGTCGCCGAAGCCGCCGCGATGCAGGTGACCGGGGATCTGGATGCCGCGGTTTCGCGGTGGAATGCGCTGCTCGGAGTGCTCGGGGAGGTGCGCGCCGACGCGGTGATCGCATCTCAGCTGCGCGGGGATCTCGTCGAGCACGAAGGCGAAGCCGCTCGGCTCACCCAGCGGGCGGGCGAGTTGGCGCAACGCCGTGCGGAACTGCCCGCGGCGATCGTTGCCGCGCAAGAGCAACTGCGCGAGGCCACCGACGCCGCTGCGGCCCTGCCCGGACTGCGCAATGAACTGACGAAGTGGCAGGACTCCGCGGCCGCCGCGGTGGAACTGGCCGCGCAGCGACCGGCTCTGGACCGCGCGCAGACTGAACTCCATGCTGCTCGCAGTACGCACCTCGACGCGCGAGAACGCGTTCTCGACCTGCGGAAACGCCGCTTGGCTGGGATGGCCGCCGAACTGGCGGGCGCGCTCACCGAGGGCACACCGTGCACCGTCTGCGGTTCCGCCGAGCACCCCGCCCCGGCCCGCCCCACTGACGACGCCGTGTCCAAGGAAGCCGAGGACTCGGCCGTCGCCGCCGAACAAGCCGCCGAAACCGCTCGCGACCGGATCGCCGAGCGCATCGCCGCCATGGAACGCGACATCGAAGCACTCACCGCCCGCGGTGGCGCCGCCGACCCGGTGACCCTCGCCGACGCCGTCCGCACCGCCACGCACCGCTTCGACGATGCCGCCGATGCCGCCGAGCGCACCCCCGCCCTCACCATCCGGGTGGAAACGTTGCGCACCGAGGAGACCACCCTCCACGACCAGTCCCGCGACCTCGACGCCCGCCTCGGCACCGTCACCGCGAACATCGCCGCCACCCGCACCCGCCTCGAAGAACTCTCGCAACGCCTGCGCACCGCCGCGGGCGCCGACGATTCCGTCGACGCCCGCACCGCCCGCCTCGAATCCCTCATCACCGCCGCCACCGCGCTGCGCACCGCCCGCACCGAGGAGTCCACCGCCCGCGACGCCGTCCGTCGCATCGCCGCCCGAGTCGAAAACCTGGCCACCGAAGCCGGTTTCGAACCCAACGGGGTCGAGCGCCCCGCGGTGAAGCCCGTCCGGAACGTCGAGACGTCAGCCGGCGCGACACTGTTCGACCTCTTCGACGAGGACCCCGCTGACGAACAGGCAGTGGTCGAAGCAGTGCCGTCGCGCGACGACATCGAGCTACTGACGGCCTACGCGAAGGTGGTCACCGCCGCGGCCCGCACGCGGCGCCAGTTGGCGAGCATCGAGGCCGAACTCACGGCTGCCGATCGGGCTCGCGCGCATGCCGAGACGGTGTTGGCCGAGCCCGCGATCCAGGCCGCCGCCGAGCAGGTACCGGGTGACCTCGAGGAGCTGGAACAGCGGTTCGCGCGAGCCCAGCACGGCCTCACCACGGCGGTGGCCGCCCAGTCCGCGGCGGCCGAGCGGGTCGCTCAGCTCGAACAGCTGGGTACGCAACTGTGGGGTGAGGTGGAGCGGATCGCGCCGAAACAACGCGACTTCGACGAGTTGGCCGCGCTGGCCGATGTGGTCGCCGGGCGCGGCGAGAACAGCCGGCGAATGTCGTTGCGCTCCTACGTTCTTGCCGCGCGGCTCGAAGAGGTGGCGGTGGCGGGATCGCTGCGTTTGCGCCGGATGTCGGGTGGGCGTTACGAATTCGTCCACTCGGACAAGGCCGGCCCACGGGGGCGGCGCGGTGGTCTCGGCCTCGATGTGCGCGACGACTACACCGGTGCCGTCCGGTCGGCGAAAACTCTCTCCGGCGGCGAGACCTTCATGGCCTCACTGGCCCTGGCCCTCGGCCTGGCCGACGTGGTGGCCGCCGAATCTGGTGGCCTGGTCCTGGACACCCTGTTCATCGACGAGGGTTTCGGCAGCCTCGACGCCGACACCCTCGACGCCGTCATGGGCGTACTCGACGAACTCCGCGCCGGTGGTCGCGTGGTCGGCGTCGTCAGCCACGTGGACGAGATGCGCCAGCGGATCCCCAGCCGCCTCCACGTCCTACGTGGCCGCACCGGCTCGCACCTGGAGACCATCGTCGCTTGAGCCCGCGCCCGGCGTCGGTGATCCAGCAGCCCGAGGAAGCCCCGTACATGACCCGCCGGACCGCCTCGCGCGAGCGGGGTGGGTTCACAGCGGCCGTTGCGCAGTACGCCGTGTTTCACAGCGCGCCGTTGTTCACCATGCCGGGTTTCATAGTGCGCCGTGTTCCCGTGGCGTGGTTCACCACACGCCGTGGTCCACGTCCCCGTTGTTCACAGCTTCTGGTGTCCAATTGCCGTGGCGTTTCGTCAGGCCGTAGCCGGAGCGTGCGGCTGTTCGTCAGGCGTCACCGCTGTCGGCTGGGCGATCGGTGCGAACCCGGGGAGTCGCCCGTCGACGAGCGGGATCATCAATTGCACCAGCGGTCCGATGCCGAACGCGTACACCAGCGTGCCGACCCCCACGCTGCCACCGAGAACCCAGCCGGTGGTCAGCACGGTGACCTCGATGCCGGTACGAACAGTCCAGATCGACCACCCGGTCCGGGAAACAAGTCCAGTCATCAGTCCATCGCGGGGCCCCGGACCCATCCCCGCACCGATGTAGAGCACCGTCGCGGCAGCGTTCACCACCACGGCGGCACCCATGGCCGGTACCCGCAGCCATAGACCCTCGAAATCGGGCATCAACCACAGCCCCGCATCGACCGCCACCGCGATCACCACCACATTGCTGACGGTTCCCAGCCCCGGCCGCTGCCGCAGCGGGAGCCAGGCGAGCAGCACGACCACACCGGTCAACGCGGTCACCATCCCGAAACTCAACGGCACATGCGCGGCCACACCCTGATGAAAGACATCCCACGGGTCGAGCCCGAGCCCCGCCCGGATCATCACCGCCATCGATGTCCCGTACAACCACAGACCGAGGTAGAGCGCGACCAGGCGACGAGTGAGCATGGGATCAGCATCCCCTGATACTGGACTGTTGAAAAAGCGCCACTTATCAATATCTGGACTGATCTAGTTCCGTGTCAGTGGAACTTCCCGTGCTCCTCCGGCGGTACCTCGGTCTCCTCATGGGTTTGTGACCAGTGCCAGTCCCGGGTCGCGAACAGCTTCCATCCGGGAACACGGACGCCCGCGATACCGAGATCGAAGTCCTGCAGTACTTCGCGGCGGCCCAGCATGAGCCGTACATGCCGAGCGGAGTCCGCCGGATCCGACGGACCACGATCGATGACAAGGGCAGTGCGGCGACCGTCTTCGGTATGGACAAGGGCATCACATCGGTATCCGGAGACCGTTTCGGATACAGCGAATCGGGCGTTGTTGTGCCCCAACGCGCGTTGCAGTCGGCGCTGGAGTCGGTCGAAGGGCGGGGAGTCGAGCCCGTCACCTGTCCCATCGCCCACGTGGCGGAGCAGGACACCGCCGAGTCGACGCTGTGACCAGAGATTTCGATCGCCAACGACGATCAGATTGCTGCGTGCACGGGTGATGGCGACATTCCACAGATTGAGTTGACTGTCGACCCAGTTGATCGAGCCCTTACGCATATTCGGTGTGGCGACCAGCGAGTAGATCATGATGTCGCGCTCGCCACCCTGGAACGCATGGACGGTGCCTACACGAACGTCTGCGAAACCACGGCCGAGCATCCGTTCGATCATCTCAGCCTGTGGTCTGAACGGTGTGACCACGCCGATTGTGGCGTCCTCCGGCAACTGGCCGGGGCTGCGCAGGGATTTCACCGTGTCGACGACCAACTCGGCTTCAGCCCGGTTGTACCAGGAGCTTCCAGAATTGGGCTGTTCGGCTCGGCCTCGGACATCGATCCAATCGATGGCGGGCGAGTTCGCCACGGCAGGACGGCTTCGGATGTCGGTCATCACGGTCAGCCGACCCGCGTAGAACTCGGCATTGACCAGATCGGCAATTTTGGGATGGCAGCGGAAATGCTCGTCGAGCAGCAGGGTCGTGCGAGCGGACCGTTCTGCGGCCCGGAAACTGGAATGCCTGCGGTAGGACATGCGGTGGTCCTCGAGCCACGCCTGCCCGGTTTGTGTGTCCCGGGCGATCTCTCGTTCTTGTTTCGGAGTCAGCCCGTTGGCGATGTGGGCGAGTTGCATCGGATCACCGATGATCAGAGCCCGTTTCGCGCGGTACAGCAGCGGTAGCACGTGTGGAATCGAGCATTGGCTGGCTTCGTCGATGACGACCAGGTCGAATAGTCCTGGATCGATGGGAAACCGTCGCGCGGACATGGTTGTCACTGCCCAGGCGCGGGCCGCTGGGAGTACGGCCTTCAGTGCGCGCCAGTTGTTTCGGTCCTTGCTGTTCACGAACTCCGAGATCGCGTTTCGCCCTTGAACGGCTGCGGCGTGGACAGCGCCTTCGAGTACCGCGGTGGATGCATCGCGAACCCGTTGCTCGGTGTTGCGCAGAGCGGCGGTCACGACGGCGTCGTCCGGTACGGGCTGCGCACCGGCAAACGCCGCACGCCAACTGGACTCGGTGACCGCGAATTGGTGCAACGCCTCACACCCTGCGGCCAGTTCGGTGACCGCCTCGCGCACACCGAATCTGGTGAGCAGGCGGGTGCGTCGCCATCCGCCGAACACGCGTGCGTCTCTGATCGACCGCGCTTTCCGTGCGACGGCTTCCGGCCTGGCACCAAGTCTTCTGCTCAACACGCCGACGTCGACGCCCAGGGCTGCCGCGTGTTGCTCGCGGTCGGTGCCGGCTTGTAGGAGCAGGCGTTCGCGCAGGCCGAGGGTGTGCAGAAACTGGTGCTCCGCCTGGAGGCTTTCGCGTGCGTTCTGTAGGTGGGCAAGGGCAGTCGGCAGGCTGTGCTCGGGTGCGCGAACTTCGAGCAGTGCTCGTAGGGTTGCGTCCCGGCCATCCAGGTGCTCGAGCTTCCCGGTGCGGACGATGCTGTTCGGTGTGAGGTCGTCGCATCGGCCGTGGACTTCGTCGACTGCCTGGTTGTTCGTGGAGGCGACCAGAACGGTGTTGCCGTTGGCGACCGCGGTGGCGACGAGATTGGCGACGAGCTGGCTCTTACCTGTACCGGGCGGTCCGGTGGCCACGGTGAGCCGACGGGTCATCGCCGACCTGATCACGGCCTCTTGACCTTCGTTGCACGGTAGCGGGGTGACGATGTCGAACGGTCGGGCGTCGGTTCGGGGTTCGGTTCGCTCCCGAGGATCCGGCGACAGTGCTGCAAGCGCGGTGTCCTTGATGCTGTCTGCGCGAGCTCCGATCGTTTCGAGGTCTTTGAGCAGGTTCTTCTCGGGGTCGTTCGGCGAGACCCGGAACAGTACGGCGGCGTTGCGAGCACCATCGAGCGCGGTGTCCACGTCGATGAATCCGGAAAGCTGCTCGGGTTCGAGGCGCTGGACGGTCGCGATCTCCAGTTCCTGGGTCAGTAGGTGCCCGATGTCCTTGGCCATCAAGGAGTGCTGACCCGCATGCCAGGTTGGCCGGTAGTCACCGGCAGGGCCCGGCGCGGTGCCGTCGCCGTGATGCTCGGCAACCAACTTCGGGTGCAACAGCACCGGCCCTGTGGGTTGCAGCCGAGATCCGTGCTCGGTAGCGACGATCTCCACCCGGCGAACCAGCAGCGGAACGAAGTGGTGCTGAGTTCTTCCTCGGGAGCTTCGCTGAACGGGAAGCACCACCGCCGGGTACCCAGCCCACAGCTCTTCGTTTGCGGTTTCCGTCGCATCGACCAGTTGTTGTGCCTGCGCAGGCACAGCGATGCGGTGGTCGTTGTCCACCGTGCCGGACAAGAACGGCTCACTACCGGTCAGGCAGACATGCGTTTCGCCGTGATCGCTCACTGCGAGAGTGGGCATCTGCTCCCGTTTCGCCTGTAAGCACCGCCGGTAGTAGGACAGCAGACTGGGCCAGGTCGGTGGCGTGGGAACTGCGGGGTCGCCGATGTGCGGGATCGGTGTTGTCGTGCCGTCGGGTCGGCGAGTGATCGGCGTCAGGACCGGTCGCCCGTGCGGCCGTGTGGCCACCACGATTCGTCCGTCGATGTGCAGTGTCGAGCTGACCGGCGTCTGTGCGGCGCCGCGCGATGCTCCGCCTGCGCGTGCCATCCGCTTACCGACGTGCTGAAACAGCCCTTCGATGGTGACTTCGCCGGTGTCGGGTTCCGCGGCGTCGCCGCTGCACAGGGTTTCGATCACGTGACCGGTGAAGGCTGACGGGGCCACCTCACCATCGACCTCGCCGGCGTACGAGTATTCAGTGGCACGCGAGGACGACAGCACGTACACACCTTGGCTCAGGACGGGTGGCATCTCCTGGCTTTGGGTTTGGGCGCTCTTGGGGACCGGCAGCGGATCGGCAGTGCGGAATCCGAGTGTGAATCCGCCGCTTTGGCAGCAGTCGATCATCAGGACCTTCTGTGCTGCCGTGCATTCTTCGAGCTGGCGGGCAACGAAATCGGAACTGACCGCGCTTGCTGCCACACTGTCGTAGTCGGTGTCGGTGGCCACGAAGTGGAACATTCCATCGGTCTGCACCAATCGGGTGCCGTGGCCCGACACGTAGAGCATCACCAGCTCATCCTGGGCGCAATTCTGGAGGAACTGTTCGATCTCGGCGCACATCTGGGCGGCTGTGGGGTCGAACACCGGCCGGACTTCGGTGAAGCCGCCGACCTGTGGATGCAACAACGCCTGATGCAGCAGTGCCACGTCGGCCCGCACCGACGGCAACGCCGGGTATTTGACGTGCGCGTAGGTTTCGTTGCCGATCAGCAGCGCTCGCCGGCGGAGCGACGCAGGCATCAGGCCTCCCCGACAGGCGGATCCAGGGCGTCAGGTTCGGAGTCGAGTTGGTCGACGAGTCGGTGGACATCCACCGGTTGGCCGTCTATCACCACCGAAGCTCGGGTGCCGATGATTTCGACGTGGCGGTTCTGTTCTCTTGCGCACCAGTGCTGAATGGCGGCGATCAGGACCTGGGCACCGGCCCGCGAGCTCGCGGCGGCGATCGCCGCCCACAGCAACATGTCCTGATTTACCGATCCCTTGGTCCGGGGATCGGTGGGGGTATCCGCTGGTACGGCGAAACCCGCCGTGATCTTCTCCGAGCTTGCGAGCGTAGCTCGTAGATCGCGGGTCAGGCGCTCCCGCCGCATCGAGTTCCCGCCCACCACCGTGACATGCCATCGTTGTTGCTCGCGTCGCAACACAGCCCCCTTCGATCGAGATCGATTCGCTATCATTATGCACAAGGCGATGGTTACGGGATGGCTGCTTGCAAATGAATTCGCTTTGCTGACAACGATTTTGGTCGATTCGTCCGATTCTGTACGGGGAGCTCACCCTTCGTGCGCGAGCAACCAGCGCTTGGCGTCGAGCCCCCAGCGGAACCCGCCGAGCGCCCCGCCGATGCGCAGCACCCGATGGCACGGGACGAACAGTGCCGCCGCGTTGCGCGCGCACGCGTTGGCGGCGGCTCGGGTGGCGTCGGGGCGTCCGGACAGGGCGGCGAATTCGGTGTAGGTCACCGGCTCGCCCGCGGGGATCTTGCGCAGGACGTCCCAGGCGTGGGCGAGGAATTCGCCGGAGCGCTGGTGGACGGGGATCGGGTCGATCGCGGCCAGGTCGCCCGCGTGGTAGTCGGTGACCGCGCGGGTGAGGGCCCCGAGTGAATCCCGTTGCCGCAGTTCGGTGGGGCGCAGGCTGGGGTGGACGAGCGCGGTGAGTTCTCGTGCGTCACTTGTCCAGCCGGCGGCGAGGACGGCGCCGTCGGGGTCGGCGATCGTGGTGAACGGGCCGAGTGGGGTGCTGACGGTGGCGTGGTCGGCGCGACGAACAATGTTGGTGGTCATGGGGTTTCGCTTCCGGTCGATGTTTCACGAATAGGTGGGCAGTGGCACGGCGCCGCGTTGTGCCAGTGCCGTCTTCCACAGGTGCATGGACAGGTAGGAGCGCCACGGCGACCAGCGGTCGGAGTGGGTGAGGTCGATGTCGGCCAGGGCCGCGCCCTGACGGACCACCAGGTCGGTGCCGAGCAGGATGTCGGGGTCCGACAGCGATCGCATGGTCACGTAGTCGGCGGTCCACGGCCCGACACCGTCGAGGGCGAGCAGGTCGCGTCGCAGGTCGGCGGCGGTGCGGCCGGGATGCAGGACCAGTGCGCCGTCGGCGACGGCGCGTGCGGCGGACACGATGGCCGCGATCCGGCGCGTCGGTCCGGTGAGTACCTCGGCGCCGTGTTCGGCCACCGCGGCGGGGGTGGGGAACAGCCGCGGTACCGGTCCGTCGATCCGCTCGCCGAGCGCCTCGACCAGCCGGGCGGTGTGGGTGGCCGCGGCCCGCACGGAGATCTGCTGGCCGATCATGGTGCGCAGCAACAGTTCCGCACCGTCCAGGCAGCCGGGCACCCGGATCCCCGGCGTGAAACCGTGGTCGGCGACCGCCGGTGCCACGCGGGTGTCCTCGTCGCCTCCGGCCGCGACCCGCAACCCCAAACCCTCGTCGATCCCCACCGGGTCCGCGTCCAGATCGAGCAGATGCCGCACCCGCGACACGGTCGGCGCCAGGTCGCGCATGTCGCGCAGCGCCAGCTCCGCCCGCACGTGCCCCGGCCGGAACGACAGCCGGATCGTCGCGTGCCCGTGCGGGGTGCGCAGGCTGCGGGTGTAGACCCCGTCGTCCCACAGCTCGATTCCCGCCACCGTGTGCGCGGACAGGAACCAGGCCAGCCAGCCGGTGTCGAGGGGTTCGCGGTAGGGCAGACGCAGCGTCAGCAGCCCGGGGGTGACCGGTGCGACCACGTCGGCGCGCGGTGACCGGCGTGATTCGGCGCGCATGGTCGACGGGCTGACCACGAACACCTCACGCACGGTGTCGTTGAACTGGCGGATGCTGGCGAATCCCGCCGCGAAAGCGATGTCCGACATCGGCATCTCGGTGGTCTGGATCAGCAGTCGCGCGGTGTGCGCGCGGTGCGCCCTGGCCAGCGCGAGCGGCCCGGCACCGAGTTCGGTGGTGAGCACCCGGGTGAGCTGCCGTTGCGAATAGCCCAGGGTGGCAGCGAGTTCCGGCACGCCACCGCGTTCGATCACCCCGTCGCCGATCAGTCGCATGGCCCGCGCGGCCAGGTCGGCGCGCACGTTCCACAGCGGGGAACCGGGCGCCGCGTCGGGCAGGCAGCGGCGGCAGGCGCGATAGCCGGCCTGCTGGGCCGCCGCGGCGGTGGGCAGGAACGACACATTGGTTCGCTTGGGGGTGATCGCCGGGCACGAGGGCCGGCAGTAGATGCCGGTGGTGCGTACCGCGGTGAAGAACTGCCCGTCGAAGCGGGAGTCGCGGGTGGAGACCGCGCGGTAGCAGCGCTCGAAGTCCATAGCGGTGATCGTCACGAGTTCCACGATGACAGCATCGCGACGAGGGTGCTAGCGGAAATCGGCCATCTGGATCCGGCTCTGATCAGCAGCAGCGCGTGGTCGGGTTCCGTTCCGCGTCGGCATAGCGTGCACGCCAGTACTCGCGCTCCGAGGGCACCGGGCGGCCCGGATGCATTCGCCGGAAATGGTCGACGTAGCGCTGGTAGTCCTGGCCGCCGTTGATCGCGCTGTACCAACGGGCGACCCCGCGTGCCGCCGCCCAGACTCGGCCGAGGACGCTCCCCTCCTCGGCCGGACGCGCGCTGCCGAGTGGGCGTACGGCAGCCCGAGCGCCGACGGCCGATCCGCGAAACCGGCCGTCGGCGTCTCTGTCCGGGCTCACAGCCGAGAAGATTCCGCCGAACCGGGCGCGTTCACGCGGCCCTCGGCGATCAGCGCATCCCATTCCTTCTGCACGTCCTTCTCCGCCGCGGTGGCGACGAACCCGCTGGGGGAGAAGATCTTCGACGGCTGTTCCTCGGCCTCGCTGCTCGACACGGTGCCCGACCGGACCGCCCGCACACACACCAGCACACCGACGGCGGTGACGATCAGCACCAGCACCGCGAACACGATCGACAGCGTGCCCTGGATGAAGGTGTTACGAATCGCGATCTCGACCTGGTCGGGCTTGGCCGTCAAACAGCCCTGGCCCGCGTCCTTGGCTGCCTGGCACAGGCTGTGCTGCTTCCAGAAACCGAGCTTGGGATCATCGGAGAAGATCTTCTGCCAGGACGCGGTCATCGTGACGATCAGATCCCACACCAGCGGAACGCCGGGGATCCACGCCCACTTCCACTGTCCGCGTTTGACGATGATCGTCAGGACCACTGTCAACGCGATCGCGGCGAGCAACTGGTTGGCGATGCCGAACAGCGGATACAGCGCGTTGATGCCACCGAACGGATCGCCGACACCCATCAGCAGCACGCTGCCCCAGCCCGCGACCACGAGCAGCGAGCACACCCACGCGCCGATCCGCCAGGACGGATCACGGAACCGCTTGAATCCGCCACCGAGGTTGCCCAGCGCGTCGGAGACCAGGAACCGCGCGACACGGGTGCCCGCGTCGATGGTGGTGAGGATGAACAGGGCCTCGAACATGATCGCGAAGTGGTACCAGAACGCCTTCATCGACTGGCCGCCGAGGAAGTCGGAGAAGACCTGCGAGATGCCGATCGCCAGGGTCGGCGCGCCGCCGGTGCGCGAGACGATGGAGTGCTCGCCCACGTCGGCGGCGGTGTCGGCGAACAGTTCCGGTGTGGCGGCCGGGCCGGACAGGCCCAGTGAGTTCGTGAACGCGGCGGCGCCTTCGGGCGTGCCACCGGTGAGCCCGGCCGAGGCGTTCATGCCGAAGTACAGGTGCTGATCGATGATCGAGGCGGTGATGATGGCCATCACCGCGACGAACGACTCCATCAGCATGCCGCCGTAGCCGATCATCTTGGCGTTGGATTCCTTGGCCAGCAGCTTCGGTGTAGTACCCGAGGACACCAGTGCGTGGAAACCCGAGAGCGCGCCACAGGCGATGGTGATGAACAGGAACGGGAAGAGGCTGCCCGCGAACGCCGGACCTGTTCCGCTGGTGGCGAATTCGGAGACGGCCGGCGCCTTCAGCACCGGCATCGTGATCAGGATGCCCGCGGCCAGCAGCACGATCGTGCCGACCTTCATGAACGTCGACAGGTAGTCGCGCGGTGCGAGCAGCAGCCACACCGGTAGCACCGAAGCGAGGAAACCGTAGCCGATCAGACACCAGGCGATGGTGGTGCGCGACAACGTGAACCAGTCGGCCCCCCATTCGGTTTCCGACACCCAGCCGCCGCCGATGATCGCCGCCAGCAGCAGCGCGATACCGATCGCCGACACCTCGCCGACCGCACCCGGACGCAAATACCGCAGGTACACGCCCATGAACAGTGCGATCGGGATGGTCATCGCGATCGAGAACACGCCCCACGGGCTCTCGCCGAGCGCGTTCACCACCACCAGCGCCAGTACCGCCAGCAGGATCGTCATGATCACCAGAATCGCCACGATCGCCGCGACACCACCCACGGCGCCCAGCTCGTCGCGCGCCATCTGACCGAGACTGCGGCCGCGGCGGCGCGTGGAGGCCCACAGCACCAGGTAGTCCTGCACCGCCCCGGCGAACACCACGCCGACGATGATCCAGATCGTGCCGGGCAGATAACCCATCTGCGCGGCCAGCACCGGACCGACCAGTGGCCCGGCGCCCGCGATGGCGGCGAAGTGGTGCCCGTAGAGCACGCGCCGATCCATCGGCATGAAATCTTTGCCGTTGTCGTGGATTTCGGCGGGAGTGGCGACGTCGTCGCGCGGCTTGGTGATCTTCCATTCGATGAACCGCGCGTAGAAGCGGTAGGCGATGATGTAGGTACAGACCGCCGCGATCACGATCCACACCGCGTTCACCGACTCGCCGCGAACGAAGGCGATGATCGTCCAGGCGATGGCGCCGAGCACCGCGATGCCCGCGAACACGGCCTTCTTCGCGGGCGTGATCGGCGTGCGATCGACGATGCCGACCGGAGGTAAGTCTGGTTCGGTCCGCAGATATTCGATGGTCGCCATGACTCAACTCCTGTACAACGCGCCAGAGCATCGGGTGAAGCATCGACAACGTAGCCGATCGCCGATTCGCGACGGAGAGGTTCGCACACCATCGTGGAGATGATGAAATTTTGTTCAGATCGTCAGGCGCCGAAGGGGTCGACAGGGCCAAGAGTGCTCTCCGCGGGACGGCGAGGGCGGTGAGATTTCGCACTCGGGGGCCCTGAACCTGTGGAAACGCGAGGTCAGCCGGTTAATGTTGCGCCTTCGCTCAATTCTTGTAGGAGGTGTCATGCGGCGGGTTCGATACGAACGCAGCGGTGGTTCGGAGATGCTCGAGGTCGTCGCGGCCGAGATGCCGGTGCCCGGTGCCGGCGAGCTGCTGGTCCGGGTCGAGGCGATCGGCGTCACGCTCTCGGCGATCCGGCGGATCAGCGCCCAGCCCGTGGCCCAGCAGTTGCGTGCCGAGGTGGCCGGTGAGGTCGTCGCAGTGGGTGACGGGGTCGACGGTTACAGCGCCGGTTACCGCGTCGTCGGGCTGTGCACCTCCGATGCCTACGCCGAGTTCGCCATCCTGTCGGTCGAGCAGGTCTCCGCCATTCCCGACGGCGCCTCCGCCGTCGATGCCGTCGCGTTGATGCGCAGTGGTCTCGTCGCGCTCGGCGCACTCGACACCGCCGTGCCGCGCGAAGGTGAGACCGCCCTGGTCACCGCCGCAGCCGGGGGCGTCGGCCATCTCGCGGTGCAGCTGGCCCGGGTGCGCGGGGCGAGCTGGGTCGTCGGCGCGGTCTCCGACGCCGCCAAGGTCGACTTCGTGCGTGAACTCGGTGCCGACGAGGTCTTCACCTACGACCAGCTGCACTGCGCCAAGCAGGCCGACTACGCCCTCGACGGCGTCGGCGGCGCCGGACTCGGCGACGCCCTCACCGGCCTCGCCGAAGGCGGCCGCACCGTCACCTATGGCACGGCCGGCCTCGTCGACACCGAAGTCCTGCTCGCCGGCGGCAAATCCGTGACCGGTTTCCGCATCGGCCGCCTCGCCCAGCGCGACCCCGCCCACTACGAGCACCTACGCCAGGAGATCTGGCAGTACTACGCCTCCGGCCTACTGCACCCCGTAGTCCACGCCGAATACCCCCTCGACGCCGCCGCAGCAGCCCACGCCCTCATCGAAACCCGAGCCAACCTCGGCAAGGTTGTCCTCATCCCCTGACCCACCACGTTGGACAGTTGATCACCAGGCTCTCAGGTATGTATCGGCCGAGAACGACCACCATCAGCGCCTGGTGATCAATCGTCCAGGTCGGGACCTGGGCGGTGCGGGAGGGGCGGTGGGTGGGGCGTAGACTTTTGTCCTCGTGAGCCTCACCCTTGGAATTGTCGGCCTGCCCAACGTTGGAAAGTCGACGTTGTTCAACGCGTTGACCAAGAACGACGTGCTGGCCGCGAACTATCCGTTCGCGACCATCGAACCCAACGTCGGCGTGGTTCCGCTGCCAGATCCGCGCCTGGACAAGCTGGCCGAGATCTTCGGTTCCGAGAAGATCGTGCCCGCGGTGGTGTCGTTCGTCGACATCGCCGGCATCGTGAAGGGCGCCTCCGAAGGCGCGGGCCTGGGCAACAAGTTCCTCGCCAACATCCGTGAGGCCGACGCCATCTGCCAGGTGGTGCGGGTGTTCGCCGACGACGACGTGGTCCACGTCGACGGCAAGGTCGACGCCGCCGCCGACATCGAGGTCATCGAAACCGAGCTCATCCTCGCCGACCTGCAAACCCTCGAGAAGGCCATCCCGCGCCTCGAGAAGGAAGCCCGCGTCAAGAAGGACCGCAAGCCCCTGCTCGACGCCGCCAAGGTCGCCGAGGGTTTCCTCAACGAGGGCACCACCCTGTTCGCCGCGGGCAACAAGATCGACGCCGAACTGCTGCGTGAGCTGTCGCTGCTCACCGTCAAGCCGTTCCTCTACGTCTTCAACGCCGACGAATCCGTGCTCACCGACGAGGCCAAAGTCGCCGAACTCAAAGCCGCCGTCGCCCCCGCCGACGCCGTCTTCCTCGACGCCAAGGTCGAAGCCGAACTCCTCGAACTCGACGACGAATCCGCCCTGGAACTGCTCGAGTCCATCGGCCAGACCGAACCCGGCCTGCACGGCCTGGCCCGCGCCGGCTTCCACACCCTCGGCCTGCAGACCTACCTCACCGCAGGCCCCAAAGAAGCCCGAGCCTGGACCATCCACCAGGGCGACACCGCCCCCAAGGCCGCCGGCGTCATCCACACCGACTTCGAACGCGGCTTCATCAAGGCCGAAATCGTCGCCTTCGACGATCTGGTCGAGGCGGGGTCGATGGCTGCTGCCAAGGCCGCGGGCAAGGTCCGCATGGAGGGCAAGGACTACGTCATGTCCGACGGCGACGTGGTCGAGTTCCGTTTCAACGTGTGATCGCTGGGATCATCGGACTGGCGTTGCGATCGGATCAATCCGCGCGTCGATAGTGCATGGCGACCGCACCGTTGCTCAGCGGGTCGGCTGAGACCAACTCGAGCCGTCGCGTGCTGGGCAACCCTTTCTGATACAGCGTCGGGCCGTGCCCGGTGATTCTCGGGTGGACCAGGAACCTGTACTCGTCGATCAGGTCCAGGCGATCCAACTCGACGGCGAGGTTGCCGCTACCGAGGAGTACGCCCTCCGGTGTCGCGTCTTTCAGCCGCTGCACGCTGGTGTGGAGATCGCCTGTGAGGTGGTGAGTGTTGTTCCAAGGGAAGTCTTTACGCGTGGACGACACCACGTATTTCGGCTTCGCCTCCAACTTGATCGCCCATTCGCGCATCGCCGGTGGTGCTGCCTGCTCACCGCCGGCCACGGCCGGCCAGTAGCTCTCCATCATCTCGTAGGTGACACGGCCCCACAGCATCGCCCCGGAACTGTCCATGAGCTGGGTGAAGGAAGCGTGCGTTTCATCGTCGGCGATTCCCTCCTGGTGATCGACGCAGCCATCCAAGGTGAGGTTGATGCTGAAGGTCAGGAGTCCCATCCGGCGAGCGTAGTGCGGCCTTGCCCGCTACGCCGGACGATACAGCGATCCCGGTGTCTGCCCGAAGGTCTGGCGGAACGTGGTGACGAACGCGCTGGCGGAGGAGTAGCCGCAGGCGCCGGCGGTCCGGGTGACGGACTTGCCTTCGGCGAGCAGCCGGGTCGCCAGGTGCAGCCGGAGCTGGTTGCGCCACACCGGGAAACCCATCCCGACCTCGTTGTGGAACAGCCGTGAGAGCGTGCGCTCGCTTGCGCCCACCTGTCGACCCAGCACGGCCAGGCCGGGGGAGGTGGTCATATCGGCCTCCAGGATGGCCTGCACGTTTCGTAGTCGCGTGTCGCGGAGGGTGGGGAGCATCGTCGCGGCGCCGGGCGACGGCTCGAGCTGATCGACGAGCACGCGCAGGAGCCGGCGCGCCGCGGGTGTGGTGGCGGGACCGTTGGCCGAGCAGGCGATCGTCAGTTCCCGAAACAGTGGGCGCACCAGCACCAGGGACGGTACGTGCTCGACCGGCGGTGGCGTCGCGGCCGGAATACCCACCATGTGCACCGTCGTCGCGCCCCGAACCTGCCAGTGGTGCACGGTTCCACCGGGCACCCAGACCGCACGGACCGACGGCGTGAACCAGGTCCCGTCGGGCACCATCACCTCGAGCACGCCGGAGCTCGCGTAGAGGAGCTGGTGATCGTCATGGCGATGCGGCGTGACCTCGTCGCCGGGGGACAGATGGCGGGTCTCGGTCGGCGCCACGGCAACGGGGCGGATTTCTGACATCGCTCGTCAGTCTAGTGAAAGCGCGCCGAACCGGATCCGCTCAGGCTGGAAGGATGCCCTCCGCAGCAGCTCGTTCGGCCCGCCACAGTGCTCGCCTGCTGGCGTATTCGCATGTGACAGTCGATTTCTATCAGGGTGCGCTCGCCGCGCTCGTTCCTTTTCTCGTCCTCGAGCGTGGCTATACCTATGCCGCCGCCGCGGGAGTCGTGCTCGCCAGCTCGTTGTCGTCGTCGGTCGTGCAGCCGCTGTTCGGGGCGCTGGGCGACCGGTGGCGGCTGCCGTGGCTGATCCCGGTGAGCATCTTCTTCGCCGGCGCCGGCATGGCCGGGATCGCGGTGTCCGAGTCGTTCTGGATCACCGCCGTCGTGGCCGCCGTCTCGGGTGTGGGCGTGGCCGCGTACCACCCGGCGGGCGCGGGCCGGGCCCGCGAGATCAGCGGCGACGACCACGTGTTGATGTCCTGGTTCTCCCTCGGCGGCAACATCGGTTTCGCCGTCGCCCCGCTCGTCGTCGCCGCCACCGTCGGCGTCCTCGGGCTGAACGCGAGTCCGCTGCTGATGATCCCGGCTCTGACCGGCATGGTCGCGGTCGCACTCATCGGGAGGGGACGCGTGCCCGCCACGGTCCACACCCCGCAGCGGGCGGCAGTGGGACGCGACGACTGGGTTTCGTTCGCTCGGATGTCGGTGGCGATCATCTGCCGGTCGATCGTGTTCGTCGGGATGGGCTCGTTCATCGTCTTGTTCATGCACCAGTACCGCGGTCTCAGTGACACGTTCGCGGCGGTGTCCCTGTTCGTCTTCTACATCGGCGGCGCGTTCGGTACGGCCATCGGCGGCTATCTCGCCCGCCGATGGCCGCGTACGACGATCGTGCGCGGGGCTTACCTGGCCGCGGTTCCGGTCGTCGCCGGAATGCTCATGGCCCCGGGTTCTCTCGCGTTCGTGTTCATCGCGTTGTCGTCGATCGTGCTGTACGTGCCCTTCTCCCTGCATGTGACGCTGGGGCAGGACTACCTGCCTCGGCACATGGGCACCGCCAGCGGCGTCACCCTCGGCCTGGCAGTGTCCGTCGGGGGCGTGGCCGCTCCGGTCATCGGGGCGCTGGCCGACACGGTCGGCTTGGCGACGGCGCTGCTGCCGCTCATCGCCCTGCCCGCCATCGCCTACCTCGTCCTGCTCGGGATGCCGGACCCGCCGCCCAGGACCAGTCGACAGCCCGGGGACCGCGCCGCCCTGGAAGCTGTTGCGGCGCGACAGACCGAATCATGATCGAGCTCGGTCGGGACGACCTTCCACTTCGTGCATGCCGCATTCGCGGAGGCGCTTCGCCAGGCACGAGTCCGGCCGGTGAGCTCGATGTCCGGACCATCGACCGTGCGAGGGTTCCTCCAGGCTGATCTCATCGATTTCCTGCACGTGACAATCGTCCCGATCGTGCTCGGCTCGGGTGTCAGGCTGTGGGACCACCTGGCGGGCATGGCGGACCGGTTCAGTGTCGTAGATGTGCACGCGCGAGAGCTGAAGCCGTCGGTCGGCTATTTCTTGTCTCCGAGGTTTCGCAATGCGTCGTAAACCTGCTGTGGAGTCGGCTCCTCTGCGGGCAGGGCGAGGTGGGCAGCCTCGGTGCGCAGGCCGTCGATGAGGAAAGCGACTTGGCGGCGCCAGGCATTCGGCACGGTTGTGGCGGTCGCGCGGGAGAGCGCGGCGTTGGCGGCGAAGACGAAGACCAGGTCGGCGCTGGTGAAATCGGATCGGAGCGCACCGGCCTCTCTGGCCCGGTCGACGATCCGTCGCGCGGCGTCCATGGACCGGTTACAGGCGGTCATCAGGCGTTCCGCGCCGGGGTAACGGCCGCTGACCAGGTCGGCAACGGTGAGATCGGTGGCCTGAAGTTCGCACAGCTCCTGGACGTAGTACGCGAATCCTTCCCAGGCGTCCTCGAAGGCCAGGGCCTGCTGGGTGACCTGGTCCAGTAGGCCCGCCGCACGGTCGGTAACCACCTCGTCGATGAGGGCTTCCCGCGTACCGAACAGGTTGTAGAGGGTGCCGTGACTCACCCCGGCTCGCCGGGAGATCTCCTTCAGCGATACCTGCAGGCCGCGCTCCTGAAAGAGCTCGGCGGCGGCGACCCGCAGCTTCTCCGCGTTCCGTTGCGCGTCGACTCGCATCAACTGATCCCTCTCCGGTTCGCCTCCGACGGGACCGTTGCTGTGCTCCGCGAGACAACTTGACCCCGAGGTCAATCTACCTGCTACCGTCGGAACATAAGCTGACCCCAGGGTCAACATAGTGAGAAGGAGCCTCTGTCATGTCCAAAGTGATCGCCATATTCGGGGCAGGCCCCGGTCTCGGCGCCTCCGTAGCCCGCCACTTCGGTCGGCAAGGATTCCGTGTCGCCTTGGTGGCGCGCCGCCGACCAAACCTGGACGCTCTTGTCGAGGACCTGGCGGGACACGGCATCGAAGCAGCCGGGTTCACCGCCGACCTGTCTCGGCCCACCGACGTACCGGCGCTGATCGCCGACATCCGGCACCACTTCGGCCGCATCGACGTCATCGAATACGGGCCGTTCAGCACCGATCAGGTTTTGGCCCCGGCCGTTCGGACGGATGCCACCCTCCTGGAGAAGGGCATCCCGATGTTCTTGCTCACGCCCGTGGAGGTGGTTCGCGCGATGTTGCCGGAGTGGAAGGAGCGGGGCGACGGCGCCTTCCTCCTGACCACCGGCATCACGGCCGTCCACCCTGTGCCCGGGCTCAGCGGTCTGGCTCCCCTCGGTTCCGCCGTTCGCAACTATCTCTACTCACTGCACGGCGAGCTGGCTGACACGGGCATCTACGCCGGGACTCTCTCGGTCGGAGCGACCATCGCCCGCAGCGAGCTGAGCGCACTCATCGCCCGGACCGGAACAACCGCGGAGTTTCCGGTCGTCGATCCCGACGACCTCGCCGCGCAGTACTGGGACATGTACACCCGGCGCGACCGGATCGAGCAGCTCTACCCAGCACCGGCCGGCTGACCAGAACACCAAGGGCCGACTCTGCACTCCCAAGGCCCTGAACGGCCGGCGGCATCACCGAGTGTCCGGGCTGCTATCTATGAGTTCGGTATCGGCCGTTCGGCGGCCGCGGTGAGTCGGCGGCCCAGGGCGCGTACGGCGTCGTTGAGTGTGTCGGGGTGCTCGATGATGAACGGGCGGTTCAGGCCGGCGAGCAGGGCGGGAATCCAGTCGAGTTGTTCGGCGCGGATTCGGACCCGGACCCACGGGCTGGTGTCATCGGCCGGCGAGTCGATCTCGTGCACGGTCGCGATCGTCGCCGGGAGCAGCGGGCGGACCTGGGCGAGTGTGCCCTGGACCCGGACCGATACCTCATGCCGATAGGGCGCGTCGGCCAATGCGGACAGCAGATGAGCGGCCGGCTCGAATCCGGTGGGCACAGCGAACGTTCCGGGCTGTGTGCTCACCGCGGTGATGCGGTCCAGCCGGAACTGGCGTAGTTCGTCGCTTTTGCTGTCCATCCCTGTCAGATACCACCGACCGGAATGGTCGACGAGCCCGTAGGGGTGCACGGTCCGTTGGCTGGACTGCCCGTTTCGGTCGGTGTAGCCGATCGCGACCGGTCGGTGCTCGCGGGTGGCCTCGGCGAGCCGGAGCAGGACGGTGGTCTCGACAGCCACTTCCGGGCGCGCGTCGGCGGTGTATTCGACGGTGTCGATCAGTGCGTCCAGCCGGGCCGTCAGACGTGCGGGTAGGACGCGACGGAGTTTGGCCGTCGCGTTGTCGGCTGCGCGGGCGGCCGCCGTCGGCCGGTCGGCGCCGCGGCTGCTGAGGAGCCCGAGCAGCACGGCCACCGCCTCGTCGTCGGTCAGCATCAGCGGTGGCATTCGGTATCCGGGAGCGAGCCGGTATCCCCCGTAGCGGCCCCGCAGCGATCGGACCGGGATATCCAGGTCGGTGAGATGTGTGACGTATCGCCTGACGGTGCGTTCATCGACGCCGAGCCGTCCGGCGAGTTCGCCGACGGTATGGGTACCGCCGGTCTGCAACAGCTCGAGCAGGGCCAGCACTCGGGCGGTGGGGCGCGTCATCGGGAAATTCTCGCATCCATACCGGGCGGAAACTGTCCGGTATCGGCTCTACCGTGGCGTTCGGCGGTGGAACCTCCGCCTCACCCGACAGCAGGAGCACACAATGAAGCTCGTCTCGATCCGTCTGATCACTGACGACATCCAGCGGCTGGTCAGTTTCTATCACCACGTGACCGGCGTCGAAGCGAACTGGGCTACACCGGATTTCGCCGAAATAGTCACGCCGGTCTGCACTCTCGCGATCGGCAGCACCCGCACCGTGGCGCTGTTCGGCGCGGGCAGCGCGCACCCAGCCGACAATCACACGGCGATCCTCGAATTCCTGGTCCCCGACGTCGACGCCGAATACCGGCGGTTGCGAGATACGGTCGAGGATTTCGTCAACCAGCCCACGACGATGCCGTGGGGGAATCGGTCGTTGCTGTTTCGCGATCCCGACGGCAACCTGATCAACCTCTTCACTCCGGTCACCGCGCAGGCCGTCGCGAAGTTCGCCGGTTGATATCCGCGCATCGGCCTATTCGGCCGCACGTGCGACTGCCAATGCTCCGTAGGGGCGCGTGGTTTCGGTGGCCGGGCGGGTCAGGCGGCCGAGTTCGGTGAAGCCGGTGGTGGTCAGGAGGGTGGACAGGGTGTCCGGGGGCCAGCGGTAGGCGGGGGTCACTTTGTGCGGGAACACCTCGGGGGTGGAGTCGGTGGTGAAGAAGCCGATGATCAGCGGGCTGCCGGGGGCGAGTACCCGGTGGAATTCGGTGAGGAATGCGGGGAGTTCGGGTGGGGGGATGTGGATGAGGGAGAACCAGGCGAGTAGGCCCGCGATGGATGCGGTCGGGGCGTCGAGGGTTCGGATCGAGCCGACTTCGAAGGGGATGTCGGGGTAGGTCGTGCTGGCGTGGGTGATGAATTCGGGAACGAGGTCCACACCGGTGGTGGCGACGCCGGCGTCGGTGAGGAACTTGGTGAAATGGCCGGGTCCGCAACCCAGGTCCAGGACGGGGCCGTGGCGTAGGTAACGGGTGACGAAGGCGGTGTCGTCGGGGTTCAGGGCGGCGGGGGTGCCGAAGAGTTCGGTGTAGAGCTCGTGAACTGCGGTGTAGGCCGCGCGGACGGTGTTGTCGGGCACAGGGTCGACGGTAGCAATGGGTGCCTGTGCGTATCCCGCCACCAGCCGGGTGGGCGCTGGCACCGCGACCGCTTCCCTCGGCCTCGCGCGTGCGGGGCGGGTGCGGTGCCGATCCGCTGCCCGTTTGTCGGGGTCGGTACCGGGTAAGGCGGCTTGCGAGGAACCCACCAGTCAGACGAAGGGACCCGACGATGCCGATCAGGCCAGTCCGCCGCATTGCCCGCACGCTGCTGGGGACGACGTTCGTCGCCAGTGGAGTGAACGGGTTGATGAATCCGAAACCGCGTGCCGCGGCGGCGAGTGCGCTCGCCGACAAGGGCCGCGACAGCCTGCCCGACCAGCTGGCCGCGAAGGTTCCCGATGACCCGAGCCGGGTTGTCCAGGTCAACGCCATGGCCCAGGTGGCGGGTGGAGTGCTGTTGGCCATCGGCCGCGCGCCGCGTCCGGCCGCCTTCGTGCTCGCCGCGACGGTGGTGCCGGGAACGGTCACCGAACAGGACTTCTGGGCCGAATCGGACCCGGATCTCAAGGCGGTGAAGCGCGCCGGGTTCCTGAAGGATCTCGGGCTGCTCGGCGGCCTGTTGATCGCCTCCGCCGACACCGAGGGCAAGCCGTCGCTCGGCTGGCGGGGCAGGCGGGTCGCGCGCAAGCTCGTCGACCGCAGTCCCACCTTGGCCGAGCAGGCACGCGACGAAGGGGTGGTGATCATCGACGCCGCCAAGTCGCGTGGGTCGCAGCTGGCCGAGGTGGCCCGCGATCGGGGACCGCAGTGGGCCGAGGCCGCACGGGACCGGGGCGAACATCTCGCCGAGCTGGCGCGCGAACGTGCGCCGCAGCTGGCTGAAGCGGCCCGGGACCGTGGTTCGCACCTCGCCGAGGTGGCTCGCGATCGGGGACCGCAGTTGGCGGATGCCGCGCGGGGCCGGGGTGAACATTTCGCCGAGCGGGCGCGGGAGCGTGCGCCGCAGTTGGCCGATACCGCCCGAGACCGTGGTTCGCATTTCGCCGAAGTCGCCAAGGACCGCGCGGAAACAGCCCGTGAGCGGGGCACGGAAGCGGCGGAGGTGGCTCGTCGGCGCGGGTCGAAGGCCGCGGATCGGGCCCGCGAACGCGCAAACGCCGCAGCGGAGACGGCTCGCGAGCGTGGGGTCCATGCCGCCGAGCTCGCCGAGGACCGCAAAGCGCACCTGGCCGACGGCAGGCGCCGCCCGCGCCGTCGGCTGGCGAGGTCGGCCGCCGACCTCGCCGACCTGGTCGAACGCGATACCGCCACCACGGCGTCGGCGGTGCGCAGGCGTGCGGCCCGCTGGTCCTGATTCCCACTGAGAAGTCGCGAATGCCACGCTGATCTCCGGGCGGTGGTCGAGGTGGCGTGCGGACTGCCCCGATATTCGAGGTCTGGCGGCCCAAGCCCGCGGCGGCGCAAGATTATTCGGGTCGGAAGTAGTCGGCGCGTGAACCCGGCCTCAATCCCGGCGAATCGGGGTCGACGCCGGGTTCTGGCGTGAATACTGGACGTTCGCAATGTTTTCGGAAAGTGGGATGCATCAGATGTTGTCCGGTCGTCATACGTCCAAGCCGTACGCCGCTCGAGTTGCTCTGCTGGGAGCGGCCTTGACGATCGGACTGCTCGCCTCGGCGGCACCCGCGTCGGCGCAGCCGGGCTCGGGTTCGGCCACGGGTTCGGCCACCGGTTCGGCCCAGCTGGCCACCGGTTCGGCGACCGGATCCGCCGACGCCGCGTCGACCGGAGCTACCAGCGCGTACTTCGCCTGGCAGTCGGTCCAGTTCCTGCAGAACACCTTGCGGGTGCTGCTGGCCGTCCCGCAGCAGCAACTGCCGTAGCGGTTACTTCCAGGTCTGTTCCCAGCGTTCGGCCGCCCAGTCGCGCACGTACGGGCTGACGATGATCGCGGGCAGCAACAACGCGAAGCCGATCGCCAGCGCGGCCAGGCGCACCCAGATGCCGAGTTCGCCGAGCGCGCGCAGCAACGCGGGCAGCACACACAGTGCGGCGAGAACGACCAGGACGATCGCCACGAGGTTGCGGCCTGGTCCCGCGATGAGCGCGGCGCAGACGCCGAAGCACAGGCCGAGTACCAGCCCGCCGACGCCGACGAAGTAGTTGTTCCAGGCTAGCCGGCTCGGGCGGGAAGACCGGTGAGTGACCACGGCGGCAGCTTAGCGTGATCAGCTACCGGTTTGCGGGGGTCTGGGCCAGGGATTGTGCTCGATCTGTTCCACCGACCGGTTGAATTTGCGCATCAGCCTGCCCAATTCGGCCACATCGGCGGCGTCCCAGTCGGCCACCACGGAACCGATGCCCGCGGCGCGCTGCCTGCGATCAGCGGTCAGTGCGGCCATGCCCTGGTCGGTCGCGCGAATTTTACGGGCGACGCCGCCGCCGGGGTCGGGGACACGTTCCACGAGCTGCTGTCTCAGCATCGCGCCCACCTGACGGTTGATCGTGGAGATGTCGAGCTGGAAGGCCTCCGAGAGCTCGCGCAGGCTCAGCGGACCGTTGAGGTCGAGCCGGGTGAGGATGAGGAACGCCGAGCGGTCGAGCGCGAACCCGGGGCGGCGGCGCACAGTGGCGGGGAAGTGGCGCGACATCAGGTTCAGCTCGAAAACCAGTCGGGCGAACGCGGTGTCGTCGACGGGGCCGGAATCGGACATTCAACAACTATGCCGGACTCGGGGTGAAGGTGATGAGAGACCAGCTGCGCCGCGGCAACGAGAATTCCAGGTTGTGCATGGTCATCTTGGCGGCCACCCCGGTCTCGGCGTCGGCGAGCAGCAGTTCCGGGGCGTCGAGCTCGTGCGGCGGCGGGGGTTCGGTGCCCCAGAAGCGTTCCCACTCCGGTGCCCGCGACAAGATCGCGGTGAGCTCGTCGATGCGCTCCTGCGGCACCACCCCGGGGCTGATCACGCGAAAACCGTAGACGCTCAGGTGGGCGTGCCGTTCCCAGTCGACGACCACGCGCCGCGACAGTGGGTCGAGCAGTAACCATTCGAGCACGGTGGTTCCCACCACGAGCCCGGGAAACCGGCGCTCCCACGCCGCGTTCACCGCGAGGACGTCGAAGGTGGGGTACTGCTGGAGGCTGGCCGGACACGACAGACCCTCGACCAGCCGGCGATCGGGTTCGGGGACGACGGGCGCCCGGACCGGCGCCGGGGTGCCGTAGCGATGTGCCAGCGACAGGGTGACGATGTGGCCGCGGAACAGGTCGGGCACCTCGAGCGCGTCGAACAGGGCGGTGAGCGACTCCAGGGTGGGGGCCCGCGTGCCCTGCTCGATCTTCTGGATCAGCGCAGGTGAGATGCCGGCCACCCGGCTCAGCGCGGCCCGGGTCAGACCCGCTGATTCGCGCCGTTCGCGCAGGTAGCCGGCGATCGAGACGTGAGCGTCCTCCACCTGGGCGATACCGCCTTTCGTGCTGATGTCGATTGGGACAAATTGGGACAGTCGTCTAGCTTGACCGACCGTACGGCGTTCGCAAAAATTCTTACAGCCGGGCGGGACAACGCCCGGCTACCTGTTCAGCGTTTCGCCTCGGGCGGCGCGCTGGGTGGGGTCAGTGTGTTCCGGAGCGTGTGGACGCCTCGTCGGAGGGGACGGCACGCGTCGCTGGGCGCGCGCCGAGAGCGTGGTGGCGTGCCGATGCCCGGATGGCGCAGGGGTCCATCCGGTCGTCGAATGCCCGGCCCGCTCCGGAGCCCACCGGTGGGCACGGCGAAGGAAAGCAGGGGGGACTGTGACGCAGTCGGCGTCGGAAACGAGCCACCGTAGTCGGTGGCTCCTGGGGATCTCGGGTGCCCTGGCGGCGGCCACCGTGGTGGTGGCCGGTCTGCTCTGGTGGCAACACGACTGGGGCGAGCCGTTTCCCGCGCTCGACAGCGAATACCTCGACGAGCAGCAGCTCGCCCTGGTGGAGGTGCTGCGCCAGGAATACGACAACCCCGGTGACGGCCCGAAGTACGCCGAGGGCGTGCAGGAGGCCTGGTGTGCCGACTTCGTCAGCTGGACGATGCGGGCCGCCGGCCGGCCACTGGCCAACCCGAACTCCGGTTCCTGGCGTATCCCCGGTGTCTACACGCTGCAGGAGTACTACCAGAGCGTCGGCCGGTTCACCCGCGTCGATGTGGGCTACCGGCCGCGCACCGGTGACGTGGTGCTCTATGGTCCCGACAGCCCGCTCGGTCAGCACACCAACATCGTGCTGAAGACCGACGGCGACGCGATCACCACGATCGGCGGCAACGAGATGGGCACGATCCGCATCCGCACCATCGTCATCGCCGATACAGCCGATGTGGTGGGCTACGGAAGATTCTGAAATCAACTGTCGCGCAAGATAACTGCCAACTCCGCGACAGGCGGTACCCGGCAGGTGTCCGTACGATGGACAGCGCGGCGCCCGGCAGCGTCGCGATCGGCTCCTCCGCCCTGCTTCCCCCTCATCGGCAGGACGGGGGAGTCGCGCCCCCACCAGGGTGTTCGCCCGCATCACGTACCGTGTTCGATGTGCGTGTGAAGGTGACCGAAGAAGCACGTCGCGTGCCGAGCTGGATCGAGTACGCCGATTTCGGCGAACGATTCGTCTCCTACGCGGTGACCGAAGAGCGCATCGTGGCCGCGGTCGCGGGAATGACCGGGCGCGGGGTGCAGATCGGGCCGTTCTCCCTGGGCCCGGCCGGATTGGCCGGTTTCGTCGCCGAGGGCACGCTGGGAACCCCCGTGGTCACCCGCGATCCCGGCGAGGCGCTGACCTTCGGCGTGTGTGTGCCACTGAAGCTGGCGGTCAACCTGGTACTGGGCGGTCGCAAACTGGGGCTGGCCGCCGTGGTCGAGATCGGGCTGACACTGCACGCGCGCACCGCCGCACCGCTGCTGGTGGTGATCGACGTGGCACCGGTGACGGCCAAGGACGTCAGCTTCACACTGCGCGCCGAAGCTATCGACACCGCCTGGGAAATGCTGCTCGACCCGATCGCGGGCCTGGTGCAGCGTGAGGTCGCGGCCCGGGTGAACGCGATCGTCAGCGATCCGAAGGCCCGCGCCGAACGCGTCTTCGACATCGAAGCCATCCTGGACGGTTACGGCTCGCCGCACCGCAACGACACCGTCTTCGACTGGATCGACTTCCGCGAGTTCGGCCTGCGTTTCTTCACCCGCATCGTCACCAGGGACCGCGTGCACGGGGTGGTGGCGCAGATGGCGGGCAGCGAGATCGAGGTCGGCCCGCTCGCGGAGGGACCGCGTGGCGCGGCGACGGTGACGGTGCGCGGGGCGATCGAGCAGCCGCGCGTGCTCGAGCGCGGCGCGGCCGTACCCGGTGAGCTGCGGGTCTTCGATATGACCTTGCCGGTGGGGCTCGACATCACCGTCGACGTGCTCAAGGCCAATCATTACCGCGCCGATCTGGAGATCCCGCTGGTGCTCACGGCGCGCGCGGCCGAACCGTTGCAGATCGTCATCGAGGTGCCCCCGCCCGCACTCGAGGACATCTCGATGGAGTTCACCGCCAAGGGCCTGCGCGCGGCCACGCTGGGGCGGTTGGCCGGGATCAAGAAGCAGGTGATGGCGCAGGTGGTGGCCGTGGTCAGTACCGAACTGGCCGACCCCTCGGGCCGCACCATCGACGTGGGCGCGGCGATCGACGGCGCCACCTGAACCTGTGTGAGTAGTGGGACCGATGTGACTACTGGGTCTGGCGGTTCCCCTGGGGTTGTGGTGGAATGAGGCGCACGTTCCAAGGCTCCCGGCGCGCGAAGTTCGGGGAAGGCGCGCCGGGTCCGCTTGCCGCTTGTCCGGGTTGCGCGAAGGAGTCCTGCGATGCGTTCTGTTTCGGTGACCCGGCGGGGATTCTTCGGTATGGCCGCCGCCGTGAGCGCGGTGGGCCTCGGGCTTTCCGCCGCTCCGGCCGCTGCCCGATCCCTGGGGACTCTGGTCGACTACTCCGCGGGCGTGCCATCGGCCGCGGCGATCAGAGCCGCGGGCCACATCGGGGTGATCCGCTACGTCTCCGATCGCCGGCCCGGTGCGGAATGGATGGCGGGTAAGCCGCTACTGGCCGGTGAGGTCGAAGATCTGTGGGCGCACGGGTTGTCGATCGTGTCGAATTATCAGTTCGGCAAGGGCGAGACCGCCGACTGGCGCGGCGGGCTGGAAGCGGGCAAGCGCCACGCCGCCCGCGGGTGGGAACTGCACGCGGCCGCTGGTGGCCCCGACACCGCCCCGATCTACGCCTCCATCGACGACAACCCCTCCGAGTGGGAATTCGACGAGCTGATCGCCCCCTACATCGAAGGCTGGCAGTCGGTGCTCGGCCCCGACCTGGTCGGGATCTACGCCAACACCCCGACCATCGACCGCGCACTCGACGCGGGCCTGGGCGCCTGGTTCTGGCAACACAACTGGGGCACCCCGCGCGGGTTCGTGCACACCGGCGCCCACCTGCACCAGTTCGAGATCGACAAGCGCGCCATCGACGGCGTCGGTGTCGACGTGAACAACGTGCTGACCACCGACTACGGGCAGTGGTGAGCGAACCCGGCCCGGTAGACGACTCCGGCCCGGCTCGTTCACGGGGAACGAGCCGGGCCGGATCGAGATCATGGCCTCAGACGGTGAAAAAGCCCAGGGTCGGCATGAAGTTGCAGGTGCGCGGTTCGGCACCCTCGGCGGCAGTGGTGAGCGAACCCGAGATCACGGCGACGACCCGGCCGTGGCCGGTGTTCGCGATGGCCGACAGCGTGGCCGGCCCGCCGGGGTTGATCTTGGCCTCGTCGGTCAGCGTCTGCACCGCGGACTGACGGGTGTCGAGGTTGAGCCACTGCACCGTCATCGGCGGGTTCTGCTCGACGGTCGGTGCCTTGGTGCCCAGCGCGGTGAACACGAAACCGGTCTGACCGGCGGCGGGTCCGGGCGGGGGCAGCTGGGCCGGGCCGGGCACCGCGAGTGCGGTGCCGACCGAATCGGCGCCGTCACCGATGCAGCCCTTACCGATCGTGGGGTACAGGAACTGCGCGATGGCCGGGCCGTTCTCCGGGATGTCGGGGCCACCGCCGCCGCTGCCGTCGAGGAAGGTGATGATCCGCTCGAGGGTCGCCTTGATGGCGGGCGGCAGGTTCATGGTGGCGAGCAGGGCGCGCGCCTGATCGAGCAGGGCGGTCTGTGGGCTCGCGATGTCGGCGGGGCCGGCGATCAGGCCCGCGACGGCGGGGGCGAAAGCGGCGAGCGCGTCGACCGGGACACCTTCGGGCACCATCGGAACGCTGGCGGGTGCGGCCTGCGGTGCGGGTGCGGGAGCGGCGATGGTCGACGCCGGCGCGGCGAGCATGGCGCTGGCCGCGATGGCGAGAGCGGTCGTTATGATCCGCGATCCTCGGCTACGAAGCACTTGTCTAGCCGTCCTTACCTCGATGGTGCGATGGGCGAGGGTTGTCGAGCCCAACATGACGGGGTCACTCTAAGGACAACTCTGCCGTGTTGTACAGCCGCCGGGCCCGTTGCGGCGCACCGGCCGAAACCATGTGCGTCGACGCTAACGCAAGCGCTGTTACCCCTGGGGATGTTGATGCAACTGTGATCATCGGTGTCGCCCCGGTGCGGCAAAACCCGCGGCGCTGGGCGGCGATCGGCCCAGCTAAGGTGATCCGACACGCGAAAGAGGCGATCGCGCCACTCATACGACCGAAAGCACGGCCTTGAACCGACACCTCCGATGGGCTCTCGCGCTGCTCGGATTGTCCGTGCT
Organism: Nocardia halotolerans; assembly: GCF_042650145.1. Lineage (NCBI taxonomy): Bacteria > Bacillati > Actinomycetota > Actinomycetes > Mycobacteriales > Nocardiaceae > Nocardia > Nocardia halotolerans. Next base: position 1,003,920 of record NZ_JBHSDL010000014.1, on the reverse strand, counting down.
CGCTCGGCTGGGCTGGATGCTGTTCGCCCCCAACGGGCTCAACGTCGTGGACCTGCACGTGTACGTCGACGGTTCGGCCGCGCTGCTCACCGATCGCCTCTACGACTTCACCTACGCGGAGAAGACCCCGGATTTCCCGCTGCCGTTCACCTATCCACCCTTCGCCGCGCTGGTCTTCTATCCCCTGCACTACCTGCCGTTTCCGCTGGTCGCGGTGGGTTGGATGCTGGCGACGGTGGCCGCGCTCTACGGCGTGGTCCGGATCAGCTTCGAGCTGCTGCTCGGTGCCGAGCAGGCCCGGCAGCCGCGCTGGACCACGGCCGCGGTGGGCTGGACCGCGCTGGGGGTCTGGCTCGAGCCGGTGCGCACCACCATCGACTACGGCCAGGTGAACGTGTTCCTCGTGTTCGGCGCGATGCTGGCGGTGCGCAGCTCACGCTGGTGGATCTCGGGTGGACTGGTCGGCGTGATCGCCGGCATCAAACTGACGCCGGCGATCACCGGCCTGTACTTCGTGGCGCGGCGGCGCTGGGCGACGGTGCTGTGGTCGGCGGCGGCGTTCGGGTTGACCGTGGCTGTGAGCTTTCTCATCAACGCGCGCGAGGCGAAGCGCTATTTCGGCACGCTGCTCGGCGACGCCGACCGGATCGGCCCGGTGGCGTCGGTCTGGAATCAATCATTGCGCGGAGCGCTGAGCCGGATCCTGGGCTACGACGTGCAGTCCGGGCCGTGGTGGATCGCCGCGGTGGTCCTCACCACCGTCCTCGCGTTCCTGGCCTGGCGCACCCTGGGGCCCGACGACCTGCTCGGCACGCTGGTGCTGGTGCAGTTGTTCGGGCTGATGATCTCGCCGATCTCCTGGTCACACCACTGGGTGTGGCTGATCCCGACCGCGCTGTGGCTGCTCTACGGGCCGCTACGCGATCAGCGGGTGGCGCGGATCATCGCCGGGTTCTGGGTGCTGACGATGCTCGTCGGTGTGCCGTGGGTGCTGTCGTTCGCGCAGCCGACCATCTGGGAGATCGCGCGGCCGTGGCCACTGGCCTGGCTCGGCGCGGTGGACGTGATCGGGGTGTTCGTGCTGCTGGGGTGGCTGGTCTGGCACGGGCGCGACAGACTGCGCGCGCAGCTGCGGGCCCTCGGCCGGCGTCCGGCCGAGGTGTCCGCGACCTGAGGGTCAGCCGGCGAGGACGTCGTCGATGGTGTGCGCCATCTCGACGTCCTGCGCGGTGACCCCGCCGGCAGAGTGTGTGCTCAGCATGAAACGCACTGTGCGCCAGCGGATGTCGATGTCGGGATGGTGGTCGGCCGCCTCGGCCGCGGTAGCGACCCTGCGCACCAGTTCGATGCCGGACAGGAAGTCCGGCGCCTCGACGGTGCGGGTGATCGCGGCGCCGTCGCGGGACCAGTCCGGCAGGGTGGCCAGGGCGATGGTGAGTTCGGGGTCGGACAGCAACGGAGTACCCATAACTCGGTTCTACGCTTCGTTCAGGCCGCGCGCGCCTTCTTGAGTGCCTTTTTGAGATCTTTGCCGCACATCCCGGCAGCCTCGGCCTTCTGCATCCGCATGATGACGACGGGGCATTTGAAGCAGCGCGTCTTCTTTCTGCAGCACTTTTTCTTCGGCTTCAGGCTCGAAACCTTCTTGGCCTTTACCTTGCCCATACGGGTTAGCGTATCCTAAGTACAAAGCCTGACACGGGAGTGCCGTCGCGGTACCGGTAGGCTGTAACAGGCCGCGATGCCAGATGAATGCGCGCCAAATACATCAACAGCAGGAGGATCCAGGCGTGTCGTCTTCACGCGATTTTCGCAACGTCGCCATCGTGGCCCACGTAGACCACGGCAAGACGACGCTGGTGGACGCCATGCTTCGTCAGTCGGGTGCGTTCGCCGAACGAGCCGAACTGGTCGACCGAGTCATGGACTCCGGTGATCTCGAGCGCGAGAAGGGCATCACCATTCTCGCGAAGAACACCGCCGTTCATCGCCACAACCCCGACGGTTCCGTCACCGTCATCAATGTCATCGACACCCCCGGACACGCCGACTTCGGTGGCGAGGTCGAGCGCGGCCTCTCCATGGTCGACGGTGTCGTGCTGCTCGTCGACGCGTCCGAGGGCCCGCTGCCCCAGACCCGTTTCGTGCTGCGCAAGGCGCTGGCCGCGAAGCTGCCGGTGATCCTGGTCGTCAACAAGACCGACCGCCCCGACGCCCGCATCGCCGAGGTCGTCTCCGAGTCGCACGACCTGCTGCTCGACCTGGCGTCCGACCTCGACGACGAGGCCGCCGAAGCCGCCGAGCTCGCGCTGGATCTGCCGGTGCTCTACGCCTCCGGCCGTGAGGGCAAGGCCTCCAAGGTGGAACCGGAGAACGGTTCGGCACCCGACGCCGAGAACCTCGACGCCCTGTTCGACGTGCTGATGGAATACATCCCGGCGCCGCAGAGCAACAAGGACGCGCCGCTGCAGGCCCACGTCACCAACCTCGACGCCTCGGCGTTCCTCGGCCGGCTGGCCCTGGTCCGGATCTACGCGGGCGAACTGCGCAAGGGCCAGAACGTCACGTGGATCAACGCCGATGGCGCCAAGACCGTCAAGATCACCGAGCTGCTCCAGACGATCGGCATGGAGCGCAAGCCCGGCGAGGTCGCCGAGGCCGGTGACATCGTCGCCATCGCCGGTATCCCCGACATCATGATCGGCGACACCCTCGCCGACGTGGACAACCCGGTGGCACTGCCGCGCATCACCGTCGACGAGCCCGCCATCTCGGTGGTCATCGGCACCAACACCTCGCCGCTGGTCGGCCGGGTGCAGGGGCACAAGCTCACCGCCCGCATGGTGAAGGCGCGCCTGGATCAGGAACTGATCGGCAACGTGTCGCTACGGGTGCTCGACATCGGCCGCCCCGACGCCTGGGAGGTGCAGGGCCGTGGTGAACTGGCGCTGTCGATCCTGGTCGAGCAGATGCGCCGCGAAGGCTTCGAGCTCACCGTGGGCAAGCCGCAGGTGGTCACCAAGACCGTCGACGGCAAGATCCACGAGCCCTTCGAAGAGCTGACCATCGACAGCCCCGACGAGTACCTGGGCGCGATCACCCAGCTGCTGGCCGCCCGCAAGGGCAAGATGGTGCAGATGAGCAACCACGCCGCCGGTTGGGTGCGGATGGAGTTCATCGTCCCCTCGCGTGGCCTGATCGGCTTCCGCACGGTGTTCCTCACCGAGACCCGCGGCACCGGCATCGCCAACGCCGTGTTCCACGGTTACGCGCCGTGGGCCGGTGAGATCCGCGCCCGCCACACCGGTTCGCTGGTGTCGGACCGCGCCGGCACCGTCACCCCGTTCGCGATGATCCAGCTGGCCGACCGTGGTCAGTTCTTCGTCGAGCCGGGCGCCGACACCTACGAGGGCATGGTCGTGGGCATCAACCCGCGCGCCGAGGATCTCGACATCAACGTGACCCGCGAGAAGAAGCTGACCAACATGCGCAGCGCCAACGCGGACACCTTCGAGTCCATGGCCAAGCCGTTGCAGCTCGACCTCGAGCTGGCGATGGAGTTCTGCACCGAAGACGAGTGCGTGGAGGTCACCCCCGAGGTGGTCCGCGTGCGCAAGCTGGTGCTCGGCGCCAACGAGCGGGCCCGCGACCTGTCGCGCCGCAAGGCCCGCGACAAGGCCGCCGCGAACTGAGGCGAAGATATAGACGAAGTGGGGCGGTGCCGCGGCACCGCCCCACTTTGCGTCCGAGAGTATCTCCGGGTTGGGCCCGCCTCGGTCTGGACTGAGTGGAGGGTGCGACGAAGGAGTGCCCGGAGGGAGGGAATACCGAGGTGACGAGGGCCCAACCCAGCGGCGCCAGCCGCCAAAGGAACAGTAGAGTGCCAAAGGTGAATTCGGGGCGGAGCGCAATGTGGCGCGCGATGGTGCTGGCGATGATCGCTTCGATGGCGGTTGTGGCCGGTTGCACGGCGAATCCGCCCCCGCCGATCGAGAGCACCGATTCGCCGAAGACCACCCAGGCCAAGCCCGGCAAGAACACCGTGGTGGTGGCGATCGACGACATCGGCATCGGTTTCAACCCGCATCTGCGTTCGGATCAGTCACCGGCCACCAACGCGGTGAGTTCGATGGTGCTGCCCAGCCCGTTTCGGCCGGTGCCCGATCCAGCCCATCCCGGCACAGTCGACTTCGTGCCCGATTCCGCGCTGATCGTGTCGGCGGATGTGACCTCGCAGGAACCGTTCACCATCACCTACACCCTGCGCAACCAGGCCAATTGGTCCGACGGTGCGCCGATCGCGGCCGAGGACTTCCAGTTCCTGTGGCAGCAGATGGTGACCCAGCCCGGCGTAGTGGATCCGGCCGGGTACCGGTTGATCTCGGATGTGGCGTCCTCCGGCGGCGGCAAGACGGTGACGGTGACATTGAGCCAGCCGTACCCGGCGTGGCGGGAGTTGTTCTCCAACCTGTTGCCCTCGCATCTGGTGAAGGACTCACCGGGTGGGTTCACCAGCGGGCTGGTCGACCGGATTCCGGTGTCGGGCGGGCATTTCACGATCAAATCGGTCGATCGGGGGCGCGACGAGATCCTGCTCGAACGCAACGACCGTTTCTGGGGCACCCCGGCCGCACCGGATCAGATTCTGTTGCGCCGCGGCGGAACCACCTCGCAACTGGCCGAATCGCTGCGTACCGGGGACGCGCAGATGGCGCTGGTGCACGGCGGCGTGGCCACCCGCGCCCAGCTGGGGGCGATCCCGGCGGTGCGGACCACCATCATGCCGCAGGCGCGTGAACTGCAACTCACGCTCAACGGCCGCTCCGGCGACCTGGCCGACGTGCGGGTGCGCAAGGCGGTGCTCGCGCTGCTCGACCCGGTCCTGCTGGCCACCGTCGGTGCCCAGACCGGCAACTGGGTCGAACCCGCACGCGCCCAAGTACTGCCACCGTCGAGTCCGGGCTACCTGCCCACCGCACCACCGCCGCTGAGCACCGAGGACGCCTTCGCCCTGCTGTCCGAGGCCGGATTCGGCCGCGCCCCGGAGACACCACGGACCGGCTCGCCCACTTCGCCCGCGCCGCAACCGCGTTCGGTGGCCCGCGACGGAAAGCGCCTGTCGGTGCGGATCGGCGCCGTCATCGGTGACGAGGCCGCGTCGGCCGTGGCCAACACCGCCGCCGACCAATTGCGCAGTGCCGGAATCGATGCGACCGTGCGCGCGGTGGCAGCCGACGAACTGTACGGCAAGGAACTCACCGAATCCGAGATCGACGCGATCGTCGGCTGGGAGCTCGCGGGCGGCGACCCGGCGACCGTGCTCGCCGCACGCTACGGCTGCCCCCCGGTGGCGCCGCCCGCCGCCGAAGACACGGTACTGGCCGCGGCCGAGGCATACCGGCAGGCGCCGAGCAATATCGGGGGCGTGTGCGATCCCAGCCTGCAACCGATGATCGACGAAGCCCTGCGCGGCGAGGACGTGGGCCGCATCCTGGCCGAGGTCGAACCCCGGTTGTGGGAACTGGCCACGGTGCTGCCGATCGTGCAGGACAACGTGGTGGCGGCAGCCGGCCCGAACGTCGACGGGGTGTCGCTGTCGGGCGCCATCCAGGTCGGTATCTTCGGTGACACAGCGCAATGGCGGAGGATCCCGTGACGACTGCGACCCGCGCGACCGGCGGCCTGCTGCTGGTACACGCGCACCCCGACGACGAAACCCTCACCACCGGCGGCACGATCGCGCACTACCGCAGGCGCGGCGTCCCGGTGACCGTGGTGACCTGCACGCTCGGCGAGGAGGGTGAGGTCATCGGCGAACGCTGGGCGCGCCTGGTCGCCGCCGAGGCCGACCAGCTCGGCGGGTACCGCATCGGCGAGCTCACCGCCGCGCTGGCCGCCCTCGACGCCGGTGAACCGTGGTTCCTGGGCGGCCCCGGCCGCTGGCGCGACTCCGGGATGGCGGGCACCCCTTCGGCGCGGCATCCGCGCGCGTTCGTGAACTCCGGCGACGCGGCGGTCGCCGAACTCGTCGCGGTGCTGCTGGACCTGCGCCCACGCGTGGTGGTGACCTACGACCCGCGCGGCGGCTACGGCCACCCCGACCACATCCGCGCCCACCAGATCACCACCGCCGCGGTCGACGCGGCCGCCGAACAGGGCTTCGACGTGCCGAAGTTCTACTGGACGGTGACCGATGCCGACCTGCTTCGCCGCCACACCGCCGCCCTGGCCCGCCGCACCGTCGAGGGACTGCCCGGCGCCCTGCCCGCGGGCTGGCGGTTGCCGGTGGAGGCGGAACTGGCGGCGATGTCGACTGCCGGGATGAGCACCGTGGTCGAGGTCTCCGATGTGCTGGCCGCCAAACGCGCCGCCCTGCGCGCCCACGCCACCCAGGTGACCCTCGCGCCCAGTGGCCGGGAGTTCGCGCTGTCGAACAACATCGCCATGCCGGTCCTGCCGGAGGAACATTTCACGCTGGTGCGCGGTCGCCCCGGCCCCGTCGCCGACGACGGCCTCGAACACGACCTGTTCGCCGGTCTCGACTGAGTCGCGCGCCGTGGGTGCCGGGGCGGGACGAATAGACTCGCCCGCATGGCGACCGACTCCGACCAGTCCGCAGCTCAGTCCACCGCCGTGCTGCGGACCGTCCGGCGACCCGAAGTACCCGAGCCGCTGATCGCCGGTCTCGTCGTCGTGGCGCTGCTGGTCGACGCGCTGCTCTCCTTGGCCGTCGAGGTGCTGTTCCTGCCGTTGTATCTCGGCGCCATCCCGTTCCCGGTGGTGGCGCTGCTGGCCGCACCGGTGAACGTCGCGCTGGTCTACGGCATGGAGACGGTGACCGATCGGATCGGGTTCGCCTTCGCGCCGATCGTGGTGTGGGTGTTCGGTTTTCTGGTGTGTTCCTCGCGTGGGCCCGGCGGTGACGTGCTGCTCGTGAGCGACGGTCGGACCCTGTTGCTGCTGGCGTGCGGTGTGCTCGCCCCGCTGGGCTACCTGTACTACCGGTCCAACACGCCGCGCCCGAGCTAGGAGCTCGCCCGACGGGTGTCCACGCCGTCCAAGATGAGGTCGAGTTCCTTGGTGAACCGGTCGAACATCCGCGCGCTGGTCACCTCCGGTGGTTGCGCGCGCTGCTCGGCGTAGCGGCGGTGCAGCCGGGGGAACGGGCGGGTGGCGGCCTCGCCCGCGACCAGCACCTGGATGATCCACTGCTCCTGGGACAGTTCGCTGCTCGCGATCGTCCGCAGCGTCGCGGCCTCGTTCGAGCAGGCGCCGACGATGAACTCGAAGATGGTGTCGGCCGCGATGTCGACGGCCTCGTCGGGGAGGTCGGCGACCTCCAGGATGGCGATCATCGAGTCGGACAGCCGCATCATGTTGGGGCCCAGATGCATCAGCGCCGCACTGCTGAGCACGACGGCCAGCCACGGGTGTGCCAGCATCGTGGCGCGCAGACCGGCCGCCTGCTCGTGCATCACCGCACGCCAGCGCGCACCGTCGGGCGTGGGCGCCGGCACCTCGCCGATCACCTGGTCGACGACGAGTTCGAGCAGTTCGTCCTTGTTCGCGACATGGGTGTACAGCGAGGTCGCGCCCGCCCCCAACCGTGCGCCGAGCTTGCGCATGCTCAGCGCGTCGAAGCCCTCCTCGTCGAGCAGCCGGATCGCCTCGCCCACGATCTGGTCGCGGCTCAGCGCGGGCTGATCGCGGCGCTCACGCGCCGGCCTGGTCCACACCGACGGGATCTCGGCCGGGTCGGTGGCCATCGCTGCCTCCTCGGTTGGTGGTGTGGGCACAGCATAGGGCTGCGCGTCGGACAGCTACCCGCTCACCGGCACGGTCGGGCCCGCAACGGATTTCGACTGCTGCCACGGCCACTTCCCGGTCAGCTCGAGTTCCAGCGAATAACTCAGGAAGGTTCGGACCAGCACGATCAACGCCAGCACCCCGACGCTGGTGAACGACGGGGCGATGGCGACGGTCCGGATGATGTCGGCGGCGACGAGGAACTCGAGCCCGAGCAGGATGGCGCGGCCCAGCCCGCGCCGGTAGCCACGATAGGCCAGGTCGAAGTCGCCGCGCCGGACGAGTTCGCGAACGAACCGCGCCGTGCCGACCACCCCGCCGAGCACGATGGCCGCCACCCCCGCCCCGTCCAGCACTTTGCCCGCGGTCTCGATGATCTCCGTGAACTCCACGAACCACCCTCCGTCGGTCAGCCCTGGTCAGCAGGTTACGCCGGTGCTCGCCGAAGCGCCGATGACCAGGCCGCGGCGCTGTGTTCGCCGGATCGGCCCGCACCAGCGATCAGCGACTGCCCTGGACACCAGGGGTGACCGCCTCGATCAGCGCGACCGCCTCGTCGGCGGGAATGTCGACGACCAGATACGCGCTCTTGCCCGCCGCGGTGGCCGCGACGACGGTGGACAGCCCGGCCCGGCGCTGCCAGAAGGTTCGGCGGATGGTCCAGCCGATGATGCCGGGCGCCTCGAGGCAGTCGCGATTGCGGTCGAGGCTGCCGCGGCGGGTGATCAGCCAGGTGGGGCCGGTGCTGCCGGGCAGCACACGGTGCCCCAGACCCCGGTAGCGGTCTTCGGCGAGGACCGCCATGATGACGGCGAAGACTACGGGCACGGTCCAGATCCACACGGGCAACGGCCCGGCGACCACGCCCAGCACCACCAGCGCGGCGACCAGGATCCCCACGGGCCACGCGGCCTTGGTGTAGCGACGCCTGCGCGCGGCCGCTCCGTGTCTGCGCAACTCGATCGTGCCGAGTGCCGCGCCGGTGACCTGTGGTGAGCCGGGGGACTTCGTGAGGTGAGCGGCACCGAGCGTTGGTTTGGGCCCCGCCGAGCCCGCGTTCATCGCAGAGTCGATGCCCCCGGTTTCCTGAGTGTCCACGTTCGCGTCGGTGTTCGGCACCGCCGACGTGCCGACGGGTGGTTCGGCGGTGGGGCGCACCCAGGAGTCGGTGCTCGGCGGGCCCGCCGCCCTGGACTTGTCGGCGGTTGGTTCGGTGGTGGGCGCCGCCCAGGTGTCGGCGGTTGGTTCGGTGGTGGGCGCCGCCCAGGTGTCGGCCGGTGGTTCAGTTGTGTGGCGCGCCCAGGTGCCGGCGGGTGGTTCCGTGGTGGGACGTGCCCGGGCGTCGGCAGGCGGTTCCGTGGCGGGATGCGGCGAAGTGCCGGCGGATGGCTCCGGGCCGGGGCGGCGGCGGGGGCGCAGGAGTTCGTCGAGGGTGCGTTCGACGGCGGTGCGGGGGGCTTGGGGGAGGATCTTCTGGCGGGGATTCTCGCCGGTCATGATCATCTCGAGCTGAGCGGAGCGGGCGGCGCGCAGCAGCAGCGGTTCGTTGAGCGTGGCGCCCCGGAAACGAGCCAGGTCCAGGGTGATCTGGCGGGTGGTGAACAGGCCGTGGCGCAGGTGCAGGGTGGAACCGTTGTCGATCACCCGCAGCCCGAACCAGGTGGCCAGATACTGGGCGCACGCGGCCAGACTCACCAGCATCAGCGCCGTGATCGTGAGCCCCACGATCACGAACACGGCGATGGGCACGGTGTCCTCACCCAGGTGCTGCACGGGTACCGAGGCCACATCGATGAGGCCGTACTGGGCGCCCAGACCGGCGATCGGCGCGACGACGGCGAGCCCGGTCAGCGACAACGGCGCGTACCGCACCCAGGCTGCCCGCCAGTGGCCGATCTCCACGCCGGACTCCGCGTCGTCGCGGTGCTGAACACCATCGGCCGACCCGGTGGCATCGGCCGACCCGGTGACATCGGAGCCGTGGCGGCCGGTGTGGGCGAGCAGTTCGGCGCGCAGCGCGGGAATCCGGCTGGTCTCGAGCCCGTCGAGCTTGAATCCCTCACCGTTGCCGGCTTGCTTGCCGGTGCCGATCTCGAGCATCGCCAGCCCCAGCATCCGGTGCAGCAGGTCGGCTTCCACGTCCACCGACCGGATCCGCGACCGCGGCACCGACAGGGTGCGCCGCTGCACGATCCCGGTGCGCAATGCCACCTGGTCGGTGTCGATGCGGTAGGTGGTGGTGAACCAGCGTGCGACACCGAAACCGGCCACCACCAGGATCGGGCCCAGACTCCACAGCGGGTTCCCGCTGGTGGTGCCGATGACGACCGAACCGAGCAGCAACGGAATGTATTTCACGAGCTCGGTGACCGGATACACCAGCAGCATCCGCGGATCGAGCCGCTGCCAGTCGACGGGCGCGGTGGTCATGTGGCGTCCCCGCGGTGTTGGGCGGCGATCGCGGTCAACCGCAGCACCGTCTGTTCGGCGACCGGCAGGTCGAGCGCGCCGATCTTCACCGCCCCGGCCGAGGACGCGGTGGTGACGGTGACGGTGGCCAACCCCAGTATCCGCTCCAGCGGCCCGCGTTCGGTGTCGACGGTCTGCACCCGCGAGATCGGCGCCACCCGCGACTCCTGATCCAGCCACCCCACCCGCGTGTACACGGCTTCCTCGGTGACCTCCCAGCGGTGCACCGCGAACCGCCAGAGCGGGATCACGACGATCCCGAACACCGCCAGCGCCGTCAACGCCAGCCCTGCCACCAGTTGCCAGCCGCGATGATCGCCGTCGAGGACGGTCCACACCACGAGCGCCACGAGCAGCACGACGATCCCGATCGCGTTCTCGATCGCCCACAGCACCTTGGCCTGGGGGCTCGGACGCCAGGCCGGTTCGGCCAGAATGGTGGAGCGCGGCAACGACATGCTGACATGGTTGCATGTGGATCCGACGAGTTCATCGGCGTCGGGAATATGTGCGCCCGGACCCGGGGTTGTGCTGCGGGATGGACGCCAGCGACGAGCCCGTGACCAGCCGGGGACACATTCGGGGAAGAAGTAGCGCATGATCGACGGGGTGAGCGACCTTCCGAAGCCGAGCGCCCCGCTGCCGCCGCCGAGCCCCGCCGCGATGCGCCGGGCCCTGCGCCGGGCCCGCGACGGCGTCACGTTGAACGTCGACGAAGCCACCGTCTTGTTGCACGCCGCCGGCGACGACCTCGCCGATCTGTGTGCCAGCGCCGCCAGGGTGCGCGATGCAGGGCTGGAATCGGCGGGCAGACCACGCACCATCACCTACTCGCGCAATGTCTTCATCCCGCTCACCAAGCTGTGCCGGGACAGATGCCACTACTGCACCTTCGTCACCGTGCCCGGCAAACTGCGTGCCGAGGGCAAGGGCATGTTCCTCGAACCCGACGAGGTGCTCGAGATCGCCCGTCAGGGGGCGGCGCTGGGCTGCAAGGAAGCCCTGTTCACCCTCGGCGACCGGCCCGAGGATCGTTGGCCCGAGGCCGCGCAGTGGCTCGACGAGCGCGGCTACGACTCCACCCTGGACTACCTGCGGGCGGTGTCGATCCTCGTGCTCGAGGAAACCGGTCTGCTCCCGCACCTCAATCCGGGCGTGCTGAGCTGGAACGAGATATCGCGGCTCAAGCCGGTGGCCCAGTCGATGGGCATGATGCTCGAGACCACCGCCACCAGGCTGTTCACCGACAAGGGCGAATGCCATTACGGCAGCCCCGACAAGGACCCGGCCGTGCGGCTGCGCGCGATCACCGACGCGGGCCGGCTGTCGGTGCCCTACACCACCGGCATCCTGGTCGGCATCGGCGAGAACCGCACCGAGCGCGCCGAGTCGATCATGGCGCTGCGCAAACAGCACCGCGAGTTCGGCCACATCCAGGAAGTGATCGTGCAGAACTTCCGGGCCAAGACCGACACCGTCATGCGCGATACCCCCGATGCCGATGTGGCCGAGTTCCTGGCGACCGTCGCGGTCACGAGATTGCTGATGGGCCCGGACGTTCCGGTGCAGGCACCGCCGAACCTGGTGTCGCACAGTGATTGCCGTGCCCTCATCGACGCGGGTATCGACGACTGGGGCGGGGTGTCGCCGGTGACGGTGGACCACGTCAATCCCGAGCGGCCGTGGCCGAACCTCGACGCGCTGCGCGAGATCACCGAGGCGGCCGGGTTCACCCTCGTCGAACGCACCTCGGCGCACCCGAAATACGTGCGCGCGGGCCACCCTTGGATCGATCCGCGCATCGGCGCCCACGTCGACGCGCTCTCCGATCCGGCCACCGGCCTGGCCAGAGCCGACGCGATGCCGGTCGGCCTGCCCTGGCAGGAGCCCGACGAGTCGTGGGACTCGGTCGGCCGCGTGGATCTCAACACCGCCATCGACGCCGAGGGCCGAAACACCGACAGCCGCAGCGATTCCGGGCTCGGGCAGGAAGTCGTCGGCGCGTTCGGTGACTGGGAAACCATCCGCGAGCACGCCCGCGACCTGGCCGTCACCGCGCCCGAGCGCCTCGATTCCGAGGTGCGCGCGGCCCTGCGCGCGGCCGAGCAGGACCCGGCCGCGCTCACCGACGACCAGTACCTGGCCCTGGCCACCGCCGACGGCGTGGCGCTGGACGCCGTGGCGGCCTTGGCCGATCAGCTGCGTCGTGACGTGAGCGGCGACGAGGTCACCTACGTGGTGAACCGCAATATCAACTTCACCAATATCTGCTACACGGGTTGCCGTTTCTGTGCCTTCGCCCAGCGCAAGGGTGACGCCGACGCGTTCACCCTCAGCACCGGCGAGGTGGCTGACCGCGCCTGGGAAGCCCACGTCGACGGCGCCACCGAGATCTGCATGCAGGGCGGTATCGATCCCGAGCTGCCCGTCACCGGTTACGCCGATCTGGTCCGCGCGATCAAGGCCCGGGTGCCGTCGATGCACGTGCACGCCTTCAGCCCGATGGAGGTCGTCAACGGCGCTTCGCGCGGTGGTCAGAGCATCCACGACTGGCTGTCGGCGCTGAAGGAGGCGGGTCTGGGCAGCATCCCCGGCACCGCGGCCGAAATTCTCGACGACGAGGTGCGCTGGGTGCTCACCAAGGGCAAACTGCCCACCTCGGCCTGGGTCGAGGTGATCACCACCGCCCACCAGCTCGGTATTCCGTCGAGTTCGACGATGATGTACGGGCACGTGGACAACCCGAAGCACTGGGTGGGTCACCTGCGCGTGCTGCGCGGCATCCAGGACGAGACCGGTGGCTTCACCGAATTCGTGCCGCTGCCGTTCGTCCACCAGAGCGCCCCGCTGTACCTGGCCGGCGCCGCCCGTCCCGGCCCCACCAACCGCGACAACCGTGCCGTGCACGCGCTGGCCCGCATCATGCTGCACGGCCGGATCCACAACATCCAGACCAGTTGGGTGAAACTCGGCACCATCGGTACCCGGGCGATGCTCTCCGGCGGCGCCAACGATCTCGGCGGTACGTTGATGGAGGAAACCATCTCCCGGATGGCCGGCTCCCAGCACGGCTCGGCCAAGACGGTGGCCGAACTCACCGAGATCGCCGCGGGCATCGACCGCCCGGTCCGTGAACGCACCACCACTTACGGCGTCATCGATCGCTCCCGACCACTTCCCCTGACCGTGAGCTGACGGTGCCGGGGACCCTGGTCAGTGTGGTCACGGAGGCGTAGCATCGGCGTCGATGAAGGCATTGGCGCCAATGCCTGGACGGGAGGACTGTGATGGCGAGATTGACGGTCCGTGATCTGCCCGACGACGTGCGCGAGGCACTACGTGTGCGGGCCGCGCAACACGGGCGCAGTACCGAAGCCGAGGTGCGCCAGATCCTGATCGATGTCGTGTTTCCCGCCGCCCAGGTGGAACTCGGCTCCTTGCTCGCCGGAATCGGCCGCGAGGCGACACTCACCGACGACGAGGTCGACCAGATGTCGGCGCGGGACACGACGGCCGCGGCCCCGATGGCGTTCGGATGATCATTCTCGACACCGACGTGGTGTCCGAACCCTTACGCGCTGCCCCCGACCCACGGGTGGTGAAATGGCTCGACGGCCAACCGCTGCATGCGCTGTACCTGTCAGCGGTGACGGTCGCCGAGCTCCGTTTCGGCATCGCGGCCATGCCGTCGGGCAGACGTCGTGATCTGCTGTCCGAACGCGTCGAAACGCAGGTGCTCCCGCTGTTCAACGGCCGTGTCCTCGCGTTCGACGTCGCGGTGTCGGCCGCCTACGCTGAGCTCATGGCCCGGGCGTGCGCCGACGGGCACGCGATCGGGACGGCCGACAGGTACATCGCGGCGACCGCGGCCGAAGCGGGAATGTCGGTGGCCACACGGGACGCGGGGCCGTTCGTCGCGGCGGGGGTGCCGGTGGTAGACCCGTGGGCGTGACCGGTAGGCCTGTAGTTAGGGCAGGCTGACCTGGGGTCGGAGTGTCAGTTCGGGATAAGGTTTTGGGGGCGGAGTAACCCCGCAGGTGAGGACAGACTAGGAGAACGGCAGTGCCGTACATCATCGCTGAACCGTGCGTTGACGTGAAAGACAAGGCGTGCATCGAGGAATGCCCCGTGGATTGCATCTACGAGGGTGGTCGAATGCTGTACATCCAGCCTGACGAATGCGTTGACTGTGGTGCGTGTGAGCCTGTCTGCCCCGTGGAGGCGATCTTCTACGAGGACGACACTCCCGACCAGTGGACCGGTTACATCAACGCCAATGTCGACTTCTTCGACGAGCTGGGTTCCCCCGGTGGCGCGGCCAAGGTGGGCAAGGTCGAACACGACCCGGCCTTCATCAAGGCGCTGCCCCCGATGGCCGAAGAGTGAGCGCTGGGGTGCCCACCCGTGGCCGGGTGAGCAGCTTGCTGCCCGACTTTCCCTGGGACACCATCGCCGCGGTCAAGCAGAAGGCGGCCGCCCATCCGGGTGGTCTCGTCGATCTGTCCGTCGGCACGCCGGTCGACCCGGTCGACCCGCTGATCCGGACGGCGTTGAACTCGGTCGCCGATGTCCCCGGGTACCCGACCACGCACGGCACCCCACTGCTGCGCGCCGCGGCGGCCGCCGCCCTGGCGCGCCGCTTCGGCGTCACCGGTGTGGACGAAGCCGCGGTGCTGCCGGTGATCGGCACCAAGGAACTGATCGCCGGTCTGCCGCGGCTGCTCGGCATCGGTGCCGATGACCTTGTGGTGATCCCCGAGATCGCCTACCCCACCTACGAAGTAGGCGCCCTGCTGGCCGGCGCCAAGCCTTGGCGCGCCGACGGTCTCACCCAGATCGGCCCGCAGAACCCGGCACTGATCTTCGTGAACTCCCCGTCGAATCCCACCGGCAAGGTGCTGCCCGTCGAGCACCTGCGCAAGGTGGTGGCCTTCGCCCGCGAGCGCGGCGCCGTCGTCGCCTCGGACGAGTGCTACCTGGGCCTGGTCTGGGAGGGCGAAGCGGTCTCGATCCTGGACCCGCGCGTCTGCGACGGCGACCACACCGGCCTGCTCGCCATCCATTCGCTGTCGAAGACCTCGAACCTGGCCAGCTACCGCGCGGGTTTCGTCGCCGGCGACCCCGAGCTGGTCGCCGAACTGCTCGAGGTGCGCAAGCACTCGGGCATGATGGTCCCGCTGCCGATCCAGGCCGCGATGACCGCCGCCCTCGACGACGACGTGCACGAGTCGCAACAGCGCGAACGCTACCGCGCCCGCCGCGAAGTCCTGCGAAACGCCTTGCGGCAAGCCGGGTTCCGCATCGATTTCTCCGAAGCCGGCCTCTACCTGTGGGCCACCAGGGGCGAGCCGTGCCGGGTCACCCTCGACTGGTTGGCCGACCGCGGAATCCTCGCCGCCCCAGGGGATTTCTACGGCCCGCGCTCTCCGGAACACGTCCGCGTGGCACTGACGGCCCCGGACGAACGCATCGCCGAGGCCGCCACCCGCCTGTCCTGAGCGCTATTTCCACGCAAACCCCGGGCACCGTTGTGTCCGGGGTTTCGTTTGTCCGAAACGCGACTATTTCAACGCAATCCTCGGTATAACAGGTTCTCATTGCAGTCTCGATGAGGAGCCGCACGGTGCGTGAATTCTTGTATGAAAAGCCAGGTAGAAACCATAAATCTGCGGGAATGTCGCGCCGCCGATTCCTAGCTGCAACAGGTGTCACTCTAGGGGCGGTCGCGCTGGGTGGCCGGGCTGTCGCCGCAGCGGCCCCCATCGCCGACGGCGACACCGTGCCCGCCCTGGTCATCGGCAGCGGTTACGGCGGTTCGGTCGCCGCGCTGCGGTTGGCGCAGGCCGGAGTGGACGTGACCGTCGTCGAGATGGGCATGTCGTGGACGACGCCCGGTTCGGACGGAAACATCTTCTGTCCGGTCCTGAAGCCGGACGGCCGCTCGTACTGGCTGCGCAACCGCACCGATCAGCCGGTGGGCTACTTCATGGGCGGTTCCTACAACAGGGACATCGAAAGTTACACCGGCGTACTGGATTCCGAGGATTTCGGCGGCATCCGGGTGTACCAGGGCCGTGGTGTGGGCGGTGGTTCGCTGGTGAACGGCGGCATGGCCGTCACCCCGAAACGGGAGAACTTCCCGGCGATCCTGCCCACGGTGAACGCCGACGAGATGTACAGCACCTACTATCCGCGAGCGAATTCCGTACTTGGTGTCAACCACATCGATGAGGCCTGGTTCGAGTCGGCCGAGTGCTACAAATTCGCCAGGGTGGGACGCAAGCATGCCGAAAGATCCGGTTTCGGTTGGACTTTCGTGCCCAACGTCTACGACTTCGACTACATGAAGAAAGAACAGGCGAAGACGGCCACCCGGTCCGCGCTGGCCGGTGAGGTGATCTACGGCAACAACCACGGCAAGCGGTCACTGGACAAGACCTATCTCGCCGCCGCCACCGCCACCGGGAAGGTGCGAATCACCCCGCTGCACAAGGTGACCACCGTAACGCCCGCCGAGGGTGGATACCGGGTGGAGATGGCGCAGATCGACACCCGGGGCAACACGGTGGCGACGAAATCCGTGGTGGCGCAACGCGTGTTCTTCGCGGCGGGCAGTGTCGGCACGAGCAAACTGCTGGTGGCGATGAAGGCGACAGGTAAGCTCGCCGACCTCCCCGACGCCGTCGGCCAGAATTGGGGCAACAACGGAAACGTGATGGTCGGACGCGCCAATCACATGTGGGACGGCACCGGCAGCCTGCAATCGTCGATGCCCTGCCTGGGTATCGACAACTGGGCCGACACCGCCGGACCGTCCTTCGCCGAAGTGGCGCCGTTCCCCGCCGGCCTGGAGACCTACGTCAGCCTGTATCTGGCCATCACCAAGAACCCCAACCGCGCCCGGTTCACCTTCGACTCCGGCAGCGGCATAGTGGGTCTGGACTGGCAGAAATCCTCGAACCAGTACTCGATCGATGCCGCCAAGCGGGTCTTCGACAAGATCAACAAAAAGGAGGGAACGATCTACCGCACCGACCTGTTCGGTGTCTACAAGACCTGGGGCGACGATCTCACCTACCACCCGCTCGGCGGCTGCGTGCTCGATGAAGCGACTGACAACTACGGCCGCCTCCACGGCTACCAGGGCCTCTATGTCATCGACGGCGCCCTCATCCCCGGCAACACCAGCGTGAACCCCTTCGTCACCATCACCGCCCTCGCCGAACGCAACATCGAACGAATCATCGCCGACGACTTGTAGATTTCGCGCACCGACCGCCGGATCGGCTAGTGTCCGGCAGTCGGTGCGGTACGGGATCGAAAGGTTCGCAACGGATGTATGGGGTGGAATTCGGTGCGGGTACGGTCTTCGCGGGATATCGGATCGAAGGATTGCTCGGCCGCGGTGGAATGGGGACGGTCTATCTGGCGACGCACCCGCGGCTGCCGCGCCGGGTGGCCCTGAAACTACTGAATCGCGAGCTCTCCGCTGATGACGAGGTACGTGGCAGATTCGAGCGTGAGGCCGATGTGTCGGCGCGGCTCGACCATCCGGGCATCGTGTCGGTGCTCGATCGCGGCGTCGAAGACGGACTGATGTGGATCTCCATGCAGTACGTGGACGGCACCGACGCGTCGGTGTTCCGCGGCAGCCCGATGGCGCCCGGTCGTGCCGTCGATATCATCGCCCAAACCGCCGAAGCTCTCGATTACGCGCACGAGCGCGGCGTCCTGCATCGAGATGTGAAGCCGGCCAACATCTTGCTCACCGCCACGAGCGGACGCGACCGGGTGCTGCTCACCGATTTCGGGATCGCCCGGCTACGTGGTGACGCCCGCCAGCTGACCCGCACCGGCGCCTTCCTCGCAACGCTGGCCTACGCCTCGCCCGAACAGCTGTCCGGGGCCTCGATCGACCATCGCTCCGATCAGTACTCCCTCGGCTGTTCGTTGTACACCCTGCTCACCGGTGAAAGTCCTTTTCCCGCAGACAATCCGGGTGCGGTCGTGGCGGCCCACCTGACCAAACCGGTACCGCGTGTCTCGGACGTTGTCGCCGCGTCGCCACCGAGTCTGGATGCGGTGATCGCGCGTGCGCTCGCCAAGGCACCCGACGAAAGATTCGGCAGCTGTGTGGAATTCGCGCAAGCCGCGGCTCGCGCACTGGTGGATGTGGCGACTCTGACAGCTGAGGCACGGCTGGGGCCGGTGCGCTCGCCAGTTCGGGAAAGCCTGTCGTCAACCGTGTTGGGGCCGAACGAAGCCGACCGAGGCCGTGGGGGACTGCCACCGACGTTGATCAGCGGTGCGCGATCCGGTGTCTCCGGGTCCCAGCACGCCGTTGCGCAGCCACCCGCAGGTGGAGCCGGGCGGGCCGCCGGTCTGCCGGACGCCGAGGCTCGACGTAACCGGCCATCGCCGCCCGGGCACGTGCCGCCGCCCCGTGATGCCGGGAACGGTTCGCCACGAGCTGTCTCCTCGCGGTGGCGGGTGCTCGCGGTGATTCTGCTCGTGCTGGCCATGGTGGCCGGTATCGGGGTGATCGGTGTCGGCGCGGTCTACTGGAAGTTCGTGCGTCCCCATCGGCAGGCGCCCCTGATGCCATGGGGTCGCCACCACGACATAGCGATTGCCTTCCCACAGCTGATCCCAGCCGACCCGACGGGCACCGGCTGGCGTGCCGCGCGGTGCTTCGGAGTGGGCACAGTGGTCGCGCTGGCCGGTGATCCGGTGCCGGTCGGCCAGGTCGTCTGCACTCAACCGGACGACGTCACCATCTGGTACACCGAGTACAACTCCAGCGCGGACGTCGAAACCTACCTGGCGAAACACACCCAGGAGGTCGGCCGGCGTGACCGTGCTGCCGGTGCAGGCAGCCTGTTGGTCTTCCGCCCGACAGATCCGGCGGCGCCGTTCACCCTCGCCACCCATTCCCCGACGGGTCCGACCGGCGCCGACATCCTGGTCGAGGTGGCGTGGCCGGAGCACGGATTCGACGAACTGCGGACCGGTTGGTGGGAGCAGGCCCCGTTCTGACCGCGAACCTCAGAGCAGGGGCTTGCCCTTACGGTGGCGGTGGCGCATGTCGGCGAGGGTGGCGTTGAAGGGGAAGTTGCGGATGATTCGGGGCATTCGGCCCCAGATCAGGCCGGTGGTGCGCAGGAGGCGGGTGAGGCGGCGTTCGTCGCGTTCGGTCCACGGGAGGTCGAGTTCGTCGCGCAGGTGCTGGGGGAGCAGGCCGGTGGTGAACCAGCGGTGGAAGCGGGCGAACACCAGGCGGGTGGGGGTGTTGATCATGCGCAGGTCGAGCAGGTCGTCGAAGTAGGCCTTGATGGTGGGGTCGACGCTGGTGCGGGGGAGGTGGGTGGTCCAGTAGGTGTCGAAGGCGGCGCGGTCGGCGGGCCACATCTCGCGGGGAACCTGCAGGGTGGTGCCGAGGTGGTGGGCGTGGTCGTAGAAGGTGTCGGCCACGGTGTCGTCGACGGGGCCGTAGAGGCGCGACATGACGTCGATCGCGCCCCAGTACAGGCAGGCCGCCACCCACAGCTGCAGGTTCTTGTCGAAGGCGTTGTACTGCACCGGGCTGTCGGCGGTGGAGTGGACGTGGCGGTGCACGCCGTTGATGGCCGTGCGGTAGATCTCGCGGTCGGTTTCGGTGCCCATCAGTGCCACCGACAGGTAGGTGAGGGTGGTGCGGGTTCGTTTCACCGGGTGCAGCATGATGCTGCCGCTGTGCACCCGCGATTCGGCGACGCCGTAGCCGACCGGGGGCAGGCTGAGCTGCATGATCACATTCGCGGTGGCGCCGTAGAAGGCGCCTGCCCCGTCGATGTAGTCCCGGATGTCGAATTCCGCAGGCTCGGTGTGCTTGGACCGTGAACGCGCGAGGATGGTCATCGTTGACCCCGATTTCTTCGGTGAGAGAGTTATACGTTGAATGTCTCATCCTGTCGCCGGAGTGTCAACGGACGGCGGCGGGTAGCACCGAACCTCGCCGCGTTAGCGTTGACGGATGCCCTATGGTCCGCCACTGCTGCTCGCTTCGTTGAATCCGATCGCCGTCGCCGCCGGGGACGACATTCCCGACGCCGTCACCATCGATGATGCCACCGTCTCGCGCAGTGATCTGCTGGGTTCGGCAACTTCGGTGGCCGAGCGGATCGCGCGCGCCGACCGCGTGGCGGTGCTGGCCGAACCCACCTTGCGCACGGTGATCGCCGTGGTCGGCTGCTTGATCGCCGGCGTGACCGTGGTGCCGGTGCCCCCGGATTCGGGGGTGGCCGAGCGTGCGCACATCCTGCGTGATTCGGGCGCCCAGGCATGGTTGGGCCCGGCACCCGAGGACACCGAGCTTCCGGTGGTGCCGGTGCGGTTGCACGCGCGCTCCTGGCACACCTACGCCGAACCCGACCCCGCGGCAATCGCTTTCATCCTCTACACCTCCGGCACCACCGGCGCGCCCAAGGGGGTGATGTTGAGTCGCGGCGCCATCGCCGCCGGACTCGACGCGCTCGCCGAAGCGTGGGACTGGACCCGCAAGGACACGCTGGTGCACGGACTCCCGCTGTTCCATGTGCACGGGTTGATCCTGGGCCTGCTCGGGCCGCTGCGGTTCGGCAGCCCGCTGATCCACACCGGTAAGCCGACACCCGAGGCGTATGCCGCGGCGGGTGGCAGCCTGTACTTCGGTGTGCCGACGGTCTGGTCGCGCATCGCCGAGAAGCCGGAGCTGGCCCAGGAATTGGGCAAGGCGCGGTTGCTCGTGTCGGGCAGCGCGCCACTGCCCGTGCCGGTCTTCGAGAAGCTGACCGAACTCACCGGCCAGGCGCCGGTGGAGCGCTACGGGATGAGCGAAACCATGATCACCCTGTCGACCCGGGCCGACGGTGAGCGCAGGCCCGGCTGGGTGGGGACACCGGTGCGCGGGGTGCACACCCGTTTGCGCGACGAGGCCGGTGAACCCGTGCCGCACGACGGCACGAGCATCGGTGCCCTGCAAGTTCGTGGGCCCATGCTCTTCGACGGGTACCTCAACCGTCCCGAGGCGACCGCCCAGGACTGGACCGAGGACGGGTGGTTCCGTACCGGTGACGTCGCCGTCATCGACGCCGGCGGATTTCATCGCATCGTCGGCCGCGAGTCCATCGACCTGATCAAGTCCGGCGGCTACCGCATCGGCGCCGGAGAGGTCGAAACCGTGTTGCTGGGGCATCCGGCGGTCGCCGAGGCCGCCGTGGTGGGCCTGCCCGATGACGACCTCGGCCAGCGCATCGTGGCCTTTGTCGTCGCGCGCTCCACGGTGTCCGATGGATTGGGCGCCGAGCTCACCGACTATGTCGAAGCGCAGCTTTCGGCCCACAAGCGACCCCGCGAGATCCGGTTCGCCGATTCGCTGCCACGTAATGCCATGGGCAAGGTGCAGAAGAAGCAACTCGGCTGAGGGCCGCTGATCTCACCCGCGCCGCGCGATACTTCCCCGTGCGCTGAGTTTGCGGATCGGCGCGATCAGCGTGCGATAGACCGGCCGCACCACCCGGCCCGGCAGGTACCGGTGCCGTTCCTCCTCCCACACCCGTGCGCGGTGGTGCGAGGCCAGCGGTGACCACTTGTCCGGATCCGGTGGCGCGGCGGTGTGGAAGGTGATGCGGCACAGGTGTTTGGTGTTGATGAACCCGTATTGGCTCGGGCTCACCAACCGCACCGGGGCGCCGTGATCACTGTCGAGCGGCTGACCGTCGAGCCGATCGGCGATCAGCACGTCCGCGGCCAGTGCGTCGTCGAGTTCGACGATCGACTCGAACCCGTCGAGACCCTCGAACACGACGTGCGAGATCGGCGTACCCGGCGCGAGCAACGGCTCGACCCGCAGACGATAGACCGTCGCGAACGGTGTTCCCTCCCAGCGCAACCCGGTGGCGGACCAGCCGGCCACGCAGTGGAAGTCGGCCGTCATCTCTCGCCGGTCCAGTCCCGCCAGCTCACCCGCCGGCACCCGGACCGGCGCACGCACCGCCCCGTCGATCTCGATCACCGGGTGCTCGGGGACCGGCGGCGGCGGATGATGCAGATGCGTCCCGAAGCGCGGAAATCCCTCGACGACCCGCTGCCCAGGTGGAAGTGTCATACCGATCCTCCGTCTTATACGCCACCGTATACGTGCCTGAGCGTACGCCGCGACCACCCCGCCGTCGAGGGGGCCGTGCCCGGCTCACGACGAAAAGGCCCCGCACTCGAAATCGAGTGCGGGGCCCTTTACCGATCAGATCAGGGCTGGCCGGTGGCGAAGGCGATGACGGCGTCCAGGAACTCCTGGCCACCCATCACGTAACCGCCGATGAGCATGCCGGCGGGGATGGTGATCAGCCACAGGAACGGGATGAACGCGCCGATGATGCCACCGATGACGATGCCGGGCATGTTCTTGTTGACCTGGTGCATGAGCCGGTCGTAGGAGCTGATGTCCTTCAGCTCCGCGACATCGCCCAGCGCGGCCTGGTCTTCGGGGGTCATGCTGGCGGCCAGCTTGACGGTGCGCCCGTCGTCGCTGATCTCCTGGTTCACCGCGATCGGCAGGCCGCCGACCTCCGAGCTCAGCGGCGTCCGGTCGATGGTGGTGCCGTCTTCGGTCTTGAGCAGCACGGCGTTGCCATCGGGAGCGAGCTCGAACCGGCCGCTGTCGACCGCCCAGGTGATGGTCTTGTCGGCGGGCGACACCGTGGTGTTGTAGTTGATCCCGTGGGTCTCACCCGAAGTCACGCCCCCCGCAGTCACCACTGGCTGCTCGGTCGCCACAGCGGGCTGACCGTGAGCGGTGGCAGCGGTAATCCCCACCGCGGCGACCGCCATGACAACAGCAGTAGTGAACTTTCCGAACTTCATATTTCTGAATCCCTCCGCATTCGAAGCTGCCCCGATCGGGGCGGCGAATTCACGCTAACGGATGCGAAATTGGTTGCCACAGTTGAGGGTCCGTATTCAACAAACCGCAATGTTTGCCGGATTAGTAAAATGCGGGCATTTCAATCATTGGCGTGCAGGGCGGCATTGAGCTCGATACCGGTGCCCTTACGCGCCACGACCTCCACCGCACCGGTGACGGAATTGCGACGGAACAGCAGATTGTCGCGACCGGCGAGGGTGGCGGCCTTGACCACGCTGCCGTCGGGGCCGGTGACCTTGGTGCCCGCGGTCAGGTACAGCCCCGCCTCGAGCACGCAGTCGTTGCCCAGCGGAATGCCGAGACCGGCGTTGGCGCCGAGCAGGCAGCGCTCACCGACCGAGATCACCGTGGTGCCGCCACCGGACAGGGTGCCCATCGTCGACGCGCCGCCACCGATGTCGGAGCCGTCGCCCACCACCACGCCGGCCGAGATCCGGCCCTCGACCATCGAATTGCCCAGGGTGCCCGCATTGAAGTTGACGAAGCCCTCGTGCATGACGGTGGTGCCCGAGGCCAGGTGCGCACCGAGGCGCACCCGGTCGGCGTCGCCGATGCGCACACCGGAGGGCACCACGTAATCGACCATGCGCGGGAACTTGTCGACACTGAGCACCGTCACCGGACCGCGGGCGCGCAGCTTCAGCCGGGTCTGCTCGAAACCGTCGACCGCGCACGGGCCGTGGTTGGTCCACACCACGTTGCTGAGCAGGCCGAACTGGCCGTCGAGGTTGATGGCGTGCGGCTGCACCAGGCGGTGCGAGAGCAGGTGCAGGCGCAGGTACACCTCGTGCGCGTCGGCGGGGGCGGCCGACAGGTCGGCGATGGTGGTGCGCACCGCGACCACGTCCACCCCGCGGGCGGCGTCCGGGCCGAGGAGCTCGGCGAACTCGGGCACGTCGGCGGCGTCGAGGCGCTGGGAACCGGTTTCGGTGAACTCGCCCAGTTCGGGACTGGGGTACCAGGTGTCGAGGACGGTGCCGTCCGAGGTCACATTGGCGATTCCGACTGCGGTTGCTCCCTGAATACTCACGGTGCCCATTTTGCCGCGTCCGCGCCCGCGGCGTGTTCGCGGCCCCCTCGGGTCGGCGCGATTCCGGTTTGCGGTGGCGGTCCGTACTACTCTCGAGACGTGACTCTCGATTTGCGCGCCGATCCCGTTCAGTTGACCGCAGCCCTGGTCGACGTGCCCAGTGTGTCGCGTGACGAGGACAAGATCGCGGATCTGGTCGAGCGCGCGGTGCGGGAGCAGACCACCGGGTTCGAGATCCTGCGGCACGGCAACGTGGTGATGGCGCGCACGCATCGGGGGCTCCCGACCCGGGTGATCCTGGCCGGGCACCTCGACACCGTGCCGATCGCCGACAACGTGCCGAGCCGGCCCGCCGAAGTCGACGGTGAGCCGGTGCTCTTCGGCTGCGGCACCGTGGACATGAAGTCCGGTGACGCGGTGTTCCTGCACCTGGCCGCCACCATCACCGACCCCGCCCACGATCTCACGCTGATCTTCTACGACGGCGAGGAGATCGCCGCGGAGTTCAACGGCCTCAACCACATCGAACGTGACCTGCCCGACTGGCTCGACGGAGACCTGGCCGTGCTCGGCGAACCGTCCGGCGGCTGGATCGAAGCGGGCTGTCAGGGCACGCTGCGGGTACGGCTGAGCGCCGCGGGCGTGCGCGCGCACTCGGCGCGTGCATGGCTGGGCGACAACGCCATCCACGCGATGGCCCCGGTGCTGGCGCGGTTGTCGGCTTATGAGGCGCGCCAGGTCGACATCGACGGGTGCGTGTACCGCGAGGGCCTGTCGGCGGTGCGGATATCCGGTGGGGTGGCGGGCAATGTGGTGCCCGACGTGGCCGAGGTGGACGTGAACTTCCGTTTCGCCCCCGACCGCACCGTCGAACAGGCCGTCGCCCACGTGCGCGAGGTCTTCGACGGACTCGACGTGTCGTTTGCGGTCACCGATTCCTCCCCGGGTGCGTTGCCCGGTCTCACCGCCCCGGCCGCGCGCCGCCTGATCGATTCGGTCAACGCCCACGGTGGCGGCGGGGTGCGCGCCAAGTACGGCTGGACCGATGTGTCGCGCTTCGCCGCTCGCGGTATCCCCGCCGTGAACTTCGGGCCGGGCGATCCCAACCTCGCGCACAAACGTGACGAGCACGTGCCGCTGCGGCAGATCACCGCCGTCACCGCCATGTTGCGCACCTACCTGTCCGCCGGGTGACCGGGCGCCCCAGTAGCGTGGAGGCCATGTCTACCGATTCCGCGGATGAACAGGGTGGGAAGGCCGGACCGGCGGCGAAGTTCGGCGGCCCGGTGATGTTCCGGCGTGACCGCAAGCCCGACGGGCGCACCGCGGACCGCAACCTGCTCGACACCCGGCAGGACAGCGGGTGGGTGCACACCGATCCGTGGCGGGTGCTGCGTATCCAGGCCGAGTTCGTCGAGGGTTTCGGCGCGCTCGCCGAGGCGCCGCCCGCAGTGACCGTGTTCGGGTCGGCGCGCACCCCGATCGATCACCCCGAGTACGCGGCCGGTCTGGCCATCGGCACCGCGCTCAGCGAGGCCGGGTTCGCCGTGATCACCGGCGGCGGGCCCGGGGCGATGGAAGCCGCCAACCGTGGTTGCTCCGAGGCGGGCGGGTATTCGATCGGGCTCGGTATCGAGCTGCCCTTCGAACAGGGGCTCAACGACTGGGTGGACCTGGGTATCAACTTCCGGTACTTCTTCGTCCGCAAGACGATGTTCGTGAAGTACTCGCAGGCCTTCGTCTGCCTGCCCGGCGGCTTCGGCACCCTCGACGAACTGTTCGAGGCGTTGACCCTGGTGCAGACCCGCAAGATCACCCGCTTCCCGATCATCCTGTTCGGTACCGCCTACTGGTCGGGGCTCGTCGATTGGCTGCGTGAATCGCTGGGCGGGACCGGCAAGATCTCGCCGGCGGACCTGGACCTGATCCAGGTCACCGACAGTGTCGAGGAGGTCGTGCGCATCGTCACGGGCGAGACCGGTGAAGGCACCGACAGGTGAGCTACTCGATCTGTGTCTACTGCTCGGCCAGCACCACCGAACCCGAACTGATCGACCTCGCCGCCCGGGTGGGCACCGAAATCGCCCGGCGGGGTTGGCAACTGGTCTCCGGTGGCGGCCACGTGTCGATGATGGGCGCCGTCGCCACCGCCGCGCGGGCGGGCGGCGCGCACACCGTGGGAGTGATCCCGAAACATCTGGTGCACCGCGAGGTGGCCGATGTCGACGCCGACGAACTGATCGTCACCGACACCATGCGCCAGCGCAAACAGCTGATGGAAGAACGCGCCGACGCCTTTCTCACCCTGCCCGGCGGGATCGGCACGCTCGAGGAGTTCTTCGAAACCTGGACCGGCGGTTATCTCGGCGAACACCGCAAACCGGTGGTGGTACTGGACGCGAACGGCTTCTACGACGGGCTGTTCCGCTGGATCGATGGCATGTCCGAACGCAGAATTGTGACGCAGCAGGCCCGTGACCGCATCATCGTGGCCGCCGACCTGCCCGCTGCGTTCGCCGCGCTGCGGCCGGCCGAGGGGTAGGAGAAAGCACATGAGTACAAACACCCGCGACACGGTGAGCGTGTTCGACCTGGTCAAGAAACTGCCCGCGATGGCACTGGACGTGCCGGGCATGCTGCGCAACGCGCGTGGAATGCTGGTGGGGCCCACCGACACCGCCTCGGTGGGCCTGTACTTCCAGCGGGTCGCCCACCGCAGGCCCGACCGGGTGTTCCTGCGTTTCGAGGGCCGCTCCTACACCTACCGCGCCGCCAACAGCGAGGTGAACCGCTACGCCGCAGTGCTTTCCGGGCGCGGCGTCGAGCGCGGTGACGTGGTGGGCGTGCTGATGACCAACCGCCCCGAAACCCTGTTCACCGTGCTCGCGGTGCTCAAGCTCGGTGCCACCGTGGGTCTGCTCAACTACAACCAGCGCGATCAGGTGCTCGCGCACAGCATCGGTCTGCTCGGCAGTGTGATCAACGTGGTCGGCGAGGAGTGCGCCGAAGCGCTGGACTCGCTGCCCGAACCCGCCGCGAACGTGCTCTCCGCCGAGGAACTGGCCGAATCCGCCCGCACCGCCACCGATGCCGACCCGGCCGTGTGCGCGCAGGTGACCGCGGGCGAACGCGCCTTCCTGATCTTCACCTCCGGCACCACCGGCATGCCCAAGGCCAGCGTGATGACCCATCATCGCTGGACCAAGAGCATGTCGGGCCTGGGCGGGCTCGGTATCCGGTTACACGGCGACGACGGCCTGTACTGCTGTCTGCCGCTGTATCACAACAACGCGCTCACGGTCGCGTTGTCGGCGGTGCTCGCCGGTGAGGCGACCTATGTGCTGGCACGCAAGTTCTCGGCGTCGGGATTCTGGGCGGAGATCGCCCGCGAGCGCGCCACCGCGTTCATCTACATCGGTGAACTGTGCCGCTACCTGCTGAACCAGCCGGTGCGCCCCGGCGAGGCACACAACCGGGTGCGCCTGGCCGTGGGCAACGGCTTGCGACCCGAACTGTGGGACGAGTTCCGCCGCCGCTTCGACATCGCCCGGGTGGTGGAGTTCTACGGGTCGAGCGAGGCGCCGCTGGCCTTCGTCAACGCCTTCGGAGTGGATCGGACCGCCGGCCTGTGCCCGCTGCCGTACGCGGTCGTCGAATACGACGACGAGACCGGCAAGCCGCGCCGCGGCCGAAACGGCAAGCTGCGCAAAGTGGGTTCCGGTGGGGTGGGACTGCTGCTGGCGAAGGTGAACAACCGCCAGCCCTTCGACGGCTACACCGACGCCGAAGCCACCGAATCAAAGCTGGTGCGCGACGCCTTCAAGCCGGGTGACTGCTGGTTCGACACCGGTGACCTGGTACGCGACCAGCACTGGTGGCACATCGCCTTCGTCGACCGGCTCGGCGACACCTTCCGCTGGAAGGGTGAGAACGTGGCGACCACCGAGGTGGAGGGCGCGCTGGGCCAGCATCCGAGCGTCGAGCAGGCGGTCGTGTTCGGCGTCGACATCCCCGGCACCGATGGCAAGGCGGGCATGGCCGCGATCACCTTGCATCCCGATGCCGAATTCGACGGCGAATCGCTGGCCGCCACCGTGTACGAGCGGTTGCCGCTCTACGCCGTGCCGCTGTTCGTCCGGGTGGTCGACGAGCTCGAGCAGACCACCACGTTCAAGAGCCGCAAGGTGGAACTGCGCAAGCAGGGCTACGCCGCGGAGGCCGAGGGACAGCTGTATGTGCTCGCCGGCCCCACCAGCGGCTACATTCGGGCCTACGACGACTACGCCGCCGACGTCGCCGCAGGTAAAGCCCCGAGATAGCCAGGTCATGTCTGATTCCGCAGTCCAGCCCGCGCTGCCCACCTTCTGTGGGCGACCCGTGGCCACCGATCGTGCGCTGGTGATGGCGATCGTGAACCGCACCCCCGACTCGTTCTACGACCGCGGCGCGACCTTCAGCGACGAGGCCGCGCTGCGGCGAGTGGCGCGCGCGGTCGACGAAGGCGCCGACCTGGTCGACATCGGCGGAGTGAAGGCCGGACCGGGCAGCACGGTGGACGCGGCCGAGGAATCGCGGCGGGTGGTGCCGTTCGTCGCGGCGATCCGGGAGAAGTACCCCGAGCTGCTGATCAGCGTGGACACCTGGCGCGGGGAGGTCGCCCGGGCCGCGGTGGCCGTCGGCGCCGACCTGATCAACGACACCTGGGCGGGCGCGGACCCCGATCTGGTCCGGGTGGCCGCCGAGACGGGCGCGGGCATCGTCTGCAGCCACACCGGTGGCGCCGTGCCGCGCACCCGCCCGCACCGGGTGCGCTACACCGATGTGGTGGCCGAGGTGACCGCGACCGTGGTGGCCGCGGCCGAGCGCGCCGCCGCCGCCGGGGTGCGCCGCGACGGAATCGTGATCGACCCCACCCACGACTTCGGAAAGAACACTTATCACGGGCTCGAGTTGTTGCGCGGAATCGACGGTCTTGTAAATACCGGGTGGCCAGTTCTGATGGCACTGAGCAACAAGGATTTTATCGGGGAGACTCTAGGGGTAGGTCTGAGTGAGAGGGTCGAGGGCACACTGGCGGCCACCGCGTGGTCGGCCGCCGCGGGCGCTCGAATCTTCCGGGTCCACGAAGTCGCCGAGACCCGGCGGGTCGTGGACATGATCGCCGCAATCCAGGGCATCCGGCCCCCCGCACGAACTCTGCGAGGTCTGGCATGAAAATCCAACACCGCGAGCCCGCCTGGGCCACCACCCACACCTGGGACAACCCTGACTGGACCGTCGGCGACCTGGTCGCCGCCAAGGCGGGCCGCACCGTTTCGGTGGTGCTGCCCGCGCTGAACGAGCAGGACACCGTCGCCGAAGTGGTGGCCAGTATCCGGCCACTGGTCGGCACCCTGGTCGACGAACTGATCGTGCTCGACTCCGGCTCCACCGACGCCACCGCCCGGCGGGCCCGCGCGGCCGGCGCCGAGGTGGTCACCCGCGAGGAGGCCGTGCCCGAACTCGAGCCGGTTCCCGGCAAGGGTGAGGTGCTGTGGCGTTCGCTGGCCTGCACCACCGGTGACCTGATCGCCTTCGTCGACTCCGATCTCATCGACCCCGACCCGGCCTTCGTGCCCAAACTGCTCGGCCCGCTGCTGACCGTGCCGGGCACCCACCTGTCCAAGGCCTACTACCGCCGCCCGCTGCGCCACGGCGAGTCGGTGGACGCCCACGGGGGCGGACGGGTCACCGAGCTCGTCGCCCGCCCGCTGCTGGCGGCCCTGCGTCCGGAACTGGCCCAGGTGCTGCAGCCGCTCGGCGGCGAATACGCCGGCACCAGGGAACTGCTCACCGCCGTCCCGTTCGCGCCCGGCTACGGCGTGGAGATCGGGCTGTTGCTCGACACCTACGACAAGCTGGGTATGGACGCCATCGCCCAGGTCAACCTGGGGGTGCGCACCCATCGCAACCGCCCGTTGTCGGACCTGGGTGTGATGAGCCGCCAGATCCTCGGCACCGCGCTGGGCCGCAGCGGCGTCACCGACTCCGGTGCCGCCCTGACCCAGTTCCCGCTGGTCGGCGGCGAGTTCGTGGCCCATGCCACGGAGGTCTCCCTCGAAGATCGCCCACCGATGAAGACCTTGCGGCCCGAACAGGTCGCGGCCTGACCCTCGTCGCGGCCTGACCCTCGCGCACCGCACAGGCCCGGTTCGACACACCGCTGCGATCCTGCCTGGGCGCTCGCCTGTCACGTCGAGCGCCCGGGCTCGCGGTGAGCCGGACCGGTGACCGCTGCTGGGCACGAGGGTGAGGGCCGGTGGTGGAGCTGGGACCTGCAGGATGAGGGACCGTGGTGGAGCTGGGAGTTACGGGATGAGGGACCGGTCCTGGAGCTGGGAGCTGCAGGACGAGGGCCCGGTGGTGGAACTGGGGTTACAGGGCGAGGGGCCGGTGGTGGAGCTGAGAGCTGCAGGATGAGGGGCGGTGGTGGAGCTGGGAGCTGCAGGGCGAGGGCCGGTCGTGGAACTGGGTAGCTAAGGGGCGTGGTGTGGCCGCCGGTGGATGGGGCCGGTGAGCGCGGACAGGGGCCGGGCGGAGGTCTGTCCGCGGGTGGCGAGGATTTCGGCGAGGATGGAGATCGCGGTTTCCTCCGGGGTGTGAGCTGCCAGGTCCAGGCCGAGGGGGCTGCGCACGCGGGCGAGAGTGGCCTCGGGGAGTCCGAGTTCGCGGAGGCGGCGGGTGCGGTCGGTGTGGGCGCGGCGGGAGCCGAGGGCACCGATGAACGCGAGGGCGGGCAGTTGTAGCGCGGTGGCCAACGTGGGGACGTCGAACTTCGGGTCGTGGGTGAGCACGCAGACCACCGTGCGGTCGTCGAGGCGGCCCGCGTGCTGTTCGGCGGTCAGGTAGCGGTGCGGCCAATCGACGACGACCGCGTGGGCGGCGGGGAAGCGGGCGGCGGTGGTGAAGGTTTCGCGGGCGTCGACCACGGTGACGTGGTAGCCGAGCTGGGCGGCGGTGACGGTGAGCGCGCGGGTGTAGTCGTTGGCACCGGCCAGGATCAAGCGCGCGGGGCAGCCGAAGACCTGGACGAAGGTACGCGGGCGGTGCGCGGCGGCGGGCGTGCAGTCCTGGGCGCCGATCAAGCCGCTGCGGCCCGCGGCGAGCAGGGCCGCCGCATCACGGTCGAGATCTCGCCACGGCTCTGTCGAGCCGGGGTAGAACAGCTTCCGGTCCGGCGTCGCTGCCAACGTGGTGGCGTAGGCGAGCGGACGGTGCGCGGTGAGGGCATCGCGCAGCTCGCGCAGCAGCGGCGCGGCGGTGGGGTCGAGGCGTTCCACGAAGACCTCGATCTCGCCGCCGCACGGCAGGCCCGCCGTGAGTTCGTCGTCGGCGGCGAAACGTTCCAGGCTCGCGGCGCCGTCGAGCAGCACCTCAGCGGCGGTGGTGAGGACCGCCGCCTCCACACAGCCGCCGGAGAGTGAGCCGATCACCCGCCCGGCGCCGGTGACCGCCATCGCGGCGCCGACATCGCGGGGCGCCGCACCGGTGCGGTCGACGATTCTGGCCAGCGCCACGGGCTGATCGCGCAGCACCGTGAGCACCTGTCCGAGTAGATCGCGCATCGCACACCGGCCTTCGCCGAGTCGGTTGTGATCGTCCGGACCAGCCTAGCTATCGCCGGGCACGCGCATGCCGCGCGACTCAGCCCAGGATTTCGCGTTCCTGCAATTCGGCGGGCACGGCGCCGGAGTGGAAGAAGTCGCGGAACACCTCCACCGCGTGTTCGGCGGTGAAGACCTCTTCGGGGTAGACGTAGGTGTCGTCGTCACCGTGCGGCAGGTACACCGTGGGCAGGCCCATTCGGCTGCCCGCGAAGCCCAGAGTGAAGCGGCGGGTGATGTGGTCGACCGTGGTGCGCAACTGCAAGGTCATCGCCTCGGCCGAGCCGGCGCACCGCAGCGCGAGGCGGCCGCGGTCGGCGCTCACGGCCGCGGTCACCTCGGTGGCGGGCAGGGCCTCGGGCAGCACGGTGAGTTCGAGTGCGTAGCGCTGACGGCCGTCCATCCGGCGCAGTGGGCGCAGGAAGTTGTCCACGTCCTCGTGCGGGCCGATGAAGACCTTCAAACGGCCGCTGTAGGTCACGCGGTGGGTCGCCACGATGACGTCGTCGGCGATCGACGCCGCGTCGGACAGGGCGACGTTGCGGGGGTCCGGGTTGGGCGCGCGCACGGGCAGCACCCGGCACGCACCGGCCTCTGGAGACGAGAACACGTGAAGCTCACCTACTCACACTCGGTTACTCGCTAGCAATCTATCCATCGTGCACGGGTTGTGATCCATAACAATAGCGTGAGCCAGATCACAATGCGACGTTAGTTCAGATGCAGCTATGGCCGAATCCGGGTTGTAACCAACTTCGGGTCGGTTTCATGGCGATATACCGGTGTCAAAAGGTCCGCGTCTACGGGTTCGCCGGTCGTGCGGTCGTACCGAACGGCGATGAGGACCGAGAACAGATGCGTGCCGGCCCGCTCGTGCAAGGTGGACAGGCGAGTGGTCAGCAATCGGATCGCACCCAGCGAGCCGGGCGGGTGCAACCCGTCGATCAGCATGACGCTGCCGCGCCGGTCGGGCCGGGGCAGCCGGGCCAGGTACGCGATGTCGTGCGGTTCGCCACCGCCGGGCCGGTACACCCGGCGCGCCGCGCGGTCCTCGATCCCGCGCCGGGTGTCGCCGGCCCGGGTCACGGTGCGGCGCAGCCGGGGATCGGCCACGACCAGCTGACGCAGACTGGGGGACAGTTCCGGCCCGCCGAGTATCACCAGGCCGTCCCGGTTGAGATCGACCGGCCTGCCGGGCGCGAAGGTCTCCACCGTCGCGGCGAAACCGAGCTGGCGCAGCAGTTCGGCGAGGCGTTGCGCGGCGGCCGGGTCGGGGGCGCCGAGCAGCCTGCCCGCGCGGACCTCGGGGGCGAGCACGGTCAGCGATCCGTGTCCGAAGAACAGTCCTTCGGGTACCGGACCCTGGGTGCTCACCTGGTGGATTCGCGCCCGCGACAGGCCCGCCGCGGCGCCGATGCGGGCGAACGTCCAGCCGTCGGCATGGAGTTCGCGGATCACGGCGCGCCGGATCCTGGTGAGTT
The DNA here is from genome assembly GCF_042650145.1 of Nocardia halotolerans. Taxonomy (NCBI): domain Bacteria; kingdom Bacillati; phylum Actinomycetota; class Actinomycetes; order Mycobacteriales; family Nocardiaceae; genus Nocardia; species Nocardia halotolerans. The sequence continues at coordinate 970,551 of NZ_JBHSDL010000014.1, read as the reverse complement.
CGTTGATGGTCTGCTGGGCAGCCGCCACCCCGTCGGTGGCTGCTTTGAGTCTTTCGACCTTGTCTTCTATCGCGAAGACCCGTGCCACGTCATCGGCCGACATGTGCGAAGTCTAGACAGCTCGACCACGATTCGTGTCTATAACGATTGACATCGAACTGTCTTGTGCCACAACGGCTGTCGGCGCGAAATTGTCGGCAACCACAATAGTGCGAGGTCCGCGCGGCTGTTTCGGGTTCGCGCGACCCTGTGGCAAATGACGACCGTGCGGTGTGGTCTGGGCGTTATGTCGCGTCGGAATCGATCGGAGGGCGCTCGTTGTGATCCAGCGGCTTCTGTAGCGACGGCGACGTGGTCGGCGCGGTGCCGGGCATACCGCTGCTGGTACCGAACAGTTGTTTACGGTCGGGTACCGCGCCCTCGATATCGCGCAGCACCGAGTCGTCACCACCCAGCAGATGCTTGGTCACCGCGGCCCGTGGGCTCATCCCGCGCAGTTCGTTCAGCTCGGCCAGCGGCTTGCGCAGATCGTCGAATTCCGGTCCGAGCTCCTGTTTGAGCTGGGTGGTGGCCCCGCTGGCGTAATCGCGCACCTGACGCAGGGACGACGTGGTCCAGCGGACCGCGCCGGGCAGGCGCTCCGGGCCGAGGATCACGAGGGCGGCGACGAGCAGGATCATCATCTCGCCCCACCCGATGTTGCTGAACACGGATCCAGGCTACCTGTCCCGCGTCGGTCCAGCTCAGTCGGATTCGAGCGTGACCGGCACGTCCACCTGCCTGCCATCGCGGATCAACTGCACGTTCACCGTGTCGCCGATCTCGTGCGACTGCACGGCCACGACCAGCTCCTCGGGGCTGGTCACCTCACGGTCACCGATCTTGACGATCACATCGCCTTCGACGATGCCCGCCTTGGCGGCCGGGCTGCCCGCCACCACGTCGGCCACCGCTGCGCCGCTGCGCAGTTCGTTGGCCACGGCCTTGGTCCGGGCGCTGAGGCCGATCTGCGGGTGATTGATCTTGCCGTCGCGGATCAGGGTTTGCGACACGGTGGTCGCCACATCGACCGGAATGGCGAAGCCGAGGCCCATCGAACCGCCGCTCGTCGTCTTGATCGCGGTGTTGATCCCGATCAACCGCCCGGTCATGTCCACCAGGGCACCACCGGAGTTGCCCGGGTTGATCGCGGCGTCGGTCTGCACGGAATCGATCACGGCGTTGGTGTCGGTGCCCTCACCGCTGAGCGGGAACGGGCGGTTGACCGCGCTGACGATGCCCGTGGTGACGGTCTTCTTCAGGGCCAGCGGCGAACCGATGGCCAGTACTTCGTCGCCGACCTGGACGTCATCGGACTTACCGAGGTTCGCCTCGGTGAGATTGTCGGCCTCGACCTTCAACACCGCCAGATCGGTCTTGGGGTCACGCCCCACGAGCCGGCCTTCGACCCGGGTGTCGTCGGAGAACTGCACCTGGATCCGGGCATCGCCGGACTTGTCCGTAGCGGCCGCGGAGATCACGTGGTTGTTGGTGACGATGTAACCGTTCTCGGCGTCGAGCACCACGCCGGAACCGGCGGGCCCGCCGTCACCGATGATGACCTGGATCGAGACCACCGACGGCAGCACGGCGTCCGCGACCGCCGCGACCCGATTGTGGGGCCGTTCGCCGATGCCGGCGCTCTGCTCGAGGGTCACCTTGCGCGAGGTCAGGGTCGAGGCCGTCTCGGCGGTGATCCGGCCGACCAGACCGCCCATGAAGGCGATGCCGAGGGCGAGCGCGGCCAGCAGCGCCAGCGCCTTGGGCGCAACTCTGGAACCGAACAGCACTTCACGGGTGGACAGCTTGGACGCGACAGGCAAGCGTGCGGGCTCGGGAGTCTCGACGGCGGGCGCGCCCAGGCGCGCTCCGGCGGCCGGATCGCGCCACGGATGCACCGGACCGGCGATGGCCGCGGCGGGCTCCTCGGAACCGGGTTCACGCTGGAGCAGCTCGTCGGAGCCTTCGGGGCGGGCGAATGCCTCGGCCAGCACGCCGTCGGGCGGGCGCTGGCTCACCAGCGAGCCGGACTCGGCCGAGTCGCGCCGGGGTTCGTGCGGTGCGAACGAGCCCGCCTGCCCGTTCGGGCGGCGGAACGCGCGCGCGGTATGGCTGTCGATATGCGGCCGGTAGACCGGACGCGGGCCCAGCGTCGGCGCATCCGAGGGTCGCAGGTTCCCCCGAGAGGCCGCCGAATCCGAGTTTTCGGTCGATCCGGAATTCGTCGATTCGCCTGTCACGTCCGAGACTCTACTTGCGCCGCCACGTGGTCCACCGGGTCGCGGTGAAGGAATCGGTGAGGAATCCGAGAAATGCCTCGTTACGGCGCGGCGGTTCCGGTGCGTTGCCGGGGAGCTCGGCCAGCGGAATGCGGGTGAGACTGTCGTGCAGGCTGTGCGGAATCGCCACTTCGGCGGCCCGGCGCAAGGCGATCCGGGCCTGCTGCTGGGCGTCGACCTCGCTCGCGCATTCGGGGCAGACCGAAAGATGCTGGGCGGCGCGCAGATACGCGTTCATGCGCAGTTCGCCGTCGACGTAGGCTGCGATCGCCTCGCTGGCCAGGTGCTCGGTGGGCTGGAAGCGCGAGGAACGACCTGAAGCACTGGGATCCACGCTCATGCGGAGTTCTTCCTTTTCGACAACATCAACCGAGAGGCCCGGTGTCGCCGTGACCGGCGTTCACCTTGCGTGGGCGTCAGCGGAGTACCGCTGCTCAGCTTCCATTATGCGCAAGGTGCTCGCGCAGTGCCTGGCGCCCGCGATGAATCCGGCTGCGCACGGTGCCCAGCTTCACGCCGAGCGTCGCGCCGATCTCCTCGTAGGACAAGCCCTCGATGTCACACAGCACGACCGCGGCGCGGAACTCCGGGGCCAGCGCGTCGAGCGCTTTCTGCAGGTCGGGGTCGAGTCGGGAGTCGTGGTAGGCGTCTTCGGGGGTGGGGCCCTCGGCGGGGACGCGGTCGTAGTCCTCGGGTAAAGCCTCCATGCGGATGCGGTTACGCCGGCGGACCATGTCGAGGAAAAGATTGGTGGTGATGCGGTGCAGCCAGCCCTCGAAGGTGCCCGGCTGGTAGTTCTGCAGGGAGCGGAACACCCGGATGAAGGTGTCCTGGGTGAGGTCCTCGGCGTCCTGGGCGTCACCGGAGAGACGGTAGGCCAGCCGGTAGACCCGGTCGGCGTGCTCGCGGACCAGCTCGTCCCAGGACGGCATGACGGTGCGATCACCGGTGGCGTCGAAGGCGGCGGTGCCGGTGAGTTCGGCGTCGAACTCGTCGTCGGCGGAGGGGAGGAAGTCGGCGGGGAGAGTCTGGTCGGGCAGTGTGGCGTCGGTGCGCGCCGTGTCTACCATCGGGATGGGACACCTCCTACTCGGGACCGCTGGCACGGGAGGCGAGCTGGTCCGGGTCAGCGAACCTTGCGTAGGGATCAACCGGCAATCGTGTGTGATTGTTCCCGTGCCTCGTGCCCGCCGCGATCGGCTGGCCTTGCGTAGGGCAACTATTTCCTGCCGCGATATGGGGCAGGTGTGGAGACCCTGAGTGTGACCTGAGAATTCGTGCCGATCTCGAGCCTATCCCCATCGGCAACCGAACAACAGCAGTTCGCAGGCGATTGTGCCCGATCCGCAAACTGCTGGCAATTGTTCGCAAATGACACGACACTCGGCCACCTCGGCCCCTTCGCTGAATACACAGACCCCTCCGGTGGCTTAGCCTCTAGCTGTGGCATCGAACGTGGAGCGGAACCTGGCCTATGTGGAGGAGTCCGTCGTCGAGGACGACGTCCTCCTCGACGCGCGCGAGCGGGCCACCGAATTGGGCGCCGCCCCCGTACCGGCTTCGGTCGGCGCGCTGCTGAGCATGTACGCGCAGATGCTGGGCGCGCGGGCGGTCGTCGAGGTGGGCACCGGGGCAGGCGTGAGCGGGCTGTGGCTGCTCGACGGCATGCGCGAGGACGGCACGCTCACCACGATCGATTCCGAACCCGAACATCAGCGCGCGGCCAAGGAAGCCTTCCGTGCCGCCGAGATCGCCCCGGCCAGATCCCGGCTGATCAACGGCCGCGCCCTCGATGTGCTGCCGCGACTCGCCGACGGCGCCTACGACCTCGTCTTCGTCGACGCGTCCCCGATGGAACATCCGCTCTACGTCGAGCAGGGCGTGCGCCTGCTGCGCGAGGGCGGGGCGTTCATCCTCAACAACGCGCTGCTCGGCGGCCGCGTCCCCGACTCCGACCAGCGCGACCCGGCCACCCAGGCGGTACGCGCGGCCACCCGCGCCATCGCGGAGAACCCCGAGCTCACCAGCGTGCTGATCCCGATCGGTGACGGCCTGCTCTGCGCCTCACGCGGCTGAGTCATTTGCGGCTGGCGCCGCGTGGTTCTCGGCCTGTTGCTCCGTCTTTGGCGGCTGGCGCCGCGTGGTTCTCGGCCTGTTCCCTTGATCTTCCCTCCCGCCGGGTACTCCTTCGTCGCACCCTCTGGTCAGTCCAGATCAAGGCGGCCGAGAACCTAACCGACCCAGATGCCCTTGCCGACGGTGACGACCCCGCCGTTGCTGACCGCGAACCGCTCCCGGTCGCGGTCGAGGTCCACCCCGATGATCTCGCCCTCGCCGACCACCACGTTCTTGTCCAGGATCGCGTGCCGCACCACCGCGCCACGCCCGATCCGGACCCCCGGCATCAGCACGCTGCCCTCCACGGTGGCGCCGTCGTCGATCATCACGTTCGAACTCAGCACGGAATTGCGGACCGTGGCCGCCGACAGGATCGAACCCGCGCCGACGATGGATTCCTGCGCCAGGCCGCCGCGGGCGAACTTGGCCGGCGGCAGGTTCTCGGCGGCACCGCGGATCGGCCAGTGCTTGTTGTAGAGGTTGAACACCGGGTGCACCGAGACCAGGTCCATGTGCGCCTCGTAGAACGCGTCGATGGTGCCCACGTCGCGCCAGTAGCCGCGGTCGCGGTCGGTGGCGCCCGGCACGTCGTTGTCGGCGAAGTCGTAGACGGCGGCCTGACCCGCGGCGACCAGCGCGGGAATGATGTCGCCACCCATGTCGTGATCGGAGTCGGAGTTCTCGGCATCGGCCCGGATCGCCTCGACCAGCACCCGCGTGGTGAACACGTAATTGCCCATCGACGCGAACGTCACGTTCGGGTCGTCGGGCGTGCCCGGTGGATGCGCCGGTTTCTCCAGGAACTGGACGATCCGGGCCGACTCGTCGGAATCGATGCACCCGAAGGCGCTGGCCTCGCTGCGCGGCACCCGGATACCGGCCACGGTGACACCCGCGCCCGAGGCGATGTGGCTGGCCACCATCTGCTCGGGGTCCATCCGATACACGTGATCGGCGCCGAAGACCACGATGTAGTCGGGATCCTCGTCGTAGATCAGGTTGAGCGACTGCATGATCGCGTCGGCGCTGCCGGTGTACCAGCGCGGGCCGAGCCGCTGCTGAGCCGGTACGGGGGTGATGTACTCACCGGTGAAACCCGACAGCCGCCAGGTCTGGGAGATGTGGCGGTCCAGCGAGTGTGATTTGTATTGGGTGAGCACACACAACCGCAGATATCCCGCGTTGACGAGATTGCTGAGGACGAAATCGATCAGCCGGTACGCGCCGCCGAACGGGACCGCGGGCTTGGCGCGGTCTGCGGTGAGCGGAAACAGTCGTTTGCCCTCGCCACCGGCGAGCACGATCCCGAGTACGTGCGGCTGGCTCCTCACCCTGTCAAAGTACAGGCCCGCCGGGCTCGCGGTGGCTCATGGACACCCGAGGGTTTAATTTGGACCGGTGAGTGATGGCACCGACAGCGCGCGGACACCGGCCGGCGCGCTGCGCGTGGCGATGCTGACCCGGGAGTACCCGCCGGAGGTGTACGGCGGTGCGGGAGTGCACGTCACCGAACTCACCGCCCGGCTGCGCGCACTGTGCGAGGTGACGGTGCACTGCATGGGCGCGCCGCGCCGCACAGCGGTCGTGCACCGGCCCGATCCCGACCTCTACGCGGCCAATGCCGCCCTGCAGATGATGTCGGCGCAGCTGCGGATGGCCGATGCCGCCGGCGGTGTGGAAGTGGTGCATTCGCACACCTGGTACACCGGGCTCGCCGGGCACCTGGCGGGTGCGCTGTACGGCATCCCGCACGTGCTGACGGCGCATTCGCTCGAACCGCGGCGGCCGTGGAAGGCCGAGCAACTCGGCGGCGGGTACCGGCTCTCGTCGTGGTCGGAACGCAATGCGATGGAGCACGCCGACGCCGTCATCGCGGTGAGCCAGGGCATGCGCCACGACGTGCTCGACGCCTACCCCGCCATCGACGCGGACCGAGTGCACGTGGTGCACAACGGCATCGACGCGAGCGTGTGGCACCCCGGCCTGCCCGCCGACGCCGAGCTACCGGTGCTCGAACGGCTCGGGGTGCGCACCGACCGGCCGATCGTGTCCTTCGTCGGGCGGATCACCCGGCAGAAAGGCGTGGCCCACCTGCTGGCCGCCGCCGACCGTTTCGACCCCGACATCCAGCTGGTGCTGTGCGCGGGCGCCGCCGACACCAGGGAACTCGAGCTGGAAGTGGCCGCGGCCGTGGACGGACTGCAACGCCACCGCGGCAACGTGTTCTGGGTGAAGGAGATGCTGCCGACCGAACAGGTGCGCCAGATCCTCTCCGCCTCCGCGGTTTTCGTGTGCCCCTCGGTGTACGAGCCGCTGGGGATCGTCAATCTGGAGGCGATGGCGTGCGCGACGGCTGTCGTGGCCTCGGATGTGGGCGGGATTCCCGAGGTGGTCGCCGACGGTGTCACCGGGCGGTTGGTGCACTACGACCCGGTGGCGACCGAGGAATACGAGCGCGGACTCGCCGCCGCGGTGAACGAGGTGGCCGGTGACGCGGAGCTGTCCGGGCGCTTCGGGCGAGCCGGACGGGAGCGCGCCATCGCGGAGTTCGACTGGGCGCGGATCGCCGAGCAGACGGTCGAGGTGTACCGCAGCGTGCTGCGGTAGCCGGCCGTGCCGTACGTGGTTTCGGGTGCCGCGGTTCTTGGCCGTGCCGTACGTGGGTTCGGTGTGCCGCAGTTGTTGGTCGTGCCGGACGTAGGTTCGGTGTGCTGCGGTTGTCGGCTGTGCCAGACGTGGGTTCGGGGTGCCGCAGCAGCCGACAGGCTCGGCAGGACGCTCGGCGGCGTGTGCGTGAGGGGATCGGGTCGGCAGGGTGTGGCGGTCAGGGATTCGGCACGTAAGTGGAGACGGCGACCGATGCCGTCACTTCGGTGCTGTCGGTGAGGGCGGCGATGCGGGGATCGTCGGCGGGGGTGCCGTGGAAGGCCGACGGGCCCATGGCGACCACGTTGGTGACGTCGGCGCGGGAGAGCTTCATCGGGAATTCGACGAGGGTGTGCTCGGTGCGGGTGAAGGTGTCGCCCAGCGCCGCGGCGAGGCGGCGGTCCTTGTCCGGGTCCACCTGCACCATGCCGAGTGGTTCGATCAGCTCACCCAGATGACGCGCGGTCGGCGTGGCCACCACGAAGCGTCCACCGGGCGCGAGGACCCGGGCCACCTCGGCGGGGTTGCGCGGGGCGAACACCGACAGCACACCGGTGAGGACGCCGTCGCGGATCGGGAGGCCGCGCCAGGCGTCGGCCAGGATCGACGCGAGGCCGGGATGGGCGCGGGCGGCCCGGCGGGCAGCTGGTTTGGCCACGTCGAGGGCGATGCCGCGCAGGCCGGGGTAGGTGGTCAGCACCGTGGCGAGGTAGTAACCGGTGCCCGCACCGATCTCGAGCATCGGGCCGTCCGGTGTCGCGGCCGAGCCGGATGCGCCGGCCCGGAAAGCGTGCGCGACGGCCTCGGCTATGGGAGCGAAGTGGCCCGCGCCCTGGAAGGCGGCGCGGGCGTCGAGCATGGCGGGGGTGTCGCCGGTCATCTTCGTCGACGCACCGGTGAGCAGCCCGACATAACCCTGGCGGGCGATGTCGAAACTGTGCCCGTGGTCGCACCGTAGTGCGCGGTCGCGCTGTCGTAAGGGGTCGCCGCACTCCGGGCAGGCCAGGAGTGCGGCGATCTCGGTGAGTGCTGTCAGCTGGTGACGCTCTTCAGTTCGTCACCGAGTGCCGCAGCCTCGTCCGGTGTGAGTTCGACGACCAGACGCCCGCCACCCTCGAGTGGAACCCGCATGACGATTCCACGACCTTCCTTGGTTGCCTCGAGGGGACCGTCCCCGGTACGGGGCTTCATGGCCGCCATCCTCTGCTCCCTCCAGATCTGCGCGGTGGTTCTGCGCACTGTTTCTCGTCTGCCGGTTGTCGCCAACCAGCGGGCTCGCCGATGTTCGGCGGGCCACACTGGTCCTATTCTTCCCTATTGCCGTCTCGGGCGGACACCTGAGTAGCAAATCTGACTCAGGAGTCGGTTCCGTTCGATGCGGCTTGCACCCAGCAAACCTCCAGGTGGTCGTCCACCATCCCGGTCGCCTGCATCAGCGCGTAGGCGGTGGTGGGGCCGACGAATGCGAAGCCCCGGCGCTTCAATTCCTTTGCCAGAGCGACGGATTCAGGTGTGGTGGCAGGCACATCCGCCAACGTCGCCGGCCGGGGGCGCGGTGCGGGTGCGAACGAACACACCAGCTCGTCGAGGGGCACCGGAAGGCCGCGAGCAACCCGCGCGTTCGCGATGGCCGCGTCGATCTTGGCGCGGTTGCGCACGATGCCCGCGTCGCCGAGCAGCCGGGCGCGATCGGTGTCGTCGAAGGCGGCCACCTCGGGGATACGGAAGCCGGCGAACGCGGCGCGGAACGCGGGCCGCTTACGCAGGATGGTGATCCAGGCGAGCCCGGACTGGAACGCCTCGAGACAGAGCCGTTCGAACATGGCGTCGGCGCCGTGCAGGGGCTTGCCCCATTCGGTGTCGTGGTAGTCGCGGTAGAGCTGCGAACCGTTCGACCAGTCACACCGGCGCAGGCCGTCGTCGACCAGCTCGCTCACGAGTGGTCCTGGCCGGCCGACACCTGCTCGCGCCACTGCCGCGCCCGCGCCAGCTCGAACTCGAGCTCATCGATGCGCTCGGCCAGCCGGCCCAGCGCCCAGTCCACCTCGTCGGCCTTGTACCCGCGCACCACCTGCTGGAACCGCAGCGCGCGCACGTCGGCGCCGGTGATGCGGTCGGCGGGCAGCACCGTCGCCGTGGTGCCCTCGGGCAGCGGCCCGAGCTCCTCGGACCGCCCGAACACCGCGCTGGCGACGAGGAACAACATCGCCGCGACCAACCCGACTATGAGCACGTAGAGAAGCAGCGTCAGCATGCTTCCACTTTAAGGAGGCGGCCGCCGGATCAGAGGTGGCGGGTGGTGTCGATACCCAGCGACATGCCCGCCAGGCCGCGCTTGCGGATGGCGAGTTTGTCGGCGACACCCTGCAGGGCGATCGCTGCCGGGTTCTCGGGGTCGCTGAGCACGATCGGGTTGCCGTCGTCGCCACCTTCGCGCAGGGCCTGCTCGATCGGGATCTGGCCCAGCAGGGGCACGGTGGAGCCGACGGCGCGGGTGAGGCGGTCGGCGACCACCTGGCCGCCGCCGGAACCGTAGAGCTCCATCCGGGAGCCGTCGGGCAGGTCGAGCCAGGACATGTTCTCCACCACACCCGCGATGCGCTGACGGGTCTGCAGCGCGATCGCACCCGCGCGTTCGGCCACCTCGGCGGCCGCGATCTGCGGGGTGGTGACGACCAGGATCTCGGCGCTGGGGATCAGCTGGGCCAGCGAGATCGCCACGTCACCGGTGCCGGGCGGCAGGTCGAGCAGCAGCACGTCCAGGTCGCCCCAGAACACGTCGGCGAGGAACTGCTGCAGCGCGCGGTGCAGCATCGGGCCACGCCACACCACGGGGGTGTTGCCCTCGGTGAACTGCGCGATCGAGATCATCTTCACGTCGTGCGCGACCGGCGGCATGATCATCCGCTCCACCTGGGTGGGGCGGGCGTCGGTGCCGAGCATGCGCGGGATGGAGTGGCCGTAGATGTCGGCGTCGAGCACGCCCACCGACAGGCCACGCTCGGCCAGCGCCACGGCGAGGTTGGCGGTGACGCTGGACTTGCCCACCCCGCCCTTGCCGGAAGCCACCGCGTAGACCCGGGTGAGCGAACCGGGCTGGGCGAACGGGATCACCGGTTCGGCCGAGTCGCCGCGCAACGACTTGCGCAGCTCGGTGCGCTGTTCGTCGTTCATCACGTCGAGGTCCACGCTCACCGCACCGGCCCCCGGCACGTCCGCGACGGCCTTGGTGACCCGGTCGATGATCTCGGTCCGCAGCGGGCACCCGGAGGTGGTCAGATAGATCTCGACGTGCACGTCACCGCTGTCGGCGATGGCGACGCTCTTGACCATGCCCAACTCGGTGATCGGTTTGCGGATCTCCGGGTCGTCGACCTTCGCGAGACCGGCCCGCACGTCCGCTTCCGTAATCACTGGCATATGCCCGATATTAGGGTGCTCCGAATTCGTCTGGGGTCCTGGGGGCGATCCGATACCGTACCGGTTCCGCTAATGGATGCGGGGCAGGTCCTTGGGGGCGGGGGCCAGGCCGCTGGAGTAGGAGCCCGACCAGGCCATCACGTTGGCGACATAGGCCATCGAGTTGTTGTAGCGCAGGATCGCCTTGGACTGCTGGGACAGGTCGCGCATGTTCAGACCGCCGTCGCAGAGGTAGCGGCCCGCGGTGAGGGCGGCGTCGAACAGGTTCTGCGGATCGGCGACCCCGTCGGCGTTGCCGTCGGCGGCGTAGCTGTGCCAGGTCTCGGGGAGGAACTGCATCGGGCCGATGGCGCGGTCGTAGCCGCCCAGGCCGTCGAGCTCGCCGCCGTCGCTGTCGTAGATGACGTTGTTGCCCGCCAGGCTGCCGTCGAGGACCGGGCCGTAGACAGGTTTGATCGGGTTGCCCTGCGCGTCGGCTTTGCCGTAGGCGTGGGTGGATTCGACGCGGCCGATTCCGGCCAGCAGCGACCAGGACATCCCGCAGTGCGGATTCTCCACGGCCAGTTGCTGTTCGGCGTTCTGATAGGCCGCAACCGCGATGCCGGGAATGCCGAGGGGACCGGCGGGCAGCTCCGCGGCGGCGCGATCTTCGTCCAGCGCAACGGTTTTGACGACCGGTGTGGCCGAGGGCGACTGCCGGGCCTCGGCGTGGACGAGCTCGGCGGGGTCGGCTTGTGCCGCCGCGGCGAGCGGGGGACCGGCTTCGGCGTCGAGCTCGGGCAGGTCGTGCTCGACGGCCGCCATGGTGGCGGTGGTCGCGTCGGTCGCGGCGGCGGTGACGCCCACGAGTCCGGCGGGGACCAATCCGGTCAGTGCGATGAGCGAACTACGCCGAACTGTTGTAGCTGGCTGTTTCCGATGACGACCCACTGTGTGGTGCCCTCCTCAACCGTGTTGGATGAGAAGAGGTTACCGCACCCGAGACCTTTTTGTTACCCCTCTGTGATGTGTGTTCGGGTTTGATTTCTACGGCGCCGGCGGGGCGGGCGGCAGCGGGATCACGATGTTGAACGGCAGCGTGATCGCCGGTGGCGCCGGCGGTGCCACGGGTTCGGGCGCCGGTTCCTCGGCGGGCGTGATGCCGGGCTCGGGGGTCTGGACCGGTGCCGGGGCCTGCTCGACCGGCGCGGGCACGGGTTGTACCGGTACGGGTTCGGCGTCGATCGCCGGATCGCACGCTGCCTGCTGGGTCTGTTCGCCGAGTGGGTCCGGGCCCCGCGGCGGGGCCGGATCCCGCGGTGCGGCAGCGCCATAGGTCTGCTCGGCCGCCTGCGGGGCCGGTGCGAGCGGATCGGGCATCTGCGCGGGCAACGGTTCGCTCACGCACGTCTCGGGCACCACCGGGGGCGGGCAGAAGATGCCGCAGGGGATCGGTGGCAGCCCGGGCAGCGTGATCATCACCTGCGTGGGCGTGGTGACCTTCGGGGTGTTGGGCGGCAACTGATTCGTCGTCGACGGCGGCGCCGCGGTGACGGGCGTGTCGGTGGCCGCGGCGAGCACGTTGGGCGAGACCAGCGGCGCGCTGCCGGGCGGCACGAGCTCCGGCGACACGGCCACCTGGCTCGGGGTGCCGCCGTTGCGGTAGGCCGCCGACCAGCTGAGCACATTGGCCGCGTAGGACATCGAGTTGTTGTAGCGCAGCACCGCCCGCAGCTCCTGGGACGCCTCGCGCAGGTTCATCCCACCCGAGCACAGGTACTTGCCCGCGCCGAGCGCGGCGTCGAACACGTTGTGCGGGTCGGTGGCGCCGTCGCCGTTGCCGTCGGCGGAGTACATCGACCAGGTGCTCGGCAGGAACTGCATCGGACCGACGGCCCGCACGAAGCCGCCGTCGGCTTCCTTGATCACCTCGTTGCCCGGCAGTGTGCCGTCCAGCGCCGGGCCGAAGATCGGGGTGGTGGTGGTCCCCGCGGCGTCGGTGCGCCCACTGCTGGCGTGCCCCGATTCGATGCGGCCGATACCGGCCAGCAGATTCCAGGTGAGCCCGCAGCCCGGCTGTGCGGTTTCCATCGCCAGTTCGGCGTTGCGGTAGGCGGCCAGCACGATTTCCGGGATGCCCAGCGTGCCGCTGCCCGGTGGGAGCGAGATGCTGTGCAGGGGAACGGTTCCGGCGAAAGGGGCCTGGGTGTTGGCCGACGGTGACAGTGCGCGCAATTTGCGCGGCGCCTCCTGAGCGGCCGGTAGCAAGCCGACGATCTCGGACGGGTCGCTGTCCGGGGTGTCGGCGGTGGTGCCGGCGTTCGCGGCGAGCAGCGCCTCCGGTGCCGTGGGCGCGGCACTGGGGACCTCGGGCCGGTACGCCGAGCCGGACGCGACGAGTCCCGCGACGACAAGGGCCGACATCGTTATCGGAGCAGAAATTCGCATTGCGGCCACACCAACCCTTTACGTCGAAGCAGCGGCCCGCAGAGTCCCCCCTCCGGGCCACCCGGAACAACGTGACCCAGGTTACCTACCGGTCAGGAAGTTGTTGAGCATTTCCGGTCACGCGTCTTGGGCACCTGGTGAAATGGTGTCAGATGAGGGCGTTTGGCCGGAGGATTTCTTGCGCGTGGCTTTTCGCTTCTTGTCCGGTCTGGCCGTGTCCTCGGGTGAGGTGACCGCGTCGACCCGGTCGAGGATCTCTTTGATCTCCTCCAGTTCACGGCGCAGGTAATCGCGGGTGGCCACCTCACCGACGGCCAGGCGCAATGCGGCGAGTTCGCGGGCCAGGAACTCGGTGTCGGCCTTGGTCTGCGCCGACCGGGTGCGGTCCTCCTCGAGCGACACCTTGTCGCGGTTGTCCTGGCGGTTCTGGGCCAGCAGGATCAGCGGCGCCGCGTAGGCGGCCTGGGTGGAGAAGGCCAGGTTGAGCAGGATGAACGGGTACGGGTCCCAGCGCAGCGCCACCACGAACACATTGAGCACGATCCAGACGATGACGATGACGGTCTGGATCGCCAGGTAGCGGCCGGTGCCGAGGAACCGGGCCACCCGCTCGCTGGTGCGCGCGAACGCGTCGCTGTCCCAGTCGAAACGCAACCGCGACCCGCCCGGCGTCTCCAGCCGTTGCCTGGCCAGGCTCTTCTCGCTCACCCGAGTCTCCTGTCGGTGTCGATCGGCCGCGCCTCGGTCTGTGCGAGCGGCGGTGTCTCTTCTTCCCGCCAGTCCTCGGGCAGCAGATGGTCGAGGACATCATCGACGCTGACCGCCCCGAGCAGGTGGTTCTCGGCGTCGACCACCGGCCCGCAGACCAGGTTGTAGGTGGCGAAGTAGCGGGTCACCGCCGAGAGTGGCAGCTCGGGCGACAGGGCGGCCAGGTCGGTGTCGACGATGCCGCCCACCAGGTGCGCGGGTGGTTCGCGCAGCAACTGCTGGATGTGCACGCAACCCAGGTAGCTGCCGGTGGGGGTGGCCGTGGGTGGCCGCACGACGAAGACCATCGAGGCCAGCGCCGGAGTGAGGTCGGGGTCGCGGACCCGGGCCAGTGCCTCGGCGACTGTGGTCGATGGCCCGAGCACGATGGGTTTGGGCGTCATCAGGCCGCCCGCGGTGTCGGGGGAGTGTGCCAGCAACCGGCGCACCGGCTCGGATTCCTCGGGGTCCATCAGGGCCAGCAGCGATTCGGCTTCGCTCTCGGGGAGTTCGCCGAGCAGGTCGGCGGCGTCGTCGGGGTCCATCGCCTCGAGCACGTCGGCGGCGCGGCGCACCTCGAGATGGCCGAGCAGGTCCACCTGGTCGTCGTCGGGCAGTTCCTGCACCACGTCGGCGAGGCGTTCGTCGTCGAGGGCCAGCGCCACCTCGAGGCGGCGCTTCTCGGGCAGCTCGCGCAGCCGATTCGCCACATCGGCGGCCCGCAGCCCCTCGAACTGGGCCAGCAGCGCCGTCACCTGCTGACCCGGCCTGCCCACGGCGGCCGGCGTCAGACCGCTGACCGCACTCCAGTCGACCACGTGCACGGTGCGCCTGCGCCCGATCCGGCGGTGCCCGCGCACCGCGACCCGCCCGACCACCCAGTCCCTGGTCCGGGTCTGCTCGATGCCCAGGTCGGCGACGAACACGTCGACCTCGGCCAGATCGGGCAGGTCGGGGTCGGCCACCCGCACCCGGGTGTCCACGATCTGGGCCAGCGCGAGCAACTCGCCCGCGCGCTGGGCGAATCGGCGCAGACTCACCGTGCCCGTGTTCAGGGTGACCATGCCCGGCTCGATCGCGGTGACCCGCAGCATCGGCACGAAAATGCGCCGCCGCGTGGGCAGTTCGACCACCAGCCCGTGCACCCGTGGTGGCTGGCGCCCGAAGCGGACGGCCACGACCACATCGCGGACCCGGCCGATAGACTCGCCGTCGGGACCCAGCACCGTCAGACCGGCGAGTCGGGCGACGTACACCCTGGTGGTTGCCATGACCCTCAGGCTAGGCGGTCGATCGCGGCCGGACTCGCCGCGCCACGGCCGGTGTGACCGACAACAAGGAGCGCGCCATGAAGCCTCGCCGTTCGGTGCTCGCCGTACCAGGCAGCAATCCGAAGATGATCCACAAGGCCATGAGCCTGCCCGTGGACGAGGTGTTCCTCGACCTGGAAGACGCGGTCGCCCCCGGTGCCAAGGCCGCGGCCAGGGCGAACATCGTCGCCGCGCTCAACGAAACCGGTTGGGGCGCACAGTTGCGGGTGGTGCGGGTCAACGACTGGAGCACCGAATGGACCTACGCCGACGTGATCAGCGTCGTCGAGGGCGCGGGCGGTGAACTCGACGCGATCCTGCTGCCCAAGGTCACCGACGCCGGCCAGGTGCGCGCACTCGACCTGCTGCTGACCCAGTTGGAGAAGGCGTGCGGGCTCGAGGTCGGGCGCATCGGTATCGAACCGCAGCTCGAAAACGCGCTGGGCCTGCGCAATATCGACGAGATCGCCACGGCGAGCGCGCGGGTGCAGGCGCTGGTGTTCGGGCCGGCCGATTTCATGGCCAGCATCAACATGCGCACGCTGGTGGTCGGCGAACAACCGCCCGGCTACGACTGCGGTGACGCCTACCACCACATTCTGATGACCATCCTGCTCACCGCCCGCGCGCACGGGTTGCAGGCCATCGACGGCCCGTACCTGCAGATCCGCGATGTCGACGGTTTCCGGCGGGCCGCCGGTCGCACGGCCGCACTGGGTTTCGACGGCAAATGGGTGCTGCATCCGGGCCAGATCGAGGCGGCCAACGAGATGTTCAGTCCGCGCCAGGACGACTACAACCGGGCCGAGGCGATCCTGGCCGCCTATGCCTTCCACACTTCGGCGGCGGGTGGCGCCCGTGGTGCGGTGATGCTGGGGGATGAGATGATCGATGAAGCCAGCGCGAAGATGGCCCGTGTCATCGCCGAGAAGGGTCGCGCCGCCGGAATGTCGAGAACCGATGTTTGACCCGCAGGGATCGCCGAAAGGGCACTATGACGAATCCATTGGGCAACCAGAATCGCGGACGGCAGGGGTTGCCGACGCCGCCGTCGGGCTGGCCGGTCGGCTCGTATCCGACCTACGCCGAGGCGCAGCGCGCGGTCGACTACCTGGCTGACGAGCAGTTCCCGGTGCAGGACGTGACGATCGTCGGGGTGGACCTGATGCAGGTGGAGCGGGTGCTGTACCGGCTCACCTGGGGCAAGGTCATCGGCGGCGGTGTGGTCTCGGGCGCCTGGCTCGGTCTGTTCCTCGGTCTGCTGCTGAGCCTGTTCACCACCACCGGTGGCGCGGTGGGCCCGCTGGTGGTGGGTCTGCTGGGCGGCATCGTCTTCGGTGTGATCACCACGTCGATCCCGTACGCGGCCACCAAGGGGCAGCGCGACTTCGCCTCCACGATGCAGTTGGTGGCCGGTCGCTACGACGTGCTGTGCGACCCGAAGACCGCCGAACGCGCCCGCGACATGCTGGCCCGATTGGCGCTGTGACGTAATGGATGTGGAGAATCGCGTCCGCACCGCCGTGCTGGACCATTACGCCGTGGGCCGCGACGACGTCGACGCGGCCTCGGTCACCTTCCTCGGCCTGGAACCGATCGAGATCCTGCGCATCCCCGGGGCAGGCGAGGTGCACTACGCGACCCTCGGCGGCTCACGGCATCCGATGGGCGACCCGGCCGACCTGCTCGCCGACCCGTTGCGCGGACCGCGCGCGGAGTTGGTGCTGACGCTGCTGGCGAGCGGGGGACCGCAGGTCGGCGTCGGCCGTTCGCTCGGGGTGCTCGCCGCGTCCCCGGCGGTGGAAGGCGTTGTGCTGCAAGCCGATGCCCTGCTGGATCTGTCGGAACCGTTGTGGCGCAACGCCAAGTTCACCGCGGTACTGCTCGGTGAGAGCGAGCTGCCGGAGGTGGCGCTGCCCGATCCCGCCGACCCGGTGCGTTATCTCAGCGTCACTCCGGTGACCGCCACCGAGGCGGCCTGGGTGCGGCTGCGTGGTGCGCAGGCCCTGCGCGACGCGTGGGCCGAGGCCGGTATCGACGTGCGCGATCCCGAGCGCAGCGCGGTGAATCTCTAGAGCCACTTGTTGCGGCGGAAACTGCGGAACAGCAACCCGCAGAGCACCGCCATCAACGCCACCACCGCGGGGTAGGCCCACGGCTGGTGCAGCTCCCACATGTAGTCGAAGTTCATGCCGTAGACACCGGCGATCATGGTCGGCACGGCCGCCATCGCGGCATAGGCCGAGATCTTGCGCATGTCGGTGCTCTGCTGAACGCTGATCTTGGCCAGCGCGGCGTTCACCAGGTTGCTCAGCGCTTCGTCGAAATAGGTGATCTGCTCGCTCACGCTCACGTGGTGGTCGGCGACATCGCGCATGTAGCGGCGGAACTCGGTGGGCACCGGCAGATTCTGGTTGTGCACCAGCCGCTCCAGCGGAATGCCCAGCGGGCCCACCGCCCGGCGCAACTCCACGACTTCGCGTTTGAGCTGGTAGATCGACTCGATGCCGACCTTGGACGCCGGGGTGAACACCGCCTCCTCCATCTCGTCGACGTCCTCCCCGATGGATTCGGTGACCTCCACATAGGAGTCGACCACGTGGTCGGCCACGGCGTGCAACACCGAGCACGGACCCATCTGCAGTTGGTCGGGCCGCCCCTCGAGTTGCTTGCGTACCCCCGACAGGCCGGTGTGTTCGCCGTGGCGCACGGTGATCGCGAAGTGCGGGCCGGTGAAGACCATGATGTCGCCGGTCTCCACGATCTGGCTGATCGCGTGCATGTCGTGCTCGACATAGCTCACCGTGCGCATCACCAGGAACAGCGTGTTGTCGTAGACCTCCAGTTTGGGCCGCTGGCGTCCCACCACCGCGTCCTCGACGGCCAGCGGATGCAGCCCGAAGGTGCGGGCGATGTCGTTCATCTGTGTTTCGTCGGGGTCGTGCAGACCGACCCAGACGAACCCGGTGTCGGTCTTGCTCGCCTCCGTGAGCGCCTGCTGCGGGGTGAAGTGCCCGGGCAGGCGTTTGCCGTCGGTGTAGACACCGCAGTCCACGATCGCGCGCGCCGTCGGCACCGGCACCGTCGGCCGTGTCGCGGCACGGCTCGTCCCGCGAAACGACGGCATCGACGGGAAGGAGGGCACACTCGGATGTTACGGGCACCCACGACCGTGGCCGACGATCGCACGCCGACCGGCACCGCACTGTAAGACTGAATGTGTGCGCATCGACCTGCATACCCATTCCACCGCCTCCGACGGCACCGACACCCCCGCCGAGCTGGTTCGCCACGCCGCGGCGGCGGGCCTCGACGTCGTCGCGATCACCGACCACGACACCACCGGCGGCTGGGCCGAGGCCGAGGCCGCGCGCCCGCCCGGGCTCACCCTGGTGCGCGGAATGGAGATGTCGTGCACCGGCACGGGCGAGGACGGCTTCCCGGTGCCCGTGCACCTGCTGGCCTACCTGTTCGACCCGGCCGACCGCGGTTTCGCCGACGAACGCGAACGGCTGCGCGGCGAGCGGGTGGCCCGGGTGCGGGCGATGGCCGACCTGATGGTGGCCGACGGCCTGCCCATCGACCCCGAAGCGGTACTCGCCGGTGCCGGTCCGGCCGCGGGCCGGCCGCATCTGGCGCGGGCGCTGGTCGCGGCCGGGGTGGTGCCCAGCGTCGACGCGGCGTTCATCGACCTGCTCGCCCCGCACGGCCCGTACTACGCGGAGAAGGTCGACACCCCGCTCACCAGGGCGGTGCAGCTGATCGCGGCGGCGGGCGGGGTGAGTGTGCTGGCACACGTGCGGGCCCGCAAACGCGGTCGGCTGCTGGCATTCGACGAGATCAGGGACCTGGCCGCGCTCGGCCTCACCGGCCTCGAGATCGATCACCCCGACCACAGTCGCGCCGACCGGGGCGTGCTGCGCGAACTGTCCGACGAACTCGGCCTGTTGCGCACCGGTTCCTCGGACTATCACGGCAGCAACAAGACCATCGAGATCGGTGCCTGCCGCACCGACCCCGAACAGTTCGAAGCGATCGTCGGCAAGGCGAGCGGGGTTCCGGTGATCGCGCCGTGACGGTGGTGCGCGGGTTCAGCGGCATCGTCGCCGGCGGTGTTGTCGTGCTGCTGTGCGTGGTGATCGGGGCGGCGGTGATGGGTGCGCGCCGGGATTTTCCCGGTCCGGGCACCGAATCGCTCACCTGGCACGTGCTGGCCGCTGGGGTGGTCGTCGTGTCGCAGCTGGTCGCCGACCGCCGTCGCGGGCTCGCCGCGTTCGCGGGTTCGGCTGTCGTACTCGTCACGACCGGGGTGCTGCTGTGGACCCAGTGGTGGGGTTGACGCCCAGCTCACCGCGCACCAGCCCGTCTCGGTAGGACTGTTCACCACATGTTCGGCGTGCGCTGCGCGTTTTCGCTAACGCCACGGCAATTCCACCCGGTTACGCTCGACCGATGACGCGCGGCCCGGTGACACCTGACCGGTTTGGCAAGTCGTCACTGCGGCTGGCAGAATGTTGCGGATTCCCTTCCCTTGCCACCGCCGGGATCGGGACCTTGGAGACCTTCCGCTTCGCGACGCACCGTCGCAACCGAGGGTCGACCCGTTTGCTCGCCCGGACCACCCGTCCGGCTCCGCTCTGCGGATCAGTGCCGCGCCACGTGTACCGATCTCTGCCCGATGATCACCACGCGTGCGGACGCGCAACCGACGAGCGTCATGCAATTCCGATATACCCGGCGGTAACTGTCCCCCGGTTGAGCCCGATCCGAGCAGGAGTGAAATCGTGTCACCTGTGACTGACGCACCGAATGCCACCGCGGCGCCCCAGGCCGATGACGCAGCGACCCTCGCTGCTATCACCACCGACGAGATCTTCGCGGGTCACCTCGGCGGCAAGCTGTCGGTCGAGCTCAGCGCGCCGCTCGAAACCCAGCGCGACCTGTCGATCGCCTACACCCCCGGTGTGGCCCAGGTCAGCCGCGCCATCGCCGACGACCCGGCGCTGACCAAGACCTACACCTGGACCGACCGGCTGGTCGTGGTGGTCAGCGACGGCACCGCCGTGCTCGGCCTCGGCGACATCGGCCCGCGCGCCTCGCTGCCGGTGATGGAGGGCAAGGCCGCCCTGTTCAAGAAGTTCGCCGGCCTGAACTCGATCCCGCTGGTGCTCGACACCACCGACCCCGACGAGATCGTGCAGACCCTGATCCACCTGCGCCCCAGCTTCGGCGCGGTGAACCTGGAAGACATCTCCGCCCCGCGCTGCTTCGAGATCGAACGCCGGGTGATCGAGGCGCTGGACTGCCCGGTGATGCACGACGACCAGCACGGCACCGCCATCGTGGTGCTGGCCGCCCTCAAGGGTGCGGCCGCTCAGCAGGGTCGCGACATGTCGGCGCTCAAGGTGGTCGTCTCCGGTGCGGGCGCCGCCGGTGTGGCGTGCGCGAACATCCTGCTCGCCGCCGGTGTCCGCGATGTGGTGGTGCTCGATTCCAAGGGCATCGTCAGTGCCGGACGCGAGGGCCTCAACGGCGTGAAGGCCGACCTGGCCGCCCGCAGCAACCCGCGCGGCATCACCGGTAGCGCGGCCGACGCGCTCGCCGGCGCCGACGTGTTCCTCGGCCTGTCCGCGGGCAAGATCCCCGAGGAGTTCATCGCCTCGATGGCGCCGGAGTCGATCGTGTTCGCCATGTCGAACCCGGACCCGGAGATCCACCCCGATGTGGCGGCCAAGTACGCCGCGATCGTGGCCACCGGTCGTAGCGACTTCCCGAACCAGATCAACAATGTGCTCGCCTTCCCCGGCGTGTTCAAGGGTGCGCTGGACGCCGGCGCCCGCCGCATCACCGAGGGCATGAAGGTGGCTGCCGCCGACGCGATCTTCGGCGTGGTCGCCGACGAACTCGCGGTGGACCGCATCATCCCGAGCCCCCTCGATCCCCGCGTCGCCCCCGCCGTCGCCGAGGCCGTCGCGGCGACCGCGCGCGCCGAGGGTGTCGTGTAGTCGCACGATCGCAGCACCAGCGCCTCGTTTCCTCGGGAAACGGGGCGCTGTGTCGTCCCGGCGGCCGGTGTTCACCGCACCTGGGATCATGGGGTGATGACGACGATCACCGTGCAGCTTCCCGATGAGGTCCACGCGCAGTTGACGGCCGCGGCCGAGGGCGACGGTGTCGCGGTGAACGTGGCTGTTGTGCAGGCGGTGCAGGATTGGATCCACGCCAGCGGGCAGCGGGCTCGTGAACGCGCCCGGATGCGGGAAGTGCTGGCCGAGGACCCGCTTCTGCGCGAACTACTCGGTGACGACTGAGGTGGCGGTGCTCTCGACCGAGGTGCGGGTGAGCCTGCCGGTGCCCGGCGCGCTGATCCATACCGCCGCCGCCAGCACGCCGTCGAGCACCAGCGCGAGTGCCGCCACCAGCAGCGCGCCAACGAGTACCAGGTCGTAGCGGTACAGGCCGATGCCGTCGAAGATGTAGCGGCCCAGACCACCCATGTTCACGTAGGCGGCGATGGTGGCGGTGGCGACCACTTGCAGAGTGGCGCTACGTAATCCGCCGAGCATCACCGGCACCGCATTGGGCACTTCCACCCGGAGCAGGATCTGCCGTTCGGTCATTCCCATCGCTCGCGAGGCGTCGACCACGTCGGCCGGCACGTTGGCGATGCCCGCGTAGGCGCCGGCCAGTAGTGGTGGGATGCCGACGGTGACCAGCGCCAGCAGTGGCGGGATGATGCCGAGCCCGAGCAGCAGCACCAGGAAGGTGAGCAGGCCCAGGGTCGGCAGCGCGCGCATCGCGTTGGCGAACCCGACCAGCAGCGCACTGCCGCGCCGGGTGTGCCCGATCACGAGCCCGACCGGCACCGCGACCACCGCAGACAGTGCGACCGCGAGCAGGCTGTACCAAATGTGTTGCAGCAACCGGTGATCGATCCCGGCGCCACCACCCCAGTTGGCACCGTCGGTCAGGTAGTTCCAGGCGTCGAGGAACAGGCTCACGCGCGTGCCCCCAACCGGCCGACCCGTGTATCGGCCCGCGTCCACGGGGTGGCCAGGCGGCCGAGCAGGAAGACCAGGCGGTCGAAGATCAGCGCCAGCGCCAGCGTCACGATGATGCCCGCGACGATCTGATCGGGGTAGTCACGCTGATAGCCCTGGGTGAACAGCTTCCCGAGCCCACCCACCCCGATCAGCGCACCCACCGACACCATCGCGATATTGGTGACCACGACCACCCGCAGGGTCGAGGTGAAGACCGGCAGGGCCAACGGCAGGTCGACGGTGAGGGTGCGCCGCAACCGGCCGAACCCGATGGCGTCGGCCGCGTCGACCACCCCGGCGGGCACGGTGTCCAGGGCGGTCGGCACCGCGATGAGCAGCAGCGCGGTGGAGTACACGGTGAGCGCGATGATCACGTTGAGCGGGTCGATCGCGGAGATGCCGACCAGCGGCGGGATGATCACGAACAGGGCCAGCGACGGAATGGTGTAGGCCACGCTCGACACCGTCGTGGTGAGCTTGCGCGCCCAGCCGTGCCCGTGCACCAGCGCCCCGACCGGAATCGCGACCACCAGGCCGAGCAGCAGCGGGACCAGCGCGAGCACCAGATGGGTGCGGGTGATCGCCATGATGTCGGCGAAGTTGTCGATCAGGTATCTCACTGCGCGCCCTGCTCGAAGAACTCCCGGCCGCGTTCGGCGTCCTCGCGGCCGCGCTGCTCGGCGAGCTGGGTGAGCACGTCGGTGGCGAGTATCCCGCCGCGCACCGCACCCGCTTCGTCCACGGCCACTCCCAGCCCCGACGGCGAGGAGATCGCGGCGTCCAGCGCTTGGCGCAGATCACCGTCGGGCGTGAACAGTGACCCGCCCGCCGACACACTGTCGGCCACCGTGGCCCCGGCACGCACCGCCTCGACCCCGGTCACATCCAACCAGCCACCCGGTATGCCGTCGGCGTCGACGACCAGCGCCCACCGGCCGCGATCGAGGCGCAGTGTCGCCACCTCGTCGACGGTGACCGTCGAGATCTCGTGCAGGGCCACCGCGTCGGCGCTGCGGAACGACAGGCCACGGTACCCACGATCCCGGCCGACGAATCCGGCGACGAAATCGGTGGCGGGCTGGGCCAATACGCGTTCCGGCGAGTCGAACTGCTGGAGTACGCCACCGCGCCCGAACACCGCGATCCGGTCGCCGAGGGTGATCGCCTCGTCGATGTCGTGGGTGACGAACACGATCGTCTTGCGCAGTTCGGCCTGCAACCGTTGCATCTCGGTTTGCAGTTCGGCCCGCACCACCGGGTCGACGGCGCTGAACGGTTCGTCCATCAGCAGCACCGGCGGATCGGCGGCCAACGCGCGCGCCACCCCCACCCGCTGCTGCTGACCGCCCGAGAGCTGCACCGGATACCGCTCGGCCAGACCGCGATCCAAGCCCACCCGATCCAGCACGTCGAGCGCGGCGGTGCGCGCGTTCTTGCGGGACTGCCCGAGCAGCATCGGCACGGTCGCCACATTGTCGAGCACCGTGCGATTGGGCAGCAGACCACCGCTCTGGATCACGTAGCCGATGCCGAGGCGCAGTTTCACCGGGTCGGTGGTGGCGATGTCGCGGCCGTCGATGGTGATGGTGCCCGCCGTGGGGGTCACCATCCGGTTGATCATGCGCATCGAGGTGGTCTTCCCGCACCCGGACGGGCCGACGAACACGGTGAACGAACCCGATTCGATACCCAGATTCAGGTCACTCACGGCTTGGGTGCCGTTCGGATAGGTCTTGTCGATACCGCGGAATTCGATGTCGGACACGAGCTCTCCTAAGCGATGGGCGAGTTGAGTCCCTGCGCGGTGATCCAGGCGATGGCGGCGGCCTGCGGTTCGATCTTGGCGTCACCGGAGACCGCGGTGTTCAACGAGATCAGTTCCTCGGTGGTGAGTTTGGCCGACACGGCATCGAGCACCGCCGTCGCCTTGTCGGTCTTCTTCGCCGCGTTGAACAGCGGCACCACATTCTGGGCGGCGAAATTGTTCTTCGGGTCGGCCAGCACCACCAGGTCGTTCTGCACGATCGCGGGTGAGGTGGTGTAGATGTCGGCCGCGGTGACCTGGCCCTCCACCAGTGCCCGCACCGTCGCCGGGCCGCCACCGTCGGCGATCGGCACGAAGTTGGCGTCGCTGATGTCGAGCCCGTAGGTCTGCTTCAGCCCGGGGAGTCCACCGGGGCGCTGCGCGAATTCGGCCATCGCGGCGAGTTTCACGTCGGCCGAATGCGGGGCCAGATCACCGATGGTGGTGAGGTTCCATTTCTGTGCTGTCGCCCGGGTCACCACGACCGCGTCGGAATCCTGGCCGGGGGCCGGGGTCGCGATGGCCAGGTCCTGGTCGAGCGCGTCGGTGAGCGCGGCCTGTACCTCGGGGCCCGCGGTGGCGGTGGCGTCGGTGTCCAGGTACTGCAGCAGGTTTCCGGTGTATTCGGGGATCAGTGAGATAGCGCATTGGCGTAGCGCCGGAATATAGGCTTCGCGGCTGCCGATGTTGAACTTCGTATCGACCTTGAAGCCATTGATCCGCAGGACTTCGGTGTAGATGTTGGCGACGGTCTCGGATTCGGGGAAATTGGCCGAACCGATGATCAGCTCGTCGCTGGCGCAGTCGCCCTTGGCGGCGAGCGGGTCGGAGTTGCCGCAGGAGGCGACGACCATGGCGGCGGCCAGTGCCACAGCGGCCACCAGTACCCGTCCGGCCCGTGCGGCGAGGCGGCGTGCCGGTCGGCGTTGTCCGTGCGAGGAGCAGGCGAACCTTGTTTTCACTGGTGTCCTTCCGGCAAAGGCGGGCAGTGCGCTGTGCAGGCGACGCGGGGGCCGCAGGTACATTCTGGGTGTTAATAGTGCCCGCGTCGCGCCGAAATGCGTGGGTGGACGGCAAAGACAGGAAGTTGGTGTCGGCGGATGAGGTCGGGCCCGCTACGGCGAAACGTGGCCGCACTACTGGTCGCCACCTGGTCTTTCGCCGCGGTGTCCTGCGGGAACGACGACGAGCGCCCGGTGCTGCGGGTGGGTGCGGATTCCTCGGCCGAAAGTATTGTGCTCGCCGAGATCTATTCGCAGGCATTGGCGCGAACCGGCACCCGCACCGACGTCCGCACCGGGCTGGACACCCCCGTCACCGACCTCGACGCCGGGCACATCTCCGTGCTGCCCGCCCGCAACGGTGAGCTGGTGCAGCGGTGGAACCCCGGTTCGGCCGCACGCGCGCCCGCCGAGGTGGCTGCCGCTGTCAACGCCGCGCTGCCGCAAGGGTTGTCGGTGTCGGACGCGGCGGACGGCGCCGATGTGCGGGCACGGTTGCTGGTGACCGAGGGCTTCGCCGAGGGGGAGCAGGTGCGCGCGGTGGACGAGCTCGACTGCGCTTCGCTGCACGCGGGAGTCGTCGAGGCGCCCGGATTCGCCGAGACCGGGCCAGCCCGGATCGAGGGGTGTTCGTTCGCCGCGCAGACACGCTTCACCGATGTGGACGGCTTGCGAAAGGCGTTGCAGGACGGGATCATCCAGGTCGGTGTTGTCAATGGTCCACCGCCCGTGGCGGCCGGGCTGATTGTGCTCGACGACCAGGACTACGCACTGCGCGCCCAGAACGTCCTGGCGCTGTTCCGGGCCGGCATCTTCGATCGGGTGGAGATGAAGAAGCTGAACTATGTGGCGGGGGAACTGACCACCGACGGGCTGGTCGAACTGATCGATCGGGTCGAAGGCGGCGCGGAGCCCGCCGATGCGGCTCGCGCGTGGTTGGACGCGCACGGGCTGTGATCGGGGGCAGTGCCTGCTGCAGCCCGAGTCGACCTGGTGCGGGGTGGCCGATCACCTATTGGCCCTCGGCCAAAAACGCTACGCTCGGCAGCGACGCGGTGACGACTGCCGCCGAGTGTGAAAGGTGAGCGTTGATGCCCCCGAGGTCCGGCGATGATGTGAACCCCCTGGTCGAGCGGGTGCGCGCCGCCTACGCGGCCGTGACCGACGAGGCGCGTGCCGACAAGGTCGCCAAGCAGCACGCGCGCGGCAAGATGACCGCGCGCGAACGCGTGGCGCAGCTGGCCAACGGCGGCTTCTACGAGTTCGGCGCCCTCGCCGGACCCGGCCCCGCACAGGCCGGTGCCGCCCCCCTCGTCGCGCCCGGCGACGGCGTGGTCACCGGCATCGCCTACGTCGACGGACGACCGCTCGCACTGGCCGCGTTCGACTTCACCGTGCTCGGCGGCAGCAACGGCGCCACCGGCATGGCCAAACTGGACCGATGCGTGGAACGCGCACTGCTGGACAAGATTCCGCTCGTCATGCTGATGGACGGCGGTGGCCACCGCATGCAGGAAGCCCTCGATTCCCGCCTGGCCGCCCCGGGTTCACGGCTGCTGATGCGCCTGGCCGACCTGTCCGGGTACGTGCCGATCGTCGCGGCGATGATGGGACCGGGTTTCGGTGCCCCCGCCAACCTCGCGGCCTGCTGCGACTTCGTCACAATCGTGCGCGGGATCGGCACCATCGGCATGTCCTCGGCGCCGCTGGTGCAGGCCGCGACCGGCGAATCCCTGAGCAACGACGAGATCGGCGGCGCCGACGTCCAGGCCGAACGCGGTGTGGTCGACGTGGTCACCGACGACGAACACGAGGCCATCGACGCGATCCGCCTCTACCTGTCCTACCTGCCGCCCTGGGCCGATGGTGAGCCCGTGCTCGCCGCCGCACCCCACCTGCCCGGCGACGGCGCCGCCGACATCGACGACCTGGTCCCCGCCGCCCTGCGCGCCGGCTACGACGTGCGCACGGTGATCGACGCCCTCGCCGACCGCGACACGCTGTTCGAGGTGAAACGAACCCACGCACCCAACGTGGTCACCGCCTTCGCCCGCATCGGCGGCCGCCCGGTGGGTGTGGTCGCCAACCAGCCGCTGCACCTGGCCGGCGCCCTCGACAGCGCGGCCTGCGAGAAAGCCGCGCACTTCGTCGCCGTCTGCGACGCCTTCGGGGTGCCGCTGCTCATCCTCATCGACCTGCCCGGCTTCCTGGTCGGCACCGCCGCCGAAGAGTCCGGCCTGGTCCGGCGCAGCGCCCGCCTGGGCTACGAACTGGCCAACGCGACCGTCCCCCGCTTCGTCATCGTCACCCGCAAGGCCTACGGCGCCGCCTACATCGTGATGGGCGGTGGCCGCAGCATCGACGCCGACCTGTCGCTGGCCTGGCCCACCGCCGAAATCTGTGCCATCCCCATCGACAGCGCCGTCGACGTGGCCTTCCGCGCCGACTACGAGAACGCCCCCGACCCCGCCGAACGCCGCGCCGAGCTGATCAAGCTCTTCCAAGCCAACATCGATCCCCTCCTGGCCGCCGACGGTTTCGGCATCGACGACGTGGTCCTGCCCTCCCGAACCCGCCCCCTCCTCCTCGAAGCCCTCACCCGCGTCCAACCCCGCCGCCCAGCCCGAGTCCCCGCCAAACGCCGCACCATCTCCCCGATCTGAGCCTGTGGACTCGCCGACCTCGGCTCCGAAGTCACGCCAGACGATGTCGACAGGGAAGTTGCCGGGTACGACGGTAAGCCCGGAAAGCCCGGCATCCGGGAGAGCGATCTCTACCCGCACGGACGATATCGATCCGACCGTCGGCGCGGGCTCCTCCGCCGTGGCTCGGCGTCGTCCGAGCGATCAGTGGGCCAGGTAGGTGCCGTTGTGGACGGCGGTGACCGTCTGGGTGATGATCGTGGACAGGGTGGTGGGGATGCGTTGGGGGAGTGCCGGTTTCACGGTCAGGGTGCGGGTGCCGTAGAGCACGTAGCGGCCGTCGCCGGTGACGTCGTGGAGTTGGAAGTCGTCGCGGCCTTCGGTGTGGCGGTTGTCGATGCTGCCGTGTGGGTAGACGGCGATGTGGAAGGCGGCGTCGGTGGGGCGGGTGAAGAACTTCTCGAACTGTTCGCGCGGGGTGGGGCGCCACGGGTCGCTGACGTGGGGGCGCGGGGCGTCGAGGTCGGCGGCCGGCACGGTGATGGTTTCGCCGGTGCCCGCGGCGCGACGGGGGAGGGCGTCGAGTACGGCTGCGGCCAGTTCCGCGGCTGGTAGGAGGGTGAGCCGGATGTCGCCGTCGGCGCCCTCGGCGGCGGGTTGCTGCACCGCGAGCGCGGCGGTGTCGTTCGCGACCGCGCCGTGTGCGCCGAGCGTTCTCGTCGTGCCCGCGAAACCGGCGACCTCCACCCTGGCCGCCGGTGCGAGCAGCACACGCACCGCCTGCTCCAAGTCGGAATCCAGTTGCGGCCGCAAGGTTCTGGCGGCCGCCTGCCTCGACCGCACGGCGTCGGCGCGCAATTCGTCGGTGCGTCGGTGACGCAGCGGATAGGGCAGCACATCGCGGCCGGTGACTTCCCACAGTGTGCGGAATTCGAGGGCGCTGAATCGCCAGGTTCGGGTCGTCGGCATCGGAGGTCCTAGGCGCCGATCACCGGCGGCACCGTCTTCGGCAGGTCCGCCAGGCCGGTCAGTTCGTCGCTGTTGTCCTGGGTGATCAGGTAGTCCGGGATCCCCTTGGTCGACTCGTCGTCCTCGCCCTTGCCGCGACCGGCGCCGGGTGCACCGCCCATCATGCCCGCGCGACCCGCAGCCGAACCGGCGCCCGCACCGGCCGCACGCGCGGCAGCGGCCGAGCCGGGCCCACCAGGTCCACCGGGCACGGCGGCTCCTGGGAGTCCGGCTCCGCCACCGGCGCCGAGACCGCCGGAGCCGAGCCCGGGGCTTCCGCCACCTGGCGAGCCGCCGGGCGAACCGAGCCCGGGGGAGCCGAGGCCGGGGGAGCCGAGGCCGAGCGCGGCCGGAGTGCTCGCCGGGGTGGTCGCCGGACCGGCCGACTGCGGAGCCGTGTCCGTGCGGGGGTCCTGCGAAGCCTGGCCGGTGTCGTTGCCGGGTTGACCAGTACCCGCAGTCGGATCCTGGGTGGCGGCGGGCTCAGAGGTATTCGGTTGCGCGGCACCGGGGTCGGCGCCGGCCGGGCGATCACCACCGGAACTGCCGTTGTCGCCACCCCCACCGACGACCGGGCCGCCATCCCCGTCACCGGACCCGATCGGCTCGGGCAGTGGAATGACCGGCACATTCTTGTCGGAGTCGTGCACCACCTGGGCGTACACCGTTTTCAGCACCCGGCGCGCCTCGGCGGCGGCGTTCTCCTCCGCGACGTCATCGTTACGCCAACCGCGAAAGGTCACCCACGAGCGGAGATTGTCGACACCACTGCGGTGTTCCGGGGCATGCGGCACCAGCTGTTTGGTCGGCTCGAGGCCGGTGAGCAACTCGTCGACCTTGTGCCCGGTCAGCGCCGCCGCGGTGGTCACCCGGTTGCCCGTCGTCTGATAGTCGGCGACAGTCTGCGCCGCGGCCGTACTGGCGGCGCCGCGCCACACATCCGGTGCGGTGCCGCGCGCGATGTGGCCCTGGAATTCGGTGAGCGAGGTGGTGTTGCGTTCGGCGATCTTCTTCCAGCCGTCGCGGAGATTCTCGACCGCGGTGAGATCGATCTTGTCGACCTTCGCTCGCAGGGTGGCCACGTCACCCGCGAAATCGTCGGTGTTGAGCACTTCCTGCGGACGGAACTCACCGTCGTAACCGAGTTCACCGGCTCGCCGGCGAACGGTGTCGCGGTGGTTGTTGAACCGATCCTGCACGGCAGCGGCGTCGACGGTCTCCTCCGGTTCGCCACCGGCGATGGCATTGATCAGGCCGTTCATCATCTTCGGACCCAGACCATCGGCTTCGCCGGAACTCTGCAGGTACGGGTTGGTGGGTGTGAAAGGGCTGACCATCAGCCGAGCTGCTCGGTGGTGTAGTCGAGTGCGTTCGCACTGTCGACGTCCTGGCCGGTGATGCGCTGGAAAGAGATCGCGAAGACTTCGCGCAGTTCTTGGACGACCTCGATGTCTTTGTGGATCACCGCGTCGATCGAATTCGGTTCGCCGGTAGCCTGCTTCAAGAACTTCTGCTCGAGGTCGCGGCCCATGTGGAAATCGCCGAACCCGCTGACGTTCTGGACGTTTCTGGCCAGGGTGAGCATGTTCTCGAGGTCTAGAATTCTTTTGTCGCACGCTTTGTAGCAGTAGTAAGCGGCGGCCTCGTTGTCCAGGTACACCTCGCCAGCGCGTACCTGGCTCAACAGTTGGGTATATGCGGTGGATTCGCTCATTTGTCCCCCACGGCTCAAATCGGAAAGGTGGGTACGAGAACTTCACCGGCTCGTTCTGCGGACAGGCACGGGCCGTCGATTCCAGTCAGGCTGGCTCGATTCAAGATGCTGATCTGTACGACGCCTTGTCGGGCAGCGAACAACACATCGCAACGGAGATCCTTGGATGCGCCCTCGACCCTGAACTGTCGTCCGGCCCTACCGCCGATAGTCACGTCCTGGAAGTCGACCTGGCCTGGCTTTTGCTCGAACTCGGCCACAGTGCGGCCGGTCGAAAACACCGCGACGCTGTACGTGTCGCCCATCCACGTGCACATCTCCCACCCAGACTGATGTACCCCGCCGATCCCGCTTTCTTCCGTAGCCGGGTCGGCTCCGGCTGCCCGAATCACCTCATCAGAGATCTCCGAACACGGATCCCACAACACCGGCGCCGCAGCACTACTGGTAGCCACCGGCTTCCCCGAACTGTCGTCGTCACACCCCACGACAGCTCCGACCACAGCCCCAGCGACCATCAACGACCCGAGAACCCGCCTCATCCCCACCCCTTCACGCGCGTCGACAGTTCGACCGTGAGCCTAACAATCGCTCACCCCCGGTTCCACTCCCGGATCAAGGGCGGAACGGGCCGTGGCCTCCGGTGATCGGTGACGTCGAGAGCTGTTGCCAGGGCCTCACCGGGTGGCCCGGTAACGTGGTTCGAGCGGTTTCTGGAGCCTGCGAAACGCGTAATGTCGAGGTTTGGCGATAGGAACGGACCCGATGACCACCGAACGTAATCCTTGGCTGGCACTGTTCGCGCTGGTGGTCGGCTTCTTCATGATCTTGCTGGACATGACGATCGTCGCGGTCGCCAATCCGGCGATCATGGCCGATCTGGGCGCCGACATCTCCAGCGTCATCTGGGTCACCAGCGCCTACCTGCTCACCTTCGCGGTGCCGCTGCTGGTCACCGGGCGCCTCGGCGACAAATTCGGGCCGAAGAACATCTATCTGATCGGTTTGGCGACGTTCACGGTCGCGTCGCTGTGGTGCGGGTTGTCGGGCAGTATCGGGATGCTGATCGCCGCTCGCGCCGCACAGGGGATCGGCGCGGCGATGATGACGCCGCAGACGATGGCGGTGATCACCCGCACCTTCCCGCCGGACCGGCGTGGCGCCGCGATGGGGTTGTGGGGTGGGGTGGCCGGTTTGGCCACGCTGATCGGGCCGATCCTGGGTGGTGTGCTGGTCGACAGCCTCGGCTGGGAGTGGATCTTCATCGTCAACGTGCCGTTCGGTCTCGTCGCGTTCGGTTTGGCGATGTGGTTGGTGCCGGCCTTGCCCAGGATCGACCACAAGTTCGACATCGTCGGCGTGGTGCTCAGTGGCATCGGCATGGTGGCGCTGGTGTTCGGCATCCAGGAGGGCAACTCGCAGGACTGGGCGCCGTGGATCTGGGCGCTGATCGGCTTCGGTGTGGTGATGCTGGTGGTGTTCGTGATCAACCAGTCGCGCAACACGGGCGAACCGCTGGTGCCGTTGAGCCTGTTCCGGGACCGCAATTTCGCGCTGGCGAACCTGGGCATCGCGGCGATGGGCGCGGCCACCACCTCGCTGATGGTGCCCGCCTACTTCTACTTGCAGGCCGTGCGCGAGATGTCGCCCACCACCTCCGCGCTGGTGTTCGCGCCGATGGCGATCGTCACCGGGTGCACGGCGCCGTTCATCGGCAAGTTCTCCGACCGGTTGCCGCCGCGCCTGGTGCCGACCATCGGGTTCGCGCTGTTCGCCGCCTCGGTGTTCGGTTTCGCCGCGCTGATGAGCCCGGATTCCTCGATCGTGCTGTTCCTGATCGCCGCCGGCATCGCGGGCCTGGCCAACGCCTGCATCTGGGCGCCGCTGGGTTCCACGGCCACCCACAACCTGCCGGTCACCAAGGCCGGGGCGGGCGCCGGTGTCTACAACACCACCCGGCAGGTGGGGTCGGTGCTCGGCAGCGCCGCGATCAGCGCACTCATCGCCTCCCGGCTCGCCGCCAACGGCCTGGGCGAGACCGCCCCCATCGGCGAAGGAACCTCCACCGGACCCCTCCCACCCCAGATCGTCACGGAATTCAGCACCGCCCTGGCCCAGTCGATGCTGCTGCCCGCCGTCATCCTCATCGTCGGCTTGATCGCCGCATCGCTGTTCGTGGGCCACACGAAGTCGGCGACACCCAAACCTGAATTCGCGAAAACTTCGCTCTGAGCCGGCCCCGATCGGGTGATCAGCTTTCTTGCACCTGGATGGTGAGGGTGGGGTGGCCGGTGGCGCCGTCCGGGACGACGTCTTGTTCGACCGCGGTCTGCGGGACGCCGGTGGTGTCGGTGGTGCGGGCGCGGATGGTGTGCTGGCCGGGGGTTGCGTCCCAGTCGTAGACCCATTGGCGCCAGGTGTCGGTGGTGACTTCGGTGGACAGGCGTGCCTGCTGCCAGTCGCCGTCATCGATCCGCACTTCGACGGTTCGCACGCCACGGTGCTGCGCCCACGCCACACCCGCGATAACGGTGCGGCCCTGGGGGATGCGACCCCGGCCACGTGGGGTGTCGATGCGGGTGCCGGTTTTGATCGGGCCACGTTCGGACCAGCCACGGCGGGTCCAATAGGCGGTGGCCCGGTCGAAACGGGTCACCTCGAGTTCGGTGACCCACTTGGTGGCCGAGACATAGCCGTAGAGGCCGGGCACGACCAGCCGGGCCGGGTATCCGTGCTGGAGGGGCAGCGGTGCACCGTTCATGCCGACGGCGAGCAGGGCGTCGCGGCCGTCGGTGAGGGCCGACAGGGGCGTGCCGGCGGTCCAGCCGTCCGCGCTGTGGGACAGGACCATGTCGGCGCCGGGCAGTGGGCCCGCTTCGGCGAGTAGCTCGTCGAGGCGATAGCCCAGCCAGTTCGCGTTGCCGATGAGGTCACCGTTGATCGGGTTGGACACGCACGCCAGGGTGACCAGGTGCTCGACCGGGGTGCGGGCGAGCAGGTCGTCCCAGCTGAGTTCGAGCTCGCGGTCCACCATGCCGTGGATGCGTAGTGACCAGGTCTCGGTCGACACCTGGGGGACGGTGAGGGCCGTGTCGATGCGGTAGAAGTCGTCGTTGGGGGTGAGGTAGGGCGTGAGACCGGGTACCCGCAGGTCTGCCTCGGGCGGAAGTGGCGGCAGAGGGTCTGCGGCTCTGGGCAATTCGACCATGGCCCGTTCCGCGGTCACATCACCGCGCGCCGCGCTCAGCAAGCGCCCCGCCAGCCCGGCGCCGAACGCCAATACCCCGGTCGCCGCGATCCCACCGAGCACACGGCGCCGCCCGGCTCTGCCCATCTCGCCGCGGGCTACGCGGTCGCCGGTTGTCGGTGGGTCGAGCGTCTCCTGCCCGCCGGTCCGGGTTGTCGTCGCGTCGAGAGCGTCTGGCCCGGTTGTCGTCGCATCGAGCCTGTCCTGCGCGCCGGTTTCTTCGGACGTGGACACGCCGTCGGAGACCCTGGCGGCGGACGCGCCTTGAACCTGATCGATCCGCTTCGTCGATCCCCGCAACGCGACAATCCCCGCGACGGTGCCGAGCAACGCGGGCCACATCCCCGAAACCCCGCCCACGTGCGAGATTCCGATCACCGCGGCCAGCACCCCGAAGACGGTGAACATCACCGATCCGATCGGCCGTGTGGTTCGCTCCAGCATCCCGGCCGCCCCCGCGACCAGTGCCGCCACCACGCCCATGCACACGAACAGCACGGCCTTGTCGTTCGTCCCGAACGTCGAGATGGCCCACTCCCGGAGCCCATCGGGCGTGTGGTCGACGACCAGCGCTCCCACCGCGTACGCGGGTGCGCCATCGGTACCGGTGAACCCCGCCACCAGCTCGGCCACCCCGAGCACCACCGCACCCGCCACGATCCCGGCCACGACCCGCAACACCGCCATGCGCCGACCCTACGTCGCAGGCCCGGACGACGCGGAAACCGATCCGTAGCCGTTGGCAGGGCCGTTTCGGCAAAGCCTGCCGCCCACCACGCCACCGTCCTGATGACCGACCCCCAGAGAAGCCGAAAGGCCGGTTGCCTTAAAGCAACCGGCCTTCCGAAATCACAACCGAACCACCACGGGTTTTCGGCCGCCTCGCTCCCGAGGGGCGAGACGTAACGGCGAAGCCGAAGTATCGCCCCTCGGGAGCGAGGCACAAGGGGCCGAAAACCCCGCGGCACCAGCCGCCAGTGTTACGAGTAGATCTTGTCCACTTCGCCTGCGTACTGCTTCATGACGACGGCGCGCTTGAGCGACATCTTCGGGGTGAGCTCGCCGGTCTCCTGGGTCCAATCGACCGGGAGGATGCGGATCTTCTTGATCGCTTCGGCCTTGGAGACCTTCTTGTTGGTCTCGTCGACCGCGGCCTGGATGTCGGCGATCAGGGCCTCGTTCTCGATCAGGGTTTCGGTCGAGGTGTCGGCGGAGACGCCGTGGCGGTCCTTCCAGCCGGGGAGGGCCTCGGGATCGAGGGTGATCAGGGCGCCGATGAAGGGCTGGCCGTCACCGACGACCATCACCTGGCTGATCAGCGGGTGCGCGCGCAGGGAGTCCTCGAGGATCGCGGGGGAGACGTTCTTGCCGCCCGCGGTGACCAGGATTTCCTTCTTGCGACCGGTGATGGTGATGAAACCGTCGGCGTCGATGGCGCCGAGGTCGCCGGTCTTGAACCAGCCGTCCTCGATCGCTTCGGCGGTGGCCTCGGGGTTCTTCCAGTAGCCGTCGAACACCACCGAACCCTTGAGCAGCAGCTCGCCGTCCTCGGCGATCTTGGCGGCGTGGCCCTGCAGGGGCCGGCCGACGGTGCCGACCCGGATGTTGGCCGGGGTGTTCACGCTGAACGCGGCGGTGGTCTCGGTCAGGCCGTAGCCCTCGTAGATGGTGACGCCGGCGCCACGGAAGAAGTGGCCCAGGCGCGCACCCAGGGGGCCACCACCGGAGACCGCGGCCACGCACTGCCCGCCGAGGGCGGCGCGCAGCTTGCTGTAGACCAGTTTGTCGAAGACGAAGTGCTTGAGCTTGAGCAGCAGGCCGGGGCCGCCCTGCTCCAGCGCTTCGCTGTAGGCGATGGCGGTCTCGGCGGCGGCGTCGAAGATCTTGCCCTTGCCGCCGTCGTGCGCCTTCTGCTCGGCCGAGTTGAACACCTTCTCGAACACGCGCGGCACCGAGAGGATGAAGTCCGGCTTGAAGTCACCGAACTGCTCGACCAGGGTCGTCCAGTCCGCGGTGTGGCGGATGGTCGCACGCGAATCGAAGGCGATGAGCGCGACGGCGCGCGCGAACACGTGCGCGAGCGGAAGGAACAGCAGGGTCTTCTGGCCTTCGGAGACGAAGGCGCTGAGCTCGATGCAACCCGAGCGCGACTCGGCGTACAGGTTGGCGTGGGTGAGCTGGACGCCCTTGGGCTTGCCCGTGGTGCCCGAGGTGTAGATCAGGGTGGCGGGCGAGGCCGCGCCGACCTGCTTGCGCCGGGTGTGCACGACCTCGTCGTCGAGCTCGGCGCCACGGCTGATCAGCGCGTCGATGGCACCCTTGTCGATCTGCAGGGTCTCGGCGAGCGCGGGCATCGAACCGGCGTCGATCTCGTCGATCGTGGCGCGGTGCTTGTCGTTCTCGATGACCAGCAGCTTGGTTTCGGAATCCTGCAGGATCCACTTGGCCTGCTCGGCGGCGGAGCTGTCGTAGATCGCGACGGTCACACCACCGGCGGCCCAGATCGCGAAGTCGAGCAGTGTCCACTCGTACCGGGTCGACGACATGATGGCAACGCGGTCACCCAGTTCGATACCTGCGGCGATCAGGCCCTTCGCGACGCCGATGACGGCCTTCTCGAATTCGGCCGCGTTGACGTCGTTCCAGCCGCCGCTGCCGTTCGGGACGTTGAACAACACCGCGTTCGGCGTCTCCGCGGCGAAGCGGAAGACGTTGTCGGAATTGTTCGCATCGTCCGGGATGGTGTAGGAAGCCGGAACTTCGAACTCTCGCATCTGTGCCCTTCCAGTGGGTTCTACTCGCCAGTAATCTACGACACGTTCGGACGGTGCGCGATATCGCCGTCCAAAATGCCTGTCACCAGGGCTTATCGTAAATCGTTGATCGATACCGGCTGAATTGCTTCTCGCAGGAACTCTGCGAGTTCGCTGAGTGCCAACGCTGCCTCGGTGACCAGCGCGGCCTGCAGTTGCGCGACGTGCCAGAGGCCGCGGGTTTCGGTGAACCGGACGTGTACGCCCGCTCCACGCAGGGCTGAGACGAGCTTGGAACACTGGTCGTGCAACATTTCGCTCACATCGACCTGCACGTAGGTGGGTGGCAGGCCGATCAGGTTACCGGTGAGCGGGGCGTAGCCCGCCGCGGTGGCGTCGCCGTCGCCGAGATAGAAGGCGGCGCACGCTTGCGACCACGCCCGGTTGATCACCAGGTCGCGGTCTTTGCTCGGTATTTCGGTGGGGTCGGTCCAGGGTGCGATGAGCCCGAGTGCGGCGGGCGTCATCTGGTGCCGCTCGAGCAGTCGCTGGGCCAGTGCCAGCGACAGGCCACCGCCGGCCGAGTCACCGGCCAGGCAGATCTGCTCGGGCCGGTAGCCGACGTTGTCCACCAGATCCAGGAACGCGGCCTCGGCGTCGTCGAGACCGGCCGGGAACGGGTGCTCCGGCGCGAGCCGGTAGTCCAGCGAATACACCGCGCACGATGATTCCCGCGCCAGGTGGGCCACCAGCGAGCGGTGCGTGGTCAGCGAGCCGACCACGTAACCGCCGCCGTGCAGGTACAGGATCGCGCCCGCGGCACGCTCGGGTGCCACCGCACCGGTACGCGAACCGGGGATGGCGGTCTCGGCGAGTACCCGTTCGGCCGGGCGCCCGCCCAGCTGTAGTGGTTGCACGACCGCACCGTCGGGCAGCAACTGCAGCAGCGAGCCCACGTCGAGCAGGGCGCGCTGTAGCGCCACGGGTAACCGCGAGTGCAGTGTCACCCGGAAGATCGGGTCGAGCACCGCGCGGGCCAGTGGCAGCGGAATCTTGAAGTCGCGCATGGCGTTTCCTGGATTCTCGAGGGTGTCAGTGCGGCATGAAGCGGCCGTTGACCACGGCCGAGATCCGGTTGTAGCCCGAAGCCAGGAAGCGCACGCTCACGTCGAGCACCTTGGCCTCCCAGCCGATCAGCACGCGGGCGTTGCCCTTGCGCACGCCCTCGGTGATGGTCTGCGCGGCCATCTCGGGGCTGTGGATCGCCAGGTACTTGTCGAACAGGGTGGCGGCGTTGGCGCCGTCCATGCCCTCGGCGTAGGTGGCGTTGCGCGCGACGGCGGTCTTGATGCCGCCGGGGTGCACACAGGTGACCTTGACCGGCGCCTTGGCGACCTTCATCTCCTGGTACAGCGCCTCGGTGAAGCCGCGCACCGCGAACTTGGCCGAGTTGTAGGCGGCCTGGCCGGGCACGGTGACCAGGCCGAAGAGGCTGGAGACGTTGACGACGTGGCCGTCGCCGGACTCGATCAGCATCGGCAGGAACGCCTTGGTGCCGTTGACGACACCCCAGAAGTCCACATCCATGATGCGTTCGATGTCTTTGAACTCGGTCTTCACGACGTCACCGTGGTAGGCGATGCCCGCGTTGTTGTAGACCTGGTGCACCACACCGAAGTGTGCCTTCACCTGGTCGGCGTAGAGCAGGAAGGCCTCGCGCTCGGCCACGTTGAGCCGGTCGGACTTCACCTGCGCGCCCAGTGCCTCGCACAGGCGCGTGGTCTCGGCCAGACCCTCGGCGTCGATGTCGCTCAGCGCCAGCTTGGCGCCGCGCTTTGCGAGGTTCTCGGCCAGTGCCCGGCCGATGCCGGAGCCGGCACCGGTGATCACACAGACCTTGTTCGTGAAGTAAGCATCTTTGCTCACTGTGCTGCCACCACTTCCCTGTTAGCGCCTGCGGCGTCTGCGGTTGACGTAGTGTAGGCCGAAACATCGAAATGTTTTGTGAGCCTACGGAATTCGAATGTGAAGTCCGGCCACAACGTGGTGTTGTTACCGTGCTTGTCCAGGTACCAGCTGGCGCAGCCGCCAGTGTTCCAGACCGTCTTTCCCAGCTTTTCCTGCAGGTCGGCGTTGTAGGCCTGCTGCACGTCGGGCCGCACTTCGACAGTGCGCAGACCCTGTCCGTCGATGGCGGCCAGCGCGTCGCTGACGTAATTGATCTGCGATTCGATCATGTACACCATCGAGGTGTGTCCCAGGCCCACGTTCGGGCCCACCAGGAAGAACATGTTGGGGAAGTTCGCGATGGCCGAGCCCTTGTAGGCCTGCTGGCCGATGTCGTCGAACACCTCGGACAAGGTGCGTCCGTCGCGCCCGACCATGCAGTTGTAGGTGGGCGAATCGGTGACGTGGAAGCCGGTGGCCACGATCAGCGCGTCGATCTCGCGTTCGGTGCCGTCTTCGGTGACGATCGAGCCGGCCTTCACCTCGGCGATGCGGTCGGTGACCACGTCGACGTTGTCGCGGTCGAGCGCGGGGTAGTACTCGTTGGAGATCAGCATGCGCTTGCAGCCGATCCGGTAGTTCGGGGTGACCTTCTTGCGCAGTTCGGGGTCGCGGATCTCGATCTGCAGCTTGGCCCGTGACAGCGCCTCGAAGGCCTTCATCAGCGGCGGGAACTTCGCCAGGCCAACGACCTGGGTCTCGCGGGCGGCGTAGATGGCCGCGCGGCTCAGGCGCTGCACGCCGGGGATGTGCTTGAACGCCAGGCGCTCGGGCAGCAGGTAGGGCCGGTCCATGCGCGGCAGCAGCCAGGGTGCGGTGCGCTGGTAGACGTCGAGGGTGTCGACCTTGTCCGCGATGGCGGGCACGATCTGGATGGCGGAGGCGCCGGTGCCGATCACCGCGACGCGCTTGCCGGTCAGGTCGGCGTCGTGATTCCAGCGGGCGGAGTGGAAGATCTCGCCGTCGAAGTCGTTGATGCCCTTGATGTCGGGCAGCGAGGGCTCGCACAGCGCGCCGACCGCGGAGACCACGGTGTCGGCGGTGAACTCACCCTGGCTCGAGCCGATCTCCCACTGCGCGGCGTCGTCGTTCCACCGCATGGACTGCACATCGCAGTCGAAGACGTGGCGATCGAGCACGTCGTAGCGTTCGGCGACGCCCTTGATGTAGGCCTGGATCTCGCCCTGCTTGGAGAACGAGCGCGTCCAGTCCGGGTTCAGCGCGAAGGAATACGAATACAGGTGCGAGGGCACGTCGCAGGCAGCACCCGGGTAGGTGTTGTCGCGCCAGGTGCCGCCGACTTCGCTGCCACGCTCGAGGACGAGGAAATCCTCGCGCCCCTGTTGGCTCAGGCGAATGGCCAGGCCGAGCCCCGCGAAACCACTGCCGATGATGATCGTCTTGGCGTGGCGGGCGACTCGGGGTTCGACATCATTGTCTGTAACCTTACGACTCATGTAACGCAGACTACGGCCTTATTGAGACGGAGTCAACAGCTATTGAACCAGACTCAGTAGCGGTTAGGATGGCCGATGTGAGCATCAGGAGTTCGGGAGAGACCAAGCGCGTCCGGCTCAGCCCCGAGGAGCGTCGGCTGCAACTGATCACCCTCGGCGCGCAGATGCTGGCCGACCGCGCGCTCGAGGACGTCTCCGTCGACGACATCGCCAAACAGGCCGGCATCTCGCGCGGGCTGCTGTTCCACTACTTCGCCTCCAAGCAGGAATTCCACGAGGCGATCGCCCGGCACGTGACCAGCCAGTTCTTCACCGCGATCATGCCCAACCGCGATCTGTCGCTGTTCGACATGCTGCGTGACTCCATCGAACGGTTCGTCGACTATGCCACCGACCAGTCCGCGGCCTACCGTTCGGTGCTGCGCGGCCCGGCCAGCGGCACCCCGGACATGGTCGAGTACGTCAACGAAACCCGCGCCGCCATCGCCGACCTCATCGTCAGCGAACTGCCACTGCCCCCCGCCGATCCCGATCTGGCCCGACTCACCCTCGCCATCCGCGGCTGGATCGCCTTCGTCGAGGAAACCATCCTCACCTGGATGGTCGAAAAGCCCATCAGCCGCGAGGAGCTGGTCGACCTGCTGGTGGAATCGCTGCCCGCGCTGGCCCTGAGCCCGGCGTTGATCACGGCGCTGCAGAGCTGAGTTCGCAGCCGGCTATCCGATCGAACGGATGGCCTGGGCGACGGCCGCCAGCGCCATCAGGCGCACCAAGTCGACATCGGCATCGACCGAACCGGTCGCGGCCGCGATGAATCCGTCGCCGTCGAACCGGGCATGTGGCGGGGTGACGGCTCGCGCCAGCCCGTCGTTCGCGCCCTGCGCCACGATGTGGCAGCCCATCTTGTCCAGCCGGGCGTTGGTGACCACCACCCCGATCGTGGTGTGCAGACGTGCGGTGGGATCGACCGGATGGCCCAGGGCCACCGCATCCAGGTCGACTTCACCGGTGCCGTCGTCGATGTCGCCGAAGGCGTTCACCACGCAGATCGCGCCGACGACGAGTTCCCCCAGGCGACGCTGGGCGTAGGCGAGGCCGCCGGGGCGCCGCCCGGCGGGGCCACGCCATTGGGACGTGTAGGCGCCCGTGCCCGCGCCGACGCGTCCGGACAGGATCTGATCCCCAGCGGCCGAGTGCGCCGCTTCGTATCCGTTGTCGGCGGTGGGCCGCGCCGCGGAACTGCCTGCGGCGAGGTCGAAGATCGCCAACGTGGGAACGATCGGAACCCGGCCGGCGGGCGTGGGCACTCCGCGTCCGCGTTCCTCCAGGAACCGCATGACGCCGTCGGCTGCCGCGAGCCCGAATGCGGAACCGCCGGTCAGCACGGCCGCGTCGGCGAATGTCACCAACTTGTCCGGGGCCAGCGCGTGGAGTTCACGACTGGCCGGTCCGCCACCGCGCACCTCACAGGACGCGGTGGTGTTCTCGGGAAAGAGCAGCACGCTGCAGCCCGTCTCACCGACCGGATCCGACCAGTGGCCGATGCGGAATCCGGGAATGTCGATCGCCATCTGTACCTCGATTCACTGTGCTCGCTGTGCCGACGGCACAGGCTTGTTCCGGTGGAAACCGGGCCGCGGTGCTTCGCCGGACGGCCCGAAGACGTACCCGTTGCGCCAGGCGCGGCGCTGGAACAGATGTTGTACCGGGCCGGCCGCGAAAGTGGTGATGATCGCCATCAGCGCCAGGACCGTGTAGAGCGCGCTCGTGATCAGGCCGGCGGTGAGGCCGATGTTGAGCAGGATGAGCTCCATGAGGCCGCGCGCGTTGGCCAGGGCGCCCATCGAACCCGCCTCGTGCCGGCTCATGCCCTGCCAGCGAGCCGCGAAATACACCGCGCCGAATTTTCCGGCGAACGCCACCACGAGAATCACCAGCGCGGCGATCAACACTGCCGGTTCGAATATGAGACTCAATTCGGTGTTGAGCCCGGAATAGATGAAGAACGCGGGCAGAAGCAAATAGGCGACCAGTGGTTCGAAGCGTCCCAGGGTGCGTTCGAGTAATTCCCCGCGGGGCATCACGGCGCCGGCGATGAATGCCCCGAAAACGGAGTAGATGCCCACATAGTCGGTGAACCAGCCGGCCAGCAGAATGGTGATCAGCACAACCGAGAGGTAGGTGAGGGGAATGGAACTGGTGTGCTCGCCGCGGTCGCGCGCCACGATCCAGGTGTCGAAGCGGGCCAGCGCGCGCCGGGCGACGAAGACCATGAACAGCAGATAGCACAGACCGCCACCGACGGCGAGCACCGCGGTGCTCATGGAGTCCTTCGTCGTGGCCACCACGGTGGCCAGCAGCACCCAGGCGCACGCGTCGTCGACCGCCGCGCAGGACAACGACATCGTGCCGAGCCGGGTGTCGATCAGGCCCGCGTCGTAGATGATCCAGGCCAGCATCGGGAAGGCGGTGATCGCCACGGCCGCCGCGACGAACAGCGCGCCCTGCCAGGACTCGACCCCGGCGGTGAAGAATCCGCCCGCGCTGACGAGCAACCATCCGGTCAGGCCGCCGATCAGCAGCGGAACCAGCACTCCGGCAGCCGAAGTCGCGCTCGCCTGCCGCGAATGCGCACCGAGGATGTCGAGTTTGAACGATGCCCCGACCATGAACATGTACAGCACCAGCCCGAGCTGTCCCAGCACATAGATGACGGACAGATTCGGGTGGGCGATCGTGGTCGTCCCGATCGCGAGCTCGGTGGGGAACAGCCACTGCTGCGCCGCCGGAACCACCCAGCCCAGCACCGATGGTCCCAGCGCGAATCCCGCGACCATCATCGCCACGACCTGTGCCTGCCGCAGTCCGCGGAACAAGAGCACGAACACCCGGTACACGATCAGGATGACGGCGAGCTGAAGGAAGAAATGGGTGGTTACCTCGAACAGTGTCGGCACAAAGCCCCCATTACCTGACAGAGCGAAATCAACAGTGCCGGCACATACCGTCGACTCGCGGGTCGGGTACCCACTCGAGCAGATCGATCGCGCCGATGACAACACTGGCAGTCGCCCGCTGAGCGTGCATCCCCCCGATCGGGTGGATGCCGTGTCCGAGTGATTCGTTTATGGTCATTACATTCCGATCGGTCACACGCCGCCTGGTCCCATCGAGCGATGTCCAATCCGTATTCAGGCCCACCTGCCATTTTGCTGTCGACGTGTCTCGTGACAGTCGTGTATCGAA
Source organism: Nocardia halotolerans (assembly GCF_042650145.1). Classification (NCBI taxonomy): domain Bacteria; kingdom Bacillati; phylum Actinomycetota; class Actinomycetes; order Mycobacteriales; family Nocardiaceae; genus Nocardia; species Nocardia halotolerans. The sequence goes on along the minus strand of NZ_JBHSDL010000014.1, from coordinate 927,643 downwards.
TTCTGAGGCTCCGATGCTCCCTCCGCTGAGATTTCACTGGTGCTCGCCGCTCGACAGCGGACAGCAAAAGGCGACCGATAAATATCAGGTCGGCGCACTCGATTTCGACGGAATAGTCGATTTCGCCCGTGAGGCCGACGCGCTCGGGGTCGATTCGCTGCTGATGGGGATCAGCTATCACATGCCCGACCCCCTGCCGATGATCGGCGCCCTGGTGCGGGAAACGGAACGGGTGAAATTCATCCTGGCCTACCGGCCGGGACTGGTGGGGCCCACCCTGTTCACGCAGATCGTGAACACGGTGTCGTGGATGTCGGACGGGCGGATCTCGCTCAACCTGGTCGCCGGCATCTCGCCAGCCGAACAGGCGTACTACGGCGATTTCCTGGCCCACGACGCGCGCTACGCCCGCTCACGCGAGTTTCTCGATGTGCTGCACCGGTTCTGGCGGGGAGAGAGCCCGTTGTCGTTCACCGGTGCGCACTACCGGATCGAACAGGCACAGCTGGGCCTCGGTTACAAAGGCGGTGGCAGGCCCGAGATCTACATCAGTGGCGCGTCGGCGGTAGCTCAGGAAACGGCCATCGAATACGGCGACTGCTGGTTGCGCTACGGCGACACCCCCGAGGGGATCGCCACGGCCGCGCAACCGGTGCTGGACAAGGACACCCGCGTCGGCATCCGAATGCACGTGCTGGCCAGGGAAACCCGAGAACAGGCGCTGGCCGACCTGGCCGCCATGATGCGTGACCCGGACGAGGATCATCGCGCGTGGGTCGAGCAGTTCGTTGCCGCCTCCGATTCCCACGCGGTGCGCAATTCGTTCCGCCTCGCCGACCAGGCCGCCGACGACTGGCTCTCGCCGATGATCTACTCCGGTGCGGTCGCCTACCGGGGCGGCCCCGCGCTGTGCGTTGTCGGCAGCTACGACGAGGTCGCCGAATACCTCTTCCGGTACAAGGCCGCGGGCGTCGGTGAGTTCATCTTCTCCGGTTGGCCGACCCGCGACGAAATGCGCGTCTTCTACACCCATGTCCTGCCGCTCATCCGCGAACGGGAGCAGGTGGACCAGCGGATATGACGAAGGACCCCCCGCCGCGCCTACGGGCGCTGTTCGCCGCCGGTGTGTTGCTCGGGCTGATCGCCGAACAGGTCGTCCTGTTCGCGGTGCCGCTGCTGATCTTCCAGGACACGAAGTCGCTGACCGACCTCGGTGCCGCGTTCGCCCTGGAATGGTTGCCCAGCCTGCTGGCCTACCCGTTCGCGGGGTTGATGGCCGACCGCGACGGTGGCGCCCGGCTGTTCCGGCGCGCCGCCATGGTGCGGGCCGCGGTCCTGTGCTGCGTGGGCATGATCTGCCTGATGGTCCCGTCCTGGACCACCGCCGCCCTGATGACCGGCGGCGCGTGCCTGTCGCTGTGCATGGCGCCGATCCGGATGTCGGTGGAGAAGATGGTGCCGCAGCTGGCTCGGAAGAACCGGGTCGCCACGATGCAGTCGCTCGTGCAGAACATGGAGCTGCTGGCGATGGCGATGGGCCCGGCCGCGGCGGCGCTGGCGGCGGTGTACCTGGGCAAGGTGTGGCTGTTGTGGGTCGCCGCGGCGGTCTTCGCGATCAGCGCGGCGTGCTGGTTGCCGCTGCCGCGCGGCGCGGTGCAGGTGGTGGTGGACGGGTCGGCCCGCAAGGTCGTGCGCGAACTCGGCGTCGGCTGGCAGTTGCTGGCCCGCAACCGTCCGGTGCTGCTGCTCGGCATCCTCAACTTCGCCATCAATCTGTCCGTGGCGGCGTTGCTGGCCGCCAACGTCGTGTTGGTGACCGGGGTCTTCCAGGCTTCGGAGTCCGCGTACGGACTGCTCAACACCGCGGTCGGCGTCATGGGCCTGCTCAATCTGCTGATGATCCCGATCCTGGTGCGCCGCTTCGGGATCGGCATGCTCGCGGTCACCGGCTTCACGCTGCTGTGCGGTGCGTTGCTGCTGGTGGGCACCGCGTCCGCGTTCCCGGTCTACGCGGCGGGGTTCGTGGCGGTGATCACCGGCGTCGCTGTCTACAACGTGTACAACCGGACCCAGCGACTGAAGGTCATTCCGCACGAGCATCTCGGCAAGGTCATGGGCCCCTTCTACCTGCTCAACCTGCTGTCCTATCCGATCGCGGGTGTCCTGGTGGCGAGTTTCGGCGCCGCGGTGGGCCCGCAGCGTCTGATCACCGGGTTGGCGATCGCGCTGTGTCTGTTCGGTTCGGTGTTTCTTCCACTCACGATGGCGAGTTTCCGTACGGCGATCGCTGCCCGTGCGAGCTCGCCGGTTGGAGTCGTTTGATGAAAGCGAAATTTCGGTGCGTGCTCAGCACGGTCGAATCCGATTCCCACATCTGGAATCTGGTGTATCTGCAGAAGTTGCTCGAAGAACACGGAGGCGTGGTCCGCAACCTCGGACCCTGCACCCCGATCGGCGAGGTGGTCGACGCGGTCGCGTCGCAGCGCCCGGACCTGCTGGTCGTGTCGAGTGTGAACGGCCACGGGTGCCACGGTGCCCGCGACCTGATGTCGGCCCTGCGCGCGCACGGTCTCGACGTGGCGTGCGTGATCGGCGGCAAGCTGACAACCGCGATGTCGGCCGGTGACCGGGCGCGGCGCGACCTGCTCGCCCTGGGCTACCTGGACGTGTTCACCAGCGAGGACGCGGTGCAGAACTTTCGCCGCTTCCTGAATCAGGGTGTGGCGGCCGGGTTTTCGGCCTGGCAGGCCGAAGCGGCACCCGTGCCCCCATGGGACGGCGGCCGGGTGCCGGCGCCGGAGGTGCGCTGATGCACATCGTCGTCGTCAATCGGTGGCCACGCTTCGCCGACGGAGTGCGCTGGGACAACGAACTCACCCGGTACGAGGACTTCATCGACCATGTCGGCAACCAGGTCAGTTACATCGTCGATGCCGGTGGTGCCGCGGGCGTGCTGGTGGACGAATCGCTGATCGCGCACCTCGAACAGGTCGACGAGGTCAACGATGTGGACCTGTTGCGCGCGGCGTTGGTCCGGGTGGCCGAGAAGGTGGGCCCGGTCGACCGGTTGATCGCGCTGTCGGAGTTCACCCTCGGCATCGCGGCGCAGATTCGTGCCGAACTCGGGATTCCCGGACCGACCACCGCCGAGGTCGCCCGGTACCGGGACAAGGTGCGGATGAAACAGGTGCTGGCCGCGGCCGGAATACCGGTGCCCCGGTTCGAGTCCTGCGTGAGTCCCGAGCAGGTGCGGGCCGCGGCGCATCGGTGGGGATTTCCGGTGGTGCTCAAGCCCGTCGACGGTGCGGCCAGCATCGGGGTGCACAAGGTGGACGATCCGGCGGCGCTGGAACGCGTGCTGTCCTCGATCGAGCTGTCCGGCTACGAGATCGAGGAGTTCGTCGCCGGCGCGATCTACCATGTGGACGGCTACGCCGACGACGAATCGCGGATCGGCTTCCAGGTGGTCTCCCGATACGTCAACGATTGTCTGTCGTTCGCCAACGGTGCTGCGCTCGGGTCGGTGGTTGTGCAGCAATCCGGCCTGCGGACTCGCATCGAGGAATTCACCCAGTGGTGCGTCGATGCGCTCGCCCTGTGTACCACCCCCTTTCACCTGGAACTGTTCGTGACCGACGCGGGCGAACTGGTGTTCTTGGAAGTCGGCGGCCGGGTCGGCGGGGCCGAGGTGCCCCATCTGCTGAACAAGCTGTTCGGCATCAATCTCTACGAGGTGTGGCTCCGCGCCCTTGCCGGACAGGCGGTCCCGGCGCTCACCAAAGTCGGCGACCCCTCCGGTGGCTGGCTGGTGCTGCCCAAACCCGATCACGCCGTGCGCGTGGTCGAGGCCGCGTCCATGCGCGAGCGGGTGCCCATCATCTGGCGCGAACTGCTGCCCGCGCCCGGCGACGTACTGGATCCGGGCGGCTCCTACGACGCGGTGCACTGCGGCCGGTTCATCGTGCTGCACGAGAACGAACACGCGGCCGAGGCCGGTATCAGGCAAATCATCGACAACTTCTGCTTCGAGGCGGTGCCGCTGTGACCTATCACGACGACCTCAACCTGTACCGATGCCTGATCGAGTACCTGTCCGAAGCCGAGCGGCAGGGTGTCCGCGCGCTGGGTCAGGAACTGCTCGACGCCGCCGGTGGCATCGACGGGATCGGTGCGCACAAGGTCATGGTCGCCTACGGCGGCGGCAAGGACAGCAGCTATGTCGTGGCCTTCGTGCGTGCCGTGCAGCTGCATCTGCGCCTGGAGCACGGCCGCACGTTCACGGTGCGCGTGGCCAACATGCGACATGCCGGTGTGCCACTCGCGGTGATGGAGAACATCGAGCGGGTCTACGCGGCGCTGCGGATGCTCGACGACGACCGCGCCGAACTGCTCACCGTCGACCGCACCGAGATCCGCCCCTTCCGGGTCGATCTGCCGTTGCCGGAAAGCCTGGTCACCGTCAACCGGGTCGATGTCCTCATGAACGGCCACCGCTCGGCCGGTGACGGACGGCCGACCTTCTGCAACAGCTGCAATCTGGCGGTCGCCGACTTCTACGGCCGGGCCGCGTGGTGGGACGGGGGCGTCGACGCGATCATGACCGGGGACTCCCGCCGTGAGCAGGCGCTCTACGCCGCGTGGATCCGCCGGCTGGCCCGCGACATCGGCATCGAGCCCGATCAGGCTGGGACGATGGTGTTCTCGGACCTGTTGCGGGCGCTGCGTGGCATCGGCGACGCGTACTACCGCGAGCTGTTCGGTGGTGGCGGCGAAGCGCAGGTGGTCGAGCGTTCGGTGGCCGTCGGCGACCGGAGTGCGCAGCCGCGCTTCGTCTCGATCTACGACTCGGTGAGCTACCGGGTACACGATCACTGGGACCTGATCGTCGACTTTCTCGGCTTCCGGTTCGACGACCTGGCCTTCAGTTTCACCGAGTCCGACTGCGCCAACCCGACATTGATGGCGCACCTGCGCGGGCTGCGGGCCGAGTTGGTCGAGGAACGCAGCTATGCGGCCGGCATCGGTGAGTACCTGGAGTTCGCCGAGACGATGATGCGCAAGAAGGAGATGCCCGACCGCCTCATCCAGCTGGCCCTTGGCCGCTACGACACGCCGGCGAAGGTCAGCGAGCGGCGTACCGTGGCCGCCGACTTCGCCCGGCGAGCCTTCGACCTGCCCGAGCGGGCCCTGGCCGCGATGGTGTTCTCTCCGTTCACCGACCAGGGACAACGCCTGGTGGCCTTCCTCGAGCGCTGCCATCCCGACCGGGTCGACCGGGCGGACCGATGCCATGCGGCCCTGCGCGCGGAACCCGGCACCGAGGCCGAGGCCGACTGGCTCGCCGAGGTGTCCGGGCTGTCCATCGATCATCTGCGCACGCTCTACGACAGTGCCCTGGTGGACTTCTCCCGCCGGGACACCGTGATGGCGCGGGTGCGTTCGGGTGATCCACACAAGCACGGCGTGCGGACCGTCGATCCGCGCACGGGCGTGCCGGTCGTCGAACTGATCTCAGGACGCTGAGGTGAGTCATCTCGATCGCTTTGTCGCCGACAGCGCCCGCGCCGGCCGGCTGGTGGTGCAACCACGGATGGGATTCGGTCGCCCGGCGGCGATGCGGTCCGGGTTGTCCCAGCTCGCCGCCCTTGACCTGCCGGTCGTCGGGACGCTGACCGTGGACAGCTACACCCGCGTCGGCGACCACGACACCCCGCTCGCTCAGCTCGCCGCCGGGGTCGAGCTCAACGGCTACCCGCTGGTGTCGCATCCGGTCGCGGTGACCAGCGCGCTGCTAGACGAGCTGCACGGACCCGGCTTCCCGGTGCAGGTGCGCCACGGTACCGCGTTGCCGCAGTGGATTTTTCGCCGACTGGTCGAGGCCGGGCTCGACGCCACCGAGGGTGGGCCGGTGTCCTACTGCCTGCCCTACAGCCGGCTGCCGCTGGAACGTACGGTGGCCGCCTGGTCGGAAAGCTGCCGGTACCTGGCGGGCGAAACCGAATCCGGCCACATCGAGAGCTTCGGTGGCTGCCTGCTGGGGCAGCTGTGCCCGCCGTCGCTGCTGGTGGCCGTGGCGGTGCTGGAAGGGTGCTTCTTCCAGCAGCACGGGATCCGCCATCTGTCGCTCAGCTACACCCAGGGCACCCTGCCCGCGCAGGACCGGGGCGCGGTGCTCGCGTTGCGGGCGCTGGCCGAGACCTATCTGAGTGCAACGGTCCGCCACGTGGTGCTCTACACCTATATGGGGCTGTTCCCCAGAACTCCGGACGGCGCCACCCGGTTGATCCGGGACAGCGCCCGGCTGGCTCGTGACGCGGGATGTGAGCGGCTGATCGTGAAAACGGCCTCGGAAGCGTGGCAGATCCCGTCGGTGTCGGAGAATGTGGCCGCACTGCGGTTGGCGTCGGCGGAATCCGCCGGCCCACCCGCCCCCGTCACCGCGGTCGAGCTCGGCTACCGCGCGGAGATCCTGACGGAGGCACGGCTGCTCGTCGACGCGGTCCTGGGCCTGCACCGCGACGTCGGTACCGCCCTGATCCAGGCGTTCGCCCGGGGTCTGCTCGACGTTCCGTTCTGCCTGCACCAGGACAACAGGGGAGCCACGACCTGTCTGATCGACGAACGCGGTGCCCTGGTGTGGGGCTCTCGGGGCCGGCTCCCGTTGCCGCGTAGCGCCGAGCGCGCCGCGCGGCCGGAGCTGACGTCGGATCGCCTCTTCGACACGCTCAACCACGTCGCGCGCCGCTACGACGAGCGCACCGAGCACGCGCTGGACCCGCGATGATCGCGGACCGCCGGAATCGGCCCACCGTGGTCCTGGTGGACGCGCTGTCCACCGGTGCGCTGCTGGCTAGGCGAGCCGCGCCCGACTATCGCCTGATCCATGTGCGATCGCGCCGGGAACTGCCCGCCGTCTTCGCCGCGAGCTTGCCCGCCGGCCTGTTCGACGCGGACCTGACCTATCCGGGCAGCGGCGGTGACGTCGTGCACCGGATAGCGGCGGCCGATCCGGTGGCGGTGATCCCCGCCAGCGAGTTCGGTGTGGAAGCCGCCGACGAGATCGCCGGTGAACTCGGCCTGCGCGGTAACGATCCGGCCCGGTCCCAGCTGCGGCGCAACAAATTCCACATGCTCGCGGCCGTGGCCGCGGCGGGTCTGCGCACGGCCCGGCAATACCGCGGCGACGACGCCGAGGCCGTGCTGCGGTGGCGCCGCGACGCGGGACTGGACCGAATCGTGGTCAAGCCGTTGGACAGTGCGGGGTCCGATGCGGTGTTCGTCTGCGCCGACGATGACGATGTGCGCGCGGCGGTCGCGACCATCGTGGGCAAGACCAACCTGATGTTGCGGGTCAACAACGAGGTGCTGGCCCAGGAGTATCTCGAGGGCGACGAATACGTCGTGAACTCGGTCAGCCGGGATGGAACGCACTGGTTCACCGACGCGTGGATCAGCCGCAAGCGGACCGTGGCGCACCGGCACCGGATCTATGATTTCGAGGAACTGGTCTCTCCGGCCGACCGGCGACTGCCGCCGATACTCGCCTACGTTCGCGGCTGCCTGGACGCTCTTGGCGTGGTCAACGGACCCGCGCACACCGAGCTGATCGAAACCGTCGAGGGCCCGGTGCTGCTCGAGACCGGAGCACGGTTGTCCGGGCTGGCCGAACCCGCGGCGCTGGACAAATGCACCGGTGCCAATCAGGTGGACCTGACGCTGGACTGCTACGCCGGTGCCGGCCGGGCACTGGCCGCGCGCCCGGCGCGCTACGAGCAGCGGGCGGCGGCCCGCTGCGTCAACCTCATCGCCCACCGGAAGGTCGCGTTTCCCCGGGCCCGGCTCGCCGAGGAACTGGCCCGGCTACCGGCCTTCGAGAGCGCGCGCTTCCGGGCCGGGGAGGGGGAACCGACCACACCGACAGTCGACCTCAACTCCGCACCCGGCGTGGTGTTCTTCGTCCACCACGATGCCGCGCGGATACAGCAGTCCTACGAAGCCCTACGGCGACTCGAACACCGGGTGCTGTAACCGATCCACTGACCAACATTCGCGCAGGGAGATTTCGTGAGTACCGAATCGATGACCACCAGCCCGCCGGCGCCGTATCTGCACCTGACCTCACCACGGACCGTCGCGACCCTGGCGATGCAGGCGAAATTCCTCGCCGGTGCACGGGAGTTCCTCACCGCGGAGGGTTTCACCGAACTGCTGCCGCCGATCATCGGGCCGGTCACCGACCCGGGCGCCCGTGGCGCCAAGCAGGTGGACATCGACTACTACGGCCATCGGTACAAGTTGATGACCAGCGGAATCCTCTACAAACAAGCGTCTCTGCTCAGCTTCGGCAAGATCTTCTGCCTGGCACCCAACGTCCGGCTGGAACCACTGGAGACGGCGGTGACCCACCGGCATCTCGTGGAGTTCCATCAGCTCGATGTCGAATTCGCCCACGGCTCCCGTGCGCAGGCCATGGACCTGGCCGAACGGCTGACCCGGCACTGCGTGGAGCACGTGGTGGCCACGTGCGGTCGTGAACTGGAGATCCTGGGCCGCGATCAGGGCGAACTCACCCGTGCCGTCGCGCGGCGCTACGGCAGGCAACGGCATTCGGAGGTGGTCGGCGACCTGCGTGAACTCGGCCATCCCCAGGACGAGCACACCGAAATCGACTGGGTCGGTGAGGAACTCATTTCAACGATGCGCGAAATCCCCTTCTTCATCACCGACTATCCGAAGGGGTCGCGCGGGTTCTACGACCGCGAGAGCGCACAGGAACCCGGTGTGCTGCGCAACTTCGACCTGATCTTTCCCGGCGGGTTCGGCGAGATGATGAGCGGCAGTGAGCGGGAAGCCGACTACGGCCGGGTGATGCGGCGCATCAGGGAGACCGGTGAGAATCCCGCGAAGTACGAGTGGTACCTCACGCTGGCGCGCAAGGGGTTGCCGCCCAGTGCCGGATTCGGGCTCGGTGTCGAGCGGTTCACGCGGTTCCTCGGCGGGCTGGACGCGGTCTGGGAGGCCACGGCCTACCCCAAGCTGCCGGGGCAGGCGCGGCCGTGACCGAACCCGGCAGTGCGGCCCGCACGTTGTCCGCGAACGGATTCCCGGAGCAGCAGGTGCGGGCCCGCGCGCGGGTGGGTGCCGGCGCGGTCTTTCCCGACCGGGATCGGTACGGTTCGGCACTGTTCGGGGCGTCAGCGCCGCCGGCCGCGACCGACGCCCTCGATCGGGCACGGCTGGTGCCGCCGGTGTTCGTCCCGAAACGGATGGCGGCCATGCTCGAACTCGGTCGTGAACCGCTGGTGGGCGACGTCGACCTCGGCACCGTAATCGGTGGCTTGAACTCCACTCTGCCGGTCTACATCTCGGCGTTCGGTTCGACGGCGGCCGCCTCGCGTGACCTCGGTGCCGCGGTGGCCCGCCAGGCCGCGGCGGCGGGCGTGCCGATGGTGATCGGGGAGAACATCGTCCCGGTGTCCGGTTACGGCCGCCACGTCGACGAGGAACCGGGCGCTTTGCTGCTGCGCATCGCCGAGTACGCGAAATCGGTGGCCGACGGTGTCGGTGGTGTGGTCGTGCAGCAGAGCACCGAGGACGCGGACGCGGAGGTGTGGAATCTGGTGTACAGCGATCCCGCCGTGGAAGCGCTGTCGAGCACCGGCCGCCTGGCTTTCGAACTCAAGGTCGGACAGGGCGCCAAGCCAGGTCTGGGTGGCATGACCCTGGTCCCGCGCGAACGAGCGCAACGACTGGCTGCGCAGTACGACCTGGTCGACATCTACGGCGACGCCGACGCCCCGGTGCTGCGCTGCGGTACGCCCGGCACCTTCGACGAAGAGATCTTGCGGCGACAGATCCAGTTGATGCGCAACAACTATCCGCGCTGCCGGGTGTGGGTGAAGTTGCCGCCCGCCCGGGATGTCGACCGGGCGGCGGCCCTCGCGTGGGCGGCCGGTGCCGACTCGGTCACCGTGGACGGCGCCGAGGGCGGCACCGGCTGGGCGCCGCTCGGGTTCCTCGACCAGGTCGGCCTGCCGCTGGCCGAATGCTTGCGGCGCATCGACGCCCGTGGTCACAACCTGTTGGTGTCGGGCCGGATCTGGGAGGGCGGCCGGGCGGTGAAATGCCTGGCCCTGGGTGCCTCGGCGGTCGGCCTCGGGCGCGCGGCGCTGATCGCCGCCGATGAGCACCCCGACCGGGGCCTGGCGGCGTTGCTCGAATGTCTCGCGCTGGAAATGCGCCTGATTCTCAGTGCGCTGGGGTGCTACCAGGTGAAAGATATCGGTGCCGACGATGTTTGGCTGCCCGGCACCGACGGATCACCGTGAGGTGAGCCCGTTCCCGGCGGCAGCGCTGAACAGGTTGTGAAACTCAGATCTCGGAAAGGTGTGACGATGGCGGAATCCACGCAGCTGAGGGTCGCCGTGCTCGGGGCCGGTGGCATCGGCGGGTTGCTCGGGGCGTTGCTCACCAGAGCCGGGCATCGGGTCATCTTCCTCGGCCGGCCCGACACCGTGCACAGCCTGCGGGTGGACGGGATGCGGGTCCGCAGCGCGCAGTTCGGGCAGTTCGACGTCGCCGTAGCGGCGGACACCGAATTGCGTGAGCCTGTCGACGCATGCCTGATCGCGGTGAAGCAGCCGGACCTGATGTCGGCGTTGGAGCGGATCGATCCCGACGTCGCCGGCACGGCACTGCTGGTGCCACTGCTGAACGGGATCGAACATCCCGGCATTCTCCGGAAGCGGTATCGGCCGGAACTGGTCGCACCAGGGGTGATCCGGGTGGAATCGACCCGGACCGAACCGGGCCTGATCGTGCAGGGCAGCTCGTTCGTCGAGGTCGATCTCGCGGGCGCCGACGGCGCGCGCGATCAGCTCGGCGCACTGGCCGCCACGCTCACCGGCGCGGGCATCGTGGCCCGCGTCCAGGACGACGAGACCGCCATGCTCTGGCGCAAACTCGTCGCGCTGGCACCGTTCGCGCTGATGACGACCCACTATCGCGCCCCGATCGGAACGATCCGGACCGAGCATCGTGCGGAGCTGGTCGCGGTGCTCGGGGAGATCGCCGAGATCAGCCGGGCCTGCGGTGTCGAGGTGGATGTCGAGGCGGCACTGCGTTTCTACGATGCCTTCCCGGATCTGGCGATGTCGTCGATGCAGCGTGATGCCCAGGCCGGCCGGTCACTGGAATCCGATGCCATCGGCGGTGCTCTGCTGCGGATGAGCGCGCTGCACGCCGTGCCCGCCCCGTTGACCGAGCAACTGGTGCGGCAGGTGCTGGCGGCGGCGAGCTGACGGGGCGAGCACGCTCAGCTCGTGTGCCCGGACGGCTCCGCCGGCGAGGGCCGTGGATCACCGATGCCGAGGGCGCGGGTGAGGGTTGTTGTCCACCAGCGGAGTTGCCGCTGCGAATCGTCGGCTTCCGGTCCGGTGATCCCGGCGCTGCGCCGGAAGACCGTCCCGTAGACGGATTCGGTGGCGACGGCTTGATGCAGCGCCGCGACCGCGAGCCGGGTGTCGTCGATCGGGATGCCGGCGCCGTTGCCGGGGCGCAGCGCATGCAGTGCTTCGACCACGGGATTCAGCATCCCGGACCCGGAATCGCGCCACCCGGCGGCATGGAGCGCGATCGCCAGCTCGCCGTAGCCCTGCCGGTAGAAGGCCGCGAGGGTGTCCACGAACCTGCACAGGTCCGCGGACTGGACGAGGCTGGACTCCACCACCTCTTGGAGGCCGGAGGTGATCTTGGCCCCACCGTGGCGCAGCAGCGCCTCCAGGAGGCGATCGCGAGTACCGAAATGGTGCCCGAGGCCCGCATCGGTCATGCCGACACTGGCGGCAACCGAACGGACCTGCACGGCGGCCACACCGCCGCTGGCGAGTAGTCGCTCGGCGGCGTCCAGGATCAGGCGCTGGGCCTCCTCCGGGGAGCGCCGTACACGTGAGGTGGTCACATAGCCTACGTTACCTTGACCGGTCAAGGTAATGCGCTTAGGCTACTGATCCAACGGGACTTCGACGCCGCAGTCATCGACATCACAAACTTAACCTGTTGTCGGGCAGTGCATTACGCAATCGTCTTTCTCATCGAGTCGACTCTTCGACGAGACGTGGGCAACGCGGAAGGTCTTATATGAACGATCCCTCGGCCCCGTGCCTGCGTCGTCTGACGCGCCCCGACGGCACCGTTCTGCGTGGACTCGCCGCCGGCGCCGGGCCGACCGTGCTGTTGCTCCACGCCGGTGGTGAGCGCTCCCGCGTGTGGGATCCGGTGGTCTCGAGCCTCGTCGCGGCGGGGTATCGATGTGTCGCCTTCGATCTGCGCGGGCACGGCGACAGTGGCGGGCAAGCGCGAACAGTGGCGCCGTGCGCGGCCGATATCGCCGCGATGGTGCGCGCCGAACAGTCCGGGTGCGTCGTTGTCGGGGCGTCACTGGGCGGACTGGCCGCGATCGTCGCGCTCGCGGACGCGGAGGTGCGCGGACGTGTCGCCGGCCTGGTGCTCGTCGACGCGGTGTCCACCATGAACCCCGAACGTGTACTCGAATTCCTCACCACCACAATCGATCACAGTCCGTACACCGAGCTCGTCGAAGATCTCCTCGCCCGCATTCCCCAGCTCGGGCGGGCCACCGATGTCCTCGACGTCCCCATCCTGCTGATCCGGGCCGACGGCAAATCACCCATCGACGACGATGACGTCGATCGATTCGTGCGGCTGGCGCCACACACCACGGTCGTTCCGATCGAAGGCGCCCGCCATCTCGTGGCCCGGGATCGTCCCGAAGACCTCGCCGAGATCATCGCTCGATGGCCGCCATTGGCACTGCAGCGATATCTCCGGCACAACTGACTCGACTGCTGATTCGCCACCGAATCGGCCTGTTTCAGCGCACGTCGCCTTGATGGCGCCGTGGTAGGGATCGTGAGATATGAGACTGGACATTCGACTGCCACCGCGCCGCACACTGGTCGCCGAGTCCGGCTGCTCGACGATAAATGGTGAATTCCAGCGGGCGAGCAGACCGAATCAACAGATTCGGCTCGCCCCGATTCCGGCGATGGTGGCCACGGCCGCGGGCTGGCAGCCCGACATCGTGCTGCTCGACGCGTCGACGGATCCGCGAGCCGGGCTGGCGCCCGTTGTGCGGCAATTACGGTCGCTCGATCGCCGGCCACTCATCGCTTTGCTCGTACACAAGGAAACGGCCCCACAGACACTCGAGGTCGATCTGTTGCTGGCCGCTGATTTCCGCGCCGACGCGATTCTCGATGCGCTGGAGGTGGCGGCATCGGGAATCATCCTCGCCACCGCGGCACTCGAGCACGCTGATCGCATCGAAGCGGACCCGGACACCTACCAGCGCCTTTCCCTGCTGACCGGTCGCGAAACCGAAATCCTCTATCTCATCGTCGACGGACTGTCGAACCGTGAAGTCGGGGCACGGCTGTTCATCAGTCCGGACACGGTGAAAGAGCATGTCAGCAGAATTCTCGCGAAACTCGGGGTGAACAGCCGAATAGAAGCGGCGGTCGTGGCCGTGCGCGCGGAATCGTGGCGCACCTCGGCCTGAATTCGCCATTGTCCCCGGCACACACAGGCGGACCCCGATGGAATCCCACCGGGGTCGCCGCTGTGCGCTGCCGCCGTGGTCAGGGCGCCGGCAACTGCATCACCTGCAGTGTCGAGATCGCCGTCGCCGCGAGTTTGCCGTTCCCGTTGTGTGCCTCGGCGGCGATATAGATCGCCGACCGGCCGGGCTTACGAATCGTGGCCGTCAGGGTCAGGCGCTCGCCGACGAACACCGGGCGCATGAAATGCGTTGTCAGGTCCATGGTCGTCGTCGGGTTCTTCGCGGTCAGATAGCTGAGCGGCGCCATCAGATCGTCGAACATCGCGGCGAGGAAACCACCCTGGAGCAACCCCATCACATTGCCGTACTGCGCCGGGATCTCGACCGTGGCCGACAGCGATCGGCCGACAACGAATTCCTGGTACTGCAAGCCCAGAGTCGTCGTCGACGGCGGGGGCAGTGCGAGCTCGACGCCGGGCGGGATCGGCAGATGGTCGAATGCCGTGATCGCGTGCTTGACGATCTCGTCGTGCCCGGTGATGACGGTTTCATCTGGCATGGACAGCTCCTCTATTGTTGGGGTGTTTTCGGCGCATTGGCGGCGGCCAGGGCGGAGAAATACATCTGCTGCGCGACCTCGGCCACCAGGTCCCAGCGTTCCCACGTCATCGGTGTCGGCTCCGTATCGGGGACGAACCGATACCGCGACAGATCGTCGATGCCCTTGAACTGTGCCAGCACCTCATCGTCCATGAGGGAATTTCCGGTGAACTTCGCCGGATCCTGTTCCAGCACAGCCAACATGGCGTCGACGACAATGTCCTCGGTGCGCCAGTCAGCCGGATTTCCGATGCCGAGATTCTGGGTGGCCGCCGTGCCGATCAGCGTGCGCGTCCAGAGCGTGTTGCAGGCGATGCCGTCGGCCGCCACTTCTTTGCCCAAGCCCAGCGTCATCAGCGTGGCATTGAGTTTCGACGACATATAGGCCACCTTGCCGCCCATGTGCTGAATTCCCTCCGGGTCCAGCGGTGGGCTCAAGTTGACGATGTGGCCCCAGCCGCCCTGGCGCATATGCGGAATACAGTGGTGCGCCAGCAGGAACGGCGCCCTGGCGTTGACGGCCATCACCAGGTCGTAGCGTTTCTGCGGCGTGCCCTCGACCGACTGCAACCACATCGCACCGGCGTTGTTGACCAGGATGTCGAGCCGGCCGAACCGTTCGACCGTGCGGTCCACCAGGTTCTGCAGATCCGCTTCGCTGCGCACATCGCAGCGCACGCCCAGTGCCTGCGCGCCGCGTTCCTCGATCTCGCGCACCGTTTCCGGCACACTGCCCGGCAACCGTCCGCCGGTTTCCATCGTCTTCGCGCCGATGACAACCGAGGCACCTCGCTCGGCCAGCGCCAGTGCCAGTGCCTTGCCGATCCCACGGCTGCCGCCGGTGATCACGGCTACCCGGCCTTCGAACTGTCTCATGTGATGCTCCTTGGATTCTTCGTCAGCGACCGCCGGCGACGGCCGGCTCCCGCGCGGGCAGGTCGAACCGCGCGCCGACTTCCTGCTCGAACGACTCGGCCCACGCTTCGAGCCGGTCGACATTGCGCCGCATGTCGCCGAAGGTCTGGTCGGCGGTCTTCTCGGTGAGCAGGTCCAGGTGCAGTTGGGCGCAGATCGGCACCTTGCTGTATTCGACGAACAGATACTTGTCCGGCTCGGTGGCCTGGGCGCCGAACGCACGCAGGTTCGCCTGCATGCGCGCCTGGATACCCTGGAATCGTGTGGCGATGGGGTGGAATTCGGCCGCCGCGTCCTCGTTGCCGATCAACCCCCGGAACAACAACTGCGAGGGCAGCGCCCAGTAGAACGACGTATCCCACATCACCTTGGTGAACATGGCGGGCGCGTTGCCGAAGATCGAGTAGTTCTGGTGATACATCCCCAAGTAGTTGGGCCACATGTCCTCGAGCATCAGCCGATTGAAGGTCTGGGCGACCTCGGCGGTGAGCCCACCCCGGCGATCGAGTTCGATCATGCGGGTGGTGATCGTGTTGGTGTAGGCGATGTAATCCGAACCCGGACTGTAGAAGGCATCGAGGAAGACGCCGGCCTCACCGACACAGGCCCACCGGTGCTGCGAGAAGATTTGCCGGGAGCCATAACTCGCGTTGCGCACCTGCAGGAAGTCGAGCTGCTCGGCGTCGTCGATGAACGACGCCAGGGTGGGCTCGTGCTCGCCGAGCCATTGGCGCGCCTTCTTCTGCGTGCCGTAGGTCCCGAAGGGATGAATATCCTCGTCGGTCACGATGCCGATGCTGGTGTTGCCGGAGGCCAGCGGGATCATCCACACCCAGTACCCGGTGCCCATCAGGTGATTGGTGGAGAACCACCGGCGTTCCTGGGTGGGTGGCCGCCACGCCGGGTTCGTGGTGTCGGTCATCCGCTCGACGTCGTACTCGCCGCGCAACCGCCACCACGCCGAATTGATCTTGTGCGGGCTCGGGGCACTCAGCCCGAGCTTGCGCTGCAAGATCCGCTGGCGGCCCGACGCGTCGACGACGAAGCGCGCCCGCACTGTCTGCTCAGCGGTCTCGCCGGCCACCTCGAAGTGCACGATGTGGTCGTCGTCGGTGGTCGACAGTTCGACGTCGAGTACTTTCGCCTGCTCGATGAGATGGGTGCCCAGCTCGGCGGCGCCCGCCCGCAGATCACGCTCGAATCTGCCGCGGTCGATCTGATAGGACGTGACCCGCGGGAATCGCCGCGCACCCAGTTCGGGCCGCAGTTCGAGCGGCCCTTGCGCATCGCCGAAGAACATCCGCAGCCCGAGCTTGTGCAGGTGGCGCCGGTTCAGCTGCCCGGTGAGGCCGAGTTGTTCGCCGAAATATTGGGCGCCGCCCTCGACCGTGGCCTCACCCACCTTGTACGCCCCGTCCGGGATGTCGCCGCCGCTGCGCTCCAGGACCAGCACCGTGAGGTCGGGCATGGCCCGCGCGAGCTGCCGGGACAGGGTGAGCCCCGCCAGGCCGCCACCACAGATGACGACGTCGTACCGCTTCTTCTGCTCCATCAGTGTTCCCCGTTCGTGCTGTTCGTCCGTGGGCCGGCTCAGTGCCCGTAAGCCAGGCTGGTGAAGTTCGGGAAGGTGTCCTCGGCGGACAGCTCCTGGGTGATCGTGCGCAGCACCTGCGGGTCCGGGTTCTGGATGAACAGGTGCCCACCGGGCACGGTCGTGAGGGCGAACCCGCCGCTGGTCAACTTGCCCCAGCCCTGCATCTGGTCTTCGTCGAACACCGGGTCGTCGGCGCCGCGCAGGACCGAGATCGGGGCGCGCAGGGTGTAGCCGTTGCCGAAGCGGTAGTCGCCGAGCATCTTCAGATCCGCCCGGATCGACGGCATCCAGTGCAGGATGGAGGCTTCTTCGGCCACCGGGATGTCGAGCAGTTTGTTGTCCCGCAGAACTGCCAGCACCCGGCTGTCGGACTCGCTGTCGAGATCGAAACCGTCGCGGATGTGGGCCAGGCCCCGCACGTACTTCTCCACCAGCGTGGGGGCGGGCCACCCACCGATGACCAACTTCATCGGCACCTCGTTGTAATGCTGTTCGAGGTACTTGGTGAGCTGGTAGGCCAGCAACCCGCCCATGCTGTGCCCGTAGATCACGAAGGTGCGATCCAGGTAGGGCAACATGGCCTCGGCCAGCTCCGCGACGAACTCCGGCAACGCGCTGACCGGTGTGTCACCGAGCCGTTCCTCGCGGCCGGGGAACTGGATTCCCACCGTCTCGACCGAGTCCGGCAGGTAGTCGGGCCAAGGGGTGAACACCGAGGCGCCGCCACCGACGAAGGGCAGCGCGAACAGTCGCACCGAGGCGGTGTTGGAGCGCCCGACCACCGTGCGGATCCAGCGTTCCGGGCCGGTGGCGGGGGCCGGTGCCGGTGCGACACCGGTGATTTCGCCGTCGACCTGCGCGAGCACCTCTTGGGCCAGTTCGGTGATCGTCGGACCGCGCATCAGGCCCATCGTCGGGAAGTCGATCTCGAGATGCTTGGCCAGCATGTTGCGGATCTGGCCGGCCATCAGCGAGTCCATGCCGAGATCGGTCAGGCCGACATCGCGGGCGAGGCGCTCGACCGGCATGTCGAAGATCCGCGAGATCTGCTGTGCGAGCGCGGTGGTCAATCGCGACAGCCGGTCCTCGTCCGGCAGGTCGAACAGCTCGGCGCGCAGCCCCTCGGTACCGAACGCGGCCGCCGAGCCCGCGGTGTCGCCCACCGCGAGGTGCGCCAGCCGGGGCGAGCTCCGCACGATCGGCATGACCTGATTCATCTTCGCCCAGTTCACGCCGAAAACGCTGGCGCGGTCGACTCCCTGTACCAGGCAGCGGCCGATGAAATCGAGGGCGTGGTCGGGTGAGATGGGTGTCCAGCCCAGCCAGGACAGTGTGTCGAGCTTGTTGCGCGCCACGAACCCGACCTCGGCGATGGCGCCCCAGTTCACCGTCAGCGCGGGCAGCCCGAGCTGGTGGCGGTGGACGGCCAGCGCCTCCAGGAAGCCGTTCGCCGCGGCGTAATTGGCCTGGCCCGGCGTGCCGACGTTCCAGCTCATCGACGAGAACATCACGAACGCGTCCAAGTCGAGCGCGCGGGTGTGGGTGTGCAGATGCCAGGCACCGTCGACCTTGGGCCGCATCGCCCGCAGGAACTCCTCCTCGGTCATGGTGGCCAGCGGGCCGTCGGCGATGACCATGGCGGCGTGGTAGACGCCGCGCAACGGCGGTAGCGCGGCGACCCGCTCCAGCAGGCCGACCACCTCGGCCTCGACCGCGATATCGGCACGTTCGAGCACCACGTCGACGCCCGCGGCGCGCAGGTCCGCGATCGGCTGCTCGTTCTCGGTGTCGAGCTGGGCCCGGCGCCCGACCAGCACGATCGTGCGCGCGCCCTTGCCTGCCAGCCATTGCGCGGTCCGCAGGCCGAAACCGGTGTAGCCGCCGGTGACGAGGTAGGTGCCGGCCGGGTCGAACGGCTCCTCACCGGTGGCCCTCGGATGGATCAGCACCTCGGTGCCGGGATCGAATTCGACCACGACCTTGCCGATCTGCTGGGCACCGGCCATGTACCGGAACGCCGCGGCGAACTGGGCGGCATCGAAATCGGTGTGCGGCAACGGCGGCAGGGTGCCCGCCCGCACGTGTTCGAGAACTGCCGTCATGGCCTCGCCGCACCGGTCCGGTGCCTCGAGCAACATGCGGTCGATGTCGACGGCCGAGTAGCTCAGGTTGTTGCCGAACGGCTTCAACCCCAGTTTGTAGTCGTCGTAGATGTCCTTCTTGCCGATCTCGATGAACCGGCCGTGCGGCTTCAGCAGCGCCAGGCTGTTCGGAATGGCCTCGCCCTGCAGCGAGTTCAGCACGATGTCCACGCCGTCGTAGCTGCTCCGGATCTCGTCGGCGAAGGTCAGTGAACGGGAATCGAAGACCCCGGCCACGCCCAGGTCGCTCAGGTAGGCCCGTTTCTCCGGGCTACCCGCCGTGGCGAGCACGGTCGCGCCGAGCCGATGCGCGATGTGGACCGCGGCCAAGCCGACACCGCCGGCCGCGGCATGCACCAGGACCCGCTCGCCCGCGCGCAACCTGCCCACCTCCACCAGCGCGTACCACGCGGTCAGATAGGCCATCGGCAGCGTCGCGGCGTCGGCGGCCGACAGGCCGGCGGGCGCCGGGTGGACCAGCCGCGCGTCGGTGACCACCCGGGAACCGAAACACCCACGGGCGAAGGCGATCACCGAATCGCCGGGGGCGAAGGCCGTGACCTGCGAGCCGACCTCGGTGACGCTACCCGCGCACTCCACCCCGATGTGCTCGCCGTAGAAGCCACCGGAGGTCGCGCCCTCGGACAACATGCCCAGCGTCAGCATCACATCGCGGAAGTTCAGACCGGTCGCCGCCGGACGGATGGCGATGTCGTTCGGGCCCAGCGCGGGCACGGCCCGGTTCTCGTAGCGCAGTTCTTCGATTCCGGGTTCGGCGGGCACGGCCAGCACGAAGTCGGTCGCCTCCGATACCCGGGTGCGCGTCGCGACCGAGGACTCGAACTCGGCGAGCGAAAGATGCTCGAAGCGGTCGATGAAACGGGCCCCGGCACGGTAGGCGACCTCTTCCTCCGTCGTCCGCACGTGCAGCAGTTCGTCGAACAGCTGAGCCGCCCGCGTGGCGGGCCCGGCGGCGGGATCGAAGTCGATGATCTTGGCCCGCAGGCTGCTGTGCTCGCTGAGCAGCACGCGCATGATGCCCCAGCCGGGCAGCTGCGACGGTGCGGTGCGGTCGTCGGCCACGACGACCGGACCACCGGCCGTCGCCACCCAGAACCGCGGCGCCACCGCCCAATCCAGCTGGTCGACCGCCTGCGCCGCCGCGATCACGCTGTAGGCGCCGTGGCGCTGCGCCTGCTCGAGCAACTCGGTGGTGAGGTCGGTGGTGGCGAAGTCCAGATTCCACAGGTGCACTACGCCCGCCACCGTGCCGGTGGCTTCGCGCACCAGCTCGAGCACCCGGCGCAGATCGGCGGCGCTGGCCGGGTCGACCCGGAAGTTGTGGTCGTCGAGCTGCTCGAAAGACGCTGCGCGGGCGACCACCACGCTCCCCGCCGCGGCTGCCCCGAGCTGGGCCAGATAGTGCTCGGCGACGCCGTCGGCGTCGGCCAGGACGACCCATGCGCCCGGTTCCACGCGCGGCTGATGGGCGTCGAGATCCCGTTGCGGGGCGCGCGCGGCGATCACCGAGCAGCCCGTCTGCTCCGGTGCGGTCATGTCGGAGAAGATCTGGACGTCCGCGAAGCCCGCAGTGGGCAGGAACTCCCGCCACGCGTCCTCCGACAGCAGCGGGTAGTGCGGTCGCAGGTCGCGGTCGGTGAACCGCCACCACCCGTCGGTCATGCCGAAGGTCAGGTCGACCCAGTGCGGCGGGTTGGTCTCCTCGGCCACCACCATGAGCCCGCCCGCGGTGAGCAGCCGCTCGACATTGCCGAGGGTGACACGCAGGTTCTCGGTGGCGTGCAGGACGTTCGCCGCGACGACGATGTCGAAGTAGTGCGGGTCGAATCCCTGCTCGGCGATGTCGTTCTCGATGTCGAGGATCCGGTAGTCCACATAGCCGAAGTCGGTGAAACGCTGGCGCGCCTTGTTCAGGAACAGCTGGCTGATGTCGGTGAACACGTATTCGGCGCGCTCGGCCGGCAGCTGGTCGAGGATCCAGCCGGTGGTACCCGCGGTGCCCGCACCGATCTCGAGCACCCGGATGGGCCGGTCGGCCGGCAGCGCCCGCACCACCTCGGTGATCACCGTCGCGATCGCGCGATTGCACCGCTCGAACGAGAACGAGGTGTCGTAGAGATCGACGACCGATTGGAACTCGTGCTCGGGGAAGATGAGCTCGACCGGGTTGACCTCGTCGCGAAGGACGGCGGCCTGTTCGGTGCCGCAGCGCTGGAGCACCGCGTACTCGGCCTCGCATTCGGGATGCCGCTCGCGCAGCCGGGCCAGCGCCGCCGCGGTGTCGACCCGCGCCGGGACCGTGCGCACCTGCCAGGCGTCGCCGTCGTTGCCGGTGATCCCGTGCCTGGACAGCAGTTCCAGCAGGCGAGCGAGGTAGTCGCGGTGCTTGTCGTGCACGCCCAGTTCACGCGAGAGTTCGTCCAGGGTGAAAGTGCGTCCCGGGGCGAACTCCATGCCCAGCTGGTGGAACGCCTCGGTCACGTAGGCGATGCAGAGCTCGTCCATCGCCGCTTCGGTTTCCGCGTGGTATTCACGGTTGAGCGACCAGTCACGGATCTCGTCGAGGACCGGCTGCACGGCCGCCGCCAGCGCCGGCGCCGACGGCATGAAGTCCGCGGGCAGCAGCGTCCTCGCGCGCACCGGTGCCGCATGCCAGCGGTACTCGTAGAGCCACTGCAGCAGCGTCTCGCGGTCCTCGGTGGGCTGGGTGATCGACTTGCCTTTGAACCCTTCGAAGTGGGCCACCAGCGAGCCGTCTTCGTTGAGCAGCCACAGATCGCCCTCGCAGTAGGCGGGGTCGTCGAGTACGTTGGCCTGCCCGTAGCAGAACACCCGCTTACCGGCTCTGGCGTGGAAACTGAACCGCTTGACGTCGAAGGGAATGTAGAGCGTCTTGTCCTCGGTGTTCGGATCGTTGCCCATCGCGATCGACAGCGACTGGAAGCACGCGTCGAGCAGCGCGGGATGGATCATGTGCCGCCCGGCCTCGTCGCTGATCGCCTCGGGCGTATCGATGCGCCCGAGCGAGCACAACTCGCCGTAGCGCAGCTGGGTGATCGCCCGGAAGGTCGGGCCGAGCATGAGGCCGTTGTTGCGGAACTTCGCGAACACCTTCGCCGGGTCGAACTCCAGTGGGCACTGCTCGTCGAGCTCGGCGAACGGCACGGGCAGTTCGGTGTCGGGAGCGCCCCGGCGCACGGTGCCCGAGGAGTGCAGCACCCAGTCCTTGTCACCGTCCTGGCGGCTGTACACGCCGAAGTGCATCGACTTGGTCACCACCACCTGCACCCGGGGGGCGGGCCGGTCGTCGAAGGTGAACAGGGGGCGGCGGAATTCGACGTTCTCGACCGAGTACTTGTCCGGCCCGAAAACCTCGGTCAGGCAACCGATCACGAGATCGAGGTGGCCGGCGCCGGGGAACACGATGGGCCCCTGCACGCGGTGGTCGTCGAGCCACGGGAAGGTGGCCGTGTCCATGACCATCTCCCAGACATGCTTGTCCGGTTCGTCGGCCACGGGCCGGCGGGTCCCGACGAGCGGATGCCCGAGTTCGGGGAAGCGCTCGTCGCGCGACTCCGGTGTTTCCAGCCAGTAGGTTTCGCGCTGCCAGGGATAGAACGGCACCGGCACCCGCCCGGTGTGGCCCTCGAAAACGCTCGCCCACGCCGGGTCGTAACCGGCGGTGTACAGCGTGCCCAGCGACGACAGCAAGGTGGCGCGGTCGCTCTGCTTGCGGTGCAGCGACGGCACCGCGATGCCGTCGGCCTGGCGCTTGTCCAGCAGTTCGCCGATGGCGGTCGAATGGATGGGGTGGGGCCCCAGCTCGATGAAGGTGCGGTGCTGGTCCTCGATGAGGCGGTCCACGGTGGGCGCGAACCGGACGGGTTCACGGATGTTGCGCCACCAGTACTCGGCGTCGAGGCCGCCGGTGGGCACGACACCACCGGTCACGGTCGAATACATCGGCACCGTCGCCGGGCCCGAGGTGATGCCGGCCAGCGAAGCGAGCAGCTCCTCGCGCAACGGGTCCATGTGGTGGCTGTGGAAGGCCACCTGCACCTGGAGCATGCGGCAGAAGATCCGCTCGGACTCCAGTTCGCGCTGGATCTGCTCGAGTGCGTCGGGATCACCGGCCAGCGCGGTCGATTCCGGGCCGTTGAGTGCCGCGACCTCGACCCGCCCGCGATAGGCGGTGACGCGCTGCTCGGCAGCGTGATACGGCAGGCCGACGGCCAGCATCTTGCCCTTGCCCGAAGCCTGCTGCTGCACCCGGCTGCGATGGAAGATCACCCGCACCGCGTCCTCGAACGACAGCGCGCCGGAGACGGCGGCGGCCGCCACCTCACCGATGCTGTGACCGACGACGGCCTCGGCGACGATGCCCCAGCTCTGCCACAGCGCGGCCAGCCCGAGCTGCACCGCGAACACCGCGGGCTGGGCGATGAAGGTTTCCCCGATCCGGCTCTCGGCTTCGTCGCGGCCGAGCTCCTCGAGCACGCTCCAATCGGCGTGCTTGCGCAGTTCGACGTCCACGCGCTCGACGGTGCGGCGGAAGACGGGACTGTCGGCGAGCAGCTCACGCGCCATGGCCCACCATTGCGGGCCCTGACCGGAGAACACGAAAACCAGCTTGGTGCCCGGTGTCGCGAGGCCACTGGGTGCTGCGCTGCCCGCGCCGTTGGCGTGCTGGCGCAAGGTGTCTCGCAGCTGCCCGACCGATGAGCACACCAGGGCCAGACGCCGGTCGTGATGTGAGCGCGTCTGTGCCTGTGCCGCGGCGACCGCCGCCAGGCCGAGAGCGGCATTGTGCGGGTCGGCCAGGAAATCGGCGTAGTCCGCGGCGTAGGCGCGCAGCGCGTCGTCGGTCTTGGCGCTGAGCGCGAACAGCACCGGCACTTCGGCGGCGCTGTCGGGCACCGGTTCGGCCTGCGGTGCGGTGACCGGCGGGCCCTCCAGGACCACGTGGGCATTGGATCCGCCGAAGCCGAACGAGTTCACCCCCGCGATGCGTGGTCCCGTCTTCGGCCACGGTTGGTGGGTCTGGGCGAGCCGCAGCCCGAGCTCGTCGAAGTCGATTGCCGGATTGGGTTCGTCCGCATGCAGATTCGCCGGAATCTCACCGTTGCGCACGACCAGGCACGCCTTGATGATGCCGACCATGCCCGCCGCCGACTCGAGGTGACCGACGTTGGACTTCACCGCGCCGACGACACAGGCGTCCTCGCCGTCGCGCCCGGCGCCCAGCGCCTTGCCCAATGCGCGCGCCTCGATGGGGTCGCCCACGGCGGTGCCCGTTCCGTGCGCCTCGATGTATCCGACGTCGGACGCGGCGACGCCCGCGTCCCGGCACGCGTCCATGATCATCTGCGCCTGCGCGTCCTCGCTCGGCACCGAGATGCCGGTCGTGCGCCCGTCCTGATTGGTGGCACTGCCGCGCAGTACCGCGTAGATGTGGTCGCCGTCGGCGACGGCCGCCGACACCGGCTTGAGCACGATCGTGCCCGAACCCTCACTGCGGATGTAGCCGTCACCGGTCCGGCTGAACGACTGGCACCGCCCCTCGGGCGAGAGGAAAGTGCCCTGACTGAATCCGATGGTGGCCTCGGGCAACAGCAGGGTGCTCACACCACCGACGATCGCCATCGACGCCTCACCCGACCGGATGCTGCGGATCGCCAGGTGGATCGCGACCAGCGAAGACGAACAGGCCGTGTCCACCGTCATGCTCGGCCCGCGCAGGTCCAGCAGATACGACACCCGGTTGGCCACAATGCAATTGGTGACGCCGGTCATCGTGTGACCGCCGATCAGGTTCCGGTTGCTCGGATTGAGCTGGATGATGCCGTAGTCGTGGCCGGAGACCCCGGCGTACACGGCCACCTTCTCCCCGGCGATCTGCTCGGGGACGATGCCCGCGTCCTGCAACGCCTCCCAGGTGGTTTCCAGGAACAACCGCTGCTGCGGGTCGATCCGCGCCGCCTCGGTGGGTGTGATGCCGAAGAAATGCGCGTCGAACGAGGAGACATCGTCGAGATAACCGCCCGTACGGGTGCGCATACGTCCGGGCCTGGCCGCGTCACGGTCGTAGAAAGCGGCGGCATTCCACCGGTCTTCGGGAACTTCGCGGACCGCGTCGCGTGCCTCGCTCAGGAATTTCCAGAACTCGTCCACATTGCGAACTCGGCCGGGAAATCGGCAACCGATTCCCACGACCGCGATTCCTTCGTGCATCGTCGGGACGGAATCAGTGGGGGATGCATGGACAGAGTTCATCGCCAACCTCTTTGGGAAGAAATTTTTATCACTGCAGGCACGCGACCGGAACGGTTTCGGCGGCTGCCGGGGGACATCGATTGCTCGAAAAGGGGCGCGACATTGCGCTCGGAACGGGGGTTGTCTCAGCCGATCGCGGACGGGGTCGCATCGACGCTGCGGCCCAGCTCGACCGGCACGTGCTCGTAGCCGCGGAAAGTCAGTTGCGGGCGCAGCCGGGGTGGGGCGGCCGCGCGCATGTCGGGGAAGCGAGTGAACAGCGCGCGCAATGCGTGCCCGGCTTCCATCCGGGCCAGATTGGCGCCGAAGCAGGTGTGCACGCCGCTGCTGAAGGCCAAGTGCTCACCGGCGTTCGACCGGGCGACATCGAAGCGGTGGGGGTCGTCGAAGACGGCCGGATCGCGGTTCGCGCCGGCCAGCGACAGCATGACCATCGCGCCCTGGGGCAACTGCACGCCCGCCAGTTCCAGATCGGTCAGTGCGGAGCGGGCGGTGATGAACACCGGCGGCTCGTACCGCAGGACTTCGTCGACGGCGTTGGGCCACAGCTCCGGTTCGGCACGCAACCGGTCCAGTTGCTCGGGGTGGGTGAGCAACAGGCTCACGGCATGACTGATCAGATTGGCGGTGGTCTCGAATCCGGCGCCGATGATGATGCTGGTGTTGGCCTTGAGCGCGTAGTGATCGAGTTCGGCGCCCTTGATCATGTTGCTCAGGACGTCTTCGCCCGGTTCCCGGCGCAACCGTTCGATGTGCACGTCGAGGTAGTCGTTGAGCTCCTGCGCGGCACGCATGGCGCGGTCGTAGGTGTGCCAGGAGATGCCGACGTCGAGCATCGGTGTCATCGCCTCGCCCCAGCGCAGGAACTTCTCCTGGTCCTGGCGGGGCATACCGAGCATTTCGAAGATGATCGCGATGGGCACCCGGGACGCGAACGCCTCGACGAGATCCACCGAGCCGTCATCGGGTAGCGCGTGCAGCAGCTCGTCGGTGACGGTCTCGACCCGGTCGCGAAGCTTGTCGACCGCGCGCGGTGTGAAGGCCGAGACGACGGGCCTGCGCATCTTGGTGTGCTCGGGCGGGTTCATTCGCAGCATCGCGGGCGGATCGGCCGGATTGGCCGGCGGGGGCACCCGGTTCGCCAGCTTCTGCAAGAACTGGGGGATCTCGACCCTGGCCGAACTGCGCACCCCGAACCGGTTGTCGCGCAGGACCGTCCGGGCCAGCGCATGGTCACAGGTCGCCCAGGGGAGCGGGGTCTTCACCAGCTTGCCCTGGGCGCGAATCCGTTCCAGGTACGGGTGCGGGTCGGCGATGCCCTCCGGGCCCATCATCCGGGCGAAGGGGTCGCCGCGGCGGGACTGCACCCGCAGTACCGCCCGCGGTAGACCGTGCAGGGACAACCACCGAAGCCGATATTGCAGGGTCATGATGCCGGCAACCGATCCGGGAAAAGGCAATTCACTGGCGCGGTATCGCCGCGGCGTCTTTCCGGGAATTGTGAATTCATCGCGTACCCCTCATTCGCCGGTGCAGCCGACATTTCACGCGTGCGAAATATGCATGCCTGTCCGAACGCTGCCCCTGGATAACTCGAGGGAGGATCAAGGTCCTCGCCTCGAATGAATTCTAAGCGCATCGAATTCGGCGAACATCCCCCCGATCGGGTGGCGTCGGAAGCGGCGGAATTCGACGTCGTGGCCCGTCGGTCCGGGGTATGCTGCGATCGAATTATGGGCGAGTGCCGCCGAGCGGCACGGCGCCGGATCACCGTGCCGAGATCAGCTGCTGCCCTTCGGGCGGGCGCGCAGGTGGGCGCGTTCACCCTGCTTGCCGAACAGGCTGAGGAATTCCACGGACTCCTCGTCGGCGGGGCCGAACCAGTGCGGCACGTGGGTGTCGAATTCGGCGGCCTCGCCGGGGGTGAGCACCACGTCGTTGTCCCCCAGGATCAGGCGCAGCCTGCCGTTGAGGACGTAGAGCCATTCGTAACCCTCGTGCACCTGCGGGGTGGTGGGCCGGTCGCGGGCGCCGGGGGCGATGATCATCTTGTACGCCTGGATGCCGCCCGCGCGTTTGGTGAGTGGGAGCATGGTCATGCCGTGCCGGGTGACCGGGCGCAGGTGGATGCGTGGATCGCCGGTGGGTGGGGCGTCGACGAGCTCGTCGAGGGTGACGCCGTGCGCCTTGGCCAGCGGCAGGAGTAGTTCCAGGGTCGGTTTGCGGTCGCCGGATTCCAGGCGCGACAGGGTGCTCACCGAGATACCGGTCTCGGCGGAGAGGTCGGCCAGGGTGGTCCGGCGCTGCTTGCGCAGCGAGCGCAACCGCGGGCCGACCGAGTCCAGGGTGTGTTCGAGGTCGTCCATACCCATCAGTTTGCCATAACGGCAATGAACGTTGCCGCGCCTGCTCGTCGGGTGCACTGTGGATTTCGAAGGAGGTCGAGATGACAGAGTTGAACGATTTCTACGACGTGGTGGTGCTCGGTGGCGGAGCCGCCGGGTTGAACGCCGCGCTGATGCTGGCGCGTTCACGGCGCTCGGTGGCGGTGATCGACGCGGGCTCACCCCGCAACGCACCAGCCGACGGGGTACACGGGTTGCTCGGACGCGACGGGATGTCGCCGCTCGAGTTGCTCGAGGTGGGGCGCGGCGAGGTGCGCGGGTACGGCGGGCACATCGTGTCGGGGGAGGCGGTCGGGGTGGACCGGATCGCTGAATCAGACTCGGGCTCAGCGGGTTCGGGGCCGGGTAGCGGCCGCTCCGCGCCGCGCGTCGACGAACCTGTCGGGTCCGGCGACGGCACGGACGCCGCTGAGTTCCTGGTGACACTGGCCGACGGCCGCACCGTGCGCACCCGGCGCATCCTGATCGCCACCGGACTCGCCGACGTGCTGCCCGATATCCCCGGCCTGCGCGAACACTGGGGCCACGACGTGCTGCACTGCCCGTACTGCCACGGCTGGGAGGTACGTGATCAGCGCATCGCCGTGCTGGCGAACGGGCCGATGTCGATGCACCAGGCGCTGCTGTTCACCCAGCTCAGCGACGACATCGTCTTCCTGTCGCACACCGCGCAACCGTTGACCGACGAAGACACCGAAAAGCTGATGGCACAAGGTATCCGGATCGTCGACGGCGAGGTGACGGAAGTGCTCGCGGCCGATGACCGGTTGACGGGCGTGCGCCTCGCCGACGGCACCGTCGTCGACCGGGACGCCCTGGTGGTCGGACCCCGCTTCGGCACCCGAGCCACCTTCCTCACCGCCCTCGGGCTCACCCCGCAACCCCACCCGTCCGGCATCGGCGACCACATCCCCGCCGAACCCGGCGGCCGCACCGCCGTACCCGGTGTGTGGGTCGCGGGCAACGCCACCGACCCGATGGCACAGGTCGGCGCGGCCGCCGCGGCCGGAGCCATGGCCGGTGCGCAGCTCAACGCGGAACTGGTGACAGCCGATACCGCCGCGGCAGTCGAGCGGTTGCGGGCGGCGTCGGGTGCGGCCGTGGCTCCCTGAGTTCGGCTCGGGCAGCCACGGGGTCACCCTGCTCCCCAGTCCGGTGTCAGCGTCGGTCGGGGCGGGCAGCCTGAGCGTCGTCGATGGCGGCGGACAGCAAGCTTCGGGCCTTGGCGGGGGACAGCTGACCGACGGTGACGTGTAGGGCGAGACCGTCGAGCAGGGCGAGCAGGGTGTCGGCCGCGGAGGTGGGGTCGCGGTGCCGGGGGAGCAGGGCGGCGAGGTGGTCGCGGAAGGCCAGGCCGTTGGCGGCCAGGGTCGCCGCCACCTGGGGGCGGACGGAGGCAAAGGCCAGATAGCCGATCAGGACCCGGGTGTCGGCGGCGGATTCGGCGTCGGTGGGCAGCAGCGCGGTGAGCATCCGGTGCAGGTCGGGATCGGGGCCCGCGGCGCTGATCCGGGCGGCGATCCGCTCGGCGATGGTGGTGGTGGCGTACTCCATCATCGCCTCCTTGCTGGGGAAATAGTGCTGCACCTGGCCCGCGGAGACCCCGGCCTCGGCGGCGACATGGCGCAGGCTGATCGACTCCAGGCCGTCGCGGGCGAGCAGGCGCATCACCGCGTCGCTGATCGTCGCGCGTCGAGCACTGTGGTCCACCTGTTTCGGCATGGACCCATCCTTTCACAATGCACTTGTATTGCCTTGCCTCGAGTCTTTACAATGCGAATGTATTGAAAAGGAGGGTCCATGCGCCCGGTCCAGCTGGCAAGACGTTTCGTCCGCCTCGAAATCGACCTCTGGGTGAGCCTCGTGCGCGCCCTCGCCCGCAGACCCGACATCGCCGACGGCACGCCGATCCGATACGCGGGCGCGGTATCAGGACTCCTCTGGGCTTTCCTCCTGGTCAGCGCCGTGGAGATCCCGGCTGTCCACCTGATCATCCCGTGGGCACCGGTCCAGGCCGGCGCACTGCTACTCGGCGCCTGGGGACTGTTGTGGCTGGCCGGCATGCTCGCCGCACAC
The DNA here is from genome assembly GCF_042650145.1 of Nocardia halotolerans. Taxonomy (NCBI): domain Bacteria; kingdom Bacillati; phylum Actinomycetota; class Actinomycetes; order Mycobacteriales; family Nocardiaceae; genus Nocardia; species Nocardia halotolerans. Next base: position 898,039 of record NZ_JBHSDL010000014.1, on the reverse strand, counting down.
CACGTGTACCCCCACGTGCTCACCGATGAACTCCTGCGAGTCCGCTACCTGCGCCGGGTCACCCTCGACCTCTCGCTGGCCGGCATCCGGACCGTACGCAACGAGCTGCGTCCCTACGACAGCGCGAAAACGCTACAGCTCACCGGAACCGGAGAGACAACGCTCGCTGTCATCGTCGGCAGTTCGACCAATATCCGCGTCGACCTGATCGAACCGCAGACCTTCCACACCCCGCACGGCACCTTCACCGCGAGCACCGTCGTGTTCTGGGCTGACGACCCACGGGCCACGGTCGCCGCGATCCGCGCGGCCATGGTGGTGGACCGGGCGATCTGACCGTTCCAATGCCATACTGACCAGGTCAGACGATCGCCGAGCGACGAGCGAGGGGCCGATGACCGCGGATCCTAGGCCATCGGGGGACAGGGCCCGTTGAGCTGGCCGGTGCCGCCACGTGGGGAGGCTGTCGGCGGCCGCCTGACCCGCGCCGTGACCCTCCAAGGCCGCGAACGGGCCGCATTCGTGCGCAGCGATCCAGACATGGACCATCGGGTTGCCCGCGCCGGGGTTGATGGAGTTCGGCGGCAGTTGCCCTGGTCGTCGGTGACGCCGGCGACCTGCGGACCGTTCTCGCCCGCCTTCCAGCACCGGTTGTCGTGGTCGGTGTGCATGGCGTTAACGATCCCGGGACGGTGCGCGAAATTCGGATCATGAGTCTGAAAAGCAAAAAACGCCAGCGAGTTTCGGTTCGGGTCGGGGTGGCCGCCGCAGCGGCCGCTGCCGCGCTCGTCGGGTTCAGTAGTCCGGCGACGGCCCTGCCGTCCGACCAAGTCGTGCAGTTCAACCCGACGCTCGCCCGGATCCCGGGGAACGGCTGCGCGGCCATCATCAACGCCGAGACGGTGCCACAGCCGCAGGCCGGGCACCTCGGGGTCCGCGTGAAAATCGTCCAGACGGGCGAGAACTGCTCGCCCTACCGGGTGGCGGTGCAGTGGAAGAACCTCGACACCGGCAGGGAGAACGGTCAGTCCCACACCGTCGACAGCAATGGTGTCATCAACGCGACGGACGGCGTGATCACCGGCATGGGCATGGGCCCCGGGCCGGGCCGGGTCGAAGCGAAAATCGTCGCCACCGCCGACCTCTACCCGCACCACCCCGAACTCGATCAGCTCTCGGGCCGAGCCTGGATCACCCTCAACGAGTAGGAAGCGGACGGCAGGGGCGGATCCGATGCTGATCCGCCCCTGCCGTCCGAAAACGGCTGACGCCGGGGCAGATCGCGAAGATCTGGCCCGGCGTCAGCCGTTGCGTGCGAACCCTACGTGGTCGGCTCGAAAGCCTCGCCGATGATCTCGGCCTGTTCCACGGCGTGCACCTTGGACGAACCCGAGGACGGGGCCGACATGGCGCGGCGGGAGATGCGGCGCAGGCGGCCGAGGCGTTCGGGCAGCACCTCGGGGAGGTTGAGGCCGAAGAAGGGCCAGGCGCCCTGGTTGGCCGGTTCCTCCTGGACCCAGGCGATGTCGGTCGCGTTGGGGTACTTGGCCAGGGCCTCGTTGAGGCGGTACGTCGGGATCGGGTAGAGCTGTTCGACCCGGACGATGGCCACGTCTTCGCGCTTGTTCTTGGCCTTCTCGGCGGCCAGCTCGTAGTAGAGCTTGCCCGAGGTGAGCAGGATGCGCTTGACCTTGGCGGTGTCGCCGACGCCCTGTTCGTAGGTGGGCTCGTCGAACACCGAACGGAACTTCGACTCGGTGAAGTCCCGGACGTCGGACACCACGGCCTTGTTGCGCAGCATCGACTTCGGGGTGAAGACGATCAGCGGACGGCGGATGCCGTCGAGGGCGTGGCGGCGCAGCAGGTGGAAGTAGTTCGCCGGGGTCGACGGCACCGCGACCGTCATCGAACCTTCGGCGCACAGCTGCAGGAAGCGTTCGATGCGGCCGGAGGTGTGGTCGGGGCCCTGACCCTCGTGGCCGTGCGGCAGCAGCAGCACCACGTCGGAGAGCTGACCCCACTTGGCCTCACCGGAGGAGATGAACTCGTCGATGATCGACTGGGCGCCGTTGACGAAGTCACCGAACTGGGCTTCCCACAGCACCAGCGCGTTCGGGTTGCCCAGCGAGTAGCCGTATTCGAAGCCGACCGCCGCGAACTCGCTCAGTGCCGAGTCGTGCACCGCGAACCAGCCCGGGTTCTCCGAGCCGATGTTGTGCAGCGGGGTGTACTCCTGGGCGTTGATCCGGTCGATGATCACCGAGTGCCGCTGGGTGAACGTGCCACGCCGGGAGTCCTGGCCGGTCAGGCGCACGTCATGGCCCTGATCGATCAGCGAACCGAAGGCCAGCAGTTCGGCGAAGGCCCAGTCGACCTTGCCCTCGTAGGCCATCTCGCGGCGCTTCTCCAGCACCGGCTTCACGCGCGGGTGCACGTTGAAACCGTCGGGCGGGGAGACGAACGCGTCACCGATGCGTTGCAGCACCGATTTGTCCACCGCGGTCTGCACCGTGGCGGGCACCTTCTGGTCGTCCTCGACGGACTCCGAAGGCTCGGGCACGTACTTCTCCAGCTCGCGGACCTCGTTGAACACGCGCTCGAGCTGACCCTGGTAGTCGCGCAGCGCGTCCTCGGCCTCCTTCATGGAGATGTCGCCACGACCGATCAGCGATTCGGTGTAGGCCTTGCGCACCGAACGCTTGGTGTCGATCACGTCGTACATCTCCGGCTGGGTCATCGAGGGGTCGTCGCCCTCGTTGTGCCCGCGGCGGCGGTAGCAGACGAGGTCGATGACGACGTCCTTGCGGAACTTCTGCCGGAAATCGACAGCCAGCCTGGCCACCCAGTCGCAGGCCTCGGGGTCGTCACCGTTGACGTGGAAGATCGGCGCGCCGATGAACTTCGCGATGTCGGTGGAGTATTCGGTGGAGCGGCTGTTCTCCGGCGCGGTGGTGAAACCGATCTGGTTGTTCACCACGATGTGGATGGTGCCGCCCACGCGGTAACCACGCAGACCACCCAGGTTCAGGGTCTCGGCGACCACACCCTGGCCGGCGAACGCGGCGTCACCGTGCAGCATCAGCGGCATCACGGAGAAACCTTCGGGGCCGTCGCCCTTGTTCAGCAGATCCTGCTTGGCCCGCACCAGACCCTCGAGCACGGGGTCGACAGCTTCGAGGTGGGAGGGGTTGGCGGTGAGCGAGACCTCGATCTCGTTGTCGCCGAACATCTGCAGGTACTGGCCGTGCGCGCCGAGGTGGTACTTCACGTCACCGGAGCCGTGGGTCGCGGCCGGGTTCATGTTGCCCTCGAACTCGGTGAAGATCTTCGAGTACGGCTTGCCGACGATGTTGGCCAGCACGTTGAGGCGACCACGGTGCGGCATGCCGATGACGACCTCGTCGAGCGAGTACTCGGCGCACTGGTCGATGGTGGCGTCCATCATCGGGATCACCGCTTCGGCGCCCTCGAGCGAGAACCGCTTCTGGCCGACGTACTTGGTCTGCAGGAAGGTCTCGAACGCCTCGGCGGCGTTGAGACGGTTCAGGATGTACTTCTGCTGGGCGACTGTCGGCTTCACGTGCTGCTGCTCGACCCGGTCCTGAATCCACTTCAGCTGATCGGTCTCGAGGATGTGGGTGTATTCCACGCCCACGTGGCGGCAGTAGGCGTCGCGCAGGATCGACAGCACATCGCGCAGCTTCATCCGCTCCTGGCCGTGGAAACCGCCCACGTCGAAGGTGCGGTCCAGGTCCCACAGGGTGAGGCCGTGCTGGGTGATGTCGAGGTCGGGGTGGCTGCGGAACTTGTCCTTGACCAGGCGCAGCGGGTCGGTGTCGGCCATCAGGTGACCACGGTTGCGGTAGGCCGCGATCATCTCTAGCACGCGCGCGCTCTTGTCGACACCGCGTGCGCTGATGTCCTTGCGCCAGCGCACCGGCTCGTACGGCACGCCGAGGCCGTGGAAGATCTCGTCGTAGAACTCGTCGGAGATCAGCAGGTTGTGGATGGTGCGCAGGAAGTCGCCGGACTCGGCGCCCTGGATGATGCGGTGATCGTAGGTGGAAGTCAGCGTCATCAGCTTGCCCACACCGATGTCGGCGAGGCGTTCGTCGCTCATGCCCTGGAACTCGGCCGGGTATTCCATGGCACCGGCACCGATGATCGCGCCCTGACCCGGCATGAGGCGAGGCACCGAGTGCACGGTGCCGATGGTGCCGGGGTTGGTCAGCGAGATGGTGACACCGGAGAAGTCCTCGGCGCCGAGCTTGCCCTCGCGGGCGCGGCGGACGACGTCTTCGTAGGCGGCGTGGAACTGGCCGAAGCTCATGTCCTCGGTGCCCTTGATGGCGGCCACGACCAGGGTGCGGCTGCCGTCCTTGCCCGCGAGGTCGATGGCCAGGCCGAGGTTGGTGTGCGCGGGGGTGACCGCGTTCGGCTTGCCGTCGACCTCGGCGAAGTGCCGGTTCAGGTTCGGGAACGCCTTGACCGCCTGCACGATCGCGTACCCCAGCAGGTGGGTGAACGAGATCTTGCCGCCGCGGGTGCGCGCCAGATGGTTGTTGATCACCAGGCGGTTGTCGATCATCAGCTTGGCCGGGATCGCGCGCACCGAGGTGGCGGTGGGGATGGTGAGCGAGGCCGACATGTTCTTGGCGATGGCCGCGGCGGGACCGCGCAGCACCTTGTTCTCGGCGGCGGCGGGCTTGGCCGGCGCGGTGGTGGCCGGTGCGTTGGACACCGGTGCAGGCGTGGTCTGCGGCGCGCGCACGGTCTCGGGGGCGGGCTTCGGCTTCGCCGGTGCAGCGGCCTTGGGTGCTGCGTTGGTCTTGGGTGCCGCGTCGGCCTTGGGGGCCGCCTTGGGTGCGGCCGCCTTGGGAGCGGCCTGGGTCGCGGCGGGCTTGGACGCCGCGGGAGCCGGCTGGTCGGCGGCGGGCGCCGGTGCCTGGCTGTTACCGGAATCGTTTGCTTCCGGGGTGTAATCGGCGAGGAACTCGTGCCAACTCGCGTCGACCGAGGACGGGTCCTGTTTGAACTTCTGATACATCTCGTCGACTAGCCACTGGTTCTGTCCGAACTGGGAAGTTGAGCTGCTCACAGCTGGTGTTCGCCTCATTTCGTTCTTCGCGCTGCGACGTTTGTGACGTGCCCGGCAGGGGAATCAGCGGATGGCTGCCGATGCGCCCTCACCGAGCATATGCCCAGTGGCATACCGACGTAGCTACTGACCCGATCTCCTCTATGACGACCGGTCTTGTGCCGAGACTATTCCCTCCGCTTCCAGCCCCGCCGCCCAGAGTCGCGCGTAACGGCCACCGCGCGCGAGCAGTTCCGGGTGGGTGCCGAATTCCACGATACGGCCCTGCTCGACCACGCCGATCAGATCGGCGCGCGCGGCGGTGGCCAGCCGGTGCGCGACCACGACGGTGGTGCGGCCGCGGGCCAGCGATCGGCTCGCTACCAGCACCGATGACTCGGTGTCGGGGTCAAGGGTGGAGGTCGCTTCGTCGAGTAGCAGCAGGTCGGGATCGACCAGTTCGGCCCGGGCCAGGGCGATGAGCTGCCGTTGTCCGGCCGACAGTCCGCGGCCTCTTTCACCGACCGGTTGGTTTATTTTCCGGGGTAATCGGTCGATCATTTCCGCCGCGCCGACGTTTTCGGCGGCCACCCGGATGTCCACCGATGTGGCAGAAGGTTGTCCGAATGCAATGTTGCTCGCCACGTCACCGGCGAACAGGTGAGCTTCCTGCGGCACAATTCCCAGCCGCGATCGGTAGTCGGTGAGCACAAATTTACGTACATCGACACCGTCGACCCGAATTGATCCGGCCGCGGGGGCCTCGGGCAGGTCGTACAGACGCGCCAGTAACTTGACGATCGTCGACTTGCCCGCGCCGGTCGCGCCGACCAACGCCAGGGTGGTGCCGGCCGGGACGGTGAACGACACACCGTCGAGGGCGGGGGTGGTGGCGCCGGGATAGCGGAAGTGGACGTCGTCGAAGACGATCTGGCCGCGCAGCCGGTCGATACGGACCGCGTCGGGAGTGTCGGCGGCGATCGAGGACGGGGTGCGCAGCAGGTCGCCGATGCGGCGCAGACCGACCCGGGCCTGCTGGTAGCCGTCGAAGACCTGCGAGAGCTCCTGGATCGGGCTGAACAGCAGACCCAGATAGAGCACGAAGGCGACCAGCGTCCCGGTGGTGGTCCGGCCGTCGGCGACCGCGTTCGCCCCCAGATAGACCACCGCGGCCAGCGCCAGATCGGCCCAGGCCAGGCTGAACGAGAAGTAGGCGGCGATGGCGCGCTGGGCGCGCATGCGGGCTTCGCGGTAGCGGTGGGAGTACTCGGTGAAACGCCGCGCCGCGAGCGGTTCGTTGCGTGCGGCCTGCACCGCGCGCAAACCGGCGATGTTCTCCTGGAAATCGGCGTTGACCGTCGAGACCCGTTCCCGCGAGACGGTGTAGGCCACCGAGGACACCCGCCGGAACGCGAGGGTGGCCAGCAGCATCGGTGGCACCGTGGCCAGCACCACCAGCGCCAGCCCCGCGTCGATGACGACCAGCCCGATCGACACCCCGACCAGGGTGAGTCCCGCGACCAGCCCGGTCGCCACCCCGGTCTGCAGGAAGGTCGACAGCGCGTCGACGTCGGTGGTCATCCGGGTCATGATCCGACCCGACAGTTCGCGCTCGTAGTAGTCCAGGCCGAGCCGTTGCAGCTGGGCGTAGCTGCGTACCCGCAACCCGAACAGCACTCGCTCGCCGGTGCGGGCGGTGAGCACGGTGAGCACCACGCCGACGGCCAGCCCGGTGAGTACCAGCGCGATCCCGATCACCGCCGACACGACCAGAGCAGAGCTCTCACCCGCGGTGACGCCGGTATCGATGGCATAGCGGACCAGCGGCGGGAAGGCGATCCCGATCAGCGCCTCGGCGATGAGCAGCAGCATCACCGTGGCGACCAGGGCGCGGACCGGGCGCAGCAACGCGCGCAGACCGAAGTCCGGTTGCGGTGCGCGCAGGTCGCCGGGCAGCCGCGGTGCCTCGGTGGCCGGTGGCAGGGCATCGACGGCGGCGCGCAGTTCCGGTGTTTCGCTCAGGTCGGCCGAGGCCGCGGCCATCGAACGCGGGCGGCCGTGCCCAGTGGGCGTCTTGGTGAGCCCGGTGGCGGTCGGAACCACCGCACCGGCCGGGGCGGGCAGCCGGATGACGCGGTCGGCCTGGGCCAGGGTCGACTCGCGGTGGGCCAGGATCAGGGTGGTGCGCCCGCCCGGATCGGGCAGCCCGCGGAAGATCTCGGCCTCGGTCACGGCGTCGACCGCGGAGGTGGCGTCGTCGAGCACCAGCACCCGGGGCCGGGTGAGCAGCACCCGGGCCAGCGCGATGCGCTGGCGTTGCCCACCCGAGAGGGTCAGGCCGCGCTCGCCGATGACGGTGTCGTATCCGTCGGGCAGTTCGGTGATGAACTCGTCGGCGGCGGCGGCCTGGGCGGCGGCCCTGATCTCGGCGTCGGTGGCTTCGGGGCGGCCCAGCGCGATATTGGCGGCGATGGTGTCGGAGAACAGGAACGGGTCGTCGAAGACCACGCCGAGCGCGCCGCGCAATTCCTCGGCGCGCAGCTCGGCCAGGTCGACACGGGTGCCGTCGGTGCCGACCAGACTGATCCGGCCGGTGTCGGGCGCGTAGAAACGGGGCAGCAGCAGCGACAGGGTGGATTTGCCCGAGCCCGCCGGGCCGATGACGGCCACGGTCTCGCCGGGGCGCACGGTGAGGTCGAGTTCGGTGAGTACCGGTTGATCGGCGGCGAACCCGAAGCTCACGCCCTCGAATTCGATGCCGAGCGGACCGGGCGGCAACTGTGCCGGCTGTTCGGGGTCGACCAGTACCGGCGCCGCGTCGATCACCTGGAGCACGCGATCGGCGGCGGCTTTGGTGAGCTGGGCCATGATCAGCACCGAGGTGATCGTGCGGGCCGAGGACGTCATGGTCGCCAGGTAGGCGGTGAACGCGAGAAATGTGCCCACCCCGATCGCGCCGCGCGCGGCGAGGAAACCACCCACGATGATCACCGCGACCAACCCCGCCTGCGGCAGCGCCGACACCACCGGCGCGAACCGGGCGTTGATCCGGGCCGCGCGCAACCGTTCGGCGAACAGGGTGCGGCTGTGGTCCTCGAGCAGGTCGACCATCCGGGCTTCCTGTCCGAAGCCCTTCACCACGCGCACGCCGGTCACCGTCTGTTCGACGTGTTCGGCGAGCTCGGCGGCGCGTTGCTGGGCCGACCAGGTGGCCGCGTACAGCCGGGGCCGCAACCGCAGCACCACCACCGCCATCGCGGGGGCCACCAGCAGCGCGGCCAGCGCCAGCGGCGGGCTCAACCACACCATCACCACCGCCGACAGCACGAATTGCAGCACCGCCAGGCCCGACCACGGCACCATCGCCAGCAGTCCCTGCACCAATTGCAGGTCGGTGATCGATCGCGACACCACCTGCCCGGTCCGGATCGCGTCCTGGCCGGCGCCGTCGAGGCGCTGCAGCGCGGCCAGCAGCGACACCCGCAGGCTGTGCTGCACTTCCAGCGACAACCTGCCGGCCCACAGCCTGCGCGAGAAGCTGACGACGAACCGGCTCACCGCCAGTACGGCGAGCAGGGCGGCGGCGCTGCCGATCACCGCGGTGTCGCCGGCTTCGGCGGCGTCGACGGCGCGTTTGGTGGCCAGCGGTGCGGCGATCGAAATCCCCGCACCGGCCAGCACCGCGCACCCGATACCGGCCAGCAGGCGCGGATGCTGCAGGCACAGGCGCCAGAGCCGGCGAATCCAGCCGCCGGAGGCTTCCCGGCCGGGCACTACAGGTCGCGGGTACGCAGGTCCCACCACCCGGCGGCGCCGACCGCGGCGGTCCACAGCAGCAGTACGACCAGCGCCGCCGGCGTCGGCGCGAAGACCTCGGCCTCGTCGAACGAACCGGCGCTCACGCCCGCCACCGTCGCCGAGACCGGCAGGATCGCCGCGAAACCGCCCATGCCGAAGCCTTTGGCCACCAGCCAGACCAGCGGTTCCAGCACCAACGCCCAACCCAGTACCAGCCACACGGCACTACTGACCGTGCGCAGCAGCAACCCGATACCTGCCCCGAGCACCGCCCAGCACATCGCCACCAGCAGCCCGGCGCCGAGCACCTCGAGCAGCGTCCAGCCGAATTCGAACTTGCCACGACCCGCGGCGAAGAGCATGAGCAAGCTCAGCAGCTCGGCGATCAACGCGACACCCAGGGCGAACGCGGCGGTGACGGCGTACTTCGCGGTGACCAGCCGGTCGCGGTCGGGGGAGAACAGCACCGTCAGCGCCATGGTCTCGCGCCGGTACTCGCCGCCGGTCGCGACGATGCCGAGCAGCGCGGCCGTCACGAACACCGCCAGCATGCCGAGGTAGACACCGATGCTCGCCGCACCGGTGACCGGCTGACCGTCCGGATCGACGGGCCCCGACATCACCGCGGTGATCAGGGTGGCCACCACCGCCACCGCGGCCGGTGCGCCGAGCAGCAGCCGGTTCTGGCTCACGGCCACGACCTTGCGCGCCTCGGCATCGAAACCGGGGACGAGGTCGGCGGGCAGCACAGTGGTCATCGGGGCATCCCATACGAGTTCGGCATCGGGGCGAAGGCGGTCCCCGCGGCGGGCGCGGGCACGCGGTGCTGGTGTGTGCGCGGTTTGGTCAGCGAGGCCAGCACCCGGTCGGGGTGGATCGGGTCGGCCACGATACTGGCGACCCGGACGCCGGCGGCCTCGGCGATGGCGCGGATCGTCGGCTCGTCGGCCTCGGCCACGGCCAACCGCCCGTCGGGGCGCATCACCGCGTCGGTGAACCCCTGGGCCGCCAGCGCCGTGGCCAGCGCGATGGAGGGGGCGGCCGCAACGACCAGCCGGTCGGGATGGCCGCGGCGCAGCTTGGCCGGCGTGCCACGCCAGGCCACGGCACCTTCGCTGAGCACGACGAGCTGATCGGCCGCCGACACCACGTCGGCGAGGCTGCTCGCGCTCACCAGCACCGTGCCGCCCCGCTCGGCGTGGCGGCGCAGCAACTGCTGCAACCAGCCGCGTTCGATGCCGTCGGCATCGGCGAACAGATCGTCGAGCACCAGCAGTGGCGGATCGGCCAGCAGTGCGATGGCCAGCGCGAGCCGGGTCTGCTGGCCCGGATGCAGCAGCGCCACCTCGGTGTCGGCCAGGGCGGTGAGGCCGGTGTCGTCGAGCACCGCGTCGATCCGGCTGTTCGGCACACCCGCGAGCGGCGCGTAACACCACAGCTGATCGCGCACGGTGCGCGCCGGATGCAGCCCGCGCGGGCTCAGTACCGCCCCGACCGCGCCGGGCCCGCGACCGGGCCCGCTGATCTCGACGCTGCCCGTGGTGGGTGCCAGTAGACCCAGCGCGAGCCGCAGCACGGTGGTCTTACCCGCACCGGCCGGGCCGACCAGCGCGGTGACCGCACCGGCCCGCGCCGTGAGGTCGATCCCGTCGACCGCGCTGATCTGCTCGAACTGCTTGCCGACGCCGCGCATCCGCACCGCGTCGCCCCCGCCGCCGCTCACTTCTCGGTCGCCGTGCCGAGCGCGGGCAGCGGATCGGCGTCGATCACGTTGTGCAGCCCGGCGGGCCACACCGCGGGCGGCGGGCCGAACGCCTTGCGCGCGTTGTCGATCGTGCCCTTGCCCAGTGCCCGGTTGCCGGCACCGCCGATGGCGGCACCGATGCCTGCGGGCAGTACCTTGCCCGCCATCAGCGCCGCACGCTTGGTGATGAAGCGTTTGACGAACTGCTGCAACAGCGAGCTGTTGATCGCGGACAGGCCGGGGACCTTGCCCGCCAGCGCGCCCGCCCAGTTCTTCGACGAGTTCCGCAGCCCCTTCTGCACGATCGCCATACCGGCGTCACCGAGCACGACCGCGAGCACCATCGCGCGCCGGGCTTCCTTGTCCTCGGGTTCGATGCCCTGGATATAGGCCCGGGCGAGGGTGAACACCGCCGAGGCTTCCATGAAGAACGCCGTTTCGGCGCCGACCGCGCCGAGTGCGGCCAGCGTGCCGACGCCGGGCACCGCCGCGGTGGCACCCACCGCCGCACCGCTGCCGGTGACGGCGAGCAGGTACTGCTTCTCGAGCCGTTCGACGATCTGGGCCGGGCTCTCGCCGGGATGCCGTTCCCGCAGGTACTGCACATAGCGGCGCACCGCAGGCGCCTGCAGCTTGGAACCGGTGTCGAGAACATCGACCACGGCCTTCTCGATCGCACTCTTGAACACGGCGTCGTCCTCCTCTTCGCCCGACGAGTCGAACTGTAGGGCACCTCGGTCCCCGACAGCTCATCATGCCAACGTGCACCGACACACCCCGGTTCCGCGCTGTGGGCGCGCTCGCCACCCGGTGGGCCCGCGCCGGGTTCTACGCTGACCGGATGAGTGAAAACAACCCGACCCGATTGACGCGCGAGTTCACCGCAGCCGGTGCCGAGATCGCCACGATCACCATCGATCATCCGCCGCTGAACCTGTTCGACCGCGAGCTGATCGACGCGCTGATCGCCGATGTCGCCGCGGTGAGCGCAGAGCCGCCGCGGGCGCTGCTGATCCGGGCGGAGGGCAAAGTGGTCTCCGGCGGGGTGGACGTGCACATCTTCGACGGGCGCAGCGTCGAGGAGGGCGCGCAGCTGTGGCGCGAGCTGTTCGACAAGCTCATCCACCCGCTCGAGGCGCTGGGGTGCCCGGTGGTCTTCGCCGCGCACGGCCTCACCCTCACTGCCGCCTTCGAGATGTCGCTGGCCTGCGACATCATCCTGGCCGCGCCGAAGGCGAAATTCGGGCTGGTGGAGACGGTGGTCGGACTCACCCCGTCGATGGGCGGCCCGCAGCGGCTGGCCGAGCGCGCCGGTTCGGGCCGCGCCCGCGAGTTCGTGATGACCGGCGACCTCTACGACGCCGCGACCATGGCCGACTGGGGTGTGGTCAACGCGATCCACGACGACCTCGACACCGCCGCCCGCACCCTGGTGGCCCGCCTGGCCGACGGACCAACGCGCGCGCACGCGGCGACCAAGCAGATCATCGAGGCGTGGCGTTCCGGCGGTGTGGCACACGCGGATTCGGTGACGCCGAAGGTGTCGGGCGAGCTGTTCGGCACCGCGGACCTGCGCGGGGCGGTGCGCAGTTTCCTCGATGTCGGGCCCGGTAAGGCGAGCTATCGCGGCGAGTGAGCGCGCCGAGTGCCTGACAGGATTGTGACCCACATCATATAGTCGAAGCTGCGCTGCCGCATCGACGTACGTGGAGGTCCGGATGGGTCACAGTGAGCACGAGCCGGACGCGACCGTCATCGAGTTCGGCGCCCACGCCACCGCGGGCCGGCTGCGCCGGGGTCCCGACGGGGTGTTGCGGTACGGCGATCTGCATCCGGCCCTCACCGAACTGCTCGATCTGCGGGTGCACGCGTTCACGAATCGGGAGGCGGTCGTCGAGGTCGGTGGCCCGCGCCTGACCTACCGCGAACTGTGGCACAGCGCTTCGCGGATCGCGGGCGGACTGCAGGCGCACGGCATCGGCTACGGCGACCGCGTGGCGGTGCACATGCCGACGAGCGCGCGCTGGGTGCAGGCCTTCCTCGGTGCGCTGCTCTCGGGTGCGGTGCCGGTACTGGTCCCCGACGCGCTGCCCGCCGCGATCGCCGACCGGGTGATCGCCGACAGCCGAGCCGATTTCGTCCTCGGACCCCGGGGCGCGCTGCCCGAGGGCACCGCCTATATCGATGACGGTGCGGCACTGGATGATCCGGCGCTGCTCTGCTACACCGGCGCCGCGGTCCGGCGCGGCGTGCCCACCGGGGTGGAGCTGACCAACGAGAACCTGCTCTCGGCCGTGTCCTCGGTGATCGGCGCGCTCGGCCTGCCCGCCGACGGCCTGCGCAACCTGGTGCTGTTGCCGCTGGCCCATGCCAGCGGCTGCGTGGACCAGCTGCTGCCGACCTTCGCCGTCGGCGGCACGGTGGTGCTGGCCCCCGGCGCGCGCCGGCTGGCCGACGTGCTGGTCAGCGAACGGATCGACACCGTGTCGGCGACCCCGCGCATCTTCGCCGGTCTGCTTCCCGGGCTCGCCGCGCCGCGTTCGGGTGTGCGGCGGATCAGCAAGGCGTGCCATCGTTCCGAGCGGGCCGCCGCGCCCGCGCCCGCCACCCTCACCGCCGCGTTGCGTGATGTGTTCCCGGCGGCCAGGCAGTGGTCGGTGTGGGGCGCCACCGAGACCAGCGGGATCGGCCTGATGGTCGACGACACCGACCGCGCGGAATCGGCCCGCAAGGAACCGGCGCTCGGGTTCGCCTTCGGCGGCACGGAACTGGCGCTGTCGGGCCCGCACGCCGACGCCGGGCGCGGCGAATTGCTGTGCCGCGGGCCGAATGTGAGCCGTCGTTACTGGAACGACCCCGATGCCACGGTGGCCCGCTTCAGCGGCAGCTGGTTCCACACCGGCGATCTGGTGAGCATCGACGCCGACGGACTGGTCCGCGCCGAACCGATCCGCCGGGCCGGCGGCGGCTCGTAGCCCGAGCCGGCCGGCTCAAGCCAACCTGGCGCGCAGTGCCTCGCGCAGTTCTCCGGCGAGTCCGATCTCGGCGAGGTAGCCCTCGGTGTCGCCGTAGCGCTCGCGCACGGTGGCATCGGCGGTGCGCAGGTATTCCTCGCGAACCCCGAGCAGATCGGCCGACAGTGCCTCGCCGCCGCCGATCTTCGGCTCCAGCAGCACCCGCAGCGGTTCGACCGCGGCGTTGCTGGCCAGGAAGTCGGTGTACACCTGGTCTTCGGTGACGCCGACCGCGCGTAGCAGTGTGGCCACCGCCCAGCCGGTGCGGTCCTTGCCCGCCGCGCAGTGCACCAGCACCGCGCCCTCGCCGCGCACGATCGAGGTGGCCAGGCCGGTGATGGCGGTGTGCGCTTCGGGCAGGGCGGGGAAGTGCCGGTAGACCTCGACCATGTGCGCGAAGGCCGAAACGGTGGTCGCCTCGTGCGGCGGGGCCTCTTCCATGCGTGAGTCGAACGGGGTGATGTGCAGGCGTACGCCTGCGGGCAGCACGTCGTGGCCGATGTGATCGATCTCGGCCGGGCCGCGCAGATCGTGTACATCGGTGACACCCAATTCACCCAGGGTGCGCAGGCCCTGCTCGTCGAGCCCGCTGAGCTGGGCCGAGCGCAGCAGCACGCCGGTGCGTACCGTGGTGCCGGCGGCGGTGCGCAGCCCGCCCACGTCGCGGAAATTGAAGGTGCCGCCGAGAGCGAACTGGTCGGCGGGAGGCGAGAGAGTCACTCGTCCAGGTTATCGGCGCCCAGGTTGCGCGCGGTGCCGAGTTCGCAGATCGGTCGTCCAGCCCGGTATGTCTGTTTGGTGAAGTGTCACTGTGTGGTCGCCCACATGCGCGGATCTGAACTTCGGGTCACTTGTACAATCGACCAAGATATGGATTCCGGCAAGGGGGCCCGGAAGTGTTGGAATGCGAACAGAATTAAGCCGTACGGTCGGTTTTATAAAGGTCGCATTCGGATAACAAAACAATCTTTCAGTCTGAAAAGGATGGCTGAACCAGTTCGTGAATCCAGAAAACCTTCTAAGATCGAGCTCGTTGGTCAGGTTGAAACCGCTAGGTGTCACCGATACCACGGAGCTCGCATCGCCGCGGGTAGCGAAATTTTGTTGCCGAGGAGTCGTCGTTGAGCGTCAGTCGTGAACTTACCGAAACCTCGTTGCGGCCCGATGTCTGCCAGGCCGTCGAGCAAGCCGCCGCGAGTGTGGACGCAGTCGGAGTTCGTGCGCTGCGGATCTACCTACACGCCGGTCTGAGTGCCTATTGGCCGCTGGTGAAGGCGGCACCCGAGCGCCGGGTGGCCGCCTATGAAGCCGCGCTGCGCACCCTGCGCCAGCGCTGGTCGCCCGGGGGTGAGACCGTCGGCGATCCGACCGCGGTCGCGATGTTCCGCGCGATGGACGACGAAGCCGGCGACTTTCTCGGACTGTGTGCCCGGCTCTCGGGCACCCAGTGGCTCGAACCGGTCGATTCGGTGGCCGGTTACCTGGTGTCGGTGTTCCACGGCGCGGTCCTGCGCTGGCTGGCCGACGGCAATGACGAAACCATTCTCGTGGTGATAGACGACCTGGTCGGCTGTCTCACGCTCAAGGCCGTCGAGCGCTGAGTCCGCGATGCTGGACGGATGACCAAATTGGTGCTTCAGTAGAAGAGTGACCCAGACGACAGTGCTGCACCACCTGCACGCGGCGACCGCCGACCTCGACCCGCCGCTGGCCGCCCTCGATCTGGCCGCCCTCGACGCCAACGCCGCCGACCTCACCCGCCGCGCCAACGGCGTCGCGATCCGGGTGGCCACCAAATCGGTGCGCTGTCGCGCCGTGCTCGAGCGCGTGCTCGGCCCCGAACTCACCGCCCGCGCCGGCTTCTCGGGCCTGATGGCCTACTCGCTGCGTGAGGCGATCTGGCTGGCCCGCCTCGGCGCCCGCGACATCCTGCTCGGTTACCCCGTGCTCGACCGGACCGCGCTGGCCGAACTCGCCGCCGATCCGGTGCTGCTGGACTCGATCACCCTGATGATCGACGACATCGCCCAGCTCGAACTCACCCGCACCGCCCTCGGCACCGAGCTGGTCCACCCGCGCATCTGCCTCGACATCGATGCCGCCCTGCGGATCGGCCCGCTGCACCTGGGCGCCCGCCGGTCACCGGTGCGCAGTCCCGATCAAGCCGCCGAACTGGCCGCCGAAGCCACCCACCTCGGGTTCCGGGTGGTCGGGGTGATGACCTACGAGTCGCAGATCGCGGGCCTGCCCGACAGCAACCCCGCGGTGCGCGTCGTGAAACGGCTCTCGGCCATGGAGATCGGCCGCAGACGCACCCAGGTGCTCGACGCGGTGCGTGCGGTGGTCGGCCCACTCGAGATCGTCAACAGCGGTGGCACCGGCTCGATCGAAGTCTCGATCACCGACCCCGATGTCACCGAAGTGACGGCGGGCTCGGGCCTGTACGTGCCCACCCTGTTCGACCACTACCGGTCCTTCACCCCGCGCCCGGCCCTGTTCTTCGCCACCCCCGTGCTGCGCAAACCGGCTCCGAGCATCGCCACCGTGTTCGCCGGCGGCTACATCGCCTCCGGCCCCGCGGGGCCGAGCCGGGTGCCGGTACCGGTGTGGCCGGCCGGCTTGAAACTGCTCGGCTCCGAGGGCGCGGGCGAGGTACAGACCCCGCTGGCCGGTGGTGCCGAACTCGAGATCGGTGACCGGGTGTGGTTCCGCCACGCGAAGGCGGGCGAGCTGTGTGAACGCTTCGCCACCGTCCACCTGGTCGAGGAACCGGGCGCGCGCACCCCGGTGCCCACTTACCGGGGCGAAGGACAGTGCTTCGGCTGAGCCCGCCGCGGCCGGTAGGTGACGGTCGGATACCCCTCGACCGGGTCCACGACGACCTCGGCGCGCACGTGATAGACCTGCTCGACGAGTTCGGCCGTGAGCACCTGGGCCGGGGTGCCCACGGCCACCGGCCGACCGCGGTCGATCACCACCACCCGATCGCAGAACATCGCGGCCAGATTGAGGTCGTGTAGCGCGATGTAGCTGGTCAGCGGCAGTGCCGCGACCAAGGCCAAGATCTCGAGCTGGTGCTGGATATCGAGGTGGTTGGTCGGTTCGTCCAGCAGCAGTTCGTCGGGTTCCTGCGCCAGGGCCCTGGCGATCTGCGCACGCTGACGTTCCCCGCCCGAGAGGGTGTGCCAGCGCCGGGCGGCATGTCCGCTCATGCCGGTGTGTCCGAGCGCCCGCTCGACCGCCTCGCGATCGGCCGCCTCGTCGCCGCCGAACATCCCGCCGTGCGGAATCCGGCCCAGGCGCACGACCTCGCGCACGGTGATGTCGAGTTCGGTGTCGGCGTGCTGCTCGACCATGGCCACCCGGCGCGCCACCTGACGGCGCCGCAGCGCACGCACATCGGTGTCGTCGAGCAGCACCTGCCCCCGGTCGGGGCTGTCGAGGCCGCCGAGCAGCCGCAGCAACGAGGACTTGCCGGACCCGTTGGGCCCGAGCAGTCCGATGGTCTCTCCCGGTGCGGGCGAGATGCTCACCCCGCACAGCACCGGCTGCCCACCCCTGGTCCAGGCGATGTCCACGGCTCGCAACGTCATCGACGGCCCCGCATCCGGAACAGGATCAGCGCGAAGGCCGGCACCCCGATCAACGCGGTGACCACCCCGATCGGGATCTCGGCCGGAGCGAAGAACGTGCGGGCGAGCGCGTCGACCCAGACCAGGAAGATCGCGCCGGCCAGCGCGGCCACCGGCAGCAGACTCCGATGACCCGGCCCGACCAGCAAGCGCGCCGCGTGCGGCAGCACCAACCCGACGAAGCCGATCGCGCCCGCCGCACTCACCAGCACCGCGGTGATCAGCGCGGTGATCCCGAACAGTGCCACGCGGACCCAGCGCACCGAGATGCCGAGCGCGGCGGCGCTGCTGTCGCCGAAGGTGAACGCGTCCAGCGCCGAGGCCTGCGTCCAGCACACGACCAGACCGGTGAGCGTGACGCTCGCGCAGATCACCACATCGGTCCAGTCGGTCCCCGACAGTGAGCCGAGCAGCCAGAACAACACCCCGCGAGTCTGTTCGGCATCGGCGGAGGAGATCACGATGAACGAGGTGAGCGCCGAGAACAGCTGGGTGCCCGCCACTCCGGCGAGCACCACCCGCGAGGTACCACCGCCCGCGCCGGCGGCCAGCAACATCACCAGCGCGAACGACACCAGCGCGCCACCGAAGGCCCCGGCCGACAGCGACACCGCGCCCGCCCCGACCCCGAGCACCACCACCAGCACCGCGCCCGTCGACGCGCCCGAGGAGATACCGAGTACGAACGGGTCGGCCAGCGGGTTGCGCAGCAGTGACTGCATGATCGTCCCGCACAGCGCCAGCCCGGCCCCGCACACCGCGGCCAGCAACGTGCGGGGGAGCCGCAGCTCCCAGACGATGCCGTCCTTGATCCGGCTCACCTGCGCCTGCCCGAGACCGAGGTGCTCGAGCACCACCGCGTACACATCGGGCACCGACAGATCGGCGGGTCCGAAGGTGATGCAGACCGCGATCGAGGCAGCCAGCACCACGAGCCCGGCGAGCAGATACCCGGCCAGCACCGCACTCGCGCCGCGTCGTGCCGGCGCCGGGGTCAGCGCGCCCATCCCCACCGCTTCATCGCGGCGGCGACCTTCTCGACACCGTCGATCGTGCGGATCGACGGGTTCAGGTCGGCCCCGTTGACCACGATGTAGCGGCGTTCGCGCACCGCGGTCAGCCGCTGAGCCACCGGATCCGATTCCAGGAAGGCGATCTTGCTGTCGAGAGCGTCACCCGCGAGCTTGCGCCGGCTCAGATCGGCCAGCACGAGGGCGCGCGGGTCGCGGTCGAGCAGGCTCTCCCAACTCACCTGCGGCCATTCGTCGGTGGTGTCGTCGAAGATGTTGCGCGCGCCGACCGCGTTGGTGATGATGCCCGAGGCGCCGCAGCAGCCCGCCATGTACGGGGTGGCGGTGTCGGCGAACCAGTAGGCGAGCGAAACACCTTCGGCGCGGACCGCGCCGGTCGCCGCGGCGAAGCGCCCCTGGAGTTCGGTGACCAGCTGTTCGCCACGGTCGCGCACGTCGAAGATCGCCGCGAGATCGCGGATTTCCCGGTACACGGTGTCGATGCGCAGCGGTTCGGTGCGGGCGCCGTCGGCGTTCACGCTCTCGTCGGTCTTGCCGTCGCAATCAGTGGGTGAGAGGTAGGTCGGTACCCCGAGGCCGGCGAACTGGGCGCGGTCGGCGACGCCGCCGGGGCCCAGCGTGCCGCCGAAGGAGGCGGAGACGAAATCGGGTTCGGTGTCGAGAACCACCTCGAAGGACGGCTTGTTGTCGGCCAGCCGGGGCACGGTGTCGTTGGCCGCGGCGAGGTTCTCCCGAACGGGGTCGGTCCAGGTGGCGGTGCCGACCATGCGGTCGGCCAACCCCAGCGACAGCAGGATCTCGGTGGAACCCTGATTGAGCGAGACGGCTCGCCGCGGCGGGGCGTCGATGGTGACGGCCTGCCCGCAGTTCCGCAGTGTCAGCGGGAAACCCGGTGCGCGCGAACCGGGTTCGCGCGCCGAATCGGAGGTGGCGCAACCGGTGCCGAGCACCAGGACCGCGGTCGTGAGGGCGGCACCGAGGTACCGGAGAGAAATGCGCATACGGCGCCGAACTCCTTCATCAGCGGCCCAGTCGCGGAGCCGAGAAATTCATCGTGCGCGACCGAGGAGTATTCGGGCTCCGGTCCTCGAACTCGACCGTTACCGTTGCGCGTCAGCCCCGGATTCGCACCGGGTTCCCTCATCGATCGTGGCCGTACCGACGGCCGCGCACACTGTATACCGGTGCGCTGTCAGCGCAGCAGGGCCACGACTTCGGCGTCGTCGAGCTGGTGGAAATCCTCGTAGGCCATGCCGACCCCGCCCAGATCGGCCGGTGTGTGCAGGCAGACGAGTTCGTCGCATTCGCGTGCCACCCGGTCGACGGCCTCGGGGGCGGCGACCGGCATGGCGACCACGAGATGGGCGGGTCGTTGGGCACGGGCCACCCGGCAGGCGGCGAGCACGGTCGCGCCGGTGGCCATGCCGTCGTCGACGAGCACCACCGTGCGGCCGGTGAGCGGGCTCGGGGCGCTTCGGCGCAGCGTGGCCTGTCTGCGGGCCAGCTCGGCGCGCTCGGCCTGCTCCACCTCGGCGAAGGCCGCATCGGTGACGCCCGCGCGCTCGATGACGTCGCGATTGAGCACCACGATCCCGGTCTCACCGAGTGCGCCCATCGCCAGTTCGGGGTGCTCGGGCAGGCCGAGCTTGCGCACCAGCAGCACATCCAGCTCGCCGTCGACGGCCGCGCACACCGCCGCCGCCACCGGCACGCCGCCGCGCGGTAACCCGAGTACCAGGGGCCGGGTGCCGCGCAGGTGCTCGAGGGCGGTGCCGAGGGCGCGGCCCGCGGCCGCGCGATCCGGATAGACCATCACCTCGAAACTACTCCGCGGCAGCGCCGGGCGACACAGGTTCGGTGACGGCGAAGCGGCGCAGCGACAGACTGGGATTGGCGGCCCGCACCTTCACCAGCTGGGCGGGGTCGATCGTGGCGGTGAGTACGCCCGGTCCGTCGCCGAGTTCGGCCAGCACCGCACCTGCCGGGTCCACGATCATCGACGCGCCGGCCCCCAGCGGCGCGCACTGATCGGCCGCCGCCACATAGATCGTGTTCTCGATGGCCCGCGCGCGCAGCAGCGTGGTCCACTGGTCCACCTTGGCCGGGCCCGGAATCCACTGCGCGGGCAGCAGCAGCACGTGCGCCCCCGCCACCGCGACACGCCGACAACCCTCCGGAAAACGCAGATCGAAGCAGGTCTGCATGCCGAAGATCACACCGTCGACGGCGAAGGTCGCCGGCTCGGCCAGCGGACCGGCCGCCACGACATCGGACTCCAGCTGGCCGAACGCGTCGTAGAGATGGGCCTTGCGGTACACCGCCACCACCGCGCCGCCGGGATCGTGCGCCACCAGCGTATTGCTGATCCGCCGCGCTCCGGGCGCGGGCAGCTCCACCACACCGGCCACCAGGAACACTCCGAATTCCGCTGCGAGCGCGCCCAGCCCGGTGGTGAAGGGGCCGTCGAGCGGCTCGGCGATCGCGAGCACCCGCTCGTCGAGACGGGGCACCGCAAACATCGAGTATTCGGGTGCGAGCACCACCCGGGCGCCCGCTTCGGCGGCGGTGCGCACATGCTCACGCAAGGTGACCAGATTGGCCGACGGGTCGGTTTCCGGGGCGAATTGGACGACCGCGACCGGCACCGTCGCCGCGTCCGGTTCCTGATGTACTGAGCGGTTCGGCAGTTGCATAGGTCTCACCGTATTCACCTGGTGGTTGGGGTAGCTACCGGCAGGCAGTAAACTGGTGGTCAATGAACACAAATGAGGTCGACAGCGTTCCTGCCGACGACGACAGGCACGACAACGGCCCGACTTTCGCCGATCTCGGGATCGATGACCGCGTTCTCGCGGCCATCGCCGACGTGGGGTACGAGTCTCCGTCGCCGATTCAGGCGGCCACGATTCCCCCACTGCTGTCCGGCGCCGACGTCGTCGGCCTGGCCCAGACCGGTACCGGCAAAACCGCGGCATTCGCGATCCCGATCCTGATGAATCTGGACACCGCGCAGAAGAAGCCGAGTGCGCTGGTGCTCGCGCCGACCCGTGAGCTCGCGATCCAGGTCGCCGAAGCCTTCGGCAAGTACTCCTCGCACATCCCCGGTCTGCACGTGCTGCCGATCTACGGCGGGCAGAGCTACGGCGTGCAGCTGTCGGGTCTGCGCCGTGGCGCCCACGTCGTCGTCGGTACGCCCGGTCGTGTGATCGACCACCTGGAGAAGGGCACGCTCGATCTGACCGAGCTGCGCTACCTGGTGCTCGACGAGGCCGACGAGATGCTGAAGATGGGCTTCCAGGAGGACGTCGAGCGCATCCTGCGCGACACCCCCAAGGACAAGCAGGTCGCGCTGTTCTCGGCCACCATGCCGGGTGCGATCCGCAAGATCTCCAAGCAGTACCTCAACGAGCCGGTCGAGATCACGGTCAAGTCCAAGACCACGACCAACACCAACATCACCCAGCGTTATGTGCAGGTGTCGCATCAGCGCAAGCTCGATGCCCTCACCCGTGTGCTCGAGGTCGAGGACTTCGAGGCGATGATCATCTTCGTGCGCACCAAGCAGGCCACCGAGGAGCTGGCCGAGAAGCTGCGCTCGCGCGGGTTCTCCGCCGCGGCGATCAACGGTGACATCGCGCAGAACCAGCGCGAACGCACCATCGGTCAGCTGAAGTCGGGCGCGCTCGACATCCTGGTCGCCACCGACGTCGCGGCTCGTGGCCTCGATGTGGACCGGATCTCCCATGTCGTGAACTACGACATCCCGCACGACACCGAGTCCTACGTGCACCGCATCGGCCGCACCGGTCGCGCGGGCCGTTCGGGTCAGGCGCTGCTGTTCGTCGCGCCGCGTGAACGTCATCTGCTCAAGGCGATCGAGCGGGCCACCCGGCATCCGCTCAGCGAGATGCAGCTGCCCTCGGTCGACGACGTGAACGCCACGCGTGCGGCCAAGTTCGGTGATTCGATCACCGAGAACCTGGCTTCGGACAAGATCGAGCTGTTCCGCAAGCTGATCGAGGACTACGAAGCCGAGCACAACACCCCGCTGGTCGACATCGCCGCCGCGCTGGCCGTCGGCGGGCACGACGGGGACAACTTCTTCATGTCGCCCGAGCCGGAGCCGGCCCCGCGCCGGGACCGCGACCGCGACCGTGAGCGCGCCCCGCGCCGCTTCGACGACGAGGACCGCGGACCGCGGCCGCCGTCGTTCAACCGGGACAGCGGCGCCGAGCTGGCCACCTACCGGATCAGCGTCGGCAAGCGGCACCGCGTGGTGCCGGGCGCGATCGTCGGCGCCATCGCCAACGAGGGTGGGCTGCGTCGCAGCGACTTCGGCCACATCAGCATCCGGCCCGACTACAGCCTGGTCGAGCTGCCCGCCGATCTGCCGAACGAAACCCTGGAAGCGTTGCGCCGCACCAGGATCAGCGGTGTGTTGATCCAGCTGCAACCCGATCACGGTCCGCCCTCGCAGCGGCTCAACTCGCGGGGTCCGCGCCGCGATCGGGAAGCTCGTCCGCGCACCGAACGTCGCAAGCCGCGCACCTAGCGCACCGCGGCGCGAGGCGTCGACGGCGCTGGTTAAGGTGGTGCCGTCGGGTGTGTGAACACAGGAGGGCCGCGTTTGTTCGTGTCCGGTGATCGGGTGGTCGGTGCTGTCGGCGATCTCGTGCGCGCGGCGGACTGTGAGTTCGCGCTGCTGCGTGCCATCGACGCGGCGCTCGGTAACCTGCCCGGCACACCGGACTCCGCCCTCGGCCCGCTCCGTGCGCCCGAACCGGCGCCGGAGTTGCTGCGGCACTTCGGTGCCGCGCTGGTCCGTATCCCCGCGCCCGAACCCGCCGATGCCGACCCGGCGGCTCGTATCGCCGCGCTCACCGCTGCCGCCGAGCGCACCACCGGCGCGCTGCGGTCCGGAGCGGCCGCGATCTTCGGTGCGGTCTTCTTCGACGGCCGGTTCGCCTGCGGAGCAGACCTTCTCGTTCGCGACGGTGACGAGCCCCGGTACGCGATGCACAGTGCGGTCGCGTCCGCGGCGGTGTTCGGCCGGGCGGATATGGCACCGGGGCAATCGACTTCGCCTGGCGGACGTCGCGCACCGGTTGTGGACCCGGCGCACGCCGATGCGTCCGCGCCGGAGTACTCCGCCGAGTTCGACGCGCTGCGACGCGAATTGGCGGTGGGACGCACCCCGTTCGAGCGGGTGGCGGCATCGGTCAATGCGGTCAAACCCGACCTGGTGCGCGAATCGCTCTGCGCGCGACTCGAGTTCGCGGCGAATGCGCGGGCTTTGACAGCGGCCGGGGTGAGCGTCGCACCGGTGGCGACGCTGGCGACCCCCCACGGGCACCAGCGTGCGCCCGCCACCGAACTCGTCCCGGTGTACCTGGCCCGCCGGGCCCGCTTCGAACTCATCGTCGAGGAGAAGCTCACCGAACTGCTGCCGGTGCAGTGGGGCGACCCGCGCTACCTGGCCTGCGGCCACTGCCCGACCTGTCGTTCGGCCGCGACCAATGCCCGCGACCTGCTGCTGGTGGCCGGGATCCGCGCCACCCAGCGCGCCCGGCTGCGCGAAGCCGGCGTCCTGACCGTCGACCGTCTCGCCGCCACCAGCACCCCCGTGCCGGGCCTGGCCGCCCGCACGATGGCCGCGCTGCGTCGCCAGGCCCAGATCCAGCTCGACCGCGAACGCACCGGCGAACCCGCCTTCGCCCTGCGCGACGCCACCGCGCTCGGCGCCCTGCCCGCCCCGGCGCCCGGCGACCTCGCCCTCATCATCGACGTCGACCGTCGCGGCCGGATCACCACCGTAGAACTGGCCGACGCGAACACCGTCGTGTTCCGCCCCGGCAGTGGCACGAGCGCCGACACGCTGCGGCCCAATGCGGCCACCGCCGTACAGGCCGACGCGAACGCCGTCGTCTTCGGGCCGAACATCGCCGCCGCCGAACAGCCGGACACCAATGCCGCCGGTTCCACGGGGATCGCGGCACCCGCTGCCGGGTCGTTCGATTCGGGTTTCGGCTCGCGGGGTCGGTCGGCGCAGCCGGTGCTCGGTGGTGGCGGCGGTGCGGGTCCGTCGATCGACGACGGTTCGGTGCTCGACGAGTTGCTCGACATCATCGGTGAGCATCGGGCCGCCGACCCGAGCGTGCGGGTCTATCACTACGGATCGGCGGTGCGGACCGCGCTGCTGGACTGGGCCGGTCGGCTCGGGACCGGGGCGGACCTGCTCGACGAACTGCTCACCGACGGTGCGCTGGTGGATCTCGCGCCGATCGTGCGGACCGCGTTGCTGATCGGTGAGCAGTCCTACGATGTCGCGGGATTGGCCGCCCTGCTACCGGGTGCTCCCGGTCGCGCCGCCACCGTGCTGGGAATTCGGGACTGGTTGCTCGAGCGGGCCGCCGAGGCCGGGATCGAGGTGCCGGGTGCCCGGTTCGCGGTGGCCGACTCCGATGCGCCGCCGTCGCTGTGGGCGGGCTCGGTGGAGTCGGCGCTGACCGAGTTCGCCGCCGCGAACGGCACCGACAGCGCCGCCGCGCGCGCGGCCGCCCTGATGGCCGCGGTCCTGGGCTATCACCGGCGGGAACGGCAACCCCGCTGGTGGGCGCACATCGACCGGCTCAGCCACCCGGTCGGCGAATGGGCCGACGAACCGGGCGTACTCGTCGCCGAATGGGGCACCGTCGACACCAAATGGCATCGCACCCCCCAACTTCCGACGATGCGGCGCTACCTCACGCTCACCGGTCGTCTCGGCACCGGCGTCACCCTCACCCCCGGCACCCAGATGGTCACCATCTACGACGGTGCCGCCGCGGCGGGCATGACCCAGACCCTGGGCCGCCGGGCGACAGCCACCGCCATCGTGCTCGGCTGTTCGGTCGACGCCGATTTCGACGACACCGTCCGCCTGGAAGAACTGCTCCCGGCGGGTTGCCCGCCCTACGACGACCTGCCGGCCGCCATCGCCCCCGGCCCACCCGACGGCGAAGCCGAGATCGAGGCCGCCCTGGAGTTCACCGCCCAGGACCTGCTGATGACGCTGCCCTGGGTGCCCGAGAACGCGGTGTACGACCTGCTGCTGCGCCGCCCGCCCCGGCTGCGTGACGGCTCGGCGCTACCGCACGCGCACGGTGACTTCGCGACGGCCGTGGCGAACGCGGTGGGCGCACTCGACGCCTCGTACCTGGCCGTGCACGGTGCGCCCGGTACCGGTAAGACCCGCATCACCGCGCGGGCGATCGAACGTCTCGTCACCCGGCACGGGTGGCGGATCGGGGTGGTCGCGCAGTCGCACGGGGTGATCGAGCGGATCTTCGACGCCGTCGTCGAGGCCGGGGTGCTGCCCGAGCTCGTCGCGAAGAAGGACGTGGCCTCGGTGGGCCCGGAGTGGTCGGCCATCGACGCCGACCGGTATCCGCGATTCCTGGACAACGCGGTCAACGGTTGCGTGCTTGGCGGCACCACAGCGGATTTCGTCGACGAGACGCTGATCGCGCCGGGTTCGCTCGATCTGCTCGTGATCGCCGACGCGGGTGAATGCGCACTGGCCGACACCGTCGCGGTCGCGGTGAGCGCGCGCAATCTGCTGCTCGTCGGTGATCCGGTGCCGCCGCGCGCCCAGGCCACCCATCCAGCGCCCGTACAGGTTTCGGCACTGGAGTGGTTGTGCGACGGTGCGGCCACCCTGCCCGCTGCCCACGGCTACTTCCTGGACCGCACCTGGCGCATGCACCCCGCGGTGTGCGCGCCGCTGTCGGCCAGCTGCTACGACGGCAGACTACGCGCGGCCGAAAACCGTTCCACCGCCCGCGATCTCGCAGGAATCGCGCCTGGAGTGAGCACCGTGCTGGTCGAGCACCGGGGCAATGCCACCGAATCCGATGCCGAGGCCCGCGAAGTGGTCCGTCGCGTGCGGACGCTGCTGGGGGAGACCTGGACCACGGGTGGTCGTGCGCAGCGGCTGCACCCGCACGACGTGTTCGTGGTCGCGCCGTACGCCGCGCAGGTGGCGCGCATCCGAACCCTGCTGGCCCGCGCCAAATTCGAGGATGTCCTGGTCGGCACCCCCGACCGCTTCCGTGGCCGCGAAGCCGCCGTGGTCCTGCTTTCGATGACCACCTCCACCCCCGCTGACGCGCCGTTCGGCATGTCCCCACTGCTCGCGCGACCCATCGTCCACGCCACTTTCTGCCGGGCGCTGTGGAAGGTGATCATCATCCGCTCCTCGCTGCTCACCGAGTACCTACCCGATACACCGGAAGAGCTGGCCGCGCTCACCGGGTTCCTGCGCCTGGACCAGGACGGGTGATCAGAAGCCAGGCACCGCGGGGCGTGCGGTCGTGATTCAGTCCGTGCACCCGGCGCATGCCCGCCGCCGTCGCGCGAGGCGGTGCGGCGGCGTGGATCAGGCCGCGCGGAGCAGGCGGCGGAGCCAGTCGGTGGCGATTTCCGAGGTGGCCGGGGTGACCGATACCTGGTGGGCGGCGTGGATCAGGTAGCGGCCGTCGCCGGTGACGTCGATCCAGGACAGGACGCCGGTGGGGGATTCCTCGGCGCCGGTCACGAGAATCTGTCCGATGCCGGTGCGGGGGCGCTGTAGGAGCCGGCGGATGCGGGCGGCGTCGGAGGGGCCTGCCACGGGGGCGGTGACCAGGTCGCGGCTGTCCTCGCGCACGCGCGCCGCCGGGGCGGCGAGGCGGGTGGCCATGCCCATCGGTTGGCCGGGCATCCGGGCGAACACCTGGGCCGCGAACCGTTTCGTGGCGCCTACCTGGACGTGCAGCGGGCCGCCACGGTCCTCGGTGCTGCCGGGCTCCTGAACGGCGAGCACCGCGATGTCACCGGCGACGGCGCCGAGCATGCGCACCGGCACCCCCGAGCGCCCGCACACCTCGACGCGGATCTCCGGTTTGGCCAGTACTCGCAGCGCGGCCGACAGGTCGGGATCGAGGGTGCGGGCGCACCAGGCGTCGAGTGCGGGTTGCTGAGCCGCGCGTTCGGCGGAGTCACGGGCCGAGGCCCGAACGGCGAGCGGATACGGGATCCGGTCGCCGTCGGTACGCGCCCAGGCCAGTGCGAACTGGTCGGGCGTGAGATGCCAGTTCACTCCCGTTCGGTCCACTCTCCGAGCACGGCGGGACTGGTGGGTTCCATCTTCCCGATCAGCGGGTTCACCTCGTCGGCCGGCTCGAGGTAGGTCGGTTCGTCCTCGAGGAACCGCAGGAACTCGTCGTCCTCGTCTTCCTCGACCGGCGGCGGTGCGGCGGGCCGGGGGCCAGCGGGTGCTCGCGCGGCATCGGCGGCCATCGCCCCGCCCATGAGCCCGCCGATCGCACCCGCACCCATCCCGGTCGCGGCCTCGCCCCCGGTCGCCACCGGGTCACGTTCCTGGCGGCCGTCGGACTCCTCCCCGGCACCGGCCGCCCCCGTGGCCTGTGCGGCACTCGTCGCGGTCGGCTCCCGAGCGTCCGCGCCGGTCGGTACCGGAGCATCCGTCGCGACCGGCTCGGTCGAGGGTGCCGGACCATCACCGCCGGTACTGCCGCGACGGGCGCGGCCGGCGCCGACCGCCGAGGCCGAGCCGCCGGTGCCCGGAGTTCCCGTGGTGCCCGAACCCGGCGCGGCCGAAGCCTTCGCCGCACTGGAGTTCTGCACCGTGCGATCGGCGCCGACAACACCGGTGGGAGCGACAGCCGGCGAAACAGCACCGGCCGAAGGTGCTGAACCCGATGCCGCCGAGACATTCGCGCCGACAACACCGTTCGCGGTGACAGGTTTACCGGCTGGTACCGGCGACGCTCCGGCGGCCACAGTGGTGCCGACCAAGCCACCCGGTGCCGTAGCCGACACTGGTCCCATGGCGGAACCCGCGAGTGCGCCCGGACCAGCGCCCGTACCGGCCGCGACAGTCCCTGTGTCCGAAGGATTCCCGGAGAACGCGGGCACCCCTGATCCGGTCGGCAGGAACGCGCCCGCATAGATGGTTTCCATCGCCTGCACCGCGTCGAGGCGGGCGTTCTCCGTCTCCCGCGAGACGGTGGCGTTGTGCACCGCCTGCTCGGAGTCGAGCAGCGCCGCAGCCGGATCGGGCCGCGCCCCAGTCGGTTCGGTGACAGCGGTACGCACCGATTCCGCCGCATCCCCGGCCTGGGCGAGCCGGACACCGACGGCGGTGAGCACATCGGCGATTCCGCGGCCCACCTGCTCGAAATCGTGCACGGCAGCGGCGGCGGCCTGGGCGGCTTCGCCACGCCAACCGTCGGCGATGGCGGCGCGGATCTCACCGTGGGCGTTGTCCACCTCCTCGCCCAGACCGGTCGCCGCGGTCAGGAACAACTGGCCCGCGTTGCTCAGTGCCACCGGATCGAGCTGCCGCACCGCGTCATGGATTTCGGCGTGCGACAGATTGTCGAAGACCTCGACGACGGAGACATAGTCCGGGTCGGTGCCCGGGTTTCCGGAAAGGCTACGCATCGCTGTCACCCAATCCATCGATCGCGCCGGCCAGTACCTGGTCGGAATCCTGGTAAGCGGTGCCCGCGGCGCGCAACAGGGCCGCCAGGTCTCGGGCGGTGCTCGCGTAGCCACGGAGCTGATCGAGGGCGTCGCCGGTTTTGGCTTCGAAGCCCGTGCGCAGCGCCGCACCGGAGGGCAGACCACCGAAACCGGACAGGACCGACGCCTGCGAGAGCACCCGCACCTGCGCGTCGACCGCGTCGGCGAGGCGCTCGTATCGGAGGGCGCAGCGCTCCGGCGCACCGTCGGCGACCAGCATCCCGGCGACCCACAGCCCGCCGTCCTCGACTGCCTGGCCGAGAGCGCCCGTGTCGGGCAGTCCGCTTCGATTCGGTTGCACCGTTTCCCCCTTCATCGTTCATCGCGCCGTGGTCAGCACCCACTGCGCGATATCAGCCGACACCCGGTGCTGCACCGGTTCGTGCAGCAGGTCGTGCCCGGCGTCGGCGTACTCGCGCAAATCTACCGATTGATGCCGTGCTGTCCATAGCCGCACCGCATCGATCGGTGCCCGGCGATCATCGACGCCGTGGACGGCCAGAACCGCCGGCCCGGGGTGCGGCGCGAACTCGGTGGCGCGGCGCGGGGTGCCGCACAGCACGAGTCCGCGCAGGTCGCTGGGGTCGGCGGCGGCGACGGCGAGCGCGGTGACCGCGCCCAGTGAGTGCCCCATCAGCACCGGCGCGGTATCGGATTCGGCCCGAACGAGATTCAGCAGACCGTTGGCGTCGACGGCGAGCTCGGCGATGGTTCCCGGCGCGGCCGGATCGCCTTCGCTCAACCCCTGCCCGGCGGTGTCCAACGCCCACAGCTCGATTCCGGCCGGGCGCAGGGCCGCGGCGAAGCGGTGATAGTGCCCGCTGTGCTGTCCGGTCCCCGGCAACAGGACCATCGACGCTACCGCACCGTCGACCGGCCATCGCCGGTAGTGCAGTCTTCCACGCGCGCAGTCGAAGTAGGGCACCTCCCGATTATCACCGCCTGCCCGTCGCCGCGCGCGAGCCGTTACAATTCGCCCGTCGAGCCGGGTCACACAGAGTCGAGGTTGTGCATGTCGTCGTTCCGCCGTTGCGTGGCCCGCGTTGTCGTCGGCGCGGCCGTCGCGACCACCGCATCGATCAGTACCGCCACCGTCGCGGGCGCCGAACCCGTCGCCGGCTGTGCGCAGGCGCGCCAGGAGATCGCCATCCGGTCGAGCGTTCCGCTGCTGGACTGGTCGGAGAACTTCGGCATCGATGCCCAAGGGGACCTGTGGGTTTCGCGAGTCCTGCGCGGTGAGGTGCAGCGCTACGATCGCGAGGGCCGGCTCACCGCCACCGTCGACGTCGCTGCCCCCGGCGCGGTCCGCCTCGGCCCCGACGGGCTGCTCTACGTCGTCACCGGGAACTCACCGCTGTCGGGTTCCGGTGGCATCGTCCGCTTCGACCCGACCGCCCCGAACCCGGTGCCCGCCCCGTTCGCCACCGGTTTCCCCCAGCCCAACGGCGCCGCGTTCGACGCCGAGGGCAACCTGTACGTGACCACCGGCAACGGTGTGCACCGCCTGTTCCCGGACGGCACCGAGGACATGGACTGGTGGGCGGCTGTGCGCGTCGACGGGCCGAACGGTGTTGTCGTCGCGGGGGATTCGGTGTACGTCACCGCGAACTTCGCCGATGCCGACGGCACTCCGGTCGCCCGGGTGCTGCGCCTCTCGCGCACCGACCCCGCCGATGCCACCACGATCGCCGACATCACCTCTTTCGGCGCCCTGCCCGACTTCGTCGACGACCTCGTCGTGCGTGACGGCGCACTCTATGTCACCACGCTGGCCGGCCGCCTCGTCCGCGTCGACCCGGTCTCGGGCGCGGCCTGCGCCGTCCTCGCCACCCAGCCGCTCACCGCGGTGGTCGCCGACCCCGCCGACCCGGCAGCCCTGCTGGCCGGTTCGGAAGAGGGCACGGTACTGCGCATCCACCCCGCCGACTGACAGCCCGGCCCAGCACACGCGACGCTCTGACGCTCGCCGCCACGGACTGCGACAGCCCAGCGCCTGGGATGACCCGGCGTTCGTGATTGGCTCGGCGTTCGGGACTGGCCTGGCGTTCGCGATTGGCTCGGCGGTCGCGATTGGCTAGGCGTTCGGGACTGGCCTGGCGTTCGGGACTGGCCCGACGTTCGCGACTGGCCCGACGCCAGCGACTGGCGCAGTGGCAGTGGTTGGCGAAGGCCCGGTGTCAGTGTCAGCGCCAGCTGTCGGCGGCAGCACAGGTGCAGCGCCGCCGTCGATGATCATCGTCCGGGTACAGCGAATCGGCCGCCGACATGCGTCGACGGCCGAGTGCGGAGAAGAGAATCAGCCGCCGACGGTGAGCGCGGCGGGCGGGGCCGGACGCTCGGGTTCCGGCGCGGGCGCGGGCTCCTCGGTGGGAGCGGGAGCAGCAGGTTCGGGCGTGGGCGGCTGCTGAGTCGGCGCGGGCAAACGCGGCTCGCCCGAAGACGACTCGCCGGCTCCGGTACCGGGGCCCGCACCGGCACCGGGGCCGGTGGCCTCCTGCGGTTCGGGCGCGGGCGGGGCGGTGGGTGCCTCGGTCGGCTCGACCGGCAGATCGGGCACCACGAACGTGCCGACCGTCGGCGTCATCACGCAGCGGGCGCCGGGATAATCGATGGTGCCCCACATGGACGCGACCACCGTGCCCGCACCACTGCGCACGGTCTTCGACAGGGAGGGCAGGTCGTATTCGGTCTGATCGTCGAGGCCGACGATGCCGCTGTGCCCGGTGTTCACGTTCACCCATGCCACGTTCAGGCCCGAGGCCAGTGGCACCCCGGTGTGGCGGGGGCTGGCGCTGAACCGGATGTCGCCGGGGGCCAGGCTGGTCTCGGTGCGTGGGCCGGGGCCCTCGACGGTGGCGGCGGCGATGATCGTGGTGATCGGGCCGTTGCTGCCGCAGCCGAAAGTCGGCGCGGCGTAGCTGAACGGGATGAACTGCGCGGAGATGTCGCGCAGGGTGTCGGAGCCGACCATCTGAGTGAAGCTGCTCAGCGCGCCCACACCGGCTACGGCGGTGGGCTCCTCGCCGGCGATCTCGGTGAGATGGGTGATGCCGTCGTCGAGTGGGGCCGCGCCCGCCGTCGTCGCGAGCATTGCCAGCGCGCCGATGCTCGCCGCGGTGACCGCCGCTGCCCTGCCTGCGATGGATCTGCCGTTCACCCGTTCAACTCCTCGGTGCGTGCTCTTCGCCGGAACCCCGGTTCGCCTGGGAACGTACCAGTTCGCCGACGGTGCCGCCGACCCCAGCGATGCCGTCGCGAGCCCTGGTCCGGGCGATGTGGTCGACACCACCATTTACCGAGGAGTAAGTTGCATCTGAGACGGCTACGAGACGCTGGGAGACCCGTATGAAGTTAGCCCTGTCCCCTGAAGAGGTCGCCTTCCGCGACGAGCTCCGGCACTTCTACCGCACCGAGATCCCCGTCGAGATCCGTGACCGGGTGAAGTACGGGCACGAACTTTCGCGCGAAGACATCGTCACCGCGAACAAGATCCTCAACGACAACGGCTTGGCCGTGCCCAACTGGCCGGTGGCCTGGGGCGGCAAGGACTGGACGCCGATGCAGCGTCACCTGTGGCTCGACGAGATGCAGCTGGCCTCGGTGCCCGAACCGCTGACCTTCAACGCCTCGATGGTCGGCCCGGTGATCGCGCAGTTCGGCTCCGAGGAACTCAAGCAGCGTTTCCTGCCGCCCACCGCTGCCCTCGACATCTGGTGGTGCCAGGGCTTTTCCGAACCCGATGCCGGTTCCGACCTGGCCTCGCTGCGCACCACCGCCGTCCGTGACGGCGACTCCTACATCGTCAACGGCCAGAAGATATGGACCACGCTGGGCCAGTACGCGGACTGGATCTTCTGCCTGGTGCGCACCGATCCCGCCGCGCCCAAGAAGCAGGCCGGCATTTCCTTCCTGCTCTTCGATGTGAACTCACCCGGTGTCACCATGCGCCCGATCAAGCTGATCGACGGCAGCTACGAGGTGAACGAGGTCTTCTTCGAAAACGTCCGGGTGCCCGCCGACCAGTTGGTGGGCGAGGAGAACCAGGGCTGGACCTACGCGAAGTTCCTGCTCGGCAACGAGCGCACCTCCATCACCGGTGTCGGCAAGACCAAGGTCAAGATCGGGCTGGCCAAGGACCACGCCCGCGCGATCCGCACCGGGCACGGCACACTGCTCGAGGACCCGGTCTTCGCCGCGCGGGTGGCCGAACTGGAGAACGAACTGCTGGCACTGGAACTGACCCAGCTGCGAGTGGTCTCCAATTCGGTGGAGGGCAAACCGAATCCGGCCTCCTCGGTGCTGAAGCTGCGCGGGACGGAACTGCAGCAGGCGGCCACCGAACTGCTGCTCGAGATCGCCGGCGCCGACGCACTGCCGGTCGACGCCGACGACATCGCCGCACCCACCTGGGCGCAGCACGCCGGCCCCAACTATCTGAACTACCGCAAGGTGACCATCTACGGAGGCTCGAGCGAAGTTCAGCGCTCGATCATTTCCTCCACGATCCTCGGATTGTGAGGCGCTGACATGGATCTCGTACTGACCGACGAACAGACGATGCTGCGTGACACCGTGCGCGAACTGCTGCACCGGTTCTACGACGGCGAAGCCCTCACCAAGGCGGGTGACACCGACCCCGGCTGGAACCGCACGGTCTGGAAGCAGCTCGCCGACCTCGGTGTGCTCGCCCTGACCATCCCCGAGGAAGACGGTGGCGTCGGCGCAGGACCGGTCGAGGCGATGCTGGTGCAGGAGGAACTCGGCCGTGCGCTGGCTCCCGAACCGGTGCTCGACGCGGTGGTGCTGCCCGCCGAACTGCTGAAGCTGACCGGCAGCGCCGAACAACGTCACCGGTTGCTGCCCGCGCTGGCCGCGGGCACCACCTTGCTCGCCTTCGCGCACGCCGAGCCGGGGTTGCGCTGGCCGTCGAACGAAATCGCCACCTCCGCGGTGGCCCAGGGCGATTCCTATGTGCTGTCCGGAGTGAAGAATCCGGTGCTGCGTGGCGACTGCGCCGACGAACTGATCGTCAGCGCGGTACTGCCCGGCGGTGGGATCGGGCTGTTCCTCGTCGATCCCACCGGTGCAGG
Source organism: Nocardia halotolerans (assembly GCF_042650145.1). Classification (NCBI taxonomy): domain Bacteria; kingdom Bacillati; phylum Actinomycetota; class Actinomycetes; order Mycobacteriales; family Nocardiaceae; genus Nocardia; species Nocardia halotolerans. The sequence continues at coordinate 864,087 of NZ_JBHSDL010000014.1, read as the reverse complement.
TGTGCGACGCCGCGCCTATCGCACCTTCGACGGTCGCCGCGGCGCCCAGTTCGATTTCGACGGGGCCGCGGGCGAACTGCTGGGCGACACCGTCGACGCCGCCGAACAGATCGCCCTCGCCCAGGGGCACGCGCAGGCGGCCCTGTGCGCGGAGTCGGTCGGGGCGATGGAAGTGGCGCTCACCCTCACCACCGAATACCTCAAGTCCCGCAAACAGTTCGGCGTGACGCTGTCCAAATTCCAGACCCTCACCCAGCGCGCGGCCGACTGCTACGTCTCCCTGGAACTGGCCCGCAGCATGAACCTGTATGCCACCGCGGCCCTGGCCGACGGCGGCAACGACCCGGTGGTCGCCTCCCGCGCCCGCCTGCAGATCGCGAAATCCGCCGAACACATCGGTCAGGAAGCCATTCAGATGCACGGCGGCATCGGCGTCACCGCCGAATACCCGGTGAGCCACTACGTCGCCCGCCTCACCGCCATCGGCCAGACCCTCGGTGGCGTCCTGGAACACCGGCGCGAGCTGGCCGCGCGAGTCGGCGACTACGACCTGGTCGAGCTGTAGTCCTGCGACGGTGGTGCGCGCCCGAATCAGGCGCGCACCACCGCCGTACGGGGCGGCTATTTGTCCGGTTCGAACAAAGATTCGAAGATTGATAGCCTGCTCGCATGGTCAGCTCATCGCATGAGGCGATGCACGGCATCTTCACCCATGATCCAGCCGCGTTCGCCCGCGCCTTTCACGTCCTCGATCTACCGTTTCCAGATCCTATTGCGGTGGAACAGATTTCGGTCGACCTCACTGAGAATGCCCCAGTCGAGCGGCGGGCCGACACCATTTTGCGTATCACCACCGCGGAGGACACATTTCTGCTTGTGGTGGAGGCGCAATCGAGTAGTGATGCCACGAGGATCGCCGCGTGGTCCTACTATGTGACCTTTTTGCACAACAAGCACCATTTGCCGGTGGTGCTGGTGGTGGTGTGTCACGACAAAGAGACCGCGACCTGGGCGAGTAGACCGATGACGGTCACGTACCGGCGCTGGACGAGTTTCACACTGCAGCCCTTGGTTCTGGGCCCGCACAATGTGCCTGCTGTCACCGACCCCGCCGAGGTTCTCGATGATCTGCCGCTGGCGGCGCTGTCCGCGATAACGCACGCCCGTGAATCTGAGATCAATGAGATACTGGAGTCGATCATCGTGGCTTTCCGCAGGCGCGGATGCGATGAGGAGACCGAGTTCTATGCCGAGCTCATCGAACAAGGAATTTCGCACACCGACGCAGCCCAGCTCTGGAGGGAAAAGATGGCCACCGATCTGTCGTTCTTCCGTTCGGAATCCGCGCAGCGGTTGCGCGCTCAGGGGCGTGCGGAAGGGCTGGAGCAAGGGCTCGAGCAAGGGCTCGAGAAAGGGCATGCCGAGCAGGCTGCCCGATCGGTGCTCACCGTGCTCACCGGCCGTGGCATCGAGCTCTCGGCGGAGCAGCGTAGAGCGCTCGCCGAAACCACCGATCTCGATCAACTCGACGCGTGGCTGGTGCGGGCATTGACCGTCACTTGCGCGGGTGAGCTCTTCGACTGAGCTCGGTCGCCGGTCGGCTGACCAACAATAGGGGGACTCCCGGCAGCGGCACTCGAGGGTGGGCTCGGGGCCGACGGCTCACCGTGGCGTCAGCGGGCGTAGGTGGTGGCGGTGGCCGACCTGGTCGTCTCCGTGGTGTGGGTGTACATCCTCGAAGTTGTGGTGACTTGGGCGGGCGCAGGCGGGGCTGTCCGGATGCCCGCCCGTGCGGTGGGTGCCGTGGTTGTGTTGGGCGACCGGGTGGTGGTCGGTCTGTGGTCGTGGGCGCGCGTGGTGGGGTAGTCCGAGTCGGCGGCTTGGTCTTCGGCGGTGGGTGGGGTCCACGGGGAGACGGTGCGGCCGGGTGGGGTGATGTCTGGCGCGCGGGTGGTGGTGGGGGTTTGTTCTTCGGTCGTGGTGGGTGGCGACTCGGTGGTCGGCTCGGGGGTCCACGACTCGGTGGTGGGAGTTGGCGAGTGCGGCTCGGTGGTGGCATCGGCCGTTGGGTGCTCAGGGGAGGTCTCGCTCGCCGAGGGCTGCTCGGAAGAAGTTGTCTCAGTGGAGCTGAGGCTGAACGGTTTGCGCGGCGACACGTACGGTGCGATCCGCCAGGTGGGTGAGGGCGGGATCGCCACGGTGGCGGAGGTGGTGGAGCTGACCTCGTCGGCGACCGGGCTGGGGGCGGCCACCAGGCCGGCCTGCAGCGGCGGCGGCGGAACGTAGACATCCTGCTGTCCGATACCGCACGCACCGATCACGATCAGTCCGAGCGACACCGCGCCAACAGCGATCGCCGGACCTACGAGCTTGGCCCTGCTGTCATCCATCGACTACTACTCCTCGTCGGCTTCGAGTCGCCTCACAGTAGTGCAGGACGCTCGGAACAGCGCATTTTAAATGCTAATGATTCAGATATCGGATTGATCTCGTAAGCGTGTCGTGGGGACGTGTCGCGTACGTTCGGCGTCGCTGAGTCGTAGCGTGTGTGAGCAAAGTTACGCATGAGACGCCCGGACCGAAACCCCTGACGCGCGAAGCTTGCGCGGCGAAAGAATTCAGATCGGCGTCATCAAGGAGAGTCTGATGGGAGCTTATTCGACACCCCGGCTGGAACCCGAGGCGGCGAACCCGGATTCGGCCACCGTGCCATCATCGGCGCCCGCCCTGTCGACCCCGCCGGGCGAGGGTGCCCTCGCGGTCGTCGCACGGATGCTGGGCTGGTTGTTCTTCGTCGGCGGACTCGTCGGCGCCGGGCTCGGTATCGCGGGCCTGCACGTGGAAATCACGGTGGCGGGCCTCATCCTGGCCTGTACCGCCGGCCTGATCCTGCTGAAGCTGCGCACCGAGCGCGACGCCCGCCGAACCGCCTGAGTCCCCACAGCTTTCGGTGGTAGTGCCGGTTCGTCCCGGCTACCGTCGATGCGGTGCACATCGAAGTCACCGGTGACGCTGCCCGGTTCCTGGCCGACGCCGAACCCTGGCTGCGGCGTGACCCGCTGCGTCACACGGTGATCACCACCAGCCTCGCCAATCAGGTCCGCGGCCGGTTCTCGGGGACGAAGTTCCTGTCGGTGCGTGCGGACGGCGGTCGGGTCCTCGGCGTTGCCCAGTGCACGGCGGACGGGCGTGCCTACCTGGACGATCTACCCGAGACCGGCATCTCGTCCGTCACCGAGGCATTGATGGCGCACTGCGGCCCGCTCCGGTCGGTGGAAGGCGCCGCGGCCGAAGTGGACGCATTCGTCGCGCACTGGGCGCAGGCCCACGGAACCCACCGAAAGGACTACTCGGCCCGGCTTTTCCGGCTCGGGAGACTCAGCATTCCCGCCGCACCCGGCGCCGCACGGCCGGCCGAGGAGCGCGACACCGATCTCTGCCTCGACTGGGTCCACGCCTTCGATGCCGAAATCGGTGCCGCACGGCGACTGGCTCGGGCTGCGGCGCAGCGGCTGATCGAGGCCGGGCTCTGGTGGGTCTGGGAAGCCGACGGCACACCCACGGCCTTCGCGGCCCGGCAAGCCGCGGTCTTCGGGTGGGCCCGGATCGGCCCGGTGTACACCCCGCCGCCACTACGCGGACAGGGGTACGCGAGTGCGCTCACGGCGGCGGTCGCGGGACGTATCCGGGCGGAGGGTGCCGATGTCTGCCTGTTCACCGACCTGGCCAACCCGACCTCGAACAAGATCTATCAGGCCATCGGATTCGAGCCGGTCCGCGACTTCGTGAACCACGAGCTGATCGCCGGCTAGGTGTGCGCGGCGATGAGTCACCGCGCGGCTCAGCAGTGGTTCGATCGTGTATCCGGCGAAAGCCGTTGGCGCGCCGCTGATCGCGTCAGTTCAGCGGAGCCGAGCGCCACCAGCTCAGCACCTCTTCGGGCTCGCCGTATCCATCGGTGAACATGAGGAACTGGGCGCGGTCGGGGTCGCCGGAGAACACGGTGATGATCTTGTTGCCGTTGTCGGTGTACTTGTAATTGGTGTGCTGCTTGCCGCTGTTGCTGTCGGTGGACCTGGTGTTGGCGGGCAGGCCGTTGACCACTGCCTGCACGTCGGCGGCGGAGTTGTAGACGTAGAACCGGTAGAACGGGTCGTCGCTGTCGCCACCGCCGTAGCAGCGCCACTGCCAGACCCAGGCCCCGAAGTCGGGATCGCCGTCGTTGGCCGAGGGCGTGTAGCCGGTGTCGGTCTCCCAGCAGGTGGCACCGTTGTAGCCGGTCTCACCGTCGACGGTCGCGGGCACCATCCGGCCGAACTCGGCGCTGATGGCGTCGGCGTCGGGTGTGACGTGGGCGGCCACCGCGGCCGTTGTAGTCGTAGTCGTGGTGGTGCCGGAGCTGGAGTCGTCACCGCCTGCCGCGATGCCGATGCCGATCAGCAGCGCGATCACCACGATCACCGCGACCACGATGCCGATGACCAGACCGGTGTTCGACTTCTGCGGCCGCTGTGGGTACTGGGTGTAACCACCCATCGGGCCGTGCGGCGGAGTCGGTGCCGAGAACTGCCGCGACTGCTGCGCGTACTGGTACTGGGCCCCGGTCATCGGCGGGGAGTTCTGCATCGGTGGTTGCGTACCGCCGGGGCCGACGGTGCCCATGGGGCCGGCGGTCATCGGTGGTTGCGTGCCCCCGTGCCCGACTGTGCCCATCGGGCCGGCGGTCATCGGTGGTTGCGTGCCCCCGTGCCCGACGGAGCCCATCGGGCCCGCAGTCATCGGTGGCTGCGTACCGCCGGGCCCCACCGTGCCCATCGCCCCGCCCGTCATCGGTTGTACCGCACCGGGATACGGCGCGCCGGTGTGCGGGATCGCCCCGCCCGTCGTCGGCCGCTGACCGCCGGCGATCGGCATCGCCCCACCGGTGCCCGGCCCGGTGATCGGCATCGCGGGGGCGCTGGGTGTGTTCAGCGCACCGATCGCGGCGCGCGCGAAATCCGAACACGAGACGAAGCGGTCGTCGGGGCGCTTGGCCATGGCCTTGGCCAGAACCGCGTCCAGCGCGGGTGGCAGCCCGGGGCGCACACTGCTCAACGGTGGTGGCGGTTGCTGCAGGTGCCCCTGGATCACCGCGGCCGGGTTGGTCGCCGTGAACGGGCCGGCCCCGGTGAACAACCAGAACAGGGTGCACGCCAGGGAGTACTGGTCGGAGCGGTGGTCCAGCGAGGCGCCGGTGAGCTGTTCGGGGGAGGCGTAGGCGAGGGTGGCGGTGAAGGTGCCGGTCTGGGTGAGATGCCCGGTGTCGTCACGCAGCCGGGCGATGCCGAAGTCGGTGAGGTACACGCGCTCACCACGGCCCGCGCCCGAGCGGGCGAGCAGGATGTTGGCCGGTTTCACGTCGCGGTGCAGCACTCCCATACCGTGCGCGTAGTCGAGCGCGTCGGCGGTTTCCTGCACGATCTGCAACGCGCGGGCCGGTGGCAGCGTCTGTGGGTCCACCGAGGCGGCGTCGACTCCGTCGATGAACTGCATGGAGATCCACAGCTGTTCGTCGTCGAGGCCGCGGTCGTAGACGGTGACGATGTTGGGGTGGTCCAGGCGCGAGACCAGGTCGGCCTCGCGCTCGAACCGCGCCCGCACCTCCTGATCGAAGAACATCTCGCGATTGAGCAGCTTCAGCGCGGTCAGGCGCGGTAGGCGAGGATGTTTGGCGAGATAGACCGATCCCATGCCGCCACGGCCGAGCTGCCGTTCGATGATGTAGCCGGCGAAGACATCTCCGTTGGCCAGCATGTCTGCTCCACTTCCCGCGGCGCGCCGGGACCCACCAGCGCACGCGCGTACAGCATGAAAAGCCGTGGCCGGGTGGCCGCCACGGGAAAATCACCGAAACCATAGCAGTCGGGGACGACCCGTAACGGTGCCCGCGAGGGGCCTCAGCGCCTAGGGCGGGCGGCGGTGCCGGGGCCCAACGATGTAGCCGGGATGGTTACGGCCCCCGGGAAAGTCGATGATGCCGGGGCGTGTGGTGGGTCGCCGGGGCGGAGGCGGCGTACCGCCCGCCGGTGGACGTGGCGCGTGCGTGTGTGGTTGCGCCGGTGTGTGCGGGTACGGCTGTGCGGGCGTGCCCGGTGGCCGGTGCGCGGGCGGGTACGGGGGCCCGGGTCGTGGCGGAACCGGTGTCTCGCGGGCCCGCAGCACGACCCCGGTGGCGGTGTATCGCGGCTGGTGTTGCCACGGCCCCGGCGCCGCGAACAGTGCTGCTCGCGCCGCCTCGGCGAACGCGGCGCAGCTGTCGTACCTGACCGCGGGGTGTTTGGCGGTGGCCCTGGCCAGCACGGCGTCCAGGGTCGATGGCAGGTCGGGGCGCAGGCTGCGTAGCGGGGGTACGGGTTTGCTCAGATGCGCCTGGATCACCGTGGCCGGGTTGGGTCCGGGGAACGGCACCGCACCGGTGAGCATCCAGAACAGGGTGCAGGCCAGCGAATACTGGTCGGCACGGTGATCCATCGGAGCGCCGGTGAGATGTTCGGGGGAGGCGTAAGCCAGTGTCGCGGTGAGCGATCCGGCCGAGGACAGGGTGGTCTCGCTGTCACGTACCGCCGCGATCCCGAAGTCGGTGAGCACCACCCGCTCCGGGCGGCCGATCGGCGGTTTGGCGAGCAGGATGTTGGCCGGTTTCACATCGCGGTGCAGCACGCCGCTGCCGTGGGCGAAGTCGAGCGCGGTCGCGGTCTCGGCCGCGATCTGCACCGCTCGCCCCGGCGTCAGTACGTTCACGTCGGCGGTGGCCACGTCGGTGCCCGCCACGAACTGCATGGAGATCCACAGCTGGTCGTCGTCGGTGCCGCGGTCGTAGATGTTGACGATGTTGGGGTGCTCGAGCTGGGCGACCAGATCGGCTTCCCGTTCGAATCGCCGCCGGATCTCCTCGTCGGCCGACAACTCGCGGCTGAGCAGTTTCAACGCCGTCAGCCGGGGCAGGCGCGGATGGCGGGCCAGGTACACCACGCCCATTCCGCCGTGGCCCAGCACACGCCGGATCGTGTACCCGGCGAACACGTCGCCTTTGCGCAACACCGCGAAGTCACCCCCTCCAAGGGCAGAGCACCCGTCCGAATTCTACCGATGTATCTCGTGATCCCACCGCAGTGCAACATCGGCCGAAGCTGTCGGTGCCGCGCATTAGGGTGGGCCCATGCGCATTGGAGCACACGTTCGCACCGAGGGCGATCCGATCGGTTTCGCCGAGCAGCTCGGCGCCGAGGTCATCCAGATGTTCGTGGTCGACCCGCAGAGCTGGGACAAACCGCAGCCGCACCCCCAGGCCGCCGAGATCCTGGCCAGCCCGATCGATGTGGTGGTGCACTCGTCGTATCAGATCAATGTGGCCAGTTTGAACAACCGGTTACGGATGCCCTCGCGGAACGCGGTGGCCCAGCAGGCGAAGGCAGCCGCTGATCTCGGCGCCTTCGGCCTGGTGGTGCACGGCGGGCACGTGCGTTCCGACGCCGAGCGCGACACCGGAATCGACAACTGGCGCAAGCTGTTCGACCGTCAGCAGGACAAGGGCGGCTTCGCCGTACCGATCCTGATCGAGAACACTGCGGGCGGCAATCACGCGATGGCCAGGCACTTCGATTCGATCGCCCGGCTCTGGGACGCGGTCGGCGACTATGGTGCGGGTTTCTGCCTCGACACCTGCCACGCGTGGGCGGGCGGGGAGGAACTGGTCGGTGTGGTCGAGCGGATCAAGGCCATCACCGGTCGTATCGATCTGGTGCACCTGAACTCCTCGCGCGACGAGTTCGACTCCGGCGCCGATCGCCACGCCAATTTCGCCGACGGCACCATCGACCCCCAGCTCCTGGCCGAGGTCTGCCGCACCGCAGGCGCCCCGGTCATTCTCGAGACCCCGGCCGACGGTGTCGCCGACGACCTGGCCTACCTGCGCGAAACCCTGGGCTGACCACCCCTCTCCCAGCCGTAACGTGCGTTACGCGAGCCGACCGCCGACGCGGCGGCGACCGGGCGACGCGCTAGAGTCGCGGGGTGGCGGACAAGTGCATTCGGCCGTTGGACGGTGTTCGCGTTCTGGAACTCGGCAACTATGTTGCCGCTCCGACTGCGGGACGTATTCTGGGCGACTTCGGCGCCGAGGTGATCAAGGTGGAACGCCCCGGAACGGGCGACGAACTACGGAATTGGCGGCTGTACGGCGGAGACACCTCCATGCTGTATCGCACGGTCAATCGCAACAAGAAATCGATCGTGCTCGACCTGCGCACCGACGCGGGCCGCGCGATCGTGCTCGATCTGCTCGCGCACTGCGATGTGCTGCTGGAGAATTTCCGGCCGGGCATGCTCGAGAAATGGGGTCTGGGCCCCGAGGTGCTCGAGCAGGTGAATCCGAACCTGGTGATCACGCGGATCTCCGCGTACGGGCAGACCGGGCCGATGTCGGCGCGGCCCGGTTTCGCGGCCGTGGCCGAGGCGGTGGGCGGTCTGCGTGAGCTGGTGGGCGACCCTGATCGGCCGCCGGTACGGGTGGGGGTGTCCATCGGCGACTCGATCGCGGGCATCTACGCCGCGTTCGGCACCGTGATGGCGCTGTTCCAGCGCGAGCGGGTGTCCGGTCCGGTGCCGCAGGTGGAGCGGATCATCGATGTGGCGCTCAACGAGTCGATCCTGTCGGTGATGGAATCGCTGGTGCCCGACCACCTGGCCTACGGGATCACGCGGGAGCGGGTCGGCGGCCGGATGGAAGGCATCGCCCCCAGCAACGCCTACCCCACCAGCGACGGTTACAGCATCATCATCGGCGGCAACGGTGACGCGATCTTCCAGCGCTACATGCGGGTGATCGACCGCCCCGACCTGGCCGCCGACCCGGAACTGGCCGACAACGCCGGCCGCTGGCGCCACCGCGAACGCCTCGACGCCGCGATCGCCGAGTGGACCGTCCGATACACCCGCGACGAGGCGCTGAAGCTGCTCGACGACGCCGCCATCCCGTGTGGCCCCATCTACACCGCGGCCGACATCGTGGCCGACGAGCAGTACCGCGCCCGCAACATGATCCAGTCCTTCCCCGTCGACGTGGGCGAGGAAACACCCAAGCAGGTGGGGTTCCCCGGCATCGTGCCGGTGCTCGGTGGCCGGTCGCTGCCCATCCGCAATGTCGGGCCCGACCTGGGCGAACACACCCGAGAGGTGCTCACCGGACTGCTGGGGATGACGCCGGCCCAGATCGACGCGCTGGAGGTCTCGTGACCAGACGAGTACACGGTCGCCGTCGTCCGCCCGGGCGCAGCAGGTGGGAACCGCGCGGTCCGGGGCATGTGCGTCCGACGGTCCATCCGAATCCGGCCGGTGTCGGTGACAAGCCGTGCGGCGGCGTGATGTGTGTGCCCGCCCGGGAACCGGAGCAGCGGCGATGACGGTGTTGCGTGATGTGACCCTGCGCGACGGCCTGCAACTCACCGGCAAGATGCTGCCGGTCGAACAGAAGGTCGACGTGGTGCGCCGACTGCTGGGCGCCGGTGTGCCCGCACTCGAGATCGGCTCCATGGCCCGCCCCGATCTGGTGGCGCCGATGGCCAACTCGCTCGAGCTGATCGGCGCGCTCACCCCAGATGAACTGGCGAAATGCTGGGTGTGGGTGGCCACACCGCGCCATGTCGAGAAGGCAGCCGCCGCGGGCGCGCGCAACTTCCAGTACTGCTTTTCGGTCTCCGACGCCCACAACAAGGCCAATATCGGCCGCGACACCGAGACCTCGGTAGCCGCGATGCCCGACGCGATCCGGTTGGCGCACGAGGCCGGTGGCCGGATCCAGCTGTGCCTGGCCACCAGCTTCACCTGCCCGTTCGACGGTCCGGTCGACCCCGCGCGGGTCCTCGCCATCGCCGCCGACCCGCGCACCGACGGCGCCGCCGACATCGTGCTCGCCGACACCCTCGGCCAAGCGCATCCCGGCCAGGTGGGCGCGCTGGTCCGCGCGGTCCGCGACACCACAGCGCCGCGTCGCATCGTCTTCCACGGTCACGACACCTGGGGCATGGGCGTGGCCAACACGCTCGCCGCGATCGAGGCCGGGGCGGCGATGGTCGACGGTGCCCTGGGCGGGCTCGGCGGCTGTCCGTTCGCGCCCGGCGCCAGTGGCAACACCGCCTCCGAGGACATCCTGTTCGCCACCCGTCCCGACTGGTTCACCCCGGCGGCGCTGGCGAGCCTGGTCGGTCTCACCGAGGAACTGCTCACCGAGTTGGGCGAACCGAATCGTTCCCGCACAGCGCAGGGTGCGCGCTCGGAAGCCGCGGCATTCGACTGGGTCATCCGGTAGGTCTCGGGGGGTTCCCGGATGGCGCGGGGGCGGGTGTCCCGCCAGACTGGACGCATGACTTCACACCCCGAGGGGACCGAGGCCGTCGAGACGGCGGCCGCCACCGAGACCGCGGCCGCCGCACATGACCTGGTGAAGCTGTACGGCTCGGGAGACACACAGGTCAGGGCCTTGGATGGGGTGTCGGCCACCTTTGCCAAGAGCGAGTTCACCGCGATCATGGGGCCGTCGGGTTCGGGCAAGTCCACGCTGATGCACTGTCTGGCCGGCCTCGACAGCGCCAGCTCCGGTGAGGTCCGCATCGGCGACACCGCGCTCACCGGCCTGTCCGACAAACAGATGACCGCGTTGCGCCGCGACCGGATCGGGTTCGTGTTCCAGGCGTTCAACCTGGTCCCCACGCTCACCGCGCTCGAGAACATCACCCTGCCGCTCGACATCGCGGGCCGCAAACCCGACCAGGAATGGCTCGACACCGTCGTGAAGCGGCTGGGTTTGGCCGACCGGCTCACCCACCGCCCCAGCGAACTATCGGGCGGCCAGCAGCAGCGCGTGGCGTGCGCCCGCGCGCTGGTCGGTAAACCGGAGATCATCTTCGGCGACGAACCGACCGGCAACCTGGACTCGCACTCCTCCGGTGAGGTGCTCTCAATCCTGCGCGCCTCCGTCGACGAATTCGGTCAGACCGTCGTGATCGTCACCCACGACCCGCGGGCGGCCGCCTATTCCGACCGCGTGGTGTTCCTCGCCGACGGACGCATCGTCGACGAACTGCGTGACCCGACCCAGGATTCGATCCTCGACCGGATGAAGGCGCTGGAGAACAAGTGAGCAAGGATTCGATGTCCGGTGCCACCCGGGTGGCCGGTGGCGGCAACCCGATGCGCAAGGTCGCCCTGCGAAATCTCGCCGCGCACAAGGTTCGCTTGGCGCTCACCCTGCTGTCGGTGGTGCTCGGAACCGCGTTCATCTCCGGGTCCTTCGTGTTCACCGATACCCTGCAGCGCACCTTCGACGGGATCTTCGAAGGCCAGGCCCAGGGTGTGGACGTGCGGGTGGGGCCCAAGGAGCGCCAATCGCTGGGGGTACCGAACAATATCGTCGACGCCCTCGCCGACGCCGACGGTGTCGCGCGGGTCGCACCGGCCGTGAACGGGCCGGTGGTGCTGCTCGATCCAGCCGGGGAGAAGGCCGTCCAGACCGGTGGCGCACCGAGTTTCGGGCTTTCGCACCTGCCGCCGGACAAGTCGGTCGAGGAACCCGAGACGTTCATCGCGGGTGGGCCGCCCAGCGAGGCGGGTGAGGTCGCGCTCAACACCAGCGGCGCCGAGAAGGCCGGATTGCAGGTCGGTGACAAGACCAAGGTGCTGGTGCCGTCCAAGGGCGATCCGTTCGAGGTGACGCTCACCGGCATCTACGAGATGCCCGGCGCCGAGGGCGGCGGGGTGGTGGCGGTGATGTTCACCGAACCGCAGGGCCGCAAGCTGTTCACCGACGGCTCCCACGTCGCCTACGCCGATATCGCCGCGGCGCCGGGAGTTTCGGCCGACGCGCTGCGCGACCGGCTCGCCGCCGAGCTGCCCAACTACAAGGTGCAGAACGCCGACGAGGTCCGCGAGGACATGAAGAAGGAGATCTCCGAGGCACTCACCTTCATCAACTACTTCCTGCTCGCCTTCGGCGCGATCGCGCTGATCGTCGGCACCTTCATCATCTACAACACCTTCTCGATGATCGTCGCCCAGCGGTTGCGTGAGCTGGCATTGCTGCGTGCGATCGGCGCCAGCCGTCAGCAGGTCGGGCGGTCGGTGGTCGGTGAGGCCCTCGTGATCGGCCTGATCGGCAGCGTGCTCGGCCTCCTCGCCGGCATCGGGTTGGCGTTCGGGTTGTCGGCCTTGCTCAACGCCTTCGACCTGGGGTTGCCCACCGGGTCGCTCACCGTGCTGCCGCGCACCGCGATCGTCGCGCTGCTGGTGGGGCTGATCGTCACAGTCGCCAGCGCCTACGCACCCGCTCGCCGCGCCGCCAAGGTGCCGCCGGTGGAGGCGATGCGCTCCGAATTCGCCAGCGCCGGTGAATCGTTGCGGCTGCGCACGATCGTGGGCGCGGTGACGGGTGTTGCCGGCGGGGTACTGGTGTACGTCGGTGCGCAGAGCACCGGCAAGGGTGCCGCGATCACCGTGGGTGTGGGGGCGCTCGGTCTGATCCTCGCCGTGCTGCTGGCCGCGCCCGCCCTGTCACGGCCGATGGTGCTGGTGCTGGGTGTGCTCACCCGGCCCTTCGGTCCGATCGGCCAGATGGCGCGCAACAACGCCGTGCGCAATCCACGCCGCACCGCGGCCACCGCGTTCGCGCTCACCCTCGGCCTGATGCTGGTCTCGGCCATCGGCATCCTCGGCGCGTCGGCGAAAACCAGCGTGGATGTGCTCATCGACAAGGGGGTCAAGGCCGAGTACGTGCTGGCCGGCCCGCCGATGATCGGGGTGCCGATCGGCGCGGTCGAGGCCGTACGTACCGAGGTGGACGGGGTCAGCGAGGTCACCGGGCTGCGGGCGGTCGGGTTCCGGTTGGGCGAGGAACAGGTGGGTGCCACCGCGCCCGACGGCCCGCTCGACCCGGTCATCGACATCGACATGATCAGCGGCACCAGCACGGTCGCCGCAGGCGGGGCCCTGGTCAGCGCGACCGAGGCGTCGGATCGCGGTTGGGAGCAGGGCGAGAAGATCACCATCACCAGCCTCGACAACAAGCAGCTCGAACTCACCATCGGCGGCATCTACACCGACTCACCGCTGCTCGGCCCGATGGTCGTCGACCCCGGCGTCTACGAGCAGTTGATGCCCCAACAGTTGCGCGCCAACATCCTGGTGCTGGTCAAGGCCGAACCGGGCGCCGATCTCACCGCGATGCGGGCGAACCTCGAGAAAGCCACGGAACCGTTCGTGGTGGTGCAGGTTCAGGACCACGAACAGTTCAAGGGCGCCCAGGGCCAGCAGATCAACACCCTGCTCGCTATCCTCTACGGCCTGCTCGCGTTGGCCGTGGTGATCGCAGTGCTCGGCATCATCAACACCCTGGCCCTGTCGGTGGTGGAGCGCCGCCGCGAAATCGGCATGCTCCGCGCTGTCGGCACCCAGCGATCCCAGGTGCGGCGCACCATCTACCTGGAATCGATGCTGATCGCCATCTTCGGCGCGATCATCGGTTTGCTACTCGGTATCGCCCTCGGCGTGGGATTCCTGCGCACCCTGCGTGACATGGGCATCGATCAGATCGACATCCCGTGGTCGCAACTGGTGGCGATGCTGATCGCGTCCGGGGTGGTGGGTGTCCTGGCGGCGGTGTGGCCGGGTGTGCGGGCCGCGCGTACGCCACCATTGGCGGCCATCGCCGACCTGTAGCAGTCGCAACCGCTTCCGGCCCGGTGGAGACCGTCGAACGGGGCCGGAAGCGGTGCGAGGATTCGCCCGCAGATCCTGCGTGACGCCGACATGGTGGCGGTTCGTGCCGTCCTCGATCAGCGGGTCCGGCTGCCGACCGACTGCGCCAGGAACGGCCAGGAGGTCTTCAGATCATCCTCCCAGTACCCCCACGAATGTGTACCGACGCGACGGTCGTCCAGCGTGAACGGAATGTCGAGTGCACGCAGGCGGTCGGCGAGGTTCGCGGTGCAGTAGCGCACAGCCGCCTCGATCGGCCCCCCGAAGGCGATCTGGACCGGCAGCGGAATCCGGCCCTCCTGGACTCGGGTATCCGCCGGCGTGTCGTGCGGGGCGGCGGGGATACCGGAACCGGTACTCAGGTAGATCTCGGTGCCACGCAGCCCTTCCGCGTTCACGAGCGGATCATTTGCCCGCCACAGCGGCCCGTTGCGTTGCCCCCACATGTTCTCGATGCTCTGCGCCCCACCCCAGTTCTCGACCGTGATGCGGACGAATTCCTGACCGATGGGGTCCGAAGTCTGCGCGCACCCGCTGTAGGAGGCCACACTGTTCCAGAAACCGGGCTTGGCGATCGCCAGGTTCAGCACCGAGGTGCCGCTCATCGACACCCCCACGATGGTGCGGTTCCCGTCGGCTCGCAGGAATCCCTCGATCACCGGCGGCAATTCCTCGTTGAGGAATGTCTGCCACTTGTTGCGGCCCAGCGCCGCGTCATCGCGCACCCAGTCGGTGTAGTAGGAACTGGCGCCCCCGATCGGGTTCACGACATTGACGTCCTTGCCCCGCAGAAAGTCCACGGCATCGGTCTGCGCGTCCCAGCCGCTCTCGTTCGGCCCGCCCTGCGAACCGTTGAGCAAGTACATAGTCGGCCGCGGGTTCTCGGTGTCCGCGGCGCGGATGACCTGCAACTCGATCGATTTGCTCATCGCCGGGGAGAAGACCGTCACCAGTTGGCGCCGGCCGTCGATGTCGACCGCCGAGACCACGCGCGCGGACTCCGGCTCCGCGACAACCACACTCGCGGGCAGGACCAGCGCAGCCGTCGCCAGCGCGCTCAGCAGCGCCGCGTGCACTGCCGCCGTACGGATCGATCGCGGTGTTCTCACAGGGTGAACCTTTCGTATGCCGGTGGTGGCCACCGGTCGAAGACGAGCGCGATGTCCCACACGCGTGGGGCATGAGCAGAGGTTCGGTGTGTCCCTGTTCGCGGTTTGGTCAGGACGCTGAATTGTTCAGCCGGGTGGTGTGGGCCCACCTGGCTATGTCGCCGCGGTCCAGTGCGGTGGCCAGCAGGTCGGGGAATTTGTCCGGGGTGCAGGCGAAGGCGGGGATACCGAGGCCGGCCAGTGCCGCGGCGTTGTCGTGGTCGTAGGCGGGGGCGCCCTCGTCGGAGAGCGCCAGTAGTACCACCACCTGGACGCCGGCCTCTTTCATCGCACGGCACCGGCGCAGCATCTCGTCGCGGACGCCGCCCTCGTACAGGTCGGAGATGAGCACGAACAGGCTGTCGGTGGGCCGGGTGATCAGGGACTGCGAATAGGCGATCGCGCGATTGATGTCGGTGCCGCCGCCGAGCTGGGTGCCGAAAAGGACGTCGACGGGGTCGCTGAGCTGTTCGGTGAGGTCAACGACCTCGGTGTCGAACACCACCAGGGAGGTTCTCAACGACCGCATTGATGCCAACACCGCGCCGAACACCGACGCGTAGACCACGCTGGCCGCCATCGATCCGGATTGGTCGATCGCCAGCACCACATCACGCTGGACGGCCTGCGACTTGCGGCCGTAACCGACGAGCCGTTCCGGCACCACGGTGCGGTGTTCGGGCAGATAGTTGGCCAGATTCTTACGGATGGTGCGATCGAAATCGATGTCGCGCAGCTTCGGGCGGTGGGTGCGCGCGGCCCGATTGACGGCACCGGAGACCGCGGCGACGGTCTTGGCGGCGATGCGCCGCTCGATATCGCGCACCACCTTCTCGACCACCATCCGCGCCGTGGCCTTGGTCGATTCGGGCATCACCCGGTTCAGGCCGAGCAGCGTACCCACCAGATGCACATCGGGTTCCACCGATTCGAGCAGTTCGGGTTCCAGGAGCAACTGGGTGAGGTCGAGCCGTTGCACGGCGTCGCGCTGCATCACCTCGACCACGGTGGCCGGGAAGTAGGTGCGGATGTCGCCGAGCCAGCGCGCCACCCGCGGCGCCGAACCACCCAGCCCGCCGGACCTTTTCCCCGACGTGCTCGATTCACCGGTGTTGTACAGGGCGCCCAGTGCCTGATCCATCGCCTGGTCGGCGCCGGAACTCAAACCACCGAGCTGTTCCTCGGCGGCAGTGCCCAGCACGAGACGCCAACGGCGGGAACGGGTGTCGTCAGTGTCGGTCATGCTGGGTGCTCCTGGTGGTCGAGCAGTGGGCGGTGTTCGTGGCGCCTGACGGTCCGGACTGTGGCGGATGTTGTCGGGCGGCGGGATGTGAGGAGGCCGGCTGGTGGGCGGTGGCCGAGCGGTGAGTGGGCGGCTGGTCGGTGGGTGGTCGGCGGGTGGGCGGTGACTGACTGGTGGGGCCGGTTGGTGGGCGGTGACTGGACTGGTTGGGCCGGTTGGTGGGCGGTGGCTGACCGGTGGGGGTGGCTGGTGGTCGGTGGCCGACCCGCAGGCGGCGGTTGACCGACGAGTGGGGTCGGTGCACCGGTGAGGTGGGGATCATCTGGCGGCTTCGAGGATTGTGGTGGCCGTTCGCAGCGCCAACTGCCCACGGGCGGGGTCGACGGCTGCGGGCGTCGCGGGTGTGGCGGGGGCGGTTCCGGTGTCGCGCAGGGCTTGTCCGATGGCTCGGCGCTCGCCGGATTCGAAGAAGCCGAAGGTGCGCCGTAGCAGGGGCACCGTCGCGACGAACTGGTCTTCGGCCAGGTCGCGCAACCAGTCGTCGATGCGGCGCAACAGTTCTCGGTCGTGTACCAGGAGCAATCCGCGTCCGCCGAGGAAGCCGTCGATCCAGGCGGCCTTGGCGGCGGGGGTGTTGCCCACGGACAGGGCGGCGGCCAAGCGGCGGGCCGAATCCGCGTCGTCGATACGTTCGGCATCGCAGAGCAGGCGCACCGCGCGGCCACCGATGGCGCCGTGCACATCGTCGCGGTCGGCGATGCGTTGCAGGGTGGCCAGCCATTCGGTGGTGGCGTGCTCGTCGTCGCGGGTGCTGATCGCGATGTGGGCCGCGTCGATCTGGGCGCGCAGGGATTCGGCGGCGTCGGTGTCGAGGCCGGTGACGGCGCCGGGCAGCCCGGCGCAGATGCGCACCAGCAGGCTGTCGGCCACGTGCACAAGGGCCTCGGTGTCGGTGCCGCGCACGTCGCCGTAGCGCAGCGTGCGGGTCAGCCCGGGCAGGGCGCCGAGCAGGTGGGTGACGTCGTGGTCGAGGGCGGCCACCGCTTCCAGCCGCCGGATCAAACCTGCGGTGGCCCCGCCCAGATCGGCGAGCAGGGCCAGCTCGAGCGCGTCGGCGAGTTCGGTGACCGATACGCCGTCGCGGCTCGCGGTGTCGAGGATCTTCGCCTCGGCGGCGGTGCGCAGCGTCGTTCCCCAGATCGCCGCCTCCACGATGCGGACCGCGAATTCCGGTTCCCAGCGCAACGTCCACGTCTCCCGGAAGGTGCCGGTACTGCGGACCTCACCGACGGTCGGGGTGCCCCAGCCGATGCCGAGCAACCGCAACCGGTGCAACAGCTGGGACCGTTCCACATCGCGCGGTTTGCGCAGGTCGAGGTCGACGGTGCGGGCCAAGGCTTCCTGCTTCAGCCGCAGGGTCTTGATCCGTGCCCGCAGATCGGCGGCCAGCGGCACGGTCGGGGTGTCTTCCGGGACCCCGCCCAGCGTCTCGCCGACGACGAGCTCGTCGACGACCAGGCGCAGCATGGTTTCGTCGCCACCGCACATCACCGACCGCACAGCCTCGGTGACCTCCGACAAGCCCGCCAGCGGTCGGCCACGCAACGCGGCCAGGGTGTCGGCCAGGCGCACCGCTTCGATGATGTGCGCGCTCGACACCGGGAGGTCGTGCGCCCGCAGTACTCCGGCGACCTTGGTCAGCCACCGTGCCACCGGACGCTCGGTCTCGGTGAACAGGTGGTGATACCACCCCGGCGAGGTGACACCAGCGCCGTACCCGGACCCAGCGGCCAACCGTGAGTGGGTCCACGGCACCCAGGTCAGTGCCGCTTTCGTCTTCGGTAACCCTTTGAGCAGGCGCGTATCCGGGGCGGCCGGGCCGAGCGGACCGGTGAGCGCGGGCGCGTGCCACGCTCCGCACACCACCGCCAGCCGCTTCGCCCCGCTCTTGAGCACCTGCCGCATCGTCTGCCGCATGTAGGCCTCGCGCCGCAGCGTGTGCTCGTCGACCACCAGCGGTGCGAGCACGGGCTCGTCGGGGTTCGGGCTCTGTTCGGAGACGAATTCACCGGTAAGGAGCTCTGTTCCACCGTGTTCACTCGGCTCGGCGGGCGGTGTCGCTGCTTCGCCGGGCGCGGTTGGCTCGCCGGGCGATGTCCCTGAATCGTCCGGCGTGGTTGGACCGGCCTCGACCGTGGCCGGGGCATTCTCGCGCAGGGCGGCCATCGCTTCGGTGATGGCGTCGAACGCGGCGCTGTCGGGGACCGATTCGACGACGGCGTCCCACCAGCGTTCGGCATCGTCGAAGCCGGCGGCCGCGGCCAGGGCGGCCAGCGGATCGGTGCGGCCGGCGCGGTTGTCCTCCTCGATGGCGAGGACATTGGTTGCGGGCAGGTCGCAGAAGCGCACCGGGACGGTGTGTTCCACGCCGTAGCGCAGCGCCTGCCATTCCGGGGAGAACACCGCGAACGGCCAGAACGCGGCCCGGGCAGGGGAGTCGGGCACATAGGCCAGCAGCGCCACCGGCGGGGCCATCGTGTCGGCGGCGACGAAACCTACGAGCGGATCGGCGTCGGCCGGTCCTTCGATGAGGATCGCGTCCGGGCCGAACTCCTCGAGAGCCTGTCGCAACGAACGCGCCGACCCCGGCCCGTGGTGGCGGATGCCGAAGACGCGGGTCACCGGGGTACCGGAATCGTGCCCGGCAACTGAGCTGCTCGCCTTGCGGGAACTGTCCGTCACGGCCGAGTCGTTGCGCGCGATCGGCTCGCTCCGGCGGCCGCTGAGGGCTGGCTCGCCGCGTCCGTCGGGACGGGCGGTGGGTTCGCTGTGTCCTTCGTCAGGCGTGGTCGGCTCGCTGGGTCCGTCGCCGGGGGCGGTGGACTCGTCGCGCCCGCTGGTACGGGCGGTGGGTTCGCTGTGTTCATCGCCAGCGGTTGGCGCGCTGTGTCCTTCGTCAGGCGTGGTCGGCTCGCTGGGTCCGTCGCCGGGGACGGTCGGCTCGTCGCGCCCGCTGGTGCGGGTGGCGGGTCCGGTTGCCGCGTGTGCGGTGGTATTCGTGCCCGGTGGCGGCAGTGTCCTGCCGTCGGTGTGTCCGCTCATCGGAATCCCCTGTGTGCTGGTCCGTTGGTCCCCGTCGGCTGGGTGTCAGCCGGAGATTTCGCGGCAGGCGCGGTAGAAGTCGGCCCAGTCGGGGCGTTCGCGGACGACGGCCTCGAGGTATTCGGTCCAGACGACGGAGTCGGCGACCGGGTCCTTGATCACCGAGCCGAGGACGGCGCCGGCGATGTCGGAGGCGCGCAGCACGCCGTCGCCGAAGTGCGCCGACAGGGCGAGACCGTTGGTGATCACCGAGATGGCCTCGGCGGTGGACAGGGCGCCCGAGGGGGATTTGAGTTTGGTGCGGCCGTCGGCGGTGATACCGGAGCGCAGTTCGCGGAACACCCGCACCACCCGGCGCACCTCCTCGGCGGCGGCGGGAACAGCGGGCAGTTCCAGTGCGGCACCGAGCTGTTCGACCCGGCGGCTCACGATGGCGACCTCGGAATCCTCATCGGCGGGCAGCGGCAGCACAACAGTGTTGAACCGGCGGCGCAACGCCGAGGACAGGTCGTTGACACCGCGATCGCGGTCGTTGGCGGTGGCGATCACATTGAAACCCTTGGCGGCCTGCACTTCCGCCCCGAGCTCGGGAACCGGCAGCGTCTTCTCCGAAAGGATGGTGATCAGCGCGTCCTGCACGTCGGACGGAATGCGGGTGAGCTCCTCGATCCTGGCGATCGTGCCGGTGCGCATGGCGGTCATCACCGGGGACGCGACCAACGCGGCATCGCTGGGCCCCTCGGCGAGCAGGCGCGCGTAGTTCCAGCCGTAGCGGATCGCTTCCTCGGCGGTACCGGAGGTGCCCTGCACCAGCAGGGTCGAGCGGCCACTGATGGCGGCGCAAAGATGTTCCGAAACCCAGGTTTTCGCGGTACCCGGCACACCGAGCAGCAGCAGGGCGCGGTCGGTGGCCAGCGTGGCGACGGCGACTTCCATCAGCCTGCGGGGGCCCACGTATTTGGGCGTGATCACGGTGCCGTCGTCGAGAGTGCCACCGAGCACGTAGGTCACAACCGCCCACGGCGACAACTGCCACGACGGCGGGCGCGGCCGGTCATCGACGCGGGTCAGCGCGACCAGTTCGTCGGCGAAGGCTTGTTCGGCGTGCGGACGCAGGATGGTGGTGGCGGGTTCGGTGGTGGTCATCGCAGCTCCTCGAGCATGGTGGCGCGATCGGTGAGATCGTGGGCGAGTCGGTGGAATGCCTGTTGCCAGGCGGGATCTTCGGTGGTGTCGGCCAGTGCGGTGACGCGCCCGGCCAGCTCGACGGGCAGGTGGACACCCGCCGCGGTGAGCAGTGCCCGATCGGTGTAGACCCCGGCGTTGGCCTGCGACTGCCGGGCGGTGGTGCGCGCTCGCGCGCCGAGCAGCCGCAGTACGTGTGCGGCCACCGGTTCGGGCCAGGGGTGTTCGAGGCCGGGCAGGATCGCGTGCAGTTCGGTGAGCTGGTGGGCGTCGAGGTCCAGCACGTGTGCGATGCGGTCGGCGCCGGCGAGCAGGGTGAACAGTTCGCGTCTGCGCAGCACGGCCTGTTCGGTCGGTGTCGCGTGGGCGAACAGCTCCCGCGCCCACGCGGTGTCACGTTCGGTGAGGGTGGCATCGACCCAGCCGTCGACGATCGCCCTGGCATAACGGGCAGGCAGCGGCATCGCGAGCGCGGCTGCCGCGGTGCCGGTGGCGGCGGTGCCGATGATGCTCGACCAGGTCGACAGTGGTGCGGCGGCGATCACCTGGTGCAGGGTCTGCACCGAGGCATCGACGGTGTCCCAGCGCAGCTTCGGCTGATCGGTGCTGTCGGTGATGCCGTCGCGGCGGGCAGGCGCGCCGACCTCGGCGGGCACTTCGACCTCGAGCTCGCCCGCGGCTCCCACCCGGACCCAAGCCGAGAGCAGCGCGGCCATCCGCTGCCCGTAGCCCGACCCGGGGAGCCTGGTCAGCAAGCCGGCCGCCGTGCGCCGCACATCCCCGCGCCGGTCGTCGAGTGCCTGCTCGAGCAGCGGTTCGTCCGCCGCGTTCAACCCCTCGCCCAGCATCGCCAGCAGTTCGGCCTTGATCGGACCGGACTCCTTCGGCCACGCCGTGGTCAAGACCCCGAGCGCCGCCGCCGGGTCGACTCGGCGCAACCGCCCGAACCAATCCTTGCGTTCGCCGGCGGTGCCGAACATCCACACATCCTGCCCGGCGACGTCGGCCGCGCCGGGCTGCGGATCGGCAGGTTCGGCCCCACGATCAACCGGCACGGCTCCATCGGCACCACGGCCCTGTCCGGGCGCGCGGTCGCCGGTCGCGCCGCCGCCCGGGCCGGCGGCCACCGCCGATGGTCGGGGTAGCGGCTCGGCCGCCGTCGCCGGGGGCGTTGCGCTCGGGTCGACAGGGAACTCGTCCACCAACTTCGTCCAGTCGGGATTGCGTGCGGCGAGCCAACGACCCCGACCTCCGGCCATGCGCAGCAGGAACGGGCGCAGGCTCGCGTCGGAGGCGGCGGAAAGGGCTTGTACGCACAACACGGCGGGCAAACGGAAGTCCGCATCCGCTGCGGCGCCGAACCATTCGGGCAGGAAGGGCGACTTGCTCGCCAGCAGGTGGCTCAGGCGGTCGGCGGCGCGACGAGGGAGCAGCGGACGTGGATCGTCGGGCGCGGGCACCGGTTTGGCGGCGGTGCCGGGTAGCCGACCGCCGCGCAGGTACAGATCCTGGAGGGCAGCGGTGTCGAGCAGACGGGTGGCGGCTTCGCCGGGGCGCTGCGGTACCGCCGTCGCGACGGCGGAAGCCAGGTGGACGCTGTCCACACCGCGACGGGCGGTACCGAGCAGCGCGACCGACACCAGGTCCGCGAGTTCGGGAGTCGCCACACCGTGGGTGGGAAACTCCGTCTCGAGGTCGATCACCTCACCCGAGCTGAACACCGACACCGGGTCGAAGCCGTCGGCCCGCCATTCGCCGAGCACCGTCACCGGATGACCACCCGACACCGCGATCAACCGCCACGGGCGCACCCCGGCCGGCAGTGGCAGCGCGGTGCCCTCGGCGTCGGCGAGTTGCCAGCGCTGCTCGTCGCACACCGGTACCACCCCGGCCAGCAGCGCCGGCCACGAACGCAGCCACGGGTCATCGCCCAGTGCGCCCGAATAGGCATCCAGGGCATCGCCGATCGTGCTGCCACCGACGGTGGGCACGGTCGTGAACGGTTCGAGGGCGTCGTGGCGAGTGCCCCATTGCGCGCGCAGCGGGGCGGGGCCGGGGTAGTAGTGCAGGTCGGCGTCCACCTCGCTGCCGGGCGGGGGCACCTCACCACTGAAATCCGGTGACCCGAAACGGTGTTCGATCAGTAGCGCCCACCGGCCGTTGCGGCGGCCGCGCAGCCACGTGCGGCGGGTGTGCAACCGTTCCTCCTCGCTCACCCGCATCCCGAGTACGAGCCAGCGGTCCCGTACGGCGGGCTCGTTCAGCACCGTCTCGGCCGGCATCGGGTAGCCGATATGGGTTCGGATGCCCGCTCGCAGCGACTCGGGCAGGGCGTCGAGCCGACGATGGGCCGCCGCCAGCAGATGCAGGCGGGCGTACTCACGCAGCAGCAGTTCGGGCCAGTGCTCGGTGGTCACCACGGCCGCGGGGAGCCTGCGCAGCGCCTCGGCGACGCGGGGGGCCTGCGCGTCGACCATGCGGGCCGCGATCGCCTCGTAGGCGGCGAACGAGCGGTCGGTCTGGGCGAGCCCGGTACGGACCTGGTCGGTCAGCCAGGTCTCCAGTTCGGCGAGCCCCGCAGCCACCCGGCCGCGCCGCTGTTCGGCAGTGGCGGCCGACGCGGCCCCCTTCGCCTTCGGCGCGGCTGTGGCCTTGGTGGCTCGTCCGGCCAGCCACTCGGCTGCGAAATCAGCGGGCGCGTCCCGCTGCGGCACCGCCGCGCCCGACCAGGCCAGCAGTAGCGACAAGGCGTGCTTGCACGGAAATTTCCGGCTCGGACACGAACACTTGAAAGCGGGGCCGGCCAGGTCGACGATCGTTTGATACGGCTTGGACCCGCTGCCCTGGCACAGTCCCCACACCGCCGACACGGTGGCTCCGGTGTCGCGCCAGCGACTCGCCAGCTTGCGCGCGGCAGCCAGTGAGCTCGCATCGGGCGCCAGCGCGCGAACCTGGTCTTCGGTCCACGGTGCGGGTCGGTCGGTCATCGGTTCCCCCGTTCTCTGTCGCCGAAATATCTACCGGAGCCCACCGACAACTGGCGCCGCTGCGCCGAAGCGCCTGGAAAATGCTGCCGCTGTGGAAAATTCGCGCTCCGGGGCTTGCCGCGAACGGTGATGTCTGGCATTCTGACCTGTTCGGCTCGCCCGGACCACCCGCGCTGCTCAACGCAGCGTATCGCGGGTGTGAGCACCTCATCGAGCTGCCCGCCGGGGTGGGCGAGGGGTGGACATCGAGGGTCGGTCGCGGCGTCACGATGGCCATTCCACTCCCGCGGGCAGATTCGCTGGGGCCCAGCGCATCCCCTGGGCGAACGCACGGCGATCGGGTAGCGTCGCACGCAATATCTCGTCGGCCGGAAACCCGGCCGCCTGCGTTGCGCGGGGGCGTGAAGGGGGTGTCGCCGGTGTGCTCGGAACAGATCGCCGAGGTGGTCGCGCGCGAGCTCGACGCCGACCCCGCTGTGGAGCAGCGGGTCGCCGAGTATGTGCTCGCCGCGCTCACCGAGGTCGGCAGTGCGGCCGACACCACCGACTCCGGCGACACGGGTGTGTTCCTGCGGGCGATCACCGTGCACGGATTCCGTGGCATCGGTCCGACGGCCACGCTGCGCCTGAACCCCGGGCCGGGTCTGACGCTGGTCGTCGGCCGTAACGGCAGCGGCAAGTCCAGCTTCGCCGAGGCCGCCGAGTTCGCGTTGACCGGCGGTAACCGGCGCTGGGACGGCAGGACGTCCGCGTGGCGCGAAGGCTGGCGTAACCTGCACGAACCGGACCTCGCCCGGATCGAGGTGGAGCTGCTCACCACGGGCCCGGATCCGGAACTGACCGTCGCCACCCACTGGGCGGCCGGCGCCGAACTGGCCGACGCGCAGTGGACCGAGCAGCGCGGCACCGCACCGCCGACCGTCCTCGACCCGCGCACCACGCGACAGCGCCTTGACCTGTACCGCCCGTTCCTGTCCTACAGCGAACTCGGCGCCCTCGTCGACGGAAAACCGAGCGACCTGTTCGACGCCCTGCACCGTCTGCTCGGCCTCGACCAGCTCGCCGCCGCCGCCGAGCTGATCCGCACGCGCAAGCTCGAACTCGAACGCGCCGTGAAACTCTCACGCCACGACCACGCCGATCTGCTGGCCGAACTCGCCGCGGTCGACGACGAGCGCGCTCGCCGTGTCGCCGAATTGCTGCAGGCGCCCGAACCCGATCTCGACGCGGTGGCCGCGGCGGTGCAGGGGTCGGTACTCGGCGTGGAAAGTCCCGAAGGTCTACGTGCCGTCCTGCGCCTGCGATTGCCCGACGCGGCCCGAGTCGCTGCCGCAGTCGACCGGCTCGTAGCCGCCGCGACCGACCTGGATCGCCACGCCACCGCCGACGCCGAATCCGACCTGCGGATTCTCGAGTTGCTCACCCGTGCAAGAGAACACGTGGTGGCCGCCGGCACCTGCCCCTGTCCGCTCTGCGGTCGCGGCGGCCTCGACGCGGACTGGCTCGCCGACACCGACACCGAGATCGCCCGCCGCAGCGCCGAACTGTCGGCCCTGCGCGCGGCCCGCGCCGAATTCGACGCCGCCCTGGCGCGGGCACGCACGCTGCCCACCGCCCCACCCACTGAATTCGGCGAGCCGACAACCGTTCCCGCACAGGGTGACCCGCTGAGCGGAGGTCGGGAGAAGGTGGCACGGCTCTGGTCGGAGTGGGCCGCACTGGGCGTGGCCGACTACGACGCGCACCTGCCGGACCGGCTGCGTACCGCCCACACCGCCGTCAGCGCCGAACTCGCAGCCCTGCAACGTGATACCCGCGCCGAGCTGGCTCGTCTCGACGCTGTGTGGTCGCCTCTGGTGCCGCGCGTGCTCGCCTGGCTGGACCCCGCCCGCGCGGTCGCCGCCGATGCGGCCGAGTTGCGGGTGGTACGCCGGGCGGCCGACTGGCTCAAGTCGGCCACGGCGCGGATCCGGGGTGAGCGGATGCGGCCGCTCGAGACCACGGCACGCTGGGTGTGGAGCACCTTGCGGCAGCAGAGCAATGTGGAACTCGGTGCGATCCGGTTACAGGGCAGTGCGGGCACGGCGCGGCGGGTGCTGCTCGATGTCACCGTCGACGAGGTGGACGGCGCCGCGCTGGGTGTGATGAGCCAGGGTGAGTTGCACGCGCTCGGATTGTCGCTGTTCCTGCCGCGGGCCACTGTGGAGCACAGCCCGTTCCGGTTCGTGATGATCGATGATCCCGTGCAGGCGATGGATCCCGCCAAAGTCGACGGGCTGGCCCGGGTGCTCGCCGAAGTGGCCTCGACCCGGCAGGTGATCGTGTTCACCCACGACGAGCGGTTGGCCGAAGCGGTGCGCCGCATGCAACTCGACGCCACGGTGCTCGAGGTGCAGCGCCGGGAACGTTCCGTGGTGGAGCTGCGGGTGACCGGTGACCCGGTGCGCCGCTACCTCGACGACGCCCGCTCCCTGCTGCGCACACCGCAGCTGCCACCGGCCATCGCCGACGAACTGGTCGCCACCTGCTGCCGTTCGGCCATCGAGGCGGCCGGTCTGGCCAAAGCCCGCCGCGAACTGCTCGCCACCGGCCTGGCGCACGGCGAAGTGGAACGCCGCGTCCGCAACGCGCACACCACGCGCGCCATGATCACGCTGGCCCTGATGGGCCCCGGCGCCCGCGTCGACGACCTCAACAAGCACCTGAGCGCCGTCGGTGGCCGCTGGCTCGTCGGTGTGCTGCGCGACGCCACCGCGGGCGCGCACGTCCCCATCGACCGTCCCATGCGCGAATTGATCAGTGACACCGAACGATTCATCACGTGGCTGCGGGCCCACGAGCCGGCCGGGGTGCGGGCATGACCGGTCCGACGCCGCCGTGAACCGCCGCAGACCGCGCCCGAGGTTCACCCCGCGCCCCACGGTGGCCGACCGGCTCGCGGCGGCCGAACAACTGCTCGACGGCTCGGTCTCCGATGCCGGTGGGGTGTGGTCGCGTGCGGTGGCATGGATCCTGCGGCTCGCGCTGGAACAGGCGGTCGACGAACTGTGGGCCCAGATCGCCCCCGAGCTCATGCGCTGCCCGATGCGGGCGCAACTGCTGGCGTTGCGGGTTTACGCGGGTCCGGAAACGGCGGGCCGGGTCGGGGCACTGTGGGCGGCGTTGTCGCGTGCCGCGCATCACCTCGATTACGAGATGGCCCCCAGCGTCACCGACCTGAGCCGCTGGCGTGAGCAGACGGCCGAGCTCTGGCGCGCGCTCGAACTGGTGCCCTTGGCGCATCAGCCGCTCCACTGACCCATGGCGGGCGGCCCACCCGTCCGGTTGGCTGCCGCACCGATGACCGGGCAGGATGAGCACATGGGTGAAGCGAAGCCGTGTCCGTGCCGCCGCGGCGAACAGTTCGACGCCTGCTGCGGGCCGATCCTGGCCGGTACGCGCCCCGCACCGACCGCCGAAACTCTCATGCGTTCGCGCTACACCGCCTACGTCGTCGGTGACACCGACTACCTGTTGCGCTCCTGGCATCCGGATACCCGCCCGCCCGCGCTGGAACTGGAGCCCGAGCAGCGCTGGCTGTTCCTCGAGATCGTGCGCGCCGAACGTGGCGGCCCGTTCGACGACAACGGCATCGTCGAATTCATCGCTCATTACCGGCTCGACGGCACGCGCGACACGATGCACGAGGTGAGCACCTTCGTGCGCGTCGAGGGCGCCTGGGTCTACCTCGACGGCACCTTCGCGGCCTGAACCAGCGATACTGCTCTGCGTGCCCCGCATCGCGATCGAATACTGCACCCAATGCCGCTGGCTGCTGCGCGCGAGCTGGATGGCCCAGGAACTGTTGAGCACCTTCGACACCGAACTCACGGAGGTCGCGCTGGTCCCCGGCCAGGGCGGTGTCTTCCGCATCACCCTCGACGGCGACCAGTTGTGGGAGCGCCGAGCCGACGGCGGGTTCCCCGACATCGCTGTGCTCAAGCAGCGGGTCCGCGACCGGATCGCGCCCGAGCGTGACCTCGGCCATGTCGACCGTCGCAACTGAAAGCTACCCGTAAGTAACTGTTACCTGCGAGAACAGTGCGTCCCCGGCGTGGTGATGCGTCACCGAAGTACGCTCGTAGGGAGTCACCAGGTGAGGTCGCCCGGCCAGGAGGTGTGCGATGAGCATTCAGCCCGATCTCGACCCAGCGGCACGCAGTGACCGAACCGAGCCGCTGGCACACACCGAATACGGCACGGTCAGCGGGATCTGGGACGGTTCGGTCGCCGTCTGGCGCAGCATCCCCTACGCCGCCGCTCCCACCGGAGCCACCCGGTTCGCCCCGCCGCGACCACCGCAACCCTGGGGCGGAGTGCGTGACTGCGCCGTTTTCGGCGACATCGCGCCGCAGGCGATGGGCGCGATGGTGCCCGTCGACTCGGATCTGCAGATGGGTGAGGACTGCCTGTGGGTCAACGTCTGGTCGCCGCAGCCGGTTCATCCATCGACACCGGGAAGTGACGACGAACCGCGCCCGGTGATGGTCTGGTTGCACGGCGGCGCCTACTGCCTCGGCACCGCCGCGCAAACCATCTACGACGGCCGCAAGCTCGCCGAAGCGGGTGACGTGGTGGTGGTGACGGTGAACTACCGGCTCGGCGTGCTCGGTTTCCTCGACCTGTCCAGCTTCGGCGACCAGTTCACCGCCAACCTCGGCCTGCGCGATCAGCTGGCCGCGCTGGCCTGGGTGCGCGACAACATCGCCGCCTTCGGGGGCGACCCCGCCAATGTGACGGTGTTCGGTGAGTCCTCGGGCGCCGGCTGTGTCACCGCGCTGCTCACCTCGCCGGCCGCGGCGGGGTTGTTCCACAAGGCGATCGCCCAGAGTCCGCCCGCCACCACGGTATTCGGTCAGGAGCGCGCCGCGGTCGTCGCGCAGCGCTATCTCGAACTGCTCGAACTTGCTCCGGGCCAGGCGGATCAGCTGCTGGAACTGCCGGTCGAACAACTCGTCGAGATCGGCGCCGTCCTGCTCGACGAGGTGCCGACCAGGGAACCGGGCCGATTGGCCGCGGCACCGGTGGTGGACGGTGACCTGCTGCCGGAATACCCGATTCACCGTTTCCAGCAGGGGCTTTCGCACCAGGTGCCGTTGCTGATCGGCACCAACCGGGACGAGGCGTCGCTGTTCCGGGTACTGAAGTCGCCGATCATGCCGGTGACTCCCGACGCGGTGAACGCGATGCTCAACGATGTGGCCGCCTCGCACCCGGAGATGTCGCACGAACGGATCGCCGAGATCACCTCCGCCTACCGCGATCTCACCAAAGTCCGTGGCGCCCTGGCCATGTCGACCGACGCGGCGTTCCGGATGCCGGCCGCCTGGGTGGCCGAGGGGCACGCGCAGCACTCGCCGACCTGGATGTACCGCTTCGACTATGCGACACCGATGTTGAAGGCGGCCCGCGTCGGAGCGGGCCACGCCACCGAATTACCTTATGTCTTCGGAAATTTCGGCACCTTGAACCATGATCCGACCTTCTGGCTCGGTGGGCGCAAGGCTTCGCTCGCGGTCTCGGGCCGGATGCAGCGGCGGTGGATCGCCTTCGCCACCCACGGGGTGCCCGCGGCGCTGGACGGGTCCAAACACTGGCCGCACTACCGGCCCGCCGACCGGACCACGCTGCTGATCGACGCCGTCGACCGCGTGGTCGACAACCCCGACGCCGACCTGCACACCGCCTGGGGTGATCAGGCCGTCGGTTTCAGCTGAGGAGACGACGACGCCGGGCCGTCACCGCGTGATCGGCGAGGGCCCGGCGCCGGTGGTTCACACGTCGGTGGAGAAGCGGATACCGCCGTCGGGAATCACGACTCCCGGCCACACCCGCGCGCCACGCAGCAGTTCACAGCGTGCGCCGACATGGGCGCCGTCGCCGATCACACCGTCACGCACCAGCGCGCGCGGACCGATCCGGGCGCCGAAACCGACGATCGACCGTTCCACGGTCGCACCCGCCTCGACGACCGCGCCGTCGAAGATCACCGCACCGTCGAGTCGCGCACCCGCGCCGATCTCGGCGCCCCGCCCGACCACGGTGCCGCCGATCAGCAGCGCGCCCGGCGCCACCCCGGCACCGGGATGCACCAGCGACTCACCACGCTGACCCGGCAGCGCGGGGGAGGGGGCGATTCCGCGCACCAGGTCCGCCGAGCCGCGCACGAAGTCCTCGGGGGTACCCATGTCGCGCCAGTACGAGGCATCGACGTGGCCCTGTACCCGCGCCCCTTCGGCCAGCAGCGCGGGGAAGACCTCGCGCTCCACCGACACCGGGCGACCGGTCGGGATCTTCTCGATGTACTCGCGGCGGAACACGTAGCAGCCCGCGTTGATCTGATCGGTCGGCGGATCCTGGGTCTTCTCCAGAAATGCGGTGACCCGGCCGTCGTCGTCGGTCGGCACGCAACCGAAGGCGCGCGGATCGCCCACCCGCACCAGGTGCAGCGTCACATCGGCGTTGGACGACTCGTGGGTGTCGAGGATCGCACCCAGGTCGGTTCCGCCGAGCACGTCACCGTTGAACACCATCACGTTGTCGGCGCGCAGCTTGGGCAGCACGTTGCGGATGCCGCCACCGGTGCCCATGGGCTCGGTCTCGGTGACGTACTCGAGTTCCAGACCCAGATCCGAACCGTCACCGAAGTGCTCTTCGAACACCTCGGCCTTGAACGAGGTGCCCAGCACCACGTGGGTGATCCCGGCCTCGGCGATGCGGGCCAGCAGGTGGGTCAGGAACGGCAGTCCGGCCGTCGGCAGCATCGGCTTGGGCGCCGAGAGGGTGAGCGGACGCAGCCGCGTGCCCTGTCCGCCGACGAGGATCACCGCGTCGGTGCCTGGATTGCCTGACATCTGTGTTTCCCCTAGTCGAGGTGGACCGGCCCCTGCGGGCTGGTTCGCGCTTGCTCACGCAGCGCTGATCGAACCGCAATCCGGGAGCGGACCGCAAGTCCGGCCCGCAACGCACCCCGCAGCGGCGCCTGCCACCAGTGCGGATGCCGGTCGGCCTGGAAGCGGTAGGCGCTGGCGTGGTGGGCGGGCAGCATCAGCTCGGGGTGCTTGCCCGCGGCGTGGCCCTTGGCATGGGTGACCTCGGCGGTCGGGACGAAGATGTTGTGCCAGCCCGCCTTGCCCATGCGGTCGCCGAAGTCGACGTCCTCCATGTACATGAAGTAGCGCGAGTCGAACCCGTCGATGGTGTCGAACGCGGCGCGGCGCACCAGCAGGCACGAGCCCGACAGCCAGCCGACCACCCGCTCGGAGATCTCTTCGTTCTCCTGCCGATAACGCACCGACCAGGGATTCTTCGGCCAGATCGTGCCCAGGATCGCGTGCCCGGCGCCATCGGCCAGGCCGGGGACGCTGCGCGCGGACGGGTAGACGCTGCCGTCGGGCTCACGCACCATCGGTCCGAACGCGCCGGCGCGCGGCCAGCGCTTGGCGGCGGCGAGCAGCTTGTCGATGGAATCCACACCCCAGCGGATGTCCGGGTTGGCCAGGATCACGAACTCGATCGACGGGTCGATCTCGGCCACGGCGCGGTTGATCGCGCCGCCGTAGCCGATGTTGCCGCCGGTGCGCAGCAGCCGTACATGGGAGTTGGCCTCGGCCACCAGTTCGGGCACGCCGTCGGTGGACCCGTTGTCGGCCAGGATCACCTGCGGCTTCTCGCTGGTGGCGTCGGCGAGGGTGGTGATGAAGTGCTCGAGGTGCTCGCCCGGTGAATAGGTCACCGTGACGACGGCGAGGCCGGCTGGGGCAGGAGAATCGGCTGCGTTCACGACTGCGGAGCCTAGTCGGACAACCGGCGCAGTGTGTCGGTGAGTGCGGATCGCCAGGAACGCAACGGGGTGAGCCCCGCCTCGTTCCACGCCCGCGGTGACAACACCGAATATGCCGGGCGCGGTGCGGGTCTGGGAAAGGCACTGGAATCGCAGGGCAGCACGCGCGCCGGGTCGGCGCCCAGCTCGGTGAACACGGCGACGGCCAGGTCGTACCAGGTGGCGGTGCCCGCGTTGGTGGCGTGCAGCACCCGGGGCGCGCCGGGCCGGGTGGTGAGTTCGAGCAGGCCGGCGGCCAGGTCGGCGGCGCTGGTGGGCGAGCCGAGCTGATCGTCGACGACGGTGACGGTGTCACGTTCGCGTTCGAGCCTGCGCATGGTCGCCACGAAATCCCCGTCGGCACCGCCGTACACCCATGCGGTGCGCACCACCTGCGCGCTCGGATCGAGTTCGCGTACAGCCTGCTCACCGGCCAGTTTCGATTGTCCGTAGACGGTGGCCGGTCCGGTGGGGGCGTCCGGTTCGTAGGGTGCGCGGGCGGTGCCGGGGAACACGTAGTCGGTGGAGAGGTGGATCAACCGGGCGCCGGCCGCGGCACATGCGGCGGCGAGCACGGCCGGTCCGGTGGCATTGGCGGCGAACGCGGCGTCGCGGTCGGTCTCGGCGGCGTCGACGGCGGTGTAGGCGGCACAGTTCAGTACCACCGTGCCCGGGCTCAGGACGGCGTCGACGGCGCCGCGATCGGTGATGTCGAGGTCGGCGCGGCCCAGCCCGTGCGCCTGCGGTGCCAGGCGCAGGATTTCTCGCCCCAGCAGCCCGTGCGCTCCGGTTACGATCAAGCGAGCGGGGGCGAGGAAATCGGCGTTCACGCGGCCAGTCTGGCACGCCGAGGCACCTGAGGTTGGGCTCGACTGTGGTAACTGTTGGTTAGCCTGCGTGCTGGTGGGTTTGCCGGGGGAGGTGCGGCGCCGAGTTCGTCGAGAGGATGCGCGAGTGCGAGAGTCGACTAGACCGCCAACGGTGTCCACGCCCGTGGGTAGCGTCGGCACGGCCAAGCTGATCGTGGCGATCTCGGCGGTCCTGATCCTGGCCATCACCGGATTCGCCTGGCGCAGTGTCGACAATCTGATCGCCAATATCGACCGTATCGGCGGCCTCGGCCTCGGTGGTGGCCGCGACGGCGCCGTCGACATCCTGCTGGTGGGCATCGATAGCCGCACCGATGCCCACGGCAATCCGCTGACCACCGCCGAACGCGAGATGCTGCACGCCGGCGACGAGGTGGGCACCAACACCGACACCGTCGTGCTCGTCCGCGTCCCCAACGACGGCCGGTCCGCCACCGCCATCTCGATCCCGCGCGACTCCTACGTCGACATCGGCGGCCAGGGCAAAGCCAAGATCAACTCCGCCTACGGCGCGACCAAGGAGACCGAACGCGCCGAACTGCTCGAGCAGGGTGAGTCCGAGTCCGATGCCGAACGCGATGCCACCAAGGCGGGCAGGCAGGCGCTGATCAAATCGGTGGCCGATCTCACCGGTATCACCGTCGATCACTACGCCGAGGTGAGCCTGCTCGGTTTCGTGCTGCTCACCGACGCGGTGGGCGGGGTGGAAGTGTGCCTGAACAACGCGGTGGACGAATGGATGTCGGGCGCGCAGTTCCCCGCCGGCCGCCAGCGCCTCGACGGCAAGCAGGCGCTGAGCTTCGTGCGTCAGCGCCACGACCTGCCCCGCGGTGACATCGATCGCATCGTGCGCCAGCAGGTGTTCATGGCTCAACTGGTCGGCCAGTTGCTCGACGCCAAGATCCTGGCCAACCCGGGCAAGCTCAGCGAGATCAGCGAGGCCGTCGGCCGCACCGTGGTGCTCGACGACGGCTGGGACGTGCTGGGGTTCTTGCAGCAGCTGAAGGACCTGTCCGGTGGTGAGGTGGCCTTCGAGACCATTCCCGTGGCCGACCTCAACAGCATGACCTCCGACGGTGAATCCGTGGTGCGGGTGGAGCCCGAGGCGGTGCGGGACTACATCGCCGGGCTGGTCGGCGAGCAACGGGCCGAGGAGCCGGCCGAGCCGGAGGTGGACCCGTCGACGGTGACGGTGAGCGTGCTCAACGCCGGCGGCACCGCCGGGCTGGCCGGCCGGGTGAGCACGGCGCTGACCGGCGAAGGTTTCCGCGAGGGCCTGGTGGGGAACTACACCGGAGCGAGTGTGACCTCGAGCCGGGTACTGGCCGCCGACACCTCCGACCCCAAGGCTGCCGCGGTGGCCGAGGCGCTCGGTGGCCTCACCGTGGTCGCCGATACGTCGCTGTCGGCGGATACGGTGAGCGTGGTGCTGGCGAGCGACTACTCTGGTCCCGGCTCGGCCGCGGCAGGCATGTTCGATCTCGACGGAACATCCTCGGCGACCGCGACACCGATACCGCCCGCCCCGCCGATCGACGCAGGCCAGAACGGACCGAAATGCGTGAATTGACCCATGCGTGAGCCGAATTCCACACTGACCGATGCCCTCCTCGACCCCATCCTCGAACGCGACCCCGCAGGGCCGCGGGTCACCTGGTACGACGACGCCACCGGCGCCCGGATCGAACTGTCCGGGCTGACGCTGGCCAACTGGGCCGCCAAGACCGCCAACCTGCTGCGCGACGAGTTCGCGCTCAGCCCCGGCGCCCGGGTCGCGGTGCTGTTGCCCGCGCACTGGCAGACCGCCGCGGTGCTGCTCGGATGCTGGTGGGCGGGCACCGAAGTGGTGCTCACCCCGGACCCGGACGCCGACCTGGCCCTGGTCACGCCGGACCGGCTCGACGACGCCGACGGTGTCGAGGAGGTGGCGGTGCTCTCGCTCGACGCGATGGGCACCCCCGTGCGCGACCTGCCGGTGGGTGTCACCGACTTCGCCACCGCGGTGCGCGTGCACGGCGACCAGTTCCTGCCCGGCGGCTTCCGCGCGGCCCTCGACGGTCTCTCGGTCGGCGACGTGCTCGCCGCGGCGAAGAAGTCGGCGGCGTTGCAGGACATCTCGGCCGGCGACCGGGTGCTGTCGACGACGCCGTGGGAGACCGTGACCGAAGTGATCGACGGCTACATCGCGGTGCTCTACGCCGGTGCGTCGCTGGTCCAGGTGGTCAATCCCGATCCCGCCGCCGCCGAGCGCCGGGTCAGCGCCGAACGGGTCACCGTGCGGCGCTGAGCCGCTCGTCTCCTACCGTGGTATAGGTGCCCGTCCGCCCCGGGCACGTGTTGTGTGTCACACCCCGTCCGTACTGTGGAAGTAATCCTTCGGCACGGCAGTAAGGGGCGGGCATGAACGCGCGGTACTGGATTCGGTGGGCGGCTGAGCACGGTATGCCACGGGCGGTGCTGTCCTGGCAGGCGCGCCGCGGCGACCCGTTCGCCACGCTGCTCAGCGGCGAGCGAGGCCTGCACGATCCCTACCCGCTGATCGAGGAGCTGCGTGGGCCGGGTGGTCTGCGCCGCACACCGCTGTCCCTGGCCGCGTTCGAGCACGCGCAGGTGCGCGCGATCCTGCGCGACAGCCGGTTCGGGGTGCGGCCCGCGCTCGGCCAGGACCTGCCCGCGCCGCTGCGCAAGCTCGCCGAACGGGTCACCTTGCCGCCCAACCCGGTACAACCACCGTCGATGCTGGTCCTGGACCCGCCCGAGCACACAAGAATGCGCAAACCGGTGGCCTCGGCCTTCACCCCGCGTGCCATCGCCCGGTTGCGCGACCGGGTGAAAGTGGTCACCACAGAACTGCTCGACGCGATGCCCGCGCACGGATCTGTCGACCTGATCACCGATTTCGCGGCCCGGGTGCCCATCGCGATCATCGCCGAGATGCTGGGTTTCCCACCCGAAGACCGCGAACGGTTCCTCAGCTGGGGCGACCGGGTCACCCCGCTGCTCGACATCGGTACCTCCTGGCGGTCCTACCGGCACGCGATGGCCGCGATCGAGACGATGGACGATCACCTGGCCGACCACATCGCCAGGTTGCACCGGGAGCCGGGCGAGGACATCCTGTCCAGCCTGGTGCGCTCGGGCGAACTGAACATGCGCGAGCTGCAGGCCGGGGCCGCGCTGCTGATGGGCGCGGGCTTCGAGACCACGGTCAACCTGATCGGCAACGCGGTCGCGGCGCTGTCGGCCCACCCGGACCAGCTCGCCCGCGCCCAGGACGATCCCGAACGCTGGCCCGACGTGGTGGAGGAAACACTGCGCTTCGACCCGCCCGTACAGACCACCGCCCGGCAGGCGCTCGAAGACGTCGTGGTCGACGGGGTCACGATCCGGGCAGGCACCACGGTGATCTTGTCGCTGGCCGGCGCCAACCGTGATCCGGCGGTGTTCGCCCAGCCGGACCGTTTCGACATCGATCGGCCCAATGCCAAGGACCACCTGTCCTTCAGTACCGGTGTGCACGCCTGCCTCGGTGCGAGCCTGGCCAGGATGGAAGCGGTGCATGCCCTGCACGCGCTCTACACCAGGTACCCGGACCTGCGATTACGCGGCACACCGGTGCGCCGGAACCTGTTCACCCTGCACGGTTTCGAGCACATGCCCGTCGAC
The DNA here is from genome assembly GCF_042650145.1 of Nocardia halotolerans. Lineage (NCBI taxonomy): Bacteria > Bacillati > Actinomycetota > Actinomycetes > Mycobacteriales > Nocardiaceae > Nocardia > Nocardia halotolerans. The sequence continues at coordinate 828,241 of NZ_JBHSDL010000014.1, read as the reverse complement.
CTGGGTCCGGTCGCGCGAATCGGGGCGCCCGAGGGAATGGTCGGCCTCACCCGGCCCGCCTGAATCGCCGGCCTGAATCGCCTGCCTGAATTGCCTGCCTGAATCGCCGGCCCGAACCGCCTGCCTGAATCGCCCGCCCGAACCTAGGTGCCGACCCGCCAGCGGTACCGGGTCTTCGGGCGCCCGGCCCGCCCGTAGTCGGCGCGCCGCTCGGCCAAGCCGTCGTCGGCGAGCTTCTCCAGGTAGCGCCAGGCGGTGATCCGGGAAACGCCGACCGCCGCCGCGGCATCGGTGGCGGTGATCCCGGTTTCGGTCGCGCGCACCGCCCGTGACACCTCCTCTAGGGTGTGCTGCACGACGCCCTTGGGCGCGCCCGCGCGCTGATCGGCGGTGCGCAGCGTCCCCAGCGCGCGGTCGATGTCGTACTGCGACAACGCCGCCTCACCGGCGGGTAGCGCGCTGTCGAAATCACGGTAGCGCTCCAGCTTCTCGCGGAACGCCGCGAAGGTGAACGGCTTGAGCAGATACAGCACCACCCCGTGGGCCACCGCGTTGCGCACCATGGTGAGCTCACGCGCGGAGGTGATCGCGATGACATCGGGGCGCGGTTGCAACCCGTTGAGCGCCGCGGCGACCTCGAGGCCGCTGATATCGGGCAGCGCGATGTCCATCAGCACCAGATGGAACGGGCGGCCCTCGGCGATGGCGGTGGCGGCCATCGTCACAGCGTCGTGGCCGGTGTGGGCGACGCCGCCGGTGGCGAATCCGTCGAGCCGTTCGAGGTAGGCCCGGTGAGCCTGGGCGATCAACGGCTCGTCCTCGACGATCAGGACGCGGATCATGATTTCTCCCTCAACGGAATACGGACGACGACCGCGCTGTGTGGTGCGGCCGTGGTGGTGATGGCACCGCCGTGCCGATCGACGAGGCGGTGCACGAGCGCCAGGCCGAGACCGGCGTGGTCGGACTTGGTGGAGTAGCCACGTTCGGCGGCGCGGGCGAACATCTCGGCCGACATGCCGGGGCCGCTGTCGGCCACCCGCACCCACAGGTGTTGTTCGCGGTGCCCCACCGACACCTCCACGGACTTGTCGGCGGTGCCCGCCGCGGCATCGATGGCGTTGTCGACCAGGTTGCCGACCAGGGTGACGGCCTCCTGCGGTGAGAGCGGGTCGGTGGAGTCCAGCGCGGTGTCCGCGCTGATCGCCAGGCTCACTCCGCGCTCGGCGGCCTGATCGACCTTGCCGAGCAGGAGCGCGGCCAGCGCCGGGTCGCCCACCGCGGCCAGCATCCGGTCGATCAGTACCTGTGAGAGCTGTAGTTCGTCGGTGGCGAAGGCGACGGCCTCCTCGGAGCGGCCCAGTTCCACCAGGGTGATCACGGTGTGCAGCCGGTTCGCCGCTTCGTGTGCCTGCGCGTGCAGCGACTCGGCGAAACCGCGCACCGAGTCGAGTTCGCCGAGCACCGCGCGCAGTTCGGTGTGGTCACGGATGGTGAGCACCGTGCCGATGGCCTTGCCGTCCCAGCTCACCACGTCCTGATTGACCAGCAGCACCCGGTCGGTGGTCACGTGTGTTTCGTCGCGCACCACGCCCCAGGTCATCTGCCGCAGTGAGAGCGGTAGGTCGCTGCGGTGTACCGGGCCCTCGGGCAGGTCGAGCAGGGTGCGGGCCTGATCGTTGACGACCTCCGCCGGTCCGGGGCCCGCGCCGAAGACCACCAGGCCCTCGTGTACCGAGTGCAGCACGGCGTCGTGGTGTTCGTAGAGCACGCGCAGTTCCTCCGGCGCCAGGCCGTGGGTCTGCCTGCGCAGCCTGCGGCTGAGCAGGAACGAGGAGAACCCGGCCAGTGCCAGACCCGCCGCGCTGACCCCCAGGATCACCGGCAGCTGTGAGGCGACCTGGTTGCCGATCCTGGCCCGGGTGACCCCGGCCGAGACCAGCGCGACCACCCGTCCGCCGTCGTAGACCGGGGTGACCGCGCGGATCGACGGGCCGAGGGATCCGGTGAAGGTCTCGGTGAAGGTCTGGCCGGCGAGCGCGAGGTCGATGTTGCCGGTGAACGGTTTGCCGATCCGTTCGGGGTTGGTGTGGGTGTAGCGGGTGCGGTCGGGGGCCATCACCACGATGAAGTCCATGCCGGTATCGGCCCGGATGCGTTCGGTGGTCGGCTGCAGCAGCCCGCTGGGGTAGGGCGAGTACACCGCCGCCAACGTCGAGGGCGCTCGCGCCACCGACACCGCCACGTCGCGGACCTGCAGCTCGGTGGCCACATCGTGATCGCGCCGGGCATCGAGCACCGCCAGCACCGCGCCGGTGCCGATCATCAGCGCCAGCACCACCAGCTGCCAGACGAAGGCCTGTGCGGCGAGCGACAGGCTTCCTCGTCGCATCTTGCCCTCCGACCTAGAACTGAACCTCGTGCACTACAACCACCGCACCGCGGAAACGCGACCATACCCACTGGCTGTACTCAGCGATGATTATCGCCGTTCGCACCGACACCGTGGTCGGGTGGCCCGCCCCCAGTTGTGCGGGCGGCGCGCACCGGCGGACCGGGCCGTTCCGCGTAGGTTGGAGGCAGTTGGTCGGCACGAGGGGAAGGACGGCGATGGCGGAAGTCGTAGTGGTCGGGTCGGGGCCGAACGGGCTTGCCGCGGCGGTGATCGCGGCCCGCGCCGGGTTGTCGGTGCGGGTGCTCGAGGCGCAGGAGCAGCCGGGCGGCGGTTCCCGCACCGCGGAACTGACGCTGCCCGGATTCCACCACGACGTGTGCGCGGGCGCGCATCCGATGGCGCTGGCCGCGCCGTTGTTCCGTGCCTTCGACCTGGCCGCGCACGGTGTCGAACTCCTCACACCCACCATCTCCTACGCCCATCCGCTCGACGGTGGCACCGCCGGACTGGCGTGGCGCAATCTCGAGTCCACGGTCGCCGACCTCGGCCGCGACGGCCCGGCCTGGCGCGATCTGTTCGGCCCGCTGGTCGAGCATTCCGAGGAGGTGGTCGAGCTGGCCATGTCGGACATGCGCGTGCCCCCGCTGCGGGTGCCGACCGCGGTCCGGTTCGGGCTGCGCCTGCTCGAGCAGGGCTCGCCGTTGTGGAACACCCGTTTTCACGGTGCGGCCGCACCGGCCATGCTCACCGGAGTGGCCGCTCACGCCATCACCCAGCCGCGCGCGCTGCCCGCGGTCGGCGCGGCGCTGCTGCTGGGCACCCTGGCCCACGCGGGCGGCTGGGTGATCCCGCGTGGCGGCAGCCAGGCCATCCCGAACGCGTTGATCGCCGAGCTCGAACGGCTCGGCGGGGAGGTGGTCACCGGTCACCGCGTGGACGATTTCGCCGAACTCGCCACCGCGCGGGCCGTCCTGTTCGACACCTCACCCGCCGAATTCCTGCGGATCGCCGGTGACCGCTTGCCCGAGCGTTACCGCAGGCGCCTGGGCCGGTTCCGGTACGGCGGGGCGGCCTGCAAAGTCGACTTCGCGCTGTCGGGTCCGGTGCCGTGGGCGGCGCCGGGCTGTGAACTGGCGGGCACTCTGCACCTGGTGGGTTCGCGTCAGGAGGCGTGGGAGGGTGAACGGCGCGTCGCGGCGGGTGAGTTCGCCGAACGCCCGTACCTGCTGGCCATTCAGCCCGGCGTCGTGGACGGCACCCGCGCCCCGGCGGGCCAGCACACCTTCTACACCTACGCGCACGTGCCCAACGGCTCCGACCGCGACATCAGCGAATCGGTGATCGCCCAGGTCGAACGCTTCGCCCCCGGTTTCCGGGATCTCATCCTGGCACAACACGTCACTCCCGCCGCCTTCATGCCCGACCACAACGCCAACTACGTCGGCGGCGACATCTCGGCCGGGGCGATGTCGTTGCGCCAGACCGCGTTCCGCCCGCTGGCTCGCTGGAACCCGTACTCGACACCCATCCCGGGCACCTATCTGTGTTCCTCGTCGACCCCGCCGGGACCGGGCGTGCACGGCATGTGCGGTCTGCACGCGGCCCGGCACATGTTGCGCACCCGGTTCGGTATCGTCACCGATCCCTTGGACCTGCTGCGCGGCAGCCAACCGGCCTACCGCTGACTCTGCGCCCTACGATCGACTCAGCGCCTTACGTTCGACTCAGCGCTCTACGATGACGTTGTCGGGGCGCAGCGCGTCCGGCTCCAGATAGATCGCGCCGACATTCGGCGCGGCGGCGTGGACGCGCAGGTCGGCCGCGTCGATCGCCGCACCCACCTGCTTGATGTCGAGGTCTGGCAGCATCGCGATCTTGGCGTTCACCAGCAGGTCCTCCGGGCCCAGGTACTGGGTCTGCAACCGGATCACGCGGGCGATGCGCGGATCGTCGAGCAGTGCGGCCCGGATCGCGCTGTCCTCCACCGCGGTCGCGCCCTCACCGATGAGCAGGCTCTTGGTCTCCACGATCAGCACGATGGCGTTCACCCCCAGCAGCAGGCCGATCAGCAGCGTGCCGATGCCGTCCCACACCGCGTTGCCGGTGACCATCGTCATCGTGACGCCGCCGAGCGCGAACACCAGCCCCGTCAGCGCGCCCGCGTCCTCGAGCAGCACCACCGGCAGTTCGGGATTGCGGGTGTTGCGGATGAAGTGCCACCAGGAGTGCTTGCCTTTCAGCGGCACCGACTGCTTGCGCGCGGTGAGGAAACTGCCGCCTTCGAACAGCATCGACACCGCCAGGATCACGATCGCCACCGCCGGTGTCTCGATCTGCTCCGGGAACCGGATCTTGTGGACCGCCTCGTTCAGCGCGAACAGCGACCCCATCGTGAACAGCACCAGGGCCACGACGAACGAGTAGAAGTACCGGTTGCGGGTGTAGCCGAACGGATGCAGCGCGTCGGGCACCTGCTCGGACCGATGACGCCCGACCAGCAGCAGCGCCTGATTGCCGGTGTCGGCCACCGAGTGCACGGCCTCGGCCAGCATCGATGACGACCCGGTGATGAACGCGCCGATGAACTTGGCGACCATGATGCCCGCGTTCGCGGCCAGCGCGGCGACAATCGCGAGCTTGCTGTCTCCACCTCGGTCGGCCATGCTCCCGCACGCTACCGGCTGCTCCCACCCCGTCCCCTCGACCAAGCCCCGTGTCGCGAAGCGCGCTGTGCCCCCTGTTCTCGGCCCGCCCGGCTCTGGACTGAGCGGAGGGTGCGACGAAGGAGTACCCGGAGGGAGGGAAGAGCCGGGGAACAGGGCCGAGAACCGCGGCGCCAGCCGCTATGTCCCTTGTTCTCGGCCCGCCCGGCTCTGGACTGAGCGGAGGGTGCGACGAAGGAGTACCCGGAGGGAGGGAAGAGCCGGGGAACAGGGCCGAGAACACGCGGCACCAGCCGCCATGACACAGCGCCGGCCGCTATGTCACCGCTCGGTACAGGTCTGGTTCGAGGTAGATCAGGTGGGCGGTCGGTACCGCGGCGCGTACCCGGGTTTCGGCGGCGTCGATCGCCGCCGCGATCTGGGCGATGTCCAGGTCCGGTGCGATGGCCACCTTCGCCGCGATCAGCATTTCCTCGGGGCCGATGTACTGGGACTTCAGGTGGATGACCGAGTTGATATGCGCACCGTCGACGAGGTTGTCGCGGATGGTGCGGTCCTGTTCGGGGGTGGCGCTCTCGCCGATGAGCAGGCTCTTCATCTCCACGATCAGCACGATCGCGATCACACCGAGCAGGGCGCCGATGGCCAGGGTGCCGATGCCGTCGAAGACCGGTTCACCGGTGATCATCGTGAGACTCACCGCGCCGAAGGCGATCACCAGACCGATGAGGGCGCCCGCGTCCTCGAGCAGTACCACGGGCAGTTCGGGGCTGCGGGAGGTGCGGATGAACCGCCACCAGCTCCCATCGCCTTTGAGCGGGCGGGATTCGCGCACCGCGGTGATGAAGCTGAAGGTTTCCAGGCCGATCGCGATGCCGAGGATGATGATCGCGACGATCGGCCGGCTCAGTTCCTCGGGGTGCTGGATTTTGTGGATGCCCTCGTAGATGGCGTACACCGAGCCGAGGGTGAACAGCACCAGGGCCACGACGAAGGAGTAGAAGTAGCGGTTGCGCCCGTAGCCGAACTGGTGCAGTTCGTCGGCGTCTTTCGCGGCGGCGCGTTGCCCGAACAGCAGCAGGCCCTGGTTGGAGGTGTCGGCCACCGAGTGCACCGCCTCGGCCAGCATCGACGCCGATCCGGTGATCGCCGCACCGATGAACTTCGCCACCGCGATTCCCGCGTTGGCTGTCAACGCGGCGAGGATCGCCTTCTTGCCACCACCAGCCGACATCTCGGCCCGCCCTTCGGTTCGCTGGACACGTTCGTGCCCGCAACAGCCTAGGCGGCCCGACGGGAATTGTGCGCTACGCCCGCGATTGGCTGCCGACGCAGGCGCTGAACAACTGTGCCTGCCCGTCGAGCGCGCGGGCCCGGATGTCGGTGTCGGCCGCCGAGATCCAGGCCGCGTTGCCGCATTCGACGATGAGGGTGCGCCCGTTGTGGAACAACTCGACCGTGCCGTGGGTGCACAGCACGATGCCGGGTCCGGCGTCGGCGAGGTCGACCGGTTCGGCGCCGGCGGCCAGATCGAAGCGGCACAGGGCGAATTCCGGTGCGGGCGTGCTGTATCGCACGCCACCGTCGGCGCCGGGTTCGGGTTCGATCACCGGCAGGTCGATCGGTTCGAAGTCGAGGACCCGCAGCAGTTCGGGCACGTCGACGTGTTTGGGGGTGAGCCCGCCGCGTAAGACGTTGTCGGAGTTGGCCATGATCTCCACACCGACCCCGCGCAGGTAGGCGTGCAGGTTGCCGGCGGCGAGGAACAGCCCCTGGCCCGGTTCGAGGGTGAGCCGGTTGAGCAGCAGCGCGGCGAGCACGCCCGCGTCACCGGGATAGACCTCGGCCAGTTCCAGCGCGGTGCGCACCTCGGCGGTGAATTCGCGCCCACCGTTGTCGGACAGGTAGCGCACGCACCCTTCCAGCACCGCGGGCAGCAGGGTGGCCAGCGCGGCGGGCGGCAACGTGATCCAGGTGGTGAACAGGGTGCGCAGGCCGGCCGAATCAGGTTGGGCGGCCAGTAGTTCCGCGTAGATGTTGAGGCCGGGCACATCGAGGGCGCGCAGCAGTTCGACAGTGCGGTGCGGGTTGCGGAATCCGGCCAGCGCCTCGAAACGGTCCAGCGCCACGACGAGTTCGGGTTTGTGGCTGTCGTCGCGGTAGTTGCGCAGCGGCGAGTCGAGTGGCACTCCGGTGCGGTTCTCGCGTTCGAAACCCACTCGGGCCTGTGCGGAACTGGGATGGGCCTGCAGCGACAGCGGTTCCTCGGCGGCCAGGATCTTCAGCAGGAACGGCAGTCGCGAATCGAAAGCATCTGCCACGGTGCCCAATTCGCGCGCCGGGTCGGCGGAGAGCACCTCGAGCAGGGAGCGGGGGCCCTCTGCGGCCTTGACATGGGCCGGGTCGGCGGGGTGCGCACCGAACCAGAGTTCGGCCTCGGGGTGCGCCGAGGGCACCGGTCTGCCGCACAGCCGAGCGAGCGCGGTGCGCGATCCCCAAGCGTAAGAACGCAGCGCACCAACGAGTTCCTGCACTAGTAGCGTCCCCCGTCGTCATATGGAGCCGGGTGACTCGCGGCGGCGCCGCGAGCACCCGTCAATCGGAGATAGGCCGCGGCCATATCCAGGCGCAGAGCCAGCACGGCCAACTGCACGAGCTCACTGCCGTGTCCGCCCCCCGCGGCGGAGTCGGCTGCGGCACTTTCCGCGGCCGGGGCCGTGCCGGGTTCGGCGAGCTGGGTTTGCAGCAAGTCGACGTCGGCGTGCACGAGGTCGGCGTCGACCAGTCCGGCGCCCGCGCCTTCGAAGACGGCGAGTTTGCGGCGGGCGGTGGCCCGATCGGGGTGCACGCTGAGCGCCAGGACGCGTACGCGGTCGACCGGGGCGGGGCCGTCGAGTTCCTCGTCGTGGAACAGCGGGTCGAAGCCGGGGGCCGCGCTGCCCGCCGATGCGGCCAGCCGGCCCACCGAAGCGACGGTGTCGGCCAGATCGGCGGCCGAGACGAGTTTGCCCGCGGACTGCAGCAGCACTTCGGCGCCGTGTCCGGCCAATTCGACGGCCGCGGGGGAGTCACCGGCCAGCACCACGCCGACACCCTGCATGCGCGCGGCGAGCGTCTTGGCCGGATTGTGGAAGACCTCGTTGTGTGGTCCGCCGCGCAGGGCTTCGGCGTCGAGCACGTCTGCCAGGGCGGTCAGGTCGGGGGTGATCGCGCCGCTGCGCTGGGCGTCGACGCCGCGCACCACCGCGATGCCCGCGGCGAGGAAGCGCAGCAGCCGGTTGTGGTCGAGCACGGGGACCCGTGGTTCCAGCACGATCGCGCGACCCGCGGCGACCGCACGCAGCGGCCCCTCGTTCGGCGCGGCGATCACCACTTCGGCACTGCGGCGCAGCGCGCGGTCGACGGCGTCGATGAGGCGGGGGTCGCCCGCGTCGTCCCCGGCGACCAGCACCACGTCCAGCGGCCCGACCCACGGCGGCAGCGCGGTGACGGTCACGATCGGCAGCCCGGCCCGGTCGCCGAGGGTGGCGACCAGCAGGCCGGCCGCGCGCGCGGCGCGACCCGAGCCGGCGACGAGGACGAGGCTGCGCGGACGCAGGGGCGAGAGCCGTTCGGTGAGCGAGCTTTCGACGACCGCGGCCGCCGTCGCACGCACCTGGGCACCACCCGAGGCCGCCGAACGTAAGGCGCCTGCGGTGTCGGCCGCCTCCAGCGACGCGGCATCGTCGAGGTCGAATGTCGGTGTTCCAGCGATCATCGCCGAGTCCACCTCCCCTCATCGCGCTGTGTCGTCTGCCGTGGAGCCGTCGGCGAATACAAGGTCCGTGATTCCACTATCCCAGTCCGACGCCGCCGATGCTCGGAATATGCCGACTCCATGTCCATGGTCCCAGTCAGGCGCGGACGATGCTCAGGATCTCGGTATCGAACAGAGCCGTTTGCTTCGGTGGCTCCTGCGTGTGGTTGCACGGTTACTGGTTCCATGTCCATGGTCCCAGTCAGGCGCGGACGATGCTCAGGATCTCGGTCACGAGTGCGTTTACTTCGGCCTGCGATCCGGCTTCGACGTTGAGTCGCAGCAGCGGTTCGGTGTTGGAGGCGCGCAGGTTGAACCAGGCGTGCTCGCCCAGGTCGACGGTGACGCCGTCGAGGCGGTCCACCTCGGTGGTGCGGTCGGCGAAAGCGGCCAGGACCGCGGCGGTGCGCTCGGTGGCGTCGGCGACGGTCGAGTTGATCTCGCCCGAGGCCGCGTACACGTCGTAGGCCGCCATCAGTTCCGAGACCGGTCGCTGTTCTTCGCCGAGCGCGGCCAGCACGTGCAGCGCGGCCAGCATGCCCGAGTCGGCGCCCCAGAAGTCGCGGAAGTAGTAGTGCGCGGAGTGCTCGCCGCCGAAGACCGCGCCGGTGGCGGCCATCTCCTGCTTGATGAACGAGTGCCCCACCCGGGTGCGTACCGGCTTGCCGCCCAGTTCCTCGACCAGTTCGGGTACCGCGCGGGAGGTGATCAGGTTGTGGATGACGGTGGCGCCCGGCTCCTTGATCAGCGCACGCTGGGCCACCAGCGCCGTGATCGCCGACGGTGAGACCGGCTCGCCGCGTTCGTCTACGACGAAGCACCGGTCGGCGTCGCCGTCGAAGGCCAGGCCGATGTCGGCGCCGCTGGAACGCACCAGTGCCTGCAGGTCCACCAGGTTCTTCGGGTCCAGCGGGTTGGCTTCGTGGTTGGGGAACGAACCGTCGAGTTCGAAGTACAGCGGCACGATCGTGATCGGGCCGAGGGCGCCGAGCACGGCGGGCACGGTGTGACCGCCCATGCCGTTGCCCGCGTCGACCGCGATGGTGAGCGGGCGGGTCCGGTCCAGATCCACCAGTTCGCGTAGGAAGCTCGCGTAGTCGGTGAGCAGGTCGGTGTGGGTGGCGGTGCCGGGCGCACCGTCGTGGGTGGGCACGCCCTCGACGATCTCGGCCGCGATGGTGGCCAGACCGCTGTCCTGGCCGACCGGCAGCGCGTTGGCGCGGCACAGCTTGATGCCGTTGTAGCGGGCCGGGTTGTGACTGGCGGTGAACATCGCGCCCGGGCAGCCGAGCTTCCCGGAGGCGAAGTACAGCTGGTCGGTGGAGGCCAGACCGATGTGCACCACATCCAGGCCCTGGGCCCGCACGCCCTCGGCGAACGCCTCGGCCAGGCCGGGGGAGGATTCGCGCATGTCGTAGCCGATGACCACGCGCTCGGCGCCTTCGGAACGCATCAACCGGGCGAACGAGGCGCCGACGTCCCGGACGAACTCCGCGTCGATCTGTTCGCCCACCACCCCACGGACGTCATAAGCCTTGATCACGGCGTTCACGAGTTCGCCAGAGCGCGCGACAGTCGTCATGCGGAGTAGCCTAGCTGGCCCGCGGGTCACCCAGGTGTCCGGCGGCGCGGTTACGGGTCGGGGAGCACGCGCAGGTGGCCGCGGCGGCCGGTGCGGGTGGTGCGCGCGGGTGCGGCGGGGGTGTCGCGGTAGCCCGGCTGGTCGGGTTCGGCGGGGCGGCGGCGCAGGCCGGCTTCGCGGACCGCTTCGGCCAGCGCGGTGAGATCGTCGTCGTCGGGGGTGCTCGACGAGAAGCCGCCTTCGTGGCGCACCAGTTCCCAGCCCTTGGGGGCGGTGATGCGGCAGGCGTGGGTTTCGCACAGATCCCAGGAATGTGGTTCGGCCACGGTGGCCAACGGGCCGACGACGGCGGTCGAGTCGGAGTACACATACGTCAGCGTCGCTACGGCCGGGTTCTTGCAGCCGGGTCGGCAGCAACGACGCATGGGGATCACGACGTCGAGATTAACCCTCCGGCCCACAAAAGTGGATACGGACACGCGGTGATACACCCCCGTAATCGGGGTGTGACTACTCGGGCTCGGGATCGATCAGGTCGGGATCGACTCCGAGATAGGTCGCGATCTGGGCGACGAGTACTTCGCGCAGCAGCTCGACGAGGTCGTCGGGGTCGGCCGCACGCAGCTCGAGCGGTTTGCGGAACAGCACCACCCGGGCGCGGGTGGCGCCACCGTGGCGGTCGACACCGGCGGGAATGAGCCGCGACAGCGGCACCGGTCCGTCGGCGACCACTTCGTCCGGCCAGGTGACCGAATCGGGGTGCAGCGGACGAATCTTCGGCACATCGTCGACGGCGATGTCGAGTTTGGTGAGCCGGTCGTGCCAGCGGGTGTCCAGCGGTGCGAAGGCCTCGAGCACCAGCCGGTCGAATTTCTGCCCTCGCGTGCGCCAAGCGGGCACGGTGGGCGGGAGCATGGGGCCACGGACTCCACGGCCGCGGCGGGTCACCGAACGTGCGGTGGGGGCCGGGAAATGACGCCGGGAACGTGCCATGGGTACTTCGCCTCTCTCGCCTGGACCGATTGACGGGCGTTCGCCCGGAGACACCGACGTACTGCGCCTGCGTGGCTCCGGGCCAGGCCTGGAGAGTCTACTTTCGAACAGTCACTTATCCGATTCCGCGCTTCAGCCTGCGGCGCTCTCGTTCCGAGAGTCCACCCCAGATGCCGAAACGTTCGTCGTGGGCCAGTGCGTACTCCAGGCACTGGTCACGTACTTCACAGCCCAAGCAGATTCGCTTGGCCTCACGGGTCGAGCCGCCCTTCTCGGGGAAGAACGCCTCGGGGTCGGTCTGTGCGCACAGTGCACGTTCCTGCCACTGCTCTTCGATCGACTCGAACATCTCGTCGAAGCCCGTGACGACCAGACTCAGCCGGGGGGCCGCGACTTCATTTGCCACGTCCGGTTCCGGCCAGCTCGTTTCAGCGCAGACAGCGTGAGCTGCGCCTGCTGTGGAATCGGTCGGCGAGACCAGGTTTTCGGTCATCGTTCCGCCTCCTCGCTATGTGTTAGCGCAGAATGATTCTTTCCGTCGGAACAACACGAACCCCGACGGCCCAACACCGCGATGTTGTCTCGCGGGCTTCCCCGAGCCTGTCTTCCGGCGAGCCAAGACCCTCTCGCAAACGCCCCCGCGCTATGTCTTCTCGCGGTGACCGGAATGACATGTCTGTGATTAGACACGCCGCACTTGCCGGTGGTCAACCCGCCGTCACCCTTCCGTTACACTCCGCACCCGCCTTTCGTGTTGATCTTGTTATCTGCTGTGGCAAATGACCAGCAACTTTGCTGGAATTCGCCGCGGAACAAGTCGGCAACACCGACCGCTTAGGCTGTGACCCTGTGACTGCACAACACGCGTTGCGCGCGCCCAAGATCGCCGTTCTCGTCGGCGGCGTCGGCGGTGCACGGTTCCTCCAGGGCCTCCGGCAGCTGCTGCCCGAGGCCGATATCTCGGCCATCGTCAATGTCGGCGACGACGTCTGGATGCACGGTCTGCGCATCTGTCCCGACCTCGACACCTGCATGTACACCCTCGGCGGTGGCATCGATCCCGAGCGTGGCTGGGGTCACGCCGATGAAACCTGGCACGCGAAAGAGGAACTGGCGAAATACAACGCTCAGCCCGATTGGTTCGGTCTGGGCGACCGCGATATCGCCACCCACCTCATTCGCACCGAGATGCTGCGCGCCGGATATCCGCTGTCGGCGGTGACCGAAGCGCTGTGCAAGCGGTGGCAACCGGGCGTGAAACTGATCCCGGCTACCGACGACCGCTGTGAAACCCACGTGGTGATCAGCGATCCCGACAATGCCGGCGAACGCCGCGCGATCCACTTCCAGGAATGGTGGGTGCGGTACCGTGCGGCGCTCCCGACACACGGATTTGCCTCGATCGGCGCCGAACAAGCCTCTCCCGCACCAAATGTGACCGATATCATAGCCGCCGCTGATGCGGTGTTGCTCGCCCCATCGAACCCGGTCGTGAGCATCGGTTCGATCCTGTCGGTACCCGGTATCCGGGGCGCGCTGCGCACTACATCGGCGCAGGTCATCGGGCTCTCACCGATGATCGACGGAAAACCGTTGCGCGGCATGGCCGATGAATGCCTGTCGGCGATCGGTGTGGCGACCACGGCCGAAGCGGTGGGGCGCCATTACGGCGCTCGTTCGGCCACCGGCATCCTCGACGGCTGGCTGGTGCACTCCACCGACACCGCCGAGGTGCCCGGTGTCGAGGTGCGCAGCGTGCCGCTGTTGATGACCGACCCGGACGCGACAGCCGAAATGGCGCGCGCCGCCCTGGAATTGGCTGGTGTGCCGGTATGAGCACGCCCGCTGACCACGCCGCGGAAGAACTGCGGATCCGGCCGGTGACCGGGCTGCCGGAGTTCCGCCCCGGCGACGACATCGCCGAACAGCTCGCCGCGCGCGCGCCCTGGCTCGCCGACGGTGACATCGTGGTGGTCACCAGCAAGATCGTGTCCAAGGTCGAGGGGCGCATCGTCACGGCACCGATCGATCCCGAGGAACGCGACACCGTACGGCGCAAACTGGTCGACGACGAGGCGGTGCGGGTCCTCGCCCGCAAGGGCCGCACCCTGATCACCGAGAACCGGCTCGGCATCGTGCAGGCCGCCTCCGGTGTGGACGGCTCCAATGTGGCCGAAGGCGAATTGGTGCTGCTGCCCGCTGATCCCGATGCCAGCGCGAAGTCCTTGCGCACCGCGCTGGCCGAGCGGCTCGGGGTGGACGTGGCGGTGGTGATCACCGACACCATGGGCCGGGCCTGGCGCAACGGGCAGATCGATGCGGCCATCGGCGCGGCCGGGCTGCGCGTGCTGCACGACTACGCGGGCGCGGTCGACGGGCAGGGCAACGAGCTCCACGTCACCCAGGTGGCCGTCGCCGACGAACTCGCCGCCGCCGCCGACCTGGTGAAGGGCAAGCTCGGTGGTGTGCCCGTCGCGGTGGTGCGCGGGCTGGTGACCGAAGACGACGGTTCCGGCGCGGCGGCCCTGCTGCGCGGCGGGGTCGACGACCTGTTCTGGCTCGGTACCGCCGAGGCCATCGAGCGCGGCCGCAAAGAGGCTGTGCCGCTGCGTCGTTCGGTGCGCGCGTTCGCCGCTGAACCGGTGGACCCCGACCGGATCCGCGCGGCCGTGGCGGTCGGGCTCACCGCGCCCGCGCCGCACCACACCCGTCCGGTGCGGTTCGTGTGGCTGCGCGACCCGCGCCGGCGTGCCCGGCTGCTCGCGGCGATGACGCAGAAGTGGCGCGCCGATCTCACCGCCGACGGGCTCGACCCCGAGCGGGTGGAACGGCGGATCGCGCGCGGGCGCATCCTGTTCGACGCCCCCGAAGTCGTCATCCCGTTCTGTGTTCCCGACGGTGCGCACGACTACCCCGACGCCCGCCGCCAGGGCGCCGAACAGACGATGTTCACCGTGGCCGTCGGCGCCGCGGTGCAGGGCCTGCTGGTGGCGCTGGCCGCTGACGGGCTGGGTAGCTGCTGGATCGGGTCGACCATCTTCGCCCCCGAGGTGGTGCGCGAAGTCCTCGATCTCGACGACGACTGGATGCCGTTGGGCGCCATCGCGATCGGTCATCCGCTCGCCGAGCCTGCCCCGCGCACGGTCGGCTCGCCGGGCGCCGGGCTGGTGGAGCTGTGAGCGCGGAGTCCTTGCACGCCTCGGCGACCGAGCTGCTCACCGACTGGCAGCCCGCGGCGGGACCGGATCGCTCACTGCGCGAAGCGATGCTGGCATTTCTGGGCTCGGCCCCACAGGGCTGTCTGCGCGCGCACGCCCCCGGCCACATCACCGCCTCGGCCATCGTGTTGTCCCATGACCGGCGTGAGATCCTGCTGACCCTGCACCCGCGTGTGGGTCGCTGGATCCAGTTGGGCGGGCACTGCGAACCCGAGGACGAGACCGTGCCCGACGCGGCGCTGCGCGAGGCGGTGGAGGAATCCGGCATCCCGGACCTGCGTTTGGCGCCCGGTCTCTACGGCGCCCAGGCTCATCCGATCACCTGCTCGCTGGGTGTGCCGACGCGACATCTCGACCTGCTCTTCGAAGTTGTCGCCCCGCCCGGCGCGGTGCCGGTACGCAGCGCCGAATCGGCGGATCTGCGCTGGTGGCCGGTGTCGGAGTTACCGCCTGGCGCCGACGTGTTGCTGGTGCCGTAAGGCCCCGTATACATCGCGCTGACCGGTGGAACGGCGGCCGCGTCCCTGATGGGACGTGGCCGCCGTTCCGTTATCCGACTGTTGCAGCTTTACAAATTTCCAAATTTGTCTAGACGGCGGACAGTTCCCGGCTTATCGTCTGTGACACAGAGTTACGCACATCACATGTGTGAGATGTACCTCAGGATGGAGACGACGATGTCGACCGATGCCAACGCGTCCGAGCAGCGGGTGGCGCCGCCGCAGTGGCGCGATTCCAAGCGCTATCTGTGGCTGTGGGGCCTGTTCGCCCCCACCGGGCTGTTCACGATCGCGATCCCGTTGATCTGGGGCCTCAACCAGCTCGGCTGGCATCGCCTCGCCGAGATCCCCTTCTGGCTCGGGCCGGTGCTGGTCTACCTCGTGATTCCCCTGGCCGATCTCTTCTTCGGCCCCGACGGCGACAATCCGCCCGACGAGGTGATGGAGTACCTGGAGAACGACAAGTACTACCGGTACCTGACCTACCTGTACCTGCCGTTCCAGTACGCGTCGCTGATCTTCGCCTGCTACATCATCACCGCGCCGAACCTGCACTGGCTCGGCTTCCCCGGCGGGGCGAACCTGGTGGACAAGATCGGCATCGCGATCAGTGTCGGCATGATCGGCGGCATCGGCATCAACACCGCCCACGAACTCGGTCACAAGAAGGTGGAGCTCGAGCGCTGGCTCGCGCGCATCGCCCTGGCACAGTCGTTCTACGGGCACTTCTACATCGAGCACAACCGTGGCCACCACGTCCGCGTCGCCACCCCGGAGGACCCGGCCAGCTCGCGCATCGGCGAGTCGTTCTGGGCGTTCCTGCCGCGCACCGTCGTGGGCAGCCTGCGCTCGGCCTGGCACCTGGAGAAGCAACGTCTTGGCCGGCTGGACAAGGGGCCGTGGACGCTGCGCAACGACGTGCTCAACGCCTGGGCGATGTCGGTGGTGCTGTGGCTGGGTCTGATCGCGGTCTTCGGGATCGAGGTGCTGCCGTATCTGATCCTGCAGGCGGTGGTCGGGTTCAGCCTGCTCGAGTCGGTGAACTATCTCGAGCACTACGGCCTGGTCCGGCAGAAGACCCCGAGTGGACGCTACGAGCGTCCCGCCCCCGCCCACAGCTGGAACAGCGACCACATCGTCACCAATATCTTCCTCTACCACCTGCAGCGGCACAGCGACCATCACGCGTACCCGACCCGGCGCTATCAGACGCTGCGCAGCTGGGACGGCGCACCGAACCTGCCCAGCGGCTACGCGAGCATGATCCTGCTCGGCTATTTCCCGCCGCTGTGGCGCCGGGTGATGGACAAGCGGGTGCTCGCGCACTACGACGGCGACGTCACGCGCGCCAACATCGAACCCCGGCGCCGGGACAAGGTGCTGGCACAGTACGGAACGGAGGCGGACTCATGAGCGCGTACAAATGTCCGGTCTGCGACTATGTCTATGACGAAGCCAAGGGCGCTCCGCGCGAAGGGTTTCCGGCGGGCACTCGGTGGGCCGCGGTCCCCGACGACTGGTGCTGTCCGGATTGCGGCGTCCGGGACAAGATCGATTTCGAAGCGGTAGGAGTGTCGCAGTGACCGAATACAAGCTCTACCAGTGTGCGCAGTGCGGTTTCGAGTACGACGAAGCGCAGGGCTGGCCCGACGACGGTCTGGCGCCGGGCACCCGCTGGGAGGACATCCCCGACGACTGGACCTGTCCCGATTGTGGTGCCGCCAAGTCCGACTTCTTCATGGTCGAGATCGAACGTTCGTGAGTGTGGCGGGCACGCCGCGCACGGGTGCGCGCATCCCGTACCAGGAGGCCGCGCGGGAACTGCTGCGCAACTCGGTCCTGGACGGGATGCGCGAGCTGCTCACCGAGCGGGATTGGTCCAAGATCACCCTCGGTGACGTCGCGGCTCGGGCCGGGGTGAGCAGGCAGACGCTCTACAACGAGTTCGGTTCCCGCGCCGGTCTGTCCCAGTCCTACGCCCTGCGCCTGGCCGACGAACTCGTCGACCATGTGCGCGAGGCGCTCGACGCCCATGTCGGGGACGCCCGGGCCGCGATCCGGGTCGGCATGGGCGGGTTCTTCCTCGCCGCGGCGGCCGATCCGCTGGTCCGTTCGCTGCTGGCGGGGGAGATGAAGCCGGACCTGCTGCGCCTGATCACCCTGGACGCGGGCCCGCTGCTGGTCCATGCCACCGAGCGGCTGGCCGGGGTGTTCCAGCGCAGCTGGGTCGACGCCACCGATGAACAAGCCGATGTGCTCGCGCACGCGCTGGTGCGGATCGCGCTGAGTTACATCCCGAATCCGCCCGTGCCCGAGCGGGACGCCCCGGCGGAGATGAGTGCGCTGCTGAGCCCGTACGTCGAGGCAATCGTCGAGTCGCGTGGCCTGCGGCTGCCCTACGGTGAGCCGGATCACTGAATCGCCCGATGGACTCTGATTCGCCATGGTGTAACCGTCACCACGTTTATCTCGCTGTCGCTGTGTAACGTGCCGACGGTCTGTCAGTATTCACATCAGTCGGCGATTGGTCTTTTTACAGCGGAGCGGGTGTGCAAACGGTTGGCAAACCGGTGGGTTTTCGTGATCCCAAACGGTATCTCTGGGCTTTGGGGTTGATCGCTCCGGCGTGCGCGCTGCTGCCCTCCCAACTCGTGTACCGCACCGGTGCCGAAGTTTTCTGGTGGATCGGACCGGTGATCGTGCTGATCGCCATTCCCGTGCTGGACTGGATCGTCGGCGAGGACGGCAACAATCCTCGCGACGAGGATTACGAGGCGTTGTCCTCGGATCGCTACTACCGCTGGTGCACCTATCTGTTCCTTCCGGTCCAGCTGATCGGTCTGGTATTGGCCGCGCACATGTGGGCCGGCGACGAACTCGCCTTCGCCGACAAGCTCGGTCTCGCGGCCACGGTGGGCTTCGTGAGTGGCATCGGCATCAACGCCGCCCACGAACTGGGCCACCGGGTGGAGCGTGCTGAAAGATTGCTGTCGAAGCTGGCGCTGGCCCAGTCGGGGTACGGGCACTTCTTCGTCGAGCACAATCGCGGCCATCACGCGCGGGTCGCCACCCCGGCGGATCCGGCCAGTGCCCGGATGGGTGAGTCGCTGTGGGAGTTCTTGCCGCGCAGCGTGATCGGCGGGTTCCGGTCGGCGCTGCAACTCGAGCACGCGCGCCTGGTCAGGCAGGGCCGCGGGTGGTGGAGCCCGAGCAACAACATCCTGCAGGCGTGGGCGATGACCGCGGTGCTGTTCGGTTCGCTGGTGGCGGTCTTCGGCGTGCATATCGTGCCTTGGCTGCTGTTGCAGGCCGTGATCGGATTCGCACTGCTCGAGGCGGTGAACTACGTCGAGCACTACGGCCTGCTGCGGGCCCGCAAGCCCAACGGGCGCTGGGAACGCTGCTCACCGCGCGACAGCTGGAACTCCGACCGCCTGGTCACCAACATCTTCCTGTTCCACCTGCAGCGCCACAGTGACCACCACGCCAACCCGGGGCGCCGCTACCAGACCCTGCGCAGCACCAGTGAGTCACCGCAGCTGCCCGCCGGCTACGCCACCATGATCGTGCTCGCCGCCGTCCCGCCACTGTGGCGGGCGGTGATGGACCCACGGGTGGTCGCCCACTACGGCGGTGACCTGAGTCTGGCGAATGTGGCGCCGGTCAAGCCGCGGCGTTTGCTGGCCCGCAACCGTGCCACGGCCTGAGCCCGGCCTTCGGCGACCGGGGAACGTGAGCGCCCGCAGACGGTAGCCTTGCCACCGTGACGACCTCAGAACTCTCCCCGCGCACCGAGCTCACCGCCGACGTCCGCAACGGCATCGATTACAAGGTGGCAGACCTCTCGCTGGCCGAATTCGGCCGCAAGGAGATCCGCCTCGCCGAGCACGAGATGCCGGGCCTGATGGCCCTGCGCCGCGAATACCACGATGTACAGCCGCTGGCCGGCGCGCGCGTGTCCGGCTCGCTGCACATGACGGTGCAGACCGCCGTGCTGATCGAAACGCTGACCGCGCTCGGCGCGCAGGTGCGCTGGGCCTCCTGCAACATCTTCTCCACCCAGGACCACGCCGCCGCCGCGATCGTGGTCGGCCCGCACGGCACCGTCGACGAGCCCAAGGGTGTGCCGGTGTTCGCGTGGAAGGGCGAGACTCTCGAGGAGTACTGGTGGGCCGCGGAGCAGATGCTCACCTGGCCGAACGAACCGGCCAACATGATCCTCGACGACGGTGGTGACGCCACCATGCTGGTGCTGCGCGGCGCGCAGTTCGAGAAGGCCGGGGTGGTTCCGCCCGCCGAGGACGACCACTCCGCCGAGTACACGGTGTTCCTTGACCTGCTGCGCGCGAGCCTCGAGGCCGACAAGGCCAAGTGGTCCACCATCGCCGAGTCGGTCCAGGGCGTCACCGAGGAGACCACCACCGGGGTGCTGCGGCTGTACCAGTTCGCCGCCGCGGGTGAGCTGGTGTTCCCGGCGATCAACGTCAACGACTCGGTCACCAAGTCCAAGTTCGACAACAAGTACGGCACCCGCCACTCGCTCATCGACGGCATCAACCGTGGCACCGATGTGCTCATCGGCGGCAAGAAGGTGCTGATCTGCGGTTACGGCGACGTGGGCAAGGGCTGTGCGGAGTCGCTCGCCGGTCAGGGCGCGCGCGTGCAGGTCACCGAGATCGACCCGATCAACGCACTGCAGGCGCTGATGGACGGCTACGACGTGGTCACCGTCGAGGACGCGATCGGCGACGCCGACATCGTCATCACCTCCACCGGTAACAAGGACATCATCACCCTCGACCACATGAAGGCGATGAAGGACCACGCGATCCTGGGCAACATCGGCCACTTCGACAACGAGATCGACATGGCCGCCCTGGAGCGTTGCGGTGCGACCCGGATCAACATCAAGCCGCAGGTCGACGA
This sequence comes from Nocardia halotolerans, assembly GCF_042650145.1. Taxonomy (NCBI): domain Bacteria; kingdom Bacillati; phylum Actinomycetota; class Actinomycetes; order Mycobacteriales; family Nocardiaceae; genus Nocardia; species Nocardia halotolerans. Next base: position 808,168 of record NZ_JBHSDL010000014.1, on the reverse strand, counting down.
GTGGACGTTCACCGACTCCGGTAAGGCGATCATCGTGCTGTCGGAGGGTCGTCTGCTGAACCTGGGCAACGCCACCGGCCACCCCTCGTTCGTCATGTCCAACAGCTTCTCCAACCAGGTCATCGCCCAGATCGAGCTGTGGACCAAGCCGGCGGAGTACGACAACGAGGTCTACCGCCTGCCCAAGCACCTCGACGAGAAGGTCGCCAAGATCCACGTCGAGGCCCTCGGTGGCACCCTGACCAAGCTCAGCAAGGACCAGGCCGAGTACATCGGCGTGGACGTGGAAGGCCCGTACAAGCCGGACCACTACCGCTACTGATCCTTGAACGACAGTGGCCCGTCGACATCGGTCGACGGGCCACTGTTCGTCAGTCGCGCGAGTGTTCGGCTGCCGCTGCGGGCAGCCGGGAATCAGTAGGCGCAGTTGGACGGGAACTTGGTGTAGTCGCAGGGTTCGATGCTTCCGGTCGCGACGCCGAGCTGACGAAGCAGGCCGGCGAGCGACAAGACTGTGCCGCCGCTCCCGGAGTCGGCCACCGGGGCGGGCGAGTAGGGCTGCAGCGGCAGCGGCTCGGCGCCCGCCGTGGCCGCGCCACCCGCGAGGGCGAAGCCGACGGCGAGGGCGGCAACGGCGGTGCGCAGTGATTTGCGATGCATGGTGACTCCTTGTTCGACGCGGTCCGCCGGGGCCGATGCCCTCGGAATGTGCGGTGATCGCGTTGGCTCGCCAATGACCATGTCAGTTGTCTCCAGAACCCGGTAGCCACGAACCTTGGGGGCCCAAGGCTGGTCCGGCCCGCGAAATCCGGCGGTGAGGACGTGGAGGCCCTGGTCACGGCAACGGCCCGCCGATCGCAGTGATCGGCGGGCCGTTGCCGTGCTGTTTACGGGACCGGGCCGGTGGTGCAGATGGTGATGCCGTCGGCGTCACTGATCGAGATCAGTCCGCACAGCAGCGCGCCGGCGAGGTCGCTCGAGCCCGTGCCGACGGCCGCGTCGTTGCTACCGGTCAGCAGGCCGGGCCCGGAGCCGGTGGTGACCAGCTCGGTGACCAGCTTGCTCAGCGAGGCGGAACCGGCCGGGTCGTCGGCGGCGGCGGTCGGTGCGGTCGCGCCGAGCAGCAGGCCCGCGGTGGCGAGGGTGAAGACAGCGGTGGTCAGGGTGCGTGTGCGCAAGATGGCTCCGATTCTGGGCGCCCGGTCATGTGCCGGAGCGGTGCAGACCACCCTGTCTGCTGGTCGGCCCGATGGCCAGACCGAAGTTATGGGGGCGACGGGTAATCTCTGCGGTCATGGGCGTACTGATTGCGGTGGAGGGCCTCGACGGCGCCGGTAAACGGACATTGATCGAAGGTCTGACCGCCGAATTGTCGGCACGGGGTTTGCGCGCGGGTGCGCTGGCGTTTCCGCGCTACGGCCGCTCGGTGCACGCCGACCTGGCCGCCGAGGCCCTGCGCGGCGCCCACGGCGACCTGGCCGCCTCCATCAACGCGATGGCGGTCATGTTCGCCCTGGACCGGGCCGAGGCGAGCGCGGAGCTGTCGAACCTGTTGGATGCCAACGACATCGTGATCCTGGACCGCTGGGTGGCCTCCAACGCCGCCTATTCGGCCGCTCGCGCCCGGCAGGGAGCCGACGGCGAAATCGTCTCGTGGGTGGGCGATCTGGAGTACGCCCGGCTCGGCCTGCGTCCCCCCGACCTCACCGTGCTGCTCGACGTGCCCACCGAGGTGGCCGCCGAACGCGCCCGCCGCCGTGGCGAACTCGACCGGTCCCGCGCCCTGGACGCCTACGAGCGGGACGGCGGTCTGCAGCAGCGCACCGGCGAGGTCTATCGTGAGCTTGCCGACCGCGATTGGTTCGGCCGGTGGCAGACATACCGATCCGATGACGACAGGCCGACGCTACTCACCTTCTGCACGGAAATTATTGCCGGATAAGGTTGGCTGTGCGACGGGTTCACACCATTTAATGGCGTGGCGGCCCGATCCTGGCCTGGGAGATGACAACATAGGACTATGAAGCCCAAGATTCTGGTCGTCGACGACGATATGGCGCTCGCTGAGATGCTGACCATCGTCTTGCGCGGGGAAGGGTTCGACCCGCACGTGGTCGGCGACGGCACACAGGCCCTGTCGGCGGTGCGGGAGATCCGCCCCGACCTGGTGTTGCTGGACCTGATGCTGCCCGGCATGAACGGCATCGATGTATGCCGCGTCCTGCGGGCCGATTCCGGCGTGCCGATCGTGATGCTCACCGCCAAGACCGACACGGTCGACGTGGTGCTCGGTCTCGAGTCCGGCGCCGACGATTACATCGTCAAACCGTTCAAGCCCAAGGAACTCGTGGCCCGGGTGCGCGCGCGGCTGCGCCGCACCGAGGACGAGCCCGCCGAACTGCTCTCCATCGCCGACATCGTCATCGACGTGCCCGCGCACAAGGTGACCCGCGAGGGTACGCAGATCTCGCTGACCCCGTTGGAGTTCGACCTGCTGGTCGCGCTCGCGCGCAAGCCGCGTCAGGTGTTCACCCGTGAGGTGCTGCTCGAACAGGTGTGGGGTTACCGGCACGCGGCCGACACCCGCTTGGTGAACGTGCACGTGCAGCGGTTGCGCGCCAAGGTCGAGAAGGACCCGGAGAACCCGGAGATCGTGCTCACCGTGCGCGGAGTCGGGTACAAGGCCGGACCGCCGTGATCGGTCCCTGCGGGGCGCCGCGGTGACCGACAGGTTCATCGCGCAGTTGCGACGGTGGGCGACGCCGGTACTGACCTGGTTCCAGAGCATCGGGACCGCGCTGGGTCACCTGTGGCGCCGGTCGTTGCAGTTGCGGGTCATCGTTTCGACACTGACACTGTCGCTCATCGTGATCACGATCCTCGGGGTCGTGCTGACCGGTCAGATCACCGACCGCCTCCTCGAAGCCAAGATCAACGCGGCGGTCGAGGAGATGGATCGGGCCCGTGCCACGATCGAGAGCAAGCTGTCGGGCGTGCACGACGCGGGCAGCCAGCAGCAGCTCGCCGAGGCGCGTAGTGCGCTGTCCAGCCGCGGCGGGACCGGGCAGGGCACCGGGGCGGCGGGCAGTTTCGACTCCGCGCTGGCGATGGTCGGCGGCATGCCGACCCAGGAGATCACCGCGGGCCCGATGCGGGAGGTGCCGCTGGAGCTGCGCCGCTTCGTCCAGCGCAACCAGGTGTCCTACCAGTTCACCACCGTCGCCGACCCGGACGGTTACCGTGGGCGCGCGCTGATCATCGGCAGCCCGAGCGCCGAGGTGACCACCCTCGAGATCTACCTGATCTTCCCGCTGGCCAGCGAGGAGTCGAGCCTGTCGCTGATGCGCGGCACGATGCTCATCGGCGGCATGGTGCTGCTGGTGTTGCTGGCCGCGATCACCGCACTGGTCACCAGGCAGGTGGTGCTGCCGATCCGGTCGGCGGCGCGGATCGCGGGCCGATTCGCCGACGGCAGGCTCAAGGAACGCATGCTCGTGCGCGGCGAGGACGACATGGCCCGGCTGGCGCAGGCGTTCAACGAGATGGCCGAAAGCCTGTCGAATCAGATCACCCAGCTCGAGGAATTCGGCAACCTGCAGCGCCGCTTCACCTCCGATGTGAGCCACGAGCTGCGCACCCCGCTGACCACGGTGCGCATGGCCGCCGATCTCATCCACGGCTCCAGCGACGATCTCGACCCCGCGCTGGCCCGCAGCTCCGAACTGCTGGTCAACGAGCTGGACCGGTTCGAAGGTCTGCTCAACGACCTGCTCGAGATCTCGCGCCACGACGCCGGTGTGGCCGAGTTGCAAGTGGAGTCGCTGGACGTGCGCATGTGCGCGCGGGCCGCCATCTCCACGGTGCGGCACCTGGCCAAGGAGGCCGGCGTCGAGGTCGTGATCGACCTGCCGGAGGACCCGGTGGTGGCCGAGGTCGACCCGCGCCGCGTCGAACGGGTGCTGCGCAACCTGCTGGCCAACGCGATCGACCATTCCGAGGGCAAGCCGGTGCTGATCCGGATGCGTGGCGACGCCGAGGCCAACGCGGTGGCTACCGTCGTGCGCGATCAGGGTGTCGGCTTGCGGCCGGGCGAGGAGAAGCTGGTGTTCAACCGGTTCTGGCGCTCGGACCCGTCCCGGGTGCGTCGTTCCGGCGGCACCGGGCTCGGCCTGTCGATCAGTGTCGAGGACGCCAACCTGCACGAGGGCAGACTCGAGGCCTGGGGCGATCCCGGGGTGGGCGCCAGTTTCCGGCTGCTGCTGCCGATGGTGCGCGGCCGTAAACTCGGACCGAGCCCACTGGCCCTGGAGCCGATGCTGCGCAAGGTCCCCGCGCTGCCCGAGGCCGATCCCGAGCCCGAGGTGGTCGAACCCGCCGGTGCCGAACCCGGTGCCGACGACACCGCGCCCGCGACCGACCCACCCGGCGCCGCCGACGATGCCGCCGACCACGACCGACCGACGTCGACCGAGACCGGAGAACGACTGCCATGACGAATGCGGGTGGTGTGCGCTGGCAGCGGCGGAGCGCCGCGCTGCTCGCGCCTGTCCTGGCCGGGTTGCTGGCCCTCGCCGGCTGCGCCAGCCTGCCGGAGTCCTCGGCACCCCAGGCGCTGGGCACGATCAACCGCGCCCCGACCTCGCAGGGCCCGCCGCCACCATTACCCGGCCGCGATGCCGACCTGCTGATCAGCGATTTCCTCGCCGCCAGCGCCGACCCGAACAACCGGCACGCCGCGGCCCGTCAGTATCTGCGGCCCGAGGCTTCCGCGGACTGGAACGACGAGGCGAGCACCGTCATCGTCGACCGCGCCGACACCCTGCGCGAGTCCCGTTCCGAGAACAAGGCCAGCTATGTCATCCGTGCCCGCAAGGTCGGCGAGCTGTCGCGTGACGGCGCCTACCGGGCCACCGAGGGCATGCTCGAGAACAAGATCGAGATGACGAAGGTCGACGGCGAGTGGCGCATCACCGCGCTGCCCGACGGCGTGGTGATGGAATCGATCGCCTTCGACAAGACCTACCGCCGCTACGTGCTGTACTACGTCGATCCGGGCAGTTCGATGCTCGTGCCCGACCCCCGCTGGATCTCGGCGCCGCGCGACCAGCTCACCGAGCGGCTCATCGGGCTGCTCGCGGCGGGACCGCAGCCGACCATCGCACCGGTTGTGCGCAACCAACTGGCCGACCCGGTGGCGTTGCGCGGTCCGATCACCAAGGCCAACAACGAGCCCGGCGAAGTCGGCGTCGGCATCGGCGGGGTCCGCATCGACTTCACCGGGCTGGGCGGGCTCGGACCGCGCGAACGCGAGCTGTTCGCGGCGCAGGTGGTGATGACACTCTCCGGCGCCGACATCTTGGGCCCGTACGTCCTGCTGGCCGACGGCAAACCCCTCGACGAACGGTTCGCCGAACGGGGCTGGTCGGTCACCGACCTCGATCAGTACAGTGCCTCGGCGCCCGGCCAGAACCGGGTGGGATTGCACGCCCTGCGCGGGGGCAGCCTGGTGCAGGTGACCCCGGACGGCATCGTCACCCCGAGCGGATCCTTCGGTGAGGCCACCAACCTGGAGTCGGTCGGTATCTCCGCCGACGGGCAGTTCGTGGCCGCGGTCGCCGACACCGGTCGCCCCGCCCCCGAACCCGGCCGCACCCTGCTGATCGGCAACTACGGCGCCAAAGCCTTCGGGGTCGTCGAGGCGACGAGTATCGCCCGCCCGTCGTGGACGGCCGACGGCGGCGCCGCCTGGACGGTGCTCGACGGTGAGCGGGTGATCCGGGCGGTCACCGATCGCGCCACCGGCAACGTGTCGTTACAGGATGTGGACACCAGCGCGCTCTTCGACAGCACCGACGAGTTGCGCGCACCGATCAGCGAGGTGGCGGTGTCGCGCACCGGGGTGCGGGCGGCGCTGATCGCCGACGGTGAGGTGTACGTGGCGGTGATCGAACGCCGCGCCGACGGCAAATACGCCCTCACCTCCCCGCTGCCGGTGGCACTGGGACTGAGTACCCCCGCGGTCTCGGTGAGCTGGATCACCGGTGACACGTTGATGGTCGCGCGCGAGGGCAACGTCGACCCGGTGTTCACCGTGTCCATCGACGGCTCCCAGTTCATCCCGGTGACCTCGCAGAACCTGACCCCGCCGGTGCGGGTGGTGACGTCGTCGCCCTCGACCCAGTACGTCGCCGATTCCCGCGCGGTGCTGCAACTACAGACCGCCGACCCCACCCGCAGTGACCGCTTCTGGCGCGAGGTACCCGGGCTGACCGGGGAGATGGTGGTCCCGGTACTTCCGAGCTGAGCCTGTCGGTACCTGCTGCCATGCTCGTCAGCCATGGCGACGGCACTGCTCGACCTCGTCCTGCCCGCCCGCTGCGGCGGATGCGGATCGGCTGGTACCCCGTGGTGCGCCGCGTGCGCCGCCGAGCTGAGCCGGGCCCCGGTCCGGGTGCGCCCACGCGCCGATCCCGGCGTTCCGTGCTGGGCGCTGGGCGCCTACGCCGGCCCCGCAAAACGCGCGGTGCTGGCGGCCAAGGAACACGGTAGGCGTGACCTCGCCGCGCCCCTCGGTCTCGCGCTCGCGCACGCGCTGGCCCGGCTGCGCGCCCCCGATCGGCCGCTGCTGCTCGTGCCCGCCCCGACCAGGCGCCGGGCCGCCCGCGGTCGTGGTGGTGATCCGGTGGCGCGCGCGTCGGTCGCGGCGGCCGGGTGGCTGATCGATTGCCGGATGGTGCCGCTGCTGCGGATGGGGCCCGGCGTCAAGGACTCGGTGGGCCTGCGCACCGCCGAGCGCGCCGAGAACCTGCGCGACAAGATCGTACTCAGCGACCGGGCACGCGATCCGGCCGTCGAAGGCGGAAAAGCCGAGGTCGTCCTGGTCGACGATGTGCTCACCACCGGGGCCACCGCAGCGGAATCGATACGGGTTCTTGGCCGAATCGGCATAGTTCCGTGTGCCGTTTTGGTGACCTGTGCGGCTTGACTGGGCGAAATTTGCGTGAACAGTGGCGCGCTTGCCCGTGGCGGACTAGCGTCGCGATCACACACACCGAACGAGAAGTTTGGGGAGGTGGCGCCGCGGACATTGGTGTCGAGCGAATCCCGATCGGCACAGCTCAATCCCGCCGCACGCGCGCTTTGTGTGCGGCCATATCCGGGAGGTACGCGTGACGACTTCTTCACGGGCATCAGTGCACGATGCTGAACCCATGGCACAGAAAAACGGTGCCACCGAGACGATCGAATTCGAGACCCCGAACGCTGAAGTGGTGGTCTCCGGTCGCAACGTCGAAATCCCCGACCACTACCGAATCCATGTCGCGGAGAAGCTGTCTCGACTAGAGCGCTTCGACCCGTCGATCTTCCTCTTCGACGTGGAACTGTTCCACGAACGGAATCGTCGTCAACGCAAGGCCTGCCAGCGTGTGGAGATCACCGCTCGCGGGCGTGGTCCGATCGTGCGCGCCGAGGCGTGTGCCGACAGCTTCTACGCCGCGCTCGAATCGGCCGTCCAGAAGATCGAGAGCAGGCTGCGCCGGACCAAGGACAAGCGGCGCGTCGTGCACTACGGCGACAAGACGCCCGTCTCGGTCGCCGAGGCCACCGCCACCCTGGTGGACGAATCGCTGTTCACCCCGCCCGACGGGTCGCGGCCCCACGATCACGACGAAGACCAGCAGGATCTGGGTCCGGGCCACATCGTGCGCACCAAGGTGCACACCGCCACCCCGATGTCGGTGGACGACGCCCTGTACCAGATGGAATTGGTCGGCCACGACTTCTTCCTGTTCCACGACAAGGAGACCGACAGCCCGTCGGTGGTCTACCGCAGGCACGCCTTCGACTACGGCTTGATCCGGCTGGCCTGACCACACCGTGACCGACCCGGGCATCCGCCGCAGCGGATGCCCGGACCGCGTTCAGCCGCCGAAGGTTTCGCGGTGCACGGCCTCGTCGAGTGACCGGCGCGCGCGCCAGCCGAACCGTTCCAGGTCCGGCACCTGCTGGAACTCGCGCACCGGTCCCACACACAGCCAGGCCACCGGTCTGATCCCGGCGGGCAACCCGACCAGCTCACTGAGGAATTCCGGGTCGTAGAACGACACCCAGCCCACGCCGATCCGCTCGGCGGTCGCGGCCAGCCACAGATTCTGGATCGCCAGCACCGTCGAATACACCCCGGTCTCGGGCACGCTCGCGCGGCCGAGCACCTGGGGCCCACCGCGCCGGTCGTCATGGGTGACCACGACGCCGGTGCCGCTCTCGACGATTCCCTCGATCTTGATCGGGGCGAAGGTCGCGGCCCGCTCGGCAGGCAGCGCGGCGGCGAACTCGGTCCGCTTGCCCGCCACATGGTCGGCGAAACGGCGCAAGGTGGCGGCCTCGCGCACCACGACGAAATCCCACGGTTGCGAGTTCCCCACGCTGGGCGCACGGTGAGCCGCATCCAGGATCCGCCACAGGGTGTCGTCGTCGATCGGCTCGCCGGTGTACTCGGCGCGCACATCACGGCGCAGACGGATCGCGTCGTAGACACCCAGTCGCTCAGCACTCACGCCGCTCACTCTATTCGGCTGTGACATGGCGGCTGGCGCCGCGTGTTCTCGGCCCTGTTCCCCGGCTCTTCCCTCCCTCCGGGTACTCCTTCGTCGCACCCTCCGCTCAGTCCAGAGCCGGGCGGGCCGAGGACGGGCCGAGAACCGGGCGGCGGCCCGCTGGACGGGAGGCCCGCTGAACTGGCGGGCCGCTGAACGGTCAGGCGGCTGAACGGCGGGCGATGCGGCGTCCGGCGGCCAGGGCGGTCCGCAGGCCGCGCCTGCGCCCGGTCACCGGGTCGATGCTGGGGGAGGTGTTGCCGGCGAACAGGCGCTCGGACTTGGTTTCGGGAGCGTCGTCGGTGGTGTGGCGCAGGTACTTGTTGGGCAACGAGAGCTTGAGGATCGTGCGCCACGACTTGAAGTACTGCACCGGCAGTGAGCCGGTGGTGTAGGGCAGGTCGTACTTCTCGGCCAGCTCGCGCACCCGGACCGCGATCGTGGCGTAGCGGTTGCTCGGCAGGTCGGGGAACAGGTGGTGCTCGATCTGGTGGCTCAGGTTGCCCGACATGAAGTGCATCATCGGCCCGCCGCTGATGTTGGCGCTGCCCAGCATCTGCCGCAGATACCACTCGCCCTGGGTCTCGTCCTCGATGTCGGCCTTGGTGAACTTCTCGGCGCCGTCGGGGAAGTGCCCGCAGAAGATCACCGCGTTGGTCCACACATTGCGCACCACATTGGCGGCGAAGTTGGCGGTGAGCGTGGTGAAGAACGACGGTCCGGTGAGCAGCGGGAAGATCACGTAGTCCTTGGCGGCCTGCTTACCGATCTTCTTCAGCACCAGCTTGCGGTCGGCGTCGAACTGCCGCCACTCGGCCGAGTCCTTGTCCCACTTCTTCTTCGCCACCTTGCCCAGCTCGAGATGCTGGATCGCCACGCCGTACTCGAACAGCGCCTGGAGCACGAAGTTGTACACCGGGTTGCCGAGGTAGAACGGCATCCAGCGCTGGTCGCGGGTCACGCGCAGCAGGCCGTAGCCGATGTCGTCGTCCATGCCGAGCACGTTGGTGTACTTGTGGTGCAGGAAGTTGTGGGTGATCTTCCAGTGCGCCGACGGGCCCGCGTTGTCCCATTCCCACGAGGTGGAGTGGATTTCCGGATCGTTCATCCAGTCCCACTGGCCGTGCATGACGTTGTGCCCGATCTCCATGTTCTCGATGATCTTGGCGGAGCCGAGCAGAGCCACGCCGGCCAACCAGGCCGGGGGCAGGAAGCTCGCGAACAACACGGTGCGGCCGCTGATCTCCAGCGCCCGTTGTAGGCGGATGACGTTGCGGATATAGCGGGCGTCGGCCGCACCTCGCGAGGATTCGATTTCGCGGCGGATCGCGTCGAACTCAGCACCGAGAGCTTCGACATCCGCGGCAGTGAGGTGCGCGTATTCCTTGACATCCGAGATCGCCATGGCGGTTACAGTACCGTAGGTTACGAGAGCGTAGGTTGGCGAGTTCGGACCCAGGATGTGTGAAACGTCCTATTGCGAAACCGAGACGCAGATGTTATCTGAAGCTGCGCGCCCGCTTGCGCAGCGCCTGCTTCTCCTGCCGCGCCCGCGCCTTGATGGCCACCTTGGCCTCACGCAGCACCTCTTTCTCGTGCCGCGCCTTCACCTCGAGTGTCACCTTGGCATCGTGGAGCGCCGAACGCAGCCCGAACCGCTTGCCGGTCTCGGGATCGACGCGCAGGGCCTCGGGCAGCGTGATGCCGTGGAATTTGCGCTCCGAGGACGTCTCGGGCGCATCGTCGGCGGTGCGCTTGAGGAAACGATCGGGCAGCGCGAGCTTGTGGATGGTGCGGAAGGCCAGCAGGTACTGCTTGCCCAGTGAGCCGGTGGTGTAGGGCAGGTCGTACTTGTCGCACAGCGCCCGCACCTGTTCGGCGATTTCGGAGTATCGGTTGCTCGGCAGGTCGGGGAACAGGTGGTGTTCGATCTGGTAGCAGAGGTTGCCGCTCATGAACGCCATCACCGGGCCGGCCTTGAAATTGGCGCTGCCCAGCATCTGGCGCAGGTACCAGGCGCCCTGGGTTTCCCCGTCGAGCTGCTCGACGGTGAACTTCTCGGCGCCGTCGGGGAAGTGGCCGCAGAAGATCACCGCGTAGGACCACAGGTTGCGCACCAGATTGGCGGTCGCGTTGGCCTTGAGCGTGGACTTCCACGCGGGCCCGGTCAGGGCCGGGTACAGCACGAAGTCCTTGGCCACCTGCCGGCCCACCTTGCGGTAGAACTCGCGGTCGGGCGGGGAGGTGACGGCGCCCGGCTTGATCCCGGCCAGCTCCTTCTCGATGCCCAGATCGTGCAGCGCGATGCCCCACTCGAAGGTGGCGGCCAGCAGCAGATTCGCCGCGGGCTGGATGAGGTGCAGCGGACGCCAGGCTTCGTCGCGGGTCATCCGCAGGATGCCGAAGCCGAGGTCCTCGTCCTTGCCCAGCACATTGGTGTAGGTGTGGTGGGAGTAGTTGTGCGCGCGCCGCCACTGCGCCGACGGGCCGGTCATGTCCCACTCCCAGCTGGTGGAGTGGATTTCCGGGTCGTTCATCCAGTCCCATTGCCCGTGGCTCACATTGTGGCCCAGCTCCATGTTCTCGATGATCTTGGCGACCGAGAGCAAAGTGGTGCCGGTGAGCCAGGCCCAGCGCTTACGGCTGCCGAACAGCACGGCCCGCCCCGCCACCTCGAGGCCGCGCTGGGCCCTGATGGCACGACGGATGTACTTGGCGTCGCGCTCACCGCGAGAGGTCTCCACCGAGCGGCGGATCGAATCGAGTTCTTTCCCGAGAGTCTCGATGTCGGCCGACGTCAGATGGGCGAATGCCTGGATATCGGTGATGGCCACCGGGGTCCTCTCTGTTTGGTTGGCGACTGGCGCGCTGTCTCGATCACAACCGAGGCGGGCCGGGGACAGGCGATCGAAGCCGCCTGTCCCCGGCCCAGTGCCGGAACGACACGCAGTGCCGCGACCAGCCGCTGCCGATCAGTCATATAACCGGCGCATTACCCGAGAATACCCGGTGAAACAGGTGGGTGGGGGGATCAGATGTCGAGAGTACAGTCACCCGCCGCGGCGGAGATGCAGGTCTGCACCTTGTCGCCGGGCTGACGTTCGTCGCCATTGCGCAGATCACGGGCGTAACCCGCCGACAGCGTCACCACACAGGTCTGGCAGATGCCCATCCGGCAGCCGAAAGGCAGCTGCACACCGACTGATTCGCCCGCCTCCAGCAGGCTCGTCGCGCCGTCGACGGCGAGGCTGCGCCCGGTGCTGCCGAAGGTGACGGTGCCGCCCTCACCCACCGCGGAGCGTTGCACCTCGAACCGTTCGACGTGCAGCTTGTCCACGACACCCGCACTCTTCCAATGCTGTTCGATCGCGTCGAGCATCGGCGCGGGCCCACACGCCCAGGTTTCGCGCTCGCGCCAATCGGGGTAGAGCTCGTCGAGGCTGGTCAGCGAGAACAGGCCCTGTTCATCGGTGAGCTGCAGATGCGAATCGAAGCTGGGGTACTTGTCGTGCAGGGCGCGCAGTTCGGCGCCGAACATCACGTCGGCATCGGTGGGGGCCGAATGCACGTGCACCACGTCGTGCATCTCGTCGCGGCGATCCATCGTGCGCAACATCGACATCACCGGGGTGATGCCGCTGCCCGCGGTGAGGAACAGCACCTTGTCGGGCACCGGCTGGGGCAGCACGAATCCGCCCTGCGGCGCGGCCAGGCGCACCACGGTGCCCGCGGCGACGCCGTTGACCAGGTGGCTGGACAGCTTGCCCTCCGGCATCGCCTTCACCGCGATCGAGATCAGCCGCTTGCCGCCTTCGCCGGTCCAGTCCGGCGGGCAGGTCAGCGAGTAGGAACGCCAGTTCCAGCGACCGTCGATCAGGATGCCGATGCCGATGTACTGGCCCGGCTGATACTTGAAATCGAAACCCCAGCCCGGCTTGATCACCAGAGTCGCCGAGTCGGCGGTCTCCTTGCGCACCTCCACGACGCGCCCGCGCAGTTCCCGCGCCGACCACAGCGGGTTGGCCAGGTGCAGGTAGTCGTCGGGCAGCAGCGGGGTGGTCACCCGGGCAACCGCGCCTCGTAGCACGTTCAGCTTGCCGCCGCGATCGGCGACCTGCGCGGCCGGTGCTTCGAGCCATTCCCGGAACTTGTTCAGGACCATCTGTGCCGTTACTCCCTGTCGTGCATCCGTGCCACCGTGGGGTGGCTCGCCCGCTGTCAGGTTACGGCATCGTAGGTTCGGTGTCGGCTGCCAGTCGCGATGTCACATCAGATCGAGCAGGAACGGCAGTTCTTGGGTGGCGTACCAGGCCAGTTGGTGGTCCTGGGCGTCACCGAGGACGAATTCGGCGTCGGGATCGCCCAGATCGGCGGCGTCGATCACGTCGACGGCCTTGGCCACCTGTGGTTCGGCCTCGGCGAGGTCCACGTGGACCGCCGCGACCTGGTCGTAGCTGATCGGCCCGGCCAGCTTCACCACCGCGTCGTCGAGGTCGGGGCGCAGTTTCGCGCCGGTGACGTCGGCGGCGATCACGCAGCGCCGATAGATCGGGCCGCCCGGATTCGCGGCCTCGCCGGGGGCGGTGGCGTCGTCGTCGGCGTCGTCGAGCCCGTCGCGTTCGGCGGCCAGCAGCCGCAGCGAGGCCATCGCCGCTTCCGACATGGCGACCTCGGCCAGTTCGTCGTCGTCGCCGGCGGAGTAGGCCTCGCGCAGGGTGGGGGTGACGGCGAACGCGGTCGCACCGAGCGGGAACAGTTCGCGCTCGTCGACGAGACCGCGCAGCATCGGGATGGTGGCGGGGATATAGACGCGCATCTTGTCGTTGTCAGAGACAGGCACCGAGCAACTCCTCCATCGATTCGTGTACCGACGCCGCGAGGACGTCGATATCGGCCATGGCGTCGCGGTCGGCGTTGAGTCCGTAGAAGACCTGACCGTCGTACGAGGTGAGCCCGAAGCTCAACGTCTGATTGCGCAGCAGCGGCGAGACCGGATACATCTCCAGCATGCGCGCACCGCCGATGTACATCGCGGTCTGGGGTCCCGGCGCGTTGGTGATCACCAGGTTGAACGTGTTGTCGGCGAAGGTGCTCGCCGCCCGCACGCTCATCGCGTGCAGGCTGGCCGGCGCGAAACCGGCCAGGTGCACCAGGGTGCGCGCCCGTACCCCGCGGCGTTGCCTGCCCGCGGCTTCGGTGGCGTGGGAGATGTGGGACAGCCGCATCGTCGGGTTCGGTTCACCCACCGGCAGGTCGATGAGGAACGAGGACACCTCGCTGGCCGGGGTGAGCTGGTTGTCGCCGTCGACGTAGACCGACATCGGTACCACCGCGCGCAGGTTCGTCGACTCGGTGAGCGCCTCGTTGCGCGAGAGCAACCAGTTGCGCAGGGCCCCGGTGACCACCGCGAGCACGGTGTCGTTGATCGAGCAGTCGAAGTGCCGCCGGATGGTGCGGTAGTCGTCGAGGTCGGTGCGCACCACATCGAAGCGCCTGCTGCGCGACGTGCGGGCGTTGAGCGGGCTGTCGGGGGCGCCGGAGGTTGCCGCGCGCACCGCGTTGGCCGCGGCGTGCACGGCCATCCTGGTGCCGCGCACCACCCCGAACGCGCTGGACCCGGCATCGCGCACCACTTCGTAGGCTTCGCGCGGCTGCGCGGCCAGTTGCGAGAGCGCACCGGCGAGCAGTTCCACGTCGGTGGGTTCGCGCGGTGCGCGCCAGGCGTCGTCGGCCAGTTCGCGCGGCAGCTGGCTGTTGTCGAGGATCACGTGCCCGATCTCGAGGGCGGTGTCACCGTCGACCAGCGCGGAATGCGACTTGGTGAACACCGCGCTGCGCCCGTCGGCCAGGCCCTCGATCAGATACATCTCCCACAGCGGCCTGGCCTGGTCCAGCGGTCGTGAGGCGAGCCGGGCCACCAGTTCGTAGAGCTGTTCGTCGGTACCCGGACCGGGCAGCGCGGAGCGGCGGATGTGATAGCTGATGTCGAAGCGGCTGTCCTCGACCCACACCGGCCGGCCCAGCGACAGCGGGATCTCGCGCACCTTGCGGCGGTAGCGGGGGACCAGCGGCAGCCGGGATTCGACGAGGTCGATGAGCCGCTCGTAGTCCAGGAGCTGGCCGGTGCCGTCGGGGGAACTGTTCTGGAGGATCGCGAGAGAGCCGATGTGGATGGGGTTGCTGCTCGACTCGAGCCGGTAGAACGCCGCGTCCTGTGGCGTCAATCTCGTGATCACGCGCTCCGATGCTCCTTCCGGTGCCGTATGCGCCGATCGGGCACGCGCTCCATCCTACGTCACGGCAGGTGAATCGCAGTGCCGGGCAAGGGGGCTCGCCGGACGTTGTGACCTGGGCCGATGACTGCCCCCGGTACGCCCGGCGCCGGTACACGGTGCCGGGTACGGTGGTCTGCGGACTACCATCGCCATAAACACACTCCGACCAGAGGACTGACGAGACCCGTGCCTGCGCTGACACTGACGAGGTTGCTACGGATTGGTGAAGGTCGCATGGTCAAGCGGCTTTCTAACCTCGCCGACGAGGTCATCGCGCTCGAAGGTGAGCTCGAGCAGCTCACCGACGAGCAGTTGCGCGCCAAGACCGACGAGTTCCGGCAGCGTCACGCCGACGGGGAATCCCTCGACGACCTGCTGCTCGAGGCCTTCGCCGTGGCCCGTGAGGCATCGTGGCGGGTGCTGAACCAGAAGCACTACAAGGTGCAGATCATGGGTGGCGCCTCGCTGCACCTGGGCAACATCTCGGAGATGAAGACCGGTGAGGGCAAGACCCTGACCTGTGTGCTGCCCGCTTACCTGAACGCGATCTCCGGTGACGGCGTGCACGTCGTCACCGTCAACGACTACCTGGCCAAGCGTGACGCCGAGTGGATGGGCCGAGTGCACCGCTTCCTCGGTTTCGAGGTGGGCGTGATCCTGGGCGGCATGACCCCGGCCGAGCGCCGCGTGGCCTACAACGCCGACATCACCTACGGCACCAACAACGAGTTCGGCTTCGACTACCTGCGCGACAACATGACCCACTCGCTGGACGATCTCGTGCAGCGCGGGCACAACTTCGCCGTGGTCGACGAGGTGGACTCCATCCTCATCGACGAGGCCCGCACCCCGCTGATCATCTCGGGCCCGGCCGACGCCTCCTCCAAGTGGTATGCCGAATTCGCGCGCATCGCGCCGCTGCTGAAGAAGGACCTGCACTACGAGGTCGACATCAAGAAGCGCACCATCGGTGTGCACGAGGCCGGCGTGGAGTTCGTCGAGGACCAGCTCGGCATCGACAACCTCTACGAGGCCGCCAACTCGCCGCTGGTGAGCTACCTGAACAACGCCATCAAGGCCAAGGAGCTCTACACCCGCGACAAGGACTACATCGTCCGCGACGGCGAGGTGATCATCGTCGACGAGTTCACCGGCCGCATCCTCACCGGGCGTCGCTACAACGAGGGCATGCACCAGGCGATCGAGGCCAAGGAGAAGGTCGAGATCCAGCCGGAGAACCAGACCCTGGCCACGATCACCCTGCAGAACTACTTCCGCCTCTACAACAAGCTGTCCGGTATGACCGGTACCGCCGAGACCGAGGCCGCCGAGCTGCACTCGATCTACAACCTCGGCGTGGTCCCGATCCCCACGAACAAGCCGATGATCCGTAAGGACCAGGCCGACCTGATCTACAAGTCGGAAGAGGCCAAGTTCAACGCCGTGGTCGACGATGTGGTGGAGCGGCACGAGAAGGGCCAGCCGGTCCTGATCGGTACCACCAGCGTGGAGCGTTCGGAGTACCTGTCCAAGCAGTTCACCAAGCGCGGTGTGGCGCACAGTGTGCTGAACGCGAAGTTCCACGAGCAGGAAGCCCAGATCATCGCCGAGGCCGGGCGGCCCGGCGCGGTCACCGTCGCCACCAACATGGCCGGTCGTGGTACCGACATCGTGCTCGGTGGCAACGCCGACATCATCGCCGACATCCTGCTGCGCAAGCAGGGCCTGGACCCGGTGACCACCCCCGACGAGTACGAGGCCGCCTGGCATTCCGCGCTCGAGCAGGTGAAGAAGCAGACCGAGGCCGACGCCGAGGCGGTGTGCGAGGCCGGTGGCCTCTACGTGCTCGGCACCGAGCGGCACGAGTCGCGCCGTATCGACAACCAGCTGCGCGGTCGTTCCGGCCGTCAGGGCGACCCGGGCGAATCCCGTTTCTACCTGTCGCTGGGTGACGAGCTGATGCGCCGCTTCAACGGTGCCGCGCTCGAGGCCATCATGACCCGGCTGAACCTGCCCGACGACGTGCCGATCGAGGCGAAGATGGTCTCCAAGGCCATCAAGAGCGCCCAGACCCAGGTCGAGCAGCAGAACTTCGAGATCCGCAAGAACGTCTTGAAGTACGACGAGGTGATGAACCAGCAGCGCACCGTCATCTACGGCGAGCGCAACCGGATCCTGCGTGGCGAGGACATGGAGGGTCAGGTCCAGAACATGATCACCGACGTGGTCACCGCCTACGTCGACGGCGCCACCGCCGAGGGCTACATCGAGGACTGGGATCTGGACACGCTGTGGACGGCGTTGAAGACGCTGTACCCGGTGAGCCTGGATCACAAGCAACTCGCCGGTGAGACCGTCACCGGGGACGCGGGCGAACTCACCCGCGACGAACTGCGCGAGGCCCTGCTCGAAGACGCGCACACCGCCTACGAGAAGCGCGAACAGGAGATCGACGGCCTGGCCGGCGAAGGCGCGATGCGCAACCTGGAGCGTCAGGTGCTGCTCTCGGTCCTGGACCGCAAGTGGCGCGAGCACCTCTACGAGATGGACTACCTCAAGGAGGGCATCGGCCTGCGCGCGATGGCCCAGCGCGACCCGCTGGTCGAGTACCAGCGCGAGGGTTTCGACATGTTCGCGGCCATGCTGGAGGGCCTGAAGGAAGAGTCCGTCGGCTTCCTGTTCAACCTGCAGGTCGAGGTGCAGCAGCCCCAGCCCGAAGGCGTCTCCATCAACAAGGGTCTGCGCTCCCCGGTCGGCACCGAAGCTCCCGCCGCCGAGACCCAGGCACCGCCGGCCCTGCGCGCCAAGGGCATCGACGAGGCCGCTCCGCGCGCCCTGAACTACTCGGGCCCCGCCGAGGACGGCCGCGCCGAAACCCATTCCGACGCCCAGGAATACGGCGGCCAGCCTGCCGGTGGTCAGCCCGCCGGTGGTACCCGTCGCGAGCGCCGCGAAGCGGCCCGCGCCGAAACCAAGGGCGGCAAGCGCCGCCGCTGAGCGGGCGTAGATCCAGCAGTGTGGGCTCCCATGGTTTCCGTGGGAGCCCACACAACACTGGACGATCGCCTGACCGCCTTTGCCGCGGCGTACCTCGCCGCCCCGCGGCATACGAGCGCCGACGAACTCCGTTATGGACGATGCAGTGCGTCGAGGGTTATTGCCAAGGTAACCGGAGCATCCAGAACCAGCGCCGTGCGATGGACTCGGTGCGGCATGTAACGCATCCCCGACCAGTCGAGCCGGTAC
Organism: Nocardia halotolerans; assembly: GCF_042650145.1. Taxonomy (NCBI): domain Bacteria; kingdom Bacillati; phylum Actinomycetota; class Actinomycetes; order Mycobacteriales; family Nocardiaceae; genus Nocardia; species Nocardia halotolerans. The sequence goes on along the minus strand of NZ_JBHSDL010000014.1, from coordinate 790,050 downwards.
TCCTCGATCCGGTCGATGAACTCCCAGCTCTTGTCGAAGTGCACGATCAGGTAGACCGGGATGCCTGCGCGCGCATACAGTTGGCGTTTGATCCCGGTGTCATCGTCGACCGTCGCACGAGAGACCACCTCGACGACCAAGGCGATGTGGTCGCGGACGGTGTTCACGTCGTACGGTTCGCAGTCGCGCAGGAAGATGTCGGGATATCGGATGTTCAGTCTCCGGTCGGCGGGGTTCTCCTCCGCGTCGGCAAAGCGCACCGCCACATCGGACGCGACGCGCAGACATGGTCCGGCCGGTTCCCGCGCATCCTCGAGCGCGGCTGCGAGCCGCCGCACAACCCGACTGTGCGCCTCACTCTGCGCCATCGCCCGAACAACCAACCCGTCGACGATCTCGAAATCGCCGAAAGTACTGCTGAGCGCGTCCGGTTCGGCCGCGAGAAATTGCTCGGCAGTGATGCGTTGCGGCCCCTCAGGGTGCACTGCGGTCATTGGTCGATTCCTCCTCGTCGCGGGCCATGAGCCTACCGGCGCCCAACGCCATCGTGGCCTTCCGATACGAGCATGCTCAACTGGCGCGATTGATCGGGTGGACGCGGGAGAGCGCGCGTTTGGCTTCGGCGAGGGAGATGAGCTGGTCTTCGTCGTCGATTTCGGCGACGGCTGCTTCGGCCCATTCGCGCAGCAGCGTGGAGACCCCGACGCGGCGTTCGTCGGCGAGACACTTGAGCCGGCTGTGCAGGCCGAGGGGTAACCGGATGGAGGTGGTCACCATGATGTCTTCGTTGGCGGGCAGGCGTGGTGGGGCTTCGGCGGGGGTGTCGGAGAAGGTCAGCCGATCCATGAAATCGGCGAGTTCTTCTTTACCGGACGGAAAGTCCTGCTCGCTCATGATCGGTTCCCACTTTCCCACTGCTCGAATTGCGCCAGTTCCTCGGCGCGCATCGTGCGCGCACCGATGATCACCCACGTCCAGTCGTCGCGTTGCCGTGTGACCACGATCAACGGGCGACCGGCTGTGGTGCGCCCCCACACCGTCAGGACGGTCACCCGGCCGTCGTCGGCCGGGCGTGGCCACCGTTGTGACGCTGCGAGGACCTGCCGAACCTCGCTGGGTTCGATGCCGATCAGGTGAGCGATCGCCCAATCAGGCCACTCGAAACCCATATGTCCATAATACGCACGTAGTACCACGTGGTGAAAGGCTCGAGCTCTCGTCCCGGTTCGTTACGCTCGCTGTGACCCGGTTTCGACGAAGGCGAGGGTGCGACGGTGCGCACGGAGGCGGTGGAGCGCCCACTCTCGGCAGCGGAACGATGGTTCTGGCTGGTCGACCAGTTGTCGCCCGCCAATTGCGTGGTCCGGCTGCGAGTGCGCGGCCCGCTCGGCGCCTACCGGCTCGAGGAAGCCGCCGCGGCCCTCGTCGCCGAGTTCCCGTTGCTGCGCGCGACAGTCGCCGAGGGTCCCCGCTTCGTCCCGGCACCCGACCCGCATCTGCCGGTTCTGCATCGCATCGTCGCCGCCCCCGAGGACTGGCGCACCGTCTTCGACGACCAGCTCGCCACCGCGATCGATCTGGCCACCGCACCGGGGCGGCTCATCGATCTCGCCTGGCGTCCGGGAACTTCCGACGAGCACCACGACCTGATCCTGGTGCTGTCCCACGTCCTGCTCGACGGCCGTTCGATGGTGGCACTGGGTTGGCGGCTGCTCGCCTACGCCTTCGGCGCCCCGCCCCGGGCGGCACGCCCGCCGATCCCGGCGCCCGACGACCTGATCGGGTCCGCGCACACCGGGCTCCTGCGCTGTCTGCGCGCCAACCTCGCCGGTCAGCTCACCGCCCGCACCCGTCGTGCGGTGAGCCTGCCCGGTACGGCGCCGCCGTTGCCGGCTCGTCGCACCCGCACTGTGCTGCGCACGGTCGAAGGTGATCAGCTCACCGCACTGCAAGCCCACTGCCGCCGGTCGGGTGTCACGGTGAACGCCGTGCTCACCGCCGCGCTGGCCCGCGCCGTCGGCGAATTCGCGCGGCCCGGGCGCCGCGGGGTCGTCGGTATCGGCGTCCCGGTGGACGTGCGCGCCCGGCTGGACCCCGCTCCGGCCGACGACGAACCGGGCATGTTCACCGCCGTGGTGCCCACCTTCGTCCCGTTCGGTCCGGACACCGCCATCCGGGCCGCCGCCCGCACCGCGAAAACCCAACTGGCCCGGCACCTCGACCACCACACCGACCTGTCATCGCTGGCCGCGATCCGCTACGGCTGCCCCCGGACGCTCGAGTCCGGCAGGCGCACAATCGAACTCATCGACCGTCGTGCTCCGTGGAACATCACCGTGAGCAACCTCGGCCGGCTCACCGCACCGGAAACACCGGAGCCGCTCGACATCACGGCGCTGACCGTCGCCGGGACGAATTCCTGCGCCAGCGCGCTGACCGTCGCCGTCGCCACTCTCGGCACCACGCTGTCGATCACTTTCTGCTACGTCGACACCATGCTCGAGCGGCCGGCGATCGACAACCTGGCCGACCGCACTGTCGAGGCGCTGACCAGCCAGGCCGTCAGCGGAATCGCCCCAGTGCGGCAATTCCACCAGCGGTAGCTGTCCGCGAATGCTCCCGGCTATCGGTGCCGCGGCAATGCATCGACCCACCGTTGAGCTGTACGAATTGGTCGGCCGCGTATTCGTCGTCGGCGCACAGTTGCCGGTACGCGGCTCGACGTCGGCCTCGTTCAGTTGCCGGGGGCCGGGCACGGGAGGGCGTACCCAGCGCCGGCCGGAGCTACGACGACTCTCGACCGTGCCGCTCACCCTCTCAGCTGAGCCGGTCGAGGGTGCCGGCTTCCGCGCGCAGCATCAGGAACCTCGGCACCTGGGTGGTGGGGACGGTGATCAGCTGGAAGGTCTGCGCGTCGAGCCGGTCGCAGAACGCGGTCAGCTGGGGGTCCGGAACCGATTCCTTGGCGAGGGCGCACTCCTGGTCGGCGGTGGGCCCGTGAAACAGGCCGTCGGGCCGAACGACATTGGCGTGCCCGGCGCCCGCGGCGATTCCGGTCGCGGTGATGGCGATGACGACGGCGCACAGCAAACGGCGCATTGTTCCCCCTGTGGAGCAGACTCTGGCATCGGCAGCCTAGAACCGAATCCTCAGGGCGCGGGGCGAATCGGTGATCTCAGCTGAGCCGGGCGCGCATCATCTCGCGCAACGCGGCCCGGTCCGGTTTGCTGGTCCGCCCGTGTACCGGAATGCGGTCCACGACCACGATCTCGTCCGGCACCGCCGTGGTGTCGATCAGCTTCGGCAACCGCGCCCGCAGCATGGCCGCCACGTCCGTCGCACCCGGCGCGGTGACCACGGCCAGCACGATCCGCTCGTCGCCGATCTCGTCGGGCACCCCGATCATGATCGCCTCGCGCACCCCGTCGAGTGCGGTGATCACCGGTTCGTACAGGCCGGGGTAGATGTTGGTCTTCCCGCGGATCATCATGTCCTTCTTGCGTCCGGTGAGGACCAGTCGCTCGCCGTCCCAGCGGGCGAGGTCGCCGGTGGCGATCTCGGTGAGCGGTGGTGCGCCGAGGTAGCCGCGGCACAGGTTGGGGCCGGCGAGCACCAGTTCCCCGTCGTCGGCGATGCGCGCCTGTACGCCGCGTACCGGTGCGCCGAGCAGATCACCGTCGTGGGCGAGTTTCGCGGCACCGCTCGCGACGGCGACGGGCAGGATCTCGGTCATCCCGTAGATGGCGAGGAACTCGGTACCCGGCAAGGACTGTTGGGCCCGGCGCAGCAAGGACGCTGTCACCGGCGCCCCACCGAGCGCTACCTGACGCAGCTGCGGGGGAGCCGGCACCGCCCCGGTTTCCAGCGCGTCGAGGGCGACGGCGAGGTCGGCGGGTGTGTAGAAGGCGTGCGTGGCGCTACGCAGATCACGGGTGAACCGCACCGGGTCGATGTGGGTGCCGAACCGCGGATACCTGGGCATCGCCCAGCGCGCGCCCGCCATCAGCGCGGGCAATCCCATCATGAGCTGTTCGGTGTGCAGGAAGGCGCCCGGTGCGAGGCTGGTCTGTCCGCTCATGGCGCTGAGTCCGGCACTCAGCGAAGCGCGGGTGTGCACAACGGCTTTCGGTTCCTCGGTGGTGCCGGAGGTGAACACGATCAGCGCGTCGGCGTCCGGATCACCTTGCGGCAGCGCCGAAACCGGCGCGGCACCGGTGAACCTCCGCAGCGGAGTGGAACGCAGCGGTGTACCGGGCAGCCGGATCCCGCTGTGGATGTGCTCCACATCGAGCTCGCCGAAGCGGGGAAGCGCGAGTCCACGCCTGCGGCCGATCCCGGCCAGCGGCCCGCTCACCGCATAGAGCAGCGATTCGGTTGCCGCCCAGCGTGGTTCGACCAACCGAACACGCTTGGCGAACAACGCGGGGCCCACGCCCGGATCGACGAAGACGATCGTCGCGCCCGCGGCGATCACCCCGAGCGCCAAGCTCACCGAGCAGACACCGGGCCGGATGGAGAACAGCATCCGATCACCCGGCCGCAACCCCGCCACCCTCAGGTTGTGCGCGACGCGCCCCACGACCTCGGCCAGTTCACGATAGGTGAGCGCGCGTTTGCCGACGATGCCCAGCGCCGAAGCGTCCGGGATGCGTTCGGCGTGCGCGGCGAGGCGATCCAGGAAGTCGGCGCTCACCGGATGTCGACCTCGTCGGGCCGGTACCGGTGATCGGCGTACCAGGCCAACGTCTTTCGGATACCCCACGCACGCACTCGTCGATTGGAGCCGTACACCCGCACGTCCCTGCGCAGCCCGTAGTCGGTGGTGATGGTGCGCACCGCGTTCACCAGCGCCCGGTCCTCGTGCAGGTCCTCGATCGCAGTGCGCGGGAAACCGCCTGCGGCGGAATACAGTTCGGCGGTAATGGCCATATTGCACCCCGGTGTCATCACGTACGGCCCGAGATACTTCGGATCACGATTGCCCGAGCGCAGCTTCCCGAACGCGGAAGCCAACTCCAGCGCCACCCGGACGATGGTCCGATCGATCCACGAAACCCCCTCGTCGGTACGCGGAATCAACTGCCCGCTCACCAAACGCAATCCGGAATCGAACCCGGCCCTGATCCGCTGGGTCCAATCGGGTGCGGGCAGACAGTCGGCGTCGGTCCGGGCCAGCAACTGCGCGCCCCGCGAAATAGCGTGCCGCATACCGGTGTCGGCGGCGGCGCCGGTGCCCTTGCGTGCTTCGTTGATCACTTCGATCACCGGCACCGGATGGGCGGCGGCGAAGGCACGCACCACCTCGACGGTGTGGTCACTGGAATTGTTGTCGACCACCACCAGGGTGTAGTCGGTGTCGCGTTGCGCCGCCAGCGCGGCCAGGGTCGCGCCGATCCCGCGTTCCTCGTTGAACGCGGGGACCACCACCCACAGCCGGCCGGTCACGGTGCCGAACTCACCGCTGCGCCCGGCCGAGCGTTTTCCACCAGGTCGCCCCGAACAGCATCGTCATCACCCCGGCCCGTCGCGCCGAGATCCCACGCTCGGTCGCCACCCGCCGGGCCGCCGGAATCTGGGCCGCGTGTACCCCGACGCTCAACACCACATCGACCCAGAACGCGACGCGCAACACCTTGGCCCGGAACGGCCGCAGCACGCCGACGGCCAGGAATACCCAGCCCAGTACCGGTATCGCCCGCAACGCGAGCACCGCCGCCCGGCTCGGTGCCACCACCGGCTCGGGGTCGGCGCGATGACGTCCGGGCCGGGGGACAGGTACCTGCCACGATTCACCATCGGCGGACACGGCATGCAAGGGACGGCTTCTGGTCACTGCACACCCGGCCCGCGGTAGGTGATCGCCGCGGCCGTCGGGCCACCATCGGCGGCGACGAAGAGCAGCGGCCGGTCGGTGTGTCCCGCATCGCGGGCGGCCACGAAGGCGGCGGTGAGTGCGGACGTGTGCGCGTCGCCGACGAAGTCGTCGGTGATCACCGCATCGATGCCGAGTTCGGCGGCCAGTTCGGTGGCGAACTCGGCGGTCGGCTTGCCGCACACCAGGACCACCCGGTCGGCGTCGAGACCGTCGGCCTGCAAGGCCTCTCGGGCCGCGAAAACGGCATGGTCGATGAGTTCTGCTGTACTGGTGGCGAGTTCGACCGTCAGCGACGATCGCCCGTGCGCGCCCATCGCCGCCAGATCCACATACCCCTGCGGATCGGGCAGTGTGTCACCGGCACTCACATGCACACCACCGAAACCCACCGCATCAGCGCGGTTTTCGAGCACCAATGCCGCCCCAACGGGTTCGAACGGGAAATCCGCGTCCGCCCGCATCGACGGGTGTGCGTCACCAGAGACGACCACCACGTGCCCCGCGGGCAGATCGGCCAGCAGTGAGGCGGCCACGCCGATGGCGTTCACCAGTCCACACGCCCCGTTCATCAGGTCGAACGACAGGCACGGCACGTCACCGGGCCGGTAGTCCAGCCCCACGCCGGCGGCCTGCTGGATCAGCGCCGCCACCGCCGGTTCCACGAGATTCGCGTCACGATACACACCCACATTGATCAACGCGTCCACCTGCTCGGGCGGGCAGCCCGCACCGGCGAGTGCCTCGCGTGCGGCCTCGGCCGCCTGTCCTACCGAGCTGACCCCGCCGGTCCGCGTCGTGGCCGAAGAAATGATGATTCCCATACTGTCCTATACCCGAAGTTCACCGATTGTCACCGACAAGAATCCGGCGACCACCCCGGAGGCCGCGGGCACCAGCAGCACCTTCGACCCCGGCGCGAGCAGGCCGCGGCGCAACGCGTCGTGCAGAACCACGAAATGCGAGGTCGACGCGGTGTTCCCGTACTTGTCCAGCACCGCCAGTTTCGGTGGCATGAGCGCGTCGAACTCACGCTCGGCGATCTTGTCGATCAATTCCACGGCGGGACCGCTGAACTGGTGATGAATGAGGTAGTCGTAGCCCTCCGCGGCGAAGTCCGAGCCGCGCTCGGCCAGAAATCGCAGCTGCCGTGAAGTCCACAGCAGATACCTGGACTCGTTGTGCATCGCCCGGTTGTCGGTGTAGAGCGCCACGCCAGGACCCTGGTCGCTGGGCATGCCCAGGCACAGTTTCGCGAACGCCGCACTGGTGTTGAGTTCCACATAGTCCAGGCCCGGTCCGTCGGTGCCGTCGAGCACCACGGCCGCGCCCGCATCGCCGACGGTGAGGGAGGCGAACTGCGGATCGTACTTCTGCGAGATCTCGCGCACCGCGGTGTCGGCGATCGGGGTGATGCATTCGCCGGAGACGACCATCCCGCGACGGGCGGCACCGGAGCGAATCATCCTGTCCAGCAGCAGAACCCCGGTCAGCATTCCGGCGCAGGCGTTGGAGACGTCGAAGTGGACGGCGCGCGTGGCACCGAGAGCGTTGCGCAGCGTCAGCGCGAACGAGGGTTCCAGGCAGAAGTTCGTGCCGCGAGTGCGGGTGATCGAACAGGAGATGATCACATCCAGGTCGGCGGCGGCGTACCGGGAGTTCGCCAGGGCGCTGTGCGCGGCGGCGAGCGCGATGGTGAACGAGTCCTCGGGCCGGCCGGTGGCATCGACCCCGCGGACCCGCCGGGCTCTGACGCCGCTGACCTTCTCCAGATCCAGCGGCGCCTCGACGGCCAATCGGCTCATCAATTCCGCCGTGGTCACCTCGCGGGCGGGCAGGTACGCGCCGACCGCCTCGATTGTCGATCTCACCATGCAAATCACTTCCAGATAGCGCGCGATGCCCAGTTCTCCATCAGCGCCGCACGCCGATCCTAGTCACAGATCTTCCCGGAACGGACCTGCTCAACTAGATTGTGCCGGGGTGTGGAGTACTGCCCGACGTCGTGAACTGACCCTACTCGCCGCAGGTCAACCCTGGTTACCGGGATTGTTGCTGCTGGGCGGGTTCGCGCGACCGATCCGCAAAGTTCCCGCACTGGGCTGGTTCGTCGCCGACCCGCTGGTGGCGCGCCAGATCTACAACGACAGCACCCATTTCAGCATCGTCTCCGAGGGCGCGGCCGGGCACTGGTGGGCGCAGGTGATCGGCGATTGGGTCGAGGACCTGTTCGAAGGCCCCGGCCACACGCAGTTGCGCACCACGGTGCGCGACCTGTTCACCCTCACCCACACCGACGCGCTCGTGCAGCGGGTGCTCGGCGCCGACCTGCGGGGCCTGCGCGACAGACTGGCGGCGGGCGAAACCGTCGACATCGCCACCCGCGCCCAGATCCTGGTCGGTCGCAGCGTGTCCGACCTGGTCGGCATGCGCCCCGAAGACATCTCCGCGGCCATCGGCGGCGACCACACCGACGACCTGGACGCCCTGTTCCTGCGCCTTTTCCACCACGTCGAAGAACTGGTGAACCTGGCCTTCGGCACCATGGCCTCCACCACCCTGGACCCGGTCGCCGTGGCCCGCGCCCGCGCACTGGCCGCCCGACTCGCCGTCAATGTGCCCACCGCCTACGAGCACGCCGCCCCCGACACCACGCTGGGCCGTTGCCGCGAACTGGGCCTGGCGGTCGAGCACGCGGCGGGCCTGGCGATCCTCATGGCCGTCGCGGGCACCGACACCCTCGCCAGCGCGATGACCCGGATGGTCGCGATCATGCACGACTCCGACCAGCACCGGGCGCTGCTCACCGCCCCTGACCGGGTGCCGGACGCGGTCCGCGAAATCCTGCGCGTCACCAGCCCCGCCTACCTCGTCGGCCGTTCGGTCACCGCCGATGTCCGCATCGCCGGCCGCGACCTCCGCGCCGGCGAACACGTCAAAATCCTCACCTGGACCATCAACAACGCCGTCGGCGGCTTCGACATCCACCGCGACTACGTCCCCGAAACCCGCCAACTCTGGTTCGGCGGCGGCCGCCACCTGTGCCTGGGCGCCCAACTCGTCCACTCCGAACTGACCGCCCTGCTCGAATCCCTCATCGCAACCGGGCGTCCCTGGGAAGTCGTCGAACGCCGCTACCGCCGAAAAGTCTTCATCCCCACCTACGAAACCTTGCGCATCCGCCTGGTCTGAACTACCCGGGCGACGTGGCGGTGTCCTCGGTGGTGAGGGTGCCCTCGTGCATCGTGGCGATGCGGTGGCAGGTCACGTCGAGGAGGGGGCGGTCGTGGCTGATCAGCAGGACGCCCAGGTGGTGGTGGGTTCTGACCAGGGTGATGATGGTGGCGGTGGTGGCTGCGTCGAGCATGGCGGTGGCCTCGTCGAGGATGAGGTAGCGCGGGTGCTGGGTGAGGGCGCGGGCCAGGCAGGCGCGTTGGAGCTGGCCGTCGCTGAGGGCGTGGGGGCGGCGGTCGAGTAGGTCGGGGGTGAGGCCGACCGAGGTGATCAGGGCGGTGAGGTCGGGGATGGGGGTGCGGCGGATCCGGGCGGGTTCGGTGATGATCTCGGCGAGGGTGAACTGGGGATTGGTCGCGGCGCGGGGGGATTGGAACACCATGGCGATACTGCCGCGGGCCCGGTTCGGTGGTTTTCCGTCGACGGTCACCCGGCCGGCGCTCGGCGCGCGCAGGCCCGCCAGCACGCGCGCCAATGTTGTTTTGCCGGAACCGGATTCGCCGGTGATACCGACGATCTCGCCGGGGGCGAGCTGTAGGTCGACCTGACGGACGACGGGGGTACGGTAGCCCGCTGTCACAGCTTCGGCGATCAGCATCTCGCCCTCCGGATCATGCGTTGCCCCTGGCGAACCAGGGTGGTGGGGGCACCGGCGTAGGGGCAGATCTCGGACAGGTTCGTCAGAGCGCGCGGTGGGTGCGGCAGTGGGCGCAGACCACGCTCGGGCAGGGCGGCGAGCAGGTCGCGGGTGTAGTCGTGCCGGGGGTCGGCGAGCACCTCGGCGGCCGGCCCCGTTTCCATCAGCCGTGAGGCGTACATGATCGCGAGAGTGTCGGCGATGCCCGCGCGCAGCAGGTGCCCGAGATCGTGGGTGATCAGCAGCACCGCGGCACCGTCGTCGGCGCATTCGCGCAGGAGCCGGCCGATCTGGTCGGTGCGTCCCCGATCGAGCCCGGAGGTCGGTTCGTCGGCGACGATCACCGCCGGATCACCGGCCAGCGCCGCTGCCACCGCCGCCCGCTGGGCCATCCCGCCGGAGAGCTCGTGCGGATACAGCTCGAGCGCGGTGGGGCAGAGCCCGGCGCGGTCGACCAGGTCGGCGGGGCGGTGCGTGGTGCCCAGCGCGGCGATGGTCTCCGCCAGCTGCGCACCGATCGTCCGTACGGGGGTGAAATGGGTGCTCGGCGACTGCGGCACCAGCGCGATGTGCCGCCCACGGAAGGATTCCTCGCCGGCCAGCACGTCGACAACGCGATCACCCAGTGCGAGCCGAACCGACCCGGTGGCCACCGCCTCGCGCGGCAGCGCCCCCAGCGCCGCACCGGCCACCATCGACTTCCCGCACCCGGACTCACCGACCAGCGCGGTGACCGTGCCCGCGGCGAGTTCGAGCGACAACTCGGTCACCGCGTGCACCACCGCACCCCGGCCCACCGGAATCCGCACCGTGAGCGCGTCGATCGACAAGACCCCGGTCATCGCAGCATCCTCGACGGTTTCGGCGGTAGCACCAGCGCCCGCAACGACGATCCGGCGACGGCGACCGCCACCGTGGTGAGCACCAGGAACCCAGCCGGAAAGACCAGCGTCCACCAGCCGCCGAGCAACAGCGACGTGCGCGCCTGTTCCAGCAGGGTGCCCAGGCTGGGTTCGTGCGGTGGCAGCCCGAACCCGAGGAACGACAGGGTCGATTCGTGCCAGATCGCATGGGGCAGCAGCAGTACCACCGCGATCAATGCTTGCGGGGCGACCGCGGGCAGCAGATGCCTGGTCAGCAGGTGCCCGCGCCCGGCACCGGCGAGGATCGCGGCCGAGACGTACTCGCGCTCGCGCAGACTCAGACTCTCCGCGCGCACGATCCGCGCGACCTGGACCCAGTGCGTGAGCCCGATCGACAACACCACCGCCACCGCGTTGCCCCGGAACAACGCCACGATGACGATGCCCAGCAGCAGGTGCGGCAGCGCGTTGGCGGTGTCGGCGAACCGCATCACCGCGCGATCCACCCACCCGCCGGCCAGTGCCGACACCGCACCGATGAACACCCCGAGCGCCGTCGACACCGCCGCGGCACACGCGGCCACCACCAGCGAGGTCCGCAGTGCCGCCGCGATCCGCACGAACAGCGACCGGCCGGCGGCGTCGGTCCCGAACCACCACTGCCCCGAGGGCGCCCGGCGCGCGACCGCGAAGTCGGTGAGCCGGTCGTCGACCCCGCCCAGCCACGGCACCAGCACCGTGTACAGCACCACCGCGATCAGCACCGACAGCGCTAGGTACAGCCGCCGTTCAGCCATCGGCGCGCACCCGTGGATCGAGCAGCACCACCGCGACATCGGCGAGCAGCGAGCCGAGCATGACCGCGCAGGTGGTGCCGACGGTGAGCAGGGCGAGCAACGCCATGTCGAGGTCCTGCGCCGACTGCACGAACGCGCCCGCGATGCCGGGCCAGGAGAAGATCTCCTCCACCAGTACCGCCCCGACCACGACCTCGGGTAGTCGCGCGCCGAGGATGGTCACGAACGGTGCCAGCGAGGTCGGCAGGATGTGGCGGCGGGTGATCGTGGTGGCGTCGATGCCGCGCGTCGCCGCGCCGAGCACGAAGTCCTCACCGCGATGGGTCGACACCGATTCACGCACGGCCAGCAGTAACCACGGCAGCTGCGAGACCGCCAGCGCCGCCGCGGGCAACACCAGGTGTCGCGCCACCTGTCCGGCTCCGACTTCGGCACCCGCATCGGTGAGTCCGGCCGGTGGCAACCAGCCGAGCCCGACGGCGAACAAGCCGATGGCGGCGAGCGACACCACGAACGGCGGCAAGCCTTGCAGCACTACGCACGTGGCGGTGATCATCCGGTCGGCGATCCCACCCCGGCGCATCCCGGCCCACACGCCCGCGACCAGCGCCAGCACCACCGCCACGCTCATCGCGACCAGCACCAGCAACGCGGTCCATGGAATACGTTGGGCGAGAACGTCACTCACCGGCTGCGCGAAGGTGCGGGAGATGCCGAGATCGCCGGTGGCCAGGTCGGCGACCCAGCGCCCGTACAGCTGATACCAGGATGCGTCCAGTCCGAGCTGGTCGGCGAGCAGAGTGCGATCGGTGGTGCTGGTCGTCTCGTAGCGTGCGCCCAGGTAGCCGACCAGCGGGTCGAACGGCGAGATCGCCGCCGCGGCGAACAACGCGGCCGAGACCACGGTCAGCACCGGGATCAGGGTGAGCAACCGGCGCCCGGTCATCGCCGCGAGCCCGCGATCGCGGTAGCGGCGCCTCACGAGCCGCGCGTCCACGTGTGCAGCGACCACCAGGGGCCCCAGGTGACCCCGTGCGCGTGCGGTTCGAGGATCGGTTCCGACACCGTCCACGACGATTCCTTCAGCACATAGGTGTGCTCGAGATGTACGAGGAACACGTGGCTGGGTTGCTGTGCGTACCGGCTCTGCACCGCCCGGTAGGCGGCGGCCCGCTGTGCGGGATCGGTGGTCCGCCTGGCCGTCTCGAGCTGTGCGTCGATGGCGGGATCGGTGTGTCTGCTCGCATTGTCGTAGGGGCTGCCCGTGCCGGGGGCGACCGAGTGCAGGGTGTTGTACGCCTGGGTGTCGGGGTCGTAGGGTTCGCTGCCGCCGCCGAGCAGGATGGCGGCCCGCTCGATGCGCGGCTCGATCCGGTCCCACGACAGCGCTTCGAGGTCGACCGCCACGCCCACACGTCTGGCGTCGGAGGCGAAAGCCAGTGCCAGATCGCGACGCAACGTGTCGGTGGAGTTGTACATCACCGTGAATTGCGCTCGTACACCGTCTTTCGCGCGGATTCCGTCCGTTCCGGGTCGCCAGCCCGCGTCGTCGAGGATCTTTTGGGCTCGTCGCCGATCGAAGGCGAAAGTCACTGCCGGATCGTGGGAGTCGCCGTAGACCTCGGCGAACGGGGTGTAGGCGGGTCGCCCGTAACCGCCGAGGATGTTGTCGATCATGGCCCGGCGATCCACCGCGTGGTTCAGTGCGAGCCGCACCGCCGGATCTCCGGTGACCGGGTGACCCGTGGGCATCGACACCCCACGCCAATCCGCGGAAGTGTTGGAATGTAACGACATCGACGGACGCTGCGCGAAGGTCGCGGCCAGCAGTGGGGGCAGTGCGGTGCCGTCGAGTTCGCCGCCGGCCATCCGCTGCGCGCGGGTGTTGTCGTCGGGAACATGGAGCACGGTCAGGCGCTGCACCGCGGGCGCACCGCCCCAATAGTTCTCGTTCGCCTCGAACACCGCACGTGCCGGTTCCAGTGACGTCAGCCGATACGGTCCGGTACCGATCGGTGCGGTGTTGAGCGGTGATTCGACCGCGGGCGCGGGTGTCGAGACCGCTTCGGACGGAACGATTCCGATGAGCAGTTTGGTGGGGAACGCGGCATAGGGATGGCGCAGGGTGAACCGCACCGACATCGGGTCCGGTGCCTCGACGCGTTCGATCATCGAGAACGACGAACGCACCGGCGAGGCGGAGACGGGATCGAGGATCGCGCGGTAGGTGGCGACCACATCGGCGGCGTCGAAGGCCGACCCGTCGCTGAACCGAACCCCTGTGCGCAAGGGCACCGTCCACACGGCGGCCTCGGCGTCGGCGGTCGGCAACTCGGTGGCCAGCGCCGGGGCCAATCCGGGCAGGCCCGCGCCGCCGGTGAGCCGCAGCAACCCGTCGTAGACCTTCGCCTCACCGGCTGCTCCGTACCCGGCCACGGGGTTGTATCCGCCCAGTTCGTGGGCATCGGCCAGGACCAGCGCGTCGGCGGACCCGCTGTCGGGAGCTCCACACGCGGTCGACATCAGCGCGAACGCCGCCGCCGCGGCGACCAGCGGCCGGGTTCGCACCTTCATCAATCGTCCCCACTCATGTCTACCTGAACAGATGGACAGATAATAGCGGCGCTGTCCATTCGGCGATTAAGCTGAACCCGCCATGGGAGAGCCACGCACACTGCAGGGGTCGCCGGTCGAACTCGGCCGGCGCGCGATCGGTGATGTCGAGATCCGGGCCTGGGCGCAACGTTTCGACCTGCTCTCCGACCCCGGCCGCCTGGAGATCCTGCTCTGCCTGCACCGCACGCCCGGCATCACCGTCGGCGAACTCGCCGCCGCGCTCGACCGCAACGAGAACGCGATCTCCCAGGCGCTGCGGGTACTGCGGCACGAGGGGTGTGTCACCTCGAGCCGCGAGGGCCGCTCGGTCACCAACCGGCTCGCCGACCCGATCATCCACGAAATGCTCCACATCATCGGCGCCGCACACACCTGACGCCGAACGACCGCAGTCCCACGACCCGAACGTTCCGGAGGCGATGAGATGGCGAAAATTCTGTTCGTGATGACCGGTGCCGATCACTGGACGCTGTCCAGTGGCGCCAAGCATCACACCGGTTACTGGGCCGACGAATTCGCCGCGCCCTATCAGGTGTTCACCGAGGCCGGACACGACGTGGTGGTGGCGACGCCCGCAGCTGTGGTTCCGCCGGTGGACCTGGGCAGTCTCGCGCCCAACGCCAACGGCGGGGAAGCCGAGGCGAACAAGGTCGCCGAGATCATCGAGGGCGCGGACCCGCTCGCGCATCCGGTACCGCTCGCCGACGTGCGGCTCGACGACTTCGCCGCGGTGTACTACCCCGGTGGGCACGGCCCGATGGAGGATCTGGCGGTGAATCCCGACTCCGCGGCGCTGCTCGTCGAGACCCTGAACTCGGGCAAGCCGCTGGCGCTGGTCTGCCACGGCCCGGCCGCACTGCTGGCCACCGCGGCCGACGGTCCGTCCCCGTTCGCCGGTTACCGCCTCACCGCCTTCAGTGATGCCGAGGAGCGGCTGGGTGGGCTGGCCGACAAAGCCAAGTGGCTGCTCGAGGACCGGCTGATCGAACTCGGGGCCGACTATCGCTCGGGCGAACCGTTCGCGCCGTTCCTCGAATCCGACCGCAACCTGCACACCGGCCAGAACCCCGCCTCGGCCGGACCGTTGGCCTCGGCGGTGCTCGACGTGCTCTAGCGCTATCGGTCCCGCACATGCGGCAAAGGGTGCGCTCGGGACATGCGTCCGGGCCCAGCACGGCTGCTGGGCCCGAAAGGGGTCGGCGTTATTTCAGTGCCACTCGCGCGCCGTTGGAGAAGGCCGAATCGTGGAATTCGACGGCGGCGGGGACAGTGCCGGGCGGTACGTCGAAGACGAGGACCATCGAGACGTTGTTGCCCGGGTTGATCGCGGCGGAGAGCTGGTCGTTGAAGTTCAGCTCGGCCGCCGTGTCGTTGGCGTACTCGCGGCCCTGGTCGTCGATCAGCTTCTGATCGGAGCCGAAGTAATGCTGGGCGACGTCGGAAGTGTTGGTGACATCCACCGAGACCAGGATGAACTCACCCTGCGCGGTCTGCTGCAGGAACTCGTTGTCGCCGACGGTGCGCACCGGCGGGTCCACCGCGGTGACGGTGAAGCCGAACTTGCCGTCGCGCACTTCCGTGCCCGCGGGTGCGGCCGAGGACCGGGTCTGCTCGTTCTGGGCGACCTCCTCGGCGGCGCTGGTGAGGAGCGCCGCGCACCCGCCGAAGAGCACGAGCACGGCGAGTACGAACCCGCCGAGCACCCACGGCCACACCTTCCGCTTGCGCGGCGGCTGCGAGTAGTAGGGCTGTGGGGGGACACCGGGATTGGGGTAATGGGGATTGGACATGATGATCTCCTGAAGGTTGGGATCGGCTAGGAAAGGCCGTCGAAGCTGCCGGTGGCCATCAGGCTCAGGATGTGCAGCGGGATCTCGCCGTGGGGCACCACCGAGAGCCGGAATACGCCGTTGTTCAGCTCGTCGCAGAGCACGACCGAACCGGGCACGCTGCCGAGGGCGGCCTTGTCGGCGTTGCAGGCCCACTCGGCGCCGTGGCCCGAGTAGTGGCGCACGGTGGTGGCCGCGGCGGCGGTGCCCGCACCGACGGTGCTGACGACGCCGGCGAGGGCGAGCGCGGCGGTGGTGGCGGCGACGGTGCGGGTGATGGTGCGCATTTTTTTCCTCCTGGGCAGGTGTGTTCGCGCCGGGACGAGGTCGTCCGGCGGGGTGGCGGTGGTGGTGACGGCACGACTGGTCGCGGCCGGTGCGGGCCGTGTGCTGCGGGTCTGTGTCGTCGAGTACTCGGTGTGTCCGTGTCCTTGCGGCCACTCCGTTGCGAAGGACGCTACACCGTCGCAACGGGCATGGCAACAGGGAAACAATGTTTTCATCGTTAACCAAGTTCTTGCGCACTGGAACGCGGAAGCTTGTAAACCATGGCATGTAAGGTTTGACCTCGACTACCTCGTCAGCAAGGCTTGGGAGTCGAGAGGAGACCCATGCCAGACTCGACGCCCACCGTCGCCGCCGCCGAGATCTCCCGGCTGGCCGGCGTCACCCGCGCCACCGTGAGCAATTGGCGCCGCCGACACGCCGATTTCCCCGCCCCGGTCCCCGGCGGTTCCGAATCCCGCCCCCTTTTCGACCTGGCCGAGGTGCAGCAGTGGTTGCGCGGGCACGGCATCACCGCCGCCGACTCTCCCGTCCAGCGATTGCGGACCCTGCTGCGCTCCGAAGTCGCACCCGAGGGCGTCGTCGAGCTGATGGAGTTCGTGGCCGACCCCGCGGCCGAGGCCGCCGACTCGGTGCGCGCAGCGGTCCGTGCGGCGATCGACGCGGTCGGTGTGCAGCAGACGCTGGCCGTACTGTCCGAGCGCGGACTCGACGGACCGAGTACCGGCGTCTATCCGACCGACCAGCCCGTCGCCGCTCTGATGGCCGACGTACTGGCCGCCGCTGTCTCACCGTCCCCCCGCTCCGTGCTCGACCCGTCCTGCGGCGGCGGCACCCTGCTGCTCGAGGCGGCCCGCATCGGAGCCGTCGAACTGCACGGTCAGGACATCCTGCCGGTGCAGGCCGGTCGTACCGCCGCCGTACTCAGCACCCTGGTGCCGCAGGCCGACACTGACATCCGGGCGGGCGACGCCTTGCTCGCCGACGCCTTCACCGACCTCGAATTCGACGCTGTCCTGTCCAATCCGCCCTATTCGCAACGTGATTGGGGTGCTGACGAACTCGCTCTCGACCCCCGCTGGGTGTATTCGGTGCCCCCACGTAGCGAGTCCGAACTCGCCTGGGCCCAGCACGCGCTCGCGCACCTGCGCCCCGGCGCGACCGCCGTGCTCCTGCTGCCGCCCGCCGTCGCCGCCCGCTCCTCGGGCAGACGGATTCGCATGGAACTGTTGCGCGCCGGTGCGTTACGCGCCGTGGTCGCCCTGCCACCCGGAGCGTCGACTCCGCGCCAGGTCGGATTGCAGCTGTGGATCCTGCGCCGGCCCGGGATCGGCAATCCCGCCGACACCCTGCTGTTCGCCGACACCACTCGCCTGCCGAATGCTGGTGGGGAACAGCCTGATTGGCCGACACTGGCCCGCACCGTGGTCGAAGCCTGGCAGGCGTTCGACAAAGGCGACGCCGACACCGCCACCGTCGCCGACGTGACCGCGGTGGTCCGCGTGATGGACGTGCTCGACGACGACGTCGACCTCACCCCGGCCCGGCATGTGCGCGCCGTCGTCGACCCAGGCAGTGCGTCCGCGTCGGCTCGCGCCGCGATCGGCGTGCTCGCCGAGTACCTCACCGACCTGCACGCCGCGGCCGAGGCCGTCCGCGACTGGAACTCCGCGCCCGGCACGGTCTGGCGCTATGTGGCCGTGGGCAATCTGATCGCGGGCAAAGCGGTGCGCATCGTCTCCACCACCCCCGAACAGCCGCCCGCCGACACACCGCAACGCCCGGTCCTCACCGGCCACGACCTGCTCGCCGGTCGCGGCCCGTCCGGTATCACTGCCCCGGGCGCTCCCGTCGGTGAGCCGATCCAGGAAGACGACGTCCTGGTCTCGCGCCTGCGCGACGACCACGGTGCCGCCCAGGGCGCGCGCGTCGCCGAAGGCGCCGACATCGGCGCCGCCCCCGGTCCCGGCGTCCTCGTCTTCCGCACCGACCCCACCCGTGTCGACCCCTGGTTCTTCGCCGGCTTCATCGGCTCCCCCGACAACGCCGCCGCCATGTTCGGCACCACCACCATCCGCCTCGACCCCGCCCGCCTGCGCATCCCTTTGCTCCCACTCGCCGACCAGCAGCGCTACGGCGCGGCGTTCCGGAACCTGCACCAACTCCGGGTCGCTGCCCGCACTGCCGCCGAAACCGCAGGCACCGCAGCTGATCTCATCGCCACCGGACTGACAGCAGGCGCCCTGGAACCGAAAGACACGCAGGGCGCTCGGTAGGGCGCGGCGGCCGGCACCCCGGTCGGGTAGTCGTGCATCGGGAAGGCCTTCATCTCGTCACCGAGACCGGTGGCCAGGCCCTTGCTCTCGAGGACCGACTTCAGCGACGGTGCCTTTCGGACAGAGATCGCCTCCCGCGGGTGCCCGTGGCCGCGAAGTGCCCTCAGCGCGTCTCGGTTCGGCCGACTGCCTGCCCGACGGACGGGCGCGCTGAAACAACCGCGGGATCGCAGTATCGTGCGGCATTCGTAGCGGAACTGGGCCGGAGGTTGTGGGTGGGCGAGATCATCGACGGGCGGTACGAGATCACCGGGGCGCTGGGCGCCGGGGGGATGGGACAGGTGCTGCTCGGGTATGACGTGGTGCTGGACCGGCCGGTCGCGATCAAGCGGATCGCGGTGCGGCAGTTCGCCTCCCGTGACGATCTCGCCGAGGAGTTCGTGGCCAGGTTCCGGCGCGAAGCGCGGGTGACCGCGCGGATCCGGCATCAGGGAGTGCCGCAGGTCTTCGACGCGGTACTCGATGCGCGGGCCGACAGTGTGTATCTGGTGATGGAGCACGTCGACGGGGTCACCCTGCGTGACTACCTGTCCGGGGCGGGGGAGTTGCCGATCGAGTGTGGGGTGGCGGTCGCCGCACAGATCGCGACGGTGCTGTCGCATGCCCATGTGCTGCCGGTGGTGCATCGCGACCTCAAGCCCGCCAATGTGCTGGTTGCCCAGGACGGGACGGTGAAGGTGATCGACTTCGGGATCGCGGCGTTGCTCGACGGGAGCACCAGCCGGATCACCCGCACCGGGTCGGTGCTCGGGACCGCCGCGTACATGCCGCCCGAGCTGATCAACGGCCAGGAGGTGGGGCCCCGGGCCGACCTCTACGCGCTGGGCTGCATCATGCACGAGATGTTCAGTGGGCGTGCGGTGTTCGCGGCGCAGTCGGAGTTCGACACGCACAACCGGCACCTGTCGGAACCACCGGCACCGTTGCGCACCCTGCGCCGCGAGGTGCCCCTCGCGATCGAACAGCTGGTCCTGGAACTTTTGGCGAAGGATGCCGTCGACCGCCCGGACTCCGCGCACACCGTCTACGACCGGCTCCTGCCGTTCCTGCCGGCACCGGGCGCTCCGGAAACCGCTGTACCCGCAGGGGGCCCGGATCCGACGCGCATCTTCCGCCGTCCGAACCCACCCGCCGAGGTGGGCGCCGAGCCGATCCGGCCCGCCCGGCGGCCCGCCGGCCCGACGATCCCGGGTGGGTTGCCCGGGGCCGCCGCCCGCTACCGCGAACTGATCGACCTGGGCCGCTTCGCGCAAGCGGCCGAGGTGCTGGCCACCGTCGTCGACGAGGCCGTGCAGCGCTTCGGTCCCGACAGCCCCCAGCTGGGCGACCTGCACCGTGACATCGCCACCGCCTATGCCCACAGCGGCGAACAGCGCCGCGCCCTGACCGAATGGGAGCGGGTCGAGGCGATCGAGGTGCGCGCGGGCGGGCTGACGAGCAGACGCGGGTGGCGGGCACGGGTGGCGGCGGTGCAGTGCCGAGCGGAACTCGGTGAACTCACCGCCACGGCTGCCGTGGACGAGCTGTACCGGCTCTATGGCGAAATACGCTCGGCGGGTGACGAGTTCGGTGCGGACGCGCTACAGGTGCGGTTCGCGCTGGCCGAACTGCTGCCCGGCACGGGCGACCACACCAGGGCCACCCGGTTCGTGGGGCAGCTGCGTGACGACCTCGCGGTCCTGCGCCCCGCTGACGATCCGGTCCGCGCCCGGGTCGAATCACTGGCAGCCGAGCTGGGTTGCTGACGGGGATAGCGTCGGGCGGCTGAGCGCCGGACGATCCGCTCCCCGTCGGGGAGTAAGCTTCGCCCCAT
Source organism: Nocardia halotolerans (assembly GCF_042650145.1). NCBI lineage: Bacteria > Bacillati > Actinomycetota > Actinomycetes > Mycobacteriales > Nocardiaceae > Nocardia > Nocardia halotolerans. The sequence continues at coordinate 769,768 of NZ_JBHSDL010000014.1, read as the reverse complement.
TGCCGGCAGGGGAGTGTGTCGGCCGTCGGTGCGGCGGCGAACGAGTATTCCGCGCGGAACGAGGAGTGCGCGCCGTGCAATGGGTCGGCAGGATCGGGTGGATCTTCGGACTGCTCGCCGGGGCGTTCGGCGCGCTGCTCGGCACCGCCGGGTACTTCAGCGGTATCGGCAACAGCTCGCCGTTCGAGATCGTGCTCGCGGTGGTGTTCTTCGCGTCGGGTTCAGCGCTGGCCGGCGTATCGATCTGGCAACTGCTCGTCGGTGACCGGCGCAAACGCCGCGACTACGCTCCGCCGCCGCACTGGGGCACCGGCCCGCGCTACCCCGTCAGCCCGCCGCCACCACCGGTCCAACGCCCGATCACCCCGGCAGAGCCGTACCCCTACATTCCACCGACACCGAACATTCCACCGTCGGCGCCGAACAACCGGCCGTCGTCACCGCATACTCCACCGCCGGCGCCGATCGCCCACACCGTCGCGCAGACCCCCGAGTGGATGACCGGCACCCGCAGCGTCCACCACTGGCTACCCAGCGGCATTCCCTACACCAGCGCGCCGACGAGCGTGCTCGGTTCCCCCGCCGACCTCGACCGCGACAGCGCCGCCACCATCCCGGTCCGGGTACGCGAGGCGGTGCGCGAGATCATCGCGATCGAAGGGCCGATCGAACGCGGCCAGCTCGTGACGCGCGTCGCGCAACGCTTCGGTGTGCACAAGCCCACCGACAAACAACAGATCTGTGTGCTCGGCCAGGTGCCGGAAAGTCTGGTGCGCGCGACACCGTTGGGTGTGTTCGTGTGGCCCTCGGATCTCGATCCCGGCACCTGGCGCGGTTTTCGTTTCACTCCGCCCACCGCGACCCGTGCCATCGACACCATCTGCCCCGAAGAGATCGTGAACGCGATATCGCAAGTGGCCCAACGTAACCGACATACCTTCGACGAGATGATGTGGGCGACGCTCACCCAGTTCGGCCACGAACGTACCGGTGCCGCCGAGGACCGGGTCGAAGCCTGCCTCACCTCGGCCGTGCGCCGCGGTCGTCTCGCCACCGACCCCGACGGCCGCTATAGGGCGATGAACTGAAATGCCGAGGCCCGCCGAAGTGTTCGGTCGGCATAATGTCGATTGTGGGTAGCGAGCTGCGATGAAGTATCAGCGATCGGCTTCTGTTGTCGTGCTGTGGGTGTTGGCGGTCATCTGGGGCACGGTGAGCCTGCTGACAGGAGTGTCGTCGTTGTTCGGAGCTGACGGCAGCGACGGTGAGCTGTTCTTCTTCTCGATCATCGTGGGTGTGCTGCCGCTGGGCGCGGTGATGTGGCACGAACAGGGCCTGGTCCGGCGTCAGCGGCTGGCCGCGGCCCGTCCCGCCGCGCACCGCCGCGTGCCGATGCCGCCTCCGCCACCCCGCCCGCCCGTGCCGCAGCTGCCGAGTCGTTTGCAACAGCCGTGGAATCGGCTCAGCCAGGCGTGGAGCGTGGTGGCGGAACTGCAGCGTCAGGGCTGGATCGATCCCGCCTCCACCAGCGGCCTACCTCAATCGATGCAACGGCTGCACCGTTTGGCCGTCGCCGACGGCATGACCGACCAACTCGGCGGACGACGGTCGAGCGCCGTCGAACAGCAGCTCGAGCGGCTGGGCGACCTGCTGGTGGCGCTCGCCGACGAAGCGGTCGAACACCAGGCCACCATCGGCGCCGACTTCACCCCGGCTACCTTGGCCGCCGCCGCGCAACGTCTGGCCGCCGACCGCGCGGCCTACCGTGAGCTGATGGAACTCGGCGGGGTGTGGGGCGCCGAATAATTCACGCGGGTAGCGCGGGAAGCCTTCTCGGGTGGGTGATCTCGGGGGAGACCGTGACGACGTCGCAGGCGGCGAGCAGCGTGTCGGGCAGGTCCTGGCCGAGATGAGTGAGGCTGGGAGTGACCACGGCGGCGGCTTCGGTGGTGGACACCACGTCGAGCAGGCGCCCGAGCGGGTCGCTGGTGCGGTCGCTGAACGCGACGGTCTTGGTGAAGCGGTAGCCGAGACGCTCGGCTAGGGAACGGATCTGCGTTTCGTCCCAGGATTGGGCGACACCTGAGATGTCGCGGCGCAGATAACCGATCGCCGGAGGCTTCATTGCCATGACGCTACCGCCGACGAGTGTCGCGAGCGTGAACGCGAGCGAACGCGAGTCTCATTCGCAATCAGGCCGAGACCTGGTTCGGTTGCTACCACGCCTCATTCGAGATCAACGCGGTGAGCAGTTGCCGAATCGCCTCCACCCGGCGCTCCGTACCGGGCAGTTGGTCCAGTGCGCATTCCGGGTCGGCGGGCGGGCCGAGGTGGGTGCATCCGCGCGGGCAGTCCTCGATGGCGTCGGCCAGATCGGTGAACGAGGCGATCACGTCGTCGGGAGTGATGTGGGCCAGGCCGAACGACCGCACGCCGGGTGTGTCGATCACCCAGCCGCCCTCGGGTAGCGGCAGTGCCACCGACTGGGTGGAGGTGTGCTTGCCCTTGCCGACCCCCGACACCTCGCCCACCGCCCGATACGCGTCGGGCACAAGACGATTCACCATCGTCGACTTGCCCACCCCGGAGTGCCCGATGAGCGCGGTGAGCCGATCGCGCAGGATCTCGAGCACCGGTTCCATCGGGTCGTCGATGCCGGCGTAGACGATCTTCAGGTCCAGACCCGCGAAGGCGGCGGCGAATTCGGACTCGGCGTGCAGATCGCGTTTGGTGAGCACCAGAATCGGTTCCAGCCCACCGGCATAGGCGGCCACCATCGCCCGCTCCACGAAACCGGTGCGCGGCGGCGGGTCGGCCAGGGCGACGACGATGAACAACTGCTCGGCATTGGCGACGACGATGCGTTCGAACGGATCGGTGTCATCGGCGGTGCGGCGCAGCACGGTCCGCCGCTCGGCGACCCGCACGATCCGGGCCAGGCTGTCGGGCTTGCCGGACAGATCACCCACCACTCCCACCTGATCGCCGACCACGATCGGGGTGCGACCCAGCTCGCGGGCGCGCATGGCGATGATGCGCCGGTCGGCGTCACCGTCGAGCACACAGCCCCAGCGACCCCGGTCCACCGCGACCACCATGGCGGCCTCGGCGTCGTTGTGCTGGGGCCGGGTCTTGGTGCGCGGTCGCGAGGAAGCCTTGCCCGGGCGGACCCGGACATCGGATTCGTCGTAGCTGGCGGTGGACCGGCCCTGGCGACTCAGCGCGCCACTCCCTCACCCGATAAGGCCGGCGCCAGCATCTGCTCCCACAGGGCGACGAAGGTCGGCAGGGTCTTGGCGGTGGTGCCGATGTCCTCGATCTGCACACCGGGCACCCGCAGGCCGAGAATCGCACCCGCGGTGGCCATCCGGTGATCGGCGTAGGAATGCCACTGCCCGCCGCGCAGCGGGGCCGGGGTGATCTCGAGGCCGTCGGCGGTCTCGGTGACCTGGCCACCGAGCCGGTTGATCTCGGCGCTCAGCGCGGCGAGCCGGTCGGTCTCGTGACCGCGCAGGTGCGCGATACCGCGCAGCACCGAGGGCGAATCGGCGAGGGCGGCCAGCGCGGCGACGGTGGGGGTGAGCTCGCCGACGTCGTGCAGGTCGATGTCGATACCGGCCAGGCTCTGCGGGCCGCGCACGGTGAGCACGCCGTCGAAGATGCGGGCCTCGGCGCCCATCCGCACCAGGATCTCGCGGATCACGTCACCGGGCTGGGTGGTGCCACGCGGCCACATCGGCACGCTCACCTCGCCGCCGGTGACCGCGGCCGCCGCCAGGAACGGGGTGGCGTTGGACAGGTCGGGTTCGATCTCCCAGTCGACCGCGCGGATCGGGCCGGGCTGCACCGTCCAGGTCTGCGCGCCGCGGGCATCGGCGGGGGTCTGTACGCGCACATCGGCGCGGCGCAGCATCTCCACCGTCATCTCGATGTGCGGCATCGAGGGCAGCACACCGCCGCTGTGGTGCACGGTGATGCCCTCGTCGAAGCGGGCGGCCGAGAGCAGCAGCCCGGACACGAACTGCGAGGAACCCGACGCGTCGATGGTGACCGTGCCACCGCGCAGCGCGCCGGTGCCGTGCACGACGAACGGCAGCGCGTCACCGTCGACGTCGAGGCCGAGCGTGCGCAGCGCGTCGAGGATGGTGGTGAGCGGGCGGTGGCGGGCCTGCTCGTCGCCGAAGAACGCGACGTCACCCGCGGCGAGGGCGGCGGCGGGCGGCAGGAAACGCATGATGGTGCCCGCCAGACCGCAGTCGACGGCGGCGCTGTGCAGCGGGCCCGGGGTGACCTCGAGTGTCTCGGCGTCGCCGGTGATCTCGGTGCCCAGCGCACGCAGCGCCTGAATCATCAGGTCGGTGTCGCGGCTGCGCAGCGCGCCGGTGATGGTGCAGGGCCCATCGGCCAGTGCGGCCAGGATGAGCGCGCGATTGGTGATGGATTTCGAACCGGGCAGGGTCACGGTCGCGTGGACGGGGACCTCGATGTGGGGCGCTGGCCAGAAACTCACCCGCCCATCCTCTCTCATGTGCGCGCCGAACACACTGCTGGCACACAATTCGGGCCCGTCGATTTCGTCACGGGCCGCGCGGGCGGGCGTATCTTCTTGCTTATGTGCGGACGATATGCGACGACGACCAACCCGGGTCGCCTGGCGGCCGAACTCGACGCGATCGATGAGACCGGGCTCGCCGAGCCCGACGCCGCGGTCAGCTACAACGTCGCCCCCACCACCCAGGTGCTCACCGTGGTGGAGCGCCACGAGCACGGCCATCCCGACGACGACCCGCGCCTGCGGATCCGCCGGATGCGCTGGGGCCTGATCCCGCACTGGACCAAAGCGGCCGAACCGGGCGTGCCCGCCAAGGGCAGACCATTGTTCAACGCCCGCGCCGACAAGGCCACCAGCGCACCCTCGTTCCGGGACGCGACAAAGCACCGGCGCTGCCTGGTGCCGATGGACGGCTGGTACGAGTGGCTGGTCGAGTCGGCGCCGACCGGGCAGGGCAAAGCGGTCAAACGCCCGTTCTACATGTCGCACACCGACGGTTCCCCGCTCTACATGGCCGGGCTGTGGTCGGTGTGGCGCGACCGCGAGCATCCCGCTGCCGAACCGCTGCTGTCGTGCACCATCCTCACCACCGATGCCGTGGGCGAGTTGGCCGACATCCACGACCGGATGCCGTTGCCGATGCCGCGCGAGCACTGGGCGGCCTGGCTCGACCCGGACCACCCCGCCCCCAACGACCTGCTGCGCCCGCCCTCGCCCGCGCAGGTGGCCACGATCGCGGCGCGGCCGGTCTCGAGCCTGGTGAACAACGTCCGCAACAACGGGCCCGAACTGCTGGTACCCGATGGCACCTGCGACGACGAAGCCGGGCAGACCACACTGCTGTGATCGTGCCCGGCCTCGGGTGGACGGCTCAGAGTGAGCAGGGCACCGAATCGGTGGCGATGTTCAGGCCACACTTGATGACTCCGGTGAACAGGTCGATCACCTCGGTGGCGACCCCGCCGCCGAGTCGTTCGGCCTTCTCGGCGCGCTCATCGGTCTCCGGTGCGGCCCGCGGTGTGTCCTTCGGCGTGCTGCCCTGGCCGTTGAGCGGGTAGTCACCGGGTTCGGTGGGCGCCGTGGGTGCCATCGGCGGGACCGCGGTGACCGGCGCGGCGACGGCGACACCGCCGAAGGTGAGTAACAGGGCACCGGTCAGGGTGGCGATCGTCGAACGTGCGGACATTTTTCGCATCACATCCTCGGGTCGATGGGGTCGTACCGGGCGCGGAATGCGTCGCAATGAATTCGGAACGAGACCGTGATCGGATTGCTAGCCGGTGATCGGGGCGGTCACGGCCCCGGTCGCGCGCACCAGATCGGCGGGCGCGAGTTCGATTTCGAGACCGCGCCTGCCCGCACTGCACAACACCCGGTCCCAGCGGAGGGCCGACGCGTCGACGACCGTGGCGAGTTGCTTGCGCTGCCCCAGCGGTGAGACCCCGCCGAGCACATACCCGGTGCTGCGTTCGGCCTTGGCCTTGTCGGCCAGCACCGCCTTCGGCGCTCCCAGCGCCGCCGCCGCGGCCTTGAGCGACAACCGGGCCGGCACCGGTAGTACGGCGACCGCCAGCGCGCCGGTGGACAACTCGATCACCAGCGTCTTGAGCACCTGCTCGGCGACCACACCCAGCTCGGCGCCGAGCGCGCCGACGGCTTCGTCCCCGTAGGACTGCGCGCGCGGATCGTGGGTGTAGGCGTGGACGCGGTGCGCGATCCCCGCCCCGGTGAGGACCTTGATCGCCGGAGTGGACGCCGATGCCATGGTCGTCACCCTAACGCGCGGGAACACCGATGGCGGTGTCTCTGTTGCACACCAATGACAAGCCCGTCCCGAGACGCCCGTGAGGAGAGATAGTGACACTGCTGCTCGAGGAGCGTCCCTTCTCACCCGAGGGTGCGCACTTGCCGATCGATACGGTGTTGCCGGTAGATTCGGTGACTACGGCGATCGAAGGGAATGGTGTGACGAGCGACGACGACGTGGTGCCCGCCGAGGCGTCCGGCTCAGGAGCCGGCGAAGCCGAGCTGGCGGCCCGGTTCGAGCGCGATGCGCTCCCGATGCTCGACCAGCTCTACGGCGCCGCACTGCGGATGACCAGGAATCCGGCCGATGCCGAGGACCTGGTGCAGGAGACGTATGTGAAGGCGTTCCAGGGATTCAAGTCCTTCCGCGAGGGCACCAATCTGCGCGCCTGGCTGTACCGGATCCTGACCAACACCTACATCAACTCCTACCGCAAGAAGCAGCGCCAGCCCGCCCAGTACCCGACCGACGAGATCTCGGACTGGCAGCTGGCCGCCACCGCCGAACACACCTCGACCGGTCTGCGCTCGGCTGAGGTCGAAGCGCTCGACGCCCTGCCCGACGACCAGATCAAGGCCGCCCTGCAGGAGTTGCCGGAGGAGTTCCGGATGGCGGTGTACTACGCCGACGTCGAAGGATTCCCGTACAAGGAGATCGCCGAGATCATGGGCACTCCGATCGGTACCGTGATGTCGCGGCTGCACCGTGGCCGCAAGCAACTCAAGGGTTTGCTCGCCGATGTGGCGCGTGAACGTGGATTCGACCGTGGGGAACGCCAGGAGGTTACGAAGTGAGCGACCCCGATCTGGAGATGGACTGCACCGCCGTACTGGCTGATGTGTGGCTCATGCTCGACGGCGAATGCGACCAGGCCACCCGCGAGCGCCTGCAGGAACACATGGACCACTGCAGCCCGTGCATCGAGGCCTACGGCATCGAGGAGAAGCTCAAAGGGCTGCTCAACCGCAAATGCGGTGGTGAGCACGCGCCCGAGGGCCTGCGTGACCGGTTGAAACTGGAGATCCACCGCTCGATCACCGTCACCAGGGTCGAGCGCACCGAGGATTGATCCGAGGAGCGGACAGCAGAAAAGGGGCACCCGATGGGTGCCCCTTTTCGCGTATCGAGCCTTGCTCAGGCGTTGGGCCGCTTGCCATGGTTGGCTGCGTTGCCCTTACGGCTGCGCTTCTTACGTCCACGCTTACCCATAGGTAGCTCCCTTCTCTGGGTCCTCCCCGCCGGAGCGCGGAGCACAATCTGATCGTCAGCCATTGTTTCACGTGTGGTTGGCTGTAGCTTCGGCGGATACGGCCACCGCCCCGGCGCGGCGGCCGCACAACTAATGAACGGGATGTCATGGGTGAAGAAGTGCGCGCGGAGATGGTCTCGACCGTGCTCGCTGTCGAGGTCGCGGTGGGCCAGCACGTGCGGGTCGACCAGACCCTGGTGCTGCTCGAGTCGATGAAGATGGAAATCCCGGTACTCACCGAGGTCGAGGGTGACATCACCTCGGTCGATGTGACTCCGGGCCAGGTTCTGCAGGCGGGCGACCTGATCGCCACCATCGCGTAAGACCGACAGCGAAGCGGTAGAGATCCAGCGTGGCGACACTGAGCGAACTTCTGGCCGAACACACCGACCTGCCCGGCACCGCCGTGGACCATCTGCAACGGGTGGTGGGCGACTGGCAGTTGCTGGCCGACCTCTCGTTCTCGGATCTGCTGTTGTGGGTGGGGGCGGGACCGGTCACCGACGGTGCCGAGGTGGTGTGCGTGGCCCAGATCCGACCGACCACCGCACCCACCGTGCACCTCGACGACAAGGTCGGCAGCACCGCCTCGCGCACCGACTTCCCACAGGTGTTCGACGCGCTGGTCAGCGGCGACACCGTGCGCACCGACTTCGAGGTCGAAGTGAGCGGGGTCTATCACCCGAGCCCGGTGCACGCGGTGCGCGAGGCGATCCCCGTGCGCTGTGGCGACGACGTGATCGCAGTACTCAGTCGCGACTCCGACCTGCAAAGATCCCGGATTCGCAGCACCCTGGAAACGGCGTACGTGTCGTGCGCCGACGACCTGTGCCAGATGATCGCCGACGGTAGTTTCCCGACCCCCGAGGACAGGGCGGCCACCCATTCCAGCCCGCGTGCCGGCGACGGTTTCATCCGGCTCGACACCAGTGGCCTGGTGGTCTACGCCAGCCCGAACGCGCTGTCGGCCTATCACCGGATGGGGATGCAGTCCGACCTGATCGGCCAGGATCTGGCGGTGACCACCCGCTCGCTGATCACCGACCCGTTCGACGCCCAAGAGGTGGTCGCCGACATCCAGGCCGCGCTGGCCGGGCGCACCGGGCGCCGGATGGAAGTGGAAGCGCGCGGGGCCACGGTCTTGCTGCGCACCCTGGTGATGCGTCCGGGTGGTGAACTGGCCGGGCCCGCGGTGCTGGTGCGCGATGTCACCGAGGTGAAGCGCCGCGACCGCGCGCTGCTCAGCAAGGACGCCACCATCCGCGAGATCCACCACCGGGTGAAGAACAACCTGCAGACCGTGGCGGCGCTGCTGCGGTTGCAGGCGCGCCGCACCGAGAACCCCGAAGCCCAAGTGGCACTGACCGAATCGGTGCGCCGGGTCACCTCCATCGCCTCGGTGCACGAGATGTTGTCGATGTCGGTGGACGAAGAGGTGGACCTCGACGAGGTCGTCGACCGGCTGCTGCCGATCATGGCCGATGTGGCCACTGTGCACACCGCGCGGATCAAGGTGCGCCGCGCCGGTTCACTGGGGGTGTTCTCCGCCGAACGCGCGACGCCGCTGGTGATGGTGCTGACCGAGCTGGTGCAGAACGCGATCGAGCACGCCTTCGACGCGGGCCAGAACGGTACCGTGACGATTCGCTCGGAGCGCTCGGCCCGCTGGCTCGACGTGATCATCAGCGATGACGGTCGCGGGTTGCCCACCGGATTCAGTCTGGAGAGCTCCGACCGGCTCGGGCTGCAGATCGTGCGGACCCTGGTGACTTCGGAACTGGGCGGTTCGATCGGGCTGCATCCCGGCGCCGACATCGGCACCGACGCGGTGTTGCGGGTGCCGCTCGGCCGTCGCTCGGCTCGCTGAACGACGGGTGAAAAACGTTGTAGGGCAACAATAAACCCGGCACCCTGGGGTGCCGGGTTCTCACATGCGTTACCGGACCGGGCTGAATGGTCCGGTAACGCCCGCCTTTTTCTACCTAGACGGAGGTACGCGTACGGGTGCGGGCGTTACGCCGCTTGAGCGCACGACGCTCGTCTTCGCTCATTCCACCCCACACGCCGGCATCCTGTCCGGACTTCAGGGCCCATGACAGGCAATCGGCAGTGACGGGGCAGCGGGCGCAGACCAGCTTGGCATCGGCAATCTGCGCGAGCGCAGGACCGCTGTTACCCACCGGGAAGAACAGCTCGGGGTCCTCATCGCGACAGATGGCCTTGTGGCGCCAGTCCATTCCTCTGCTCCTTTGCGCAGGCGCCACAAAGGGCACCTCTGGTTAGTGGATCGTTCACTTGTGCGACTCGAATGTTTCCGCACGGTTGCTTGTGAATGCTTTCACGATCACCGTAGATGTCAATAGGTCTCCGGCGCACCGTGGGGGAGATCACGCTGAGGTTGCCCACCAGGGGAACCTGCCCGGTCCTTTGTACTCGCGTCCGCGGGTTTTCGCAGCGCAACCCCGAGATTTTTCCGATGAGTCCGTTGCTCAGGACGGTTTGGGGGCTACCACGTCGAGCACACCGGGCACCGATGTGAAATGCACCATCTTGCGTTTTCCGATGAAGTCGCCGTCGATTTGCAGGCCGATCTCCTCGGCGGTCTCGATCCGCACCGAATCGACATCGTCGACTCGGAACAGTGCATCCGCCTTAGGGTTTCCATTCTCGCTCAGCAACTGCCGTGCCAGCAACAGGGTCCTGGTCACACTCATCGAACCCATGGCGAATACGCCCAAACCGGATTCGAACGTGGTGCCGGGATTGGTACGAACCGGACGATCCTCGAGATAGGTCCACGGGCTGGAATTCGTGACGAAGGCGTAATACACCGAGTCCACCGGATCGTGCCCGGGGACCGCCACGGTGACGCTCGGTTCACGCCTGCGCGCCCGGAAGAACTGGCGCACCGTGGTGCGCAGATATCGCGCCGGAGTGGCCTTGCGGCCTTTCGCGCGAGCGGCATCCATCGACTCGCACACATCGGCGTCCAGGCCCACGCCCGCGCTGAATGTGAACCACCGATCATCGGCCAACCCGAGCCCGATCCGGCGGTCGGCGTCGCGGCCGAGCAGATCGATGAGCTGGTTGGTAGCTGTCACCGGATCGGGGGAGATGCCGAGCGCGCGGGCGAACACATTCGCCGAGCCGCCGGGGATCACGCCCAGCCGGGGCCGCCACACCTGGTCGTCACCGACCTGGGGCAGGGGAAGGAATCCGTTGATGGTCTCGTTGACCGTCCCATCGCCACCGTGCACGACGATCAGGTCCATCTGCTGCGTGGACGCCCACTGGGCCAGTTCGGCCGCGTGGCCGCGATGCTGGGTGTGCGCAACGGTCAGCTGCGTTCGGCTCTCCAGCGCGTGAGCGAGCAGATCCCGGGTGGCCGGGGTGGTCGAGGTGGCATTCGGATTGACGATGAGCAGCGTCCGCACTGTGTCGAGAGTAATGCGCGTCTGCGAACAACCGGCGCGCGCCGGGCACCACGACACGGCGTCGTAGGCTGGGGCACGTGACGGAGCACGACATGACCAAAGGTGACCAGCACGGCAACGGACGAGAGGACTCGGCCGGCCTGCCGGGCACGGTGCGGGTGGCCGGGGTGCTGGTGACGCTGGAGGGTCTGGCCGGTGTGGTCACCGCGATCGTGCTGGTGGTGCGGGCGATGACCGGTCACGATCAGTCGGTGGCCAGCGGGATCGGCACCGCGATGTGGTTCGCCGTGCTGTTCGGCGGTGTCCTCGCCGCCGGTGTCGCGCTGCTGCGCGGCAAGCGCTGGGGACGCGCCATCGCGGTCATCGCGCAGGTGCTGTTGCTGCCGGTCGCCTGGTCGTTGCTGACCGACTCGCACCAGCCCCTGTTCGGCAGCCTGCTGGCGCTCGTGGCGGGCGGCGGGCTGGTCGCCCTGTTCGCGCCGGCGTCGAGCCGGTGGATGGCCCAGGAGTACGGCGAGCTGCCGCCCGAGGACCAACGCTAGTCAGCTCGTGGCCGCGCGCAGGGCCGCGCGGCACAGCCGGTCGGCGGCCCGGGTGGTCTCCGGTTGCCGGAACCCGTTCGTGAGGGCGAGCACCTGTGCGCACGCGGTGTCCAGATCGATGAGATGACCGACCGAGACGAACAGTGGTTTCACCCCGTCGCGGGTCCGCAACGCGCGCCCGACGACCGCGCCGTCGATGGTCACCTCGCTGCTGTCACCGCGCCGTGGTCCGGGTGCGGCGTATTCGCCCCACACCGATTTGGCCACCCCGATCGTCGGAATTCCGGTGAGCACCCCGACGTGGCAGGCGAGTCCGAATCGCCGGGGGTGTGCGATGCCCTGCGCGTCGCACACCAGTAGATCCGGTGTGCCGGTGAGCTTTTCCAGCGCCGCTATCGTGGCGGGCAGCTCGCGGAAAGCGAGCAGGCCGGGCACATAGGGGAAATCCGAAATTCCGTGCGCCACCGCAGTTTCCACGGTCGACAAAGTCGCGGTGTCGAGAATTACCGCGGCGGCGGCAACGCTGCCGTCCTCTGCATAGGCCGAATCTATTCCGGCCGCGGTCGCGAACCGCGGTGTCCCGACGGTTTCGGCTCGAACCCGAGGACGCAATGAATCCTGGAGTGCCACAGCCTCTTCCGGTGTCCGTGGCCACGCGTGCGGTAATGCGATGCGCATTCGGCTCAGCGCGCCGTCGAGTTCGGTACCGGCGGTTCGGTGCGCACGGTCAGATTGTGCGCCCAGATGGTGTGGGCGTCGTGGTCATAACCCAGCACGCTGACCGCCCCGGTGGACATCGCGAACCGGCGACCCTCCCGCACCGGGAATTCGGCCCAGCGCGCGATCAGCACCCGGGAGAAGTGGCCGTGGCCGACGAGCACCACATCGCGCCGGGGCAACAGCGTTTCGGCGCGGGCCAGCATACGGTCGGCCCGCGCGCCCACCTGCTCGGCCGTCTCACCGCCGGGGACGGGATGGGTCCACACGGTCCAGCCGGGAACGGTCTCGCGGATCTCGGCGGTGGTGATGCCCTCGTAGTCGCCGTAGTCCCATTCGACGAGATCGTCGTCGACCTCCGCGGCGGCCAGGCCGGCCAGTTCGGCGGTCTGCCCGGCGCGCAGGCGCGGGCTGGTGATGATCAGCGGATCACGCAGCTGCAGCGAAGCCAGGACCAGGGCCGCCGAGCGGGCCTGCGCCCGGCCGAGTTCGGTCAGTGGCAGGTCGGTGTGGCTGGTGTGGCGGCGCTGCGCGGACCAGGTGGTCTCACCGTGGCGCAGCAGGACCAAGCGGGCGTCGGGTGCGGACATGGGTCCATCATGACAGGGCCGCGAGGGCATACAGCCGGCCACCGCGCCGCTCGAAGACGGTGGAGCCGAGCGCCGCGGTGGAAATGGTGTCGCCGTGGTAGTCGCTGCGCTGGACCGGGATTCGTGCCACCACGGCGCCGTCGGCCGGGTCCACCGCGTGCAACCCGCCGACCACCGGGACGAGTAGTTCGCCCGCCATCCGTGCCGGGGTGCCGAGTGCGCCGGGCACCGTCCACATCGGCTGTAATGTGCTGCTGTCCAACGAGATCACGCTCTCGCCGGTGAACACGTACAGAGCCTTGCCCAGCCGGGTCACCGTGGTGCGATCCGACCACGGCGCGGCCAGCGGATGGGTCGCGATCTCGTTGCCGGTACCGTCGTGCACCACCAGCCGGGCCGGCGCGGCCAGGCCCGAAGCGGTCGCCGGGACCGGTGGGTAGTACACGGCGACCTTGTTCTCCGACACCGCGAGCACCCGCACCTCGGGCGCTTCGGCGCCCGGCGCGGTGAGCACCCGCGACCCGTACTCCTCGGGATCGGTGGCTTCCTTGGGCGCAGGCTTCAGCACGGTCAGCCGGGCGGTGGGATCCTGCGGGCAGCGTTCGAGCACCGCGAGGCGGGTGGAACTCGACGCCGCCGAACGCAGCGCGCACCCGGTGCGTGGTTGGGTGTTCGGATTCACCGGGGCATCGACATAGCCGTACTCGAGGGTGCGTACCAGATCGGAGCGCCACAGTTCGAGCCGCTGCGGGCCGAGCGCCAGCAGGTAGGTGCCGTCACCGGAGAGGCTGACGGTGTCGTCGAGGTAGCTGCTGCGGGCGATGCTGCGGGCGCCGGTGTCGGCCGCGAGCATGATGGTCTGGCTGCACCCGCGCTGATCACGATAGGTGGCGATCACGGCACCGTACTGGGTTTCCACCCCGCACAGCGGCATATCGCGGTGGTACCACCAGAGCTGCTCACCGGTGAGCGGATCACGACCGCTCACCGTGCCCTCGTCACCGGTCACCACCACATTGCCCGCCACGAGCGCGCGCGCACTCGCGGAATCGGCCGCGTGCCACTGCTCCTGCAGGGCGGCGGGCAGTTCCGTCGCCGCCACGACCGTCGGGGCGGGGGAGTCCGACACCACCGACTCGGTACCGGTGGCATCGGCACGTGCCCATACCACGATCGCCGCCACCAGCACGGTGACGGCGATCGCTATCGCGGCAAAGATATCGGCGCGGGTCCGCCGCTCCGGTGCGAGCACGACATGGAGTGTAGTGCGGTGCCTTTAAGCGTCCACCGTGACCGCGCCGTCGGGGGCGGTGGTGTCGGTCGACTTGCGGCGGCGCCTGCGACGGGCGGGCTTGGCGTCGGCGGAGTCCTGGTCGGCGTCGGCGGCCGCGGACCCGGTGGTGTCGGCACCGTTGGCGCTCGTCCCGGTGGTGACCGGGTCGGCGGATGCCTCGGAGTCGGCCGCGGTGCCCTGCTCGCCGGTGGCCGCGTCGCCATCGGCGGGCTTGCGGCGACGGCGCCTGCGACGGGCGGGCTTGTCGCCTTCGGCCGCGTCGGCGGGCCGATCCGCCGACGTCGAGTCGCCGCTCGAGCCTCCTGTGGTCGAGCTCTCGCTGGTCGAGCCCTCGGTGTTCGAGCCCTCGGTGGTGGCCGAGCCGGCCTTACCACCACGGGTGCGGCGGCGGCTGCGGTTCGACTTGGGGCGCTCGGTGCGCTCCTCGACGACCACATCGTCGGCTTCGCGGGCCGGCTGCGCCTTGCGGACCACACCGCTGACGCCCTCGGGGATGCCGAGTTCGGCGTACAGGTGCGGCGAACGCGAGTAGGTCTCGGCGGGATCGGGCATACCGAGGCCCAGTGCCTTGTCGATGGACGCCCAGCGATGCAGTTCGTCCCAGTCGATCAGGGTGATCGCGACACCGGTGCGCCCGGCGCGGCCGGTGCGGCCGATCCGGTGCACGTAGGTCTTCTCGTCCTCGGGGCACTGGTAGTTGATGACGTGGGTGACGTCGTCGATGTCGATGCCGCGTGCGGCGACATCGGTGGCGACGAGCACGTCGATGCCGCCCTTGCGGAACTTGGTCAGTGCCTTCTCACGGGCGATCTGGCCGAGGTCGCCGTGTACCGCGCCGACGTTGAACCCGCGCTCGGCGAGATCGTCGGCCACCTTCTGCGCGGTGCGCTTGGTGCGGGTGAAGATCATCGTGGCGCCGCGGGTCTCGGCCTGCAGCACGCGTGCGACCAGCTCGGCCTTGTCCATCGCGTGCGCGCGGTAGACGAACTGCTCGGTGCGGTCGTGCACCGCGGAGTCGTTGGCCAGCTCTGCGCGGATGTGGGTCGGCTTGGTCAGGAAGGTGCGGGCCAGGGTGATGATCGGGCCCGGCATGGTGGCCGAGAACAGCATCGTCTGACGCTTGTCGGGCACCATCGACAGAATGCGCTCGATGTCGGGCAGGAAGCCCAGGTCGAGCATCTCGTCGGCCTCGTCGAGGACGAGTACGCCGATCTTGCCGAGGATGAGGTGGTTCTGGTTCGCCAGATCCAGTAGTCGACCGGGGGTACCGACGACCACGTCGACGCCGTCGCGCAGCGCGGCGATCTGGGTGTCGTAGGGGCGGCCACCGTAGATGGCGGCGACCTTCAAGGGGCCCTGGTGGTTGGTGAGGTACTTGCTCGCGTTCTCCAGGTCCTTGGTGACCTGGACGCACAGCTCACGCGTCGGCACGATGACCAGTGCGCGCGGGGTGCCGTCGAGCGGGGAGGTGCCGGTGTCGGCGCTGGCAATGCGGTGCAGCAGCGGCACACCGAAACCGAAGGTCTTGCCCATGCCGGTGCGGGCCTGACCGATGAGATCTTCGCCGGCCAGTGCCAGCGGCAGGGTGAGTTCCTGAATCGCGAAAGTGCGTTCGATGCCGATCTCACCGAGTGCGCGCACGATTTCTTCGCGCACGCCCAATTCGGTGAAACTCGGCGGGATGTGGGTGGTGTCCAGTTCGGCCGTCAGGAGCGTGTCGGTCACACCGGGTTCCTGTTCGACAGTGAGCTTGCTCAGGGTTCGTGCCTTCCTCGTCATTGCATCTCGCACGCACGAGGTGGGGCGGGCCGGTCGGCCCGCGACGACCACATATCCGCCTGTGATACTCCCCGGGCCAGCGCCGATCGCTTCTGCGTCATCGGCGCGGCACATCGGTGATGCGGATTCGGTGCGCGCACATTTTCCTGGTCAACGCCGTGCCAGCCCGCGCTCTGCGCCGGTGGTGCCACGCCCGCGAAGTACGCCGGGGCGACGAAATTAGCGTTGTCCTTGGTGATTGTAGCGTGATAATGTGCGCAATCCGAATTTCTGGTCGGCCCGATGCTGCCCGAATATCGGTGCCGAATCCGGTGGACCTGCATCGACCGTGTGTCGCAGCACAATTCGGCCGGGCTGATTGTCGCGCGTGTCGCCGGATGTAACGGAGCTCACTGGTACCGGCGGTACCGGGTGTGAGACATTTCTTGTCGTGAGCATCACCGAGACCGTCACCACCGCCGCTCGCAACGCGTGGGCGCTGAGCTTCGGCGCGGGCATCGAGCCGGTCGACCCAACGCCCTCGACCGTGCTGTGGGACGAGCCGCACCGGCTGCTGCGTCGATACGACACCGAATACCGTAGCGCGGCAAGCGATTCCGCGGTCCTGCTGGTGCCGCCGCTGGCGGCCCCGGCCACCTGTTTCGATCTGCGCCGCGACCAGAGCCTGGCCCGCTACCTCGTGGAGACCGGTCGGGCGCCCTACCTGATCGATTACGGCGAGATCGGCTTCGCCGACCGCCGGATGGGTTTCGAGGACTGGGTCACCGACATCCTGCCCGAGGCGATCCGGCGCACCAGCGCTGATCGCGGTGGCGCACCCGTTGACCTCATCGGCTGGTCGATCGGCGGCATGTTCTCGCTGCTCACCGCCGCCGCGAACGCCGAACTGCCGATCCGCTCGATCACCGCGGTCGGCGCGCCGCTCGACTACGACAAAATGCTCGGCGTCCCGCAGTTGCGCGCGGTCGCCAAGCTCACCGGTGGCCGCGCGACCACCGCCGTCGTGCGCGCGGCGGGCGGCATCCCCGCACCGCTGACTCGCCTCGGCTACCGACTGGCCGCCTACGACCGTGAACTGGCGCGCCCGATGTTCATCGCGAGCAATATCGCGCGCACCGACACCCTGGCCAAAATGGAATCCATCGACCGTTTCCAGGCCGCCATGCCCGGCTACCCGGGGCGGTTCTACGGGCAGCTGTGGGGCCGGATGATGCTGGCCAACGACATCGGCAACGGCAAACTCGAACTGCGCGAGCGCACCATCCGGCTCGCCGACGTGCGGGTGCCGGTGCTGCTGATCGGCGGCACCGTCGACGTGATCACCCCCAAAGCCGCCGTCGAGGCCGGACTGCGCACGCTCTCGGGCGCGCCGTCGGTGACCTACGAGGTGGTGCCGGGCAGCCACCTGGGCATCCTGACCGGGCCCGAGGCCCGCGAAACCACCTGGGCCCACCTCGACAAATTCCTGGCCGAACGCGAATGAGGACGGACCAGGACTATTGTTGACGGTCATGGGAGCCCAGATCTCAACCGTGCCGGATGCTGTCGCCACCGAACCGCTCGCCGCCGACCACCCAGGGGTGACCGAACTGTTCGCGGTTCTCGCCTACGGTGAGCTCACGGCCTTCTATCGGCTCGCCGAAGAAGCCAAGCTGGCGCCCTCGCTACGGGGGCGGGTGGCCGTGGCGAAGATGGCCGCCGCCGAACTGGCGCACTTCGAAACCCTCGAGGCCGCCCTGACCGCGCGCGGCGCCGACGCCGAAGCCTCGATGAGCCAGTACCAGGGCGCACTGGACTCCTACCACGCCTCCACCGACCCCTCCACCTGGCTCGAGTCGATGGTGAAGTTCTACGTCGGTGACGGCCTGGCCGCCGACTTCTACTCCGAGATCGCCGGCGTGCTGCCCGCCGACGTGGCCGAGGTCGTGCGCGATGTGCTCGCCGAAACCGGGCACTCGCAGTTCGTGGTCGACGAGGTCCGCAGCGCGGTGGCCGCCAGCCGCTCCGAACGCGACCGCCTCACCCTCTGGGGTCGGCGCCTGCTCGGCGAGGCGATCACCCAGGCGCAGTACGTGATGGCCCAGCGCGACGAGCTCGCCGAACTGGTCCTGGCCGCGACCGGCGACCTCAACGGCATCGCCACCTTGTTCGACCGCATGCAGGAACGCCACGCGGCCCGCATGTCACAACTGGGCCTGTAACAGTAACCTTGGGGTGACAGCACAGGACTCTTACGTTCGGAGGTTGGCCGTGGAGGTCAAGATCGGTATTTCGGATAGCCCGCGCGAGCTCATCATCAACAGCTCGCAGAGCCCCGATGAGATCGAGGCGTTGGTGTCCGATGCGCTGAGCGGCGCCGACGGCGTTGTCTCGCTCAGCGACGAGAAGGGCCGTAGGTTCCTGATCCAGGCGTCGAAGGTCGCCTACGTGGAAATCGGTTCGCCGGCCGCGGGTCGTGTCGGCTTCGCCACGGTCTGAGTCCTGACACCGAAAAGCCCCGCACCGGAACCGGTGTGGGGCTTTTTTCGGGTGCCGAGTCAGGGCGTGGGATGCAGCGGGACGTGCTTGAGGCCGCCCCAGGCCAGCGCGACGGTGGTGTCGACCGCTTCGTCCTTGGGGACCGGGCGATCGGCTTCGAGCCAGTAACGGGCCGAGAACTGGCTCGCCCCGACCAGCCCGACGGCCAGGATGCGGGCCCGGTAGGGGTCGAGGCCGGAGTCGTGGGCGACCAGATCGAAGACCGCGTCGACACAGGCTTCGGTGGCCTGCTCGACGCGGCGCTGCACCTGCGGTTCGCTGGTGAGGTCGGACTCGAAGACGAGGCGGAAACCCTGCATCTCGTTGTCTACGAAGTCGAAGTAGGCCGCGACGGCGGCGCGCACCCGCTGCTTGTTGTCGGTGGTGGAGCGCAGCGCCTGGCGCACACTCGACACCAGGATGTCGACGTAGTTCTGCAGCACCGCCAGATACAGCTCCAGCTTGCTCGCGAAGTGCTGGTAGAGCACCGGCTTGCTGACCCCGGCGACCTGGGAGATCTCGTCCATGCCCGCGGCGTGGTAGCCACGCTGCACGAAGACCTCGCTGGCTGCCAGCAGCAGTTGCTGGCGGCGTTCGTCACGGGGCAGGCGGGTGCCGCGCTTTGCCGGGACCGTCTCCGGCACCGATCGGCGCGAGGTCATGCGGTCCACGAGGTCAGTCATCTCTGCTCTCTTTGTCGACTACGCCGGGTGTGGTGTGTGCGGCCCGGTGTTCCACGAACGATACTCGTCTCGCGTTTCCCCCGAGTGCCGCCCTGGAACTGTAGTACCAGCCCACGGAGTTCGCCGGGCCGTAACCGCGGGATCTCGCGCGGCCGCCCGCATCCCCGATTTGCGCCCTGTGAGAATCTGAAGGGGTGACCGACCGACCGGAACGACCATCCGGCGGCGGGCGCGATGTCGCTCGCCCCACGCAACCCACCGAGTCCGGTTCAGTGACGTCGGCGCCCGAGGGGCAGGAACTGCAGGTCTACGACCCGCTGGGGCTGTATCAACCCGCCGACCGATCCCGCCAGCCACTGCGCGCGCGCTGGGACCCCACCGACACCGGCAACGGCCGCGCCCGCAGCCCGCAGCGAGACGCGAAGAAGCAGAGTGCGATCGGCCGGTTCGTCTCCACCTACGGCTGGCGTGCCTACGCGTTGCCGGTGTTGCTCGCGGTGACGGTGTTCGTCGCCGTCGACGCGGTGCGCCACAGCCCGGCGACCCCGGCCACCGAGCCGGGTTTCGGCGAGCTTAGCCCGAACGTGGCGCAGTCCGGCATCATCGGCGCACCCCCCGGTCACGGGAAGTTCCCCGAGAACCTGCCGCTGGGCGCGCTGCCCGAAGGCGGCGATTTCGCCGAGCGCGGCGGCGGCAACTGGCATGTGGTGCCCGGCACCAGCGCGCAGGTGGGGGCGGGCCACGAACGCGTGTTCCGCTACACCGTCGAAGTGGAGGACGGCGTCGACACCGCGCCCTACGGCGGTGACGCGGCGGTGGCCAAGATGGTCGAGACCACCCTGGCCAATCCGAAGAGCTGGAGCCACGACATCAAGTTCGGTTTCCAGCGCGTCGACGCGGGCGTGCCCGACTTCCGCCTCTCGCTCACCTCGCGCGACAGCACCCGCGCCGCTTGCGGTTTCGAGATTCCGATCGACTCCTCGTGCTACAACGCCGACCTGGACCGGGTGGTGCTCTCGGAGGTGCGCTGGGTGCGTGGGGCGTTGGCTTTCGACGGCGACATCGGCTCCTACCGGCAGTATCTGATCAACCACGAGGTCGGTCATGCCATCGGCTACCACGAGCATCAGCCGTGCGAGGCCGACGGTGGTCTCGCGCCGATCATGATGCAGCAGACCTTCGGCACGAAGAACAACGACATCGCCCAGTTGGATCCGCACGGTGTGGTGCCCGCCGACGGCAAGACCTGCCGGTTCAATCCCTGGCCGTACCCGCGCGGGTAGGGACCGCGCCCATGCGGGAACATGGACGGGAAGAACAGCGCGGCCGGTCACGTTGTAGAGCAGGACGCCACACGCGGCGCCGACCGCACTAGATACAGGAGTTCCCAACGTGTCTTTCAACGGGTCCCTCCCGCCGCTCGTCGAGCCGGCCGCGGAACTGACCAAGGACGAGATCGCGCGCTACAGCAGGCACCTGATCATCCCCGACCTGGGCGTCGACGGTCAGAAACGGTTGAAGAACGCCAAGGTGCTGGTGATCGGCGCGGGTGGCCTCGGCTCGCCCGCCCTGCTGTACCTGGCCGCGGCCGGGGTGGGCACGCTCGGCATCGTGGAGTTCGACGAGGTCGACATGTCGAATCTGCAGCGCCAGGTCATCCACGGCGAATCCGACATCGGCCGGTCCAAGGCCGACAGCGCGCGCGACTCGATCCTCGAGATCAACTCCGGCATCGACGTGCGGCTGCACAAGGTGCGGCTCGAACCCGACAACGCGGTCGAGCTGTTCGCCGACTACGACCTGATCCTCGACGGCACCGACAACTTCGCCACCCGGTACCTGGTCAACGACGCCGCCGTCCTCGCGGGCAAGCCCTACGTGTGGGGCTCGATCTACCGCTTCGAGGGCCAGGTCTCGGTGTTCTGGGAAGACGCGCCCGACGGTCGCGGCATCAACTACCGCGACCTGTACCCGGAGGCCCCGCCGCCGGGCATGGTGCCCTCCTGCGCCGAGGGCGGCGTGCTCGGCGTGCTGTGCGCGTCGATCGGTTCGGTGATGGTGACCGAGGCGATCAAGCTGATCACCGGAATGGGCGAGACGCTGCTGGGCCGGCTGATGGTCTACGACGCGCTGGACATGAACTACCGCACCATCAAACTGCGCCGCGACCCCGAACGCGAGCCGATCACCGAACTGATCGACTACGAGGCGTTCTGCGGTGTGGTCTCCGAAGAGGGTGTCGCCGCCGCGGCCGGTTCCACGATCACCGCCGCCGAGCTCAAGGAGCTGCTCGACGCCGACAAGGTCGAACTGATCGACGTGCGCGAACCGGTGGAGTGGGACATCGTCCACATCTCCGGTGCGACGCTGATTCCCAAGGACCGCATCCTGTCCGGTGAGGCGCTCGCGGACCTGCCCCAGCACAAGCCGATCGTGCTGCACTGCAAGACCGGGATCCGCTCGGCCGAGGCGCTGGCCGCGCTCAAGCGCGCCGGTTTCGCCGACGCCACGCATCTACAGGGTGGTGTGGTGGCTTGGGCCAAGCAGGTCGACCCGTCGCTGCCGGTCTACTGATCGACAGGTCGGGGAAGGCGGCCTCGCCGTTGGTTGCGGCGAGGTCGCAAAGTGAACCGGGCCAGCGTGCCGTGGGGCTCTTGACGCGGAACCAGGGTTACGGTACGGCCGTGACCTCAGTCGAACCTCCCGAACATGTGCGAGCCACATTCGGACTTCGCGAAGTGGCACCGGTGTCCCTCAACGACTGGGACGGCGGCTGGCGGCTGGGTGACGTGGTGCTGAGCCCGGTGGCCGATCACGCGCGGGCCGCCTGGTCGGCGAAGGTGCGTGAGCACCTGGCGGTGGACGGTCTGCGGATCGCGCATCCGGTGCGAGCCACCGACGGCCGGTATGTCGTCTCCGGCTGGCGGGCCGACACCTTCGTCGACGGTGCGCCCGAACCGCGCCACGACGAGGTGGTGTCGGTGTCGCTGCGATTACACAAGGCCACCGCGGAACTGGAGCGCCCACGGTTCCTGGTGCAGCCCCCGGTGGCGCCGTGGGTGGACGTGGACGTCTTCGTCGCCGCCGATCGCGCGGCCTGGGAAACGGTGCCGCTGCGCAGTCTGCGCGCGGGCGGGGTGCCGCTGGCCACCACGCCCGACGGGCAGCGCAGCCTGGAGCTGATCGGTCAGCTGTCCACCCTGCGCAAACCGGTCCGCAGCCCCGACCAACTGGTCCACGGCGACCTGTTCGGCACCGTGTTGTTCTCCGGCGCCCACACCCCCGCCCTCACCGACATCACCCCGTACTGGCGTCCGGCCACCTGGGCCGCGGGCGTAGTGGTCGTCGACGCCCTGGCCTGGGGCGGCGGCGACGACGGCCTCCTGGAACGCTGGTCCACCCTGCCCGAATGGCCGCAGATGCTGTTGCGCGCCCTGATGTTCCGCCTGGCCGTACACGCCCTGCACCCCCGCTCCACCCCCGAAGCCTTCCCCGGCCTGGCCCGCACCGCCGACATGGTCCGCTTGGTGCTCTGACGGCAGCTCGGACGAATCCGGCGTCGGCCTCAGGCGCGCTGTTCACCTGGCCGGATCGGTACAGTTGTGTCATGAATGTCGCCGAGTATGCGGAGCTCGCTGGAGTATCGCCTCGGCGTGTACGTGTCCTGGCCCGAGGCGGCGCGTTGCCCGCTCGTAAGGTCGGTGGCCGGTGGGTGATCGAACCGACCCCGCCGATTCGGCGGGCGGTTCGGCGGCCGTTGTCGGAAGTATCGCGGGGTGCGCTGGTTCGTGCGCTGCACACCAAGTCGCTGGAGGGTTTGTCCGGTCAACTGCGCGCACGCACGGCGCAGCGATTGCGGCTACTGCGCACGGCGCAGGATCCGGCGGAATTGCTGGTCGACTGGTGGGCGGGGCAGGTGCCGACGCATCTCGACGGTGGGTCCAACCTGGTGGTCCACGCCATCGCGGGAAATACGTCGCGGGTGCGCGAGGTTTTGCACCGACCGAGGCGCGAGTACATGCGCTACCCGTCGACATTGGCCCAGGTGGTCCGGGACGAACGCACCATCCAAGGTTTGACCCGCGCGGAATTGGCTGCCCGCGCCGACGTCGACCGCGCACTGGTGGCCGACATCGAGCGAGCTGGGCGACTGAACGACATCACGGGTCTTCGAAAGCTGTTGCGTACCCTGGGAATCGAACCAACCGCCTTGCCCGCGATGGACCTGCGATGACCCGCGTCCTGCACGCGTGGTTGGCGGGGCACTTCGCCGGTAGCTTCACGGCTGAGCGTTCCGGTCTGATCAGATTCGATTACAGCGACAGCGCACCGTCTACACCGATCTCCCTGTCCTTGCCACGTGGCGGCGGGGCCACTCGACGCGCAGCAGTGAATTTCCTGGACAATCTGTTGCCGGACAACGCCTCAGCTCGACATCGGATGGCATCGGTCTACGGCCTCGGTTCGATCGATACTTTTGATCTGCTGGCCGAGGCGGGCGGTGACGTCGCGGGTGGACTGGTGCTGTCCGCGCGCGACGAGCCGCCGACCATCGGGCCTTTGGTGCTCGATCCGGCCACCGACGCGGATGTGGCAGGGCGGATCGACGCGGTGAAGCGGTCTCCTGATCAGTGGGTGGACGCGTCGACACCCGCGCGATTCTCGCTGGCCGGTACGCAAGGCAAGTTCGCCCTCGCTGACATCGGCGGCGAATGGTACTGGTCGAACGCGACGGTGCCGTCGACGCACATCGTCAAACCGGCGCGCCCCGGTCTGGCGGGGCTGGAAGATGTGGAAGCAATGGCGCTGACGCTGGCCGCGCAGGTCGGTGTAGGTGCGCCGAGTGCGCGAGTTGTTCAGGTACTCGACCAAACCGCCTACCTCGTCGAGCGGTTCGACCGAGTGCGGTCCGGGCAGATTGCGGGGCGATTGCATGCCGAGGACATCGCGCAGGCGATGGGCAGGAGCCCAGACGAGAAGTACGGGGTCTCTGCATTACAGGTCCTACGACTGCTCCGCGAGCAGGTCGATGATCAGATCGCCTATGACTTCGTCGGTCAACTGGCGTTCAATACATTCGTGGGCAACGCGGACGCGCACGCCAAGAACTACTCGCTGCTCCTGCGCCACGACAACATCGCCCTTGCACCGATGTATGACGTGGTGCCGGTCGGGCTGTACCCGGAGTTCGATCAGAAGTTGGCGATGCGCATCGGTGGAGCGCGCTACGCGGCCGAGGTCACGCCGGCGCATTGGCGCAAGCTAGCTCGCACATCCGGACTGGCGGAAGACCGCGTCGCGGAAATGGTGGCAACGCTTGCTCTGTCACTGCGTGACGCTGTCGACATGTTGTCAGTCGGCTCGGTGGTCGACGAGGTCTCACGAAGCCGGGACCTCGTATACGCGAACACGAAATCCATCGCGGACAGCTGAATGCCACGTTCGGGTGCGGGTCCGAACGTGGCATTCGATTTGTGCGGGGTCGGCTCAGACGTTGGCGTAGGCCAGCGACGGCATCTTTTCGGTGGCGAAGGTGGAGCGCAGGTAGAACCACCAGGTGACAGCGGCCATCACCAGGAAGGCGACCGCGTAGCCCCAGAAAGCGGGGGTCATCGAGCCGAAGGTGATGTTGGACAGGCGAAGTGCCTGTTGGAGGAGGAATCCGCCGAAGGCACCGACCGCGCCGATCACACCGATCGCGGCACCGGCCTGGCGGCGGGCCGTCGCCTGTGTTTCGGCGGCGTCGAGACCGTGCTCGGCGCCGTACTTCGCGGTGGTGGCCCCGAAGATCGAGGGGATCATCCGGTAGGTGGAACCGTTGCCGAGGCCGGTGAGCACGAACAACAGCAGGAACGCGGTGAGATAGAGCGGGAAACTCCGCATCGAGAGCGCGGCCATGATCAGGCCCACCGCTACCGCCATTCCGGTGAAGACGTAGACGGTGATCCGGGCACCGCCGATGCGGTCGGCGAGCCAGCCACCCACCGGACGGCTGAACGAACCGACGAACGCACCGAGGAAGGCCAGGTTGCCGACCACGGTGATCCAGCCGATCTGGGCCAGATCCGGGAAGTTGGCCTTGATGAGGGTGGGGAAGGCGAAGGAGAAGCCGATGAACGAACCGAAGGTGCCGATGTAGAGCAGCGACATGATCCAGGTGTTGGCGTTGGTCAACGCCAGCTTGTAGGACTTGCCATCGGCCTTGGCCGAGACGATGGAGTCCATGTAGCGCAGCGCGCCGAACACCGCGACCAGCACGAACGGTACCCAGATCAGGATGGCGAGGGTGATGCCGAGGCGGTAGCCCGCGGCATCGTCGGCCAGCAGGTGTGTGCCGAGCGTGATCAGCAGGGGTGCCGCGAGCTGGGTCTGGGCCACACCGAGATTGCCGCCCGCGGCGTTGATGCCGAGCGCGGCGCCCTTCTTGCCCTCGGGGAAGAAGAACGAGATGTTGGCCATCGAGGACGAGAAGTTGCCGCCACCGACGCCGGCCAGCGCGGCCAGCAGCACGAAGACCCACATCGGGGTGCCGGGCTGATTGACGAACCACGCCATGCCGAGGGTGGGGAACATTAACAGTCCGGCGCTGAACGCGGTGAACGCTCTACCGCCGAAGCGGGGGATCGCGAAGGTGTACGGGACCCGTAGGGTCGCGCCGACCAGGCTGGGTACGGAGGTGAGCAGCAGCGCGTTGGCGACGGCGGTGGGATTACCTCGGCCGAGACCTTCCAGGAAGGTGAAGCCCGCGGCGCCCATGGCGGTGACGATGGAACCCCACAGCACCCACACGCTGAAGCCGAGATTCTCGGCGAACACGGAGAACCAGAGATTCTTCTTGGCGGTCTGTTCACCGCCCGAGGCCCAGAAGGCCGGATTGTCGGGTTCCCACCGGGTGAGCCAGCGGCCTCTCTTCTGGTACTCGAACGACGGGGCTTGCGTCGGCTGGCCGGTGGCGGCGATTGCGGTCATCGGCGTCCTCTCGATCGGGGCGCGTATTGCGTTGTCTCGGATCAAGATAGGAGGCGGTTGTTGCGTGCCGATGGCCTCGCGTGACGATGCCGACAACTCCGACTCACCGATGGTGGCCGGCTGGGGTGACCGGACGGAAACCTCGACGTAGGACGCGCTGTTCAGCGGTCCGGCGACTCCGCGCGATCCGGGTATTCGGCGATGAGGGAGCCGAGGAAGCAGCTGGTGGCGCGCATGGCGCGCTCGGAATCGCCGTCGATGACCGCCTGGACGAGTTCGGCGTGCTCGGTGTCGTAGGCGTCGTCGGACTTCGCGGTCCTGGCGTGGATCACCTGTTCGATGACCGGCAGCAGGGAATCGTAGAACTCCAGATACACCGCGTTGTGGCTGGCGACCACGATCGCGCGGTGCAACTCGACGTCGGCGGCGATGGCCACCGGGTCGGCCTCGGACCAATTGCGGTTGCTGCGTTCGGCCAGCAGGCTGCGCAGCGAGGCGATGTCGGCGTCGTCGCGGCGGCGCGCGGCCAGGCCCGCGGCGGTGGTGTCGAGCGCCTGGCGCAATTCGAGGATGTCGCGTTCGTGGGCGTCGGCGAAGTATTTCGCCAGCGTCCCGCCGACCTCGGAGGTGGCGATCACGTAGGTACCCGAACCCTGACGGCGTTCGAGCATCCCGGCGTGGACCAGGGCCTGGACGGCTTCGCGCACGGTGTTGCGACCGGTCCCGGTGAGCTCGGTCAGTTCGGGTTCGGTGGGGATTCGCCGGCCGACCGGCCAACGACCGGAACGGATCTCGGCCCGTAGTTGTTCGGTTACTTGGGCGATGAGGCTTGTTCGCCGGACGGGTTGCACGAGAGCAAGGGTACCGCTGCTCACAAATCATTGCCCCCATGATGGGGTCATCCTATGATTCTGGGGTGACTTCTCCTGCCTCCTCACCCGCCTCTCCGGATACTCAGATGCGCGAGGATGGGCAGGTGGGCGGCCGTCGGGAGGCGATCGGTCCCGTCCACCCGTCTCCTGCGCGTCACCCAGGTGCTGACGAAGGCATCCGGGTCGAGTCGGACCGCCCGGTCGACGTGGCCGGTCGGGCCGACGGGGCAAGCCGTGACGAGGCCACTGATGACGACCAGATCAGTCGCCGTTCCCTGATCGAAGGCCGCCTGCTGGTGCTGGCGGCCATTGTCATGTCGGCGCTCACCCTGCGCGCAGCGGTGACCGCGTTCAGTCCGCTGGCCGAGCGGATCGGCGCCGACATCGGGTACGGCACGGCCATCGTCGGGGTGTTCGGGATGCTGCCGACCGCGATGTTCGCGGTGGCCGGGCTCATCACCCCGTTGCTGGTGCGGCGGGTCGGGCTCGAGCGGACCGTGCTGGTGGCGATGCTGCTGGCCGGGTTCGGGTCGCTGGTGCGGGTGTTCTCCGGCGGGACCGGTGAGCTGCTGACGTTCTCCGGAGTGGCGCTGCTCGGTATGGGCATCGGCAACGTGGTGATCCCGCCGCTGGTGAAGCGGTACTTCTCGGACCGGCTGGCCGTGATCAGTTCGCTCTACATCGTGATGGTGCAGTTGAGCACCGTGATCCCGGCGTTCATCGCGGTGCCGGTCGCCGAGGCGCACGGGTGGCGCATCTCGATGGGTGTGTGGGCGCTGGTCGGCTTCGCCGCGGCGGTGCCGTGGCTGGTGGTCCTGCGGGACCGGCGCGGGCGCGACAAGGTCGACACCACCGCCGTGCCCGCCGAACCCACTGTCGCGGTGGGCAAGGCCTGGCGTTCGCCGGTGGCCTGGGGGATGGCCGGCATGTTCGGCATGACCTCGCTGACCACCTACGCGATCTTCGCCTGGTTGCCGATGATCCTGGCCGACGCGGGCGCGAGCGCCGGTTTCGGCGGCAGCATGGTGGCGTTGTTCGCGCTGATCGGCCTGATTCCGGCGCTGGGCGCACCGACCGTGGTCTCGCGGATGCGCAATCCGTTCCCCGTGGTGGTCGGCTGCATGGTGCTGTTCGTGACCGCCTTCGTCGGCCTGCTCGTAGCCCCCATGCACCTGACGTTGCTGTGGATCGTGCTGTTGGGTCTGGGCCCGAGCACCTTCCCGATGGCGCTGACCTTGATCAACCTGCGCACCCGCACCCCGCAGGGCTCCGCGGCCCTGTCCGGTTTCACCCAGGGCGTGGGTTACGCCGTGGCGTGCATCGGCCCGCTGCTGTTCGGCATGCTGCACACCTGGACCGGTGGCTGGGTGGCGCCGTTCGGGCTGCTGGTCATCGCGCTCGGAGTGCTGCTGCTCGGTGCCTGGCAGGCCTGCAAACCCCGCATGCTCGAAGACACGTGGTGAGCGTCACCTGACCGCTTGATTGTGCCGCCTCACGGGTGCGCGCGCTGATTTCTCGCCGCATTCTTACCTGCGGAAACCGTTGTGTCACCTGCCCGAAACAAAAGGGCCGATCTCACCCGCTGACCGCGCGGCAGGTGAGAAACCGTTGATTCAGGCGACATTTCCCGCAGCATGTCGGCAATACCCGTTTCCTACCGTTGGGCCATCGCACTTTTGGGAGGCCCGACTTGAGCACGCTGAAACGGAACCACGACATCGCGCACTGGGATGCCGAAGATGTCGCGGCCTGGGAGGCCGGCGGCAAGGATGTTGCCCGGCGCAATCTGATCTGGTCGGTCATCGCCGAACACGTCGGCTTCTCGGTGTGGTCGATCTGGTCGGTGATGGTGCTGTTCATGCCCTACGAGCAGTTCGGGATCGACGCGGGCGGCAAGTTCTTCCTGGTCGCGGTCTCTACGCTCACCGGCGCTTTCCTGCGCATTCCCTACACCGTGGCCACCGCCAAGTTCGGCGGGCGTAACTGGACCATGATGAGCGCGGGCATGCTGCTGGTGCCCACGTTGCTCGCGCTGTACTTCATCAACCAGCCCGGTACCTCCTACACCACCTTCCTGATCGTGGCGGCCTTCGCCGGTATCGGTGGCGGCAACTTCGCGTCGTCGATGACCAACATCAACGCCTTCTACCCGCAGCGGCTCAAGGGCTGGGCGCTGGGAATGAACGCCGGTGGCGGCAATATCGGTGTCCCGGTGATCCAGTTGCTCGGACTGCTCGTGCTGGCGACCCTCGGCGCGAACTACGCCTCGGTCATCTGCCTGATCTACCTGGTGTTCATCGCCCTCACCGGTATCGGTGCCGCGCTGTACATGGACAACCTGAAGAACCAGAAGGCCGACATGTCGTCGATGCTGGAGGCCCTGCGGGTGCCGCAGTCCTGGGCGATCGCGTTCCTCTACATCGGCACCTTCGGTTCGTTCATCGGGTACAGCTTCGCGTTCGGTCAGATCCTGCAGATCAGCTTCGCCGCCGGCGGTGACTCCGCGGTCCAGGCGTCGCTGCACGCGGCGCAGATCGCCTTCATCGGGCCGCTGCTCGGGTCGATCTCGCGGCCCTACGGCGGCAAGCTGGCCGACCGGATCGGTGGCAGCAAGGTCACCATCGCCACCTTCTTCGCGATGATGGCCGCGACCCTGCTGGTGATCGTGGCGAGCACGATGAGCGACCGCAACGGTGGGGTCGCCGACGGTCCGGTGATGACCATCCTGGTGGCCGGTTTCATCGCGCTGTTCGTGCTGTCCGGTTTCGGCAACGGCGCCGTCACCAAGATCATCCCGTCGGTGTTCGAGGCCAAGTCCAAGAGCCGTCCCGGCACTGCGGCGGCGCGGGCCGACTGGTCGCGCAACACCTCGGGTGCGCTGATCGGCTTCGTCGGCGCGGTCGGCACCCTCGGCGGCGTCGGCATCAACATGGCGCTGAAGTCGTCGTACTCGGCCACCCAATCGGCCACCGCCGCCTTCTGGGTGTTCCTGTTGTTCTACGTGCTCTGCGCCGCCGTCACCTTCACAGTGTTCCTGCGCCGCCCGAGTTCTGTTCGCGTCCCGGTCGACTCCGATGTGGTGGTCGAAGCAGAGAGCCTGGTCATCGAGGCCGAGCAGTCCACCACTTCGTCGGCTCGCGGCTGACGCGCGACCACTATCAGGAGGCCATCGTCATGAATACTCAGCGCAAAACAGTGGTCGTGGTCGGCCACGGCATGGTCGGACACCGTTTCGTCGAAGCCCTGCGGGCCCGCGACGAGGCCGGGCAGTGGCAGATCATCGTGCTCTCCGAGGAGAAGCTGCCCGCCTACGACCGCGTGGGGCTGTCCTACTACGTCGGCAACTGGAACCCCGACGAACTGGCCCTGCCCGGCAATTCCTACGACGGCGACGAACTGGTGCAGCTGCGGCTGGGCCAGCGCGGCGAGACCATCGACCGGGCGGCCAAGACCGTCACCAGCTCCAACGGTGACGTCATCGCCTACGACGCCCTGGTCCTGGCCACCGGCTCCTACCCGTTCGTGCCGCCGGTGCCGGGCCACGATCTGCCCGAATGCTTCGTCTATCGCACCATCGAGGACCTCGACGGCATCCGCGCGGCCGCCGAAGCCGCCGGGCCCGGCGCGCACGGTGTGGTCGTCGGTGGTGGTCTGCTCGGGCTGGAAGCAGCCAACGCGCTGCGGCTGATGGGGATGACCCCGCACGTGATCGAGTACAACGACCGGCTGATGCCCGCCCAGGTCGACGCCGGTGGTGGCGCGATCCTGGAGAAGCTGGTCTCCGATATCGGCCTGAACGTGCACACCGGGGTGGGCACGGCGAAGATCGTCTCGATCGAGGAAGAGGGCGCCGACAACGTCACCCTGCACCTGTCGGACGAGTCCGAGATCCACGCCTCGCTGGTGGTGTTCTCCGCCGGTATCCGCCCGCACGATGCCCTCGCCGGGTCCGCGGGCCTCGAACTCGGCGTGCGCGGCGGCATCCTCACCGACACCACCCTGCAGACCTCCGACCCGAGCGTCTACGCGATCGGTGAGTGCGCCGCGATCGAGGGCGTCTGCTACGGCCTGGTCGCCCCCGGTTACACCACCGCCGAGATCGTCGCCGACCGTCTGCTCGGCGGTGCGGGCGAGTTCCCCGGTGCCGACATGTCGACCAAGCTGAAGCTGATGGGCGTCGACGTGGCCTCCTTCGGTGACGCGCACGCCACCACCGAGGGCGCGCTCGAGGTGGTGCTGCACGACGCGGCCAAGGGCACCTACGCCAAGCTCGTCGTCTCCGACGACGCACAGACCCTGCTCGGCGGCATCCTCGTCGGTGACGCCAGCCAATACGCGGCGTTGCGCCCGCTGGTCGGTCGCCCGCTGCCGGCCGACGCCGCCGCGCTGATCTCCCCGGCCGGGGCCGAACTCGGCGCCGACGCGCTGCCCGACGACGCGCAGATCTGCTCGTGCAACAACGTGAGCAAGGGCGCCATCTGCGGCGCCATCGCCGAGGGCGCCTGCGACATTCCCGCCGTCAAGGGTTGCACCAACGCCGGTACCTCCTGCGGTGGCTGTGTGCCGATGATCAAGAAGCTGCTCGAACAGTCCGGGGTGGCGCTGTCGAAGGCGTTGTGCGAGCACTTCACCCAGTCGCGCGCCGAACTGTTCGACATCGTCAACGTCACCGGCATCCGCACCTTCTCGGAGCTGATCGCCAAGCACGGCACCGGCGCGGGCTGCGACATCTGCAAGCCGACCGTGGCCTCCATCCTGGCCTCGACCTCGAGCGAGCACATCCTCGACGGCGAGCAGGCCGCGCTGCAGGACACCAACGACCACTTCCTGGCCAACCTGCAGAAGAACGGCACCTATTCGGTGGTGCCCCGGATGCCCGGCGGTGAGGTCACCGCCGAACAGCTGATCGTGATCGGCGAGGTGGCCAAGGAATTCGGTCTCTACGTCAAGGTCACCGGTGGTCAGCGCATCGACCTGTTCGGCGCGCGGGTGGAACAGCTGCCGCTGATCTGGCAGCGGCTCGTCGACGCGGGCATGGAATCCGGGCACGCCTACGGCAAGTCGCTGCGCACCGTGAAGAGCTGCGTGGGCTCCACCTGGTGCCGCTACGGGCAGCAGGACTCGGTCGGCATGGCCGTGCTGCTGGAGAAGCGCTACCGCGGTCTGCGCTCACCGCACAAGCTCAAACTGGCCGTGTCGGGTTGCGCGCGCGAATGCGCCGAAGCGCGCGGTAAGGACGTCGGCGTGATCGCCACCGAGAACGGCTGGAACCTCTACGTCGGCGGCAACGGTGGTCTCACGCCCAAGCACGCGGTCCTGCTGGCCGGCGAACTCGACGACGAGACCTTGATCCGCTACATCGACCGCTACCTGATGTTCTACATCCGTACCGCCGACCGCCTGCAGCGCACCGCACCCTGGCAGGAGGCCCTCGAGGGCGGCATGGATTACCTCAAAGCCGTGGTCTGTGACGACAGCCTGGGCATCGCGGCCGATCTCGAGGCCGCCATGGCCAAGCACGTCGACGGCTACAAGGACGAATGGGCCGCCGTGCTCGAGGACGAGAACAAGCTGTCGCGCTTCGTGTCCTTCGTCAATGCCCCTGACGAAGCCGATCCCACGATCTCGTTCGACGACAGCGGAGAACGCAAGGTCCCGGTGTTGCTGGGGATTCCCGCGGTTGTTGCCTCGGACACAGCACCGATCGGGAAATAAGCGCTTAACCGTGCGGAAACAGTGCGCCTGTACCAATAGGTAGGGCGTTCGGAGGAGGAACCGATGACCGTTATCGATACACCCACCATCACCATGGAGACCACGACCTGGACTCAGGCGTGCCCCCTCGACTTCCTGATCCCGGGCCGCGGCGTGGCCGTGCTGCTCGAAGGCGGCGAGCAGGCCGCACTGTTCCTGCTTCCCGACGGCACGCTCGCCGCGGTGGGCAATGTCGATCCGTTCGGGCGGGCCGCGGTCATGTCGCGGGGTATCGTCGGTGACCGCGCCGGGGTGCCGGTCGTCGCGTCGCCGCTGCTCAAGCAGGCTTTCTCGCTGATCGACGGGCACTGCCTCGACGCGGAGACCACCGCGTTGCCGGTGTATGCCGTGCGGATCGTGGACGGCGTTGTCGCGGTGTCGAACGAACCGGTGCCTTCATGAGCTCTGTACCCGAAGCCGGGCCCCGCCTGGCTGGTTTCACCATCGGCGTCACCGCCGCGCGACGGGCCGAGGAATTCGGCACCCTGCTCACCCGCCGGGGCGCGACGGTGGTGTCGGCGCCGGCCATCCGGATCATCCCGCTCGCCGATGACTCCGAGCTCGAACGCGTCACCGAACAACTGATCGTGCATCCGCCGCAGATCGTCGTCGCCACCACCGGCATCGGTTTCCGCGGCTGGATGGAAGCCGCCGAAGGCTGGGGGCTGGCCGAAACCCTGCGCGACACGCTCGCCACCACCCGGCTGCTGGCCCGCGGTCCCAAAGCCAAGGGCTCGATCCGCGCCGCCGAACTGCGTGAGGAATGGTCACCCGCTTCGGAGTCCTCGGCCGAGGTGCTCGACCACCTGCTCGCCGAAGGGGTGGACGGGGTGCGGATCGCGGTGCAGCTGCACGGCGCCACCACCGAATGGGAGCCGGTACCCGACTTCTGCGAGGTGCTGCGCTGCGCGGGCGCCGACGTGGTCCCGGTGCCGGTGTACCGGTGGGAACCGCCCGCCGACCGGGGCCCGATGGACGCGATGATCGAGGCGATCATCGCGGGCAGCCTCGACTGCGTCACTTTCACCAGCGCCCCCGCGGTGGCCTCGATGCTCATGCGCGCCAAGGAAACCGGGCTGCTCGATGCGCTGTTGCACGCGTTGCGGGGCCGGGTCCTCGCGGCCTGCGTGGGCCCTATCACCGCGGCGCCGCTGGAAGAACTCGGAGTGCCGACGACCATGCCCGGGCGCGCCCGCCTGGGTGCGCTGGCGCGCCACGTGGCCGAGGAACTGCCGCGCCGGGCCGGACGCATCTACGCGGCCGGGCACCTGATCAGCGTGCGCGGTGGTTGCGTGGTGGTCGACGACGAGGTGCGTCAGCTGGCGCCCGCCCCGATGGCGTTGATGCGGGCCCTGGCCCGTCAGCCCGGCCGGGTGGTTTCCCGTGAAGACCTGCTGGCCGCGCTACCCGGTGGTGGCGAGGACACGCACGCCGTGGAGACCGCGATCGCGCGCCTGCGCGCCGGGCTCGGGAAGCCCAAGGCGATCCAGACCGTCGTCAAACGCGGTTACCGGCTCGCCCTGGACACCGCCGACTGCGCCGACACGCCGGTGCCGCAGCCGCCGCGCGCCGCCGGGATCGCGACACCGGCCAGATCGCCGCGCCCAGCCCAGCCGATCGGGGTGTGGTGAGTACGGCCCGGCCGGGGGAACCGGCCCTGGTGCTCGTCGCGCACGGCACCCGCAGCGCGCGCGGGGTGGAGATGATCGCCGCGCTCGCCGACGCGGTGGCCGCCGAACTCGGCGCCAACGGTGCAGGTGCGCAAGAGGCCGCACCGAATCCGGCCTTGCGCACCGCGTTCGTCGACGTACTCGGCCCCTCGCCGTCGGAGGTCCTGCGTGATCTCGACGGACCCGCCGTGGTCGTCCCCGCCTTCCTCGCCTCGGGTTATCACGTGTACCAGGATGTTCCGCGCGAAGTCGCCGAGAGCGGGCACGACGCCGTTGCCGTGACACCGGCGATGGGGCCCGACCCGGCGCTGGCCCGGATCATGGCGATGCGGTTGCGCACTGCCGGGTGGCAGCCCGGTGACGCGGTGGTCTTCGCTGCCGCCGGTTCCTCGGATTCGCGTGCGCGCCAGGATGTTCGGCGCGCCGCCGGAATGCTCGCCGAACAGATCGGCGCTCCGGTGCGGATCGGTTACGTGGCCACCGGAGCACCGCGGGTGCCGGAAGTGGTTGCCACGCTACGTGAGTCGGGTGCACAGCGCGTGTTCGTCGCCTCCTATCTGCTGGCTCACGGACTCTTCCAGCAACGCCTGCACGATGCCGGAGCCGACGGAGTCGCCGAACCCATCGGCGTGCACCCGGCGGTCGTGCGCTTGATCGCCGAGCGCTACCGGGTCGCCGTACAGGAATTGGCGCGCGCTCGCGTTCGGTGAGCCGAAGTGGCCGATCCTCCCGGTACCCCGGGTGAGTCGGACCGACCGTCCGGCAGTTTCCTGCCCGAGATGGTGGGGGTCGGTCATTCGATGCCATGCTGATCGGCCCGCTCTTCGCCGAGGGACCGGAGATCTTCGGGGGCATCACGGTAGGGGTGGACACGCTGACCAAAGCCGTCGAGCCTGTAGCCGAGATAGTCGGTAACGTGCTGAAAGCTGCGTTCGAAGTGCCTGTTGTGGTGAACATGGCCCGCGGCCTGGATGGGCTCGGGTGGCATCGGTGCAGGTCGTCGGCGTGGGGGAGGGGCGGTCGACGGGCGCGATAGGGTGGGGCCATTCCGGTGAAGGGGCACAGGTCGATGTCGGGTTCGTCCGAAGATCAGCAGTATTCGCAGCAGGACGGGGTCACGTCGTATCCCGACGGTCCGGCTCCGGACCAGGGGCGGGCGCCGTCCGCGTATCCGCAGGGTGCGCCCGAGATGGGTGCGCGGCCGGGCGGGCAGCAACCTCCGCAGGCACCGATGACGCCAGCGGACGCCCCGCCCGATCGGTATCCGACGCCGCAACAAGTCCCGGCCGCTTCCGATGCTCATCCGCTGCAGGCGCAGCCCTGGTCAGCGGGCGAACCACCGGCGGACTGGCAGGAAACACGCATACCGCAGCCGCCGACGGCCGCCGCCCCGGCTGGTTGGTATCCGCCGCAGTCCGAGCCCGGCGTCTACCCACCGCAGGCTCAGCCCGGCGCTGTGCCGCCGGGTGCCGGCGCGCCGACCGCGTATCCGCCGCAGGCTCAGCCCGGCGCTGTGCCGCCGGGTGCCGGCCCACCCACCGCGTATCCACCGCAGGCTCAGCCCGGCGCTGTGCCGCCGGGTGCCGGCCCACCCACCGCGTATCCGCCGCAGGCCCAGCCTGCCGCGGTCCCGCCGGGCGCCGGCCCACCCACCGCGTATCCACCGCAGGCCCAGCCTGCCGCCCACCCCGGTGGGTATCCGCCGCAGGCGGTTCCGGCGGGCGGGCAGCCCTTCCCCGGTTCACCGGGGGCCTATCCGCAGCCGGGGCCTTACGCGCCGATGCCCGGCGGTTCGGTAGCTCCGGCCGAGCCGCGCGAAGTTCCGCAGAATGTCCGGATGGCGTTCGTGGCGATGCTGGTGGGCGCGGTCGTCACCCTGCTGAGTGGTGCCTTCGTCTTCACGGCGATCGACGAGATCCGCACCGCCACACTGGATGCCTCCGACGGGGTGTTCCGTGGGTCCGAACTCGACATGATCGTGTACGCGAGTGTCGGCGGTGCCGTGATCGGTGCGCTGATCACCGCGGGGCTGTGGATCTGGATGGCCTTTGCCTGCCGGGCGGGCAAGAACTGGGCGCGGATCACCGCGACGGTGTTCTTCGGGATCAACACACTGATGACCGTGTTCGGGGCGTTCGGGGTGGCCGTCGACACCGCGACGCTCCCGGACTTCGCGTTCACAGCCGCGACTTTCGTCATCGGCCTCGCCGCGGTGATCCTGCTGTGGAACCGCCGGTCGGCGGCGTACTTCGCCCCGCCCGCGCCGGTGTATCCGCCCTACGGCTATCCGCCCAACGGGCCGTGGTGACGGTTGCCCGCCGGATGCGCGGGGCCGTGGCGGGCCCGGAATCGTTGAGCGGAAATTCCGGACGAACACGTACAACACGGACATGAACCGGGTAATGCCGGACATTAGCGGACCGATGCGGCACACTCGTGCGCATGCGCCGGCTCCTGTGCTGTCTGCTCGTCCTGTTCGGTTGCGGTGCGCTCGTCGCGCCCGCCGCCTCGGCCCAGTCGGGGATCCTCGAAGTCCGACCGCTCGGCGGTAGGCAACTCGAGGTCGTCGTCCACTCGGCGGCGATGAATCGCCCGATCACCCTGTGGATGTCGCATCCGGGTGCCGGTGCGCCCGCGTTGTACCTACTCAATGCCGTGGACGGCGGCGAGAGCGGCGGTCCGTGGATGCGCCGCACCGACGTGGTCGACTTCTTCGCCGACAAGCCGGTGAACGTGATCGTCCCGATCGGCGGCCGGGCCAGCATGTACACCGACTGGCAGCGCGACGACGCCGTGCTGGGTAGCAACAAGTGGACCACTTTCCTCACCGCCGAACTGCCTCCGCTGCTCAACGAACGTTTCGGCATGACCGGCGCCAACGGCGTGGCGGGCCTGTCGATGTCGGCCACTTCGGCACTGAACCTGGCCATCGCCGCCCCCGGCCTCTACCGCGCGGTCGGCGCGTTCAGCGGCTGCACCCAGACCGCCGACCCGCTGGCCCAGACCCTGGTTCGTTCCCAGTTGGCCGCGTTCGGCGCCGACGCCACCAATATGTGGGGCGGGCCCGGCGACCCGGCCTGGGCGGCCCACGACCCGGTCCTGCACGCGGAACGACTGCGCGGCACCGCCATCTACCTGTCCTCGGGCAACGGCGTTCCCGGCCCGCACGAGGCGCTCAACGATCCCAGCATCGCGGGCAACGTCGGCGTCCTGGTCGACCGGCTGCTGGTCGGCGGCACGATGGAAGCCGTCGTCGGCAGTTGTTCGCGTCCGCTGGCGGGCCGGTTGGCCCAGCTCGGTATCCCCGCCGACGTGCGCTACCGCCCCTCGGGCACCCACGCCTGGCCCTACTGGCAGGACGACGTCCACGACTCCTGGCCCATGTTCGCCGCCGCCCTCGGCGCCTGACCCGAACACCACGACGGCCGCCGCGGAAGCTTCCGCGGCGGCCGTTCTCGCACGGTCGTCGGTCAGCCGGCCGAGCCGGTGAGCAGGCCGCCCAGGTCGGCCGAGCCGCTGCCGGCGCCGCCGTCGGGCGGGGTGGTCGGCTTCTCGGCGACCTCGACGGTGACGGTCTTGGAACTGATGAGTTCCTGTACCGCTTTGATCTGGTGGGTTCCGGCGGTGGCCGGCGTCCAGGTGATGGTGGCCTTGCCGTTCGACACCGCGACGGGCTCGCCGATCTGGGTGCCGTTGTCGGTGAAGGTCACCTTGAACAGGAACGACGTGGCGGTCACATCGGCGGTGACGGTGTAGGGAGTGCCCACATAGTGGGTGGTGCCGCTGACCGCGATGCTCTGGACGAGCGCCGAGGCCTGCGGTGCCACGAGCACTGTCGCCGCGGCGACCGCGGTGAATGCGGTCAGCCCGAAACCGGCTCGGCGTGCCTGGTAGGTCTTCATCGTTGTTCTCCTGTTCGCGCTTACCACTGCTGTGGTCTGCGCGAGATTAGCCAGCGGATTCGCCCGTTGTCCCAGAAACTGAAAAAGAGGTGTTTAAAAGTATCGGGGCCGCGATGCGCTGGTCTCGGCCGAGTTCATCCAGAAGGTGTGAGGCATCGCGGTGGACCCCCGGTGAC
The DNA here is from genome assembly GCF_042650145.1 of Nocardia halotolerans. Lineage (NCBI taxonomy): Bacteria > Bacillati > Actinomycetota > Actinomycetes > Mycobacteriales > Nocardiaceae > Nocardia > Nocardia halotolerans. Next base: position 731,261 of record NZ_JBHSDL010000014.1, on the reverse strand, counting down.
ACTGGGATCATGTCCACGTCGGGTCCGATGCGCTATCAGTTCGTCATCGAAGGCGAACTGTCCGACCGCGTCCTCGCGGCCTTCCCCGAACTGGTCCGCAGTTCGCATTCGGCGACCGGTACCACCACCCTCTACGGCGCGGTCGCCGACAGTACGGCCATGCGCGGTGTCCTCGCCCGGATCGACACGCTCGGCCTCACCCTGCTCGGCCTGTCCCAGCTGCCGGACTGACCTGATCGCGTCGATCTGGTAACGAGCCGGCTGCGAGCGTCGCACGAGCAAACGCGCGCACGCGGGTTCGCCTACGGTCGATCTCGGCGGAACACTGTCGCCGCCTGCGTGAACAGCGAGTTCAGGAGGTCGTGATGGCGCCGTCGTCAGGTTCGCTGGACTTCCACAGTGAAAGCCCGGCGATAGCTGGGGGCGGGCACGGGGTGGACACCGGGATTCCGGAACTGTCCTTCGCCCCGGTGCCCTGCGCCCGGCTGTACTCCCGTTTCGACCGGGCCGCGGCCGGCGCCGGACACACGGTGCTGGTGTGCGGACCGGCGGGCAGCGGCAAGACGGTGGCACTGGTCGACTGGTTGCACAAGCGGCGGCGCAAAGACGCACCGCACATCGCGTGGCTCACCGTCACCGAACACCTGGCCGAGGACAACGCGCTGCTGTGCGCCATCGCCCGCGCCTTCGGCGCGGCACCGGATCTCGTCGGCGACACCGGTCTGCGCACCCCGATCGATCGCGCGACCGACCTGGTCGACCTGCTGGCCGAGGCCGATCCGGCGGTGCTGGTGATCGACGACGCGCACCTGCTCACCGATCCCTTGCAACTGGCCGGCCTCGAATACCTGCTGGCGCGCCTGCCTGCGCAGCTGACAGTGCTGGTGGCGGGCCGATTCGAACCGCCGCTGCGCTGGCACACCCTCGAGTTGGCCGGTCGGCTCGCCCGGGTGGGGGCCGGCGAGCTGGAGCTGTCGCCGCGACGGGTGGCCCAGTTGCTCGCCCAGCACGGCTGTCACCTCGCCACCGACGAACTCACCGTCGTGCACACTCTCACCCGCGGCTGGGCGGCCCTGGTGCGGATCGCCGCGATCTATCTGGACGCCCACGCCGATGACCGCGGCACCGCGCTGGCCGCGCTGGCCCGCCCCACCCACGCGGTCGCCGATTTCCTCGTCGCCGAGCTCATCGAGTCACTGTCGCCGCGCACCCTCGAATTCCTGCTGGCCACAGCGGTGCCCGCGCACTTCTGCCTGCCGATGGCGGCGGAGCTGGTCGGTGCGGACGCCCCACGCCTGCTCGACGAGCTGTTGCGCGCCAACTTCCCGCTGCACACCAGCGCGCACGGCGGCGAACTCTGGCACACCTATCACCCGATGCTGCGCGCGTATCTGCTGGCCGAGGCGGCGCACAGCAGACCCGAACGTCAACCCGCCCTGCACCGCCGGATCGCGAACTGGTTCACCGCCGAGGGGCTGCCGGGTCAGGCGCTCGAACACGTAGTGGCCGAGCCGGGTGCGCCCGCACTGGCACAGTTCTTGCGCGAGTGGGGCATTCGGATGGTGCTCGACGGCAGCGGTCATGCCCTGCTGGCGGCCATCGAGCACGTACCCGGCCTCACCGAGGACACCTTCGTGCGGTTGCTGCGCGCAGCGGTGGCGGTGGAGTCGGGCGAAATCGCCGCCGCCGAGGTCTATCTGGAGTCCGCGCACGTGGGGTCGTGGCCCACCTCGACGCTGGTGCCGACCGAATGGGTGACCGCACTCGACCACGCGGTCAGTGCGGGAGTCGCTGTGCTGGTGGGTGATTCGGCATCGTTGCCGTGGCCGTTGCCCGAGGTGACCGGTCAGCCCGATCTCGACTGCTACGCGGGAGTGCACTGTGGCAGTGCCGAGGTGTTCGGTGGGCGGGTCACCAGCGGGGCGGCGGCGCTGCGGCACGCCGTCGTGTACGCCGAGGAGGCCGGGCTCGGGCGGGTGGCGGTCCGGGCCAGAACGGCGCTGGCTGTGGCAGCCGGTATCGCGGGCCGGATCGGGGAGCTGCGTGCCCTCGCGGCGGAGTCGATCGATTGCGCCGACCGCTATGAACTCACCGATTCGACCGAGGCCGCGCTGGCCCGGGTGACCGCGGCCTACGGCGCCTTCCAGCAGGGGCTCGAGCTGGAACGGCCACTGCCCGAGCTACCCGGCGACACCGCCGACGAAACGATCATCCCGGCGCCGTTACGGCAGGCCCGCATCGTGCTCGGCCTGCTCACCGCCGAGGCGGCCACCGACCGTACTGCCGTGGCGGGCGCGCTGAGCAAACAGCTGCACCGGCTGCTCGACGAGTCCCCGGCGCTGCTCGGCACGGGTGCGCTGGTCACCGAAGTGCTGTGGCAGCTGTTGCGCAGGCAGGCGCGCACCGAGGCCCAGCACTTGGTGGAGCACGCCAGGCGAGTGCTCGGGGCCACGCCGGACATGGTGCTGGCCGAGGCGGGCCTGGCCGTCTACACCCACCGGCCGGCCATCGTGTCGACCCTGCTCACCCCGGTGCTCACCGCCACGCTGCCGAGCCGGTCACTGGTCACGGCGTGGCTGCTGATCGGGGTCGCGGCCGAGCTGCTCGATCGCCCGCGCAAGGTCGACGATGCCGTCGAACAGGCGCTGGCCCATGCCGACGACGAACAACTGGTCCGCCCGTTCCTGGACGTGCCGGGTGCGGCCGAGCTGCTCGACCGGCTGGGCGGTCGCTTCGGGCGCTTCGACGCCTTCGTCGACCACGTCCGCGCCCACCGCGGCACTGCCGCGGGCGCACCGCGGCTCACCGATACCGAACTGCTGGTGCTGCGTCAGCTGCCGTCCGGGCTGACCGCGACGAGCATCGCCGCCGACCTGGGTGTCTCGGTGAACACCGTCAAGACGCACCTGCGCGGGATCTATCAGAAGCTCGGGGTGAACGCGCGCGGTGCGGCGATCGCGCGGGCGCGCGAGCTCGGCCTGCTGTAGCCCGATTGCCCAGATCTGGTCGATCGTCCGGCGATCCTCGCTAGGGTGTGGTGCACCGCACGTCGGCCGGTGCTCCCGGCCGTCGCGAAGGCGCATGTGGAGGAACCGATGACCGATGCCGTTGATCCCCGGACGATGATGGCGCAGGTCGCCGCGGGTCTCACCGCGCCCGGGGCCCCGTTCGAGATGACCGTCGAACCGGTGCTCGGGGTGCCGATCCCGGTGCTCGCGAACCGCAGCCGCACACTGCGCGAACTACTCGAGCAGTCGCTGTCCTGGGGGCAGCGCGAATACCTGGTTTCCGAGGACCGGCGCCTCAGCTTCGCCGAACATGCCGTGGCGGCCGGCGCGCTGGCGACCGCGCTGGCCCGTGGATACGGCATCGGCAAGGGCGACCGGGTGGGTATCTTCGCCGCCAACGGGCCCGACTGGGTGATCACGTTCTGGGCGGCGCAGTGCCTCGGTGCCATCCCGGTCGGCTACAACGCCTGGTGGGCACCGCCGGAGATCGCCTACGGGCTGGGGCACACCACACCGAAGGTCGTCGTCGCCGACGCCAAACGAACCGCCGTGCTGGCCGAATCGGGCACCGACGTGCCGGTGCTGACAATGGAGCACGACCTGCCTGCCCTGATCGCCGAACACACCGGCGACATCCCGGCCACCCCGCTCGACGAAGACGATCCGGCCGCCATCGTCTACACCAGCGGCACCAGCGGCCGGCCCAAGGGTGTGGTGCATTCGCACCGGAACATGGTGGCCGTCAGCGATTATCACCGCTTCACCGATGCGATGTCGGCCGCTCTCACCGGGCAGGCACCGATCGCACGGCGCTATCTGGTCACCGCGCCGCTGTTCCACATCGCGAGCCTGCACAACCTGGCGATCCCGCGCCTGGTCACCGGCGCGACGGTGGTGTTCCCGGCCGGGGCTTTCGACGTGGGACGCGTCCTCGGGCTGGTCGAACGCGAGCGCATCACCAACTGGGCGGCGGTACCGACCATGGCGAGCCGGCTGCTCGACCACGACCTGTCGCGCTACGACCTGTCCTCGCTGGCGGCGCTGTCACTGAACTCGGCACCGTCGGCACCGGCCCTGCTCGACCGGCTGCGCGCCCATCTCGCCGGCGCGCAACTGTCGGTGACCACCAGTTACGGGCTCACCGAGAGCGGCACTGCCGCGACCGTGGCGACCCCGCTGGATCTGGCGGCCGACCCGGAATCGGTCGGTCGGCCCATCCTCGGTGTCGACGTGCAGATCCGTGACGTCGACGGCGCACCCGTGCCCGATGGGGTGGAGGGTGAGATCTGCATCCGCAGTCCGTACGTGATGCTCGGCTACTGGAACGACGAAGCGGCCACCGCCGCGGCTGTCGACGAGGGCCGCTGGTTGCGTTCCGGTGATTTCGGCACCGTCACCGACGGCCGGCTCACCGTGTCGGGCCGGCGCACCGACCTGATCCTGCGCGGCGGTGAGAACGTGTATCCGACCGAGATCGAGAACGTGCTGGTCGAACACCCGGCGGTGCACGAGTGCGCGGTGTTCGGGGTGGCCCATCCCGACCTGGGTCAGGAGGTGGCCGCCGTGGTGGTCGCCGACACGGGTGCGGTGACCGAGGCGGAGCTGCGCGCCTTCGCCGCCGCCCGACTGGCCTACTTCAAAGTTCCCGCCCGCTGGCGGATCACCGCCGACCCGCTGCCACGTAATGCCACGGGTAAAGTCACGCGACGCGGACTGGCGGTCTGAGGCGGCCTCGACGTCCGCACCCCCGTACCGTAGCGAGAGGACTCCACATGTCGGACGCGAAACGGATCACCTGGGGCAAGCCACGCCATCCCACCGATGCCGACCGCGAGGCGCTGCGCGAGGATCTGCTCGCCCGAGCGCGCGCCGTCCGCGACGACGGTTGGGCGGGTTACCGCACCGAATGGCCCGCCGGCCAGGTCGCGGTGGTCGCCTACGTGCTCGGCGATACCGAGGTCCTGGCCGAACTGGCGGAAACCGAAAGCACCGTGCTGAGCCGCTATGCCGCGGACCTGTTCGGCTTCACCAAGGGCCGCAAGGACAACGAAGCGGGTCTGGTCGCCACGCAGGCATGGTTCGACACGGTGCGCGCGGCGTTGTAGCGGCCTTTCAGTTCGCGTCGGCGGTGATGCGATCGCGCAGCCGTGCGACACCCGGCCCGGAGAGGTCGTCGCAGTAGTCGAGCCGGCCGGCCATCGCCATGGTCAGCGCGATCGTCGTCCCGCTGACCAGCGGCCCGGTGCCGTGGGTGAACGGCCCGTCGCTCGCAGCCAGGCACAGGCCGGCGGTGCGGGTGCGGCTGGGGACGGTGAAGTCACGGCCGGCGAAGAACTCGGCGACCGCGGTGGCTGCTTCGACCGTTGGAGCGGAATTCAGCCCGAGCGGGCGGCGGATGTCCTGGGCGTGGACGACGACCTCGCCGAGCCACGCGGCCGTGTGCCCCGATGCCGCGGTCGTGCTGGGAATGATCGCGGTGAACCGGGCGAGCGTCTCGGCCGGTGTCCTGCCGAGCTGGTCGGCCTTGCGCCGGTCGTTGTGTTCGTCGAAGTCGAACCGGGCGGCGAGGACACTGGTTGCCCAGCGCACCCGTCCGGTGCTCGCCGCGGCGGTGAGATGGGCCAGGACCTCTTCGATGGTCCAGGATCCGCACAGCGATGGTCGATGCCACTGTTCGTCGGTCAGGTCGGCGAGGTCGTCGGCCAGTGCGGCACGCTCGGCCTGCGCCATCGCCCACAGCGCGGTTCGGGAATCGGGCACGGGAACCTCCGGGCACCTGTCGATCGCCGGAACACGGTGGTGCCGAACCGACGTCCCGGAGTAGAGACGGCGCGGACCGTGCGAAGTGATCGGTGCGGCTCAGCTCGTGCGCAGCACGCAGTGGGTCTTGGTGTAGATGCTCGGTACGCATTCGTTGCAGTGGGTGCACAGTGAAGCGACGGTGGGTTCGGTCGACCAGCGCCGGATCAGGTCCGGTTCGCGCAGCAGGGCACGGCCCATCGCGACGAAGTCGAAGCCCTCGGCCCTGGCCTGTTCGGCGGTGGCCAGGTCGGTGATACCGCCCAGCGAGATCAACGGCAGCGTCAGTTCCGCGCGGAAGCGGCGCGCCTTGTCGAGCAGGTAGGCGGGGCGGTAGGGGTATTCGCGCAGGAACTGCTTGCCGACGAGCTGGAATCCCCACCGGACGGGAATCGGCAGGGCCCGCCCGAAACTCTTGCGTGGCGCGTCGCCGCGGAAGATCGCCATCGGATTGAGCAGGGAACTGCCCGCGGTGAGTTCGAGCGCGTCGATGGCGCCGTCGTCCTGTAACCACCGGGCCACCTGCAGGGATTCCTCGATCGAGAAGCCGCCTCGTACACCGTCTTCCATGGTGAGCTTGGCGGTGACGGCCATGGTGTCGCCCACCGCTTCGCGGACCGCGCGCACCACGTCCCTGGCCAGTCGTGCCCGGTTGCGCAACGCCCCGCCGTAATCGTCTTTGCGGCGGTTGAGCATCGGGCTCAGGAACGCGCTGGCCAGGTAGTTGTGCCCGAGATGTACCTCGACGGCGTCGAAGCCGGACTCGCGCGCCAGTCGTGCCGCCCGCGCGTGGTCGGCGACGACTTCGGCGAGGGCACGGGCGTCGGGGACCTTGGTGAACCGCATGCCGAGTGGATTGAACATCCGGCTCGGTGCCAGCGCCGGCGACCGGTTGGACTTCGCGTTCGCCACCGGTCCCGCATGCCCGAGCTGTGCACTCACCGCCGCGCCTTCGGCGTGCACGGCCGCGGTGAGCTCGCGCAGGCCCGGCACCGCTTCCTCGCGCATCCAGATCTGGTGGCGGTCGGTGCGTCCGCCCGGCGATACCGCGCAATACGCGACCGTGGTCATCCCGACGCCACCCGCGGCGACTTCCCGGTGGAACTGCACCAGTTCATCGGTCACCAGCGCCTGCGGTGTGCGCCCCTCGAACGTGGCCGCCTTGATCACCCGGTTGCGCAGGGTGAGTGGGCCGAGCCGGGCGGGTGCGAGGACGTCACTCATGCGCAAAAGTGAAACACGTTACAGTGCCGTGGGCAATGGGTGCCGCCCGCTCGATGGGACGATCCGGTCGACGATGTGGCCTACCAGCGCTCCGGGGTCACCGGTGAATCCCAAGCCTTGGCGAAGCGGGTCTTGTCCTTGGTGTCGACTTCCTTGCGGCGGTACACGATGTAGGGCCGGGTGAGGTAGCCGACGGGTGCGCTGAACATGTGGACCAGCCGGGTGTAGGGCCAGGCCGCCACCAGGACGAGCACCACCAGGCCGTGCAGCTGGAAGGTCCAGGGCACACCGACCATCAGTCCCGGTTCGGGGCTGATCGAGAACAGGCTGCGGAACCAGGGCGAGACCGTGTCACGGTAGTTGTAGGTGCCCCACAGCAGGTTGGAACCCCAGGTGTTGAGTAGGCCGGTGACCAGGGCCAGCGTCAGCAGGGTGTACATCATGACGTCGTTGCGGCTGGTGTTCTTGCGTACCGCCGGAATCACGATGCGGCGGTAACACAGGATCGCCACCCCGGCCACGACCATCAGTCCGGCGACCGAACCGGCACCGACCGCGAGCAGGTGGTAGGTGTGCTCGGAGATCCCCACCGCGGCGGTCCAGGACTGCGGGATCAGCAGACCCGCCACATGCCCGAAGAACACCCCGAGCATGCCGAAGTGGAACAGCGGACTGCCCAGTTGCAGCAGCTTGGACTCGTAGATCTGCGAGGAACGGGTGGTCCAACCGAACTGGTCGAAGCGGTAGCGCCAGACATGGCCGAGCACGAAGGAAGTGGCCGCGATGTAGGGCAGGATCAGCCAAAGGCCCTCGGGCAGCGGGATAGTAGCGTTCATCGGCGGCCTTCTGTCGCGTCGAAGAGGGCGGGGTCCATGGCGAAGGGTTCGAGGCCGACCTCTTCCTCGGGCGGGCCCTGGGCGGCGAGTTCGGCGATCCGCCTGCGATCGGCGGTGGTCACCGGAGGCAGAGTGGCGAGTACTGCCGCGAGGACCCCGCTGTAGGGGGAATTGTTGTCGCCCAGCGAGAGCCGCAGCAGTTCCATCACCGGCACGTGCTCGCCGAGCAGTCGTTCGCCGCCGATCGGGTCGATGGTGGCGGCGAATTCCAGCAGCACCGGCAGGTGGTCGGGCAGCTCCTCGTCGCCCAGTTCCACACCGGCTTGACGGTAGGCGTGCTTGAACCGCAGCAGCGCCATCCCGCGCTTGCGGGTGTCGCCGAAGGCGTAGAAGGTCAGATGCAGGCTGGCGCGGCGGCGCATGTCGAAGGTCTCGACGTAGCTCTGGGCCACCTCGATCGCCGAGGTGTCACGCAGGTAGGTGAGGGTCGCGGTGAAGTGCGCACGCACGTCTTCCGGCAATCGCGCTGCGGCCTCGGACAGTTGGCTGAGCATCGCCAGGGTCTGCTCGCCCGGGTAGTCCAGCAGCAAGGCGGCCAGCCGCCACACGACCCTGCGGTCGTGCTCGGACATCGCCGTAACCGGCTGGGGTCGTTTACGAATGGAAAGCAGACTCATGGCGTGACACCGCTCACGGGCGAGTCGGTGACGGCAGTGTTCTTGTCGCCGTCGCTGCCGTTCGTGGTCGGCACGAGTCCGCTGGTGCTGCGCCCGTCCCAGTTGAGCAAGTTGATCCGACCCGACTTCTCCTCCGGCGCCGCCTGATTGGTGTCGGACAGCGAGAACTTCTCCACGACCTGGTCGAAGGCGGTCATACCCGGCCCGCCGTCGGTGTCGAGGCTGCATCCGGTGGCCAGCGAATCCAGTTCGTGGGCTTTGGAAGTCGCACCCGAGGGGATCACATACCGGTGCTCGTACTTGGCGATAGCCAGCAACCGGTACATGGCCTCGATCTCTTCGGGCTCGAGCCCGATCGACGGCGCGATCCCGGGTTCGGGTTCCTCCCCGAGGTTCACCGAGCGCATGAATGCCCGCATCCCGGCCAACCGCTGCAACGAGGACCGCACCGGGCCCAGCTCACCGGCGGTGAACAATTCGGCCAGATACTGCACCGGGATGCGCAATGCGTCGATGGCGCCGAAAAGGTTTCGCGCGTCCTCGCCGTCGTGACCGGTTTCGGTGAGCACATCCACCACCGGCGACAGCGGCGGTACGTACCAGACCATCGGCATGGTGCGGTATTCCGGATGCAGCGGCAACGCCAGCTGGTAGTCGACGATCAGCTTGTACACCGGTGAATCCTGCGCGGCGGTAATCCATTCCGGTGAGATGCCGGCCTTCTCGGCTTCGGCGATCACCCGCGGGTCGTGCGGGTTGAGGAACACGCCGAGCTGGGAGGTGTACAGGTCTTGCGGGTCGGTGACCTGGGCCGCGTCGAGCACCGCGTCGGCGTCGTAGAGCATCACCCCGATGTAGCGCAGCCGTCCCACGCAGGTCTCCGAGCACACGGTCGGGATGCCGACCTCCACGCGCGGGTAGCAGAACGTGCACTTCTCGGCCTTGCCGGTCTTGTGGTTGAAGTAGATCTTCTTGTACGGGCAGCCGGTGATGCACTGCCGCCAGCCACGGCACTTGTCCTGGTCGACGAGCACGATGCCGTCTTCCTCGCGCTTGTAGATCGCCCCCGAGGGGCACGCTGCGGCACACGAGGGGTTCAGGCAGTGCTCGCAGATGCGCGGCAGGTAGAACATGAAGGTCTCTTCGAACTCCAGTTTCACCTTGTCCTCGAGCTTGCCGAGCAACGGGTCCTTGCCGACCTGCTCGGGGCCCGAGCCCAGGTCGTCGTCCCAGTTGGCGCCCCAGGTGACCTTGGTGTCCTCCCCGGTGATCAGCGACTTGGGCCGTGCCACGGGGGTGGTGTCCATGGGCGGCGACGACAGCAGATTGTCGTAGTCGTAGCTCCACGGCTCGTAGTAGTCGTCGACGGTGGGCAGATCGGGGTTGGCGAAGATGTTCATCAGCCGCTTGAACCGCGACCCGGATTTCAGGGTGAGCTTGCCGCGCTTGTTGAGCGTCCAGCCGCCCTTCCACTTCTCCTGGTCCTCGTACTGACGCGGATACCCTTGCCCCGGGCGGGTTTCCACATTGTTGAACCACACGTATTCGGTGCCACCACGATTGGTCCAGGCCTGCTTGCAGGTGACCGAGCAGGTGTGGCAGCCGATGCACTTGTCGAGGTTCATGACCATGGCAAGTTGAGCCATTACGCGCATGGTTGGTACTCCACTTCTTGTGACCGGCCATTGGATTCAGCGTGGTGACCTCGTCGCACGTCAGTACTCCACTTCTTGTGACCGGCCATTGGATTCAGCGTGGTGACCTCGTCGCACGTCAGTACTCCACTTCTTGTGACCGGCGGCGGATCGTGGTGACCTCGTCACGCTGATTTCCGGTGGGGCCGTGGTAGTTCAGGGCGAACGACTGCTGGGCGTAGCCGCCGATCAGATGGGAGGGCTTGATCAGCACGCGGGTGAGCGCGTTGTGGATACCGCCGCGTTTGCCCTTGGCTTCCGCGGTGGTGTCCTCGGCGCCTTCGATGCGCGGCACGTCGACCGCACGGTCCTGGGCGTGGTACATGAAGACCGTGCCCTCGGGCATGCGGTGCGAGACGATCGCGCGGGCGACAACCACACCGTTGCGGTTGATCGCCTCGATCCAGTCGTTGTCGGCCACGCCGATCTTTTTCGCGTCGCGGTCCGACATCCAGATCGTCTGACCGCCGCGCGAGAGCGTCAGCATGTGCAGGTTGTCCTGGTAGGCGGAGTGGATCGACCATTTGGAGTGCGGGGTCAGGTAGCGCACCGTCAGACCGTTGCCGCTGACATTGCCGATACCGGGCTCGGCGAACAACGCCGACATGTCCAGTGGTGGCCGGAAGATCGGCAGTTGCTCACCGAGTTCGATCATCCAGTCGTGGTCGAGATAGAAGTGCTGACGACCGGTGAGGGTGTGCCACGGCTTGAGCCGCTCTACGTTGATGGTGAACGGCGAGTACCGGCGTCCGCCGCTCTCGCTGCCGGACCATTCCGGTGAGGTGATCACCGGCACGGGCCGCGCCTGGGTGTCGGCGAAGGTGATCCGTTTGCCCTCGGCCTCTGCGGCGAGGTCGGCCAGTTCGGTGCCGGTGCGCCGTTCCAGTGCCTCGAAGCCCTCGACCGCGAGGCGGCCGTTGGTGGTGCCCGACAGCGACAGGATGGCCTCGGCGGCGTGGGTGTCCTTGGCCAGCGACGGCCGCCCGGCGGCGACGCCGGACACGATGGTGCCGTTCTGCCCGGCCAAATATTCGACTTCGGCGTCGGGGTAGGTGGTGATGCCCTTGGTGGTCACGCCCAAGGTGTCGACCAGCGGACCGAGCGCGGCCAGCTTCTCCGCGATCTTGGCGTAGTCGCGTTCGATCTCCACGATCTTGGGCATGGTCTTGCCCGGAATCGGTTCGCACTCACCGGCTTTCCAGTCCAGCACGGTGCCGCCGGCTTGGGCGAGCGCGTCGGGGGAGTCGTGCTGCAACGGCACCGCGACGATGTCCTTGCGGGTGCCCAGATGCTTTTCGGCCAGCCAGGAGAACCCGCGCGCGATCCGGTGGAACGCCTCGAAGTCGGTCTTGGCCTCCCACGGCGGGGAGATGGCGGGGGAGAACGCGTGCACGAAGGGGTGCATGTCGGTGGAGGACAGGTCGTGCTTCTCGTACCAGGTGGCGGCCGGCAGCACGATGTCGGCGAACAGGGTGGTGCTGGTCATCCGGAAATCGAGGGCGAGCAGCAGATCGAGCTTGCCCTCGGCACCTTCGTCGCGCCATTCCAGTTCCTGCGGGCGCACCCCGGTGGCGTCGCTGGTCTGCAGGTTCGATCCGCAGCCGAGCAGGTGCTTCTGGAAGTATTCGTTGCCCTTGCCCGAGGAGCCGAGCAGGTTCGCGCGCCACACGGTGAGCACGCGGGGGAAGTTCTCCGGTGCGTCGGGGTCTTCGCAGGCGAAACGCAGATCACCGGACTTCAGGCCGTCGACGACGTGCTCGGCCGGGGTCTTTCCGGCGGCGGCCGCCTCGTCGGCGAGGTCGAGGGGGTTGCGGTTGAACGTCGGATAGCTCGGCATCCAGCCGAGGCGACTCGCCAGGGCGATGTTGTCGGCGGCGGTGCGACCGGCGAACTTGCCCTTGCCCAGCGGTGAGGCGAACGAGTCCGAGGTGAACGGGTCGTAGCGCCACTGGTCATTGGTGAGATACCAGAACACGGTGCCCTGCATCTGCCGCGGCGGCCGCTGCCAGTCGGTCGCCGAAGCCAGCGTGGCCCAGCCGGTGACCGGGCGGCACTTCTCCTGGCCCACGTAATGCGCCCAGCCGCCACCGTTCTTGCCCTGGCAGCCGGTGAGCAGCGTCAGGGTGAAGAAGGCACGGTAGATCTGATCGGAATGGAACCAGTGGTTGGTGCCCGCGCCCATCAGGATCATCGAGCGACCACCGGAACGTCGCGCGTTGTCGGCGAATTCGCGGCCGATGCGCGCGGCCTGCACGGCGGGCACACCGGTGATGCGTTCCTGCCAGGCCGGGGTGTACGGGGAGTCGGCGTCGTCGTAGCCCTGGGCCCATTCGCCCGGCAGCCCGTCGCGGCCGAGACCGTACTGGGCCAGCAGCAGGTCGAAGACCGTCGTGACACGTTTACCCGCAACAGTTTTCGTCGGTACGCCACGCTGGATCGACCCGGCGACATCGGTGTCGAAGCGCGGCAGCGCGATGGTGGCCGGTGCCTCGTCGGAGTGGCCGAGCAGACTCAGCAGCGGGTTCACGCCCTCGAGATCGAGATTCCACTTACCCGCGTCGCCCTCGTTGAACCGATGCCCCAGTGACCCGTTGGGCACCACCGGATTCGCGTCCTGATCGAGCAGAACCGGCTTGTGCTCGGCGCCCTCGCCGGTGTGGCCGAGGTCGGCCGCGGTGAGGAATTTGCCGGGCAGCGCGGGCTTTTCGCCGTCGGTGCCCGGGTCCGCGCTCTCGTCGAGGCAGATCAGATACGGCAGGTCGGTGAAGGACTTGATGTAGTCGGTGAACATCGGAGTCTGCTTCTCCAGGAAGAACTCCTTGAGAATCACGTGCCCCATCGACATCGCCAGTGCCGCGTCGGTACCGGGTCGTGCGGCCACCCACTCGTCGGCGAACTTGGTGTTGTCGGCGTAGTCGGGGGAGACCACCACCACCTTCTGGCCGCGGTAGCGGGCCTCGGTCATGTAGTGCGCGTCGGGAGTCCGCGTCACCGGGACGTTGGAGCCCCACATGATCAGGTAGCCCGCGTCGAACCAGTCGGCCGACTCCGGCACATCGGTCTGGTCACCGAACACCTGCGGTGAGGCCACCGGCAGATCGGCGTACCAGTCGTAGAAGGAGAGCATGTAGCCGCCGATCAGCGACACGAATCGCGCGCCGGTGGCATGGCTGACCATCGACATCGCCGGGATGGGCGAGAAGCCGGCCACCCGGTCGGGGCCGTACCGCTTGATGGTGTGCACGTGGGCGGCGGCGGCGATCTCGGCGGCTTCCCACCACTCGGCGCGCACGAACCCGCCCTTGCCGCGGGCGTGCTTGTAGGTCTTGGCCTTGACCGGGTCCTCGACGATGGACTCCCAGGCCAGCACCGGATCCTTCAGCTCGGCCTTGGCCGTGCGGTACAGCTCGAGCAGGGCGCCGCGCACGTATGGATAGCGCACCCGGGCCGGGGAATAGGTGTACCAGGAGAACGAGGCGCCACGCGGGCAGCCGCGCGGTTCGTACTCCGGCTTGTCCGAACCCACCGACGGGTAGTCGGTCTGCTGGGACTCCCAGGTGATCACGCCGTCCTTGACGTAGATCTTCCACGAGCACGAACCGGTGCAGTTCACGCCGTGGGTGGAACGCACCACCTTGTCGTGCGACCAGCGGTCCCGGTAGAACGCGTCGGCATCGCGGCCGCCGACCTTGTACACCGACCGGTTGTCCGGCGACACCTCACCGCGCTGGAAGTATTTTCCGAGGTTCAGCAGGGTGTCACCGATATCGGTGGGCGACGGACCATGAGTGCGCGAATTAACCACGACGCCCCCTTCGAGCTTGTGAAATCGGGCTGTTGAGGGCAACTGTAAAGAGGGGGACCGGCCGGTCAAAACGAACTTCTCACACCCATGATCGAGGTGCGGTGAGCTGTGAGGCGGGCGAAATGTGGTGGTCACCGAGGCGCCGGGTGGCCCGGCCGCCGATGACGGTGCGACCAGCGTGAACGGGGTGCGAACAGGGCTGATGCGATGGTGCGGCGGCCCGGCGCCGGGCAGGCGGTGATGCTTCGGAAACGGCTGGTTCTCGGACGGTTTACATTTGTTTACACGCCCCTGGTGACCTGGGTCGCCGCCCTCGCGCGCATGGGGCGGGCTACGCGGCGGGTGCCCGTGGCCGAACTTTATGTACTCAGCAATCCGAGAGCTATGGGCGTGCGATCATGACTCCCTATCATCGATCGCTGACAGGGAGTACGAACCAGTGGCTGATTTCTTGACCACGATCAACGGGTATATCTGGAGTGACTCGTTGGTCTATTTGTGTTTGGCCGCGGGCGTGTACTTCTCGGTCCGGACCAGATTCGTGCAGATCCGCCAGGTCCCGGAGATGGTCCGGCTGCTGTTGAAGGGGCAGAAGTCGGCCTCGGGCGTCTCCTCGTTCCAGGCGCTGGCCATGTCGCTGTCCGGGCGTATCGGCACCGGCAACATCGCCGGTGTGGCCACCGCCATCGCCTTCGGCGGCCCCGGCGCGCTGTTCTGGATGTGGGTGGTGGCCTTCCTCGGCGCGTCGACCTCCTTCGTCGAATGCACCCTCGGCCAGGTCTACAAGACCCGCGACCCGCTCACCCAGGAGTACCGCGGCGGACCCGCGTACTACTTCAGCCGGGCGATGGCCCACACCAAGGCGGCACCGCTGTTCAAGGTGTACGCCGTGATCTTCGCCGCGGTCACCGTGCTCGCCTGTGGTGTGCTGCTGCCCAGCGTGCAGGCCAACTCGATGACCGCCGCGATGAACCAGGCCTGGGGCCTGTCGGAGTGGGTCATCGCCCTCGGCTCCGTGATCGTGCTCGCGTTCGTCATCATCGGCGGCGTCAAGCGCATCGCCGCCTTCGCCTCGGTGGTTGTGCCGTTCATGGCGGTGGCCTACATCCTGATCTCGATGGTCATCGTCTTCGCGAACGTCGGCCAGATTCCCGAGATCCTCACCCTGGTCGTGCGCAGCGCACTCGGACTCGACTCGGCCTTCGGCGCCATCGTGGGCTCGGCGGTCATGTGGGGCGTCAAGCGCGGCGTCTACTCCAATGAGGCAGGCCAGGGCACCGGCCCGCACGCGGCCGCGGCCGCCGAGGTCTCCCACCCCGCCAAGCAGGGCCTCGTGCAGGCGTTCGCGGTGTACATCGACACCCTGTTCATCTGCACCGCCACCGGCTTCCTGATCCTGTCGACCGGCGCCTACCGCGTCTTCGACGGCGAATCGGCCGACGGTGCCGTGCTGCACGAAGGCGGCGCGCTGCCCTCCGACATCGCCGTGGGCCCGGCCTACGCGCAGACCGCCGTCGACACCCTGTGGGGTGGTTTCGGCTCGACGTTCATCGCGGTGTCGCTGGCCTTCTTCTGCCTGACCACGATCATCGCCTACTACTACATGGCCGACACCAACCTGCGGTTCCTGGTCGGCAAGGCCGCCCCCAAGGTGGTCCCCGTGATCCGCGGCACCGTCGGCAGCAACACCACCCTGGTTCTGCAGGCCCTGATCCTGGTGTCGGTCGCGACCGGTGCGCTGTCCACCGCCAGCGAAGCCTGGACCCTCGGTGACATCGGCGTCGGCCTGATGGCCTGGCTCAACATCATCGGCATCCTCATCGTCCAGCAGCCCGCCTTCAAGGCCCTGCGCGACTTCGAGAAACAGAAGAAGGAAGGAAAGGACCCGGTGTTCGACCCGGCCCCGCTCGGCATCCGCAATGCCACCTTCTGGGAGACCTACGAACCGGAAGGCGAACGCGAGAAGGCGACGGTCTCCTCGTCCTGACGTCGACGTCTCGAGGTCCTGGTCCGCGGATCAGGACCTCGAGACGCGTTACGGGGTGACTTCGGTGAACGAACTCACCCAGCGATGCGGTGGCCGTGGGGGATGGGGTTCGCCTCGGCGGTGCACGCCGATCACCTGCCAGCCCGCGGCGACCGCGGCGTCGAGCTCGTCCGGGTGATCGGACAGGAACAGGATCTGCGGCGCCGGGACGGCGATGCGCCCGGCGATCACCCCGTAGGACGCGGCCTCGCGTTTGGGGCCGGCGGTGACCAGGTCGAAGTGGTCGGTGATCAGGCCCGACAGGTCACCGGACTCGGCGAAGGTGAACCAATCCCGTTGATTGCGTTGCGAACCCGAGGAGTACACGTACAGCGGCAGTCCGGCCGCCCGCCAGTCGCGCAGGGCGGGGACCACGTCGTCGAAGAAGCGTCCGCGCAGTTCGCCCGCGCGGAAACCCTCGGCGCAGATCGCGCCCTGGGCGGCCTTGAGCGGTTCGGCCTTCACATCCGATTCCAGCCAGCCGCGCAGGATCTCGGCGACCCGCGCGCTGTCGGCCGCGGGCTCATCGGCGAGCTCGCGGGTCACGGTGAGTACCGGATCCGCTGCGGCACCGGTGTTCTCGGCAAGCCAACCGGGCAGGCGGGCCGCGGTGTAGCCGTAGAGGTCGGTGCGGACCGAATCGGTGGGGCTGGTGGTGCCCTCGATGTCTAGGACGATCGCGCGGGTCATGCGAGCAGTTCGTCGAGCGTGGGGAAGCTCGCGCTGATCGGGTCGCCGGTGAAGTCGCCGATCCAGCCGTCGGCCTCCTCGAAGAAGCGGATGGCGATGAAGTCGGGGCGCGCGCCCATGTCGAACCAGTGCAGCGTGCCCGCCGGTACCGACAGCAGATCGCCCGCCTCGCACACGGTGGCCAGCACGGCATCGTCGAGGTGCAGGTAGAAGCAGCCGCGACCGGCGGCGAAGAAGCGCACCTCGTCCTCGGCGTGGCGGTGCTCGTCGAGGAATTTCGCGCGCGCGCCCGCCGCGGTGGCCGGCCAGGCCGGGTCGGCGTCGTCGGGGCGGATGCGGGCGACGTCGATGTGCCGGTAGCGCAGCGCGGCGTCGAGTTCACCGATGTGCGGCGCGTAGTGGGCCAGCAGGGCGTCGGAATCGGTGGTGGTGGCGTCGGCGACGACATCCCAGCGGGAGAACGCGATGCCGTACTTCGCCAGTTCGGCGCCGATCTCGGTGGGGACGGTGGTACGCACACGCACATCGGTGGCGTTGTCGGCGGCCATCACTTGCAGCAGGGTCATCAACTATCCGATCTCGAGAGGCAGGGCGTCGGTGCGTCCGGTACGGGCGATCAACTCGCACAACGCTTCCAGGCATTCGGCGCGATCACGCGCCTGGGCAAGAGTGTCACCCCAGGTGGTGATGCCGTGCCCGGTGATGAGAAGAACCGGTGCGGCGCCGGGGTTTTCGCGCAGGTAGGTTTCGATGTCGGCGCCGATTCGCGAAACCTGCGGCCAGTTCGGGAACACCGGAATATCGACCGCGGACGGGTCCGGCAAACCGAAGCCCTTGAGTAGTTCGTAACCGGTGATCCGCACGGTGTCGCTGTGGGGTGCGGTGGTGGTCGCCAGCGCGGTGGCGAACGGGGAGTGCACGTGTACCACGGCACCGGCGGGCCGGGCGCGGTACACGGCGGTGTGAATGCTGGTCTCCGCGGAAGGCTTGCGGTGCTGTCCCGGCCGGGGCGTGGTGTCGGCGATGTCGACCAGGACCATATCGTCTTCGGCCAGTTCACCTTTGGACAAACCGCTGGCAGTGATCAGGGCGGTGCCGGTGCGCGGTCGGGCGGCTCCGTCGGCCGCTCGGTCCGGCTCGGCGATGCGCACCGAGATGTTGCCCGCGGTGCCCGGCATCCAACCGCGTTCATACAGCTGGCACGCGACGGCCGCGATCGCCCGTCCTGCCGCAGCGTGTGCGTGCGAAGCGGATGGGCGAGTGCCCATGGCCCCGCCGGGCCTCGTGACCGATGTCGCCGCTTCGCCGCCGAGGGGTGTGCCTGCGACCGCTTCGGACGATCCAGTGTTCACGGCCCGGCCGTTCCCGTCGAAAAGGTCCGAATTCCGGTACACCACACCGTTTTCGGTGACAACCGCCGTGACCAGTTCGGCCGGTGTCACATCGAAGGCGGGATTGAACACGGCGGTTCCCGTGGGCGCGGTGGCGACGCCACCGAATCCGGTGACTTCAGCGGCGGCCCGTTGTTCCACCACGATCTGCGCGCCCGTCGCCATCGCGGTGTCGCGGGTGGACTCCGGGGCCACCACCAGGAACGGAAGGCCGTGGTGACGCGCGGCCAACGCCAGGCCGAAGGTACCGATCTTGTTGGCGACGTCGCCGTTGGCGGTGATCCGGTCGGCGCCGACCAGCACGGCATCCACCTGACCGGTGGCCATCGCCCACGCGGCGGCGGAGTCGATGGTGAGCCGGTGCGGGATACCCGCCTCGGCCAGTTCCCACGCGGTGAGCCGGGCGCCCTGCAACAGCGGCCGGGTCTCGTCGACGAGCACCTCGGCCACCGCGCCGCGCGCGTGCAACACCCGCAGTGCCCCGATCGCGGTGCCGACCGCGCTGGTGGCCAGGCGCCCGGTGTTGCAATGGGTGAGCAGGCGCAGCGGCCGGTCACCGCAGAGTCGTTGCACCAGGTCGGCGGCATGGGTGGCGGCGGCCAGGTTCACCCGGCCGTCCTCGGCGAGCATGTCGAGGGTTTCGGCCAGCACGGCGTCGGCGCCCTCGGCGATCCGGGCGCGCGCCCGCCGCACGGCCCACGCCAGGTTCACCGCGGTCGGGCGGGCGGCGGCGATCCGGTCGGCCGCGGCGTGGGCGGCGGCCACCCCGTCGGTGCCCGTGTGCGTCCTGGTCGCGATGACCACGCCGAACGCTCCGGCGATGCCGATCGCCGGCGCGCCACGGATGGCGAGCGTGCCGATCGCGTCGATGATCGCGTCGACGGTGTCGAGCCGCAGTTCGCGCACCTCGTGTGGCAGCCACCGCTGGTCGATGGTGACGAGCACCCCGTCGTCCCAGATCAGCGAACTGTCATCCATCAGGTTGGGTTCCTCACCGCCGAGTGCCGTCATCGCGCCTGGTCAACGGTATCCGATCGGGCGAGGGCACCGAACCGGCACCTTGACAGTCGGATCCACACATCCAGCCGTTGGGCAGGTGCTGTCGCCTTTGTCGGGGGGGCGGCGGGTGAGGTCGCCTGCGCATCCTCGACGGCGACCGGCCACAGCTGCGGGGCGGTGGGTCAGTCGCGGTCCGGTCCCGGCGCACCGGGCCGTCGACCGGGCGACGGTGCGGAGGAGGGGCCGGGGCGGCGGAATCTGCGTGGGGTCCGGCGCATCGGTGTGCATCCGCCACCTGCTCGACGCGGTACCCGCTCGCGGTCTCGCGGCGGATCGTCGTGGGCCGGACGGATTCGTGGCAGGCGGTGGGCGGTGAGGTCGACGTGGACGAGCCGCCGGTAGTGATACCGGCGGCTCGTCGACACACGTGGATCAGTGATGGCCGGGGCGGCGTGGTTCACGCCGATCGTCCTGACCTGCTCGCCTCATGTCCTGCGAGTCCTCGCCCTGCTCTTGCCGCTGTTGCTGCTGCTGTCGCGGCATCTGTTTGGGCATCTTCTTCGGCGCTTTTTTCGACTTCTCAGCCATCTCCACACGGTCCTTTCCGAGGGATAAGTGATTGGTCTTCACGCACTGTCCGACGCCATTCACCCCACGGTGAGGTGTCTCACGCCTGACCCGATCAACGATAGGCATCACTACGGCCCAGCGGTAGAGCTGAGCGCAAAATAGGTTCACGACCAGCGCGAATGCGGCGTGTTCGGGTCGGTGCGGGTGGCTGTGGCGCCCCGGATCAGCTCGGGAGCGGGAGGAATTCGACGACGGTGCCGTCCACGGCGCCCGGGGGAACGATCACCAGGCCGTCGCGGTCGATGAGACCGGCCAGGTGGGCGGTGCGCACGGTGGCATCACCGGTCCAACCGCCCAGGGGGGCGTAGCGGGCGGGGGTGATGCGCTGGACGGGGCCCGCGATCTGGGCGCCATTGTGCAGCGGGCCGACGATCTTGCGGGGCAGGGCAGTGCCGGTGCGGCCCGCGACGATCGCCGGAGTCAGGGCGAGCAGCACCGCGACGGCCGCGAACGGATTGCCGGGAAGCCCGAGAACCGTGGGGCCGGTGGGTAGTTCGGCGACAACGGTGGAACCACCTGGGCGCAGTGACAATCGGGGGACCACAACGTCGGCGCCGGTACGCGCGATCGCGGTGCGCAGTTGGTCGGCGGCACCGCCACCGGTCGCACCGACCACCACGAGCAGGTCGAAACCATCTGTCGCGGTGAGCATGTCGTCGAAGCCGTGCGCGGTGTCACGCAGGTGTACCCGGTCGACCACCCGCACGCCACATCCGGCGAGCAGTTCGGGCAGCACCGGGCCGATCGAGTCACGGGTCTGTCCGGTCTGCAACGGGCCGGTGCTGCGAATTTCGTCGCCGGTCATCACGATTCGCGCGCGCACCGGGCCACGCACCAGCCCGGCGGTGACCTCCACCGAGGCGGCGGCCGAGCGCAGCGCCGCGGTCACCCGGGTGCCCGCCGGGGCGACGAGGTCCCCGATCTTGCGGTCCTCGCCGCTGTTTCGCACATCCCCGCGCACCGGGGTGCCCGGCAACCGGGACAGTTCGTCACCGGTGACGGTGGCGAACTCGTCGCGCAACACCGAGGTGGTGCCGTCGGGCACGTGCGCACCGGTGGCGATGCGCACGGCCTCACCCGGCAGCAGGCCGACCGGCCGTGCGCCACCGGCGAATCCGATATCGCGGCGCAACTGCCACGGGCCGTCACCACACACCGCGTAACCGTCCATCGCCGAGACGTCGAAACGGGGCAGGGCGCCGGCGGCGGTGATCGGGGCGGCCAGCGCGGCGCCACGCACCTCACCCAGTTCGGCCTCGTAGGCCACCAGTTGGGTCAGACCGGTGGCCAGCTGATCCCTGGCTTCGGTGAGGTCGAGCCGGGCCGCGGCGCGGTCGGCGGCCAGTGTCTCGCGGGCCTTGCGGACCTCTTCCTCGGTGTCACAGTCGCCCGTCCCGGGGAGTTCCACCAGTGTGGTGTCGATGGGCACGATGGCCTTCATCGGCTGATTCACCAGCGCGCCCAGAGCAGCCAGGGCGGCCACCAGCGCGCTGCGCCGCCAGACACCGACCAGATATTGCGGACGCCCGGAAGCATCGATCGCGAACACCGCATCGGTGGTGGACTCTTTTGCGTGGCGCAGTAATTCGCGCACCGTCGCCACCGTCAGGAACGGCATGTCGGCGGCCAGCACCACCACCCACTGCGCCGAATCGGGGCGCAGCGCGCTCAATCCGCTCCCGATCGCGGCGACCGGGCCGGAACCGGGCGGCACTTCCCGCACCTGCGCGAACCGCGAATCCAACTCGGGGCGATGCGGCCCCACCACGACGACCTCACCGCACTCGCGCACCGCAGCCAGCGCCGCGTCGAGCATCGAGCGCCCGCCGACCACGATCGCGGGTTTGTCCACCCCGCCCATCCGGCTGGCGCGCCCACCCGCCAGCACAATCGCGTCGGCGGCGGTCATCGGCTGATCCTGGATCCGGTAGTCGGCACGACAGTCATGCTAGTGCGGCGGCGTGTCGGTGCTCGGCGCGCCGCTGCTAGCACCGGGCTCGGCGGAGGTCGACCCGGCCGTCGGTGATCGGCGTCCCTTCCTCGGCGAGCAGGCGCAGCTGGCGCCCGGCCAAGTGAGCGGCGGGGCGGCCGGACGCGCCGATCACCCGGTGCCAGGGGAGGTCGGCGGAGTCGGTGCGCATGATCCAGCCGACAGTGCGAGCCGAGGACAGGCCCGCCGCGGCGGCGATGTCGCCGTAGGTGCGCACCCGCCCCGCCGGGATGGCGGCGACGAGCGCGCGCACCCGCTCGACCTGTTCGTCGGTGGTCGCGGGCACGGTCTACAGCACCTCGGTGATCAGCGCGGCCGTCTCGGCGGGCCGGGCCTGGGGCACCATGTGGTCGCAGTCCCAGTCGTAGGCGGCGAAGTCGCTCAGCTGCGTGCCGAGGGCGGCGCGGAACTCCGGGCGCACATACGGCGGCTGTACCGCGGCGGCTTGCACCAGCCGGGTCGGCAGGTCGGCGGGCGGCAGCACGAACGGGCGGGCCAGCTGCCCCCAGTAGGAGGTGATGGCAGGCTGGAAGACCCGCCAGCGCACTCGGCCGTTCGCGGCGGGGACCAGGTGCTCGGCCAGCTCGCGCGCCAATTCGGCGGGGTCGACGTCGTCGCGGCCCCACGCGCTGGCCTGCTTGTCGGACCGGGCCTCGGCGAGATCGGTGTAGTCCGGGGAGGCGAGATCGGCCTGCGCCACCTCGGCCATCAGGGCCGGGTCGATGCCGATGGCCGGGTCGAGCAGCACGAGCGCGCGCACCAGCTCGCGATGCGCGCGCGCCAGGTGGATGCCGACCGCGCCACCGAACGAATGCCCGGCCACCACCACGGGACCGTCGGTCTCGGCGCGCACGAGGTCGGCCAGGTCGTTGACCACGGTCTCGAAGTCCCACGGCGGCAGGGAACTGGACCGGCCGTGTCCGCGCAGGTCCGGCGCGATCACCCGGGCCAGCGGCAGATGTCGGACGGCGAGGGTTTCCCACCGGTTGCCGTGCCCGGTCAGACCGTGCAGGGCGAGGACGACCGGACCGTCGGCGGGACCGAAACGGTGCACATGAAGCGAGGACACGACTGCCATTCTGGCCGGTCGCGTGCCGGGGCGCAGCGTGGCCCCGGGCAGGGGAGGACAGGCGTGTCGGACGGGTCTGTTGCAATAGCCGGGTGCGATCGGACAGCTCGGTGCGACTAGTGCGCCGGACAACACCGGCGCCCCGGCCACGAGCCTGGGGCGCGCCTGTTCGCGCGCTGTTCGCCGAACAGGCTCAACCCGCGCCCCCGCGCCCCGGCTGGTCACCCTGGCAGGTACTCGGCGGTCCGGGCACCGGCAAGACGGCATTGCTGGTCGACCTGGTGACCGCCCGTATCCGTGCCGGCGCCGACCCCGAATCGCTGCTGGTCCTCACCCACACCAAACACGCGGCCGCGGCCCTGCGCGACGCGATCACCCACCAGTTGGGGCCGCACGCGGGCGGTATCCCCGGCGCCACCCGTGAACCGATGGTGCGCACCCTGCACTCCTACGCGTTCTCGGTACTGCGCCGCCACGCGGACCTGCACGGCAATCCGCCGCCCCGGTTGCTCACCGGCGCCGAACAGGACGCGGTACTGCGCGAGATGCTGCGCGGCGACCTCACCGACATCGAAGCCGGTGCACGCGAGCTGTGGCCCTCGCGCTTGCACGCCGCCCTCACCCTCGGCGGGTTCGCCGAACAACTGCGTGACCTGATGTTGCGCGCCACCGAACGCGGTCTCGGACCCGAGGACCTGATGGCGCTCGGCCGCGAACACCACAACGACGCCTGGGTGGCCGCGGGCCGGTTCTTCCAGCGCTATGAAGAGGCGTCGATGCTGCGCTGGTCGGTCGGTGTCACCGCACCGGAGGCCACCGCGCCCGCCCTCGACGCCGCCGAACTGGTCGGCGCGGCCCTGGACGCGCTGGCCGGCGACCGGAATCTGCTCGCCGCGGAACGAGAACGAATCCGGTATCTGCTCGCCGACGACGCCCAGCACCTGGACCCGCAGGCCGCCACCCTGGTGCGCGCCATCGGCAGCGGTAGCGCGAGCACGGTGATCACCGGCGACCCGGACCAGGCGGTGTTCACCTTCCGTGGCGCGGACGCCCGCTTCCTCACCGACCTCGACACCACCCCACAACGTCGGATCATTCTGCGCCACAACCATCGCAGCGGTGCCCCGATCCGCCTGGCCACCGCCCGCATCGCCGCCCGCCTGCCCGGCAGCGCACGACACCGCATCGTGCCGGGACCACCGGAGTCCGAGGACGCGACGGTCCCGGCCCAGCTCACCGATGACGTGTCCAGCGGTGGCCTGATCGCCGCGGACGAGCCGCCGCGGGAGCCGGTCGACGGGGCGGTCTCGGCTGACCTGTTCGCGGCTGCCGACCTGTCACCGGAAATCGGGGGCGCTCGTGCTGCCGGTCGGTTCGTCACCGGCGACCCGTCGTCGGAATCAGCAGGTGCGGCGGGACCTGCCGGGCGGCTCGCCACCGACGCCACACCCCCGGCCGACGAGTCGAGTGTGCGGGTGCGGGTGCTCTCCACACCCGCCAAGGAGGCCGCGCTCATCGCCGACCATCTGCGGCGTGCGCATCTCACCGACGGTGTGCCGTGGTCGGCGATGGCGGTGATCGTGCGTTCGGTGCCACTGTCGCTGGCGCCGCTGCGGCGGGCGTTGCTGGCCGCCGGGGTGCCGGTGCGCAGGCCCGCCGTGGCCGAACCGCTGGCGCGCAGGCGCGGTGCGGCGTGGATGGTGCTGGCGCTGCGGGTGCTGCTGGCCGGTGATCCGGCGCGGCCGGGATCGCGGCGGGCGATCGACGCCATGTTCTCGCCCGAGGACGCGATGGATCTGCTCGCCGGCCCGCTCGGTGGCGCCGACCAGATCGCCCTGCGCCGGCTGCGCCGCGGTGTACGCCGCAGCGTCCTCGAACTCGAGCGCACCCGCCCCACCACCGACCCGGACACCGAGGCCGGCGACCAGTTCCTGCTGTGGGACCAAGCGCCCCCACCGGAAATCGCGGAGCCGGCACCCGACCCGTTCGACGACGAGTGGCTACCGCCCGAACCCGTCCCGGACGACCCACTGCGTCCGGAACCCGAACCCGACTTCGACTCCGCCGAACGACTACCCGACGACATCGACCTGCTCGATGCCGAACCCCCGCCGCCCGCACTGGACATCGTCGCGGAGCCCGTCCGACCGGAAACGGCCGCCGTGCCGCTGATCGACCAGTCCTCGGCTGAGGTCCTGCGCGACCTGATCGTCGGAATCGGGGAACCCCGTCTGCTCGACGGCCTGACCGAGGTCGAGGCCGCCCCGCTGCACCGGGTGCTGCGCGCGGTCGGCAAGGCCCGCGAAACCCTGTCCAGGGGGCAAGGTCTCGAAGACGTGCTGTGGACACTGTGGACCAGTTCCCGACTGGAACGCCGCTGGTTCCGGCAGTCGCGCCGTGGTGGTGCCGCGGGCATGCAGGCCGATCGCGATCTCGACGCCGCGGTCGAATTGTTCGACGCCGCGGCCGCTTACGTCGACCGGCTACCCAAGGCGAGCATCGACGGCTTCGTTGAATACCTACTGCACCAGCAGATCCCGCAACAGGGCCGGCCGCTCACCGCCGAAGGCGAGGCGGTGTCGCTGCTCAGTG
Source organism: Nocardia halotolerans (assembly GCF_042650145.1). Lineage (NCBI taxonomy): Bacteria > Bacillati > Actinomycetota > Actinomycetes > Mycobacteriales > Nocardiaceae > Nocardia > Nocardia halotolerans. The sequence goes on along the minus strand of NZ_JBHSDL010000014.1, from coordinate 705,831 downwards.
CGCACGCGGCGGCCGGACGCGAATGGGACGTGGTGGCGGTGGCCGCCGTGCAGGAGGGCATCTGGCCCAACCCACGCGCGCGGGGCACCCTGCTGCACACCGAGGACCTGGTCGACCTGATCGCCGGGGTGGACCCGGGCGCCACCACCAGCCGGGCGGCCCCGATCCTGGCCGAAGAACGCAGGCTGCTGCTGGTCGCGTGCAGCCGGGCCCGCCGCTCACTGCTGGTCACCGCCGTCGAATCCGCGGCGGGCGACCAGGATCTGGTGCCCTCGCGGTTCCTCACCGAACTCCTCGGCGACGACGACACCGGCGAACCCGGTGCGTTGCCGGTCGCCGACCCGGGCCGCGCGCTGGTGATGCACGCCCTGGTCGCGGAGTTGCGCGGGGTGGTCTGCGACCCCGCGACAGCACCCGAGCGGCGTGACCGGGCCGCACGCCAACTGGCCAGACTGGCCGACGCCGGTGTGCCGGGCACCGACCCGGCCGACTGGTACGGCACCGCCGCGCTGAGCTCGGAGCGAGAACTGTGGGACGACGACGATTCGCCGATCGGGCTGTCGCCCTCGACGGTGGAACTGTTGCGCACCTGCCCACTGCGGTGGGCGCTGGAACGCCACGGCGGCACCGACGGCGACAACCCGCACGCGGTGAAGGGCAATCTCGTGCACACCCTGGTGCAGGCGCTCGCGGGCAACGTGCCCGAGAAACAGGTGCGGGCGGCACTGGAGCAGGCATGGCAGGCGATCGACCCGGCCAGCGGCTGGCATTCACGCCAGGAACTGCGCCGCACCGAGACCATGCTGGAAACCTTCCTGGCCTGGGTACGCACCACCCGCGGCGAACTCACCCAGGCCGGGGTGGAGGTGCCCGTGGACTGTGTGCTGCCGCCGCGCGCGGAAGGCGAACGGGCCGTGCGGATTCGCGGCCGCATCGATCGGCTCGAACGGGACGCGCAGGGCCGGTTCGTGATCGTGGACGTGAAGACCGGCAAGACACCGGTCGCGGCCAAGGCGGTCGCCGATCACGCCCAGCTGGCCACCTATCAGGTCGCCGCCGCGCACGGCGCCCTCGACGAGGACGAGACCGCACCGCCCGCCGAACCGGGTGGGGCGCGACTGGTCTACGTCGCCAAACCACACAACAAAACCGGCGCCACCGAACGCGCCCAGAGCGCCCTCGACACCGAGGGTCTGGGCAAGTGGCGCACCACGATTCACGACGCCGCCGCCGCGACCCGCGGACCCGGATACCTGGCCGTGCGCAACGACGGGTGCAGGCACTGCCCGGTCGTGGGTAGTTGCCCGGTGCAGGACACCGGACGCCAGGTGACCGACGAATGAGTGCGCGCGTCACACCGCAACGGCTCTCCGATGCTCTCGGCCTGCCGCCGCCGACCGACGAACAGGCGGCCGTGATCGCCGCCCCGCCCGGGCCCACCCTGGTGGTGGCCGGTGCGGGGGCGGGCAAGACCGAGACGATGGCCGCGCGGGTGGTGTGGATGGTGGCCAACCAGCTCGTCGCGCCCGACGAGGTACTCGGCCTCACCTTCACCCGAAAAGCCGCACAGCAGTTGACTTCCCGCATCCGCACCCGGCTGGCCCGGCTGGCCGGCGCGCCACTGCTGCGCGAGGTCGACCCCAGCGGCGGATTGCGCGCGATGATCGCCGGTGCCGAACCGGAGATCAGCACCTACCACTCGTACGCGGGCCGACTGCTCACCGCGCACGGGCTGTTGCTGCCGGTGGAACCCTCGGCCGCGCTGCTCACCCAGACCCAGCTGTGGCAGCTCGCCCACGAGGTGGTGCGGTCCTGGGACGGTGACCTCGACACCGAACGCACCCCCGTCTCGGTGACCGAAGCGGTGCTTGCCCTGTCCGGGCAGCTCGCCGAACACCTGGTGGCGCCCGAACAGCTGGCCGAGGCGCACGCGGAGCTGGAGAAACTCGTCTACACGCTGCCCGCGGGCCCACGCCAGCGCGGCGGCCCCAGTCAGACATTGCAGAACGTGGTCACCGCCCAGCGCGAGCGAGTCGCGCTGTTGCCGCTGGTGAACCAGCTGACCGAAGCCCTGAACCGCCGTGGCGCCCTGGATTTCGGCTCCCAGATGTCGCTGGCCGCGCAATTGGCCGTCGAACATCCCGAGGTCGCCGCCGCCGAACGCGCCCGGTTCAAACTCGTCCTCCTCGACGAATACCAGGACACCGGCCACGCCCAACGTGTGCTGCTCTCCGCGCTGTTCGGCGAGGCCGCCGCGGTGCGAGCCGGTCGGCCGGTACCAGCCGCGAGCGCGGACGTCGGCCGTGCCGAATTCGATGAGGGCGGCCGCGAACGCCTCGCTGCCGGAGCGACTGCACTCGACCACGACGATCTTTTCGGTCGTGACGGCGGTTTCGGTCACGCTGATCGCGGCGGCGGCGCGGCGGGCCGGTCGCGGCTCGGCGAGGAAGAGGGCGGCCATGGCGGTGACTGTGTGGTCCCCGCTGCGCCGGCGGTGACCGCGGTCGGTGACCCGATGCAGTCCATCTACGGCTGGCGCGGGGCCTCGGCGGCGAATCTGCCGCGGTTCGCCACCGATTTCCCCGCCGCGCCAGGTGTCCCCGCCCCGGTCCTGCCCCTGTTGACCAGCTGGCGCAACCCGCCGGAAGCCCTCGCCCTGGCCAATCTCGTCGCCGACCCGTTGCGGCTGCGCGCGCGAGCGGCGGGCGGGGCCACCGTGGACGCGTTGCGCGCGAAACCCGATGCGGGCGCGGGCACCGTCGAGCTGGCACTCACCGAAACGATTGCGCAGGAACGTGACTGGATCGCCGAGCGGATCGCCCGCGAATGGGCCCGCGCCCGTGCAGCCGAAGAACCACCGCCCACCTCGGCGGTGCTGATCCGGCGCAACGCCGACGCCGCGCCGCTGGCCGAGGCGCTGCGCGAACAGGGGCTGCCGGTGGAGATCGTCGGCCTGGGCGGGTTGCTCGCCACGCCGGAGGTCGCCGATATCGTCGCCACGCTGCGGCTGATCGCCGAACCGGGGACCGGTAGCGCCGCGGTCCGCATCCTCACGGGGGCGCGCTGGCGGATCGGCGTGGCCGACCTGGCCGCCCTGGCCCGCCGGGCCCGGATGCTGTCGATCGGCAGCCTGTCCGGTGACGGGTCCAACGCCATCACCGATGCCGCGGGCCTGGCCACCGCCCTGCGCGAAGTGGCCCCGGAACCCACCGAACAGGCCGGTCTGGCCGACGCCATCGCCGATCCGGGCCCCGCCGACCAGTATTCGGAGGCCGGGTTCGCGCGCATCCTCGCCCTGGGCGCGGAACTGGCCGCCTTGCGTGAGCGCAGCGGCCAGCCGCTGGTCGAACTCGTCGCCGATGTGGAACGGACCATCGGCGTGGGGGTGGAGACCCAGACGCGGCGCGCCATCGCGGGTGGCGGCGCGGGCCGTGAACACCTCGACGCCTTCGCCGAGGTGGTGGCCGGCTACGCCGCCGATTCGCGCGCCTCGCTGAGCGGACTGCTCGCCTTCTTCACCGCCGCGGAATCGGTCGAGAACGGTTTGGAGCCCGGCGAAGTGGAGGTGGCGCGCGACCGGGTGCAGGTACTCACCGTGCACGCGGCCAAGGGATTGGAATGGGAGATCGTCGCGGTGCCGCACGTGAGCGCGACTGTGTTCCCTTCGACCACCGCGCTGAGTACCTGGCTCGGTGCGCTCACCGAACTGCCCACCACCCTGCGCGGCGACCGAGCCCAACCCGACGCGGCCGAAGGTGTGCCGGTGCTCGATGTGAGCCACGTCGGCGATCGCTCCGAACTCGAACGCGCGATCGCCGACCACAAGGACGCGCTCAAGAGCCGCAGGCTCGACGAGGAACGCCGGCTGTTCTACGTCGCGCTCACCAGAACCGAACGGGTGCTGCTGGTTTCGGCCTACTACTGGCCCGAGACCGGAACCTCGCAGAAGGGGCCCTCGGAGTTCCTGCTCGAACTGAAACAGGCGAACGAGGACCCCGGGAGCGCGGCCCACGGTGTCGCCACCATCGCCCGCTGGGACGACAAGCCGGCACCGGACGCGGTGAACCCCTTCGCCGACAACCCCCCGACAGCCCAGTGGCCCCGCGACCCGCTCGGTGACCGCCGCGACCCCATCGAAGAAGGTGCGGTTCTGGTGCGTACCGCTCTCGCCGAGTTACGCAGCAGCCCAACCCGACCCGCTGCCACCACTGTCGGTCCCGCCACCGCGGTCGGTTCCGATGCGGCCGCCATTCCCGCCGTTCCCGCCGTTCCCGCCGTTCCCGCCGTTCCCGCCGTTCCCGCTGATCTCGCCGGTCCCGCCGCAGCCGCCGGTCCCGCCTCCGCCTCCGGTCCCGATGCCGCCCCGGATGGCGATGCCGATGCCGCCGCCGATGGCGATGCCGCTCCCGACGACGACCCGGACGGCTGGGCCAGTGACGTCGACGCCTTGCTAGCGGAGTTCACCGCCGCAGAACGCGCCGAACAACAAGTGGAACTCCCCGGTCAGCTTCCCGCCACCGCCCTGGTGGAACTGCGCGCCGACCCCACCCGCCTCGCCGCGCGCCTGCGCCGCCCGCTGCCGTACCCACCGAACCCGATGGCACGGCGCGGTACCGCCTTTCACGCCTGGGTGCAGTCCTGGTACAGCACTGAACAACTCCTGGGCCTCGACGAACTGCCCGGCGCCGCCGACCGTGGCGACCTGGGTCGCGCCGACCGGGAACTGGCCGCCATGCAAGCCGCGTTCCAGCGCTCACCGTGGGCGCACCGCAACCCCGTCGACGTGGAGGTGCCCTTCGAAACCAGCATCGCCGGCACCGTGATCCGTGGTCGGATGGACGCGGTTTTCGCCGAACCGGGCGGCCGCTGGATCGTCGTGGACTGGAAGACCGGCGCCGAACCCGGCCCCGCCGACGAACCCGCCGTCGCCGTGCAGCTCGCCGTGTATCGCCTGGCCTGGGCGCGACTGATGGCCGCGCGCACCGGTGCCACCGAGGACGCGGTGCTGCAACGAGTCGGCGCCGCCTTCCACTACGTGCGATCCGGGCGCACCATCGCCCCCGCCGACCTGGCCGGTCCCGCCGAGCTCGAGCGCCTCATCCGCGACGCCGCCCCCGAAAACCTCGACACGGGTCCGCGTGCGGACCGCTGAGCCGATAGTCTGCTGATGCCGAAAGACAGCATCGGACGGCAATCCCCACCACCAGCGCCGGAAAACCCGCGGCGCCGACCGCCGAAGACACAGGAGCACAGCCATGTTCGGTGACACGCGTGGCCCCGCCGGGCTCAGTGCCAGTCCCGACTACGCGCTGGTCGGCCTGCTGCGGATCCCCGCAGTTCAGAACAGTCCATGGATCTCGCTCGCCCGGCGCGTGCTGTTCGCCACCGGGCTGCTGTTCACCGCGGCCATGGTCGTCTACATCGGCCGGGACGGTTACCGCGACAGCACCGGCGACCCACTGTCGTTCCTGGACGCGATGTACTACGCCACGGTCTCGCTGTCGACCACCGGCTACGGTGACATCGCGCCGGTCACCCCGTCCGCGCGGCTGGTGAACACGATCGTCATCACCCCACTGCGCGTGCTGTTCCTGATCGTGCTGGTCGGTACCACCCTCAGCGTGCTGACCGAGCGGTCACGGCAGGCGTTCAAGATTCAGCGATGGAGGCACACCGTGCGCAACCACACCGTCGTCGTCGGCTACGGCACCAAAGGACGCACCGCCATCGACGCGATGGTCGGTGACGGCGTGCAGGTCTCCGACATCGTGGTCGTCGACACCGATTCGGTCGCCCTCGAAGCCGCGGCCAGCGCGGGCCTGGTCACCGTGCACGGCTCGGCGACCAAATCCGACGTGCTGCGCCTGACCGGCGTGCAACGCGCCGCGTCGGTGATCGTGGCCACCAACCGCGACGACACCGCCGTGCTGGTGACCCTCACCGCGCGCGAACTGAACAAGACGGCCAAGATCTGTGTCGCCATCCGCGAGGCGGAGAACACCCACCTGGTGCGGCAGTCCGGGGCCGACTCGGTGGTCGTGTCATCGGAAACCGCGGGCCGGTTGCTCGGCATCGCCACCACCACACCCACCGTGGTGGAGATGATGGAAGACCTGCTCACCCCCGAAGCCGGATTCGCCGTCGCCGAACGCACAGTCGAAACGAGCGAGGTGGGCGGGTCGCCACGGCACCTCAGCGACATCGTGCTCGGCGTGGTGCGCGCCGGTCAGCTGGTCCGGGTCGGCGAACCCCAGGTCGACGCCCTCGAAGCGGGCGACAAACTGCTCTACATCCGCAACGGCGGCAAATAGCCGCCGGCCCACGCGGCCGGTTAGGCTCGAACGATGTCGTTCCGGCTCAAAGATGTTCCGCTGCTGTCGCGTTCCACCATCGATCGCGCCGAACACGTGCGCCTCGACCCCGACGCGCTGCGCGAAGGCTGGGGTAAGGCCAAGATCCTGCGGGTGGACCCACGCGGGCGGGTGCGGATGCAAGGGGCCGAGCTCGTGCTCGACGTGGCAACCACCCTCGGCGAACAACCCGCCGCGAACGCCGTATTCCTGGGCGTCGCCCAGGGCGACCACCTGTGGGCGGTACGCGAACCCGAACTCGAAGGCACCCTGCAAGACCTGCGCACCCTCGGCGCGGTCGACGACTTCACCGCCGAACTGCTCTCGACCGCCTACGCGCTGCTCAACTGGCACGACCGCGCCGGATTCCACGGCGGCGACGGCACCAGCACCACGGTGTCACGCGGCGGCTGGTCGCGGCGCACCACCGACGGCGGCGAGGACTTCCCGCGCATCGACCCGGCCGTGATCTGCCTGGTCCACGACGGCGCCGACCAAGTGCTGCTCGCCCGCCAGCACAGCTGGCCCGCGACGATGTTCTCGCTGCTGGCCGGCTTCGTCGAAGCGGGCGAATCGCTGGAACGCTGCGTGGAACGCGAGGTGCGCGAAGAAGTCGGGGTCGACCTGCACGACATCCACTACCTGGGCAGCCAGCCGTGGCCGTTCCCACGGTCGCTGATGGTCGGCTTCGCCGCCGTCGGAGATCCGGCGCAGGAACTGGTGTTCTCCGACGGTGAGATCGCGGAGGCGCACTGGTTCACTCGTGCGGAGGTGCGTGCGGCTTTGGAGGTGGGGGACTGGTCGGTGCGTGAGTCGGGTGCGCGGCTGTTGGTGCCTGGATCGATTTCTATTGCTCGGACGATTATCGAATCTTGGGTGAGTTAGGGGCTGGGGTTTGCGGGGGGCGGGCTGGGGTGGGTGGTCGCCGAGTGCATCGAAGGCAAGCCGTGTGAGTTGGGTGCTGGGGTTCGCGGGGCAGGCTGGGGTGGGTGAGTTGGGTGCTGGGGCTTGCCGGGGCGGGCTGGGGTGGCGCGTTAGGTGCTGAGGTTTGCGGACCGCCTCCCCCCCCGCGCCGGAGACGTCGTGCACGAAGGGTCCGACAGCTCGCCGATTTTCCCGCTGAGTCGTTCGGCAGCTGAAGGTTCGCGGGGGAGTTCGCGGCGGGGCGAGTTCGGCGGCTGAGGTCCGCGGGGGTAGTTCGGTGGTACGGGTGCCGAGGTTGTTGGTGCGGTGGGGGCGCGGGGGGTATTTGGGGTGTGGTGTTGGGGGAAGGTACGGGCTGTGTTTGTTGGAGCGCTGGCGCGCTCGAGTTCGCGGCCCCCACGGGCCGCCGGTCAGCGCTCGAGACTGGCGCTTCGCGCTGCGCTTCGAGCGCTGACCGGCGGCCCGGCCGCGAACCGCCGCTTCGCGGCGGACCCTCCTCGAGGTCGGGTCGTGCGGGGCTGGGAGTGCGGGAGGTGGCGGACTTGGTGTGTGGTGGGTGGCCGGGGAGTGCGGGAGGGTGGCGTAGTCGGGTGGTGCTGGTGGCTGGGGAGTGCGGGAGGGTGGCGCACTCAGGTGATGCTGGGTGGCTGAGGGAGTGCGGTAGGTGGCGGTCTCCGCTGTGCTGGTGGTCGTCGGTGTAATCGTGCAATCGGGCTGCTGCGGGTCAATTTTCTGACTCTGAGCGTCCGATTGCACGATTACACCGGGGCCGGGAGGGCTGTGGTGGACTGCCGGGTGGTGCCGGGCGTCAGACCGTGTACGAGTGCGAGGTCGACGAGCTGATCGGGCCCGTGCGGGTAGATGGCGTACTCGGGTGGTGCTGGGTGGCTGGGCCCGGGACGGCCAGGGGTGGGGGTTGTGCTCAGGGCTGGGTGGACAGTGCTTGCTTCACCTGGGCCAGGGTCGGGTTCGTTGCGGTGGAGCCGTCGCGGTACTTGATCGTCGGGACGACGTGGTTGCCGTTGTTGACGCTGCCGACGAATTCCGCCGACGCCGGATCTTCATCGATATCGATCACGGTGTAGGTGATGCCCGCCTCGTCGAGTTGGGTCTTGAGGCGACGGCAGTAGCCGCACCAGGTGGTCGAGTACATCGTCAGGTCAGGAGTTGATTCGGTCACGCGTGGTGCAACGTCGCGCGGGTGCCCGGTGTTCCGGGCGGGCTCTTGTCGGCGGTCGCTGTCATGATGGTGCCCGTGCCAGCACTCGATCTCACCGCCCTCGACCCGGAACAGGCCGCCGCGGTGCGGGCACCGCGAGGCCCGGTATGTGTGCTCGCGGGAGCGGGCACCGGCAAGACCAGGACCATCACGCACCGGATCGCGCACCTGATCGCGGGCGGTCATGTGAAGGCCGATCAGGTACTGGCGGTGACCTTCACCGCCAGGGCGGCCGGGGAGATGCGCAACCGGCTGCGCATGATGGGGCTGGGTGGTGAGGCGGGGCAGGTGCAGGCCCGCACCTTCCACGCCGCGGCGCTGCGGCAACTGCGGTACTTCTGGCCGCAGGTGGTCGGTGATGTGCCGTGGCGGTTGCTCGACAGCAAGTTCCCGGTGGTCTCGCAGGCCGCGCACCGGGCGGGTCTCGGCACCTCCACCGAACTGGTGCGTGACCTGCTCAGCGAGATCGAATGGGCCAAGGCCTCACTGATCGCGCCCGAGGACTACCCGGCTGCCGCGGCCAAGTACCACCGCGACGCACCGGTGGAGGCGGTCCGGGTCGCACAGGTCTACACCGGCTACGAGGCGGCCAAGACCTCCGCCGACGGCCTGCTGCTCGACTTCGACGACCTGCTGCTGCACACCGCCGCCGCGCTCGAGGACTACCCGGCCGTGGCCGACGAGTTCCGCGGCCGCTACCGCAGCTTCGTCGTCGACGAATACCAGGACGTGACGCCCCTGCAGCAGCGGGTGCTCAACGCCTGGCTGGGCGAACGCGACGACCTCACCGTGGTCGGCGACGCCAACCAGACCATCTACTCCTTCACCGGCGCCACCCCCAACTACCTGCTCGACTTCTCCCGCCGCTTCCCCGATGCCACGGTGATCCGCCTCGAACGCGACTACCGTTCGACCCCGCAGGTGGTGTCGTTGGCCAACCGGGTGATCGGCGCCGCGCGCGGGCGCATCGCGGGCACCAGGTTGGCACTGATCGGTCAGCGCGCCGAGGGTCCGGAACCGGAATTCGCCGAATACCCCGATGTGCCCGCCGAAGCGACGGCTGTCGCGGCGCGGATCAAGAAGCTCATCGCGGCGGGCACCCCAGCCGCCGAGATCGCGGTCCTCTACCGGATCAACGCCCAATCCGAACCGTTCGAGCGGGCGCTCGACGCCCGTGACATCCCGTTCCAGGTGCGCGGCGGTGAAGGGTTCTTCCAGCGCCAGGAGGTCCGGCAGGCGGTGCAGGCCTTGCGCCAGGTCGACGCGCGCGACGACCTGCCCGACGAAGCCCGCAGCGGGGCCGCCCTGATCAACTTGGTCCGCGCCGCGCTGGCCCCGGTGGGGCTCACCGCCGAGGAACCGGCAGGCGCTCAGGCCAAGGAACGCTGGTCGTCACTGCTGGCACTGGTGCAGCTCACCGAGGAACTGGTCGGCCACGACGCCGAGATCGACCTCACCGGGCTGTTGCGGGAACTGGCCATCCGCGCCGAGGCCAAGCACCCGCCGACCGTCGACGGTGTCACCCTGGCCTCACTGCACGCGGCCAAGGGCCTGGAATGGGACGCGGTGTTCCTCGTCGGCGTCAGCGACGGCACCCTGCCGATCCAGCACGTGCTCGGCGACGACGGCAGCGCCTCGGACCCGGCGGCGCTGGAAGAGGAACGCAGGCTGCTCTATGTGGGCGTGACGCGGGCCCGTGAGCACCTCGGGGTCTCCTGGTCGCTCTCGCGCACCGAGGGTGGCAGACGGGTGCGCAGGCGATCTCGGTTCCTCAACGGTCTCGTGCCCGACGACTCACCCGCCTCGCGTATCGCCGGGCCCGCGACCGGTGCCAAGGACGCCGAGGGCAAGCGCCCGCTGTGCCGGATCTGCCTGAAGCCGCTGATCGGCACCTATGCCTCCATGCTCGGCCGGTGCAAACGCTGCCCGGCCGAGATGGACCCGTTGCTGTTCGAGGCATTGAAGGATTGGCGGGCCGAGAAGGCCGAGGCGTTGCGGGTGCGCGATTTCGTGGTGTTCACCGACACCACCCTCACCGCCATCGCCGAACAATTACCCACCGACGACGCCGCCCTGGCCGCGATCGCGGGCATCGGCCCGAAGAAGATCGAACAGTACGGTGCCGACGTGCTCGCGATCGTCGCCTCACGAATGCGGGCAAGCACACAAAAGCCCAGGTAGAAAATAGGTTGTTCGGTTTTCGATCATTGCCTATGGTGGACACCACGCACCGAGAGAGATCTCGGCGCGCGGAATTGTCAGCACACGAGTTCAGGAGGGAGGCAGTCAGATGAACAGCAACACCACGTTCGACGCGATGGGCAATCGCGCACTGGTGAACGAATTCATGGTGTCCGCCTCCCGGGGGGTCCTCGCTCTGCAGGGGACCGGTCTGTCCGGCGTCGATATCAGCGCTGTGCCGATGACTGTCGTTCATCAGCACCCCTCGATTCGTCTCCAGGACAAGCCCAGCGTGGGTTGGCAGCCGGTCGCCGTCTCGGCACCGGCGCTCTTCGCCGATGAAGCCGGATACGCACCGGCATTCGACGGCGGCGCAACCCGCCTCCGCGTTTACCCAGCGACCGTGCTCAGGTCTCGACACAGATGTCGAACTAGGTAGGGAACAACCTCCCAGACCTCCTGGCCACGGATCGCGAGAAGCGAAATCCGTGGCCATTCTTATCGGCTCCTCAGCCGCAGGCACCGGGTTCGCACACCGAACACCACGACCGCTGCAAACGAGCTGAAGGAGAACGACGTGTTCACCGCCCAGGACTGGCCGACGGCCACTACTGACGTGACATGCCGAACCGTGGCGCAGAGCCCTCGCGTCCGTGAGGTCACCAGGACCCTGCCCTGCCGGGCCGGCAATCCCGATCTGTGGTTCGCCGAGAGCCCCACCGATCTCGAGCAGGCCAAGGAACTGTGTGCGGCCTGCCCGATCCGCAAGGGCTGCCTGAGTGCCGCCATCGATCGCGCCGAGCCGTGGGGCGTCTGGGGTGGGGAGATCTTCGACCAGGGTGTCGTGATCGCCCGCAAGCGTCCGCGTGGTCGCCCGCGTAAGGTCGCGATCTCGGCATGAAGCCCGGAAAAGGTATGCACCGCAAGCGAACCGCTCACCGAGTCTCGGTGGGCGGTTCGTTTGCCCGGTAGGGCTAGGAGGCGCGTTCGGCGCGGAAACCCGGCACCCAGGTGCGCACCAATTGCATGAAGGCCAGTTCCGCGTCGAGCTGGGCCAGGATGCCCACCGAGCCGCCGAGCACCCGGAAGATCATCAGGTATTCGGCCGGAAGCTGCAGGGCGCGAGCGGTCTTCATCTCGGGGCTGGTGAACTCCGAGGCTATGCCCGCGACCCGTTGCATCCACGCGCGGGTGAAATGGAAGGTGTCGGTGCGGATCGGGTCGCTGAACGGCCGCAGATACGCCTCGATCTCCTCATGGGTCACGGTGCGACCCGGAATCACCCAGCCGTGTTCGTAGAGCAGGTCGGTGAGCGCGGCATGATCCTCGGCGACGGCCAGGGCCAGCATCCGGCCCAGGACGTCGGGGAAACCGTCGGGCATGGGAGCACACGCGCCGAAGTCGAGCACGGCCAGCTTGCCGTCGGAGCGCACCAGGAAGTTGCCCGGATGCGGGTCGCTGTGCAGCAGACCGACCAGCTCGGGGGAGCAGAAGTGGAAGGTGCCCATCAGCTCGGCCACCCGATCGCGTTGCGCGCGAGTGCCTTCCGGATCCCGCGCGCCCGCGGCGATCAGGGCCGACACCGGGGTGCCCTCGAGCCACTCGGTCACGATCACCTTCGGTGCGCCGGCCACCACCTTGGGGACCACGATGTTCGGGTGCCCGTCGAACGCCGCGGCGAAGCGCCGCTGGTTGGCGGCCTCGATGCGGTAGTCGAGTTCCTCTTCGGTGCGTGCGGTGATCTCGGCCAGCAGTGGTTTCACATCGACGCCGGGCAGTACCGACGACATCAACCCGGTCATCCGCGACAGCGTCTTCAGGTCGGCGCGCAGGGCTTCGTCGGCGCCGGGGTACTGCACCTTCACCGCCACCGCGCGTCCGTCGGACCAGACGGCGCGATGCACCTGGCCGATGCTGGCCGACGCGGCGGGCTCGTCGTCGAAGGACTCGAAGCGTTCGCGCCACTTGGTGCCCAGCTGCTGGTCCAGCACCCGGTGCACGGTCGCGGCCGGCATCGGCGGGGCGGCGGCCTGCAGTTTGGTGAGCGCCTCGCGGTAGTGCTCGCCGAATTCCTCCGGTACCGCGGCTTCCATCACGCTCAGTGCCTGGCCGAACTTCATCGCACCGCCCTTGAGCTCACCGAGCACGGTGAACAACTGTTCGGCGGCCTTCTGGTTCAGCGTCGCGTTGATCTGCTGCTTGTCACCTCCGGCGAGCTTTCTGCCGAACCCGACGGCGGCTCGCCCCGCGATACCGAGCGGAATTTTGGCCAGTTTGGCATTGCGGCTGGAACTGCGGCGCACGATCTCGGACACACTGTCCATCATGGCCGAACCTGTGGCCTGTGTGCCATGGGAATGCTCACACCCGGTGTCATCGCCGGGCTCCCGCCTCGTGCGCGGCCAGTGATCGGCAGCCGCAGTCCGGGTGCGGCGGCCACGGGCGCCGTTGCATCTCGTGGGTGTCGAGGTCCAATTCCACAGTGGCGTCCAGGGTGGCGGGGCGGCGGCGCGGCGAGCACGCGATGATCGACTCCAGCTCACCCAGGGCCAGTGCGGTCGTCGCCGCCACGCCGGCGGGGGAGGCGTGGCCGGTGCGGCCGAGCAGCTGGGCCGCCAGGTGCGGCCAGTCGGCATCGAAGTCGGCGCGGGTCAGATCGGCGCAGCGCAAACAGCTGGTGCGGCCCGGCAGCACCAGCGGTCCGACCACGCCGATGCCGTCGCGCACCCGCACCTGCAGATGTGGCATTCGACGCAGGACCAGCTCCACCGACAATGCGGGATCGATCATCAGCGCGTCGGTGAGCACCACCAGATCACAGCCGTCGGCGCCGACCGGGATCTCGCGCCGGTACTCCCGCGACCGGGTCGGCCGCACGCCCATCCGGCGCAGCCCGACCGTCAGCGCGTCCGAGAGCGGACCGAGGCCGTGCACCGTGACAGCGCGGATCCGGCCCTGTTTGCGTTCGGGTTGCAGGAGCAGCCCGGCACGTTCGATCGCGGTGAGCAGCGCGCTGGTGCGCTCGGGTGGGATGCCGAATTCGCCGGCGCGCCAGATGATCTGTGGCCGCGACTGCAGCCCGTCGAGCAGCCGCAGGAAGGCGAGCACCGTGCCGGTGTCGAGTTCGGTGGTCTCGAGCAGCAGTGCACGTTCGGGATCCCAGCCCAGCTGTACTGTGCCCGACGGGCGAACCAAGGTGGTCACGCGCGGGTGCAGCATCGGTCCGCGGAGCGGCGTTGAGGTCGTCATGCCAGAAGTATCGGCACCACCGCCCACCCGGTTCGGCGCCGAAAGCGTAGTTATCCACAGTTTTTCGGCGTGTCGGCCCGGCGATCTCGAATTGTGAACAGACGATGTACCGCCCGTCGTATCGGCGAGTCGACACGCGAAAGTGCCACGAAGCCGTGTCGCGTGCACCGGCGGCGCGGTTTTTCCGCCGCCGGTGCACGCGGTGTCGGTCAGGGGCGTTCGGTACCGGTGTCCGGGTCGTCACCGGACTCGTCGGACTTCTTCTTCTCGCCGCCCTTGCCTTCGCCACGCTCGCGCGCTTCGGTCTCGGCGAGCTGGGCCAGCGGGTCGTCGAAAGCTCCGGTGCCGCCACCGATCACGGAGTCGATGAAACCGGCCGAGGAGTCCAGATCGCTGGAGTCGGGCAGCAGGTCGGGGTGCGCCCACACGCCGTCGCGGCGCTCCATGCCGGCATCGGTGGTGAGCCTGCGCCACAGCGCCGAGGCCTCGCGCACCTTGCGTGGACGCAGCTCCAGACCCACCAGGGTCGCGAAGGTCTGCTCGGCCGGTCCACCGGTGGCCCGGCGACGGCGCAGCGTCTCCGACAGTGCGGTGGCGCCGGGCAGCCGCTCACCGACCGCATCGGTGACCACCACATCCACCCAGCCCTCGATCAGTGCGAGCAGCGTCTCGAGGCGCTCGAGGGCGGCCTTCTGTTCGGGCGTGGTCTGCGGTTCGAACGTGCCCTGGGAGAGCAGTTCCTCGAGCTTGGACGGGTCGCTGAGCATCGACGGGTCGATGTTCTGCGCGGCTTCCTCGAGCGCGGAGAAGTCCATCTTGATGCCGCGCGCATACGCCTCGACCGCACCGAGCACCTGCTGGCGCAGCCACGGCACGTGTGCGAACAGTCGCTGGTGGGCGGCTTCGCGGGCGGCCAGGAACACCATGATCTCGCTCTCGGGCTGCTCGAGGCCCGCGCTGAACGACGCGATCGCCGTTGGCAGCAGCGCCGCGGTCCCGGCCGGTCCGAGTGGCAGCCCGATATCGGTGGAGGTCAGCACCTCCTTGGCCAGCTGACCGAGCGCCTGCCCGAGCTGGGAGCCGAACGCCAGCCCGCCCATCTGCCCGAGCATGCCCACCATCGGCCCGGCGAATTGCTTGGCCTCCTCGGGCAACTGCGCGGTCCACATGCCCGAGATCTGCTCGGCCACCGGGTCGCACAGGCGCTTCCAGGTGGGCAGGGTCTCCTCGATCCAGTCGTTCGGAGTCCAGGCGACCGTTCTGGTGGCACCGGCGGGCAGCACGGTCGCGCCGTCGAGCCACAGCTCGGCCAGGCGCGACGCGTCGGCCACCGCGGTGGTGGTGCTCGTCGTGATCGGGGCCACGGTGGTGCCGAGCTGCTGGCGGGCCAGCCGCTTGGCCACGTCGTAATTGACCGGCCCCGACTGCGCGCCGCCCGGACCGCCCTGGCCCATGCCGCTGATCATCTGCCCGAGCTGGGTCAGCATCTGACCGAGCTGGGAGGGGTCGAATCCGCCCGCACCACCCGCGCCGAGACCGAACGGGTCCGATCCGCCGGGTCCGTTGCCCTCGTCGCGACGCTTGCCGGAATCGTCGTCGTCGCGGTCCGAGAAGCCGAAGGGGAGATCGCTCATACTTCATACGTTACGCGGGCACCCAGCATCGACGGTGTTCGCGCATCGCGAAATCGGTGACGACGCCCGCGTGGCAAAAGCGTGCCACTGCCGTCGGCGGCCACAGCCGATCACTACTGTGGTCGGAGTGAATCGTCGGATCCTCACCCTGATCGTGGCCTTGGTGCCCGTCCTCGTGCTCGGCGTGGTCGGCAGCGTGGTCACCGTGCCGTTCGTCGCCCTCGGACCGGGCCCGACCTTCGACACCCTCGGGCAAGTCGACGACAAGCAGGTGGTCGATGTCACCGGCGCCCCGCTGGACCCGACCACCGGGCACCTCAACATGACCACGGTCTCGGTGCGCGACGAACTCAACCTGTTCGAGGCGTTCGGCTTCTGGGTCAGCGGTGAGCACGGCCTGGTGCCGCGCGCGGAGGTGTACCCGCCGGAAGTGTCGCGCGAGGAGATCGACAAGTCCAACCAGCAGGAGTTCAAGCAATCCGAGAGCAACGCCGAGGTCGCCGCGCTGAACTACCTGGACATGCCCACAGCGGTACTGGTGCGCGGATTCGGTGACGACGAAGGCCCGGCCGACGGTGTGCTGGAAACCGGCGACCAGCTGATCAGGATCGACGACACCCCGATCAACGCGCCCGAAGACGTGATCGACCTGGTGGCCGAGACGCCGCCCGGCACCACCGTCACGGTCGACTACCGCCGCGGCGACGCCGAGAACAGCGCACCGATCACCCTGGCCGCCCACCCCGAGGACCCGGCCAAGGGTTTCCTCGGCATCATGCTCGGCGAAGGCGGGCGCCCGCCGCTCCAGGTGGAGTTCAACCTCGCCGACATCGGCGGCCCCTCGGCCGGATTGATGTTCAGTCTCGCCCTGATCGACAAACTCTCGCCCGGTGAACTCAACGGCGGCCGGTTCGTCGCCGGCACCGGCACCATCGACGAAACGGGCAAGGTCGGCCCGATCGGTGGCATTCAGTACAAGATGATGGCGGCTCGCGAAGTCGGCGCGGAGACCTTCCTGGTGCCGGCCGACAACTGCAACGAGGCCAGGCAACGCGCGCCCGAGGGCTTGCGACTGGTGAGGGTCGAGACCCTCGACAGTGCGATCGCCTCGCTGGCCGACATCGACGCGGGTCGCGAGCCGATCAGCTGCGGCTGAGCGGGCGGCCCCGGCCACGGTGCGCGGCGAGCGCGACTGCTCACTCCAGCGTGTGGTGCAGCGCTTCGACCAGCCCCTGCGCCAGATCAGGGTAGGTGCGCAGGTCGAGGTCGCCGAAGCCGTCGTCGTCCTCGGGGCGGATCTGCAGCAGGCACAGCGAGGCGCCCTGGCGCAACACGCCCGCGATGAGCCGGGCCTCGCGGCGGCCCGGATGGGCGAGGGCGGCGGCACGCCCGGCCGCGTCGGCGGCTTCGTCGTCGGCCAGCAAGGGAACCAGCGCCTCGTCGAGATCGCTCTCGGCATCGGGCGGCAGTACCACGATCTCCTGCACCAGCACGCAACCTTCGACCGCGGGCGGCCAGGTGGTGGTGGCCAGGAACTCGTCGAGTGCCATCGACCCGCCGGTGATGTCGTCGGGGAAGGCTTCCTGGGCGACGGGCGTGAGCTCACTGCCGTCGTCGAGCTGATCCTGTAGGTCCGGTTCGGCCGCGGCCAGGTCGGCGGTCGGCACCAACGCGAACATCTGCGGCGGATTGCCCCAGCCCTCGGCGTCGGCGAACTCGACGACCTCGCGCACACAGCGGGCGAGGAGAACTTCGGCGTGCTCGTCATCGGTCACCTGTCCATCCAATCATTTTCGCCCCTGCCGCTTACACGGTGTCCGATTTCCGTAGAGTGGGCGCCAACGGTCCGGTTTCGGACCATCCGCAACATCGGACGCGGTGTCGGCGCCGATCAACTCGGCGTCGGACCGCCGGACCTGGGAGAGTGGCACCGTGGGCATGCGGCCCCCCAACGGCTTACCTTCGTTGTCCCGACGCAGCCGTGTGCTGCTGGTGGCAGCTGTCGTGCTCGCGGCACTGCTGCTGTTCGGGCCTCGACTCACCGACGCCTACACCAATTGGATGTGGTTCGGCGAAGTCGGCTATCGCAGTGTGTATCTCGGCGTGTTGCGCACGCGGGTGCTCCTGTTCCTCGTCGTCGCGCTGTTCGTCGGCGTCGTGGTGTGGGCGGCGCTGCTGCTGGGCTACCGGTCGCGGCCGGTGTTCGTGCCCGACGCCGGTCCCAACGACCCGATCGCGCGCTACCGCATCACCGTGATGAGCAAGCTGCGGCTGTTCGGCATCGGCATCCCGGTGCTGCTCGGACTGCTGTCCGGGCTGGTCGCGCAGGCCAATTGGGCTACGGTCCAGCTGTTCCTGCACGGCGGCGAGTTCGGTCAGCAGGACCCGCAGTTCCATCTCGACATCGGGTTCTACACCTTCGACCTGCCGTTCTACCGGATGGTGCTGAACTGGCTGTTCGTCGCCGTGGTGATCGCGTTCTTCGCGAACCTGGTGACCCACTACGTGTTCGGCGGCCTGCGCCTGGCCGGTCGCGAGGGCACCCTCACCAGGGCCGCGCGGGTACAGCTCGCGGTGATCGCCGGAATCTTCGTGCTGCTCAAGGCGATCGCGTACTGGTTCGACCGCTACGACCTGCTGTCGAGCACCCGCAAGGAACCCACCTTCAGTGGTCCGTCGTTCACCGACATCAACTCGGTGTTGCCTGCCAAGCTGATCCTGCTCTCGATCGCGGTGATCTGCGCGGTGGCGTTCTTCGCCGGCATCGTGCTGCGGGATCTGCGGGTGCCCGCGATGGCGGCCGCGTTGCTGGTGTTGTCGTCGATCCTGGTCGGTGCGGTGTGGCCGATGGTGGTCGAGCAGTTCTCGGTGCGCCCCAACGCGGCCGAGAAGGAAAGCCCCTATATCGAGCGAAACATTCAAGCCACGCGTGAGGCCTACGGCATCACCGACGACAACGTCGAGTACCAGAGCTATCCGGGTGAGAGCCAGAAGAGCCCGCTCGACGTCCCCGCCGACGCGGAGACCATCGGCAACGCCCGGTTGCTCGACCCGAACATCCTCTCGCCCACCTTCACCCAGCTCCAGCAGCGCAAGAACTTCTACGGCTTCCCCGAATCGCTCGACATCGACCGGTACACCCTCAACGGGGACACCCAGGACTACATCGTTGCCGCGCGCGAGCTGGATCCGGCGGCGCTGTCGGGCAACCAGCAGGACTGGATCAACAAGCACACCGTCTACACCCACGGCAACGGCTTCGTGGCCGCGCCGGCCAACCGGGTGAACAAGCCGCAGTCCGACGCGCAGAGCTCGACCGGCGGCAGCGACTCGGGTTACCCGCTGTTCATGGTGAGCGACCTGTTCACCGATATCGAGAAGCAGCGGATCAAGGTGGAACAGCCCCGGGTCTACTTCGGTGAGCTGATCGCCGAATCCGATCCCGACTACGCCATCGTCGGCGCCGCCGAGGGTGAGGCCCCGCGCGAGTACGACTCCGACGAGGCCCAGTTCACCTACGACGGCAACGGTGGCGTCCCGGTGGGCAGCTGGTTCAACCGGCTCGCCTTCGCCGCCAAGTACGGCGAGCGCAACATCCTGTTCTCCTCGGCGATCAGCGAGGACTCCAAGATCCTGTTCAACCGCTCGCCGCGCGATCGGGTGCAGAAGGTGGCGCCGTGGCTGACCACCGACGGCAACCCCTACCCGGCGGTCATCGACCAGCGGATCGTGTGGATCGTCGACGCCTACACCACCCTCGACAAGTACCCCTACGCGCAGTCGACCTCGCTCGACGGTGCCGTCGAGGACAGCATCGACAAGAAGACCGGCCGGACCATCCCGCGCAAGGAGGTCAGCTACATCCGCAACTCGGTGAAGGCCACCGTCGACGCTTACGACGGCTCGGTCACCCTGTACGAAACCGATCCCAGCGATCCGGTCCTGCAGGCGTGGCGCGGGGTGTTCCCGAACACTGTCGAGCCGGAGAGCGAGATCTCGCCCGAGCTGCGCGCCCACTTCCGCTACCCGGAAGACCTGTTCAAGGTGCAGCGCGAAATGCTCACCAAGTACCACGTGGACAACCCGCGCGAGTTCTTCACCAACAACGCGTTCTGGTCGGTGCCCAGCGATCCGACGATCGAGGGGGGCAGCTTCAACCAGCCCCCGTACTACGTGCTGCTCGGTAACAAGGACACCAACGAGCCGGTCTTCAACCTGACCTCGGCGATGGTCGGCTACAACCGTGAGTTCCTGTCGTCCTACATCTCGGTGAATTCCGATCCGGAGGGCTACGGCAAGTTCACGATTCTCACGCTGCCGACAGACACCCAGACACTGGGCCCGCAGCAGACACAGAACCGGATAACGACGGCACCCAGGGTGTCGCAAGAGAAAACGTTGTTGTCCAACTCGAACAAGATCAAGTACGGCAACCTGCTGACCTTGCCGGTGGCCGACGGCGGGATCCTGTACGTCGAACCGTTCTACAACGAGCGCAACACCGGTTCGTCGACCTTCCCGCAGCTGCTGCGCGTACTGGTCAGCTATCGCGACGCGGGCGGTGGTGTGCGCGTCGGGTACGCCTCGACTCTGGCCGAGGCACTGAACCAGGTGCTGCCCGGTGCGGGTGCGCTGGCCACCCCGTTCGGCGGTGATCCCTCGACGCGTCCGAAGCCGGAGGCGACCCCGCCGGTGGACGGCACGGGCAGTGGTACCCAACCGCCGGTCGACGACGGGACCGATCCGCTGCCGCCGACCACCGGTGGTGACAGGGACGCGGCGGCCGCCGAACTCGATCGCAAGGTCGAGGCGTTGCGCACCGCGATGCGGTCGGGCAACTTCGAGGACCTCGGCAAGGCCCTGCAGGAACTCGACGCCGCCGCCCAGGCGTACCAGGACGCCGGGCGCTGACAAGCCAGGAAAGGCCCCGCCGGATTCGGCGGGGCCTTTTCTGTTGCAGGGGGAGAGCGGGTCAGCGGCCGATCTGCTGGAGCAGCGGGGAGTAGGCGTCGAGCAGGTCCTGGTACTGGACGACCACGCCGTACTGCTCGGCCAGGGCGAGGCCGGCGGAGGTGGCCTGGTCCACAGCGGCTTGTGCGGCGGTGGGTGCCTCGGCGGGCAGCTCGACCGGCAGGTCGACGGGAAGCTCGGCAGGCAGCTCGAGGGCGGGCTCCTCGACGGCCGGGGCGGGCTCGGGCTGCGGTTCCGGCTCGGAGGCGCCGGACTGCAGGTACTGGCCGCAGTGCGGCCAGGCGCCGACGCCCTGGGTGGCGAGCACGTTCTCCGCCACCCGGATCTGCTCTTCCTTGCTGGCGTTGTGCGCCGAACCCTGGCCACCGTTGGCGGCCCAGGTGCTCTGCGAGAACTGCAGGCCGCCGTAGTAGCCGTTGCCGGTGTTGATGCCCCAGTTGCCACCGCTCTCGCACTGGGCGACGCCGTCCCAGTTGTGGGTGGCAGCGGCGGCAGTGCTGGTGCCGAGGCTGAACGGAACGGCAACCAGGGCGCCGGTGATGGCAGCGACGCCAAGGGCACGGGTGCGGAATTTCCGGGTCTCAGTCATGGGGGAGACGCTAACCAACAAATCTGCGCCGATCACATCTTGATAACGGGACGGTTATGTGATTCGAACAGTCGTCTTTTCGATGTTTATGCGCCGTACCCGGCGGGAATACCTGAACCCCGAGCGGTTTGTTATTGCGGCGTTATGTGCCCGAGATCACGTAGAGATAGTGATGCCGCTCACGCGATTCGCTCTGTTGGCGCCCGATTGCCCGCACGCACCCGGTGGATCAGCGGTCATGGAGGCGCGCGTCACACTTTTCCGCTCGGCAGTAGTGCGCGCGTGGGTGAAGTTCGCGGCAATCAGCCCCGAAACCGCCACTGACATGCTGATTTGTCTTTCACGCTCACCCGTGTGTAATGTTGTGTTCACACCGACGCGGGGTGGAGCAGCTCGGTAGCTCGCTGGGCTCATAACCCAGAGGTCGCAGGTTCAAATCCTGTCCCCGCTACAACAAGTCAAGGCCCGGAACTCAGGTTCCGGGCCTTGTTCTTTTTCCGGGGCGCGGCATCGGCCCGCAGGTCGGCGGATGCCCCGAGCCGCCTCGGTGGGGTGAGCTCAGAGCAAAGGGGTGGGTCGCCTGCATGGCCTTCTCGAATCTCTTCGAGGACTATGGAATGGACCGCTCACAGGCTAACATCTCTTCGAGAACCATCGAAGAGACAAGGAGTGCCGTGCCCCTCGGACGATGGAAGTCGGTCGAACACCCCGACATCGCGAACGTGCAGATCGACGAGGTACTGCATGCGCTCGCCGACCCCACGCGGCGGCGGATCGTGCGAATGCTGATCGAGGAAGGGGACCGCCCGTGCGGCACCTTCGGCCTCGGCATCGCACCGTCCACGCTGAGTCACCACTTCAAAGCCCTGCGCAATGCGGGGCTGATCCGCCAGTTCGACAGTGGCAGGCAACGGATGAACACCACGCGGCTCGTCGAACTCGACGCCAAATTCCCCGGCCTGGTCGATTCGATCTTGTCGCTGGCCGAACCGGAACGGCCGAACGGTTGATGATGTCCTTGATCGTCATCGCGCGAATCGCCGCAATCCCGGTCAGTGTCTGGTTGATCGCCGCCCTGACATTCAACGCCGAATACCGGACCGACAACATCTTCGCGGTACCCGACTTCGCCTTCTCACTGGTCCTCGTGGTCGCGGCCTTCCTGCCTCGCCGCATCGCGGAACCAGCGCTGACCGCGGGATTCTTCTTCGGGTCGGGAGTGATCACCATCGCCGCGCTCGAACGACTCGACCACGGGCAGTCCGGGCAGGCCGTGCTCAATCTGGTGATCGCAGCGGTCTATTCGGCCCTTGCGCTGCTCCTCGTCACTGCCCGCAGCGGACGTGCGACGAGCCGCCTCGCGTGATCTGCCGCGACCCGGCGGAGCGGGACCGAGTCCACGACATCCGCCGGGCCGGGGCCTCGGTCAAGCGTCCAAGTCGCTGGCCACCAGTTCGACGATCCTGTCGAGGGTGGGCTGGTCGTCGGTCGTGACGACCACCTCGGCACCCTGGCCCGCACCCAGGGTCATGATCATCAGGGCCGATCCGGCGTCCACCGGATCGCCGTCCGGCAGGGCGATGGTGACGGGGACGCCGGCCGCGCCGACGGCCTCGGCGATCAGGGCGGCAGGGCGGGCGTGCAGGCCGACCGAGGAGCCGACGGTGACGGTGGTGCTTGGCATGGACTTTCTCCTTGTGTGAGGGATTACGCGGGGGTGAGAACAGGTTGTTTGCGGGTGAGCTCCTTGGCGACGGTGACACACAGGGCCGCGACCACGGTGCCGGCCAGTACCGCCACCACGAACCAGGCGATATGCCCGATCGCGAAGAACACGAAGAAGCCGCCGTGCGGCGCGCTGAGCGTGACCTCGGTGGCCATCACCAGACCACCGGTGACCGCACCGCCGACCATCATCGACGGCAACACCCGCAGCGGGTCGGCCGCGGCGAACGGGATGGCGCCTTCGGAGATGAACGAGGCACCCAGCAGCCAGGCCGCCACCCCGTTCTCGCGTTCGGCCTCGGTGTAGAGGCGCGGGCGCAACATGGTCGACAACGCCATCGCCAGTGGCGGCACCATCCCGGCCGCCATCACCGCGGCCATGATCCGCAACGTGGCCGGATCCGACACCGACAGGCCGGCGGCGGCGAACGAGTAGGCAGCCTTGTTGACGGGCCCGCCGAGGTCGAAGCACATCATCACGCCCAGGATCACCCCGAGCGCGACGGCCGAAGTGCCGGACAGGCCGCCGAGCCACTCCGAGAGCGCCTCGGTGACCGCCGCGAGCGGCTTACCGAGCAACACGAACATCAGGACACCGACGATCAGGGAGGCGAGCAGCGGAATCACCACCACCGGCATCAACCCACGCGCCCACGTCGGCACCGGCAGCTTGCTCACCCACAGTGCCGCGAACCCGGCGACCAGGCCGCCGACGAGACCGCCGAGGAAGCCCGCGCCCACGAACACCGCGATGGCACCGGCGGTGAAACCGGGCGCCAGACCGGGCCGGTCGGCGATCGCGAACGCGATGTAGCCGGCCAGCGCGGGGACCAGGAAACTGAACGCCAGCACACCGATCTGGTTGAGTACCGCACCGAAGTAGGCGGCCAAGCCGCCGTCGGGTAGGTCGGTGATCGAATTGTCGAGCACGATCGAGGCGGAGGTGTCACTGATTTCGTACCCGCCGAGCAGGAAACTCAACGCGATGAGCAGACCGCCCGCCGCGACGAACGGGATCATGTAGCTCACCCCGGTGAGCAGGATCTGCCGCAGCCGGGTACCCCAGCCGATGCCCTTGGCCGCCTTGTCCAGCGTCGGCGCCGAGCCGCCGACAGTGGCCGCGCCCGGGGTGTCGGCGGCGGTCACCGCCTCGGCGATCATCGTGTCCGGTTCGTTGATGGCGCGCTTGACGCCGGACTCGACCACCGGCTTACCGGCGAACCGGGCGCGATCCTTCACACCCACATCGGTGGCGAAGATGACCGCGTCGGCGGCGGCGATGACGTCCGGATCGAGCTTGTCCCCACCACTGGACCCCTGGGTCTCCACCGCCACGTCGACCCCGGCCCGCTCCCCGGCCGCGCTCAACGAGTCGGCTGCCATATAGGTGTGGGCGATCCCCGTGGGGCAAGCCGTCACCGCCACGATCTTCTTGCGAGCGCCTGCGCCTTCGGCCGAGGCCGGAACCGGCGGCCCGCCGCCCGCGGTCGTGTCGTCGGCTGAAGTCGAACCTGTGGGTGCACCCCCGCCGGTCGCAGTACCGCCGCCTGGCGCAGCGCTGCCGCTGGCGGGTGCGTCGCCGCTGGCGGGTGCGTCGCTGCCGGACGGAGCACCGCCGCCGGACGCGTCACCGGGACCGGACACGTCGTCGGTACCGGTACCGGTACCAGCGCCGGGCCCGTCACCGCCACCCGACGCAGCACCGGCACCCGCACTGGGCGCAGCACCGGCGTCTGGTCCAGCGCCGGCCCCACGGGCACCGTCAGCACGTCCGCCAGCGGATTCGGCACCGGCCTGGGCAGCACCGGTTGCCGCACCACCGGTACCCGAGCTGCTGGCGGGCGCGGCGGTGGAGCCCGATGCCGCGGGTGGCGGATGGATGACGTTGTCGACCAGGGAAACGATCTCCGCCGGTGTGCGCGCCGCACGCAGATCCGCGACGAATGCCGGGCGCACCAGGGCGCGGGCCAGGGCGGACAGGAGTTTCATGTGTTCGGCGCCCGCGCCTTCGGGTGCGGCGATGAGGAAGACCAGGTCGGCGGGGCCGTCGGGAGCACCGAAGTCGACACCGGGGGACAGGCGGGCGAAGGCGAGGGAGGCGGTGGTGACCGCGGCCGAGCGGCAGTGTGGGATGGCGATGCCGCCGGGCAGGCCCGTCGCGGAGCTGGCTTCGCGGTCCAGGGCTGCCCGGCTGACCGTGGCGGCGTCGGTGGTGCGGCCCGTGGCGGCGAGCTTGTCGGCCAGTGCGGTGATCACCGACTGTTTGTCGGTGCCGAAATCGGCGTCCAGAGCGATCAGGTCGGGAGTGATGATCGAATCGGCCATCGTCTTGTCTTTCCGGGGGAGGGGTGGAGCCGGGCTGGCGGGGATCAGGTCGGGATCGGGGGCTGGACCGGTAGCGGATGGGCGGTGACCGCGTCGAGCAGGATGTCGGCCGGTCCCGGTAGCTCGGTGCCGGGCAGTGCGGTGGCGGCGCTGCCGTAGGCGACGGCGGTCCGCAGCCGGTCGGCGGGCGCGAGTCCGGCCAGCTCGGCGAGCAGGTAACCGGCCAGTGCCGAATCGCCGGCGCCGACGGTGCTGCGCGCCGCGATCGGGGGCGCCGCGACGAACCACGCGCCCGATGCCGTGACCAGTACCGCACCGGCCGCGCCGAGTGTCGCCAGCACCGCGCCGACGCCGCGTTCGACCAGTGCGGCCGCGGCTGTGGCTGCGGCTGTGGGGTTTTCGAGGTCGGCGGCATCGAGTCCGGTGAGCTGAGCCAGTTCGTCGGAGTTCGGTTTGACGAGATCCGGTGCGGTACCGGCTGTTTCGCCGAACAGTGCGAGCAGGGGCGCGTCGGAGGTATCGACCGCCACGCGGGTGCGCCTGCCATCGGCCGAACCCGCTGTGTGCGTGCGTAATTCGGTGACCAGTTGCCCGTACCAGTCGACGGGCACCTCGGGCGGCAGTGACCCCGACAGCACGATCCAGTCGGCACCAGCGGCCAGTTCCACGAGCAGGGCCGCGAGTTCAGTGAGCTCTTGCGCTGTCAGCGGAGGTCCGGGTTCGTTGATCTTGGTCGTGGTCCCGTCGGTCTCGGCGATGGTCAGATTCATGCGTGGTCCGCCACTCACCGCCACTGCGCGGAAATCGATGCCAGCACTGCGTAATCCGCTCACGACCGGGTCGTTGTCGGTGCCGGGTAGCACGGCCAGCACCGGCGCCCCGCCCGCGGCCGCCACCCGCGCCACATTCACGCCCTTGCCGCCGGGCTGTGAGGTGACCTGCGCCGCGCGATGCACTTGTCCGCGCCGCAGCGGCTCGGTGAGGGTGACCGTGCGGTCCACGCTCGGGTTCGCGGTCAGTGTGACGATCATGCGAGCACCACCTCGATTCCTTCGGTGACCAGTTCCGCGTGCGCGGCGGCCGGGATGTCGGTATCGGTCACCAGGACGTCGATATCGGCGATGTCGCCGAAACGCACGAAGTCCTCACGGCCGATCTTGCCCGCGTCGGCCACCACCACGACCCGGTCGGCGGCGGCGATCATCGCCCGTTTCACGGCGGCCTCCTCCAGGTCGGGGGTGGAAAGTCCGTGCCGCAGGGTGAGCGCGTTGGTGCCGACGAAGGCGACGTCGACGCGCAGTTCGCCGAGCAGTCGCAGCGTTTCGGCGCCCACCGCGGCCTGGGTGAGGCCCCGTACGCGCCCGCCGAGCAGGTGCACCCGCACACCGGCGAATCCGGTGAGCCGGGTGGCGATCGGCAGCGAGTTCGTGACGGCGACGAGGTCGAGGTCCACCGGCAGCGCGGCGGCCACCCGCGCGGTGGTCGTGCCCGCGTCGAACAGCGCGCTGCCACCGGAGTTCGGCAGGTACCGCTGGGCGAGTTCGGCGATGCGGTCCTTCTCGGCGGCCCGGGTGCTGTCGCGTTCGGCGGTGCCGAGTTCGATCGTGGTGAGTGCGCCGGAGCCCACCGCGCCGCCGTGTACCCGCCGGATCAGGCCGATCCGGTCGAGTACCGCGAGGTCGCGGCGCACGGTTTCGGTGGTGACTCCGTACCGGTCGGCGAGTTCGGCGACCGAGACCCGCCCACGCTGCCCGATGAGGGTGGCGATCGCCTGCTGCCGTTCCTCGGCGTACATGAGTTCCTCCGCTGCACTGAATGTGTACTCATGTTGTTTTATGCCCATTCGTGTGGCTTTGTCAATCATTTTTGGTGATGCGAGTCACAATCGTTGCCCTCGGCTATCTGGCGCACAGCTCCGCGAGCTGACCCGCTGGAGTGGTGCCGGCATGCATCGGCCCTGGTAAACGTGACGCGGCCGCGTCGAAAGGCGGGGTCTCCGGTGGGAATTCGGCTCAGTCACGGGCAGCGACGTGACGAGCGCAGGGAGCCACCGCGCAAGGGTGCCGACCGGTCAGCTGCCGAGTACGGCGACGGGTCGGAAAACCGGCCGGAGCCGCCAAGGGGTCAGTCGAAGCCGAGGTCGCTGGTGAGCGGATCACGCAACGCGCCTTCGGCGGCGCGTAGCCGGTCGGTGACCGAGGTGAGCAGATCCATCGAATCCTGGGACAATCCGAGCGCGAGGCGGGTCAGGCGGCGGATGGCCTCACAGGCGATGCTTTCGGCGAGTACGGCGTCCGGATCGGCGGGCGCGGCCGAGGGTTCGACGACGGTCACGACAGGGGCACTCACAATCTCGGAACGCGCTGCTGGGTACGCTGCTGCCTATTTTCGAGTATGACGCACCTTACATGGCCCCGCGGCCTGTGAACTACAGCTCGCATGCGAAAGTTCAGCGATGAGTCAGTTCGCCGACTATCAGAACGAGATCTACCTGGCCGCCCTCGGCGGGATCCAGCCCGAATTCCCCATGGACTACGCCACGCTCGAGCGCAAGGCCACGGCCGCGTTGCCGGAAACGCTGCTGAACTACATCGCCGGTGGCGCGGGCGACGAGCTCACCCAGCGCCGCAATGCCGAAGCGTTCGCCGACTGGGGGTTGTTGCCGCGCATGCTGGTCGGCGCCACCGAACGCGACCTCACTGTCGAAGCGTTCGGTCACCGCTTCGCCGGCCCCCTGTTCATGGCGCCGGTCGGCGTGATCGGTCTGGTCGGTGAGAACGGCCACGGCGACATCGCCTTGGCGCAGGCGTCGGCGCAAACCGGTGTGCCCGCGATGTATTCGACGCTGATGGAGGACCCCCTCGAGGACGTGCGCCCGCACGCGGGGGATACACCCGCGTTCTTCCAGCTCTACACCCCGAAGAACCGTGAGCTCGCCGAGAGCCTGGTGCGCCGGGCCGAGGCCGCCGGGTACGCGGGCATCACCGTCACCCTCGACACCTGGGTGCCCGGCTGGCGGCCACGTGACCTGGCCAGCGGCAATTTCCCGCAACTGCGCGGGCATGTGCTGAAGAACTACACCAGCGACCCGGTGTTCCAGCGGATGGTCGGCTCCGACGATCCGAAAATGATCGTGCTGCACTGGATCTCCACTTTCGGCAACTCGCTCACCTGGGACGATTTGGGCTGGCTGCGGTCGCTCACCGATCTGCCGCTCATCCTCAAGGGCATCTCCCATCCCGAGGACGCGCGCCGGGCGATCGACCTGGGCGCCGACGGTATCTACTGCTCCAATCACGGTGGTCGCCAGGCCAACGGTGGGCTCAGTGCGCTCGAGACCCTGCCCGCCGTCGCCGCGGCCTGCGACGGCCGGGTACCGGTGCTGTTCGACTCCGGCGTGCGCTCGGGCACCGACGTGGTGAAGGCGCTCGGCCTCGGGGCGACGATGGTCGGCCTCGGCAGGCCCTATGTGTACGGCCTCGCACTGGGCGGGGTACGCGGGCTGGTGCATCTGCTGCGCAGCTACGCCGCCGAAGCCGATCTGCTGATGGCGGTCAACGGTTACCCCGACATCGACGCGGTGCGGGCCAACATCCGCCCGAGCAGCCGAGGCAACGTCACCGCCCGCTGAGCTCGTTCGCCGCAAAACCCGCTTCGGAAACGGGTTTTCGCCGCCGGGGTGCGGGCTAGGGCGAAACTTGTCGGTGCTGTGGTGCATCATCGGTGCCACACACACCACGCTCTAGCACGCACCAACCTCCCGGAGTCCACGATGTCCTCGCCGAGCACCAAGTCCGCATCCCGCCGATCAGCTCCCCCGGTTCTGTCCGAGACCGAGCTCGCGCGCATCGCCGACGAGCTCGCCGGGGGTAAACCGCCGATGGTGTGGTTCACCGCGGCCGCCGTCGGCATCGCGGAGGGCAAGTCGGGCAAGGTCGTGGCCCTCGGCGACCCGGCCGACGGTGACTTCCTGCAGGTGCGGCCCACCGGTTCCAAAGATGTGCTCTCGTTCGGCCCGAGCGAGCTGACGCTGACCAAGCCGGCCCGCGGGGCCACCGGTGCGCCGGCCGGATCTGCCAAGACCCGGCCGGCCCCCGCCCCCGAGCCGGGCAACCGAAAGGAAAACCCCGTGACTCCCCAGCCGACCACTTCGTCGAGCCCTGCCCCGGCCGCACCCACCCCCGCGTCGGGCGCTACCGCGCCCGGGGCCGGTGAGGCCACCGCGCCCAAGCCGGCTACGACCCGCCCGGCCAAGTCGGCGGCCGCGCGCAAGTCCAAGGTTCCCGAGGTGACGGTCACCCTCACCGGCACCGCCGACGGCGAGTGGACCGTCGACGTGGTCAACGGCAAGAAGCGCAGCGTGAAGGGGCTGGCGGTGAACAGTGGCGCGGTCGCGCAGGCCGCCAAGATCCTGCACCCGGAGGTCGAGGAAGTTGTGGCGGGCATCCTGGAAGCGGCTCGCGACGCGCAGCAGGCCAAGGTCGCCCAGTTACAGGCCGAACTGGAGGCGGCCAAAAGGCTGCTCGAGGAGCTGGGCGACTGAGCCCTGGCAGGTAGCCGAGCCGCGCTAGACCGCTGTGCTGGCGGGCTTGACGGCCCGGCACAGTGCCCGGCGGGTGCCCGGTTTGCGTAGGTCGTCGTGAAAGGCCAGGCCGAGGCGGTATTCCTTGGCGTGGTACATCGCGGCGTCGGCGTCGCGGATCAGGTCGTAGATCGTGGTCTCGCTCGGACGGGTGTGCAGGCAGGCCACTCCGATGCTGGCGGTGATGGGGATTTCGCCGCAGCTCAGATCGAAGGGCCGTACGAACGCCCCGAGCAGGTGCTCGGCGAGCACGGCGGCCTCGGCGCGGTTGCGCGGGGCGAGCACGACGAATTCGTCGCCGCCGTAGCGCGCGGTGACATCGACGCTGCCGGTGGTGCGGCGGATACGCGCGGCGGCGTGGGCGATGAGTTCGTCGCCGACGGCGTGGCCGTAGCTGTCGTTGACCATCTTGAAGCCGTCCAGGTCGATGAACACCAGGCACAACGGTTTTCCCGCCCATTGCTCGCGGTAGCGGTGCGGTGCGCGCAGCAGCGCCGCCCGGTTGAACAGCCCGGTGAGCAGGTCGTGGTCGGCCCGGTACTGCGCGCGGCGTTCACTGCGCAGGCTCCGGGCGATGGCGCGTTCACTGCGCACCAGAACCCCCACCAGCAGCAGGGTCAGCAGCAGGCAGATCACCACCCGGTCGCCCACACCCAGATCGGCGCCGACGACGCTGATCAGCGAGGCGGCCACCAACGCCACCGCGATCACCCCGGCACGCCTGCGTGAACGGTGCGGATGGACCTCGTCGGAGTCGTGCAGTTCCCGCATCGAGGGGTGCAACGCGGCCAGTCCGGCCAGGAGATACGCCCACTGCTGCGCGACCAGGGTGAACTGGCTGCCGTGGGCGAATGTCCCTGCGGTGGTGAGGCTTTCGAGTACCGCGCCGACCAGTACGGCGATCAGTGCCGCCTGTAGCAGCCGCAGTGATCTCGCCGAGCCCACCGCGGTGGCCAGTGAATGCGCCAGCGCGGTGAGCAGCAGCGCGTCGATCACCGGGTAGGACGCGTTCAGGGCGGCCTCGAAACCGCTGCCGTGCCGCAGAATCGGTGAGATCAGGAACGTCCACGACGCCAGCAGCGCACTCAGGCCGATCAGCATCGAGTCCAGCCAGAGGTCACGGGCGCCGACGATCCGGCGCGGTTGCAACCAGCCGACGGCGGCCAGGCCCAGGCAGCAGTAGGCGGCCAGCGTGCACAGGTCGTCGGCGGGGTGCCAGCCGGCGTGCACGCCGAGTTCGCGAATCGCGGTGCCCGCGGCGAACAGTGGGATCGACGCGGCCAGTAGGTACCAGGCCAACCGCCGGTCGGGCCGGTGTTTGCGCAGGCCCACACCGATCATCGCCAGGCCGGCCACCACGATCACCAGCAACAGCAGTAGCGACAGCGCGCGTACCTCCAGCAGCGCCGCGAGCAGCACCGCCCCAGCCGCCCCCAGCAGCACCGCGCACCAGCGCGTCGCGCCCCGATGTCCGTCGCCGATGCTCATCAGGGCCCCCTAGATCTTGCCGCGCATACGAGCGGCGCCGATCGACCTGTGCGGCCGGTGAATTCGCTCGACTGCGTCGGCCGAGGAGCACCGAGTGTTGTTGTCCGAGCAAATCCCCAGTCGGCAGACGCCGACGCTCAAAACCGTTACAACTCAGACGATCATGACACGTTCGTGGCCACGTTGTCGCCACCTTGACGCCATCCGGGGCGGGACGAGCACCTGCGCGACCTATTCCACCCGGACTCGTGAGGTGACCGTCGACGCCAGTGGAACCGAGATCGGTCGGTGTCGATTCGCCGGTCTTCGATCCCGGTGCTCACCGCCCTGGCAACGGCAATCGAGGTGGTGGTCCCGGACCGCGTCCTGGTGGACGGATCCTGCGACACTGTCGGTGGTCTGTGGCAGGTGCTCGACGAGCTACGACAGCGGTAGCCCGGTCCGCTCCCGGCGCCGGCCATACATCGGTGGGCCGGCGGGGCCCGCCGGGCGAGCGGAAGGGGAGTGCGGGTGGACAGGTGGATCGCGCCGGGCCGGCTCAACGTCATCGGCGAGCACACCGACTACAACGACGGGTTCGTGCTGCCCATCGCGCTGTCGCTGGGCGTGGTCTGCGCCGCGCGGCGCCGCGCGGACCGGCAGGTGCGGCTCACCTCGGCGCAGCGCGCCGGCGAGGTGATCGAGGTGGCGGTCGACGACCTCGCCGCGCAACGGGATCGGCTGCCGAGCTGGGCGCGCTACCCGCTGGGCGTCGTGCACGAGTTCGTGCGCGCCGGGCATCCGGTCGACGGGGTGAGTCTCGACCTCGACGGCGCGGTGCCGATCGGTGCCGGGCTGTCGTCGTCGGCGGCCCTGTGCTGCGCGGTGACGGTGGCGTTGCGCGACCTGTTCGCCGCGGCCCTGCCCGATCGCGCGATGGTCGAGCTCGCCAGGTCGGCGGAGAACAGCTTCGCCGGTGTACCGACCGGTGTGCTCGACCAGTCGGCGTCGATCCTGTGTACCGCCGGTCATGCCCTGTTCCTCGACGTCCGCGCCTTCACCGCGCCGGACGGTCCCGAAACCGATGCGGCACAACAGATACCGTTCGATCTGCCCGCCTCCGGGCTCACCCTGCTGGTGGCCGACACCGGACATCCGCACGACCTGGCCGACGGCGGCTACGCCGAGCGCCGAGCCCAGTGCGAGTCCGCCGCTGCCGCACTGGGTGTCGCGGCGCTGCGCGATGCCACCGGCGCAGACCTGCCACGACTGGCGGACCCGCTGCTGCGGCGCCGGGCGACGCACGTGATCAGCGAGAACGCGCGAGTGCTGGCCGTGGTCGAACTGTTGGGCGCGGGTGCGGACCCGCGGGCGATCGGGGCGCTGCTCAGCGCCTCGCACCGATCCCTGCGCGACGACTTCGAAGTCTCGGCGCCCGCCCTGGACCTGGCCGTCACCGCCGCCCTGGGCGCCGGGGCACACGGTGCGCGGATGGTCGGCGGCGGTTTCGGTGGCAGCGTGCTCGCGCTCGTCGACACCGTCGACACCGCTCGGGTCAGCGCCGAGATCACGCGCCGTTTCGCCGCCACCGG
This sequence comes from Nocardia halotolerans, assembly GCF_042650145.1. Taxonomy (NCBI): domain Bacteria; kingdom Bacillati; phylum Actinomycetota; class Actinomycetes; order Mycobacteriales; family Nocardiaceae; genus Nocardia; species Nocardia halotolerans. Next base: position 673,023 of record NZ_JBHSDL010000014.1, on the reverse strand, counting down.
TTTCGCGCCACCACGGCTGTTCCCGGTCGAGCCCGCCGCGGGCGCCCGGAAACTGGACTGACCGATAGTCCATCGGCAATCCGTGGTTTTGCCGGTGGCCTGAGGCACAATCGCCCACAGTAGAACCAGCCGAAACAGTTCGGCGGGCGGCGCGACCCGCACCGTGCACCACGCCCGTACGCCGCCCGGTTCCCACGCCAGGAGGGACTCGCTGTGTCGCTCGCCGATTCACCCGCACTTTCGCTCGACGCGGCCTCGACGCTGCGACTCGATGCGGCACCGGTCGACTACGCACTGGTCGCGCTGTATTTCGTCTTCGTACTCGGCATCGGTCTGATCGCCCGCAGCCGGGTGTCGTCGAGTGTCGACTTCTTCCTGTCCGGGCGCTCACTGCCCGCCTGGGTGACCGGTCTGGCCTTCATCTCCGCCAACCTCGGCGCGGTGGAGATCATGGGTATGTCCGCCAACGGCGCCCAGTACGGTTTTCCGACCTTCAACTACTTCTGGATCGGCGCGGTGCCGGCCATGCTGTTCCTCGGCGTGGTGATGATGCCGTTCTACTACGGCTCCAAGGTTCGTTCGGTCCCGGAATTCATGCGCAGGCGTTTCGGCACCGGCGCCCACCTGGTGAACGCGCTGAGTTTCGCGGTCGCCCAGGTGCTCATCGCCGGGGTGAACCTCTACCTGCTGGGCACCATCGTCAATGTGCTGCTCGGCTGGCCGCTGTGGGTCTCGGTGGTGGCGGCGGCGGTGGTCGTGCTGTCCTACATCACCCTCGGCGGGCTCTCGGCTGCGATCTACAACGAGGTGCTGCAGTTCTTCGTGATCGTCGCGGCGCTGCTGCCGCTGACTCTGGTCGGTCTGCACCGCGTGGGTGGCTGGGACGGCTTGCAGGACAAGGTGAGTGCTTCCCCGGGCGGCGCCGATCAGCTCAACACCTGGCCCGGCAACGCGATGAGCGGGTTCACCGACAACTTCGCCTCCATCATGGGCATCGTGTTCGGTCTGGGTTTCGTGCTCTCCTTCGGCTACTGGACCACCAACTTCGTCGAGGTGCAGCGCGCCCTGGCCACCCACTCCATCGCCGCTGCGCGCCGCACTCCCATCATCGGGGCCTACCCGAAGATGTTCATCCCGCTGATCGTGGTGATTCCCGGCATGATCAGCGCGGTCCTGGTGCCGCAGATGATCGAGTACAAGCAGCAGATGGCCGCGAATCCCGACTTCGAGGGTGAGGTCACCTACAACCAGGCGCTGCTGTTCCTGATGAAAGAGGTACTGCCCAACGGTCTGCTCGGGGTCGGGCTGGCCGGACTGCTCGCGGCGTTCATGGCGGGCATGGCGGCCAACATCTCCGCCTTCAACACGGTGTTCAGCTACGACCTGTGGCAGCAGTACGTGCGCAAGGACCGCCCCGACGGGTACTACCTGAGGGTCGGCCGGCTGGCGACGGTGGGCGCCACGGTGGCGGCGATCTTCACCGCGTTCATCGCGGGCGGATTCAGCAACATGATGGACTACCTGCAGACACTGTTCAGCTTCTTCAACGCCCCGCTGTTCGCGACCTTCATCCTCGGCATGCTGTGGAAACGGATGACCCCGGCCGCGGGCTGGGCGGGCCTGGTCAGCGGCACCCTCGCCGCGATCTTCGTGTTCATTCTCAACGAGACCGGGGTGACGTCGCTGTCGGGGCAGGGCGCGAGTTTCGTCGCCGCGGGTGTCGCCTTCGTGGTCGACATCGTGGTCAGCGTCGCGGTGACCATGGTGACCCAACCCAAACCCGCCGCCGAACTGGTGGGGTTGGTGTATTCGGAGACACCCAAGGAACAGCGCACCGATCCCGATGCCGACACGCTGCCGTGGTACCAGCGGCCGGTCCTGCTCGCGGGCATCGCACTCGTGCTGGTGATCGCGCTCAACATCATCATCGGATAAGGAGCCAGGACAATGCTTTTCGACATCCGCACGATCATCGGTGCGCTCCTCGGCTGCTACGGCATCATCCTGGTGATCACCTCGCTGGTGCAGGACACGGCCGCGCAGTCGGTGAAGACCGGTGGGCTCGACGTGAATCTGTGGGCGGGGCTGGGGATGGGCGGGGCCGCGGTCCTGTTCATCGGTTGGGCGTGGCTTCGCCCGGTGCGAGTACCCGAGCCGCACGAGCAGACGGTGGAGGACAGCACACCGGACACGTGAGATTCAGTCCGGCACCGCACCCGGGACACCATCGCGCACGACGTAACTCGCCCGGGTGCTGATCGGGGCGCCGGGTGTGCGCACATAGGGCACCACGCGGAAATCGGTGCGCCACATCTGGTGATCCAGCGCCACCCGGACATACCCGCGCTGGCGGTTGTGGAACTTCATGTCGGGGTTGGCATCGAGCAGCGCGCGCCCCAGGCCGGTGTCATCAGCACCGTCACCACCCGTGCTGATCGAGGTGCCGACGAACTCGGTGGCCACCACCGGCGATTCGGGGTCGCGGTAGTCGCGGCGCAGGTCGGCGACGAGATTCTCGTGCCGGTCGCCGGTGATCACCACCAGGTTGCGCACGTCGTGGTCGGCGGCCGCGCCGAGCACGGTGTTGCGGTCGGCGATGTAGCCGTCCCAGGAATCGGTGGCCAACCGCAGCTCGGGGCCGGGGTCGTAGTCCGACTGTGCCATGGCCACCTGGTTGCCGAGCACCTGCCAGCGGGCGGTAGAGGTGGCCAGGCCGCCGACGAGCCAGTCACGTTGCGGTGCACCGAGGATGGTGCGGTCGGTGACGTATCGTTCGGCGCAGTCGGCGACCGCGTTGCCGTCGCCGCAGGCCTGGACTGTGCGGTACTGGCGGGTGTCGATCATGGTGAACTCGGCCAGGTCGCCGAAGCGGTAGCGGCGGTGCAGGTGCATGGAAGGGCCGGCGGGCAGCTGCGCCAGGCGCATGGGCTGGTGCTCGTACATGGCTTGCAGCGCCGCGGCTTTGCGCCGCCGGAACAGGGCCGGGATCCGGTACACGTCGAAGCCGAGCCCCGGATGGTCGGCCGCCCAATTGTTGTCGACCTCGTGATCGTCGAGCGTGACCAGCCACGGGAAGGCGGCGTGCGCGGCCTGCAACGGTGCTTCGGACTTGGCCTGGGCGTAACGAAGTCGGTAACCCGCCAGGTCGACGGCCTCGTCGGTGAGTTGCGGTGGCACGGTCGCGCTTCGGCGCGCGAGCACCCAGGACGTCTCGTAGATGTAGTCGCCCAGGTGCACGACGAGATCGAGGTCTTCGGCGCTGAGGTGCTCGTAGGCGGTGTAATAGCCCGAACTCCACGACTGACACGACGCGAACGCGAAGCGCAGCCGGTCGACGGGCCGGTCGGGCGCCGGCGCGGTGCGGGTGCGACCGGTGGGCGAGATGGCCGAGCCGGCCCGGAAACGGTAGAAGTACCAGCGATCCGGGGCCAGACCGCCCACCTCGGGGTGCACGCTGTGACCGAGGTCGCGCGTGGCCACCGCCGAACCACGCGCTACCACTCTGCTGAACCGTTCGTCTTCGGCCACTTCGTAGTCGACGGTCACCGGGCTGATCGACATCCCGCCGTATCCGTCGGGGGCCAGCGGATCGGGCGCCAGCCGGGTCCACAGCACCACCCCGTCGGGCGTGGGTTCCCCGGAGGCCACGCCGAGGGAGAACGGGTCGCCGAGTCGGCGTGGCGCGGGGAACCTGGCGCTGCTCACCGCCGACACCCCCACCAGGGCCGCGACCGAACCGGTCGCGCCCGCGCGCAGGAGATGTCGGCGGGACAGCGTCATCGATTCAGCGCCGGCCGCGGGTGACGGTCACCACCGGGGCGGCCGGACACATCGCCGGTACCCGAGCAGGAAATCTCATTGCGCTCCGATCAGCGGGTACTCGTGTTGTCGTGAGTACATGGGGTGCTTCCTCGTTCGTTCGGCCGACGTTACAACCATCACACGACCGGGTGGGCGCGGGCGGCGAGACCGAGCGCGATATCGATCAGGAAGAAGCCCAGCAGACTCAGCCCCACCAGCGGCAGGAACCACCCCACCGCCCCGGCCGCCACCAGCAACGGCACGGTGAGCCACGGCGAGGTCTTGCGCAGCGCACCCCGGCGCGGCGCGGCCCCGACCGCGAACCGGCTCGTCGCGCGGGTGGGGCGCCGGTGCCACCACATCCGGTAGCCGAGCACGATCACCGTCACCAGGCCGAGCATGATCGCCACCAGCAGCACCTGGTTCGGCCAGCCGAACAGCAGCCCCATGTGGAAGGCGATACCCCAGTTGGTGAGCTTGGCCATCAGTGGCCAGTCGGCGTAGGCGAGCCGGTCGACGACGGTGCCGGTGGGGCCGTCGATCGCGACCGCGTCGACGGTATAGGTGCCGGGCAGCCGCAGTTCCTTGACGGCGAAAGCCGCCGAACCGGCCGGGACGGTGATCTCGGCGCCCTGGGTGATGCCGTTGGCACGTGCGGTGTCGTAGACCTGGTCGAGCTGGGCGATACGGGCGTGCTGATCTAACGGAACGGGAGCCGGATCCGTCGCACCGTGGTGAGCGTCGGCCGTGGTTGCGGCACCGGGTGTTTCGCCGGGCCCAGATCGGGCGGAGCCGGCTGGTGTGGGATCGGTGGCGATGCCGGGCACGGTCGTACTCACCGACGGGGTGGTCCAGCTCAGCGCCTGCCGCAGCGTCGTGACATTTTCCCCGGCGTAGGCCGACCAGGTGACACCGGTGACCGAGAGCAGCAGCGCCACCGGCAGAATCCAGACGCCGATCGCCCCGTGCCAGTTCATCTTCCGGCGCTTGGGCTGCGAAAGATCCGGCGCGAACAACCACCCGGCAGCGCGGCGGGTACGCCGCTTACGCACCCGGTGCACCCACAACACCGCACCGAACAGGGCGATCACCCACAACCAGGAGGCGGCCAACTCGCTGTAGAGCCGGCCGGGCTCACCCAGCTGCAGACTGCGATGGAATTCGCTGACCCACGCTCGCAGGGGGAGCGCGCCACCACTGCCGTAGACGACGGCCTCGCCGACCGGTTGCGCGGTGTGCGGGTCGACGAACACCGACAGACGTTGGGAATCGCCGAGCGCCGGGTCGTCGAACAGCACGCGGGTCGTGTCACCGTCGTGCGGTGCGGGGGCCACGGCCACGAGCGTCAGCTCCGGGCGGGCGGCGACGGCGGCGCCGACCTGCGTCGACAACGCCTGCTCGGCCCCGGTGGTCTCGACCTGCAACAGGTCACGCGAGACGAAACCTTCGATGGTCGGCGCGATGGCGTACAACGCGCCGGTGAGTGCCGCGATCAGAATGAACGGGGCCACGAAGATCCCCGCGTAGAAGTGCAGGCGCATGGCCAGCGGATACAGGCGCATGCGCCCCCTTGCGCGAGGGGCCGCGGCGGTGGTGGTCGCAGATGGGAGGGAACGGTCTTCGACCGGACGGGAGTCCGTGATGCTCATGATGATTCGTTTCTGGAGTGAGGGAACCCGGTGCGACCGGCTCGGCGTGCGAGCGTGGCCGGTGCGATCGGCTCGGCGTGCGAGCGTGGCCGGTGCGATCGGCTCGGCGTGCGAGCGTGGCCGGTGCGATCGGCTCGGCGTGCGAGCCGGCCACTGCGATCGGCGGCCACAGACACCACCGCCCGACCACGAACGCGGATCGCACGGTCACGAACACCGACGCTCGACCACGAACGCGGATGGCACGGTCGCGAACACCGACGCTCGACCACGAACGCTGACGGAACAGTCGCGAACACCGACGGCACAGTCGCGGGGCCGGCTGACGTCGTCCGAGGTCGGCGAGCGTGTGCCGCGAGCTGCAACGGCGCACAACGCGCAACCACGGCACAGCTGTCGGTACTCGCGGTGACCACGCGGAACGGGACGAACCGCGCAGACCGTTGACCGAGATGCGCGTGCCCCGCCGGTGCGCGGTGCACCGGACAGCGAAACCGTGCCTGATCTGCTCTGGTACGGCCATATCCGACGTGAGCAACGCTCGGCAGACGTGCACGGTGCGTGCCGACGGTGTGGGTACCGACGTTCGCCGTGTGCACCGGTGATGACGTGCTTACCGACGTTCGCTGTGTGCACCGATGGTGACGTGCTTATCGACGCTTGCTGTGTGCACCGATGGTGACGTGCTTATCGACGCTTGCTGTGTGCACCGATGGTGACGTGCTTACCGACGCTTGCTGTGTGCACCGGTGATGACGTGCTCACCGGCGGTGTGTACTCGGTGCGCGCCGATGGTGTGCCGAATGCATCTATCGAGCGCAGTCGTACCGATCGCGGGCAAGTGCACGGCCGAAGACGGCCGGTGCACCGGGTGGGGGAAGGTCAGAAAGGAATCGGGTGGGGTGGGGCGCGGGTGTGGCGCGAGTGAGCGGTGAGGATCCGCAGGATTACGCGCGGGCGGTGGGACAGGCGCAGTGGCGCCGGGTCCGGGATACGAGGGGCGCGGTAGCGCTTGGGGAGGACGCGAGCCAGGGCGGTGCGGGCGATGCGATAGGCGGTTTCGGCGCCGGTGATCACCGCGGCCGCCAGGACGGCGGCGAAAGTGTGGGCCGTGAGCATGCCGAGACCGAGGGAGTCCTCGGGGTGATGTGTGTGCCCGGACCAGCTCATCGTGGCGTGCCCGACGAGCTGACCGCCCAGCAGCACCACCACCAGACCCACCGCACTGCTGCGCAGCGGCGCGAGCCCGGCCACGAGCGCACCGACCACCGCCGAGGCTGCCGCCAGCAACACGACCGTGGTGCTCCCCGGCAGCCCGCCATCGGTGATCAGCCCGTGGGCGGCCAGCGACAACGCACCGGACATCGCCCCCGCACAGGCCCCACGCAAACGCGCACCATCGGCGCTCTGTGAGGGTGCGCCACCGGCGCTCTGTGAGGGTGCACGACCGGCGCTCTGTGAGGGTGCGCCACCGGCGCTCTGTGAGGGTGCACGACCGGCGCTCTGTGAGGGTGCGCCACCGGCGCTCTGTGAGGGTGCACGACCGGCGCTCTGTGAGGGTGCACGACCGGCGCTCTGTGAGGGTGCACGACCGGCACCCTCCGAGCGTGCATCACCGGCACGCTGTGGGTGTGCGTCATCGGCACCGTGCGAGCGTGCGTCACCGGCCCCACGCGAGCCCGCACCGTGGGCATCGCGCAGCCGCGTGCCACCGGCACCACGTCCTCGCAGGCCGGCAGCACGCGAGGACGCGCACGCCTGCCCGGACTCGATGCTCACGCTGGTGATGGTAGATCGTCACTCCACGGTGCGGCGGACCGAACCCGGCCCAGGCGGGCTCACCGGGGCCGGGTTGCGGTTCAGGAGCCGTCGAAGTCCATTTCCGTCAGCGGTTTGCGCAGCAGTTTGCCGGTGGCGTTGCGCGGTAGTTCGTCGACGAAGATCACCTCGCGCGGCACCTTGTACCGGGCCAGGTTCTGGCGGACGAACTCCTTGATCTCCTGCGGGTCGCGCGCGGATTCGGGCCCGGGAACCACGATCGCGCGCAGCCGCTTGCCGTAGTCGCGGTCGTCGACGCCCACCACGGCGGCTTCGAAGACGTCGGCGCGGCCCGCGATGAGGTTCTCCACCTCGAGCGGGAAGACGTTCTCGCCGCCGGAGACGATCATGTCGTCGTCGCGGCCGTCGATGTAGAGCAGCCCGTGCTCGTCGAAGTGTCCCACGTCACCGCTGGACATCATGCCGTCGACGATCTCCTTGGTGCGGCCGTCGGTGTAGCCGGTGAAGGCGAATCCGTTGTCCACGAAGATGGTTCCGGTGACGTGTGGTTCGGTGATCGGTTTGCGGTTCTCGTCGAGCAGCACGATCCGGATACCGACCGGCGCCTTGCCCGCTGTGGTCGGTGACCTGCGCAGATCCTGCGGAGTGGCCACGGTCATCACCGCGCATTCGGTGGAACCGTAGAGGTTGTAGAGGCTGTCGCCGAAGTAGTCGAGGCAGCGGGTCACCACATCGGGGGCGATGGCCGAGCCGGCGGCGAAGATCACCTTGATGGTGCGCGGGTCGTACTTCGCCAGGATGCGCTCGTCCAGGTCGAGGATGCGCTGCAGCATGGTCGGGACCACGACGAGCGAATCCGCCTGATATTTCACGATATTGGCGAGCGTGCTCTCCGGGTCGAACTTGCGCTGCTGGAAGATCACCCGGTTGCCCAGGGCCAGACCGAGCGTGAACTGGGACAACCCGGTGCCGTGGAAGATCGGCGCCGCCATGATCATGGTGCCGTTGTTGGGTAGCGGCACCCGGTCGACGAACTGGGCCGAGGCGAACGGGCTCACCTTGTCGCGCGGGGCACCCTTCGGGGTGCCGGTGGTGCCGCTGGTGAGGATCACCATGCCGCCCGCCTTGCTCGGCGGTGACAGCGGCGCCACCGACCGGCCAGACGACAGCGACGCCACGGTGGCCATCGAGGCATCGGTTCCGTGGGCCTCGTCGACCCAGGTGAGCACGCGCGGGATCTCTTCGGGAATCGCGCTCATCAGGTCGAAGAACTCGCTGTCGTGCAGCACCGCCTTGACCTTCTCGCGGGCGGCCACGTCGGCGAACTGTGGTTTGGCGAAGCCGGTGTTCATCAGCACCGCCCGCACGCCGAGTTTGCCCGCGGCGAGCAGGCTCAGCACCATGCCGCGATGGTCGCGGGCCAGTACGGCCACCACGTCGCCCTCGCCGATGCCGTTGGCGCGCAGCCCGCGCGCGAACGCGTTGGACTGTTCGTCGAGCATGCCGAAGGTGAGTTCACCTTTTTCGTCGACGATCGCGCCGGCGTCGGGCCGTGTCTGCGCGGCATGCATGACGACGCCGGCGAAGGGCCCGAACCTCGAGACGTTGCGGAAGGAGCGGGCCGCATGGTCCGGACGCAACGGATTGAACAGTTTGCGGTCGACCATGACCTTGACGCCCAGGGCGAAATCGCCTGCGCGCCGGGCCGTGCCGCTCAGCGCGGGCAGTGACAGAGACATCGAGCAGCCTTTCGGCAGACCGAACCCGCGCACGCCGCGCGGGGCCGGACCGCGTCTTCGAGATCCAGTGCTGGTGCTAACAATAGCAAGCAGTGGCCGCGAGTTGTGGCGCCCGTCTCAGCGCGGTCGCATCACTGTGACACTTCATAGTCGACCAGCACACGGCGCAGGATCTTGCCGGTGGCGTTACGTGGCAGCTCGTCGACGAAGATCACTTCGCGCGGCACCTTGTACCTGGCCAGGTTCGACTTGACGTGAGCCTGCAGTTCGGCCGCGTCGACGGTGTGGCCCTCTTCGAGAACGACGAAGGCGCGCAACCGTTTTCCGAACTCCGCGTCGTCGACGCCGACGACCGCCACGTCGAAGACCTCGGGCCGGGTCACCAGCAGGTTCTCCACCTCCTGCGGGTACACGTTCTCGCCGCCGGAGACGATCATGTCGTCGTCGCGACCGTCGACCATGAGCAGCCCGGATTCGGTGAAGTGACCCATGTCGCCGCTGGACATGAAACCGTCGATGATCTGCTTGTGCCTGCCGTCGGTGTAGCCCTCGAACGGCGCGCCACTGCGCACGAAGATCCGGCCCCTGGCGCCCGGTTCGCGCACCTGCTGGTCGTTCTCGTCGTAGAGGCGGACTTCGCAGGTGATCGGGGAGCGACCGACCGTGCCCGGCGCCTCGGCCAGCTCGGCGGGGTTCGCGATGGTCGCGATGGCCACCTCGGTGGACCCGTAGAGGTTGTAGAGCACCGGCCCGAAGGCCTCGGTGGCCCGGACGCACAGCTCCGGGGTGAGCGCCGAACCGGCGAACAGGATCACCTTCAGCGACGACAGGTCGTATTTCGCGCGGACCTCGGCCGGCAGTTCGGTCATCCGGTGCAGCATCGTCGGCACGCACACCAGCATCTCGACCTTGTGTTCGGCGATGGCGGCGAGGGTGGCCTCGGCGTCGAAGCGGCGGCGCATGACGATCTTGTTCGACAGGATCGTGCCGACCAGCCAGGTGCCCAGGCCGGTGCTGTGGAAGATCGGCGACACGATCATCATCACGCCCTGTTTGGGGAAGGGCACGCGGTCGACGAACTGTGCGGTGGCCATCGGCGTCACCTTGGTGCGCGGGGCGCCCTTGGGCAGGCCGGTGGTGCCGCTGGTGAGGATGATGAAACCGCCCGGTTTGCTCGGCGCGGGCAGGTCCTCGGTGGCGTTGTTCGCGATGAGGTCGTCGAACGTCGTCGTGCCAGCGGGAAGTTCGGTGCCTTCGTCGACCCAGGTGAGGTAGCGCGGGAGGTCGGCGGGCAGGGCGTCGAGCAGGCCGAGGAATTCGCTGTCGTGCAGCACCGCGCGCACCTTCTCGCGTTCGCAGACCTCGGCGAACTGCGGTTTGGCGAAACCGGTGTTCATCAGCGCGATCCGCGCGCCCAGCTTGCCCGCGGCGATCATCGACATGATCAGGCCGCGGTGATCGCGGGCCAGTACGGCGATCACCATGCCCTCGCCGATGCCCGCGTCGTGCAGACCACGGGCGATGGCGGTGGACTGCTCGTCGAGTTCGCGGTAGGTGAGCTCGCCCCGTTCGTCGGCCAGTGCCACCTGGTCGGGCACCACGCGCGCGGAGTGCCGCACCAGGGTGGCCTGCGGACCGTAGATCTTGGACTCTTTCATCGTCCGCAGGGTCTCGCGCGGCTTCTTGGGGTCGGAGACGCCACGCGCACGCAGGACACCGAGCGCTTTCACGCTTTCGAGCAGATGGGCCACGTTCACTCGACTACCTCCACAAACATTGTTGTCTCGATGCCCACCGTAGCAGTCGGTGTGCCCCGCATCACAGCTTTCAATCGGGCAAACGGGACACGCGTCGGCGTCGGGGAGGGTGGTGCCGGTCGCCGGGGCGCCGTGCTCACCAGGTAAGAAGCGGTCTGTTCAGCGCTGCGCGGCCGCCAGCACCGCTAGTAGCGGGACGAGTCTGCCCTCGGGCACCTCGAAGCGACCCAGTCCCGCGGTCTGCAACCAGCCGACCGCGGCGAGCTGGCGCAGATGCTGGTAGATCTCGGGCGAAGTGCCGAGTTCTTCGATGGCGGCCAGGTCGGCGGCGGTCCGGCGGCCGTAGACCACTTCCTGCAGCAGTCGCAGCCGAACCGGATCGGCCAGGGCGGCGAGGCAGTTGGCGGCCTCGATGGTCCACACGTCGCCGACGATGGCGTCGGTGGGGTACTGGGCCTGCCAGTCGAAGCGCTCACCGGTGGGCAGTTGCAGCGCACCGGCGAGCAGTACCCCGCCGGTGCGCTGCCCGGCCTCGGCGAACTCCTCGCGCAATCGCGCCACCGCCCACGGCAGCGGCGCGTCGCCGCCCTCGTGCCGTGCGTGCTCCAGGGCGGCGACGCGCCGTTCCAATTCTTCGAGTCGGTCGACCAATTCCACGCCGTCAACCTACTGGGTCCGCCGGTGCCGCGGGCGCTACGCGGCCGACCGGTCAGCCGGCGTAACCGAATACGGGGTAGTGGTCGCTGTAGTCGGTGTAGGTGTAGGTCTCACCGCCGGTGGTCACGCTCCACGCCGGGCTCTTCACCCGCCGGGTTTCGTTGACGAACGTGCGCGGGGCGGCGCGGTTGGCGATGGGCAGGACGTAGTCGAGGTGTTCAGAGGTGTAGTCGGCGCTGTACTGGTCGACGCAGACCGTGTTGTCGGCGCAGTCCCAGGAGTGTGGATGCCCGGTGTGGTCGGGCGTGACGGCACCTAGTTCGCTGATCATGGCCGGGTACTCGGCACTGGCCTCGATCACGTTCATGTCGCCCGCCACGTACACCGGCTGATCGGCCGGAATGCGCCGGTCGTCGAGGAAGCGGCGGATCTCGGCGCGCTGACTCGCCCGCATGCGCCCGGGTTCACCCGAACTGCAGCCGTCGTCCTCGGACTGCATGTGGGTGCCGATCACGTGCACCGGCCCGCCGGGCGCGGCCAGTTCCACATAGACGAAGCCCTTGTTGGAGAACCAGTCACCGCCACACGCGTCGGCGTAGACGTACTGGATCTTGCGGTTGATCGGCCAGCGGCTGACCACGGCCACGCCACCGTCTTCTGGAGTGAACGCGGAGTAGGAGCCCTGGGTGGCGTCCCAGCCGCTGCGCGAGCGGCCCAGTACCGGGGTCTGGTGCGGGTAGGCAGACTGCAGGTTGCCCAGCATGCGATCGCCGGCGGAGTTGTGGAACAGCTCCTGCAGCACCACCACGTCCTGGTCGGCCAGCACGTTCTGGCCGGCGATGAGGTCGGCGCGCTGCTCTTGGCCCCAGTTCGGGTACAGCGCTTCGGCCAGCATGAACACGTTGTAGGAGGCGATGCGCGGCGCTTCGGCCGGGGGTGCCGCGGTGGCCGGGGTGACGGGGAGAACTACTGCCGCAGTACACAAGGCGGCCAACACTATTCGTTTGAACATGATCCATTTTGATCACGTGTCCAGTTCGCTGGACGGGAATCGCCGAGAAATTCATCGAGCGGTCCGCCCTCCGCTACCGGTCGGTCGCCCAGGTTACGGGGGCCGCCGCCGACCGGCCGCGCACGACTGCTGCCCGTGAGGGCACAACCGTGCGCGGCCGCAGCGGAACTACCTGTTGACAGCGCCGAACGAGGGCTGCTGGATATGCGCGAGCTGGTAGGCGTACCCGTCCGGGTGCGCCTCGTCGACCGGCACCGACCAGCGGTGCCACAGGCTGCCGTACACCGCGGCCACGATCAGGCCGTTGCCGGTCTCCAGCGGTGCGGTACGGATGGTGGTGTCGACCGGCACATCCATGTGCTCGGTGAGCACCGCGGTGCCGCTCTGCCCGGTGGACAGATTCAGCCACATCACCTCGAGCTTCGCGCCGTCCTGTACGGGCGCGATGGTGCCGGGCCCGCCGAAGAAGCCGAAGCGGAAACCGTCGACGTCCAGGGCGATGCCCGAGCCGTACACCCCCGGCCCGGTGCCGTTCTGGCCGATATCGGAGGTGGCGGGGATCTGGAAGGGCTGGGCGGGCAGGGCCACCTCGACCGTGCCGTCGGCGGTGAGCCGGTCCAGCGCCGCCAGCGCGCTCGGGTCGTCGGCGACGGAGGTGCGCAGATCCGAGACGGCCGCGGCCACATCGACGGTCTGGGTGGTGGGGTCGGCGGCCGCGGGGCCGGCGAAGACGAGGGCGACTGCGGCCGATGTGGCAGCGATCGCGGTGGTGCAGCGACGCATGAAACTCAGATGATGCATAACCAGCTCTCCTCGAGTGTTCCTGGTGCAGCTTTTCCTGGTTCGCGCACCGTAACAGGAGACGGATTTCACGTTTGACCACCGCCCCCGTGAACTCGCTGTTCAGCCGGGTGTCACGGCATCGGCGCGACGTGCACCTTGTAGCCCCGGTACAACTCGGGTTTGGCGGTGAGCACCGGCATGTCGAGGTTCTGGGCGGTGAACACGACCGGCGCGATGAGCGGCCAGTCGGTGTGGTCGTCGGCCATCGGCACCGTGGTGCCGGTGCGGATCGCGCCGGCCGCGTCGAGCTCGGCCCAGCGCACCGCGACGCGGTTGTCGAGCAGGCGTCCGAGTTCGTCGATGTTGTCCACGGCTCGCATGGCGGCCATCAGACTCACCGTGGGCACCACCATGATTCGGCGTTGCTGGGTGAACTGGCGCATGATCACCTGCCCGAACAGCGGCGACCGGGCCAATGAGGTGAGTGCGGTGTGGTCGGCGACGCTCACCGGCGGCCCGCGGCCGTGCCGTCCAGCGCGCCCATCACCTTGCTCAGCTTCGCCTCCGCCTCGGCGACGTCGTCGGCGGAATGCTGTTTGATCCGATCGTCGAGCCCGCCGAGGATCTGTTCGCGCAGATCGTCGTTGAAGTAGGCGGGCGGTAGTGCCCCGTGCCGCAATACTTCCGCGGGTACCACTGCGACCAATTCTTTTCCCTCCCGGGTCACGATCACCGGCCGTCCGCTGGCGGACACCCCGTCGAAGACACTTCCGAGCTGACCCCGTAACTCGGTCAGCGGGACACTCTCGTAATCAGCCATATCCCACTGTACATCGCTGTGTACAGTCTGCCTTGCGAACGGCCGAGCTCAGCAAGTGGGGCGCGGCGACTGTCGAACGCGGTGAGCGTAGTGGGGCTCGCTGGGAAACCCGGCGGGCCCCACGGACTCACGCGACCTTGCGGGCCGGTTCGCTGCGGTAGCGGGTGACCGGGCCGTCGATGCCGAGCAGGCGCCAGGTGAGCCGCGCGACGGGGTTCATCAGGCCGCTGTTGGTGGCCAAAGCGCGCACATCACCGAAGATGTTGCGCATCACCGACTGCGATTCCGGGCTGCTCCAGTACGCGTCGCGCATCACCTCGGCCGGGATGTCGAACTTCTGCACGAACTCCTTCGGCGGCGTCATGATCATGTCGAGCATGATCCGCATCGCGATCGGGAACAACACCGACAGCACCGATTTGGTGACCACGTTCATGCCGGGAACATTCCGGCGCAGGTATTCGTGGGCGAAGGAGATGTGGCGAGCTTCCTCGGCCACATGGATCTGCATCACGCGCTGCACCATCGGGTGCAGGTCCACGCCGCCGCGCAGCAGCGACTTCTGCAGGTGGTCGATGGGCTCCTCGCCACCCAGGATCATGGTGAAGAACAGTTCGGGGAAGTACTTCACCGCGGGCCAGATGGCCATGGTGAGCTTGCGGTCGATGGTGCCCATGCCGACCACATCGCGGTAACCGATGCGGTTGATCATCTCCTGGAACATCATCGTGTGGTTGCACTCTTCGGCCGCCTCGTGGGTGATGTACCGGAACTCCGGGTCACCGTTGGGCACCGAGATCAGGTACTGCATCAGCCCACGGATCAGCAGCTGCTCGAAGTCCAGACCCACCTTGGCGATGCCGGCCTGGCGCCACATGCCGATGGCGATCTGCTTCTCGATCGGCTGGGCCTTGTACCAGGGGTGGCGGCCCAACGGGTCCTCCGCCGGCATGATCCAGCGCGGGTCGTCGGCGTGGACGGCGAACTCGGGCGATTCCCAGTCGATGTCGACGTAGGGATCGAAGTGCCGGTTCACCGAGCCTTCGGACAGATTGCGCAGGATCTCGTGGTATTCGGGATCGGTGGCGGTGTTCTTCACTGTCGACAGCATCGGCGATGTCTCCTTCGGTGTGGCGCAGATCCCACGATATATGAGACTTGGAGTCTCAGACAAGTGTGCACCACGGAGTTCTCCGCTCGCGACGCACCCCACGGATCGACGTAGGATGAGGCGACGCGACCAGCACGCCGCACGTTTGACCAGGCAGCCGGGTTCTCCCCGGCTCTGAGCGACCGAGGTGGGACTGCATGAGCGGAATGCAATTCGGGATCTTCTCCGTCGGAGACGTCACCCCCGATCCGACGACCGGTCGAACACCGAGCGAACACGAACGCATCGCGGCCACCGTGGCGATCGCGCAGAAGGCCGAAGAGGTCGGCCTCGACGTCTTCGCCACCGGTGAGCACCACAACCCGCCGTTCGTGCCCTCCTCGCCCACCACCCTGCTGGGCTACCTCGCCGGGCGGACCGAGCGGCTGATCCTGTCCACGTCGACCACGCTGATCACCACCAACGACCCGGTCAAGATCGCCGAGGACTTCAGCGTGCTCCAGCACCTGAGCGAGGGCCGGGTCGACATCATGCTCGGGCGCGGCAACACCGGGCCGGTCTACCCGTGGTTCGGCAAGGACATTCGCGCCGCCGTCTCGCTCACCGTCGAGAACTACGAGCTGCTGCGCGCGCTCTGGGACGAACCGATCGTCGACTGGAGCGGCAAGTACCGCACACCGCTACAGGGCTTCACCCTGGCGCCGCGCCCACTCGACGACGTGGCGCCCTTCGTCTGGCACGCCGCCATCCGCACCCCCGAGATCGCCGAGCTGGCCGCCTACTACGGCGACGGCTTCTTCGCCAACCACATCTTCTGGCCGGCCTCGCACACCGAACGCATGATCGCGCTGTACCGGCAGCGCTTCGCCCACTACGGGCACGGCACCGCCGAACAGGCCGTCGTCGGCCTCGGAGGCCAGGTGTTCATGCGGCCCAACAGCCAGGACGCGGTCGAAGAGTTCCGGCCCTACTTCGACAACGCCCCCGTGTACGGGCACGGTCCGTCACTGGAGGAGTTCACCGCCCAGACCCCGCTGACCGTCGGCTCACCGCAGGAAGTGATCGACCGGACGCTGGGCTTTCGTGACTATGTCGGCGACTATCAGCGTCAGCTGTTCCTCGTCGACCATGCCGGGTTGCCGCTCAAAACCGTGCTCGAACAACTGGATCTGCTCGGTGCGGAGGTGATCCCGGTGTTGCGCAAGGAATTCGCCGTCGGCCGAGGGGACGAGGTACCCGACGCGCCCACCCACGCCTCGCAGGTCGCCGCGGCCCGGAGCCGGGCCGGCGCCGACGAGGACGCGCGGTGAAGAAGATCGCCGTGGTGAGCGGCGGACTGCGCGAACCCTCCTCGACCCGGCTGCTCGCCGACCGGCTCGGTGCGGCGGTGCGGGTCGCACTCGACGGCGAGGCCGAACTGACGGTGCTCGAACTACGCCACCTCGGTCGCGCGATCATGGACGCGATGCTCACCGGCTTCCCGAGCACCGAACTCTCCGCGGCCTTCGACACCGTGGCCGACGCCGACGGCCTGATCGCGGTGACACCGGCCTTCAACGCCTCCTACAGCGGGCTGTTCAAGTCCTTCTTCGACGTGCTGCCCGAGGAAACACTGTCGGACATGCCGGTACTGATCGCCGCGACCGGCGGCACCGACCGGCATTCGCTCGTGCTCGAACACGCGATGCGCCCGATGTTCTCCTACCTGCACGCCATCATCTCGCCGACCGGCGTCTACGCCGCCACCGACGACTTCGGCTCCTGGGAGGCCGGTAGCCTGCGCGCCCGCGTGGACAAGGCGGGCGCCGACTTCGCCCGCCTGCTCACCTCCTGTGGACAACGCCGTCGCCGCGACGTGTTCGCCGAGGAACTCGACGCCATGTCGAGGCTGCTCAACGGACCCGATCGCACCCGCCGCGCACCCGAGGAATGAGGAACCGATGACCCGAATCACTCCACCCAAGGCGACCTGGCCCATCCTGCGGGTCGACTCCTGGTCCGATACCCGCGACACGGTGCACATGTGGTCGCAGATCGTCGGCAAGGTGAAGATGGCGGGCAGCCCGCTGGTGAACCACTGGTGGAACGCCACCTTCGCGGTGAGCGCGCGTGGACTCGCCACCGGCGCCATCCCGGTCGACGGCCGCGCCCTCGACATCGAATTCGACTTCGCCGACCACGAACTGGTGTTTCGTACCAGCGACGGACTGCATGCCGCGATGGGTCTGCGGCCACGCACCGTCGCGGACTTCTACGCCGAATTCGTCGAGGTGCTCGACCGCCTCGACGTCACGGTGCGCATCGAAGCCGCACCCAACGAGGTCGATCCCGCGATCCCCTTCGCGCAAGACACCACCCACCAGTCCTACGACGCCCATGCGATGGGGCTGTGCTGGCAACAACTGGTGCAGATCAACCGGGTCTTCCAGCTGTGGCGCGCGGGTTTCGCCGGCAAATCCAGCCCCGTGCACCTGTTCTGGGGTTCCTTCGACCTGGCGTGCACCCGCTTCTCGGGACGCACCGCACCGCGGCATCCGGGCGGCGCCCCCAACTGCGCGAACTGGGTGATGGAGGAGGCGTACTCCCGCGAATGCGCGAGCGCCGGCTTCTGGCCCGGCGGTTCCGAGGGAATGTTCTACGCCTACAGCTATCCCGAGGCCGACGGCTACTCGGCACAGCCCGCGGGACCCGATGGCGCGCACTGGGATTCGACACTGGGTGAATTCGTCCTGCCCTACGAGGTGGTGCGGCAGTCCGCCGACCCCGACGCCACCCTGCTGCACTTCCTCGACACCACTTACGCGGCCGCCGCCGACCTGGGCGACTGGGATCGCGCGCTACTCGATGTCGACCCGCACCGCCTGGACCGCGAACTCCGCACCGACGACACCACCACCCTCTGAGCCCCGGCGCCTGCCCGGTGCGCGTTCGTCACGGGGCCGACCACACCCGGTAGTCGGCCTCGACGATCTGCGACCAGTCGAGTCCGGTCAGGCCGGTGACGATGTCGATGATGAAGTCCTCGTCGTATCCGGGTTCCAGGCGCGCCTCTTCCGGGAGCACCCCGCCGGCCTCGTCGGCGATCTCACCGCGGGAGTAGATGACCCGCCGGATGGACTGCGCGCCGGAATACCAGGCGAAGCCGTAGGTGTCGGAGACACTGTGGGTGGCGTAGGCGAGCAGCCGCCGCTCACCGGCGATCGCGAGCGCGGCCTCGTCGTCGAAGGTCACCAGAATGTGCGGGTCCAGGATCGACGTCCACCCGCCGACCGCGGCCACCGCGTAATCCACGGGTCGCGAGTACGCACTGCCCAGATCCAGGATCTCCCCGGTTTCGATGGTGTGCCCCGGCAACGCCCCCACCTCCACCGCCCCCGCCACGAGCAGCCCGTTCACATTCCAGCCCATGCCGCCCTCGTTTCCGCCCGCCCCACGGCACGCGATCGTGTCAGCCTAACCAGTGCGGGCGACAACTCGGCCGAACGCAGAACCGGCGCGAGTCGAGTGACCCGCGCCGGTTCCCTGTTGTCTACCAGCTCACTTCAGCTCGGCGCTGGTCTTGCCGAGTACCCGGCGGGCCACGATCAGCTGCTGGATCTGCTGGGTGCCTTCGAAGATGTCGAGGATCTTCGAGTCGCGGCTCCACTTCTCCAGGAGCAGGCGCTGGGAGTAGCCGAGGGTGCCGGCCAGTTCCACGGCCTTGAGGGTGACGTCGGTGCCGGTGCGGCCGGCCTTGGCCTTCGACATCGACGCCTCGAGGGAGTTGGGCTTCTTGTTGTCGGCCATCCAGGCGGCGCGCAGCGAGAGCAGGTAGGCCGCTTCGTAATCGGCTTCCATGCGCAGGAATTCGGCGGCCGCGGCGGACTGGTTCATCGCGGGGGTGTCGTAGGAGATCTCGACACCGGCCTCGGTGAGGATGGCGCGCAGTTCCTCGAGTGCGGCGCGGGCGACACCGACGGCCATGGCCGCTACGAGCGGGCGGGTGTTGTCGAAGGTCTGCATGACCCCCGCGAAACCCTTCTCCACGTTCACTTCCGGCGAGCCGAGGATGTTGTCGGCGGGGATCCGGCAGTCCTGCAGCAGCAGCACGGCGGTGTCGGAAGCCTTGATGCCGAGCTTGTGCTCGAGCCGCGCCACCGACAGACCCGGTGCGTCACGCGGTACGACGAAGGACTTGATCGCGGCGCGGCCCAGGCTCTTGTCGACCGAGGCCCACACCACGATGTGGGTGGCGCGCTCGCCGGCGGTGACGAAGATCTTCTCGCCGTTGAGCACCCATTCGTCGCCGTCGAGCACGGCGGTGGTGGTGACCGCGGCGGAATCGGACCCGAAGGAGGGTTCGGTGATGGCCATCGCGGCCCACACCTTGCCGAAACGTTCCAGCTGCTCGTCGGTGGCCACCGCGGCGATCGCCGCGTTGCCCAGCCCCTGGTAGGGGATGGTCAGCAGGAGGCCGACGTCACCCCACGCGGTCTCGAGGGTGTTCATCAGCGAGGACATGTTGCCGCCGTTGGCATTACCCACGGCGGCGGCCTCGTCACCGCGTCCGCCGGAGGCGCCACCGATCTGCTGGGTGCCCGAGTCGGCGAGCCCTTCGATCATGGCCGACATGGTGTCGAGCTCGACCGGGTATTCGTGCTCGGCGAGGTCGTATTTGCGTGAGATCGGACGGAAGATCTGGGCGGCGACCTGGTGGGCCTGGTTGGCGCTCGCCCTCAGCTTCTTGGGGAGTTCGAGATTGATCATGGGAAGTCTCCTGGAAGGTAAGAAAAGCCGCTACACCAGCACGATGCCCTCGGCGACGCCGATGGCCCGAAGATCGCGATACCAGCGTTCGACCGGGTGCTCCTTGGTGAAGCCGTGGCCGCCGAGCAGCTGCACCCCGTCCAGACCGATCTGCATACCCTTGTCGGTGGCGAGCTTGCGGGCCAGCGCCGCCTCGCGGGCGAACGACAGCCCTTGCTCGGCGCGCGAGGCGCCACGCAGGGTCACCAGCCGCAGACCGTCGAGCTCGATCGCGATGTTGGCCACCATGAACGCCACCGCCTGCCGGTGCGAGATGGGCTCGCCGAAGGCTTCGCGTTCGTTGACGTAGGGAACCACGTAGTCGAGCACGGCCTGCCCGGTGCCGATGGCCAGTGAGGCCCAGCCCAGGCGGGCCAGCTGCACGGCATCGGCGTACTCGGCGGCGCGCGCCTTGGCGTCACCGTCGCCGAGTACCGCGTCGGTGCCGACCGCGACGTTGTCCAGGATCAGCCGGCCCATGCCCGCGGCGCGCAGACCCATGTTGGGGTCGGCTTCGACCGACAGGCCCGCGGACGCGGATTCGACGATGAACAGTGCGGGGCGGCCGTCGAGTTCGGCGGCCACGATGAACAGTTCGGCGTCGGCCGCGGCCGGTACCAGGCTCTTGACACCGTTGAGGCGGTAACCGCTGGGGGAGCGGGTGGCCTTGGTCTGCAGGGCGAACGGGTCGAACAGGGCGCGCGGTTCGCTGATGACCACCGAAGCCTGCGGGACGTTCTCGCCGGTGAAGGCGGGCAGATACGTCTGTTGCTGGGCGTCGGTGCCCCACTGCGACAGCGCCACGGCCACGCCGCTGGGCGCCAGGATGGGCAGCGCCAGGCCCATGTCGCCGTAGGAGAGGGCTTCGGCCACCATGGAATTGGTGACCGCGCCGCGTTCGGCGGCCGCGCCTTCGAGTTCCTCGGGGACGTTGATCAAGGTGATGCCGAGTTCGGCGGCGCGCTCGAGCAGGTCGCGCGGGGCCGCGGCGGCGTTGTCGGCGTCGTAGGCGGCCGGGCGCAGGATCTCCCCGGCGAAGTCGCGCACGGTCTCGACGATCATCTGCTGTTCGTCGGACGGGGTGAGGTCGAAGTAGTCCTTGGTCTTGGCTTCGTTGTCGGGCAGCCGCTGGGGCTTGCCGCCGCCGGTGACCTTGGCGAAGGTGCGGGTAGCGGCGCCCAGGGTGCGGAAACCGGTCTTGGTGCCCTCGTAGGTGACGCGTTCGATGGGCTTGCGCAGGTTGTACTTCTCGGCGAGCTCGGACCCGGTAATCGTGGTCAAAGCCCGCATCGCGGCGCCCATCCAGTCCCGCTTGGGCTGGCTGAGGCCGACCGCGGACGTGTCGTTCGGACCTCGCTTGATCGCGCTGTCTCGAGTGCTCATCATCACCTGATTTCCTCGGCTGTCGGGGCGCTTGCGACCCCGCCTATCTTACTCCTCGGTAAGACTATCTTACTCTTGAGTAAGAAGTGCAAGGATCAGCTGTGGAATCGCCGGATTCTGTCACGCTGAACCAGTGCGCGTCCTAGGATCGGCTTTCGCGCTCGTCCTGCTGGTAACCTCGGGCCGCTACGGCTATCACCGCGACGAGCTGCACTTTCTCGCCCCCGGTCGCCTCCAGATGCTGCTGCGTGCGCCGACGGATGCGCAGCGCGAACCGGCGAGTGCTCGACAACGGAGTCGGCATCGACAACGACGAACAGGGTGCACCGATGTTCGTGTGCCGCGACCCGGTCCGGCCGTGGTCACAGGTGTGGCCCCAGTTGCGCACCCTCGGCTGAATCCGGGCCACGTCGGTGACGCGCCCGGGTCCTATTCGCGCACGTAGAACCGCAGGGTGAGATACGCGGTGACGGCGGCGAAGACGATGCCGACCGGGGCGATCGTCAACGCGACCACGGCGATGTCGTCGCCGGTGATGCGCGGGAAGACATTGCTGTCGAACAGTGGGCCCAACGCTCGGTCGATCACCAAGGGGCGGGCGAGGACCAGGCCGCCGACCGCGAGTACCGAACCGACGAACGCGGCCGCGACCGCCTCGAGCAGGAACGGTAACTGCGTATACCAGCGCGTCGCGCCCACCAGGCGCATGATGCCGACTTCGGTGCGCCGGGTGAACGCGGCGATCTGCACCATGTTCAGCACCAGCAGCATCGCCGCCAGCGCCATCACCAGCGCCAACCCGAACGCCGCGTTGCGCAGGCCGTCGAACAAGCTCACCAACCGGTCGACGAACTCCTTGTCGTTGGCCACGATCCGCACACCATCACGGGTCGCGAAACTGTCGTAGATGTGCTGGTACTGCTCGGCGTCGGTCATCTTCACCCGCAGCGAAGCGGGCAGCGGGGAATCGGTGATGTACTGCACCATCTCCGGCTGATCCTCGAACAGCTTCTTGGCCTCCTCCAGCGCGTCGGCGCGGTTGAGGAACTGCACGCTCTCCACCCCGGAGGTCTGCTTCAAGTCGGTGAGCAAGGTCTTGCACGGTTCGGCGGCGCAGTCGGGATCGTTCTCGGAGATGGCGTCGTCGAGGTAGAAACGCACCTCGAGGCGGCCGATGAAGAAGTTCTCGGTCTTGTCGGCCATCCGCACCGACAGCATGCCGCCACCGAGCATCATCAGCGACACCGCGGTGGTCAGGATCATCGCGACGGTCATCGTCAGGTTGCGGCGCAGACCGTCGACGACCTCGGTGAACAGGAAACTCAGTCGCATTATCGTCCCACCCCGTAGACACCGGTCGCCTCGTCGCGCACAAGTCTGCCGTGGTCGAGTTCGACCACCCGCCTGCGCATCGAGTCGACGATGTTGTTGTCGTGGGTGGCCATCAGCACCGTCGTGCCCACGCGGTTGATCCGTTCCAGCAGCGCCATGATGTCGGCGCTGGTCTCGGGGTCGAGGTTGCCGGTCGGCTCGTCGGCCAGCAGCACCAGCGGCCGGTTCACGAACGCGCGCGCGATCGCCACCCGCTGCTGCTCACCACCGGAGAGCTCCGAGGGCAGCCGGTTGCCCTTGCCACCGAGCCCGACCATGTCGAGCACCTCGGGCACGGTCCGCTCGATGAACTGGCGTCGCTTGCCGATCACCTCCAGCGCGAAGGCCACGTTCTGCTCCACGGTCTTCTGCTGCAGCAACCGGAAGTCCTGGAAGACGCAGCCCATCCGCTGACGCAACTTCGGCACCTTCCTCGCGGGCAACCGGTCGACCCGGAAGTCGGCGACCCGGATCTCGCCCGCGTCGGGCGCGTCCTCCTTGAGCAGCAGGCGCATGAAGGTCGACTTCCCCGAACCGGACGGGCCGATGATGAAGAGGAACTCGCCCTTGTCCACCTCGACCGAAACGTTGTCCAGCGCCGGCCGCGTCGAGGTCTTGTACGACTTGGTGACGTTGCGCATGGTGATCACGAGGAGCCAGTGTAGCCAGCGCTCGCCCGCGTCCCGGCCGGACGCGACGCGCCGATCAGCGTTCGGGCGCGGGATTCACCCAGGTCGGAACCGCATTGAACAGGTTGCCGTCGGGTGTCTTCTCGGTCGGTTTCACGAGCACATAGACGACGAAAGTCGACAGCCACGCCGCCAACAGGATCGCTGTGGACTTACGTGGTTTCACTGATTCCCTCCTTACGCAGGGCCGCGGCGACACGTACCCGCAGTTCACGACCCACTTCGAATTGTTTGCCCGGCAATGTGCGAGCAACCATCCGGATGTTCATCTCGGCGATCGACAGCCCCTCGACACCCATCACCGACGGTTCGTCGAGCAGCAGCGGCTCGAGGCGCGGATCCTGGTAGGCCTTCTGGCACACCTCGTGCAGGACCTCGTTGATCCTGGTGATGTCGGCCTGCGCGGAGACCGGCACGTCGATCGCCGCGCGCGCCCAGTCCTTGGACAGGTTGGTGACCTTCACGATCTGGCCGTTGGGGACCGTGATCACCTCGCCGTCGGAGTTGCGCAGCGTGGTGATGCGCAGGGTGACGTCCTCGACGGTGCCCTCGGCCGGGTCGGCGGAACCGATCACCGCGATCTGCACCACGTCACCGAAGCCGTACTGGCGTTCGGTGATGATGAAGAACCCGGCCAGGATGTCCTGCACGATGCGCTGGGCGCCGAAACCGAGCGCGGCACCGAGCACCGCGGCGGGCGCGACCAGGCCGGTCACCGAGAAGCCGAGCCGGCGCAGCACCTCCATGCCCACCAGCACGTAGACGATGGTCAGCACCACCCAGGTGACCACCTGGGCCAGTGCGTGCCGGTGCTTGGCCGCCTCGGTGCGCACCAGTGCGTCGCTCGTCTGGAAGGTCGAGTCGATCTTGGTGGTCACCCGGTCGCGCAGGAACGCGGCGAACCGGCCGAACAGCATCGCGCCGACGATCAGCAGCACGATCTCGAGGCCGCTCGAACGCAGCCAAGAGGTGATCCCGGGCGCGGTGTCGAGCGCGAGGAGATCGGTCATCGAGTCCCCTCCGGGGCACCGCACAGGCACAGTTTCGGTTCGGTCGAACGCACACCAGAAAGGTTACAGGCAGGTCACGGCGCTCGGTCAAACGTGGTGAAGGACACGGTTTGTCAGCGAACAGGTGGCTACGCGTCGGCCTGATCGCGCATGCGCCAACGGATCCCGGATTCGATGAAGCCGTCGATGTCACCGTCGAGCACCGCGGTCGGGTTGTTCACCTCGTGGTTGGTGCGCAGATCCTTGACCATCTGGTACGGGTGCAGCACATAGGAGCGCATCTGGTTGCCCCACGACGCGCCCTCGTTGGTCTTGAGCGCGTCCATCTGGGCCCGCTCCTCCTGGCGCTTGCGCTCGAGCAGTTTGGCCTGCAGCACGCGCATCGCCGAGATCTTGTTCTGCAGCTGCGACTTCTCGTTCTGACAGGTCACCACGATGCCGGTGGGGATGTGGGTCAGGCGTACCGCGGAGTCGGTGGTGTTCACGCTCTGCCCACCGGGCCCGGAGGAGCGGTACACGTCGACGCGCACGTCGCCGTCGGGGATCTCGATGTGGTCGGTGGTCTCCACCACCGGCAGCACCTCCACCTCGGCGAAGGAGGTCTGGCGACGCCCCTGGTTGTCGAACGGGCTGATCCGCACCAGACGGTGGGTGCCCATCTCGACCGAGAGCGTGCCGTAGGCGTAGGGCGACTTCACCGCGAAGGTGGCGCTCTTGATACCGGCTTCTTCGGCGTAGGAGGTGTCGTAGACCTCGACGCTGTACTTGTGCCGCTCGGCCCAGCGGATGTACATGCGCATCAGCATCATCGCCCAGTCGGCCGCGTCGACACCGCCCGCGCCGGACCGGATGTTGACCAGCGCGTCGCGCTTGTCGTACTCGCCCGAGAGCAGGGTGCGCACCTCCATCGCCTCGATGTCGACGCGCAGCGCGGCCCGCTCGGCGTCGGCATCGGCGGTGGCCTCCTCGGCGGCCGCGCCCTCTTCGGCTTCGGCGAGCTCGTAGAGCACCGGCAGGTCTTCGAGGCGCTGACGCAGCTCCTCCACCCGGCGCAGCTCGTTCTGGGCGTGCGACAGCTCGCTGGTCACCTGCTGGGCGTGGTCCTGGTTGTTCCACAGCTCGGGATCGGCGGCCTGATGTTCGAGCTCATCGATGCGTCGGCGGAGCTCCTCGACATCGAGGACCGACTCGACCGTCTTGAGCGTGGTGTCGAGTTCGGCGAGGTCGGCGATAACGTCAGGATGCACGATGCCCAAGGTTACCGGTCGGCACCGACACCACGAAACACGCGCACCCCTCGCGCACCCCGCGACCGCCCGCAAGCTGCCGGGACGCCGGCCCAGCAACCCGTCCAGCGCCGCCGCACTCCGCTCGTCGGCGGGCAACAGGACATACAACGACTGATCATCGTCGATCGACAGGTCCAGCGATTCGTAGGCCAGGCGCAGCTCGCCCGCATCGGGATGACGCAGCCGGTTGATCCCGCCCGAAGGCGGCAGCCCGGGCACGGCGGCGAGCCGGTCGGTGAACGCGCTGCCCGCGGTGACGGTGAGCTCGTCGACCAGCGCGGCGACCATCGGATCGGCGCGATAGGGCCCCTGTTTGAGCGAGGCGACGAGTTCGTCGGCCGCCTCGCCCCAATCCGGGTACAGCGCACGCGCCCCCGGATGGGTGAACACGAATCGGGCGACATTGGCCGGTTCGCCCTGTTCGAACAGCCCACTGTGCCCCAGCAGCCGCCGATAGCCCTCGGTGCAGGCGAGCACCTCGGTGAACCGGTTGGTGATCGCGGCGGGCGCCGGCTCGAGCTGCGCCAGAATCGCCAGCACGGTCGGCCGCACCGTCCGGTTGGGCCCGGCCTCGGCGGCACCACAACTGAAACCCGACACGCCCTTGGTGAGCTGGTGCAGGTGCACGCGTTCGCGCGGACTCGACCGCAGCGTGTCGGCCAGCGCCGACAGCACCGGCGCCGAAGGATGCCGGTCACGGCCCTGCTCGAGCCGGATCAGCTACTCCACGCTCACCCCGGCCAGCATCGCCACCTCGGCCCGGCGTAGACCGGGCGTGCGCCTGCGCGGCCCCGCGGGCAGGCCCACCGCGGCCGGCGAGATCGCCTCGCGCCTGGTGCGCAGGAACAGCCCGAGCTCGTTGTCACTCACCTGTCCGACGCTACCCAGCCGCGCGCGGTCGACAGTGGCCGTGGCACTACCACTCTCAGCGTGGTCTCCCTGTCGGTGCCGTGACGTCCGGGGCAACCCAAGTTTCACCGAACCACACACAAGGAAGGACCCAGGCCAGATATGCCCTGAACATCCACAATCGGGCTATGCAATAGATGGTGTGCCAGAACTTCAGTGCTCCAGGCCGACGAGACGTCCGCTTTTTATTCGGTCGAGCGCACCTTTGGACTCAAGTTCGTGACGCTGCTCGGGGTGCTCCTTGTAGTAAGCGAGGAGGCACAGCAAGAGGGCTGGGTCAATGCCGAACGATATCGCGGGAAGAACAATCCTTCCGTCACCTCTGTTGCGACCCAATCGCAACATCCTATTTTTTACGATATCAGTCTTGAATTCTCGGTCAGGCCGCGGTGCCAGGCATATGCAGTTGACGTTGTTCACGACCTGTGGCCAAATCTGATCAACATCATCCCACGATACCGATACGGTAACCGGTCCAACAATTCGTAACACTCCGTCCTTGTTGAGCATCAGACTGTTATCGCTGGGACCAATAAAGAGAAATGCAAAAACGGTGGCAAGCAATCCTGCGACTGCGATTGAAATCATAATAGCTAGTGCATCGAAGGTGACCCGATCCCCGTGCCCCTGGTCGCTATGGGTGAGTAATTGCTCAAGAAAAAGCGCCGCCCGCACGAGTAGGAAAATCATTCCTGCAACCAGCCAGACAAAAAGGGTGGCCCGCCAGTACCGTACTAAGCGGACTCTAAGACCGAGAACCTCGCCTCCGGTTCCATGGACGACGATATTTCGAGGTATCCGTTTTCGTCGAGCTCGCAAATGCGGTATGCCCGCCGCCACAAAGGTCATTCCCATAAAAACCGCTACCAGCCCAAATGCCGCCCGTGTTGCGTTTCCGGATTCGGCTGCATCGATGATGTAGGGGATGAACACCAAGGTTACGATCGCGAAGAAGGTGGTGGCTGCAACCGTCTGTATTGCCGGACGTGGTTTTCCCCACTCGCTCCGCCAGGCCGGAAGTGGAACCCTGACCCCGCCGGTTGGGATCAGCGGTGATTTCTTTGAGTGCACCGACATTGTGACTACTTTCTACTTGAACGGCTCTTCAGCGACGTACGCCCCACCGGCTCCTCCGAAGAGTCCGCCGAGGAGGGCGCCACCCGCGCCGCAAGCAATCGGAACCCATGCTCCGACTCCGGTGAGAACAGAATTGCGCACCGAGCCATGCACGACCCATTCCGCCCACTGTGCCACCGACTGCATTGGCGACCGCTTGATCGACCAGCTATTCCGGTCTTTCGAAGCTCATTGATCTTCGCGTTCGCGGTGACGATGCCGCGATCGTGGACCTCGAAGCCCCATTCAAGAAAGGTGTCGTGTTTGGTGAGTACAAAGTCCTTGGCGCCTCGAAGGGCCGTCTTACCCGGCCAGCATCGCCACCTCGGCCGGCGCAGACCAGGCGTGCGCCTGCGCGGCCCCGCGGGCAGGCCCACCTCGGCCGGCGAGATCGCCTCGCGTCTGGTGCGCAGACCGAGTTCGTTGTCACTCACCGGTCCGACGCTACCCAGCCGCGCGCGGTCGACAGTGGCCGTGGCACTACCACTCTCAGCGTGGTCTCCCTGTCGGTGCCGCGGCGCGTGAAGGTGGATGCACCGGCCGATCGGACCGGGATCACGACGAAGGAGAACATCGTGTCCGCACTCAAACTTGCGCTCGTCATCGGTAGTGTCCGCGAGGGCCGCTTCGGTCCGGTGGTCGCCGACTGGTTCGCCCAGCGCGTCGACGACCGCTTCGACGTCGACGTCATCGACCTCGCCGACTTCGAGCTGCCCGCCGAACTGCCCGCGGTGCCGCCGTTGCTGGATCCCGACCCGGTGCGCCCGGCCGGGATGGTCGAGTTCACCGAGCGACTGGCCGCCGCCGACGCCTACGTCATCGTCACGCCCGAATACAACCGCAGCTATCCGGCGGCGCTGAAGTCGGCCATCGACTGGCACTTCACCCAGTGGGACGCCAAGGCGATCGGCTTCGTCGGTTACAGCGGCGGGTCCGGTGGGCTGCTGGCCATCGAGCATCTGCGTCAGGTGTTCAACGAGCTCAACGCCCACACGGTCCGCAACTATGTGTCGTTCCCGCGCTATTACCGGCTCTTCGACGAGAACGGTGCGCTGCTCGAACCGCAGGAGTTCGAGGCGGATGCGGAGGCGATGCTCGACCAGATGCACTGGTGGGCCAGCGCGCTGCGAGCCGGCCGCCTCGCGCAGGCCCTCGTGTGAGCCGCCCGCCCCGTGCAGGTCTCCCCGTGGGCGGTCACACATTCGCCCCATACACTTCCTGACGTGGCTGCTTACACCGCTGACCTGGACCTTGCCCTGCGACTGGCCGACGAGGCCGACGCGATCTCGCGCGAGCGCTTCGGCGCTGTCGACCTGCAGGTCGATTCGAAACCGGACCTCACCCCGGTCTCGGACGCCGACCTGGCGGTCGAACAGGTGATCCGGCGGGTGCTGGCCGAACAGCGCCCCGATGACGCTGTGCTCGGCGAGGAGTTCGGTGGTGAGGCCGACTTCACCGGTAGGCAGTGGGTGGTCGACCCGATCGACGGAACCAAGAACTTCGTGCGCGGGGTACCGGTCTGGGCGAGCCTGATCGCTTTGCTCGAAGACGGTGTCCCGGTGGTCGGCGTCGTTAGCGCGCCCGCCTTGGGCCGGCGCTGGTGGGCGGCGGCCGGGTCGGGCGCGTGGGCACAGGTCCATCCGGGCGCACCCAAGCCCATCACCGTGTCGGCGGTGGCCGACCTGGAATCGTCGAGTCTGGCGTTCTCCAGCCTGTCGGGCTGGCACGAGCGGGGCCTGCGCGAGAACTTCATCGAGCTCACCGACGCCGTCTGGCGAGTGCGCGGCTACGGCGACTTCTTCAACTATTGCCTGGTGGCCGAGGGCGCGGTGGACATCGCCGCCGAACCGGAGGTCTCGCTGTGGGACCTGGCCGCCCTCGACATCCTGGTTCGCGAGGCCGGTGGCGCGTTCACCGCCCTGGACGGGCAATCCGGCCCGCACGGTGGCGATGCGGTGGCCACCAACGGCCTGCTCCACGGCGAGGTCCTGGCTCGTTTGCGCAGCTGAAACCGAGTTGTCCACATGTGGAGAACTCTCGGTCAGCGGCATCGTCGAGTCCGGTGGCCGGGCTGCGCGCCGGGCCCTCGCTCGTAGGATGGCCCGGTGAGCAATTCCGGCGCCACAGCCCCCGATGTCGACGACCTCCCACCCGAAGACTTCCCACCCGACGACGCGTATCCGTCGAGCGGCGGTTACGTCTCCGAGCACGACTTCGACGACACCGGCGGCTTACACTTCGACGATCTCGCCCCCACCCCGGGCCGCGCGGTGGCGGCACCGCGTCATGGCGAAACCGCCGACGAGGTACTGAGCCGGGTCTTCGGCTACGACAGTTTCCGCGGTGACCAGGCGGCGATCGTCGAGCACGTCGTCGGCGGTGGCGACGCGCTGGTGCTGATGCCGACCGGTGGCGGCAAATCGCTGTGCTACCAGGTGCCTTCGCTGGTGCGCCCCGGTGTCGGGGTGGTGGTGTCGCCGTTGATCGCGCTCATGCAGGACCAGGTCGACGCCCTGAGCGCGCTCGGGGTCCGGGCCGGATTCCTCAACTCCACCCAGTCGCCCGACCAGCGGCGCACCGTGGAGGCGCAGTTCGTCGCGGGCGACCTCGACCTGCTGTACCTGGCGCCGGAACGGTTGCGTCTGGAATCGACACTGCGTCTGCTCGAACGCGGCACCGTGGCACTGTTCGCCATCGACGAGGCGCACTGCGTCGCCCAGTGGGGCCACGACTTCCGCCCCGACTACCTGGCGCTGTCGCTGCTGCACGAGCGCTGGCCCGACGTGCCGCGCATCGCGCTCACCGCCACCGCCACCGAGAAGACCGCCGCCGAAATCGTCGAACGGCTCGACCTCGGTGCGGCGAAACAGTTCGTGGCCAGCTTCGACCGGCCCAATATCCAGTACCGGATCGAAGGCAAGAACCGTCCCGACCGCCAGCTGCTCGACTTCATCCGCGCCGAACACCCCGGCGACGCGGGCATCGTCTACTGCTTGTCGCGCAATTCGGTGGAGAAGACCGCGGCCACCCTCAACGAGAACGGCATCCGCGCGGTGCCCTATCACGCGGGATTGGATCACCGCACCCGCGCCGAGAACCAGGCCAGGTTCCTGCGGGAGGACGGGCTGGTCGTGGTCGCCACCATCGCGTTCGGCATGGGTATCGACAAACCCGACGTCCGCTTCGTCGCCCACCTCGACCTGCCCAAATCGGTCGAGGGCTACTACCAGGAGACCGGCCGCGCCGGCCGCGACGGGCTACCGTCCACGGCCTGGATGGTCTACGGCCTCGCCGATGTGGTGCAGCAGCGCAAGATGATCGACTCCAGCGAGGGCGACGCCGCGCACCGCAGGCAGTTGCAGCTACACCTGGACGCGATGCTCGCGCTCTGCGAAACGGTCCACTGCCGGCGCGTGCAGCTGCTGAACTATTTCGGCCAGCCCGGCACCGCCTGCGGCAACTGCGATGTATGCCTGAACCCACCCGAGACCTGGGACGGCACCGTGCCCGCCCAGAAACTGCTCTCCACGGTGCTGCGCCTCAAACGGGAACGCGGACAGTCCTTCGGCGCCGGCCACCTCGTCGACATCCTGCTCGGCAAGACCAATCCCAAGGTCACCCAGCACCGGCACAACGAGCTGTCGGTGTTCGGGATCGGCACCGACCTGCGTGACACCGAGTGGCGCGGGGTGGTGCGGCAGCTGCTCGCGGGCGGGTTCCTCGCAGTACAGGGCGAATACGGCGTGCTGGCGCTCACCGACGCGGCCAACGAGGTGCTGTTCGAGGGCCGAAAGGTGGCGTTGCGCCGCGAACCCGAACGCCCGACCCGCCCGGCGCGCACGTCCAAGTCGGCGAAGGCGTCCGTCGACCTGCCCGCCGCCGACGTCCCCGTGTTCGAACGTTTGCGGGCCTGGCGTGCGGCGACCGCCAAGGAACAGGGCGTACCCGCCTACGTGGTGTTCCACGACGCCACCCTGCGCGAGATCGCGGCGCGCAAGCCCGCCGACCTGGCCGCGCTCGGCACCGTCACCGGGGTCGGCGAGAACAAGCTGGCCCGCTACGGCGAGGGGGTGCTCACGGCACTGGCCGAGGAGTAGCCGCCCGCCACAGCGCATCCGGCAACCCCGCCGGATTCGGGGGGCGGCGCGTTACCGTGGATTCATGGCGAACGGTGAAGGCTCCGAGACAGAGTCGGGCGGGGCGGCCCCGGGCGGCGGAGACGCCGGCGGACCGCCGTCGCACCGGCACGTCGACCCGGTGGTCGCGCCGTCGCTGCTCGGCACCCGTCATCCGGTGACCCGCCGGGGGCGCCCACGCTGGTCGACCGTCGCGCTGATCACCCTCTTCGCCGGCGCCCTCGCCCTCTACCTGGCGCTGCGACCCGGCGGCTGAGATACCGCGCAATGCAGCAACGGCACAAAAGCTTTTGTGATGACGCGGGCCAGCCGATCACCCGGGCCCTTGTGAATTCCGGTAGCCGCAGGTCATAACCCCGGACGGTGTCCGTCTCGCGGCGCACTGTTGGCCTCCTCGACCGATCGAACCGATCGGTCCCGCGCGAGGAGGCGATGGGAATGGTGTGGGTGACCCGGGCGAAACGAGGACTGTGCGCGGCGCTGACCACCACCGGATTGGTGTGCGCGGCAATGCAATCAGCGGGTGCGCAACCATCGGTGCCGGTCGCTGTGCGGGATGTGCACCGGGTGTTGACGCCCACCCTGCCAGGTACTTACGGCGATGACACCGCGGTCGTGATCCTCGGCTACGGCCTGACCCCGGAGGGCGCCATGCGCAAAGAGCTGGTCCGCCGTTTGCAGACCGGCTTCGTGCAGTCGGTCTTCGCGCCCAGCTCACCGATCGTCGTCACCGGCGGGAACCCGCGGGCCGGCACGAGCGAGGCGGACGCCATGGCCGAGTGGCTGGTGTCCGCGGGCATCGACCCGGCCCGGATCCTGCGGGAAACCCGGGCGGAGTCGACCGTCGCCAACGCGCGCAACACCGCCGCGCTGATGGACGAGCACAACTTGCGCACCGCCGTGCTGATCACCTCCGACGACCACGTGCGACGCGCCAGGGCCGCCTTCGACGCGGCCGGTGTCGAGGTGGTCGGTGAGCTGACACCCGGGGCCACCCCGTGGCCGGTGCTGCCGCTGCGGATCGAGCAGTTCGGTCCGGTACTGCCCACCGACCAGTTCGCGCGGCATCCGCTGTGACCGGACACAGACTTTCGCCACTGCGCCCACGGGCACCGATGCGGTGGCTGATCGTGGGTAGCCGGGACGCCGCGTCCCCATCCGCAACTCCGAGGTGACATCCATGCCGCTCCATCTGTCCGACAGTGACATCCTGGCCGAGCTCGAAGCGACCGCCGAAGCCAACCTGAACGACCACCTGGCCAAGGCCAAGACCTGGCACCCGCACGACTACGTGCCGTGGGACGAGGGCCGCAACTTCGCGGCGATGGGCGGCATCGACTGGGATCCCGAACAGTCGAACCTGAGCGAGGTGGCCAAGGCGGCGATGATCACCAACCTGCTCACCGAGGACAACCTGCCCTCCTATCACCGCGAACTCGCCGACACCTTCGGCCTCGACAACGCCTGGGGCACCTGGGTGGGCCGGTGGACCGCCGAGGAGAACCGCCACGGCATCGTCATGCGCGACTATCTGGTGGTCACCCGGGCCGTCGACCCGGTGGCGCTGGAGGCGGCCAGGATGGCACACATGACAGCGGGCATCGCCAAGCCGGAAAAGGGCTCACAGTTCCTGCGCGGAGTCGCTTATGTCACGTTCCAGGAGCTGGCCACCCGGATCAGCCACCGCAACACCGGTGCCCTGTGCGCGGACCCGATCGCCGACCGCATGCTCGCCCGCATCGCCGCCGACGAGAACCTGCACATGATCTTCTACCGCAAACTCTGCTCCGCGGCGCTCGACCTGACCCCCGACGCGGCCGTGTCGGCCATCGCCGATGTGGTGCTGCGTTTCCAGATGCCGGGCCTCAACCAGCCCAATTTCCGCCGCAACGCGGTGCTGCTGGCCAAACACGGCGTCTACGACCTGCGCCAGCACCTCGACGTGGTGCTCAAGCCGGTACTGCGCACCTGGCAGATCTTCGAACGCTCCGATTTCGGCAGCGAAGGCGAACGCGCCCGCGACCAACTGCACGCCTACCTGGCCGACCTCGAGGTCAAAGCCGCACGGTTCGAGGAGCAGCGCGACCGCTCGCTGGCCAGGGCCGCGGCTCGGGCCTGATCCGACCATGGAATAAAGAACTGGCGGCGTCACTTACAGTTGCCATCATGAAGGAGAAAGGCCGGAAGGTCATCGCGACCAACCGCAAGGCCCGGCACAACTACACGATCCTCGACACCTACGAGGCGGGGATCGCGCTGGTCGGCACCGAAGTCAAGAGTCTGCGCGAGGGCAAGGCCTCGCTGGTGGACGCCTTCGCGACCGTCGACCAGGGCGAGGTCTGGCTGCGTGGTCTGCACATCCCGGAATTCAGCCACGGCACCTGGACGAATCATTCGCCGCGGCGCACCCGCAAGCTGCTGCTGCACAAGCGCGAGATCGAGCACCTGCTCGGCAAGTCGAGGGAGGGCAACCAGACACTGGTGCCGCTGTCGATGTACTTCGCCGACGGCAAGGTGAAAGTGGAGCTCGCCCTCGCCAAGGGTAAACAGGATTACGACAAGCGCCAGGATCTGGCTCGCCGTCAGGCCGAGCGTGAGGTCACCCGCGAGATCGGTCGGCGGGTCAAAGGCATGCGTTGATCTCGATCCTGCTCGCCCTGATCGCGGCGACGGGTTACGGAGTCAGCGACTTCTTCGGTGGTATCGCGGCGCGCAGGGTCACTGCCCTGCGCGTCGTTGTCGTTTCCTATCCGTGGTCGGTGCTGTTGGTGCTGCTGATCGCACCGCTGGTCGGCGGGGCCGCCGACACGGCATCGATGCTGTGGGGGCTGGCCGCGGGCGTGGCCAGTGGGCTGGCGGTGTGGTGGTTCTACGCCGCGCTGGCCGACGGGCCGATGTCGGTGGTGTCGCCGGTGACCGCGGTCCTGGTCGCCGGCATTCCCGTGGTGGCCGGCCTGTTCCTCGGTGAACGCCCCGGTGTTATCGCCGTCGCCGGGATCGGGCTCGCGCTGATCGCGGTGGTACTGGTGAGCCGGGAGGCGCCCGACGAGACCACCGAGGAGATCATCGGCGGTCGCGAGCTGCGGTTCTCCCGTCGCGTCGCCCTGCTCACCGTGGGCTCGGGCGCCGCGTTCGGCCTCACGTTCTTCTTCCTGCACGAAACCAGCCCGAGCGCCGGCCTGTGGCCGCTGCTCGGCCAGCGCGCCGCCGCGACGGCCGTGGTGTGGATCTCGGCCCTGGGCGCCCGGGAGTTCGGTGGACTGCACGGTGAACCATTGCGGCTGGCGCTGTGGATCGGCGTGCTGGACGTGATCGCCAACGCCGCGCTGCTCTACGCCTTCCACGGCGCGATGCTGTCGGTGGTGAGCGTGATCGGCTCGTTGTACCCGGCGGCGACGGTGCTGCTGGCGATGGTGCTGCTCGGTGAGCGGATCAGCGCGACGCAGAAGCTCGGTATGGGCCTGGCGCTCGCGGCGGTCGCCATGATCGCCGCGAGCTGAGGCCTACAGCCGCGTGCAGGGCTCCTGCAGGCCCAGCCGGGCCAGCGTCGGGCCCTGATATCCGACCGCGATCGCCCGCGCCCCCATCGGCGCCTCCGCGTCCGGTTCGAACACCGCCGACCACTCCCGGCCCAATTCGGGAGTGGCGGCCCCGACCGGGTGAATGGCGACCATGCCCTCTCCGTCCGGTGTCAGGTCCTCGGCCGCGCGCCGCAGGCCCGCCCTGGTGAGTTCGCCGTTCTCCGCCGCCGTGGTGAGCAGGGCCTCGAGCGGGTAGGAGATGGCCCAGCCCAGCGAGTAACCGAAATTCGCGGGTTCGCCGACGGTGGCCGCCCGAGCACGGCGGGCACCGACGCTGTCGCCCGCCCAGCTGTCCACCGGCGTCATGTAGTTGTAGTACGCGGTGAGCGCGGGTGCGGCGGCCGACTGCAGCAGCGCCGCGTTCCAGGTGGGCAGCGAACCGAGGAACCGGCCGCTGAATCCGGACTTCACCAACTTGCCCACGATCTCGGCGGTCTCGGCGGGGCCGGTGGCCAGCATCACCAGGTCGGGCGCTGCGGCCAGCACTTCGCCCACCGGGCCGTCCTGGTTGCCGACTTCACCGTTGGGACCGGTGTCGATGCGGTCGACGATGGTGGCGCCGTTGGCCAGGGCCCACTTCAACGCGCCGCTGGCGTAGTCGCCGCCGTAGTTGCCGCGATAGGCGACGATGGCGATGTCGCGCGGCGCGTAATGGTTCTCGGTGAACCAATCGAGCCCGGTCACGGCCTCGGTGCAATAGGAGTAGCCGGCGCTGAGCACCAGGTTGCGGTCGGCGCTGCGATAGTTCCAGCCCGACCACTGGGTGGCCGCGGTGCTCACCATGTCGTCGGCGTCCATCTGGTTGAGCATCGCGATGGTCTGGGAGGTGCCGAAACTCATCGCCAAGGCCAGCACGTCGGGCTCGATCTCGGCGTACCCGGCGCGGTGGCTGCCCGGATCCAGCGAGGTGTTGCGGGTGTAGGTGGAGATGTCGACGTCGTAACCGCCGATCCCGCCTGCCTCGTTCACCGCGTTCCAGAACGCCAGCTGGCCCTCGTGCATCGACGCCCCGAGCGCGCTGAACGGCCCGTTCTCCAGATCGGAGAGCACGCCCAGATACAGGCACCCCCGATCCTTGTGCACCGAACCGGGGCACGGGGCGCTGCTCACGCCGGGCCCTCCGTTCGCCCCGCCCGACGAGCAGGCCGTGGCCAGAACGAACGCGGCGACCACCGGGATCGCCGCGAATCGGCGCGACGCACGCCGACTGGTGAATGCCATCAGGTAACTCCTTGTCCAGCCGCCCAGGCGATCTCGCTGTCCCGGTACGGCCGAACGAGAACAGTACCCGCCAACCGCCGGAAAATATGGGGAAGAAACGACGCGCCTGCGGTGTTACTATGACAAGCCCGCAGAGTGCGGGGCGTACGGGGCTGAACGGTTTCGACTGCGTACGTTGATTCAGGGGAAGCGTGTCGGTGCAGGCAAGAGACCACCGTAAGCGTCGTTGCAACCAATTAAGCGCCGATTCCAATCAGCGCGAGTACGCCCTCGCTGCCTAAGTAGCCAGGTCGTCTCTGTCAGTCCGGGTTCGTCCCTCGACCCGGGTACTGGCATCAGCTAGAGGGAATTACCGTCCAGGTCGGTCGCGGATCTGGGCGGGACATCGAACAGCGACTGGGATCGTCATCCGGGCTTGTTCGCGAGACCCGGAGGTCCGAGCAGAGACATAGCGAACTGCACACGGAGAAGCCCTGAAGATGCGGCGGAGGACCCGGGTTCGATTCCCGGCAGCTCCACTCGAGGCCCCTCACCTGACACGAAGGTGAGGGGCTTTTCGTGCCCGACAAGCCACAGAACCGGGCCGTGTCCCATATTTTGCCCACAGCTGGCAGCGGCGTGGCCGCCACGGCGCTGATCCGGGCTAGATTCCTGGCAGCTCCACTTGACGAGAACCCACAGCTCAACGATCTGCGGGTTCTTTGTGTTCGGGCGAGCCTCGGGTTTGGCGGTGAATCATTGTAGGTCCGCCAACTCGGTGTCAGACTGATACGGATCCTCCTGTCGGCGTCTCGATCGGTAGCATCAGGGTCCAGAGCTCAGAACGGATAGAGGTGTGGGTCGTGAAGCGTCGTGCGGTGTCCAAAGAGGCCGTCAAGCGGGTCGTCGTCCGCTCGACCAAGGCTTCCGCGCAGCTCGAGAACCGAGTCGTGCCCGCTGGGTATAAGCGGTCAGCGCGGGTCGAGAGCTTCTTGGTGAAGCGGCGATTGCAGGTCTGATGTCCCTGACGCCGGGCTACGGCGAGACACCGGTCTCCGCGGACGAGGCAGATGCGCTGCTTCCGGGCATCCGGGAATTGCTAGGAGAGCCGGTCAGCAAGACCGCCGTCTATGATCTCGAGCAAGCTGTCCAGGAACAAGTCAGTGAGACCCTGCTGACCGCAGTGCTCGATGACACGCTGACCCCGCACCAGCTGGGCATCGCGGCGCATGCCGAGACGGTCAGGATCCACCCATTCACGGACGGTAACGGCCGAACGACTCGTCTGCTCGCTGACCTCGTCTTTTTGGCCGCCCAGGACGGAGGGGTGTTGGAGCAGTACGATTGGGAGCTCGATAAGCCTCGATATATTGCCTTGCTGCGCGGGTACGACATGCATCGGGACCCTCGTGAACTCGCAGCCTTCATCCCGGTCCGCTCGCTCGATGAATGACCGCAGGGTAGAACGTCCGGTTGCCTTATCCCACTCAGAGCCCCTCACCTGATACAGGTGAGGGGCTCTTGTCTGTCAGCCGCCTGCGCGGCGGCGGAAGGTGCGTTTGCCGCCTGCTGCGGCGGTGGTGCCGCGGAGTTTGGCGGCGTTCTGGGCGGCGCCGCCTACGGTGGCGTTGCCGTTCTTGCGTTCCAGCGCTTCGCGGAACCTGCGTTTGGTCGCCTCTTCAGGCGACTCGGTGACTTCTCGGTCTTCGGACATGCGATAAGCCTGCCACCTCCGCGGCGGCGCGGATACCACGTCGGTACCATCCACGAAAGTGGGGATGCGCAGGAGGGACGTGGCTCGTGATCGAGGTATGGGGCGCGCGGGTCGCGGTTCGGTACGCGCGGGGGCGGTTGGTGACGACGCCGTTGCGGGCCGACAACGAGGTGGCCCTCGATGTGGGGGTGGCCGAGCTGGCCCGGATCGCGTTGGCGACCACCGAGGACGGGAAGATGGCGTTGCTGTTGTTCTTCCGGTCGGCGCAGTTCGTGGTCGATGGTGCGCCGACACAGCGGCAGCCGGTGCCGGTGTTTCTCGAGACCGAGTTGCGTGAGCAGGCGCAGGCCCTGATCAGGGCGGTCGAACGCGATCTGATCGGGCTGCGCCGGGTGTTCCCGCCACGTCCGAATCTGGTGCCGCCGCGTCCGGTCCGGGGCCCGCACGGACCGCAGCGCCCGGACGTGACGGCGGCCGCGGACCGAATGCGGCAGCCGGGCGGCTGCGCCCGCGAGATCGCCATCCTGCACGGTCGCGCCCGCCCCGACGAGTACGTGCTCGAACTGGCCGAAGCCGGTCACGGGGGTGCGCCGGGGATGGTCGCGATCACCACACTGCGGTTGCTGTTCGTTTCCGTCGATTCCATCTACGAGTTCCCCGTCGCGGTCCTGACCGGCACCGCGGTGCGCACCGAACAGCCGGCGACACTGCGGGTTTCGGGTGCGGGCGCCGACCTCGACTTCGTCGGCCACACCGCCACCGACTTGCAACGCGTCGCCGAGGCGACCGGGCTGGCCTGCGAGATCGAACACGCCGACGGGTCCATCGCGCCCACGCTGCCGTCCTCGACCGACCTGTTCGAGGAATGGCAGCTGCTGGTGGAGCGGCGCAAACTGGGGATGGTCTCCGACGAACCGTTTCGCCGTCAGGCCGTCGGGATCATGCTGACCATGCCGGGCTGAACACCGGCGCCCCCGCGTGCAGGGCCACCCGCCGCCACGGACTCGACGGGCGCAGGTGCAGCCCGGTGATCATCCGGCTGCGTTCGGCCACTTGGGTTCTGGCCGCCGACAGATCCTGGGTCGCCGCCCAGAAGATGGCGCCGGTGAGGAACCCGGCACCGAACTGGCGCCAGTTGCGGTAGTGCTGGCGGGCCCGGTCCAAACCGGTGAGCATGTGCTCGAACGACTCGTCCTCGGTGAGATACCCGGCGGTGCAGGCGGCGCGGGCGATGAAGACCAGCCGCGCCAGATCCCACGCGGTGGCATCGGTGTGCAGCGGGGACGGCAGGCTGTCGGTGATGCCGAGTTTGATGGCCTGCAACCAGGCGTCGTAGTCGCGGTCGATGCCGGCCGGACCGCGATAGCCACGGAATCCCGACAGCGTGTGCAGGAATTCGCGGTGCTCGTCGGCCAACCCGGACCGGTCGACCCGGCCGGTGTCGGTGGCCGCGGCGACCGCGAGCGGGTGCACGAGTTCGAACAGTGGCCCGTGCAT
The DNA here is from genome assembly GCF_042650145.1 of Nocardia halotolerans. NCBI lineage: Bacteria > Bacillati > Actinomycetota > Actinomycetes > Mycobacteriales > Nocardiaceae > Nocardia > Nocardia halotolerans. Next base: position 633,235 of record NZ_JBHSDL010000014.1, on the reverse strand, counting down.
GCCTGCCAGCAGCCTGCGGATGGTGTCGCGCGCGTCGTCGGCGTGGTCGACGCCCCACGATTCGTGCAGTCCCTCGATCGCGGTTTCGCGCCGGGTCGAGGTGCTGCCCGGTTCTTCGGGCAGGAACGCCACCTCGTCGCAGTAGGCGCCCCAGCTGCGCCCGTAGTAGGCGCCGACCGCCAGCGCGCGGATCCGGTCGGCGTCGTGTGCCGCGCCGGACCAGACATCGGGTTCGGCGTCGATGTCGGAGCCGGGAAATCCCGCGACGCGCGGCTGCTCACCGTGCACTGATGCCTGCTGCATGGAGCTACCCCTCCGCCGAGCCGAACGTTGTGCAGCCGAATCTTACGGACGAGCTATCCGAGTCCGCGCGGTGCGTACATGATGATGCCGACTCCGACCAGGCAGACCAGCGCACCGGTCACGTCCCAGCGGTCGGGGCGGAATCCGTCGAGCGCCATGGCCCACAGCAGTGATCCGGCGACGAAGACACCGCCGTACGCGGCCAGGATCCGCCCGAAGTTCGCGTCGGGCTGCAAGGTCGCGACGAAGCCGTACAGGCCCAGCGCCACCACCCCGGCCCCGATCCAGGCCATGCCCCGCTGCTCGCGCACGCCCTGCCAGATCAACCAGGCGCCGCCGATTTCGGCGACGGCGGCGAGCACGAACAGCAGTACAGAACGCAGTACGGACATGGGCCGACCCTATGGCCGTGTTCTCGTGTCGGTGGGCAGGGCTACCGTCGGAGAGGTGGCGGATTACTCCGAACGCGCGGCACGGCTCGATCGTGCGGTCGTCTGGACGCGCACCGCGGCCGGGCAGACCGGCCCGGTGACCGTGTTTCCCGACGGCTGCATGGACCTGATCTGGACCGAGGGCGCCCTGATGGTGGCGGGCCCGGACGATCACGCCTGTCAGGTCGCCACCGCCGGAGACGCCGAATTCGTGGGTGTCCGGTTCGCGCCGGGCAGCGCGCCCGCATTGCTGGGCGTGCCGGCCGTGGAACTGCTGAACCAGCGGGTCGATCTCGCCGAGATCCTGCCCGCGCGCCGGTCCAGGATGCTGGTCGACCGGCTCGACAACGCGCCCGACCGCGTTGCGGCTCTGGAATCGATCGCGATGCGGTTGGCGGCCGAGGCAGACACCGTGGACCCGGTGCTCACCGCGATCGTCGAGACCCTCGATGCGGGTGGATCGGTCGCGGGCACCGCCGAGCGGATCGGGATGTCGGCACGTATGCTGCACCGGCGCTCACTGTCGGCGTTCGGCTACGGACCCAAGATGTTGGCCCGTATTCTGCGTTTTCAGCGGGCCCTGGCCACGATTCGCGCCGGCGTTCCGGCTGCGGAAGCGGCTGCGGTCACCGGTTTCGCCGACCAGGCACACCTGTCACGGGAATTTCGTGACCTGGCCGGATGCTCGGTGCGCACGCTCCAACCAGTGTCGGCGCCGGGAAAGTCTCATTCGGCAACGCCACGCCGCGAAGTTATGCTCACTGTGCACGCCCCGTCGCATGTGCCAGGCCGAGTCCGAACCACCGACGAGAGGATGTGACCCGATGATCGACGAATCTGTGTATCCCACGCTCCGTATCGAGGCCGAACGAGACGAAGTCCGTCGGCTTGTCGTCGGTGCTGTCGTCGTCCACCACGACCGGGTCCTCCTGCTCCGCCGCCGACGATCGGACGCGCTGGGTGGCCAATGGGAACTGCCGAGCGGGGTCGTCGAACCGGGTGAGGCCCTCGACGACGCGCTGACCCGCGAGGTGGCCGAGGAGACCGGTCTCGAGGTCACCGGCGTCAGCGACTATCTGGGCGAGTTCGACTACCTGTCCGGGACCGGCGCCCGGACCAGGCAGTTCACCTTCGTCGTCGAGGTCGCCGCGACCGAACCGGTGCGCCTGAGCGAGCACGACGCGCACCTGTGGGCGAGGCTGGACGGCGAACCCCCGGTCAGTGACGAGGTCCGCGAGGTACTCGGCCGGTATCAGCGGCGCCTACGCGATCCGCACGGCTGGTCGTCCTATTCGGGCAACGGCGCGTAGAGGTCGATGCCGTGCCCGTCGGGGTCGGCGAGCGTGGCGTAGCGCTGGCCCCAGAAGGCGTCCCACGGCGGCTGTTCCCCGTGGTGGCCCGCGTCGACCAGTTCGGTATAGGTCTTGTCGACCTCGGCCGGATCGGCGCACCGGAACGCGAGGCTGCTGCGTCCGGGGCCACTCGGGGGCTGCCAGCCTGGGGTGAACGAGGCGATCGTCGCCTCGGTGTCCATGAGCAGGCGCATTCCGCCACCCAGCGGTGCCTCGGCGTGGGGTTCGTTCTCCGATCCGTCGGGGAAGGCCAGCCCCAGTCTGCGGTAGAACGCCACCGAGGCGGCCATGTCGGAGACGATGATGGAGACGGCATCGAGTTGTGGAGTCATACCCGCAGCTTAGGTACCGGTTCCGCGCCGGTCTTGAACGAATCGGACCTCAGCGCGCGGGCACGGGCAGCAGTTCCGCGATCAGGTTGCCGATCAGGATGCGCAGGTGGTCGCGGATTCCGCGGACCACCTCGATGGGCTGACCGGCCGGATCCGACAGCACCCAGTCGCGGTAGCTGATGCCGGGAAAGTACGGGCACACCTCGCCGCATCCCATGGTGACCACCACGTCGGAGAGCCCGACTACGTCGTCGGTGAGTACGGCGGGGCGTTGGCCGGAGATGTCGATGCCGACCTCGGCCATCGCGGCCACCGCGGCGGGAACGAGTTCGGGCGCCGGTTCGCTGCCCGCGGTGCGCACTCCGATCCGGTCGCCGGCCAGGGCGCGCAGGAAGCCGGCGGCCATCTGTGAGCGGCCCGCATTGTGGACACAGACGAACAGCACGGTCGGGGTGTGGGCCATGGTCGGCCTTTCAACGCAGGTGCGAAGTTCCTTGCGGCACTTCGAGTTTCCCCGACATCATTCCATCCACGACCCGAGGTGTGGGTTCGGCGGCACAGTTGTCCGCCGGTGTCCGCACCCCGCCCGGCTCAGTCGAGCGGCCCGAGCACCCGGCGCACGTAGTCGTTGGCGAACACCCCGGTGGGGTCGAAACGGCGCCGCACCGCGGTGAACCGGTCGAAATCCGGATAGCGCGCGCGCAGCGTGTCGGCGGTCTGGAAGTGGTGCTTGCCCCAGTGCGGCCGACCGTCGTAGGCGTCGAACACCGCTTCGCAGGCGCGCAGGTAGGGCTGCCATTCCATGCCCTGGTACTGGTGCACGGCGATGTAGCAGGTGTCGCGGCCGGTGGCGGGGGACAGGAACGCGTCGTCGGGGGCGACCCAGCGCACCTCGATCGGCATCGGCGTGCCGAAACGCTTGCCCAGCGCGAGGATTTCGCGCACCGCCGCGGCGCTGTGCGCGCGCGGGACCGCGTATTCCATCTCGTTGAACTTCACCTTGCGCGGGGTGGCGAAGACCCGGTAGGAGCGGTCGACCTGACGGTTGTTGCTGCCCGCGAGCGTGGCGGCGCGGTGAATGGTGGGGATGGTGGCGGGGACGAGCCTGCCCAGCCGGCACAGGGCGTCGTAGAGGTGGTTCGAGATCAGGATGTCGTTGAGCCACTCGGTGAGTTTGCCGCGCGGCTGCTCCAGCGCCTGGGTTCGGTTGTTGGCCTTGGTCATCGCCACCTCGCTGTGGGCGAAGGCGAAGAACTCGAAGTGCTCGTTGCCGTCGATATAGGTGTCGAGGTCGTCGAGCACGTCCGCGAGCGGCACCGGTCGTTCCGAACTCTCCAGCACGAACGACGGCTCGAGTTGCAGTGTCGCCGCGGTGACGATGCCCAGCGCGCCGATGCTGACTCGGGCCGCTTTCCAGCCGTCGGGATCGGTCTGCGCGTTCAGTTCCACCCGGGTGCCGTCGGCGCGCAGGACCTCCACCGAGTGCAGTGCGGCGGAGATGTTGGGCAGCTGGGCCCCGGTGCCGTGGGTGGCGGTGGCGGTGGCGCCCGCGATGGTCTGGGTGTCGATGTCACCGAGGTTGGGGAAGGCCAAGCCGTGTTCGTGCAGCAGCGGGCTTGCCGCGTTCAGGGTGAGTCCGGCCTGCACGCGTACCCGGCCGGTGGCGGTGTCGACGTCGAGCACCTTGTTCAGGTTGGCGAGGTCGATCAGGGTGCCGTCGGTGAGCACGGCATCGGTGAACGAGTGGCCCGATCCGGCGACGCGCACGGTGCGGCCCGCGGCGGCGGACTCGGTGACGATTCGGGCCAGTTCATCGACGTCGCGCGGGGCCGCGACGACGGCGGGTGAGCAGCGCTGCTCGCCCGCCCAGTTCACCCAGGTGCTCTTGGTCATGTGTCCAACAGTAGAGCAGCAACTGTGACGCGCGCTACTGCATCAGGAGAAAAACGCCTCAGCGGCGACGGCCGAGGCAGCCCGCGGCCTTGGCCTGCTCGACCTCGGTATCGGTGAGCGGGTCGACCAGCAGTGGCTGGCGCGGCACCGCATCAGTGCGCACCCCGTTGAGGGTGATGGCCATATAGCGCTGCCACACCGCGGAATTCACCGGACCGGCGAACTCGGCGAAGGCGTTGACCATGTGGATCAGCGCGAAGAAATCGGTGGTGGTGATGTCGGAATGCACCACGCCCGCGGCGCGCGCGCGATCGACGATGGCGCCCACCGCGGGCCGGATCCGGTCGCGCAGTTCGGCGAAGCGGACCGGGTCCTCCTCGAGTTCGAACATCACCTCGCCGAAGCCGCGGTTGGTCGCCAGGTGCCTGCACGCGTGCTCGAAGAACTCGACGAGTCCGAGCCAGGGGTCGGGCTCACGCATCGCCTGGTCGGCCGCGTCGGCGAAATCGACCATGTGCTGGTCGAAGACCTCGGCGATGAGTTCCTTCTTGTTCGCGAAACGCCGGTACACCGTGCCCACGCCGACGCCGGCTCGCTCGGCGACATCGTCGAGGGTGATTTCCAGGCCGTGATCAGCGAAGAGCTCGCGTGCGGCCGCGACGATGCGTTGCTGGTTGCGGGCGGCGTCGGCGCGCAACCGGCGGGGTGGTGTGTCGGTCGACGTGGCGTGTTTCACAGGTGCATCCTACCCATTGCCGGATTAAGTGGAGGTGTCTTCTCCGTTCCTCTGGTAGCTTCGAAATGAAGCGGAGGCGATATCTCCGATTATGCCACCGCGCCGCCATCAGCCGACAAATCAGGGGAGTTATGACCACCACACTCGACACCGGGACGAGTCCCGCGAAAGGCGCGGGTGACCGTCGCGGCTCCCACGCCCTGCGCTGGTGGGTGCTTGCCGTACTCGGCATCGCCCAGTTGATGGTCGTGCTCGACGCGACCATCGTGAACATCGCATTGCCCGCCGCCCAGGCCGACCTCGGCTTCGGCGACGCCGACCGGCAATGGGTGATCACCGGCTACGCGCTCGCCTTCGGCAGCCTGCTGCTGCTCGGCGGCCGCCTCAGCGACCTGTTCGGCCGTCGCAACACCTTCATCATCGGCCTGATCGGCTTCGCGGTCGCCTCGGCGATCGGCGGTGCGGCAGGCAGCTTCGAGATGCTCGTCGCGGCCCGGGTCGGCCAGGGCGTGTTCGGCGCGCTGCTCGCGCCCGCCGCGCTGTCACTGCTCACCGTCACCTTCACCGAACCCAAGGAACGCGCGAAGGCCTTCGGCATCTTCGGCGCGGTCGCCGGTACCGGTGGTGCGATCGGCCTGCTGCTCGGTGGCGTGCTCACCGAATGGGCGTCGTGGCGCTGGGCGATGTATGTGAACCTGATCTTCGCCGCTGTCGCCCTCGTCGGCGCGGTGCTGTTGCTGGCCAAGCACACCTCCACCAGTCGTCCGCAGCTGGACTGGCCCGGCACGATCGCCGTCACGGCCGCGCTTTTCGGTATCGTCTACGGCTTCTCCCACGCCGAATCCGAGGGCTGGAGCGACCCGGTCACCCTGGCGTTCCTGATCGGCGGCACCGTGTTGCTGGTGGCGTTCGGCTGGCTCGAGAACCGGGTCGCCAATCCGCTGCTGCCGCTGCGCATCATCGCCGACCGCACCCGCGGCGGGTCGTACCTGACCGTGTTCGTCATGGGTATCGGGATGTTCGCGATCTTCCTGTTCCTCACCTATTACATGCAGCTGTCGCTGGAGTATTCGCCGATCATGACCGGCGTCGCGTTCCTGCCGATGGTCGCGGGCATGGTGGCCTCCTCGACCACCGCGCCCTCGCTGCTGTTGCCCCGCGTCGGGCCCAAGGTCGTGATCAGCGGCGGCTTCCTGGTCGCCGCGGCGGGCATGCTGTGGCTGACCCAGATCGGCCTCGACACCGCCTATGTCACCCATATCCTGCCCGCGTTGATCCTGCTCGGGCTCGGTCTCGGTGGTGCGATGTCGGTGGCGTTCCAGGGCTCGACCGCCGGTGTGCAGCACGATGACGCGGGTGTCGCCTCGGCGATGGTCAACACCAGCCAGCAGGTCGGCGGTTCGATCGGCACCGCGCTGCTGAGCACGATCGCGGCCTCGGCGATGACCGACTACGTGTCCACCCATCAGCCCGGGCCGCTCACGATGGCGCAGGCCGCGATCGAGAGCTACACCACCAGCTTCTGGTGGGCCACGGCCACTTTCGTGTTCGGTGCGATCGTGATCGCGGTGCTGATGCCGAACACGGTGCCCGCCCCGGCCGAGGGCGAGCCGGTGCTGGCGCACTGACCCACCCGCGCGCGGCCCGGACCGGTACTCGGTCCGGGCCGTTGCCGTGCGCCGGTCAGGCGATGCTGGGTGTTTGCCGGACCCGCACCGCCGACTCCGGTGTCGGTGGGTCTGGATACGATGAGCACTGACCACCGTCGGATCAGCAGGGGAGGGCAGCGCATGACATCGCGGCCCGCCGCGCTCGATCCGGCAGTCCTGGCGGCCATCTCGGTGGGCGGCGGTCTCGGGGCGACGGCGCGCTACGGGGTGGGCCAGTGGTGGCCGGTGCGCGCCGGTCAATTCCCGTGGTCGACGTTGACGATCAATGTGGCCGGCTGCTTCGCGCTCGGGGTCCTGATGGTGGTGGTCACCGAGTTCTGGTCCGCGCCGGTGCTGTTGCGGCCCTTCCTGGGAGTCGGTGTGCTCGGCGGCTTCACGACCTTCTCCGCCTACAGCCTCGAGCTTCGTACACTGATCGACACCGGTTCGACGGGCACGGCCGTCGGCTATCTCGGCCTCTCGGTGCTCGCGGGGCTCGGCGCGGTGGTCGCCGCCATGACCGGAACCCGCTGGGCCGCGGGCGCCGCGAGGCGCAGCACGTGAATCCGACGACGGAAGGTGGCCATCCGATGGTCGAGACGCGGGCTCGGACACCGGGAGTGCGGCGATGACCGCGGCTCTGGTGTTCGCGGGCGGGATGCTCGGCGCACCCGTGCGCTACCTCATCGACCGGGCGGTCACGGCGCGATTCGCGGCCGGGCTGCCGTGGGGGACGGCAACCGTTAACATCGTCGGTTCGGCGTTGCTCGGTGGTCTGATCGGCGCGAGTACCGGCAGTGCGCTGTCGGCGTTCGTGGCCGTCGGCTTCTGCGGTGCGCTGACCACGTTCAGCACGTTCGGTTACGAGACGGTCCGTCTGGTGACCGAGGGCGCTTACGCGTACGCCCTGGGCAATGTCGTGATCAGCGTCGCGGCGAGTCTGGCCGCGGTGTACGCCGCCGCGACCCTGACCCAGTGGTTGTGCGCATGATCCTCATGACCAGCCGCGCGCAGCCGACACGGAAGGGAACTCCCACCATGGCCCACGATCGCGCCGGACGGCCCGCCCGCCCGACCGACCTGGTGGACATCGCCCACCTGGTCACCGCGTACTACAGCCGCGTCCCCGATCCGGACGAGCCGAGCCAGCGGGTGGTCTTCGGCACCTCCGGCCACCGCGGGTCCAGCGCGGACAGTGCATTCAACGAGGCGCACATCATGGCCATCACCCAGGCGATCGTCGAGTACCGCGCCACCCGCGACATCACCGGCCCGGTCTATCTCGCCCGCGACACCCACGCCCTGTCCGAACCCGCCTGGACCACCGCGCTCGAGGTCCTCGCGGGCAACGACGTCACCGCCGTGATCGACGCCCGTGGCCGCTACACCCCCACCCCGGCGCTGAGCCACGCTGTGCTGCGCCACAATCGGGGCGGCACCAAGCACCAGGCCGACGGCATCGTGGTCACCCCGTCGCACAATCCGCCCCGCGACGGCGGCTTCAAGTACAACCCCCCGCACGGCGGTCCCGCCGACACCAAGGCCACCGACGCCATCGCCGCCCGTGCCAACGAACTGCTGCGCGGCGGGCTCGCCGAGGTCAAGCGGGTGTCGCTGGCACAGGCGATGAAGTCCCACGTGGAGCGCTACGACTACCTCGACCGGTATGTGTCCGACCTGCCGAACGCGCTGAACCTGGACGCGATTCGCGGCGCGGGCATCCGGATGGGCGCCGACCCGATGGGCGGGGCCAGCGTGGACTACTGGGAGGAGATCGGCCAGCGTTTCGATCTCGAACTCGAGGTGGTCAACCCCTTCGTCGATCCGACGTGGCGTTTCATGACCCTCGACAGCGACGGCAAGATCAGGATGGACCCGTCCTCGCGCCACGCCATGGCCGCGCTCGTCGGGATCAAGGACGACTACGACATCTCCACCGGCAACGACGCCGACGCCGACCGCCACGGCATCATCACCCCCGACGGCGGCTTGATGAACCCCAACCACTTCCTCGCCGTGGCCATCGAATACCTCGTCGCGAACCGCATGTGGTGGGACGCGCTCACCAAGATCGGCAAGACCGTGGTCACCTCCTCGATGGTCGACCGGGTGGTCGGGCTGCTCGGGCGCGATGTGTACGAGGTGCCGGTCGGATTCAAGTGGTTCGTGCCCGGATTGTTCAGCGGCAGCCTGGCTTTCGGCGGTGAGGAGAGCGCGGGCGCCTCGTTCCTGCGGATGGACGGCACCGTGTGGACCACCGACAAGGACGGCATCCTGCTGGCCCTGCTCGCCGCCGAGATCGCCGCCGTCACCGGCCAGACCCCCTCGGCCAGGTACGGCGAACTGGAACGCCAGCACGGCAGCCCCGCCTACGCGCGCATCGACGCCGTCGCCACCAGCGAGCAGAAAGCCAAACTGGCCCGGCTCAGCGCCGAGGCGATCACCGGCACCGAGGTCGCCGGTGAGCAGATCACCGGCGTGATCACCACCGCGCGCGGCAACGGCGCCGCACTGGGCGGACTGAAGGTGACCACCGAGAACGCCTGGTTCGCCGCGCGCCCCTCGGGCACCGAGGACAAGTACAAGATCTACGCCGAATCCTTCCTCGGCGCCGAGCACCTGACCCAGGTGCAGGCGGCCGCCGAGGAGATGGTGAACCAGGCGCTGGAAGAGTGAGTACCCCGGTCAAAGTCCGGCTACCCCCCGAGATCTGGGTCCTGATCGCGGCCGCGTTCGTGATCGCCCTGGGCTTCGGTCTCGTCGCACCGGTCCTGCCGCAGTACGCGCGCGAATTCGGGGTGGGCATCGCCGCGGCCTCGGCGATCGTCAGCGCGTTCGCGTTGATGCGGTTGCTGTTCGCGCCCGCCAGCGGCCGGCTCGTGCAGAAGCTCGGCGAGCGGCGGGTGTATCTGGCCGGTATCGCGATCGTCGCGGTGTCGACCGGTGCGTGCGCGCTGGCCCAGACCTATTGGCAGCTGATGGTGCTGCGTTCGCTCGGCGGCATCGGCTCGACGATGTTCACCGTCTCGTCGATGGCCTTGATCATCCGGGTGTCCCCACCCGCCGCGCGCGGGCGGGTCTCGGGTGTCTACTCGACCAGTTTCCTGCTCGGCTCACTGCTCGGCCCGCTGGTCGGCGGCGCACTGGCCGGGCTCGGTCTGCGCGCACCGTTCGTCATCTACGCGGTCGCGCTGCTCATCGTGTGCCTGATCGTTTTCGTTGGATTGCGGGAATCGCCGGTGCTGGCCACCGACTCGGCGACAGCCGCGCCCGAACTGACCTTCCGCCAGGCCATGTCGCGGCCCGCCTACCGCGCGGTACTGCTGACGAGTTTCGCCGGCGGCGCGGCCGTGTTCGGTGTGCGAATGGCGTTCGTTCCGCTGCTGGTGGTGGAGATCCTGGAGCAGGAAGCGGGCATGGCGGGCGTGGCGCTCACCGTGTTCGCCGCGGGTAACGCGGCGGTGCTGTTCGCCTCGGGCCGGCTCTCCGACCGTTTCGGTCGCAAACCGTTCCTGATCCTCGGCTCGGCCATCTGCGCCGTGGGCACCGCCGCGCTCGGGTTCGCGCCGACGATGCCCTGGTTCCTGGCCGCCTCGTTCGTGGCCGGACTGGGTTCGGGGATGTTCACCCCCGTGCAGCAGGCGGCCCTGGCCGACGTGATCGGCACCAGGGCTCGCGGTGGACCGGTGCTTGCCGCGTTCCAGATGTCGGCCGATCTGGGCACCGTGCTGGGCCCGATCGTGATCGGCTGGGTCGCCGACCACACCTCCTTCGAGGTGGGCATGACGGTCACCGGTGCGGTGCTGGCCGTGTCGGCGGCGCTGTGGCTGGTGACGCCGGAGCCCTCACGGATCGTCCACCACGAAGACCCCGCCCACCCCGATCACGCGGGCGACGGCATCGACCCCCAGTGCACCTGCGACGGCGGGCCCGCCGACGCGCCGGTGGTGCGCGACGGCATGGCGCCCACCGGTCGGCGCGCCGGCTACGGCAAGTCGCCGTAGCCGATCGGCTGGTCAGCGACGTTTCCGACCGCCCGGGCGGCGCGCCGCGACCGACTCGAGGCAGAGTGGACGGGTGAGCAAAGCCGGTTCTTCGCACAAACCCAGCCCCGTCTCGAGCAACACCACCTACGCGCTGGGCGCGGTGGCACTCGTCGTCATCGGTTTGATCGTGTTCGCCGCCTTCAAATGGGGCAAGGAAACCCCCACCGAGGTGCGCAACGACGGTTACGGTGCCGTGCGCGAAGCCGCGGTGGAGGTGGCCGTGCAGCCCGAGGGCGTGATCCGGCTCGGCCGCCCCGACGCCGCGAAGACCATCGACATCTTCGAAGACCCCCTCTGCCCCGCCTGCGGCCTGATGGAACGCGGTTTCGGGCAGGAACTGGCCCAGAAGGTGGACGAAGGCAAGCTGGCGGTGAACTACCACTTCGTCGCTTTCCTCGACCCGCAGTCCAAGAGCGAGGACTACTCCACCCGCGCCATCGCGGCGAACCTGTGTGTCGCCCAGGCCGGCTCGGGCCCCGCCTACAGCAAGTTCCACGAAACCCTGTTCGTGGATCGTCAGCCCGCCGAAGGCGCCGAGGACCTGAGCAACCCCGCCTTGGCCACCATCGCCCGCGAATCCGGCTCCCCCGAATCCGCCGCCGCCTGCATCGCCAACAGCACCCAGCGCGACGCCGCCGCCACCGCCGCGCAGAAGAACCTCGCCGACCTCGACGCCCGCACCGACAACAAGGCCGCCACCCCAGCCATCTACGACGGCACCACCGCCATCGACTGGCGCGACGAGAACTGGGTCGTCGACCTCGCCCCCTGACCCGCGTGAGGTTCGGCACATCCTAGTTCCCACCCCGTCCCACCGCACGCCCCAGCGCCCACCCCAGCCCCACCCACAACGCCGTGTTTTCGCCCGCTACCAGCCGATTTGTTCTCCCGGAGAACCATGGTGTAACTTCATTCAGGCAGCAGCGAGAGCCGCTGAGAAAACAGAACACGGGGCTATGGCGCAGCTGGTAGCGCACCACACTGGCAGTGTGGGGGTCAGGGGTTCGAGTCCCCTTAGCTCCACAGAAATAGCAGGTCCGGCCCGGTCATTGACCGGGCCGGACCTGTTTTCTGTCCTGGCCCCCCGGAAACCCCCCGTTTTGGTCGTGTGTTGATGGATTCGCCCTGCGGGCTGCTCGTGCTTTTGGTTCGGACCACCGTCTTTGTCGCAGGTTCGATTCCTCGGCAGGACACGCAGAACATGGGAAACCGGAAAACGCCTGGTCGTTGGAGATTCTTACCCGATCTAACGATGTCGGACTGCCGGTACGGACTGGTGCCCGGTCCCATGTTCGATGTGCCCACGGCGGGGCGTGTCGAACATTGGAACGCAGACGAGCAGCGGTTTTGCGCTGGTCGTCTCATGGTCGACGCCACCTAGCCGTTGTAGATGGACGCTGACGGTGGTGTGTCCGCAGGGCGGATCGACCAGTACGCCAACCCTGCTTCAGCACCGAACACTACTGGTCGCGGGTTGATTCGTAGGGTAAAGCCCGCCGCCGTCGTGCACGGCGGCGGGCGCAACGGAGCCTACGCGAGCCATCGATCACTGCTACTCGAAGACTCCTCCCCGCAATCGATCGGGGGCTTCGACCTACTGGATGAGCTATCTGCCGAGTATCACGTGCAGCAGGCCAACCATCGCGAGTGTGGTCGCAACCCCGGCGCCCACATCGGTGATCGCTCCGACAACGACGCCAGTTGCGCCCGAGAACGCGAGGATCACGAACCACCGCAGCGGCAGCGGCTCGGGATCCGGTTGCCAACCGGACTGGTTCGCGGTGCTGGTTGCCATGTGGTGACGCCTCTCTGTCGTGTTGTCGGCCTTCGCGGTACGCGCCGTGCAGGGGTGGTTAATGCGCTCCAGCCTTCTACCGGCAGCGGTCTCCGTCTACGCTTGGTCCTGTATCGATATGGCAGGGGCTTATCATTTCGGACGACGATGTAGTGGCGGCCCTCAGCGTTCCGCCGTTCGACGGGCAAACCGGTACCGGCGGCATGGCTTTCGCCGATGCGGATGGGACACAGCGAGTCGTGGTCACCTACAGCGACCTGCCCGGACCGTGGACGTACACGATCGAAGGTTCGCTCGTAAAGGGCGAGCCGATGATCACCAAGTTGTCAATCGGGCAGCGAGATCCGGCGACGCCGATCTCGATCAACCAGACCCGCCTGCGCCGCGTACAGGTCAAGGTGCTCTTCGAGCGCATCAAGCATGCGCTGCACACCGACTGGTCCGACCGGGTGTCACAGCTGCTCGGTGACGCCCGGACTCAATTGCCCAAGTCGGATAGGTCGTGGCACGCGCAGCACTACCTGCAGGTGAGCTGGGCGTATACCGAGGCAGAGAAGGCTGGGCGTCCGGCCCGCAAGGCGATCGCCGATCAGTGGAAGGTCTCACTTGTCACCGCGAGCCGCTGGCTGAGCGAAGCGCGTAAACGCGGCTACCTCCCGCCCTACGTGCCGGGTAGAAACCGGGATACCGAGGACGATCTATGGTCGCGGCAGCGCTTCGCCACGTCCATCGTCGAAAAGTCGGCCGCAGAAGCCTTCTTCCACCGCGTGGTGAGCGATGCGGTGAGCGCGTCATCGGAGACGGCACTGGACACGATCTTGGACACCGCGCTCTCCATGGCCAGCGAAGCCATCTCGCGCTGCACTGCCACCGAGCAACCCGAAGCCGAGCTCCGACTCACCGCGTTCATCAGAGAATTGCTCGCCTTCACCAGACCCGGTCAGCCCAGCGATGTGCGCTCAGCGGCGAACGTGCTCCTGGATGTGCTCGCTCCAGAGGAGGGCAACGGCAGCTCCTGACGTGTACCGCTTGCGCCAGAGCCGGTGGATGCCAACCACCGCGCCCTCGTCGAACCGCCGTCCGCCCAGGCTCGGCCGCGCGCAGTGAGTTCGCGGAGCGGGAGCGGGAAGGGCGCTATCCTGTAGCTAGGGAACACCGACCGGGGAGGCATTCCGATCAACGACGATACGAACCGAATCGATCGGGCCTCCGTCGGGCTTTGCGAGTTTCAGATCAACGAGTTTCTTGGGCATACCTTCCGAGAACAGACGACCTCGGATTTTGGTGTCGACGCTCATGTGGAAGTCAAACGTGATGGAGTTCCAACTGGTCGGTTGGTCGGTCTACAGCTGAAAGGGGGCCGCTCGCAGTTTGGCGAGGAAACAGATGTAGGTTGGAAGTTTCGTCCCAAGAAAAAGCACATTCCGTACTGGCTCGGTCACTCCCTGCCTATGTATCTCTTGCTGATCGACAAGAGTGCACAGACAATATACTGGCAAGAATTGTCGGAGAGGACGTTGAAAACCGGCCCGCGCGGCGGCGTTTACGTCGTGGTTCCAAAGACTCAGACCCTGCCCAGCGCTGGGGCAACTTGGGAAACGGCCGCCGAGCAGTTCGCAAAAACGGCGCTTTCGGACTATCGCGACAACCTGACGCGCTTGCCGTCGCCGGTAATTACTCGGTTAGAGATCTTCGAGGCTGCGAATGCGGATGCAGCTGCTTTGCTCGCTGCGCACCTCACACGAGGTCGTGGGGCGCCCGAAGTCGTTGTGCGCACCTTATTGGGCAGCGCCCCAGCTTGGCTCTCGCCCGATGGCACAAGTGATGGTCTGGTAATACTAGCTAACTATGCACACGCTCATGGTTTGCCAATATTGGCGGTCGACGTGCTACTTGCTGCTGCGGAACAGACGCCGGAGTTGAAGTTCAGGTACACGCGTGACGCGGGTCTCACTGCGCTGGAATTCGATCAACTTCGTGCCCAGGAGCTCCTCGCGGTCGCTGCCTCAATGCCCGAAGCCTCCGGGGATGTGCACCTCGAAATTGGTTGTGCTGTTCTCGCCCATCCCGAAGGCTCAGCCGCGCCTGTACCTTTGACGGAGGAATTCAAGGCGCGACTTGAAGCTATTGCCGACGACGAGCTGGTGATTTCCTTTCTTGCGCGTCAGAGCGAACACGCCGACAACCTCGATCGCGCCGTTGAACTGTTCGAGCGGGCGCTCGCGCGGGTTCCTGAATCAGCCGGACTGATGAGTGCTTTAGCGCGTGTACTCAGCCGCAGGGCGCGAACACCGAGCATGCAGCCTACTGACCAACGGCGCGCTGTCCAATTCGCCTCTGATGCCGTCGACCGGATTCACGCCTGGTCCGGCCCCACCGAGTTTGCATTGCACACGCTGTTGCAGTGCCTGCTCGTCGCGGGCCAATTCAGTAAAGTGCTCGATCGAAGTTTGCCAGCGCCCGACGGCAGAGCGACTTTCGAAGAGTCGCAAAGGCTCGATATCTGTACCTTTGCAGCGACTGCGGCGACCGCTCTCGGGCGACGTGACCTCGCGCTGCAATTGATTGAGTCTCTCCCACCGGGCGCGGATCGAGACCTCGCGCGACTTCGGTTGGGAGACGAAGCCGATGAGGACGGGGACCAGAAAAGAGCGTTGATCAGTCTGGCCGAACGACTGGACAAGACCCGGCCCGAGGCATTGCTACAAGTCGTGATGCGTTTGAGCGACCTCGGAGTGGATGAGTCAGTGCGGCTCGACCCACTCGTGGCCGATCGCATCATTGCAGCGGATCTCCGGGATCTCGCAGCGATCAGCGCCAAGGCTCATGCCGATCTCGACGCAGTTCTCCCGGAATTGCGCCTGTTGGCTGAGCGTGACGAACTCGCTGCAAGGAAGCTTATTGATTATTTGGCAGACGCCAACAGGATCGACGACGCCGAAGTTGCAGCCGAGGCAGCCCATCTTCGATTCGGCATTCCTGATTTCGCGTTGAGGCGTGCTGAACTACTGATCCGCTTGCAGCGCCTGGATGAGGCGCACGACACGGCTACTGATGTCCTTGCGTCCTCCGTCGCTGAGCCGGTTGATCGTCGTGCCGCCCATCAATTGTTAGCGCGTCTTCTATGGCATCAAGCTCTAGAGAATCCCGCCGACAGCCGAATTTTCTCGCGGCTCGAACGCCAGCTTATCGAGTGCGTGAACTCGGATGAACTGACTGTCGAAGAGCGCGATGTCTGGCAACTGCTAGAGGTGCAGATGCGCCTGGCCAAGGAAGATGACGCTTTTGCGACGCTGTCGCGTTACGAGCCGGCGATCGTCACACCGGACATGGCTCGTCTCTGGTTTTCGGTCGTGATGACCCGACCAACGCTAGCTGCACCCACGTACGCGCGCATGTTGCAATTGGCGGACACCTTTGCTGCCGAGGCAGAGCTTAGCGCCGGTCTTCTGACCGCGGTGATCACTCGCACGCGCGATGCGGACGACGAACTGGCCACACCTGTTGATCAACGACCAATCCTCGATCGTGATCGCCGAGCAGCCGCGTTCGCTGCACTCGATGCTCACGTGGAGCGGCACGGTGACCGTAGCCCGATTAAAATCCTGCAGGCGCCTACGAGCGAAGACCTGATCGCCCAGATGACCGACCTCACGCGTCGCGATGAGCGTCCGCTGATCGAACTCGTACAGATGATCCGTCAGGCCCGCCTACCTTTGGGCATGTTGGCTTTGGCGGCGGGGCGTCCGTACTCTTCCACTCTCGCGACCAGACCGCTCGGATACTTCATTTCAGCAGCGGCAATCGAAGAGGACGACTCAGCCGATGAGGAGGCAGCCCGGGCAGCGTCAAACCGTGATGTCGTGGTCGATGCTTCCACCCTGCTCGTCGCTGGTGAACTCGGCGAGTTCGACAACTTCCGCGGCAAGTTCCGTAGCCTCCTCATCCCTCTAGGGTCTTACACAGATATACGTGCGGGACGCGCCGTTCTGGAGGGTCGCTCTTCAAGTAGCAGCTCTATACGATACGACGCAAGAACCGACTCGATCGTAGCTGTCGAGATCGAAATAGAAGGCCATCTCGAAGCGCTCGCCCGATTCTCGAAAATCGACCGTGCTCTTGCCGCTACGCGAACGGTCGAAAACGCCACTCTTGAAGAGGTCAATCTCCCGGGGGCAGCCCCTTGGCTCGGACCGATCGCGCTCGCGAAGCGCCGAGGTGTGCAACTTTGGTCCGACGATCTGGCGCAGAGGCGACTGGCTAGAAGCCTCGGTGTAGAAGCATTCGGAACATCGACACTACAGCAACTTCGTACTGCCAGCCGCTTAGAGAACGGAGCGCTGGACGAGACGCAGTATAAAGAAATCCTTGAGATAAGGCGGCGAGAGATCCTCGACGCTCTGGGAGCACACATCGTCGATGTTCCAACTGACTGCCAGGTTGTCGTCGATCGAGGCAGCAGCGAAGAATGGGACGAACAAGTCGCGCTGGTCACAGTAGGTCGGCCCGGGTGGTGGCATATGGCTGTCAACTCATGGAAAGACCTGCAATACATTTTGGCAGCCGTGGAGCGAGAAAGCGGCCCATCCGATACGTGGCGCTATCAAGCTATGTGGGGTGTCACTCAAGTTGCGCCCGACGACTCGACACGTGTTGCAATGCTACTCGCCTGTACTGCCATGATCACTGTCGGAGATACAGTGCAAGAGGACCGAATGGTTGAGCATCTCACTGTAGCCTGTGAGATCGCGACTCAAAGTGGCGCTAAATCTCCTATGGACTTCCTGGTCGAGGCCGCAACGGTGCTTGAGTCAGCGGGAGCGTCTTCCCCCGCGCCAGTTGACGTCGCACGCCTGCGCTCAAGGCTCTCCAGATCAGACGACTGACCTGGACTGTTGGTCCAGTCCGAACACGCCACTCAAGCATGCGGCGCAGTATTCTCGGTAAACGCGCTGGGTCGCCCGTAGGGTCGTTCCTTTCGAACGCCGTTCGCCGTCTTCGGCCGCGCGCTTCGTGTGCGAGCCCGCTCGCCCATCGCCGGTGCTCATCGCGGTGACGGGTCGGACAGGCGACTGCGGCGGCGGGCAGCCATTGCCGATAGTTGTACCCAAGCTGCCGGTCGCCGACTGTTGGAGGGTCGATATTCGTCGCTGCGTTATCCCCTGTCGAGTCCGGACTGTTCCTGCCCGCACGCGGAGGCTAGGTAGGCACACGGATCGGTGGACCGGGGATCGGAGCAGCCTGTTACGTCTAACAGACACCGGTAAGCTTGGATGCCTCCGGGTGCCGGTTTCGCCACACGAATACCGCGCGCCCGGTGGCGTTCTCGTGCGGTGCCCAGATCCACGCGCCGAACGCCCGCTTTCCCTGCCGCTCGGGGCTGCCATACCAGAACATGCGGACCATCGGGGGCAAAACCCGCACCTGGGTGCCGTGCTCGTCTGCTGTCACGTCGCCCGCGCGTGGTGACCTGATGCCCATTGACCCCCCCGGGAATCCGGCCGATGGCTGTCCTCGCTCAACCAGAGTAGTGCGCAGTAGTGAATGATCGCAGCAGTTCAACCAGCAGGCCGCCGGCCTATGTCGCCACTGCCAGGTCGACGACCGTGGCGTCGGCGGCGTTGAACGGAGCGATTGGCGGATGGGTCGCGTGGTGCACGCGACAGGTGTGCTGTGGGAGCACAGTGTCCTTGAACGTTCGGTACGTAGGTGGTGCGAAGTGAACGTATCGCTGCAGTCCAAGCCAAGGCGCTGGCCGCGCTGTTGAGTTGGCTGCAGATTCGTGGCGACAAGATCCGCGCTAAAGGCCGGGTCGAGCGGTTTCCGGCTCTGATCGCCGCAGCGTTGGCTGTGCGCCGTGTCGGGAAGAAGTCGGCAAGTGCAAGACTTGAGGCGGGCCCACCGGTAACCCCCCGCTTTCGTCGTAGAGGTGGCATCAATGTCAGGCTGTGCCGAGAGAAGATTGTTCGAGAACTGAAGGCCGCGCTGTCGGCAGGCTTCATCTTTGTGCTGGTCAGCCCCTTTTACCATGCTCCTGACCATCTCGGCAAGGTGAACCGGGCGGCTTCCTGTCGTCCGTTGGCGTATTTGACGTTCTGACCACCGATCAGCGCGGGCTGAGTACCTGCCGCTGGTCTCGGGGTGACCCGCGGATGGGTGCGGTGCGGTTTTCGCCACGGAAGAAGATTCCGATCAAGGCGCCGAAATTCTGTCGCAGCCGAGCATATTTCGAGATTTCAGCGACCTATTGCCCGGTCGGGGTGGCCGCCGCGCTGGACTGGTCGTCGGTGGGGTTGGGCTCTGCACACCAACCCCGTCGGGGCCGGTGGACTCATGACGCTCTATGTGGGGGTCAGGGGTTCGAGTCCCCTTAGCTCCACAGAAATAGCAGGTCAGGCCCGGTCATAGACCGGGCCTGACCTGTTTTTTGCGGTTCAGCCCCCGGTTACCCCCCGCTTTGGCTGTATGTCTGATTGATTCGGCCCGTCCGAACTTGTCGTGGTTCGATGCACTGCGACGGATCGAAATCGGCACTAGGTCATGTGTCCCAATCGGATTTTCGGTTCACCGCCGGTAGTCCGTCAGGTCGGGCATCATGTTCGCCGTGGCGAAGACTGCCGGTGATCGGCATCAACTTCTGACGGACAACCAGTGGGAACTTCTCGAGCTGCTGTTGCCGAAATCCGATGGCCGCGTGGGTCGTAACTTCTCCAACAACCGCCAGGTCGTGGAGGGAATGTTGTTCCGGTTGCGGACCGGAGTGCCGTGGCGGGACCTGCCCGAGGCCTTCGGGCCGTGGCAGACGGTGTGGAAACGGCACCGCCGCTATGCCGCCGACGGGACCTGGGATCGGGTGTTGGTCGCGTTGACCGCGTTGGCGGACGCGACCGGCAACCTCGATTGGGCGGTGTCGATCGACTCGACGATCGTGCGGGTCCATCAACACGGCGCCAACACCCGTCGCAGCGGCGGCGCGGTTTCCGGCCCGGATGGTGAGTTATGAGCCGACTGATCACGGGATCGGCCGGTCTCGGGGCGGGTTGACTACCAAAGCCCATCTGGCCACCGACGGTAATGGTCGCGGTTTGGCGGTGTTGATCACCGCGGGCCAGGCCGCAGATTGCCCGGTGATGCCCGCGGTACTCGACGCGATCGCGGTCCCGAAACTGGTCATGGTCCGCCACGCCGCAATCCCGATCGGGTCTTGGCAGATAAAGCGTATTCCTCTGCGGCGAACCGAAAGCTGTTGCGCAGCAGGCGGTTCGTGGCGGTGATCCCGCAACGGTCTGATCAGGTAGCCAACCGGAAACGCCGTGGCAGTGCCGGCGGGCGCCCGCCCGGGTTCGACTCCGACGCTTACAAGAGGCGCAATGTGGTCGAGCGGGCGTTCAACAAAGCGAAGCATTGGCGTGGTGTCGCGACTCGTTACGACAAGCTGGCTTGCACCTACCGGGCCGGGATCGTCATGGCCCTCACGGTCGAATGGCTGAAGCTATTGGGAGACATAACCTAGTCGCCACAAGATCTTGTCCGGAGTCGGTCTGGCGTCAGCCTGACCGCTGCCGCTCGCGATGGGTTAGGCGCTACGTCTGCCGTGCCAAGCCCGAATCGCGATGGCTGTGGCGGCACCCACGGCGGCAATAACCGCGGCATTGGCGTTGCCGAACACGACGAGGGCAACCAATGCGGTCAGTATCAGTGTCAGTGCGAGAAGATCGACGGCCGCGCCGGGCCACGACATCGGGACTGGCACAGGGGGGCTCTGGGTACCCCTCTTGACGACGCCGGGCTGCGGCTGGACGGCCCGGGGGGAACGGCGTGGCACTGCTACCTCCTGTTTTCGTACTTTGAGTCTGTTTACGGCGCTTAGTGCCGGATAGGCGTTCGGCGGTCGTGCTGAAACAAGGTTGGCAGCAACGGATTTCCCGGGCAAACTCTTCTCAGGTGCTCTGCTGAACTGGTGAGACACCGCTGATGTGAAGTAGATGTCAGGTTGAAAAGATGTTGCCAAGGGGTCGTCAATGGCGAAGCGCCGTCTCCGGAAGCCGGGTGTGCCCTCGGGTGCCCGGTTGTCGTTCTTCCTGTACTTGCAGCGGCTGATAACCGAGTGTGGCGACAAGTCCACCACTGAGCTGGGGCGGATGGCCGGATACTCCCACCAGACCGTATACAAGGCGCTGACCGGCCCACGGATGCCTGCGCGTGCGATGACCGAGGCGCTTGTCGGTGCACTTGCGTGCCAGTCCGAGGTGGACAAGGTGATGAGGCTGTGGAGCCTCGGTGTTCATGAAGAGCGCAACCTACACGAGGAACCTCTCATCGCTGAGGAACAGCCCATCCGCGTGAGTAGTCCTCAGACTGAGCTTCCCCTCCGCCAGCCGGCCCGATCCACGAAGCTGGATCGGGCTCGCGCTGCTGCGGCGGCAAAGGGCGATACGGGCGGTGAGCCACCTCAGAAGCCCTACGACCACCTCATAGCCAGTCTCGACAGCATGGGTGTGTCTGCCGCCCACTACAACATGCGTCTGCAACTCGCGCACCGCATTTGGTCCTGCCTGCACAGCGCGGGCGTTACCCCGGAGATGTTCCAATCTGAGTCGACACGTACCGGCCTGCCCGGCTGGATGGCTGCTGAGACGATGCCAAATCGGCAGCAACTACTGAACTTCGTCTACGAACTCCGACCGGCGGAGGAAGTACGAGATGCGCTGATGGCTGCATACACCAGCGCAGTCGCCGAACGGGAGGAGTTCGGGAAGGCTGGTGCTCCGTAGTCGAGCCGGGTCAGAGTGCTTTCGGCACACTTTCCGAGGGCCTTCATTCCACCCTCGCGAGAGCCGAACGGCTCGTGCGGTCCCTCGAAATCCGTGCGCGCGACGGCCTGTAGCCCGACTGGTTGAAGATCCTGGATATGGCGCCGGTCCAGTCGGGTAGTCGCAGGTTCGATTCCTTGGCAGGACACGCAGAACATGGGCAGCTGCAAAACGTCTGGTCATCGCGGAGGCGTGTTCGATTCGATGATGTTGCTTCGGATACGGGCGGGCAATCCGTTGCCTCGGGCATGGGCAATTGAAGTAATGCTCCGGATGTTTCGCGGGAAGGTCGGGACGCGGGCGCCGTGTCGGTCGCCGCCGGTCAGGTGCCTAGTCTCAGCTTCGCCCCGGTGCGTCGCATCATCTCGAACGGGTCCATGCAGGTGGCACCGATCGCGGCGCACGCGTCAGGGATTTTCACCCGCTTCCGCGAGTTGGGGTCCGGCCTCTCGTGGGTGACCAGCACAAGGTTGTGACCGCGCGCGTGAGCCACCAGTTGGTAATCGGCCTGGTTGCCTGCGAACTCCGCGAGTGCTGCAGGAGTGAAGGTACGCGACGCAGCCCACGCAGAGAGAGCCGGGAAGTGAGCCGTCGTGGCCTGATCGATCGACTGGAAGAACGAACTGTTCCTCTGCGCCCAGGCCGAGAGATCGTCGGCTCGGCCGACCAGCTCAGTCTTCACCGCCTCAATGCTGCACACTTCGCCAGCAGCATGCGCGCCCTCAAGCCATTCCCAAAACCCGGGGGCGATATCGAAGGCGTAGTAGCGGTTCTTCGCCTCGATGAGAACGTTCGCGTCAACCAGGTACATCAACCGATTCCGATCTCGTCGGCCAGGCGGGCGAAGGTTTCGTGCTTTTTCGTTCCAAGGAGCTGAAAGGCATCTCGGAAGCTGGTGTCGCCCTGATAGGTGCTAGCGACCACGGCACGCGCGAACTGGCGGCTTAGGCGCAACGGCTGAGTGTAGTAGTAGTTCCCTCCAGAGTTCTCTCCGCGGAAGCGCTTTGCCAACTCGATGACTGCCTCTCGCTCTGCCTCGTACCGCTCCTGATAGTCATCCCAGCCGAGGAAACGTGCGTCGAACAGACGCTTGAGGATCACCAACGTGCTCACCCTGTAGCGACGGGCCAGCCGTGTCAGCTCCTGGGGTGTCAACTCGCCCTGGTAGTCGCGGCGAAGAGCGGCCAGTGGGACCAGGACTTCGGCGGAGACCCGGTTGCACCACAGCTCTTCGGCAACGCCGTCCAACGCGGTCATCGCCGCGTCGGACAGGGCGCTGCCGCCGAGCCAGACGTGGGCGAGCTCATGGACCAGCGTGAAAATCTGCGCCGCCTTAGTGTCGGTACCGTTGACGAAGATCAGCGGCGCCACCGGATCGGACAGCGCG
This sequence comes from Nocardia halotolerans, assembly GCF_042650145.1. NCBI lineage: Bacteria > Bacillati > Actinomycetota > Actinomycetes > Mycobacteriales > Nocardiaceae > Nocardia > Nocardia halotolerans. The sequence continues at coordinate 610,498 of NZ_JBHSDL010000014.1, read as the reverse complement.
AAGCCCCGGAACTCCTCCGGGTCGAGCACGCGGTGAGTGTCGCCGCCGACGATGCCGTTCACCATCACGAGGACGCCGATGGCCTCGGTACGGTCGATCAGCTGCCGCAGCGCATCGTCGGAATTGGCAAAGGCGGTGCGCTCGGTCAGGTCGAAGCCGAGGGCAGCGCGGATCGCCCGCGCTGCATCCACCGGAGGTGTATCGGTTGTCGCGGAGCCCACGAAATCCAGCTGTGGAGCACCGTGATTCCGTGCGTAGTCGCGGTACCACTCTTGCCGGGTCTGGCAGATGTAGATCGTGTCCAGCAGGTCCACCGATGGGCGGGGAACCGTCGCGTTGCCGACCGTACGCATGTCCGGAATAGGCAAAGGCTCGTTCGGGGGCTCGGGCAGGAACAACAGACCGAACGGCGTATGAGTCGCCTGCGCGAAGCTCTCCAACTGCTTTAGGGTCGGCTGACGCTCGCCGCTGATCCACTCATCGAGTTTCGGGGCACGGCGCTCTATTGTCTCGTCGTCCCAGCCAGCGCGTTCGACGGCCCACTCCAGGAGGCTGGGGGCGACACTGACGCGTACCGGCATCGGACCTCACCTCTCCTTGCTTTGCTGCAGTGTGATCAGTTTGGCATGGCTGCCGCTCGTGCGGTATCCGAAGGAGTAAAGCCGTCTGTCGAGCGATTGAGCAGGTGGTAGCCGCGGTCAGCATGCCCTCCCTCCCAGCGTAGAACGTTGGCGACGCGCCGAATCCTCGCACCTGCGGTTTCAGCCTCTATCTTGCGAGAGATACCGACAGGCCCTGCGGCACCGGGTGAACCGTCACGGATTTGGGACCGCTTTGGGCTGTCTCGGCTTGATGTCCGGTACGCACTTCATGCAGGTGTCCAAGTGGCTGGGACACAGCACATTCACCCTCACCTTGAACACCTACGGCGACTGGATCCCCGAAGAGGACGGTGGCGCGACCAACCTGCTGCCCGAACCACTCGCCCCGGTGGCTACGTCTGCTCCGGTGGTTGAGGTTCCGTCGAGTGTGGTGCCGCTGTTTGGTCGTCGGTCGGGGTAGTTCAATCCCACAGGCCAACGATCTCCGCACCGGCACGGAGCGCGGTACGCACCCGCGAATAATGGAGATTGCAGAGCCCGCGAACCTCGGCTGTTCGGGTACAGTTCTCTGCTGAGCATTTTGGCTGGTCGGATCGGCTGAGTAACCATTTACTGTAATGCCGTTTGCAGAGTTCTCGAGTATGAGAACTTTTGTCGCACCCCTCATGCTTGCAGGTACTACGATTGCGAAGCCATTGAGTGTAGTGTGACCGACAAAGTCCCCTCGCGCGCACAGGATTAATGCAATCTTTCGCACTGCACGCCGACAACTTTGCGGGCAATTCTGTCGTGCCGTACTTCTTGACACGGTGGTAGTGCTTGTCGCACATTCTTTTTGTACCTGCAACTCGGTCACACTCGTCCGCAGAGCAAGTCGCTCGAGTCATCGGCATATAATCGTCCCGCCATCTTTCAAGTAGCACCAGAACCTCGGCTGGATCTCGTCGCCAGCCGAACTTGTCGCCTTTCGCGATATTGCAGGTCTTATGCGCGAGTGCCAGATTCTTCGGATCATGGCTTCCGCCTCGGGCAATCGGAATTATGTGGTCTACCTCCGCGGCTAGCGGGTGGTGCTTAAATGCGTCAGTCGGAATCGGCAGCCCACATATGCTGCAATCATCGCCGTCGCGTGCCCGAATGTCATCCGCCGATAGGTACAACGACGCGCTGCGATGGCGGCAGTCATCGCACAGCTTCTTCGAAATCGGTGTCATGCGGTTTCCGCCGCCGCTGGCGGGAGCTAGGTAGTCAATCAGCTTTCCGCATTGACTGCATTCGGCGGTTTTGCTTTTTGTTGGATGCCGTCGCGCCAAATTTCGGCATGTTATTGAGCAGTACCGACTCGTGCTGCCAGCACCGACCGGCTCGCCGCACCATCTGCATGGTCCGTTCGGTGTTTGGGGGGCTCGACTAGAAATTGCTCGAAGGGTCTCTCCGCGATTTTGCTGCTTCGCGTGGCTCGAGCACAGGCCCTTGCCTGATACCTGCCGATCGCAGGCAGGACCGCCGCATCGGGGCTTGCAGGCTTCCGAACAGTAGCGCCGACCCCTTGGAAGGCCTGCCAAATCTTTACCGCAGCCACGGCATGGGCGACTCGTCGGATGTTCTGCGCCAATGCCGTTGTCCTTAGCGCGGGCTCGCGCTGCGAGCGGGGCAGATGACAATCGGCCAGTCCGCTGGAGCTTTGCATAGTGATACCTGCATAGACCGCGTGCCTTTATCGCGTTCGAGCAGTCGGTTGTGGAGCACATTCCGGTAGATCTTCTCAGGTTTTTGCGCGCGGCGTCGTAGTGCCGCTGGCACAGACCCTTCGCCGTGGTTTTGCCGTTGCAGTGAGCCGTCGAGCAGACCTTGGGCTTCCGCTTCTCTAGCGATCCAGTGCGACGCAGGCGTTGGCGATGCATGGAACAGAGCCCTTCACGGCTGCTCCGTGTCCGCTCACAATCAGGAGCGTGGCATCGCTCTCCCCGTGCACGTGAGCGGCTTCCGTTTGGGTCGCCGTACTTCCAGTAGGCTTGATAATGCTTTTCACAAAGCTGTTGACTCTTGTTCGAGACCTTCAAGGAACACGCCTCCGCCACGCAAGTGGCTACCGGACCCTTGCCTGATCTATCCGGCACAAAAGGTGCCGGCTCTGCGGCCGAACCATCTTCCACCTGCTCAGACTACGACGGGACACCGACGACCGTTCGCACCCGGCATGTGACAGCCTCTTGCCGGCCTCATGCTGACGAACTTGTTCGCCAGCATGAGGTTATGGCTGTCTACCTGCCCGCGTGCCGGGGTGGCGACGCTGATGTACGTCGTGACCGGCGGCGCAACGCGCCCACCTGCGCAAATGAAGCGGCCCCCACAGGGACTCGAACCCTGACTGGGCGGCTAGTACTTCCTGAACCGCTTGTTGAAGTCCTCGATGCGAAGCTTGACCGGATACAGCCGGATCCACTCCGGCCGTCCGCGATCGAGTCATAACCCCCGCGACACAGACGGTCTCGCCGTAGGTGTCGCTGGGATTCGGGTAGGTCTTGATTGTGATCATCGCCGTTGCTGTCACGTCGCCCGCGCGCGGTGACCTGATGCCCATTGACCCCCCGGAATCCGGCCGATGGCTGTCCCCGCTCAACCATAGTAATGCAGAGAGGTGAGTGATCGCAGCAGTTCAACCAGCAGACCGCCGGGGCGAAGATTATTGTGATGCAATCTATTTCAATACACCGTGGGTGCTTCGGCCTGCTGCTATGGCAGATGTTCGCCGTCGTGGTTCTCGGCACCCTAGATCTCGAAGACGGCCTCGAGCGGCGCTGCCCGCTGGCCCAGTGGGGCGCTCGCATCAGGGTGCGCGGATTGTCCGGGGGCGACGGTTCGTCGACCGGGCGCGTCGGCCTATGTCGCCCACTGTCAGGTCGACGGCCGTGGCGGCGGCGTTGGACAGGCGATTGGCGGATGGGTTGCGTGGTGCACGCGACGGGTGTGCTGTGCGAGCACGGTGTCCTTGAACGTTCGGTACGTCGGTGGTGCGGAAGTAACGTATCCCTGCTGTCCAAGCCAAGGCGGTGGCCGCGCTGTTGAGTTGGCTGCAGAGTCGTGGCGATAGCGATCCGTGCTGAAACCCGTGTCGAGCGGTTCCCGGCTCTGATCGCGCAGCCTCTGCTGTGTGCCCTGCCGGGAAGAAGTCGGCAGGTGCAAGACTTGAGCGGGCCCGCCGGTAACCCCCCGCTTTCGTCGTAGAGGTGGCATCAGTGTCAGGCGTTGCCGAGAGAAGATTGTTCGAGAACTGAAGGCCGCGCTGTCGGCAGATTTCATCTTTGTGCTGGTCAACCCTTGCCCTATGCTCCTGACCATCTCAGTAAGGTGAACCGGGCGGCTTCCTGTCGCCCGTTGGGGTACTTGACGTTCTGACCACCGATCAGCGCGGGCCGAGTACCTGCTGCTGGTCTCGGGTAGCGAGCGGAGGGGTGCAGCGCGGTTTTGGCCTCGGACGAAGTTTCCGATCAAAGCGTCGAAATTCTGGTGCAGCCAAGCATGTTTTGCGATTTCAGCGACTTTCTTGCCCGGGCGCGGCGGTCGCCGCGCCGGACTGATCGTCGGTGGGTCGGGCTCCCGCACACTGACTCCGTCAGGCCGATGGGCTCATGACGCTCTATGTGGGGTCAGGGGTTCGAGTCCCCTTAGCTCCACTTAAAACATCAGGTCAGGCCCGGCACTAGTGCCGGGCCTGACCTGTTTTGTTCTGCTGCCCCCCGATTACCTCCAGACCGTCGACTGCTGGCTCATGGTGGTTTCGCTTTCTCGGAGGGTGTTTACTCCGACCAGGCGGAGTTCTGGATGACCTCGACGAAGTCGCCGCGACGGAAGCCTGGGACGAAATGGGCCAGTACATCGGCTTTGACATTGCCGAAGGTGGTGTCGGGGCGGTCACGAATGCCGTCGGTGAAGGCGGCCAGGATCTGGCGCTTGAAGTCGGGGCGCGGATGTTCGGCGATGACCGCCGCACGCTGGTCATCCGTGATCGCGTCGTAGCCGATGCCGAGTACGTCGAGTTCGACGCCGCGGGTGACCAGTGCGATCTCCGGCGCCATGTGCAGCGGGATCTGCGGGGTGGTGTGCAGGGCGATGCCGGTCCAGGCCAACTCGGCCATGCAGTCGGCGATGCCGTGGGCGCGCAGGAAGCGACGCGCCTCGTCGGCGCCGTCGATCTCGAAGCGCTGGTGGCCGGTGCGGTAGTGCCGGGTCAGGCCGAGATCGTGGAACATGGCCGATACGTACAGGATTTCGGGGTCGTAGCTCAGGCCCGCGGCCGTGCCGCGCAGTGCGCCGAAGTAGTAGACGCGCCGCGAATGGTGGTAGATCAGCGGGCTCGCAGCGGTGCGAACCAGCTCGGTGGCCTCGGCCACCAGCGCGGAATCCGGGATCGCCGGAAGTTCGGACATCAGAGGGTTCCTTTCAGACAGTGACCGGTTCGCGACGGCGAACCGGGGTGAACCGAACAGCGCCGTCGTCGCCCACGGCATGGCCGCCGAGCACACAGCGGCGGCGACGAGCCACGGGAATCAGTCGTGCGCGCAATCTCCGCGTAGCCGGGCGACTTCTCCCTCGAGCTCGGAGTTCTGGTGACGCAGGGCCCGCATCGCTTCGGCGACTACGGCCTGCGGGTACAGCACCGGGATATGTTGACGGCAGTTCCAGTCGAACGCCTCGACCTCGATCAATACCGCGCGTTCGGCCTGTGCGCGATATCCGTCGATCACCAGCGAGGCAATCAATTCCGGATCATCGGCGGCCTCGACCGCCCGGGCCCGGCCGAAGATCTTCATCCGCGACTGGGTGGCGTAGTCCATCAAGAACAGCGAGACGCGGTCGTCGTGGTCGAGGTTGCCGCGGCTGACGTACTGTTTGTTGCCGCGGAAGTCGGCGAAACCCAGTGTGTGCGGGTCGAGTACTCGCAGGAATCCCGGTGCGCCACCACGATGCTGGATGTACGGCCAGCCGGTCTCACCGACCGTCGCCAGGTAGAAGCTGTCGCGTTCGCCGATGAACCAGGCCTCGTCGGGCCCGATCCGATCGGCGACCTCGGGCACCTGCGCCATTCGCTCGTAGCTGTGCAGGCTGCCGTGTGTGCGTTGGTGCTCACGCACCAGCGGGGTGAACGCGACCTGACCGTAGTGCCCGGTCATGACTTGCCTCGGGGGCGTTCGATGTGTGCGCTCGGTGAGTCGGGACTCGCCGGATCGAGGGCATTCTTCGGGTCCCCGGGTACCGGGTGGGTGGACTCGGGCGTCGCGATGAGCACACCGCCCGCCGTGGCCGACCCCAGCGGGGGTGTGTCCTGGTCCAGGTCATGCAGCGCGATATTGCATGGCCCGCCGTAGGTTCCGATGTCGAGACCGGAACCGAGCTTCTCGGCGGCACGCAACATGGTGTTGTGCGGGCCGGTCCGCGGACTGGGGGACAGGGCGAGTGCGGTGTGCGTCATGGCTTGTCTCCGTTGTGGTGCGGGGAGCGTCAGTGCGTGTGGTGGCGCACGACCGGCCAGTCGATATCGGTGTCCACGGCCTTGTTCAGGTAGTTGGTGAACACATTGAGCGCGACATTGGCGATCACCTCGGTGATCTCCGCGGCGGTCAGGCCCGCAGCTCGGGCCGACTTGATATCGGCTTCCTCGACCCCACCCTTGGTGCGCACCACTGCGGTGGCGAAGGTCAAGACCGCTGCGGCTTTCGGTTCGGCGGACTGCCCGTGGCGGGCACTGCCGATTTCGTCGGCGTCGAGCTTGGCGATATTGGCGCCGAGGTAGCTGTGTGCCGACAGGCAGTAGTCGCAACCGTTCTCCTCGGCGACCAGCAGCGCGATCCGCTCCCGGGTCGGCGCCGAGAGCGCGCCACCGCCCAGTGCCCCGGAGAACCCGAGGTACGCCTCGAGAACGGCAGGGCTGTTGACCATCGCCTTGGTCATGTTCGGGGTGACGCCCAGGGCTTGCTGCACGCCGGCGAGCAGGTCGGCGGCTTTGCCGGTGGCGGTATCGGGCTGGATCAGGGGCAGACGAGACATTGGAGAGGCCTTTCGGATTCGAGGGAAGCGCCTGTTGGGCACACCTGAAACGTATGGCCCCAGCGGTCGCTGACGACGGACCGTTGACGACGTTCAGCGGACCATTCACGCCAAACCATCCAGTCGGATATATCTGGCGCCGCTATGCGTGCCCGCCCACCCGGGGGCCATCATGAAGCAGCGGCTTGTTCGGCCATGCCCGAGCAATCCCAGCCGGAGGCCGGGAAGGGCCTCTGGCGTGGATCGGTTCGGGGCCGTTGGAGACCTCCGCTTCAGCCGGACTCCGTCAGGATTGGCGGAGAGCGTGGGGCGGGTGGCCCAGCCAGCGGTTGACGGAGCGGCGCAGGGCCCGAGCGTCGCTGTAGCCGAGACGGGCGGCGACGGTTTCCAGCGGGAGGTCGGTGTCGCGCAGTAGCTCGAGTGCACGGTCCTGGCGGGCTGTCCGGACCTCTTCCCGCCAGGTCGTGCCATGCTCGGCCAGTCGGCGTTGCACCGAACGCGGACTCATCATCAGTCGTTGGGCGACTGCGGCCAGGGTCGGTGCGTCGTCTTGGGCAAAGGCCATATCGAGCGCCGCCCGGAACACGCCGAGCCAGTCCAGGACCGGCTTGGCGGTGGCGTAGACGAGATCGGCGTGCTCGAGGAGGACGTGCTCCAGTCCCGGCGGGGACATCGGCAACGGTGCACGGACGTCGTCCTGCAGGAAGGTCATCGAGTTCCACGGGGCGTCGTAGACGATGTTCGCGGTGCCGAATGCCTCGACGAGACGCGCGTGCGCCCGGCTGGGCGGATACTGGAAGGTGACCCGGACCGGCGTGACCGGCCGTCCGGTGGCTTCCCGTGCCCGTCGGAGGAACAGCGCTTGCGCAAAGATTCCGATGGCCGCATCGACGTCGGGGGCGTAGGGCGTCATGCCATACCGGATGGTGAACAGTGCGCCGTCTTCGATTGTCTCGATCGTATCGGTGCCCGGATTGCTGATGAGATGCACACGATCGAAGGCACGGCCACAGCTGCCGATGAAGTTCTCGCCGGTGACGAAGAGGTAGTCCCATACGCCGAAGTGCCCCACCGGCACCAACGTGGCGGCTTCTATTCCGACGACCGTTCCGAGGTCGCTGGTGATGAGCTGTTCCCACATCGAGTAGCTGGACTGCGTGGAGACCCGGCATCGATCGTCGGCGAGCACTTCGGGCCGCAAATCCTGCCGCTGCGCGAAAACGGTGGCGTCCATTCCGGCGCAGGACAATGCTTTGATCAACATCCGCGCAATGCTCACGGAGTTCGACCCTTCGTTCACTGCTGAATCCTCTTCACGCTCTCGCCTCGCTACACCCTAATCTCCCGGGTGTCTCGCCCGGCCGGGTACGGGGCTTCTTTCCGCCCCGCCGCAGCTTCGGCCCGAGACCGGATTCCGAACCGGGGCAGACTTTCCCACCTTCTTGACCCCTTGGCCGTGCCCCGAGCCAGGGGTATTCTTCTCGCCTCCGGTGCTCGCGGTGGCGTAGCGATACTCTGAGAGGCGTGGACACTGATCCGCTTTCGGATATCTGTGGTTCGGCGCGGACGCCGGTGGCTTGGGTGCGGGCCGGCCATGTCGGCTATGTCGGACCGGATCTCGGCGTCGAACCGCATTCCCCGTCGGTCGCCATGCTCAGCGTCGGACTGCACGGCCCGCTACTTGTGCATACCGGCGCGCACGGCCGGATCAGCACCGGCAGTTTCTTCGCCCCCGCTCGCACGACACAGCGACTGGTCGCTACCGAGGGCTGGATTCTGGCGCTGTTCGTCGAGCCCGCGGGCGCGCCGGCCACCGCCATCGCTGACGAGATGACTGCTTCCGTAGGGGTTTTCGGCCTCGACCATCGACGGGAACGAGAACTGGTCGAGTTGTGCTCAGCCGAGAGCGTGGACCCGGATCGCATCTACGCCCGCGCCGTCGCCGGGCCCGCGCCGGTAACCGACCCGCGTATCGAAGAGGTCGCCGGCACCATTCGCGACTATCCGGACCGAACCTTCCGGGCCGATCAGATCGCCGCGAACATGGGCCTGTCCACCACGCATTTCCTGCGACTGTTCACCCAGCAGTACGGCACTTCCTTCCGTGGCTATCAACGGTGGAGCCGCATCGTCCGTACCGTTCGCAACGTCGTGGCCGGCCACGACCTCACTCGCGCCGCCATCGACGCCGGTTTCGCCACTCCGTCGCATTTCAGCGAAACCTTTCGCGACATGATCGGACTGTCGGCCACGGATATGCTGCGCGCGGGTATCCGCTTCGACCTCGGAACAGCTCCCGCCGCATGATTTTCGACCGCCGCGGTGCCGTGCCCGGCGCCGACGGCCATACCCCGCGCAGGGATCAGCTCGTCGGCCACGCGGTTTCATCGATCGCGAGCCACGGTGCGCGCGCGACGAGGGGCGGGGTCATATCGGTGATCGCCTTGGTGCGCCGATGAAGATGGGATTGGTCGGTATAGCCTGCCTCGACCGCGGCATCCGCGGGCGAGCGACCTGCCGCCAGCAGATGGGCGGCATGGTCGAAGCGGACGAGTTCGGCCGCATGCTTGGGCGAGACTCCGATCCGGGTCCGGAAGTGGGACCAGAGTCGCCGGCGGGTCCAGCCGGTCTCGGTGGCGATTGTCTCGATTCGGAGCTGCCCTCTGGTCCGGACAGTCTGGTCCCAGGCATATACGAATTCGGGTGCTGCAGCGAATCTGCCGGGCGCCCGGCTTCGAAGGAACGCGGCTGTGAGAGCGAAGCGGTCGTCCCAGGACGGCATCGAACGGAGCCGCTCGGTCAGAATGCCGGCGCTGCTGCCCCACAGGTGCGACAACGACGTCACGGTACCGCCGATCATCTCGGTGTCTCGGAGAATCGCCGCGGCGGCGACGGGGGACAGACGGATCTGCAAAACTTCGCCGGCCCCCGCGCTGGTCATGCGTAGGGCGCCGGCACGCAGGCCGATGATCGCGTTCCCCACGACCGGGCCTGCGGGACCGTTGTAGGCGACTCCGCGTTCGGTGAGATCGAGCAGGAGCGTGACCGAGGGATGCGGGATCATCGTGAGGTCCACGGCGCCGATGTCGTAGTAGCGGAAACCCGCCATCCGGACTCCCGGAGTCGGGAGACCGGCCGGGACAGCGACCTCGACCCGGCTCCAGTCCAGCAGGCCGGAAGCGGTCATACGCCCCAGGCTAGCCGGATCGCGGCGACGTGACATTCGTACAAGATCGAGCGACGGGTTTCGACGAGGCTGTCGATATGAGCGAATCCGGCCCCGGCCGTACACGTACCGACACGACAGTCCACGGGGTGCACGTTGTCCTCGAAGGAGACCCGGCAGCACCGCCCTTGTTGCTCATCCACGGTTCGGGCGCAACCGGTTCGACGTGGGCACCGGTGGTGCCGTCGCTCGCCACGACGTATCGGGTGATCACGATCGACCTTCCGGGATGCGGCCGATCCGAGCCGGCGTCCGCGTATGCCGTTTCCCAGCAGGCGGACCGGACAGCGGCACTATTGGACGAGCTCGGGTTCGGGAGCCTGAAGGTGGTCGGTCACTCCAGCGGGGGATATGTCGCTACCGCCCTCGTGGAGCGTCGCCCGGATCTGGTCGGCGAGCTGGTCCTGGTCAGTACCGGGCCGAGCCTCGCAGCGCTGTTGCCCGAGCCGGCGATCTTCAAGGTGCTCGCCTCGCCGCTCTTCGGTCCGCTCGTGTGGGCGATGCGTACCGACTTGATGGTCCGCCGCGGACTGGCGGCGACTGCGGTGGCCCCGATCACGGTGCCGGACACAGCGGTAGCGGATCTGCGAAGAACGACCTATCGAGGGTTCCGTGCGATCCTCGCCGCCAACATGGACTACATCACCGCGGGGACTGTGCCCGAGCGCCTCATCGCAGCCGGGAAGCCCCTGCTCGCGGTCTTCGGGGATTCCGACCCTCGGTGGGACCCGGCCGCCGCGCACCAGTACGAGGCGGTGCCGGGCGCCGAGCTCCGATACCTTCGCGGAGTCGGGCACATGGCGATGCTCGAGGACCCCGACGCCCTCGTCCGCTCGATACTCGACTACACCCGCTAGCCGTATGCTTCGGTCCGACCTGACGTGGTGCGGGGAAGAACGCGAGTAGTCGTTGACGAAGAAGTCCGAACGGGCCGCACGGCCGCACCGGCCCGAGCCCAACGGCGTCGCCTCGCGTTGGCTGGGCGGGGTCGTGTTCACACCCGGGTTGATGGCGTTCACCGGCGGTATCGGCGATGCCGCCGCGCACGCGCACGCGGCCGTGCAGGTCTTGTTCGTGGCGCGCGGGCAGCTCACTGTCGCCGACGCGGCCGGGAACACCGCACCGGCAACGGTCGCGATCATCCCGCCGGGCGTGATCCACCGAGTCCACGCCGAACCCGGAACCAGTGGGTTCGTCGCATTTCTCGACCCCGACTCGATCACTGCCCACGCCGCCCTCACCCGCCTTGCCGGAATGCCCGCAGATGCCGCCACCAGCTGGATCGCTGCTGCCACTCCGCGCCCAGAACATCCCGGCCCAGCCCCGCTTCCAGGTGGAGCTCGACGTTGCCATCCGCTGGTGACCGAGGCACTACAGCGCGCGGCCGATTGGGACGGCGGCCCACCATCGTTGACCGAACTCGCAGCCCAGGTGGGGATTTCGCCGAGCCGCCTCTCCCACGTGGTCGCCGACCAGATCGGTCTGCCGTATGCGGCATGGCGGCGTTGGACACGGCTGCAACGGGGCTTCGCCGTGGTGCGCGACGGCGGCTCGCTGACCGACGCGGCGCACACCGCGGGCTTTGCCGACAGCGCGCATCTGGCCCGCACCTGCCGTGACCTGATCGGCATCACCCCGACCGAAGCGCTCATCGCCACGGGGTGGCGACCACCACGAATCCAGGTCAGCTGATTTCTTCAAGCCCCCACATAACTCACCGGCGACGCTGGATTCATGTCCACGCTCGTCGCACCGCTCATCCGTTACGGCTATGCACCATTTCTGCTCCTCGGTATCAACGGCGCCGGTATCGCTGTCGCAGCCGTCGGCGCCAACAAGCTCTGGCTGATCGCCTTGCTCGGGGTCGCGGTCGCGGCATCGTTCGCGGCCGAACATCTGTTGCCGTATCAGGACAGCTGGAACAACTCCCACGGCGATGCCGGCCGCGACGCCACCCACAGCGTTGTCAACGAAACACTCGTTCTCACCAGCGTCGCGGCCATCCCCGCTCTCGCCGCACTCATCCCCGGCGACGGGATCTGGCCACACACATGGCCATTCGTGGTCCAGGTGCTGATCGCCATCCTCGTTGCCGACCTCGGGATCACCCTGGCCCACTACGCCAGCCACAAGATCGGCGTCTTGTGGCGGTTCCACGCCGTGCATCACAGCGTCACCCGCTTCTATGGGCTCAACGGGTTGATGAAGCACCCCCTGCACCAAACCGTCGAAATGATCGCCGGGGTCACACCACTGCTGCTCGTGGGAATTCCGGTCCCCGTGGCTGCGAGTCTGTCGTTGGCGGTGGCGGTGCAGCTGCTGCTGCAGCATTCCAACGCCGACTACCGCGTCGGTGCCGCCAAGTATGTTCTCGCGCTCAACGAAGGCCATCGTTTTCACCACCTGAAGTGGGCGGGCGTCGGTGATGTCAACTTCGGACTGTTCACCTTGATCTGGGACCACCTGCTGCGTACCTACAGCTATGACCCCGCTCGCCGGTTCACCAGCGCCGACCTGGGCATGGCCGCCGAACCCGACTATCCGAGCGGCTATCTCGCCCAGCTCGCCGAACCCTTCACCCGCCACGGCGCCTGCGATTTCGCACCCGAGACCGCCGACTCCGACGAGGCAGAGCGCGTGACAACCCTATGAGCTCATGACGCTCTTCATGTCCGGAGTGCGAACGTAGCGATCCGATGAGACTCGCGCAGCTCGTTACTGATCAGCGACTGGGCGCGGTGCTTCGACGCGCAAAGCTGGGTGCCGTCGATCGCCTCAGCGTTGGCGGGCGGCGGCAGCGAAGGCCAGCTTGTCCTTGTCGGCAATGGTGCGCAGTGCGATGATGCGGCCGCCTTCGAGCTCCAGGGTGATGACGGCGCGCAGTTCCTCGCGGTCGAAGACGAGCAGAGCGGGTTCGCCGTTGACGGGCGCGGTTTCACTGGTGACGCGCAGCATTTCGGGCCGGCGTCCGACGCCGAGCAGATAACGCAGGACCCGGTCGCGGCCCTGGATCGGGCGACGGGCGGCGGTCGCGCCGCCGCCGTCGATCCAGGACACCACATCGGCGGCCAGCAATCTTTCCAAGCTCGCCGCGTCACCGGAGCGTGCGGCGACGAAGAATTCGGCGACGATGCGATGGTGGCGGGCATCGTCGGTGGCGAATCTGTTTCGGTGCCGGCCCACATGCGTGTGGGCCCGATGGTGGAGCTGGCGCGAGTGGGCCGCGTCGATGCCGAGGATGTCGGCGATCTCGCGATGGGAATAGTCGAACGCCTCGCGCAGCACGAAGACGGCTCGTTCTGTGGGGGTGAGGCGTTCGAGTAACACCAGCAGGGCCATCGACACCGACTCGCGCTGTTCCACCGTATCCAGCGGGCCGAGCGCACCGCTGTCGGTGAGTACCGGTTCGGGCAGCCACGGGCCCGGGTAGGTCTCACGGCGCGCCCGCGCGGAGGTGAGCTGGTTGAGGCACAGGTTCGTCACCACTTTGTTCAGCCACGGTCCGGGTGCTTCTACCCAGTCGGCGCCGTGCCAGCGCAGATAGGCGCTCTGCACCATGTCCTCGGCGTCCGTCGCGGAGCCCAACAGGCGATATGCCAATCCGAACAGGCGTGGCCGATTCTCTTCGAACACCGTCGCGCGATGGGCGTCGGTGGGTCCGGGCGAATCCATTGCCGACGAGGTTACTCGAGGATGACTGCCGCGTACGGGCATGTGTGAGCTGGGTCATAGCCTGCGCGCGCCTGTCACATTCCGGAGCGCTGCGCGGTTCTGCACTGGTGAACCACTGATCGCCTGTGAGAAACGAGGTCATGATGAGAACAGTGTTGGTGACCGGCGGCACCGGGAAACTGGGTCGCGCCGTGGTCGAGCGCTTGAACGATGGGCGGCACGAGGTTCGGGTGCTGAGTCGCACCCCGGGCTCGGCGGCCACGCGGCGAGTGGTCGGGGACTTGCGCACCGGGGCTGGGCTCGATGACGCCGTCGCCGGAGCCGAGGTGATCGTGCACTGCGCCACCACCTACGGCCGAGGAGACGTTGCGGCAGCCCGCCATCTGCTCGACGCAGCTGTCCGAGCCGGCCTCGCACCGCATGTGGTGAACGTATCGATTGCCGGTGTGGACCGTATTCCGGTGCCCTACTACCGTGCCAAATTGGCGGCCGAGGAGGCGATCACAGCCAGCGGGTTGCCGTGGACGACGCTGCGCACCACCCAATTCCACAACTTGCTGGCCACCGTGTTCGCGGGCCAGCGACGGCTGCCGGTCACCTTCGCCCCGAAGGGGTTTCGGTTCCAGCCGATCGACATCGGCGATGTCGCCGACCGGCTCGTCGCACTGGCGGTGGGCGAACCGGTCGGCCGCACACTCGAGCTGGGTGGTCCACGGGTGCACACCATGGGTGAGCTGGCGCGTTCCTACCAATCGATCATGGGGTGGCGACGACCGGTACTGTCGCCGCCGGTGCCGGGCAAGACCTTGCGCGGTTTCACCGAGGGGTGGAATCTCGTTCCCGGTAAGCCCTGCGGGACTGTCACATTCGAGGAATTTCTCCTCGGCGGAATCGGCGGTGTCACGCGATGACCGGTACGCGGGGGCTGGTGGTACGTGGTGGTCTTGCGTTCTTTGCCGTTGTTTCCGGTGTGCTGGGAACCTGGATTCTCGTCTCCCCTGAAGGATTCTTCTCCTTTCCCTGGGTCAATCTGGGCATGCCCTACAACCCGCATCTGATGCTCGACTACGGAGCCATGAATCTGGCCGCCGCCATACCCCTCGCGGTGGCCGTGATCTCGGCTCCACTGGTGGTGCGCGCCGCGCTGGCGTCCTACACGGTGTGGACGGTCGCGCACCTCGGGATCCATTGGCACTTGCGCGCGCATCTGGCGGCACACACCTCCGAGGGGCAGGCCGGTGTGCTGCTCGCGATACTCACTGCCGGCGCCGTGATTTCCCTCGCGCTGCTGGTGCTGTCGCTGACCGGCCCGAGGCGTGAGTAACTCAGCGCGCCGCTCCTGGCCGGATGGGTGTAGACCTCGGTCGATGTCACCGGCCACGGCGTTGACCGTCGGGCGGGTGACCGCCTACCCCGCTGCCGTCACCTTGGAGATGTGGGCGGTGGATGCGCGGTCGAGGGAGTCATCGGACGCGCCGACTCGGTCGGTGACGGGGGCTCGGGCGTCTTCGGTGCCGTGGTCGTCGGCGACGCGGGTGTCGTGGGCACCTCCGGCGCCGTGGATGTCCTGGTCGGAGTCGCGGTTGTCGTGGTGCGAGGGGGTACTGACGTGGTGGTGGTCGTCGTGGGCCTCGACTGAAAAGCTCGCCGTGGCGGAGAAACTCACGCGTATCGACGGAACTGCTGTGTTGGTAGCCGAGGCATCGGTCGTCGACGCTGTCGTCGACTCCGTCGTAGTGGGCGTGCCGGTACCGGAGTCGGCGCCGGGGGCATCAGGATCGGCGGCCGATGGGGTGGTTCCGGTACCGGTAGCCGTGTCGGTGCCCGAGATTTCGCCCGGCACGGGGACCTCATGCGGTACCGGGACCTCGTGCGGTACGCCTGATGTCGTGCTCGCGGTGGCCTGGCCCGGGACGGCGCGATAGTCGTATGTCTGCGTGGTGGGTTCTCCCAAGAACGTCTCCGCATTGTTCGCCCGTATCGGCGGGCTCGAATCCGCCCGTACCATGAGCGTTATTCCGATCCCCGTGGTCACCAATGCGGCCATTACACCCGCACGCGATATCTGCTGCCGGAACCGATCGGCAGATGACCCCGCAGCCGGCCGACGACACCATCGCGGAATCTGATCCCGAGGCTCAGCATTGACCTCCGGTTTCGCCACTGGGCCTTCGCTGTTGTCGACGGTGTTCATCCAGCTACCGCTTTCTCCTGCGAGGTGTGTCAGGGATCGACCGAGAAGGGCGGTGCGCAGACACCGCGGCTGCGATCTTTTCAGCGCGGGGCATTCGCGCGAGGTTTCAGGGTTTCGAGTAGGGGTCCACGTCGAGCAGCTGTTGGCGGTGGATTCGTTGCAGTTCGCCCGCGCGGGTGAGGAAGTCGGCGATTATTTCGAGTTCGGTGGAGTCGTAACAGCTCAGCAACATTTTGTAGCTCTCGACGATCATGGGCACGACGAGTTCCTGTATTCGATGGGCTGCGAGCTCAGTGGCCATCACGATCACGCGACGGCGGTCGGTCGGGTGCAGCGAGCGGGTGATGTAACCCTGCTTCTCGAGCCGGTTGAGCATGATCGTGACGCCGGCAGCGGTGAGGCCGAGCCGTCCGGCCAGCATTCCCGGTGTCGTGGACTTCTCGTCCTCGAGCAGGACGATCTCCAGTGCGCGTCGATCGGTCTCGTTCACGCCGAGTATCCTGACCAATTCACGGATCAGATCTTCGACGGTTCCGTGATAGAACTCCAGCGCCTTCTTCAGCTCGACCGGGATCCGGGCGGGTTCGCTTGTCATCGGGCACACAGGCTTTCCCATCGATCACTTGGAACGCGAAGCACTCAGCAGCAGTCGCCGATCAGGGGCGTGTTCGGGTGCCGAGCGCCCGACTCCGTCCGGGGAGTCGGGGAGATCAGTGGGCTCGATGGTTGCAGCAGGCGGCGGTAGCGGAGCTTTGAAGCGGGCATGTGGCTCCTGTCAATCGATTGTCGGCAGCCCGACCGCGGCTGACGAACATCACGAAAGCGGACACCGCATCGGCCGTCGAAGCGACCGTGGCTGTGTCGGATATGCACTGTACGACACAGTGGCCGGTTCGAGACGATGCATCGAGATTATTCGGCCGAAGTGGCTGCTCCCACACCAAACGCGAAGCGGGGCAACCACTGTCGGGAACTACGTTCACCCGGTCCGGCTCGGGTGAGAACCTGGACCGGGCTGCCGGCGCAACCCGATCCAGGCATGTTCACCACAGGTCGCCGACCTGGACTCCGATCATCACGCTGTGGTGTTTGTCGGGCGGTTCAGCTGACAGTGGTGGTGGTGAGGGTCGGGGACGGGTCAGGGAAGCACGCGGTGGCGACATTGCCGACGAACGAGACGTTGGTGGTCATGGTCATGCCGGGATTGGTGTAGCTGGTCCCCGCGTACTTGCTGGTGATCGGCGTTCCGGCCGCGCCTGCGGTGACGTTGAGGGTCACCGCGGGCGGGGTGTAGCTGGTGCCGCCGGCGATCGGACCCGGAACCGTCAGAACGGCATTCCCGCCCGAAACGGCGACGGTGCCCGGCGTGCTACCCCCGGAGAGAGTGGCCGAGACCAATGTCGAATTCGCCGGCGTCGGAATGGTCATTTTGAGATTGCTGATGTTGTTCACGGTGAAGCCGGAAGCCGAACTCGGAACCGACGAGGCGCCCGGTGCGATGGTGATGGCCACCGCGGAGCCCGACGCCGCCGAGCCCGGCGCGGTGGTGGTGACCGTTGCGGCCATGTTCGAGGTCTGGCCGATTCCCCAGACCGTGCCCTTGCAGGCCCAGTTCACGTTGACGGTGGCGGCATTGGCCGGTGCGGCCATACAGAAGACGGTAGCGACAGCTATCGGAGCGATAAGGCTGGCACGAAGCAGGGGTGAGGTCGATCGCATGGCTGTCTCCAGAAATGTCGAGAACGGTGCGGCTGGGATGTCGAACCGCAAAATGAGTGTTTAAAAAATATAACCCGTTCTCGTCTTTCTGTGGTCGAAATCATCGATCTCTATTTGTCGAAAAACTTGTTATCTGCTATTAGATATTCACTACTGATAGTTAATTCCAGAAAAGGTTCTGGCCGGACTGTCATTCGCTCGAATATGCCCCCGGCCGGGGATTGTATCTGATTCAGCCGATTGTCAGATTCATATGCTTACTTTCGAGTCGCGACACTGCGCGGCCGATCCGCTATACGAATCCGGATTCGTAGGCGACGATGACCGCCTGGGTGCGGTCTCGGGCGCCGAACTTCGCCAGGATCGAGCTGACATGGGTCTTCACCGTCTCCGAGCCGACATACAACTCGGTCGCGATCTCCGCGTTCGACAGCCCTTTCGCCATCAGCCGCAGCACCGCCACTTCTCGTTGCGTCAGGTCGGCGCGCGCCAATATCGCGCGTGCGCTGTCGTTTCTGCGCCCAGCCGCCAGCGATCGGACCGCGGCCGGATAGAGCACGGAGTCGCCCTGTGCGACGGTGCGCACCGCATTCGCGATCTCGGCGGGGCGGGCGCGTTTGAGCAGGAACCCGTCGGCGCCGGCGCGCAACGCCTCGTAGACGTAGTCGTCGTTTTCGAAGGTGGTGATCATCAGGATCTTCGGTGGGTTCGCGATGGTGCGAAGTACCGTCCGGGTGGCTTCGATCCCGTCCAGCAACGGCATCCGCACGTCCATGGCGACGACATCCGGGCGCAGTCGCTTGACCTCGCCGACCACCGACACACCGTCGGCCGCCTCACCGACCACCGTAATTCCCTCGTGCGCATCGAGGATCGCCCGCAGGCCCGCACGCGCCAACGGTTCGTCGTCACCAAGGTCTCGCGGTCACCGGATGCTGGGCGGCGGCCATCGGTGTGGGTTGGCTGGCGCTACGCCGCCGCGACTCCTAGCTGGAGCCGCTGGGCAGCAGTCCCGCCGAGCCGCTGCCGAACCGGGCGTCTCCGGTGACCTCGACGACGAGGGTCTTGGTGGAAGAGCCCTGAGTGGCCTCGATGGTGTAGGTGCCCTTGGCCGGCGGGCGCCAGGTGCCGCGGATCGCGCTGCGCTGCCGGTCCGGGTAGTCCAGGCGCTCAGCTGAACCGAGCTCGCGGCCGTTGATCGTCACGGTGGCGGGCAGGTCGTAGTCGGAGCCGAACATCCGGGCCATGACATGACACTCAGCACCCACATAATCGCAAGCGGCGGGCATTCCGCCATCACCCCAGGTGTAGATGGTGATGTCGTCCACCTCCGCCGAGGCCGCGGGAGCCAGGATGGCCGGGAGGATCAGTGCGCCCGCCGCGACGGCGGTCAGTCCGGTGATTCGCATGGGTTCGGTGGTCCTTCGTATCAGTGTGGTCGGCCCCGGGGCTCGACGGGGAACCGCGTGAAGCAGTAGCGTTCCACGGTTGTCGCGGGGCCGGTACCCCGAAAAGCCAGGGCTTGACCCTGGTTTTTCGACCGTCGCCCGGCTGCTGCATCGCATGGAATCGCGGCCGCTTCCAATGGCTCGTGGATCCAGTCGTGCCGGAGGGCAACCTCGCGGTTCTCCCATCAGGGGCGGCGGGTGCCGTGCCCGGCGGGTTGGAACAGTTCGATCAGGTTGCCGGCCGGGTCGGACAGCAGTACCTGTTGCCCGCCGGGCCCCGAGACCGGATCGCTGCGGAAGTCGAGTTCAGCGGCGCGGAGGCGGTCGATCTCGGCGGCCAAGTCGTCGACGAGCAGATGGATGCGGTTGTGGCCGGCCGTGTCGGCGTCTTCGGGAGTGGCCCGTGCGCCCGAGCTGGTCGGGCCCGACAGCAGTAGCCGGAGCCGGCCGCGTGTCACGTCGGCGAAAGCCGGTGCGGCGTTGGTGCGCACCGTGAACCCGAGATGTGTGGTGTAGAAGTCGACGGCGGTCTGCACGTCGTCGACGAGGTAGCGGACATGGGCGAACTGATCCGTGTCGGTCATGGGATTCCTCCTCAACTGTGACTGTGCGTGCTCGGCTGGGCGGGAGCGGCTCGCGTGGACAGCAGGTGCGGGCCGAAATGGGTGATGCGGCGCGCGATTTCGGCGAAGGCGGTGTCGTAGGCGTTCGTGGTGCCGACCGGGGTGGGGTTGGGGATGGACCAATGGTGGTCGACGAGCTCGCTGAGTTCCTCCCGGGCGCGGTCGCAGACGGTGATGACGAGGTCGCCGTCGGCGTGGACATCGGTGAAGTGCCGCGGTCGGTGGTCGGGGAGCGTGAGGTGATGCCGTGCAGCCGTCGCCGCGGCCCCGGCGGACAGTCGATCGGCGGGGTGTGTGCCGGCCGACGACGTCGGGACTCCGCCGGCCCGGGCGAACAGGGCCGCCGCGATCGGGGAGCGGGCCGAGTTGCCGGTGCACACGAAAAGCACCCGCGCACCGGTGAGCCGAGGGGGCTCGCCTCGGAGTTCGAGCGCCTCGGCGTGGAGTTTGACGTAGCGCCGACGACGGTCCCCCTCGGAGCGTCCCCACGACACGATGCGGGCGCGTTCGAGCACCCGCAGGTGGTGCGAGAGCAGGTTGCCCGGAATCTCGAGTCGGTCGCGGAGCTCGCTGACCACCAGATCTCCCAGCGTCAGGAGGTCGACGATGCGCAGGCGCACCGGGTCGGCGAGCGCCGCGTGACGCTCCACCCGGGATTCCACCGAATCGAACCGCTCGTGCATAAGTTCAATGGTTGCTGAACTAATGCCGGAGGTCAAGGTCTGGTGCGGCGGCACTCGGTTTCTCCGTGGCCGGCCCGGGTACTGCGGCTCGAGAAGCATCCGCAGGTTGCGGGACCGTCGCCCAGGGAAGGACCCGGCCATGACCGAACCCGAGCAGACTTACGATCCGCCGCAGGGCACCGGCGCCCCCGACGCGGTCGAAACCGACCCGGCTGCCCTCAACAGCAGTGAGGACCTGGACGAGGACCGACTGCGTGAGGACCCGCTCGAAGCCGGGATGGACCCGCCCGAGCAGTGGGAGGGCGTCACCAAGTACGGGATGACGCCACGGGAGGAAGCCCATCCCCGTGGGCTGGGCGATCGACTGTCGGAGGAGGAACCCGACGTCACCGCGGACTCGCGCACGACCGCGCCGCCGGCCGAGGCCGTGCAGCTCGACGAGGAGGGGAACGCCTCGGATGCCCAGCGTGACTACGAGGAAGACCTGGGTATCTCCGCTGACGTAGCGGGCGGCTCGATGGCGGAGGAGATCCGCACACCCGAGCCACCCGAGTGATCGACGGCGGCGAGCTCTGCCGCCCGGCGCGCCTGGCTCGTTGCGGTGATCGGCGGCCATGAAGCGCGGTCGGTGCCCGCCGACCACCCAAAATAGAGGATAGGCTACCCTTATGTCTCGTTCAGATGATGTCGAGATATCGAGGCGCCATGAGTATCACCCCTACGGCAGCGCCTCACCTGCCGTTGAGTCCGGCTCAGCGGGAAATGTGGCTGGCCCAGCAATTGCTGGCGCCGATCCCGCTGACCGTCGCGCAATACCTCGACCTGCGCGGCCCCTTCGACGCCGCCGCTTATGTCGAAGCCAGCCGTAGGGCCGCCCGTGACCTCGGCGTCCACCGGCAGTTCGTGGCCGGTGACGGGACCATCGGCCAGGTCGCCGACCCCGAGGTCGCCGACAGCGCGGTCGTCATCGATCTGAGCGCCGACCCCGACCCGCACGCCACTGCCCTCGCTTGGATGCGAGCCGACCAGGCGGGTGACTTCGACCCGGCCGGCATGCCCGCGATCAGCACGACCGTGCTGCGGCTGAGCGCCGACCGGCACCTGCTCTACACACGGGCCCATCACATCGCGCTGGACGGGTACGGCGCGACCCGGCTGCAGCAGCGCGGTGCCGAGCACTACGCGGCGCTCGTGGCCGGCCGTGACCTGGCACCGGAGCCGGCAGACGAGATCGACTCCGCCGCCGTGCTGTACGCGGCGCAAGCCGACTACGAGAACTCCCCGCGCGCTCGCACCGACCGCGCCTATTGGGCCGAGCGGCTCGTCGGCCTCCCCGAACCGGTCAGCCTCGCCACCCGCACCGGCGATCCCGACCCGTTGCCGCGGATCCTGGGCGCCGACCTGGCGCCGGAGCTCGTCGCCGAGCTGAACCGTCGTGGCGGTGTCGCCACCGTCGTGGTGGCCGCCTTCGCCGCCTATCTGGCCCGGATGACCGGCACCGACGAGGTGGCGCTGAGCCTGCCGATGACCGCCCGCACCACCGCCGCCATGCGCCGCAGTGCGGGCATGATCTCCAACGTGGTGCCGGTGCGCGCCGCGGGGATCGGTACCGTCTCGGCGCTGATCGACGCGGCCCGGCGCGAGCTCGGTGGGGCGCTGCGGCATCAGCGATACCGCGGCGCCGACATGCTGCGTGACGCCGGATTCACCAACACCACAACCGGTTTCGGTCCGGCGGTGAACATCATGAACTTCCGCACCGGTGCCGAGATCGGCGCCGTCCGTGGCACCCTGCACCTGCTCAGTACCGGTCCCGTCACCGATGTGGCGTTGAACGTGTACCCCGGCACCGGCGAGCTGCGCATCGAACTGGAATTCAACCGGCACCGCTACTCCGTCGCCGAAGGTGCCGCGCATCTGGACCGATTCATCGAATTCGTGACCGCCTTCGGCACCGCCGACCCGGCCACCGAGGTCGGCGGGCTTCCGGTGCTCACCCCGGCCGAGAGCGATGTCCTGGTGCCGTGGCGGGGGCCGACGGCGACAACGCCCGCCACCCTCGCCGAGCTGATCGAGGAGGCGGTGGGTGTCGACCCGGATGCCACCGCCGTCGTCTTCGGCGAGTACCGGTGGAGCTACCGGGAATTCGACGCGCACACCAACCGCCTCGCACGGGCGCTGCTGACCGCGGGCGCCGGTCCGGAAGTGCTGGTCGCGATGGTGCTGGAACGGTCCGATGCCTCGGTCGCCGCGATCTGGGCGATCACCCGCGCCGGGTCCGGATTCGTCCCGATCGACCCGGGCTATCCGCCGGAGCGGATCGCCCACATCCTGGGTGACTGCGCGGCGCCGGTAGGCATCACCACGGCTGCCCTGCGCCCGGGCCTGCCCGACCACATCCGCTGGCTGATCATCGATTCACCCGCCACCACAGACGAATTCGAGTCCGGTCCGGTCACCGCCGCGGATCGCCCGAACACACTGCGCAGTACGCACCCCGCCTATCTCATCTACACCTCGGGATCCACCGGCGCCCCCAAGGGCGTGCTGGTGACCCACGGCGGGCTGGCGAACCTGGCGGCCGAACGGCGGGATCGGTATCAGCTCGCACCGGGCCGTGGCCACACCCCGCGCGTATTGCACCATGCCTCACCGGGTTTCGACATGGCGGTCGGTGAGATCCTCTGCGGCATCGCGGGCGCGGGCACTCTGGTCATCGCCGGTCGGTATCAAGTCGCCGGACCGGATCTGAGCGCGCTGATGCGCCGGGAGAACATCACCAACGCCATCATCACCCCCGCCGTGCTGGCCACCCTCGACCCCGCCGACGTGCCCGGCCTCCGGGTGCTCGGGGTGGGCGGTGAAGCGATCCGCGCCGACCTGGTCGACGCGTGGTCGCCGAATTGCTTGATGCGCAACGGGTACGGCCCCACCGAAGCCACCGATATCGGCACCATCGCCGAACTGGTGCCCGGTCGCGCGGTGACCATCGGTGCGCCGCTGCGCGGCTTCCACGCCGTGGTCCTGGATCACCGGTTGCGGCCGGTACCGCCCGGGGTCACCGGTGAGCTGTACCTGGGTGGGCCGGCCCTGGCGCGCGGCTACCATCGGCAGGCTCCGCTCACCGCGGGCCGTTTCGTCGCCGACCCGTTCGGTCCGCGGGGCGGAAGGCTCTACCGCACCGGCGACCTGGTCACCGTCACCGTGGGCGCCGATCCTGAACTGATCTATCACGGCCGCAGCGACTTCCAGATCAAGGTGCGCGGACACCGCATCGAACCGGGAGAGGTCGAAACCGCCCTCACCGCGCTGCCCGAGATCGCGGCCGCGGCGGTGACCGCGCACCAGGACAGCCGCGGCACACACCTGGTCGCCTACCTGGTCGCGTCCGGCGCACCCGCCCTCGATCTCGACGCTGTTCGCGATCGGATGGCCGGGTCGTTGCCGAACTACCTGCGGCCCAGCGCCTACCTACCGGTGCCGGAACTGCCGCGGACCGCGAACGGCAAACTCGACACCCGCCGCCTGCCCGCCCCGGTCTTCGGGCGCAGCTCCTACCTCGCCCCCACCACGGCGGCCGAACTCGCGGTGGTGGGGGCGTTCCACGCCGTCCTCGGCGCCGACCGGACCGAAGCGGTCCGGATCGGCACGGCCGACGATTTCTTCGCCCTCGGCGGCACCTCACTCACGGCCACGCAGGTCGCGGCGCGCCTGGGGGTCACGGTGCGGGCCGTGTTCGACACGCCCACCGTCGGTGCGCTGGCCCGCCGGCTCGACCGGGACGGTTCCGACTGCGGCCCGGTCGCCGGTCGCCGGCCGGAATCGTTGACGCCCGCACCGGCACAGCTACGGATGTGGCTGCTGAACCAGCTGTATCCGGAGTCGCCTGCCTACCATCTGCCGATCGCCGTGCGGCTGAACGGGCCGGTGGACACCGCGGCCCTCGCCGCGGCGATCCGGGATCTGGTCGACCGGCACGAGGTACTGCGCACCACCTACCCGAGCAGCACCGCTGCCGGGCCCGGCCTGCGCTTCCACACTGCCGACGACGTCTCGATCGACACGGTGGCGGCGCAGCCCGACGGTGCGAACGGCCACGACATCCGGGCCGAACTGCGTGCGTTCGCGTCGTTGCCGTTCGACCTGACCCGTCAGCTGCCGTTGCGCGCTCGCCTGTTCCGCTGCGGCGCCGACGAACACGTCCTGGTGCTGGTGGTGCATCACATCGCCGCCGACGGCTGGTCGCTCGCACCGCTGGTGACGGATCTGACCACCGCCTACGCGGCGCGCAGTCGCGGGCGCGCGCCCGACACCGAACCGCTGGCGGTGCAGTACGCCGATTACACGGTGTGGCAACAGAATCGGCTCGGCGACCGGCACGACCCCGAGTCGCCGGCGGCCGGGCAGCTCGAGCACTGGACCAGCACGCTCGCCGGCGCGCCGGACCGCCTGGCCCTGCCCGTCGACCGCCCCCGGCTGCCGGGAGCCGACGGAACACGCGGCGCCGCAGTGGAGTTCACGATCGATGCCGCCACCGCGCGCGGCGTGGCCGACACTGCCCAGCGGTACGGTGCCACCCCGTACATGGTGCTGTGCGCGGCCTATCTGGCGTGGCTGCATCAGCTCAGCGGCGACACCGACATCGTGATCGGCACCCCGGTGGCCGGACGAAACCATCCCGTGGTCGAACCGCTCATCGGCATGTTCGTCAACACCTTGCCGGTGCGCGCCACGGTCGATCCCGGCGCACCGTTCGAGTCCCTGCTCGCGCGGACCCGCGCGGCGACGGTGGCCGCACTGGACCACGCCGATGTGCCGTTCGACCACATCGTCGAGGCCGTGAATCCACGCCGTGACGACACCCGCAATCCCGTGTTCCAGGCGGTGTTCGCCTACGAGGACCTGCCCGTGTCCACACTGGCGGCGAACCTGGGCGAAGCGCAGGCCACCGTCATCGACCTCGAACTCGGCACGACCCATTTCGACCTGACGCTCACCCTGCGTGAGAATGCGGAGAACTCCGGCTACTCGGCGGTGTTCCGTTACGCCACAGACCTTTTCGATCGCGCCACCGTCAGCGCGTTCGGCGCGGACTACGCGCGGCTGCTGCGTACCGCGGTGGCCGATCCGACGGCGCCGGTCGCCGGTGGAACCCGGCGCCGATCGGATGCGCCCACCACCGCGCCGCCGGCCGCGGCGCCGGTCCAGCGGCACACGCCCGCCACGGCATCCGAGCAGGCGGTGGCCCGGGTGTTCGCCGACGTACTGGACCGGGCCTCGGTCGGCGTGGACGAGAACTTCTTCGATCTCGGCGGCACCTCGCTGCTGGTCTTCACCGTGCGCGGGGAACTGCGAAACCAGCTCGACCTGGAGGTGGAACCGCGGATCCTGTTCGACAACCCCACGCCCCGGGCGCTCGTCGCCGCCCTGGCCGCCACCGCCGAGCAGTCCCCGCAAGCGTGGGTCGAGCAGTTGAGTGCCGACTGCGTGCTCGATCCGGCGATCACGGTGGGTGGCGATCAGCGCGCACCCGGCTTCGAGACGGTGCTGCTCACCGGTGCCACCGGATTCGTCGGCGCACATCTGCTGGCCGAACTGCTCGACCGCACAACGGCAACGGTGTACTGCCTGGTCCGCGCGGCCGACGCCGACGCGGGACGGGCCCGGCTGACGGCGGCGCTGACCCGGTTCGAGCTGCCGGTGCGCGGACTCGACCGGGTGATCCCCGTCCTGGGTGATCTGGCCGAGCCCCGGTTGGGGCTGACCGAATCGGCCTTCGGTGAACTCGCCGCGACGGTGGACGCGATCGTGCACAACGGCGCCCGGGTGAACCACCTGGAACCGTACGGTGCGATGCGCGCCGCCAACGTCGTGGGCACCGTCGAGGTGCTGCGGCTCGCGGCGCTGCACCGGAGCTCGACGGTGCATTTCGTGTCCACCGTGTCCGCGGCGGTCGGCGCCGACCACGACAGCACCACCGCGGTCACCGAGGACTCGGTGATCGGGGCGGCGCAGGTACCCCAGCACGGCTATCTCGCCGGCAAATGGGTGGCCGAACAACTGGTCCGGGCCGCCGGACGTCGCGGCCTCCCGGTGATGGTGCACCGTCCGGGTCTGGTGTCGGGCGCCACCACCACCGGAGTGATCCCGCAGGACGACTCGTTCTGGACCCTCATCCGCACCGCCGCCCACCTGGGTGTGTGTCCTGATCTCGGCGACGCCCAGGTCACGCTGGCCCCGGCGGACTACATCGCGCGCGCTATCGTCACCCTCGCCACCACCCGCCCGGCCGCCGGGCAGACCTATCACCTGGTCAACTCGGCGCCGACCAAGGTCAACGACATCCTGGACGTGGTGCGCGGCAAGGGCTATCGGATCGACATGGTCGATACCTCGCAGGCCGCGGACCTGCTCGCCGACCGGGTGGGTGGCCTGGTCACCGGGCACGCCGATCTGTTGCGCACCGCCCTGCTGGCGGAGAACTTCCTCGGCGGCGCCGCCGACCTGGTCGTCACCGACGACCGGACCCGGCCGGTGCTCGCCGCGGCCGGGGTGAGCTGTCCGGCCATCGATGCCGAGGTGCTCGACCGGTATGTCTCGGGCTTCGTCACCTCCGGACTGCTACCCGCGGTGGCGTAATCGACACGGCCGCAACGCAGAACACCCCCACCGCACAGCAGTCGGTGGGGGTGTTCGGTCGCGGCGAAATCCTGATGCCTACTCGGCGTCGGTGAGATACCCACCGCGTGCGAAGAATTCGGCGGGATCCTGATCGTGTCCGTCGGCCGTACGCACGGCGGTGACCACCAGGGCGTGGTTGCCACCACGGAAGCTGTCCGGTCCGCAGACGACCGCGGCCTGGCCATCGACCACGACCACGCGACCGGGGGTGCCGCCGAAGCGGAAGTCGGAGATGCGCGCGCCCACGATCTCCACTCGCCGGCCCCGGTAACAGCTGTAGGCGGGCGGGTAGGGCGCCGACAGCGCACGGACGAACCGTTCCAGGTCGACGGCCGAGGACGACCAGTCGATCCGGCTGTCGATGTCGGCACGCTTGTGGAAGTAGGTGCGCTCGGCGCGGTCCTGTGGCCGCCAGACGGCGGTTCCGTTCTCGATGGCGTCCAAAGCTTCGCTCAGCGCGTCGGGAATCAGGTCCAGGCCGGCCAGCACGAGTTCGGTGCCGGTGGCGGTCGGTCCGATCGGCAGCGACTTCTGCACGATGATGTCGCCGGTGTCGAGGCTGTCGTCCATCCGGTGCACCGTCAGGCCGGTTTCGGATTCACCGCTGATCAGCGCCCACAGCACGGGGGAGAAGCCGGTGAACTTGGGCAGCAGCGAATCGTGCAGGTTCACCGTGCCGTGCGGGGGCATCGCGTACAGCTCGGCGGGCATCCAGGTGTACCAGCTGTTCACCACGATGATGTCGGGCTCGGCCCGCTTGACCAGGTCGATCGTCGCCGCGTCGGCGCGCTCGGTGAGATGCACCGCGATGTCGTGCTCGCGTGCGAGTTCCTCGACCGAGTCGTTCCAGATCGCCTTGTAGGACGATTCGCTCGCCGGGTGCGTGACCGCGAGAACGACCTCGTGGCGGGAGTCGATGAGAGCCTGTAGTGTTCTACGCCCCCATGTCTGGAAGCCGAACGTCACAACGCGCATGCGGGGGCCAACCTTTCCGAATACTGGGTTTCAGGTAAGCCTAACCTATCGATAGAACCGTCCATGGAAGCGCACTGCTCGCGGTGCGGTCGCGCAACGCATCGGTTGTCATCGATCTGCAACCCGTTCACCCATCGGCGGGTTCGATACGCCATGCTTGTGCCGTGGTTATCGCGTCTGATGTCGTGCCCGTGCGTGGCAGTGAATACTCGGTGTTGTTGCGCCGGATCCGGAAGGCGGGTCTGTTGGAGCGGCAGTCGCAGTACTACGGGTGGAAGAGCGCGCTCACCGCGGTGGCTTTCGTCGGCGGCTGGGCGGCGTTCTTCGTCCTCGGCGACTCGTGGTGGCAGCTCGGCGTCGGCGTGTTCCTGGCGGTGGTCTTCTCGCAGATCGCGTTCCTCGGCCACGACGCCGGGCACAAGCAGATCTTCGCGGGCAGGCGCGCCAACTATCTCTACGGCTTGATCGCGGGCAATCTCGCGATCGGGCTCAGCATCGGCTGGTGGACCAGCAACCACAACCGCCACCACGCGCACCCCAACACCGAGGGCATGGACCCCGACGCGATGGGTGTGCTCGCGTTCTCCGGCGACCGCGCGCGAGCCGGAAAAGGCTGGCGCCGTTTCATCTTCCGCTATCAGGCGTGGTTGTTCTTCCCACTGCTGCTGCTCGAAGGCGGCAGCCTGCACTGGTCGAGCATCCGCGCGGTGTTCCGCTGGCCCATCCCCAACCGCGTCGGCGAGGGCGCACTGCTCGCCGCGCACTTCATCGGGTACCTGACGGCGGTCTTCCTGGTGCTGTCGCCGGGTAAGGCGTTGGTGTTCATCGCTGTTCAGCAGGGCCTGTTCGGTCTGTACATGGGCTCCACCTTCGCCCCCAACCACAAGGGCATGGAGGTCTTGCCCGACGGCGACAACACCGACTTCCTGCGCCGCCAGGTCCTCACCTCACGCAACGTGCGCGGCAGCTTCCTCGTCGACACCGCGATGGGCGGCCTGAACTACCAGATCGAACACCACCTGTTCCCCTCCATGCCACGCGCCAACCTGCGCAAGGCCCAGCCGATGGTCGCCCAGTTCTGCGCCGAAGTCGGCGTACCGTACTGCGAGACGGGCCTGCTGGAGTCCTACACCCAGGCGATGACACACCTCAACGAGGTCGGCCGCCACGCAGCACGCCAACCGATCACCGCGTAGACGCCGGGGTCCGCCCGAAACTTACGGTCGCGGTGCGGTGTGGATGGCCACCGCTGCCGGCGTGCCACTCGACTCGACCACCCTGCCGGACAACGGACTTCAGTGGCGCCGTGCCAATGAGCTCAACGAAGCGCCACCTCTGCTCCACCCGAGTACGCGGAGTCGTGCAGTTCGAGGCTGGCCGGGACGGTTCCCGCTGGCACGTCGAACACGACGACCACCTGGACAGAGTTTCCGGGGTTGATATCCGACATCATGGCGGTGCCGTCGTTGACGTTGATTCCGGCCATGGTGTCGTTCTCGAATTCGCGGCCCCGATCATCGAAGAGCTTTTGGTTGCTCGCGAAGTAGGACTGCGGCCTGTCGCCGATATTGGCGACGGTCAGGTGTACGAGGATGTACTCGCCCTGCGCGGTCTTCTGCAGGTAGGGGTTGTCGCCGACGACCTTGACCGGTGGATCGACCGCCATCACAGTGAACTCGAACTTGCCGTCTCGAACTGGAGTACCTGCGGGAGCCGGCCCGTCGGCGGTCGGCGGGGCCGATGCTGTGGCCGGCGGGGCCGGTGCTGCGGCCGGAGCAGTCGGCCCGGCCGGACCGGTGGTGAAGGTCGCGGCGGTCTCGGTCTTGTCGCTATCGCTCGACAACGCGGCCACACAACCACCGAACCCGCAGAGCACGAAGACGCCGGCGACCACTGACAGAATGATCGTGTTCGCATTGCTCTTCTTCGGCGGCTGCGGAGGATACGGGTACCCGGGGCGCCCGCCGTAAGGTTGCTGAGGATAAGGCTGCTGCGGATACGGCGGGGTCGTCAAAGGGATGGCCTCTCATAGGATCTCCCTGGCTGCTGCCAGTCGGTAGGAGATCTCTACTGCGGGCCGGGGTGTTACGCAACTGACTGCTTCTCAGCGTTCAGGGCAAATCAGGCCACTTGGAGTCGCGAGGTTCTCCCGCGACTCCAAGTGCGCAACGGGTGCCGGGTCAGCTCAGGCGGACCGGTAGGGATGCGTGGCCGTTGGAGATGAAGCTGGGTACCGAGCCGAGGTCGGCGCCCTCGGTGGCCAGGCGCAGGCCGGGGAAGCGGGCGAACAGTGCGGGCAGGGCCACTTCGGCCTCGAGTCGGGCCAGGGGGGCGCCCAGGCAGCGGTGCACGCCGTAGCCGAAGGCCAGGTGCTCCTTGTTCACGCGGGTCACGTCGAACTCGTCGGCGGTGTCGCCGTGCAGCTTCGGATCGCGGCTCGCGCCCGCGTAGGACGCCAGGATCGGGTCGCCCGCGGCGATCTTCACGCCCTCGAGTTCGATGTCCTCGACCGCGAAACGCAGCGGCAGATGCGCCACCGGCGCCTCGAACCGCAGTGCTTCCTCGATCACGTCCGGCCAGGTTGCCTCGCCCGCGGAGACCGCGGCCAGCTGCTCGGGGTGGGTCAGCAGCGAGTAGACCGCCTGGTCGAGCAGGTTCACGGTGGTTTCGTGGCCGGCGCTGATCACCAGCAGCAGGGTGTCGACCAGTTCCTGCTCCGAGAGCTGGGAACCGTCGTCCTCGTCGCGGTGCGAGATCAGCAGGCTGGTCATGTCGTCGCCGGGGTTGTCGCGCCGGTAGACCACCAGTTCGCCCAGGATCCCGTACATCGCCATGTAGTTGGCCTGGGACTCCTCCGGGCTCAGCGAGGTGTCGAAGATGCCGTCGACGCAGCGTCGCAGGCCGCCGTGCAGGTTGTCCGGCACGCCCATCAGCTCCGAGATCACCTGGATCGGCAGCGGGTAGGCGAAGCGCTCACGCAGGTCGACCACCTCACCCGCCGGGACCGCGGCGAGTTCGTCGAGCAGGGTCGTGGTGATCTTCTCGATCATCGGGCGCATCGCCACCGTGCGCCGATGAGTGAAAGCGGGCGCCACGAGCTTGCGCAGCCGCTTGTGGTCGGCGCCGTAGGCGGTGAACATGTTGTTCACGGCCACCCACAGGAACAGCGGCCAGTCCGGCGGCACCTCACCGGCGACGAAGGCGGGCCAGTGCTGGCTGGCGTCCTTGGACACCCGCGCGTCGGACAGTAGTTGCTTGAGCACGGCCGCGTCGGTCACCGACCAGGCCCGCACCCCGCCCGGCAGCTCGACCGGCGTCACCGGTCCCCGCGCCCGAATCCGCGCGGATTCTCCCTGAATATCTGCTCCCGTGGGATCCAATACCAGCGCCACGTCGTCCATCAGGGTCTCCTCATCACTCGCATCACACTGCTTGCGGGGCAACCGCTTTCACGGCATACCGCCCGCCCCGGTTTCACGGTAACAGTGCGGGCGAACATGCGCCGAGGCTTTCATCCGCCCAGCGCCGGGCCCGGAGTGTCGTCGTCGGCGCCGATGCGGCCTGCCAGGGGTGCGGATTCGGCACCCTAGGGTGCGAATCAGGGCTCGCGCCCTAACGGGCTCACCGAGTGTCTCGATGAACTGGTCGTATGCGTGATTGCGCGTAGGGGACTCGGAATCGAGGGAATCATGAAGAACTCCGTTCGAATGGGTGCGCTGATCGCGGTGGCCGCGGGACTGGTCGCGGGCTGCAACACCGATGAGCTGCCCGGGCCGGGTGCGACGACCACGGTGGACACGTCGGCGACCGCCGCCCCGACTTCGGTGCGAGCACCGATGGAACAACCCGGCCCGCCGGCGACCGGGCAACCCCCGGCGACTCGGCCACCGGCCGCCACTCCGGCTCCCGGTGAACCACCGGGGACCGCGTCGCCCACGGCCGCCCCGGCACCCGCCGATGACATCAGCGGACCGGGAAGGTGCATCGACCCGGCGTCCTCGGGTGTGCAGAACGCGGTGGCACGGCTGGGCGCGGGCTGGGTGGCGGTGAACGGTTCCGAGGACCTGCCGGGCAGTTGCAGTGAACTGCTCTGGATGCGGGCCGTCGGCGGGAACTCGGCGGGCGCGCCGATCCACATCATGTTCTTCCATGACGGCAAGTACCTGGGCACAGGCACTTCCGAGCCTTACGCGTTCACCACGGTGGCCGGCTCGGACGGCGTTTCGGTGACCGTCGAATACCGGTGGCTGGCCGGTGACGAGCCCTTCGCCGCACCACAGGGCGGCCCGGCCACGATCACCTACTCCTGGACCGGAACGAGTGTCGTGATGAGCGGGCCGCTGCCGCCTGAGGTGACCAGGCCCCACAGGTGAAGGCCGCGATTGTGATTCGCCGATCCGCGCGGCGCTGGCCGGCGGCGGCGATCAGGCGGGTTCGGGATGCAGGACCAAGACGGTGATCTCACTGGGCGCGAAGATGCGCAGCGGCGGACCCCAGAACCCGGTGCCGCGGCTGGTGTAGAGCTGGGTGTTCTCGGCATGGCGGCTCAACCCGGCCACCACCGGCTGATCGAGGCGCACCAGGTAGTGGAACGGCCAGATCTGACCGCCATGGGTGTGCCCGGAGATCTGCAACGCCACACCCGCCGCGACGCTGTCGGCGATCTGTTTCGGCTGATGGGCCAGCAGCACCACCGGCAGCGTGGGGTCGGCGCCCGCGAGCGCCGCGGGCAGGTCGGGGCCGTGACCGGCCAGTCCACGGCCGGTGGGGTCGTCGATACCGGCGATGACCAGACGGTCACCGTCGCGGGTGAGGGTGCGGTGCTCGTTGTGCAGTGGTTGCCAGCCGAGCGCGGCCATGTAGTCGATCCAGCCCTGCGCGTCACCGAAGTACTCGTGGTTGCCGGTGATGTAGAAGCGGCCCAGCGGTGCCACGACCTTGCCCAGCGGGTCGACCTGGTGCTGGCGGCGCGCGACCGAGCCGTCCGCGAGGTCACCCGCGTGGCAGGCGATATCGGGTCGCTGATCGTTGACGACCTCGACCACCCGTTCCGACCACCGCTGCCGGTTCAGCGCGGCGTAATGGGTGTCGGTGACGACCACGACCCGCAACCCGTCGAGTCCGGCCGCCAGCCCACGGATCGCGATGTCCACGGTGCGCACCCGCGGTACCCGGCGCGCCTCGTAGACACCCCAGGCGACCAGTGCCGCCGACACCAGACCCACCCCGGCCGCCACCATCGGCGCGGAGCCCCGAACACCGACGACGGTCAGCACACCTCGTGCGAACACCCCGATCGCCGACCAGGCGAACACCACCCAGCTCACACCGAGCAGTGCGTCGCCGACGATGACGGCCCGATCCGACTGGGCCGGGCCGTGCCCGAGGAACATCGTCAGCGGCAGGGTCAGGCAGGCGAGCAGCGTCAACGCGGTGCCTGCCCAGAACAGTGCGCCGCTGCCGCCGGTCGGTGCCAGCACCAGCGTCCACCACGGCAGGGCGAACAGGACGGCGGGGATCAGCACCATCATCATCAGGCGTACAACGAGCTTCACGGAGGTCCGTCCTGGCAGGGCCGCCGGGGTCGCGGCACGAATCGACTCCACCCTAGTCTCCGGACCCGCAGCCGACCTCGGTCCGGCTGTGGCGGGTGCCACGGCGGCGGTACTGCTGCCGATCGGGGCGGGAGCGGTGCCCGCGAGCGGCGCGCCGGATCCGGCGGCCATCTACCTCCCGGTGGAGTCGTCGATGGGCACGATCAACACGCGCATCCTGCGCGCGGCCGACGGCAACACCGACCGCGTGGTGTACCTGCTCGCCGGCGAACGCGCCGAGAACGACCTGAACGGATGGGAGAAGCACACCTCCATCCCCGCGGCGACGCAGAAGAGCCGGCAGGGCAAAGGGCAGTCGATGCCAATCCTCAGTGCGGGCGGCGCAATTCGGTCACCGCGATCCGCGCGGCCTCGCCGATGGCGGTGTCGACCACCGGCAGCATCGGGTCGGCGCGGGCGGCACGGGTGAAAACCGCCACCGCCACGGGTATTTCACCCGGAAACTCCACTACCGCGACTTCGTTGCGGATCACCCCGATCGTGCCGGTCTTGCCGGCCACCAGCACACCGCGATGCGGGAAGGCGGCCGCGATCCGGTGCGGCCACACCTGCTTGCCCATCACCGCGCGCACGAATTCGGTGCTCGCGGTGGACAGCACGCGACCCGACCACAGCTCGCCCAGCAGTCTGGTCATCTCCTCGGCCGTGGTCGCGCTCGCATACGCGGGGTCATAGGCCGACACCGTCCATGCCGCGTCGTTGTCGGCCAGTGCGGCGAAAGCTTCGGCGGTGCTGTGGGTATCGGTGTCGCGGACCAGGCCGCGCAGTTGATCGGCCGTGCCGCCGACGACCCGGGTGTCGGCGAGCTTCAGTTCTTCGGCCAGGTCGGTGACCGCGGCCAGGCCGATCTCACCCAGCAGCACGTCGGCGGCGGCGTTGTCGGACACTGTCATCATCGAGGTCGCCAGATCGCGGCGGCTCAGGGTGACGGGATCGTGCAGTGCCGCGA
This sequence comes from Nocardia halotolerans, assembly GCF_042650145.1. NCBI lineage: Bacteria > Bacillati > Actinomycetota > Actinomycetes > Mycobacteriales > Nocardiaceae > Nocardia > Nocardia halotolerans. Next base: position 576,063 of record NZ_JBHSDL010000014.1, on the reverse strand, counting down.
TGCCGGTGGGGCCCGGCGTGCAGTCGGTGGGATCGATGGTGATCCGGGCGGTGGGGTCGAGGCGGCCGTCGTCGACCTGGCGGCAGAACGCCACGAGCAGCAGCAGTTTGTACACAGACGCGATGACGACCCGTTCGGCCCCGCGTACCGAGACCTCGTCGGGGGAGCCGTCGCACCGCCGCGCGTGCAGCCATCCGGTGCACCCCGCGTCGGCGAAGACCGCGCGGATCCGGTCGGTCGCCGACCCCGGCTGATCACGCGCGCTCACCGCAGCCGCTCCCGGTAGAGCACCCGGTCCACTGCCGCGGCCTGCTCAGCGGCGGTGGTACGGCGAATCACCCTGACCCGCAGGGCGACCGACTGTGGTGCCAAGGTCAGCCAGGCCACTCCGGGAGTGGGCGCGGGTGGGGTCGCGGTGAGGCCGAAGCTGGTGCCCGCCGCGACCGCCGCCAGCATCGTGCGATCGTCGGGAGCGGGCAGCGGTGGGGCGTCGAGTCCGCGCTCGCGCAGCAGGTCGAGCACGGCGTCGAAGGCGGGCGGATTCGCCGAGCGGGGTGGATGGGCGAAGTGCAGCCCGGCCAGCATCGGGAAAGTGGGCCGTTCGGTCGTGGTGGTGCGGTGCTGTGCCGGGACCACCAGCCAGCGCGGCAGCTTCACCACCGGTCCCACCGCGACACCTTCGACCAGTGCGGGATGCTCGATCACCGCCACATCGCACACGCCCGCCCGCACCTGCGCGACCAGGTCGACGGTCGTGCCCAGCGTCGTGGACACCGTGCCGTCGGCGCTGCGCAGCGCGGTGACGCACGCGGTGACCAGCCGGTCGGGCAGCGCCGTGGTGGCGGCGAAGCGCAGGCTCCCGCTGAGCTGGGAGATCCGCTGTGATTCGGCGAGCAGCCGGGCGGCGTCGTCGACGAGCAGCCGGGCCCGCGGCAACAGTTGCCTGCCCGCGGCGGTGAGCATCGCGCCCTGATTGGTGCGATGGATGAGTTCGAGTTCGAGGTGCTGCTCGAGCCGCCGCAAACCCTGCGACAGGGGTGGTTGGGTCATGTCCAGTGCCGCTGCCGCCTTCCCGAAATGGCCCTCGTCCGCGACGGCGACGAAGAACCGGAGGTGGCGGATCAAGTCCATACAGCTATTGAACCAGCGGGTCGGCGGCCACTGCGGTGATCAGCTCGGACAGTACGGGCGCGCTACGGGCGCCGAGGTAGTTGAACCACGGTTGAGCTGCGCTGATATCCACCGCGACTTGTCCAGGCCGGTGTCGGGTATTGGCCCGCGACCGGGCGGTGGTGATGTGGTGCAGCGGTGACTTCGACAACGTATCGCCCACACCGGCTCCGCAGGCGCTTGGCGGCTGCCGCCCTGGCCCTGTGGGCCGTAGCGCTCACCGCCTGTTCGTCCGAGACCCGCGAGTCCGTTCCGGCGGACACCGCGCCCGGCGGCTTTCCCGCGCTCGAGTCGAAATACGATGCCCGCTTGGGTCTGTCGGTGGTCGACACCGGAAGTGGCGACACCGTGAGCTACCGCGAGGGCGAACGCTTCCCGATGGCCTCCACCTTCAAGGGCCTGGCGTGTGGGGCGCTGCTGCAAGCGCATCCGCTCGCCACCGGCTACTTCGACCAGGTCATCCAGTACACGCCCGCCGACATCGTGGTGTACTCGCCCGAGACCGAGAAGCACATCGACACGGGCATGACCGTCGCGGCCCTGTGTGATGCGGCGATCACGTTGTCCGACAACACCGCGGGCAATCTCGTCCTCCGGTTGCTGGGTGGCCCGGCAGGTTTCACCGAGTTCCTGCGCACACTCGGTGACACGGTCTCGCGCCTGGACCGCTGGGAACCCGAACTCAACACCGCCATCCCCGGCGACGAACGCGACACCACCACCGCCGCCGCCCTGGCCGCCGACTACCGCGCTCTGGTCGTCGGCGACGCGCTGCCCGAACCGGAACGCGCGCAACTGACTTCGTGGCTGCGGGCCAGCGCGACCGGTGCCGACCGGATCAGAGCCGGCCTGCCCGCCGACTGGGTCGTCGGCAACAAAACCGGCACTCCCGCCTACGGCTCCGCCCTCGACGTCGCCATCGCCTGGCCGCCCGGTCGCGCCCCGATCGTCCTCGCCGTCCTGTCCACCAGGTCCGAAGAGAACGCTGAACCTTCGAGCGAGATCGTCGCCGAGGCCACCGAAATCGCCGTGGGCCTGCTCAACTGACCCGCCACCCCGCGGTCACCGACCGCGCACAGCGCCCCGGGTCGTCACCGGCTCCCACGAACAGTGCCTCGAGCATCGGGATCCCGTAGTCGAGCGCGGCCACCGGCAGCGGCCCGGTGGCGACCAGCCCGGCCAGCCCGTGCCCGATCGCCCAACTCTGGGTCGCCAGGTCCAACGGGACGATCTCGCTACGAAACCGACCGAGATCCTGCGCCGCCGCCACCGAGACGACCAGCCGGTCCAGGGTGGCGTCGGCCGCCGCGGCGTCCTCGAGGTCGAAGCCGGCGTCGAACATCACTCGGTACAGGTCGGGGTTGGCCAGCGCGTTCGCCAGGTAGGCGCTACCGAGCGCGGCCAGGTCGTGCACCGGATCATCGGTGCCCTCCACCTGCGCCAACCGTGCGGCCAGCCGGGTGAAGCCCTCCTGGCGCACCGCTCGCCACAGTCCGTCCATGCCGTCGAAATAGGTGTAGACCGCCATCGTCGAGACCTGCGTGCCCGCGACGAGGCCGCGCAGGGTCACCGGCTGTCGCTCACGCAGCAGATGGGCGGCCCGGTCGATGAGCATCGATCGCACCGCCGGATTCTTCGTCCTCGCCATGGCCAAAGTTTACATAGCGTTGTTATGGTATTCGGCAGCGACCGCGGACGACAGGAGAGAACATGGCTGTGGAATTGGTGAACCCGGCGGGACTGCCCGCACCCGAGGAATACCGGCAACTATCGATCGCGACCGGGTCGCGGTTGGTCTTCCTGTCCGGGCAGGTGGCCCGTGACGCCGACGGAAACCCGGTCGGCGCGGGCGATCTCGCCGCGCAGGTCGAGCAGGCGTACCTCAACATCGGTACCGCGCTGCGGGGAATCGGTGGATCCTTCGACGATGTCGCCAAGCTGACGATCTACGTCGTGAACTGGGGTCCGGACAAGTATCAGTTGCTCGGTGAAGGGGTAGCCAGGGCCGCGGCGAAACTCGGGGTCGACCCGGTAAAACCGATCACCCTGCTCGGTGTCGCCGCGCTGGGCGAGCCGGATCTGCTCGTGGAGGTCGAAGCGACCGCGGTGCTCGAGTAGCGGGTTCATAGCCGCGGCGGCGAGCGTGTGACGATCATCGGTGATCGGGGAGCCGACCAGCGCTGATACCGACCGGCGGGCCAACAGCGGGTGAACCCGCGCCGCTCGAGTGGCAGCGTGGGGGAAGGCTCGATATGCTGCCCTACGTTATCGAAACGGGCTGCGCTGCCGCGAGTTTGGCGCGAAGATTGGTGGGTGGGGGCCTGTGAGTTCTCCGGAGGCCGGACCGATGGTGTCCGCGCCGGTGGGGCTGCCCGTCGCAGCGGAAGACACCGCGGGACAGGCCGGCTATGTGGTGCTCGGCGCGGGAGTCGCCGTGGTGGTGATCGCCGCGGTCACCGCGTTCTTCGCCCCGCCCGAGATCGGCGTTCCGATTCTGACCGCCGCGGTGGCCGCCGCCCTGATCGGCTGCCCGGCCGTGTTCGTCGCGCTGCGGCAGCGCGCCCAGGCCCGCGTCCACGCCGCAGCGGCCGCTCGCATGGAACACCAGTTGGCCGCGACCGTCGCCGAGACGAATCAGCGGGTGGCCCGCGCCGACGAACACACCGCCACCTACGCGTGGGAAGCCCAGGAGAACGCCCGCCGTGGCGCCGCCGCGCTGGCCGCCTTCGCCGGGGCGGCGGGCCGCATCCAGGCGATGACCACCTCCATGCTGGCCGAACTGCGCGAGATGGAGCACCGCCACGCCGACCCGCGCGTGCTCACCGATCTGCTCCACATCGACCACCGCACCGCGCAGGCCGGACGGCTCGCCGACAGCATCGCGGTACTCAGTGGTGCCCGCACCGGCCGCCGCTGGGCCAAGCCGATCGCGATGGAGTCGATCCTGCGTGGCGCGATGGGCCGCGTGGCCGGTTATCAGCGGGTCCGGTTGCGGGCGGTCGCCGAGGTCGGCGTCGCCGGGCACGCCGCCGAAGGCATCATGCACACCCTGGCCGAACTGCTCGACAACGCCTGCAACTTCTCCCCGCCGACCACCGAGGTGCACGTCTACGCCGCCGAAGTGCCCGCCGGGGTGGTGATCACGATCGAGGACAGCGGGCTGGTGATGAGCGAATCGGCGTTGCGCCGTGCCGAGGCCGCCGTCACCGGACGCGATCACAAGGGCAAGGGCACCGACCTGGCCTCGCTCTCGGGTACCCGGCTGGGACTGGCCGTGGTGGGGCACCTGGCGCGCAAACACGACCTCACCGTGTCCTACCGGCCCTCGGCGATCGGCGGCACCGCCGTGGTCGTGGTGGTGCCACGCGAGCTCACCGCCCGCGCCGAACGACGCAGCCGCAGCGCCGCCCAGCCGACAGTGCAGCCGCTCGGCCAGTTCGGCGCCCCCACCCCGCGCACCGCCGGGCAACCCACCGACACCGCCGGTCGCGGCTGGGCCGAAACCATCGCCCGCCAGGTCCCGCCGCCCCAACAGCGCACCGCGGCCCCCGTCGCGCCCACTTCGCCGGCTCTGCCCAAGCGGCGCCGGGGCAGCACCCTGGCCGAAGTGCATCCGGAGGGGCTGCCCGCCGCGCCGGCCGCCGAACCTGCTCCGGCCGAGCCGTCCGGTCTCGGTGCCTTCCAGCGGTCCGCGCCCGGCCGTCGCACCCCGACATCCGAACCTTTGGAGGACCGATGACCACCGCCGCATCGACGAATCTCGGCTGGCTGCTCGAGAACCTGATCACCCGCACCCCCAAGGCGCGCCATGCCCTGCTGCTCTCCGGTGACGGTCTCAAGATCTGTCACACACCGGAACTCGATGTCGACCGCGCCGATCAGCTCGCCGCCATCGCCGCCGGCTTCCAGAGCCTGGCGCACGGGGCCTCCGTCGAATTCGGTGACGGGCGTGGCGGAGTGCGCCAGTCGATGACCGAGTTCTACGGCGGCATCCTGTTCGTGGTGGAGGCCGGACGCGGTGCGCATCTGGCCGTGATCGCCGCCGAGGACGCCGATGCCGGCCTGGTGGGCCACACCATGCACGAACTGGTCGAACAGCTCGGCGAGCATCTGGCCGCCCAGCCCCGGCGTGGAGTGCCGAGTTGACCAGGGCGGGCCGCGACGACGATCCCGACCGGTTCTACACCCTCACCGGTGGACGGGCCCCGGCCACCGACGACTTCGACCTGGTGACCCTGGTGGTCACCGAATCGGTGGCGAGTCCGGGGATGACTTCCGAACAGGTCGCGATCCTCGACATGTGCGCCGCGCCGACCGCGGTGGTGGAGATTGCCGCGGAACTGCGCCTGCCGGTTGGCGTGACCACTGTTGTGCTGTCGGATCTGCTCGCCGCGGGCAAGATCACCGTACGGCCACCGCTGTCGGCGGCGATGTCGCTGGACGCATCCACCCTCGAGAAGGTGCTCGTTGGACTTCGCAAGCTCTGAAGACGTACCCGAGCGGGCGCGAGCACCGCTGCACAGTACTGCCCGGCATGGTTTGAAGATCGTCGTCATCGGCGGATTCGGGGTCGGCAAAACGACATTGGTGCGGTCGGTGAGCGAGATCAGACCCCTCGACACCGAGGCCACCATGACCGATGTGGGTGCCGGGGTCGACGACACCAGTGGTGTGCCGGGCAAATCGACCACGACTGTCGCCTTCGACTTCGGCCGTATCACCCTCGACGACGAGCACGTGCTGTACCTGTTCGGAGCGCCTGGGCAGCAACGGTTCTGGTTCCTGTGGGACCGGCTGTTCGCGGGCGCGCTGGGCGCCATCGTGCTGGTGGACCAGCGCCGCATCGCCGACTCCTGGTACGCGATCGACCGGCTCGAACATCAGCGCACACCGTTCGTGGTGGCCTGCAACGACTTCGGTGACTCCCACGACCCGCAGGACGTGCGCGAGGCGCTCGACCTCGATCCGGCGGTGCCGCTGCTGATGTGTGACGCGCGCTCGCGCGATTCGAGCAAACAGGTGCTGATCGCTCTGGTCGAACACCTGTACTCCGCTGTCCCGCAGGGGGAGACTGTTTCATGAGCACACCGACCGGCGCGTGTCCGATCACCGGCGCAGTCCCGTTGAGCGGCCCCGAGTTCCACATCGAACCGCACGAGGTCTACCGCCGGATGCGCAGCGAGCACGGGCCGGTGGTTTCGGTGGAGCTGCCCGGTGGCTTCCCGGCATGGCTGATCATCGGCTACCGCGAACTGCATCAGGTGACCAGCGACCCGCTGCTGTTCCCGCGCGATGTGTCGCTGTGGAACCAGTGGGGCCGGGTGCCCGAGGACTGGCCGCTGCTGCCGATGGTCGGCCGGCCGATGCCCTCGATCTACTTCACCGCAGGCGCCGAACACCGCAGGCACCTGGCGATGGTGGAACCGGCCCTGGAAGCGGTGGACCACTTCGAATTGCGCCGGGCCTGTGAGGAACTCGCCGATCGTCTCGTCGACGGTTTCTGCGGCCGCGGCCACGCCGACCTGGTCGCCGAATTCGCCGAACCCCTGCCGGTGCTGGCGCTGGGCCGCATCCTCGGCCTGCCCGACCACGACGCCGCCGACCTCGCGCTGACCATGAAGACCCTCGCCGACGGCGGCGCCGACGCACACGCCGGACACGCGCGTTTCGGTGAGCACATGGCGCGGCTGGTCGCGGCCAAACGGGCCCGCCCCGCCGGTGACCTCGTGTCGCTGATGCTGGCCGACCCGGAACCGTTCACCGACGAGGAGTACATCAACGACCTGATGGCGATCGCCGCCGCAGGTCATCTCACCACCGCCGACTGGCTGGGCAGTTCGATGCGGCTGATGCTCACCGACGACCGGTTCGCCGCCGCGCTGGGTGGCGGCAGGCGCAGCGTCGGGCAGGCCATGAACGAGGTGCTCTGGGAAGAAGGGCCCACCTCGATCCTGGCCGGCCGGTGGGCCGCGCGCGACACCCGACTGGGCGAGCACACCATCCGGGCCGGTGACATGCTGCTGCTCGGCCTGGCCGCGGCCAACCTCGACCCGCACGTGCGCCAGTCCTTCGCCGACGGCGACACCGTGCCCACCGGCAACAGCGCCCACTTCGCGTTCAGCTACGGCGAATACCGGTGCCCGTTCCCGGCGCAGCAGATCGCCGAGATCATCGCCAGGACCGGGATCGAGGTGCTGCTCGACCGGCTCCCCGATGTCGACCTGGCCGTTCCCGTCGACCAGCTCACCCGGCGACCTTCGGCTTTCCTTCGGGGCATGACCGCACTGCCCGTCAGTTTCACACCAGTCAGACCTGTCGGAGGTTCTTCGTGAGTTCGCAATGCCCTATCGCCATCGACCCGATGGTCGGTGACCTCGCCGGGGAGACCGCCCGACTCCGTGCCGCCGGTCCGGTGACCAAGCTCGAACTGCTGGGCGTACCGGCCTGGACCGTCACCGATCACTCGATCGCCCGCCGGCTGCTGACCGACACCCGCCTGGTCAAGGACATCGACGAGTGGTCGCTGTGGTCCTCGGGTGTGGTGACCCGGCAGTGGCCGCTGATCGGCATGATCGATGCCGGACGTTCGATGTTCACCGTCGACGGTCCCGAGCACCGCAGGCTGCGCGCGAAGACCGCGCAGGCGCTGGCCCCGCGCCGGCTCGAAGAACTGCGCCCGGTGATCGAACGGCTCACCGCCGAACTGCTCGACGACCTCGCCGCCGCCGGTGCCGACGGCGCGGTGGTCGACCTCAAGCAGGTCTTCGCCTATCCGCTGCCGATGCGGGTGATCGGGGAGCTGATGGGGGTGGAGCGCGCCGACCACCCGCAGCTGCTCGAGTGGTACAAGGCTTTCTTCTCGGTGATGACCCCGCAGGACGAGCGCCTCGCCGTGATCGAGGCGATGGACGTGTACTTCACCGACCTGGTCCGCAAGAAGACCGCCGCCCCCGGTGACGACCTCACCTCGGCGTTCATCCTCGCCGACGAGGGTGGTGACCCGCTCACCGAGGAAGAGGTGATCGGCAACATCAAGGCTCTGGTCGCCGCCGGACACGAGACCACCATCGGGCTCATCGTCAACACGGTGCGTTCGTTGCTGGCCGAGCCGGAGCAGCTGGCGAAAGTACTTGCCGGGGAAGTGGACTGGAAGCAGGCCATCGAGGAGACGCTGCGCTGGGACAGCCCGGTCACCCACCTGCTGATGCGCTTCGCCACCGAGGACATCACCATCGGCGACACGGTGATCGAAAAGGGCGACGGTGTGGTGATGTCCTACCGGGCCATCGGCCGCGACACCGTCGTGCACGGGGAGACCGCCGACGACTTCGATGTGACCCGCGCGACGGCCAACCGCCACTTGGCTTTCGGCTACGGCCCGCACATCTGCCCCGGTGCCGCGCTGTCGCGGATGGAAGCCGCCATCGCGCTGCCCGCGCTGTTCGCCCGGTTCCCCGGCCTGCGCCTGGCCGTGCCCGACAGCGAACTCGGCAACCTGCCCGTGCTCACCCAGAACGATCTGGCGGCCTTCCCCGTCGTCCTGGGCTGAGGTGGCCGATCCGTCGCGCCCGGCGGACCACTTCGCCGGGCGCGACGGATCACCTTGCTACAGGCCCAGATCGCGGCCGATCAGTTCCTTCATGATCTCGTTGGAACCGGCCCAGATCTTGGTGACCCTGGCATCCATCCACGCGCGCGCGACCCGGTACTCGCGCATGTAGCCGTAGCCGCCGTGCAGCTGCACGCACGCGTCGAGTACGTCGTTCTGTACCTGCGCCGACCACCACTTCGCCTTGGCCGCGTCGACGGCCGAGAGCGCACCGTCGGCGTGCGCGGCCACGCCCTGGTCGACGAACGCCTGTGTCACTTCGATTTTCGTGACCAGCTCGGCGAAGAGGAACTTGTTGTACTGGAAGCTGCCGATCTGCTGCCCGAAGGCCTTGCGCTCCTTGGCGTACTGCAGCGTCTCGTCCAGGATCGCCGCGGCATGGGCGATATTGGAGATCGCGGCGCCGATGCGCTCCTGCGGCAACCGTTCCATCATCGCGATGAAACCGCGGTCCACCTCGCCGATCCGGTTGGCGTCGGGCACCCGCACGTTGTCGAAGAACAGTTCGGCGGTGTCGGATTCGGGCTGGCCCACCTTGTCGAGCTTGCGCCCGCGCGAGAATCCCGCCATCCCGTTCTCCACGGCGAACAGGGTGATGCCCTTGGCTTTCTTCTCCGGGCTGGTGCGGGCGGCCACGATCACCAGGTCGGCGTTGAAACCGTTGGTGATGAAGGTCTTGGAGCCGTTGATGATCCAGTCGTCGCCGTCGCGCACCGCGGTGGTCTTGAGCGCGGCCAGGTCCGAACCGCCCGAGGGTTCGGTCATGCCGATCGCGGTGATGAGCTCGCCGGTGCAGAACCGGGGCAGCCAGCGCCGCTTCTGCTCGTCGGTGGTCAGTTCCACCAGGTACGGCGCGCACACGTCGTAGTGGATGCCGAACGAGGAGGCCAGCGCCGCGCTCGCCTTGGCCAGTTCCTCGCCGAGCACCGCGTTGAACCGGTAGTCCCCGGCGTCGCTGCCACCGAACTCCTCCGGCACGCCCAGTCCGAGGTAGCCCAGTTCGCCTGCGGCCTGCCAGGTTTCCCGGTCGATGGCCCGCTGTTCGACGAACCGTTCGGCATGGGGTTCGATCGAACGTTTCACGAACTCGGCCACCGAGGCCCGGAAGGCTTCGTGGTCCTCGGTGTAGATGGTGCGCTTCATGGTGTCCTTTCCCTGACGTCGCCTGGGTACAGGATTTCGTACGGCGTATGAGGACGCAACCGCTGCGGGTGGTTCGCGCTCCGGACACGAAAAAACTCCCCGGTCATAGTGACCGAGGAGTTTCGCTGTAGCCCCGACGGGATTCGAACCCGCGCTACCGCCTTGAGAGGGCGGCGTCCTAGGCCGCTAGACGACGGGGCCAGAAGAACAGTTCACCAGGGCGAACCGCGCGGACAATACGATAGCCGACGACCGGGCAATCGACCAAAACGGGTCTACGCGGGCCCTCGAGCACCTGCGGACGTTGTGATTGACGCCAGGCTCGGGGACAGGGCAGTGTTGAGCGATGGCGGGAGGCGAGCTGCGTCACGGTGTCGAACTGTCCAACCTCGATCAGCGGTTGTTCGACGGCGCCGAGGCGACCAAGCGGGACCTGGTGGACTATCTGGAGTTCGCCGGTGAGCGGCTGCTCCGGGTACTGCGGGGCCGACCGCTGTCGGTGGTGCGGGTTCGCCCGGGACAGGAACCGTTCACCCAGAAGAACCTCCCGAAATACACACCCGAATGGGTGGCGCGGACAACGGTGTGGGCGCAGAGTTCACGGCGCGAGATCACCTACGCCCTCTGTGACGACCTGCCGACACTGATCTGGTTCGGCAATCAGCGCGCCGTCGAATATCACCCCACCCTGTTCCTGGCGGATTCCGCGCCCGAGCCCACCCACCTCGTGCTCGATCTCGATCCCGCACCGGGCCAGACCTTCGCCGACGCGGTAGCCGGTGCCCGGCTGATCCGGGCCGCACTGGCCGCCGACGGGCTCACGGGCGCGGTGAAGACCAGCGGGTCCAAAGGGTTGCACGTGTTCGTACCGGTGGTGGCGGGCATCGATGCCGAAGACGCCGCCGCGGCCACCCGGGCGATCGCGGCCCGCGCCGAACGCATCGATCCCGCGGTCGGCACCACCGCTTTCCTGCTCGAGGACCGCCACGGCAAGGTCTTCCTCGATGCCACCCGCGCCGGCGGCGCCACCGTGGCCGCGGCCTACAGCCCGCGCATCCGCCCGGGCACCACCGTGTCCTGCCCGCTGCGCTGGTCGGATCTCGACGACGTGACACCGGCCGACTTCACTGTGCGTACCGTCCCCGCCCTGCTCGGCGACAACGATCCCTGGCGGTCGGAAATGCCCGCCGCACAGGAACTTCCCCGCGACCTGGTCGAAGAGGGGCACACGATTCCGGTGGCCCGCGTGCAGGCCATGCACGAAGGCAAGCGCCGCGCACGGGCCCGCCGCGCCGAGTGAACCGCTCGGCTCGCGCCCGCTGATCAGCGGCCGAGGGCTGCCACGCCCGCCCGGGCGAACTTCTCGTCGAGGTCGCCGCTCGGGGCGCCCGCCACACCGATGCCCGCGATGGGTGCCTCACCCGCGCGCACCGGGGTGCCGCCGCCGAGGAACAGGGTGCCGTCGATGTCGGCGAGGTGCGGTGCGGACTCGAGGCGCTCGGCCAGTTCGCTGGTGGGGGCATTCCAGGAGACAGCGGTGAAGGCCTTCTGCTGGGCGGCGTCGTAGGACTGGGGTCCGGCGCCGTCACCGCGCAGGGTGACCACGACATTGCCGTTGCGGTCGACGACCGCGACACTGACCCGCTGGTTCTCCTTCGCGGCCGCGTCGAGCACGGTCCGGGCGGCATCGGTGGCGGCCGCGACCGACAGGTGGGTCGACTGGGTGAGCGCGGAATCGGCCACGTTGCTGATCACCGGGGTGCGGGTGGCCGGGTCCTGGTCCTGGGCCTGGACGGTGACCACGCCGACGACGCCCGCGCCGATCACCGCGGCGGTGGCACCGGCGACGGCGATGCGATTACGGATGCTGAATTCGGGGGACATGTGCTGCTCCTGATGTTTCCGGCCCGCCGGCACTGCACCGTGGCCTGGTGATATCCATCCTGTTCGCCGCCGAGCCCCGGCGAATCGGTGAGGTAGCGCGACTTCACGAACGAATCGGTTGATGCCCGTGTCAACCGATCGGATGACCCGCCACCGCCGCGCCAGGAGACAGAATGGGCGGGCAGACCCGCGGCGCCGGCCGCCGGGAACGAGGTGGAGGCGATGACCGGATTGCTCGGTGCTCAGCGCGACGACACACCTCTGCTCGCCGTCGTCGTCCACAGCGCCTTCTACGTGCTGCTCGCCGCCTCACTGATGCGGTGGCTGATCCGGCACGGTGACTCGTCGTCGACACCGGTGATCATCGTGTTCGCCGCACTGCTCGCGCTGTCGTACGCGATGAGCGAACTGCGGCAGTCGCATCGGTCGGCGTGGTTCGCGCTGCTGGTGACGGCCTGGTCGGTGCTGGTGGTGCTCGCGCCGAGCTTCGGTTGGTGCGCGGTGCCGCTGGTGTACACGGGTTTGCGGATTCTCTCGGAGCGCGTCGCGGTGATCTTGGTCGCCGCGCTGACGGTGCTGGTGGTGTGGAGTCAGGTCCGCCTGGCCGGGTGGCTCGACCCGAACCTCGTGCTCGCCCCGCCCGCGGTGGCCGCGGTGACCACCGCCCTGTTCGTGGCGATGCGCCGCCAGTCCGAGCGCCGGGCCGCGCTCATCGACGACCTCGTGCGGACCAGAGCGGAACTGGCGGCGACGGAGCGATGGGCGGGCACCCTGGCCGAACGGCAGCGCCTCGCGATGGAAATCCACGACACGCTGGCCCAGGGCCTGTCGAGCCAGCGGATGTTGCTCCAAGCCGCCGACCGGGTCTGGGACACCGATCCGCGACTGGCCCGCACGCATCTGCGCTCGGCCGCGGCCGTCGCCGAGCGCGACCTCGCCGAAGCCCGCCGCTTCGTGCACGACCTCGCGCCCGCCGACCTGGCCGCGGGCGGCTCACTGGCCGCGGCCCTGCGCGCCCTCGCCGAGCGCGAGAGCACCGACACGCTGAGCGTGCGCTGTCATATCGAAGGCAGTGCCGGGCCGCTCACTCAGCGGGTGCAGGCCACCCTGCTGCGCATCGCCCAGGGCGCACTGGCCAATGTGCGCGAACACGCGGCGGCCACCACCGCCACCATCACCTTGACCAGCCTCGACGACCAGATCGTGCTCGACATCGCCGACGACGGCCGCGGTTTCGACCCGGATGCGCAGACCGACCGTGCCGAGTTCCGCGGACACGGCCTGCCCGCGATCCGTGCGCGGGCACGTCAGCTCGGAGGCACCTGCACCGTCGAATCCGCGCCCGGCGACGGCACAGTCGTTTCCGTCGTCGTCCCGCTCGCCGAGTCCTGAGCCGGTGATCGACTCGGCGTCTGTCGTCGTCGCCCGCACTAATATCGGAGCCGTGACCACCACTGTGCGCCTGCTGATCTGTGACGATCACGCGGTAGTGCGCGCGGGGCTGCGCGCGTTGCTGTCGAGCGCACCCGATATCGATGTCGTCGCCGAGGCCGCCGACGGGCCCACCGCGGTGGCGCTGGCCGGAAACCTGCACCCCGACGTGGTCCTGATGGACCTGCAGCTCGGTGGCGACATGGACGGCATCGAGGCCACCCGGCTGATCACCGCCACTGCCGCGCCGGCCCCGCACGTACTGGTGCTGACCACCTACGACACCGACGCCGACATCACCCGCGCCATCGAAGCCGGCGCCACCGGCTACCTGCTCAAAGCCGAACAACCCGAGGAACTCTTCGCCGCCGTCCACGCCGCCGCCACGGGTCGCAGCGCCCTGTCGGCGCCGGTCGCCGCGCGGGTGCTGGCCAAGATGCGCAACCCGGGCCCCACCCTCACCGCTCGGGAGCTCGACATCCTCGGGCAGCTCGCCCAGGGCCTCGGCAACCGGGAGATCGCCCGGGCCCTGCACATCAGCGAAGCGACGGTGAAGACCCATCTCGGCCGGATCTACGACAAGCTCGGTGTGGACACCCGAGCCGCCGCCGTCGCGGTGGCCGGCGAACTGCGCCTGCTCGCCTGAGCGAGCCCGGAAACGGCGAAATCGTGCAATCGGGTCGCGGAATCAGAGCACTGATTCGCCGATTGCACGATCACGCCGGTTGGGTGCCGGGCTGTTCAGCCGAGGTCGCGGTGGTTGAACCGGTAGACACCCAGGGCGACCAGCACCGCCGACGCGACAGCGAGAACGGCGACACCGCCGAAGTCGATCCCGTTGCGCAGCGGCTCGCTGTCGATGTAGTAGTGGAACGGCGACAGGTATGCCGCCCAGTCGAGCCCGATCTGGCCGGCGAAGCTGTGCGCGGCCCAGCTGATCACACCGACCACCGCGGTGACCGCGAAGACGGTGCCGCGACGACCGGTGACGGCGCCGATCGCGGTGGCCAGCGCCCCGAAGCACACGATGAGCAGCATCAGGTGCACGCACTGGGCGGCGAACTGCCCGATGCCGACCGAACCGAGTTCGGCAGGACCGCGCAGGGCTAGCATGGCCAGCCACACCGTCACCCCGATCCCCGCGGCCGCGGCCACGAGTGCGGCGAAGCGCTGCAACAGCAGTGAGGTGCGGGTGAGCGGGTGAGCCATCAGCAGGTCGAGGGTGCCCGATTCCTCGTCGGCGGCCGAGACCCGCGCACCGACGGCGGCGCCGAAGAACATCGCGAGCAGCGGCACGACCAGTCCGAACACGGTGGAACTGAGGTAACCGGCCGCCGAGGCGACGTCGTTCATGTTCAGCGCGTCGCGCAAACCCTGGGGCAGGTTCTCGGCCTGGGCGGCGCCGCTGGCGGCCATCTGGGGGTAGAAGGCGGCGTAGAGTCCGGCGGCAGCGGTGATGCCTGCCGTCCAGCCGAGCAGTCCGCGGCGGGACGTGCGCAGGGTTTCGGTGCAGACGATGGTGTGGGTGGTGGCCGGCTGGGGTGTCACGGTGGCAGTCATCTCTGTATTCCTTTTGCAGCTCAGGCCGCGGTTTGCGGGGCGGCTTCGGCGGCGGCGTAGTGGCTGTGGAAGATCTCGTCGAGGTGCGGGTCGGCGGTGGTCAAGCTGGTCACGGTGTGCCGGGCGGCAGCTTTCACGAGCAGATCGGGGGTGCCCGAGAGCCCAGCGCGCAGCACGGTGCCGGTGGCGTCGAGCTGCGGGTCGAGCAGGCCGGGGACCGCACCGAACTCTTCGATCGTCACCGGTTCGGCGAAGGCGATCTCGATCTGGCGGATCGCGGCGGCGCGCAGGTCGGCGACGGTGTCGAGGGCCACCAGCGTCCCGTCGCGGAGGATGCCGACCCGATCGGCGACGGCTTCGACTTCGTCCATGATGTGGCTGGACATGAAGACCGTCTGCCCGTTGTTCGCGGCTTCGGTGACCAGCTCCAGGAAGGTCTGCTGTACCAGCGGGTCGAGCCCGGAGGTCGGTTCGTCCAGGATCAGCAGCTCGGGGTGGTGCATGAAGGCCTGCACCAGGCCCACCTTCTGCCGGTTGCCCTTGGACAGGCTCTTGATGGTGGCGCGGGTGTCGAGTCCCAGCCGTTCGGCGAGCTCGTCGATGCGTGTCTGCGGCACGCCGCCGCGCAGCGCGGCCAGGAAGCGCAGGCACTCGCGCACTTGCTGGCGCCCGTCGACCACGAAGTCACCGGCCAGGTAACCGATGCGCCGGCGGAGCTCGACGCCGTCGTGGCGGGGGTCCAGTCCGAGCACCGACGCCGTGCCGGAGGTGGGCCGGATCAGGTCGAGCAGCAGCCGGATGGTGGTCGACTTCCCCGCTCCGTTGGGGCCGAGGTAACCGAACACTTCGCCGGCCCGGACGTCGAGGGACAGTCCGGTGAGCCCGCGTTTGGTGCCGTAGGTCTTGGTGAGGTCTCGGATTTCGATGGCGTTGTGCATGCCTCGAAGATTATCAAACTTTCAGAGATCTGTGAAGCTTCAAAACTATCGAAGTTCCCGCTACGATGTTGGCATGGACTCTGACCAGCGACTACGTGATGCCGCCGAGCGGCTGGCCCTGACCTTCTCTCAGGGCGGTATGCAGAAGACGACGGCGCGGGTGATGACCGCGCTGCTCTACACCGAGCAGGAGACGATGACCGCCGCGGACCTGTGCGAGCGGCTGTCCATCAGTACCGGCGCGGTCTCGTCCGCGATCAAGCAACTGACCCAGTCGGGAATGGTGGAGCGGGTGCCCGCGCCGGGCAGTCGCCGCGAGCGCTACCGGTTTCCGCGCGGCGTATGGGCGAACCTGTTCTCCCAGCAGAACGAGATGCTCAAGATCATGAAGGCCGCCGCGCAGGAAGGTCTGGAAGTGGTCGCCGATGACACCGTCACTGCCGCGCGACTGCACGAGATGCAGGACTTCTACGGCTACATGGAACTCGAGATGCCGGCGATGCTGCAACGCTGGCATGCCCGAAATGACGGTTTGGAAACGTGACCCGGGTCGCATTCAAACCGTGATCCCACTCACATTACGGCCCTATAACGACAATGGTGTTATTACGGATTTGTCACGGCATACCAGCGGTGAACAGTGTTCCTTTGGACAATGGCCGCTACAGAACCGTCCGTGATCGGTACGTGATCTCGGCTGGCATTCCGGCTACATTCGGTCACGGCTTGAACAACAACCCGAGCCGAATCGAATCGAAGAACACCGGAAAGCCTGCTCCACGATTCGAGGATCCCCGACATCACCTGAGGGGCAGGGACGCGGTAGAACGAATACCGGGCCGGTGGGCGCAGGCAGGAAACCCATATGTCTTTCAATCGCAAGTTCACCACCCGTGCCCTCGGTCTCGCCGCTGTCGCCGGAGCCATGATCGCCGTTCCCGCCGGTCTGACCACCGCTACCGCTTCGGCGAACAACTGGGACGCCGTGGCACAGTGCGAGAGCAGCGGCAACTGGGGCATCAACACCGGTAACGGCTACTACGGTGGTCTCCAGTTCTCGCAGAGCACCTGGGAGGCCTACGGCGGCACCGGCTACGCGCACAACGCGAGCCGTGAAGAGCAGATCCGCGTGGCCGAGAACGTGCTGGCCGGACAGGGCCCCGGCGCCTGGCCGACCTGCGGCGCCTACCTCTAAAGAGCGCAGCCAGTAAGACTTTCCTTGTCGGGAAACGAATTACCCGCTATTCGATGCACACGTCGAATAGCGGGTTTTTTCGTGCAATCTGTGCACAGTGAGAGCGGCGCCCAACATACGTGAATCCGTCGGATCGGCCGGATCCAGGCCGGTGAGTTCGGCGATGCGGCGCAATCGATAGGTAAAAGTATTCGGGTGTACGTGAATTCGGCGCGCCGCGGTCTTGCGATCGGAACCGTAGCGCAGATGCGCCTCCAGAGCATCGATCAGATGCGGGCTGGACAGGAGCGGAATCACGCGCTGTGCCAGTCGTTCCCGGGCCGGTCCGGGCCGGGTGAGCTGATATTCGAGCAGTAGGTCGTCGAGCCGGTAACAACCGCCCGGCTTGCCGCGCAGCCGCGCCAGCTCGGTCAATTCACCCGCATCCCTGGCGGCTGCCGGAATGTCGTCGCGACCGACCCCGCTGAATTCGGCGAGATACACCGGCACCCCGAACTGCCGGGCGAGCGTGGCGGCGAGTTCGTCGAACCGCTCGGCGTCGAGGACGTCGGCGTCGGAACTGTTGCCGATCAACGCGATACCGCTGGTGCCGTCGAAGGTGGCGGGCGTGGTGGTGGCGGTGAGTTCGTCGAGGGCGCGTTGCAGCACCCGGATCCGGCGCCGGGTCACCATGTTGGCCGCGCTGCCGACGCGCGGTGGTTCGCTCAGGTGGATGGCCAGCACCGTGTACTGCTCGGCCAGCACGGTATCGGCGCGGGCGGCCAATTCCTCGGCGGGCAGCCCGCGCACCAGCGCCGAGCACAGTTCCCGCCGGGCTTCGCGTTCGGCGTGGTAGATCGACTGCTCGACCTCGGTGTAGGTTTCCACGACGGTCATGTTGATGTGGCGCAGCAGTTCGAGCAGCTTGGCGAACACCAGCACGAACTCGGTCATCTCGGTGGGCTCGGCCAGGGCCGCCGCCTCGGCCAGCAGGGCCTGCGCCGAGCCGTGGATCGCGTCGATCAGCATCGGCAGCGGCAACCGGTCTTCGGCGTGGCGCTCGGCCACCGGCCGGACGAACACCGCCACCTCGGCCTTGCTGAACTCCCGGTCGGCGGCGATCGCCTCCATCACCGCCCGCCCACAGGCATAGATCGTGGGGAGGACCTCGGCGGTGAAGTGGCCCGCGGGCAGCTCGGCGGGCGCGGTGGAGCCGAGACCGTCGGCGAGCATGCGCTCGGCGATCTGGGGCCAGCGCGCCAGCAGGCGAGCCGTCAGAACCTGGGTTTCGGAAACGGGGTGTTCGGCGAGCATCCCCCGATTGTGTCCGACGACATGGCTGTGGTGGACCTTCTGATCGAAAACGTGGAGAACTTGGCGCCCGAGACAACTTCGGCGCCGCTTTCTCGGTACACGGTGCAGTGACAGTGCTGTGTCGTGGGTCATAGATTCGTGGCACGCGTTCGAGCCGCCTGCTCGTCGACGCGGTTCTACGGAAGTGAATCCCTGTGACTGCAACGATGCATCCCCTTCGCCGTGCCCTGCTCGGGCTCGGCCTCGCCGTCGGTCTCACCGCGGCCTCGGGCCCGGCCACCGCCGAACCCACCCTGGAACCGACCATCGCCTCGCTGGCCGAATACCTCGACGCCGCCGCACCGGCCGCGCCCGACGGTCGCCACCCCACCGCCATCGCCGACACCGGCAGCAGCTCCGGGTCGGCCGCGGCCAGTATCGCCTCCGACACCATCGGGGAAGGCCCCGCCATGTCGGCCTACCTGCCGGCCTTCGCCTACGGGCTGACGCACCCCGATGCCGCACCGCCCGCAGCCAACCGCTGGGACTGTGAACCGACCGCGCAGCACCCGCGCCCGGTCGTACTGCTGCACGGCACCTGGCTCAATGCCTACGACACTTTCGCCCACCTCTCACCACGGCTGGCCGAGGCCGGGTACTGCGTGTTCACCCTGAACTTCGGCAGATCCTCGCTGGTGCAGTCCGGCGGCCTCGGCTCGGTCCTACCGGGCCGATACGGCGTCGGACCGATGGCCGACTCGTCGCGGCAGGTCGCCGGATTCATCGAACGGGTGCGGGCGGCGACGGGTGCGGAGCAGGTCGACATCATCGGCCATTCCCAGGGCGCAACGATCGCCAACCACTACCTGAAATTCGAAGGGGGACAGGGCAAGGTCGGCAAACTCGTCACCTTCGGCGGCACCCATCACGGCACGTCGCTGCTCGGCATCGCGACGCTGGGCCGCATGATCAACAACGCGGGCATCGACATTCTCGGCTTCTACCGGCCGATCATCGGCGTGGCCAATGTGGAACAGGCCGTCGGCTCGCCGTTCTACACCACCCTCAACGCCGGTGGTGACACCGTGCCAGGTGTCGACTACACGGTGGTCGGTTCCCGCTGGGACGAGGTGATGAACCCCCTCGAGCTGGGCTTCCTGACCGCGGGCCCCGGCGCGACCGTCGACAACATCACCCTGCAAGCCGGTTGCGAGCAGGACCTCTCCGACCACCTGACGATGATGTACTCACCGCGCGCCACCTCCATCGCGCTGCGTGCGCTGGACCCCGAGCACGGCCCCGAACTGGTGTGCGCGTTCAATCCGTGGTTCTTCGGTGGCGGTGGCAGCCTGTGATCGGCCTGCTCGACCGACCCGCCGGCCGGACCGCCACACCACCGCTGCCACCCGATGATCCCTTCTACACCGCGCCACCCGACGTCGAAACGCTCGCTCCGGGCACGGTGGTGCGGGCACGCCCGGTGGAGCTCGCCCTGTTCGGTGTGGTCGCCCAACGCGTCGCCGCGTGGCAACTGCTCTACCGCACTTGCGATCTCGACGGCCTCGCGGAGGTGACGGTGACCACGGTGCTGTTGCCGTGGGGCGCCGACCCGCGGGTGGCGCGTCCGCTGGTGTCGTTCCAGTGCGCCATCGACGCTGTCGCCCCGCGATGTTTCCCGTCTTACGCACTGCGTCGTGGTGCCAGCACCATCGGTTCGATCGCGCCGCTGGAACTGCCGATCATCGCGATGGCGCTGCGGCGGGGCTGGGCGGTGTCGGTGCCCGATCACGAGGGGCTCGGTGGCCGCTTCGGTGCGGCACGCGAACCCGGGTACCGGGCGCTGGACGGCATCCGAGCTGCCCTCGGCTTCGCGCCACTGGGCCTGAGCGCATCGACCCCGGTGGCGCTGTGGGGCTATTCGGGTGGCGGGCTGGCCACCGCGTGGGCGGCCGAGCTCGCCGGTGAGTACGCGCCGGAGCTCGACATCGTCGGCGCGGCGGCCGGTTCCCCGGTCGGTGATCCGGCCGCCGCGTTCGTCCGGCTCAACGGCGGCTGGTTCGCCGGTTTCCCCGCCGCGTTCGTGGCCGGGCTGCGCCGCGCCTACCCCGAGCTCGGTCCCGTGCTGGACGATCACTTCGACGCCGCCTACCGCGCGCTGCTCGGCGAGGCACAGCACCGCAGCACTTTCGCCCTGCTGCTGCGTTTCGCCCGCCGCGACGTCACGGCCCACCTACGCGACGGGGTGGCGGAGTTGCTCGCCGAGCCCGCGCTGCGCCGCATCCTCGCCGACGTCGAACCGGGCACCCGTGCCCCCTCCGCCCCGCTGCTGGTGCTGCAAGGCGTGCGCGACGAGGTGATCGCCGTGGCCGACATCGACGCCCTCGTCCGGCGCTACGAACAGGCCGGCGCCACTGTTCGGTACCTGCGCATCCGCCGCGGCTCGCATCTGCCCCTCGAATTCCTCGTCGTGCCCGTGGTGCTCGACTGGCTCGACGCCCGCTTCGCTGGACAGCGCGCACCGATGGGGACCACGACGGTCGGCTCGGTCGCCCGCATGCGCACGCATCTGGCCTTCCTGGAGCTGGGGCTGCGCATGTTGGCGGGCACGCCGATCAGCGGGCCGGTAGCGCACCATGATCGGGGCTATTCGACCGAAATGCCGGTTTCGGATAATTGCCGAGACATTGTGTAGCAGTGCCCCCGATTATCGGGGCAGCAGTCTTACCGGATTGCGTAACATAATTCTCAGAAGGCTCTCATGAGGTGTTAAGGAACTGCGCGTACTGCACGAAAAGGCCAGGTGGTGATAGGTTTATGAGCCAACTGTTACCCCCGTCACCAAATTGATGAAACCGTAACTCGGGCCGAATCGACGTCGATATGCCATTCGTAAGCCAGCTCCGGCTGGGCCCATGCGAGAAACAGAGGAATTACTATGATCCCCGTTATCATCGACACCGGTAGCGCCGCCCTGAACGGCCTCTTCGACACCTTCGGTGCCGCCCTGCACGGTCTGGTCGACACCCTGTGGACCGGCTCGTTCGGCGGCTGATAAAGCCTCACAAGTCGCAATAGCGACCAGGTCCGCCATCGCGCGTGACCGACGCGAAAGGCCCCGCACCGACCAGGTGTGGGGCCTTCTGCCGTTTCGCTCAGTGCGCGTGCGGCGCCTTTCCCGGCGATACGTGTTTCGGGCTGTGTGAGTCGCCGCAGGGATGGGTGTTGCTGTCACGGATACCGATGTCGAGAACCTGTGGGCCGGCGTGATCGACCTGCAGGGTGACGTGCTCGATGTGGTGGTCGTGCGCGAGCATGTGCGCGATGTCCTCGCGGACCGCGTGGCAGTCGTTGCCCGGCTCCACCAGTACGTGCGCGGAGAGGGCGGGCGAACCCGAGGTGATCTCCCAGATGTGCAGGTCGTGCACCTCGGTGACATGCTCGCGGGCGGCCATGTCGCGACCGATCTGCGCGGGGTCCAGGTGCTCGGGGGCGGCCTCGAGGAAGATGCGGCTCGACGCGCGGATCAGCCCGAGGCCGGCCCGGATCATCAGCGCGACCACGATCAGGGTGGCGACCACATCGGCCTGCACCCAGCCGGTCAGGATGATGACCAGGCCGGCGGCGGCGGTGGCGATGAACGCGAACAGATCGTTGAGGATGTGCTGGTAGGCGCCCTCGACATTGAGACTGGTCCGATCGGCCCGGCTGATCATCCAGGTGGCGAGCAGATTCACGGCGACACCGACCAGTGCGGTGATCAGTACCAGGACCCCGTGCACCTCCGGCGGCTCGAACAGCCGGCGGATGGCCTCGTAACCGAGCCACAGTGCCAGTAGCAGCAGGGTGAGTCCGTTGGCCTGGGCCGACAGGATCTCCACGCGTTTCCAGCCGAACGTCATCCGGCCGGTCGCCGGTCGCGCCGCGAGCCGGATCGCCCACAGTGCCAGCGCGATGGAGGCGGCGTCGGTGGTCATGTGCGCGGCATCGGAGAGCAGTGCCAGTGAATCGGCGATGACGCCGACGATCACCTCGCCGATCAGGAACGTGACGATCAGCGCCAGCGCGCCGGCCAGCCAGCGCCGATCGCTGTCTGCCGATACCCCGTGGTCGTGTCCATGTCCTGCGCCCATCGTTTCCCCTCTTTCGGTGTTCGATCGCCGCAATCATATGCACACATCGCTATGTGTGCAATTCTGTTGCCGTCGCGATGCTGGTGGAGTGACATCGACGCTGGTCAACGGCATCCGGTAGTGCGCGGGCGCGCGGAATCCACCCTATGCCGGAGTGGCGAGGGGTGGGGGAGTCACCTGTGTGCGGCGCGGATCGGCGCCGGGTGGATCAATCCTGTTCGGGCCACTCGTCGGCGACGATCAGCCGCCCGGTGCGCAGCAGATGTGCGTACTGTTCGGCGACCAGCTCGCTCGGGTAGGTCGGCCAGCACGACACCGCGGCGGTCGCCTTGTCGATGACATACACCGAACCGGGCACGACGACCGGTCGATCGGGCGGCGCGTGCGTCGGGTCGACGACGTGCACGGTGAAACCCTGCGCGAATTCGACGATGCGGCGTTCGGTGCCCGGTGCCGCGGTGGGCAGGTGACGGTCCGCGATGCCGGCGGCCTCGGCCTGATCGACCGGCGTGTGTGCGCCGGTCGGAAATGCATGGATGTCCACGTGTTCGCTCCTCGCCCGCGATTGTCGTCGTCCGGACGCGATCGCGTGGCGGGTTCGGGCGAAGTCGGGAAACGGGCGAGCCCGGCGGCCCTGCTCCCCCCTCCTGGAGCAGGCCCGGCCGGGCTCGCGAGAACTACTCTCCGGCACCGGCCCAGCAGGATTCTGAAGAGTCGCTTAACGGACGCGGGCGCCCGCGATTGCCGGAAATTGTCTGATCCGCCGAATCGCGGCCGGATCTGAACGCGCGACCAATGCGGAGCGGTTCTTTCCTGGCTGTTGCATTTCGATAACGGTGCTTGCTCTGAGGTTGCTGTGTTGCGAGAGTAAACCACTGGGTTTGGTGTTACCAATGGGAAGGGAGGGGTGCTCCGTTTCCGGGGCGCCGACCGAAACATGCAACCAAACATCATCAAGGCCGGACTCTGCTCCGCTGTCTCCGCCGCAGTCGTGGTGTCACTGTCCGGGCTCGTGCCCGTGACCGCCCACGCCGCGCCCGAGCCGAGCACCGGCGACCAGCTCGCAGGCAAGACGATCTTCCTCGACCCCGGCCATCAGGGCACCGCGCACGCGCAGGACCTCGCCCGCCAGGTCGACAACGGCCGCGGCGGCACCAAGGACTGCCAGACCACCGGCATGACGTCACTGCACGGCGTCCCCGAACACACCATCAACTGGGACGTCGCCCAGCTGGTGCAGGAGTCGTTGCGGGCGCTGGGTGCCGAGGTGGTGCTCAGTCGCACCGACGACACCGGCTGGGGCGGCTGTGTGGACGACCGTGCGCGCGCCGCCAACGAATCCGGCGCCGACGTGGCGGTGAGCATCCACGCCGACAGCGCCGCACCCGAGCAGCGCGGCTTCCACCTGATCGTGCCGCAACTGCCCATCCCCGACCCCGCCGCCCAGCAGGCGCAGGCCGGACCCGGCCTGGCCGCGTCCAACGCGGTGCGCGACGCGTACGTCGCCGCGGGCATCCCCACCGCCGACTACGCCGGTGCCACCGCGGGCTTGCAGACCCGCGCCGACGTCGCCGGTCCCGCCCTGACACGGGTACCGCTCGTCTTCGTCGAGATGGGCAACGGGGCCAACCCCGAGGACGCGGCCCTGCTGGAATCCCGCGAAGGCCAGTTGAAGCACGCGGTGGCCATCGCGACGGGCGTCGTCGGCTTCCTGCTGAACAAGCCCGTGACGAAGGCACCCCAACTCGTCCCGGCCCAAGCGACCACGCCGTCGACCCCCGCCCAGGAACCCCTGGAGCCCGGCGCCGCCGCGGACCCGACCACCACCACTGCTCCCGCACAGCAGCCGATCGAGCCGGGCGAAGCCGCTGATCCGGCGACAGTGCCTGGCTCGAAGTCGGGCGAGGCTGCGGACCCGGCGACAGCGCCCGGCTCGAAGTCGGGCGAGGCTGCGGACCCGGCGACAGCGCCCGGCTCGAAGTCGGGCGAGGCTGCGGACCCGGCGACAGCACCCGGCTCGAAGTCGGGCGAGGCTGCGGACCCGGCGACAGCACCCGGCACGAAGTCGGGCGAGGCCGCCGACCCGGCGACAGCACCCGGCACGAAGTCGAGTGAGGCCGCCGACCCGGCGAGCCCGCCCGCGCGGCCGGGAGTATCGACCGGGTCGGCCGGTTCGTCGCCGAACGAGCCCGGTGATCAGGCGCCGCCCGTCGAAGACCCGGCGCCCCCGGCGGTCGCCCCGGCCCGCGCCCCGGTCAGCGACCGTGTCCCGTCGGCCCGTTCCGGCATCCAGGTCCGCACCGCGCCCCCCGGCGGCGCTGCTCCGGCACCGGCGCCCACCCCGCGCGAACGCGGTACCAGCCCGAAGGCCCAGTCCACTCCCGACGAGTCGGTTCCGGACATCTCCTCGCTGAGCAGTTCCCTGGGTGGCCCGGTGCTCACCGTCATGAACCTGCTGATGCCGATGGCTCAGTCCCTCGGCATGGACAACACCGCCATCACCAACCAGCTGATCAATCTCGCATACACACTGGTAGGGATCGTTTTCGGTCCCGAATAGTCCAGCACCGCGCAGCCGCCCCTCGCAGGTGAGGGGCGGCTGTGTCGTGTCGGCACGGAGCTGGGTGTCCTCGCGGACTCGACCGGCCCGACTCGCGAGCGAGTGCCTGCGGCGCGAAGAGGGCACAGACACGCCGAGCTCACGCCGGCTCAGCAGCCGTTCTCGGCGACGAGCCTGTCTCATCGAGCAGCACCCGCCCTCGGCGACGGCGGCTTTCGGCGTTCTGACGACAGCGCTGACCAGCGCACTTGCGCTCGGATCGGTCAGCGGCGGGCTCGCCCGGGTGCGGGTGGCACCATGGACCGGTGATTCCTGTGGTGATCGTCGCTGGGTTCCTGGGGTCGGGGAAGACCACGCTGCTGAACTATCTGCTGCGCAACAATCGTGGCACCCGGATCGGTGTGGTGGTCAACGATTTCGGGGCGGTGAACATCGACGCGATGCTGGTGGCCGGCCAAGTAGACGCGATGGTGTCGCTGGGCAACGGGTGCGTGTGCTGTGCGGTGGACGTGTCCGAACTCGACGACCTGTTCGCCCAGTTGGCCCAGCCGCGCAGTGCGGTGGATGTGATCGTGGTGGAGGCCAGCGGGCTGGCCGAACCCCGGAATCTGATCAGGATGGTGGTGGCGAACCCGAATCCGCGGATCGCATACGGCGGGCTGGTGGAGGTCGTCGACGCGCAACTGTTCGGTGAGACGAGCGACCGTCACCCCGAACTGGTCACCCACCTGCGCCTGGCCGACCTGGTGCTGGTGAACAAGGCCGACCTGGTCTCGGCCGAGGCGCTGGCCGGCTTACGCGAGCAAGTGCGGGAGTGGGTGGGCCAGGTGCCGGTCCACGCCACCACGCACGGCCGCGTCGACCCCGGCCTGCTGTTCGACGATCGCGCCCCGGCGGAGCCGAAAGTGGCCCAGCAGTTGAGCTTCGACGCCCTGCTCGACGAGCACGACCACGACCACGACGACCCCGCGCACCGTCATCTGCACGACGAATACGCCTCGGTGTCGTTCACCAGCGAGCACCCTCTCGACCCTCGCGCGCTGGTCGACTTCCTCGAAGACCCGCCACCTGGCCTGTTCCGCGCCAAGGGTTACGTGAGCTTCGCGGTGGCGGGGGAGCGGCGCAAATTCGAGCTGCACCTGGTGGGCAGGCATGTGGTGTTCACGCCGGGTACCTGGGCACGCGGCGAACAGCGGGTGACGAACCTGGTGCTGATCGGCAGCGGCCTCGACGCCGAAGCGGCACGCAAGAGGTTGGCCGCCACGGTGTTCGACGGCGCAGCACTCTTGGACGGGCAGGCGATGCTCCCGGTCTGGCGATACACCCCGAGCGTGGTCTAACCGCAGGCGTTGACCCATTCCGACAGCCCGTCGGCGAACAGCTGCCGTTTCCAGATCGGCACCTCGTGTTTGATGCGGTCCACGAGTTGATGACACACAGTGAACGCTTCGGCCCGGTGCGGGGCGGCCACGGCCACCACGATCGCGAGATCACCGATGGTGAGCGAACCGATGCGGTGCACCGCGGCGACGGGCAGCCCACTGGCGGTGGAGACTTCGGCGCACACCGCGCGCAGGAACCGTTCGGCCTGTGGGTGCGCCGAGTACTCGAGTGACGAAACCTCCTGACCGCCATCGTGGTTACGTACCTTGCCGGTGAAAACGACCACCGCGCCGAATTCCGGTCCGTCCACGGCGTTCTCGACCGCCACGGGGTCGAGATCCTGATCACTGATCGCGGTCAACCGGACCGAGCCGGGGTCATTCATGGTTGCCGCCTCCGGCTACTTGCGCGAGCAGATGGTCCAACAGCGGCTCCAGCACGGCGATGCCGTCCTTCACGCCGCCGGGGGAGCCGGGCAGGTTGACCACCACGCTGCTCCCGGCGAGCCCGGCCACCCCGCGGCTGAGCGCGGCGAGTGGGAACTTCGCGGTGCCCCGCTGCCGGATGGCCTCGGCCACACCGGGCAGCTCGCGGTCGAGCACCGCGTGCGTGGCCTCGGGAGTCGCGTCGGTGGGCGAGGCGCCGGTGCCGCCGGTGGTGACGACCAGAGCGGGCGCCGCGCTCAGGGCGTCGGCCAGCCCGGCGGCGATCTCGGCGTCGGCGTAAACCAGCGGACCGCGCACCGAGAAACCCTGTGCGGTCAGCCATTCGGTGAGTACCGGCCCGGTGGTGTCGGTGCGTGTCCCCGCCGCGGCACCGGTGGAGGCCACCAGCACCACCGCGGTACGCGAATCATCACCGCCATGCTGCGCGGCGGCCCGTCCGTGCTGGTGCCCGCCCGTTTCACACCCACGTACCCCTGCCTCGCGCCCGCCCGTGGTCATGGACTCGTGCCCGCGTGTGGCCATGGATCGGTGTCCGTGCTCGGGTGCCGTCGTGCGATCGGCGGCTGACGGCGCGTCGGCGGCGGCTGATGGTGCGTCGGCGGCGGCTGATGGTGCGTCGGCGGCGGCTGATGGTGCGTCGGCGGCGGCTGATGGTGCGTCGGCGGCGGCTGATGGCGCGCCGGCGGCGGGCGACGGCGTGCCTGCGGCGGGCGACGGCGTGCTCGCCGCCGGTTCGGCGTCGGCCTGCGCTGGCCGGCTGAGCCGCTCGGCGCCGTCGGCGCCCCGCGATTCCGGCCGCACCCAATGCCCGTGCTTGCCACCTTCTTTGGTGACCAACCGCACCCCGTTCATCACCGCGGCCGGGTCCACGGCCTTCACCATGTCGTGCAGGGTGAGCCCCGCCACGGCCACGGCGGTGAGTGCCTCCATCTCCACCCCGGTCGGCCCCGTCGTCTTGGCTGTCGCCTCGACGGTGATGGTGGTCTCGGTGAACCCGAACTCCACCTTCACCGACGACAACGCCAGCTGGTGGCACAGCGGGATCAACTCGGAAGTCCGCTTGGCACCGGCGATTCCGGCCAGCCGTGCCGTCGACAGCACATCGGCCTTCGGCATGCCCTCGGCCCGCACCAACGCCACCACCTCGGCCG
Organism: Nocardia halotolerans; assembly: GCF_042650145.1. Taxonomy (NCBI): domain Bacteria; kingdom Bacillati; phylum Actinomycetota; class Actinomycetes; order Mycobacteriales; family Nocardiaceae; genus Nocardia; species Nocardia halotolerans. The sequence continues at coordinate 548,191 of NZ_JBHSDL010000014.1, read as the reverse complement.
TGGTCTGCAATTCGCCTGCGGCAACGGCGATCCGGGTGGTGTCGGCCTTGGCGCTGACATCGACCATGCGGGCGCGACCTTCGCGGTCGACGTGCGACAACTCGCTCATAGCTTCAAGATTCGCACAGTTGCGCCGGTCGGCAACGAGGTGACCTCGGCCGGCACATCGACGAGCGCATCGGACCAGGCCATTCCGGCGATCAGATGTGAGCCGGGACCCGACACCACCTCGACGCCGTCGGCGTTCACCCGGCCACGCAGGTACTGGCGTTTGCCGGCGGGGGAGCGCACCGAGGTCAACAGGGTCGTTTCGCGGCTCTCGGGAGCCGGCAGGCCAGCCAGCGCGCGGATGGCCGGCCGGGCGAACACCGCGTAGGACACCATCGTGCTCACCGGGTTGCCCGGAAAACTGAGCACCGGCACGCCGTCGACCACGGTGTAGCCCTGCGGTCCGCCCGGCTGCACCGCGACCGGGCCGAAGGTTCCGCCCAGCGGCTGCAACACATCCTTGACCACCTCGAAGTCGCCCTTGGACACACCGCCGGAGGTGAACACCACATCGGCGCGCGCCACCGCCGAACGCAGCAGGTCGGTGAAGATCGCCGGGTCGTCGGTGCTGTGGGCCACCTCGAGCACCTCGACACCGTCGGCCTGCAGGGCGGCGGCCAGCGCGATGCCGTTGGAGTTGTAGATCTGTCCGGGCGCCAGCGCCGCACCCGCGGGCCGCAGTTCGTCGCCGGTGGTGAGACAGACCGCGCGCAGCCGGGTCAGCACGCCCACGGTGGGCAGTCCGACGGCGGCCAGCGCGGCGATGTGGCGGGGCGCGAGCACTGTCGCGGCCCGCGCCAGCAACTCGCCGGCCCGCACATCCGTGCCTGCCTCGCGCACGAACTCGCCACGGCCACGGCCCCGTTCGATCACGATCCGGGCGCCGTCGGCCTGCACGTCCTCCACCGGGATCACGCAGTCGGCGCCCGGGGGCAGCGGCGCACCGGTCATCACCTTCACGGCCGCACCCGCGGGCAGCGCTTCGGTACCCGGCCTGCCCGCCGCGATCACCCCGCCCACCGGCAGGGTCACCGGTGTGACGGCGACATCGGCGGCGCGTACCGCGTAACCGTCCATCGCCGAATTGCGGAACACGGGCAGATCGATCGGCGACGCCACATCTGCCGAGAGCGTGCGCCCGAGCGCGGCGGGTACCGGCACCTGTTCGTCCGGACGATCGGCGAGATGGGCCAGCAGCTCGGCAACGGTGTCGCGGTAGTCGTCGACGCTGCGCGCCGACACGGTGGCGGGCCGGGGAGTCATGATGCCAGCCTAATCGTCGCCGGACCCGCGGGTAGGGCCCGCGTGGCTCACCGCGACCGGGTGCGCGCGGTGAGCTGAAGAGTTCATGACCAATCGGCCCGCCGCCCCCGCCGCACTCGGGTCAACGGGTCATACTGGAAGGATGACGCTGGTCGAGATGGGGATTCCCGCTGTGCGATCGGAGCGGCCGTCGCTGGACGGCAGGCCCGAGACGCCGCTGCTCGTCGACCGCTTCGGCCGCATCGCCCGCGACCTGCGTGTCTCCATCACCGAGAAATGTTCGCTGCGCTGCACCTACTGCATGCCCGAGGAAGGTCTGCCGCCCATCCCGCGCGAGGAACTGCTCACCGCGACCGAGATCGTGCGGCTCGTTTCGCTCGCGGTGCGGGAACTGGGTGTGCGCGAAGTGCGCTTCACCGGCGGTGAACCGCTGATGCGCCGGGAGCTGGAGGAGATCATCGCCGGCTGCCACGCCGCGGTGCCCGGCACACCGCTGGCGATGACGACCAACGGGGTGGGCCTCGAACATCGGGTGCGCGCGCTCACCGAGGCGGGTCTGTCGCGGGTGAACGTCTCCCTCGACACCGTCGACCGCGCCGACTTCACCCGCCTCACCCGCCGCGACCGCCTCGAATCGGTGCTCAACGGCATCCGCGCCGCCCGCGACGCGGGACTGGCGCCGGTGAAGGTGAACGCGGTGCTGATGCGCGCGAACCTGGCCGGCGCGGCCGACCTGCTCGCCTGGTGCCTGGCCGAGGACTGTGAACTGCGGTTCATCGAGGAGATGCCGCTCGACGCCGACCACGAGTGGGCGCGTGATCACATGGTGACCGCCGCCGACCTGCTCGAGGTGCTCGGCACCCGTTTCGAGCTGACCCCCACCGCTCGCGCCGACCCGTCGGCACCGGCCGAGAAATGGCTGGTCGACGGTGGCCCAGGCACGGTCGGCATCATCGCCACCGTCACCCGCAAGTTCTGCGACAACTGTGACCGCACCCGGCTCACCGCCGACGGCATGCTGCGCTCGTGCCTGTTCAGCGACCAGGAGTTCGACGTGCGCAGCGTCCTGCGCTCGGGCGCCGACGACGCCGAGGTCGCCGAGCTGTGGCGGGGCGCGATGTGGCAGAAATGGGCCGGGCACGGTATCGATGCCGCCGGCTTCGTCCCTCCGGAACGCACGATGGGAGCCATCGGTGGTTGAGGTCCGCTACTTCGCCGCGATCGCCGACGCGGTGGGCAAGAACACCGAATCACTGGACCTGCCACCGGGCGCCACCGTCGCCGACCTCCGGGCGCGACTGGCCGCCACCTACGGCGCCGACGTCGACACGCTGGTGCGCGTGTGCGCCTTCCTCATCGGTGACGAACTCACCCGCGACCCGGCCGCCATGCTCCGCGAATCCGTCGACGTCCTGCCGCCGTTCGCGGGCGGCTAGCGGCTAGGTACTTCCTATTTCCACCAGGTGTCGAGCGGGGTGACCGGGACGGTGCGCTTGTGGCGGGTCTTGGTGAACAGTGATTCGACGCGGGCCGCGACCTCGTCGGTGACGTCCTTGCCCTCGAGGTAGTCGTCGATCTCGCTGTAGCGCACGCCGAGGGCGTCCTCGTCGGGCAGGGCCGGGCGGTCGTCTTCGAGGTCGGCGGTGGGGACCTTGGACCACAACCGGGAGGGTGCGCCGAGCTCCTGGAGCAGGGAGGCGCCCTGGCGTTTGGTGAGGCCGGTGAGCGGGGTCAGATCCACCCCGCCGTCGCCGTACTTGGTGAAGAAGCCGGTGACCGCCTCGGCCGCGTGATCGGTGCCGATCACGAGCAGGTGCTCCTGGCCGGCCAGCGCGTACTGGGCGACCATCCGCTCGCGGGCCTTGATGTTGCCGCGCACGAAGTCGCGCAGCAGCTCGTGGTCGATGGCACCGGCGACCTCCACCGACACCGCGTCGACGCTGGGGCGGATGTTCACCACCACGGTGCGATCGGGGTCGATGAAGTTCAGTGCGAGCTGCGCGTCGGGCTCGTCGGCCTGTACGCCGTAGGGCAGCCGGACCGCCAGGAACGTCGCATCGGCACCGTCGGCGCGCAGCTCTTCGACCGCGAGCTGGCACAGCCGGCCGGCCAGCGAACTGTCCTGCCCGCCGCTGATCCCGAGCACGAAGCCCTTGGCCGGGGTGGTGCTCAGGTATTCCTTGAGGAAGTCGACGCGGCGGCGCACCTCCTGCTTGGGCTCGATCTCGGGTCGCACACCCAGTTCGGCAATGATCTGTTCACGCAGTGTCCCCATGCCGTCTCACTCTACTTGGCGGACAGGAGGAACGACTCGGCGAACGAGCCATTCCCAGTTGTCGCCGATCCGCTCGCGCCGGTAGCCGAGCACCTCGATCTGGTGGATCACCAGTGCCGCCGACAGGGTGGCCAGCAGCGTGTCGGCGATCAGCCCGAGCTCACCGGTGACTCCCGCGGCGCGCAGTAGCAGCAGCACGTGGGCCCGGTGCAGGGCGTACGGGCCACCGGCGAAATGACCGTTCTGCTCGGCGGCGCGGTGTAGATCGCCCTCCACCTCGATGTCGAGCAGACGGGTTCGCCCGAACGCGATCAGCCGGTCGACCGGGGCGGCTTCGGGGCCCAGCGGCCCGGGCCCGAACATGAAGGCAGTCTGGAACTTCTGCTCGGAGTGGTCGAGCAGGGCCAGCATCAGCCCGGTGCGGTTGCCGAACCGGCGGAATATGGTGCCCTTGCCGACACCGGCGCGTTTGGCCAGCGCGTCCATCGTGAGCCCGGCGACGCCGTGCTCACGCACCAGCTGCTGGGCGGCGTCGAGCAGCAGCGCGCGGTTGCGTGCGGCGTCGGCGCGTTCGGCGGGTTCGGCGCTGCCGGGTAACGGTCGGGCGATCGGCCGGCCGATCGGCAGCGGGGACGGATCGTCCGATCTGGGTGTGGTGTAGCTCACGCCGCTCACACGTCCTCCCCGGGAAGTAATCGGACCACGGTCCGGTTAGTCTCTGATGAAACTTCGATCACCCCACTGACTACACCAGGAGTCGTCATGAGCGAGACCCGCATCCTTACTCTGGTCGGCAGCCTGCGCGCGGACTCGATCAACCGCCGCTTGGCCGAAGCCGCTGCCCAGACCGCACCCGAGGGTGTCGACATCGCGATCTACGAGGGTCTCGCGCAGATTCCGTTCTACAACGAGGACCTGGACGTGCCCGGTGTGGTGCCGGCGCAGGCGCAGGACCTGCGCGACGCCGTCGCCGCCGCCGACGCCGTCCTGCTGGTCACCCCCGAATACAACGGCACCGTGCCCGCCGTGCTGAAGAACGCCATCGACTGGGCCTCGCGCCCCTACGGCACCGGTGCGATCAAGGACAAGCCGGTGGCCGTGGTGAGCGCCTCGATGAGCCCGCGGGCCGGGGTGTGGGCGCACGGCGACACCGTGAAGGCGGTCGGCGTGGCCGGCGGGGCGGTCGTGGAGTCGGCTTCGGCGCAGTTCGCCACGATCGGCGAGCGGTTCGGGCAGGTCCACCCGGCCGAAGACGCCGAGGCGCTGACCCAGCTCGGCGCGACCGTGCACGAACTGATCGCCGCGGCGAACGGCACGTTCGTCTCGGCGTAGGCTGTCGGTGGCTCACAGGGGCGTCGCATCCATCGGGGATGCGGCGCCCCTGCGCTGTGCGCATGGTTTGCTGAAGACTCGCCGGTAGGCGAAATCGTGATCTGAGCCACTGTTCGCGCAGCTCGTCGATCGTCCGTCCTGCGACTTACCGGGTGGAAATTACATCTGTGCGACTCGCAACACCTTGTGTTGTACCAATCTGTCGGCCACTAGGTGTAGTGTCTTCGGTACTGGAGGGCGGTGTTGAGCCACCACTGATCGGACCCAAGGGAAGGGGTTGCGAGCAGGGCTTTCCTCGCCAGATCCAGGAGTTTGCGCAGCATCACCGTTCGTGCACTGCATACGGATCACAGGCTGTGGATCAGGCATAGGAGAGAGGGACTCTGAATGACCGTCACCGTGTACACCAAGCCCGCTTGCGTTCAGTGCAATGCCACTTACAAGGCACTCGACAAGGTCGGGGTGGACTACGACATCATCGACATCTCCGAGAACGCCGAGGCGCGTGACTACGTCATGGCACTCGGGTACCTGCAGGCGCCGGTCGTCGTCGCGGGCGAGGACCACTGGTCGGGCTTCCGCCCCGACCGGATCAAGTCGCTCGCCGTCGCGGCTGCCTAGGATTTTCGCCGCAAGGAGGCATCCATGCCCGAACGGACGACTCCGGGCGGGCTGGTCTACTTCTCCAGCGCTTCGGAGAACACTCATCGTTTCGTCGAGAAGCTGGACCTGCCGGCCACCCGGCTACCACTGCACACCGCTGAATCGCTGCGGATCGACGAGCCCTACGTGCTGATCACTCCCACCTACGGGGGTGGTCGGCACGTCATGGGTGGACAACGTCCCGACCGGGACCTCGTTCCGCGGCAGGTCGCCAAGTTCCTCAACGACCCGCACAACCGCGCGCTGCTGCGCGGGGTGATCGCGGCCGGGAACACGAACTTCGGCGATACCTACTGCGCTGCCGGTGACATCATCTCCCGCAAATGCGGGGTGCCGTACCTGTATCGCTTCGAACTCATGGGAACCGCTGAGGACGTCGCGCGCGTCCGAGAGGGATTGGGATTGTTTTGGCAACAGCAACCACTGCACCATCCGGCAAGACAGCACGCCTAGAACAGCCGGTGGTGCGCGGCGAGGCGGGTGAGGCGCTCGACTACCACGCCCTCAACGCCATGCTGAATCTGTACGGCCCCAACGGTGAGATCCAGTTCGACAAGGATCGTGAGGCCGCCAACCAGTACTTCTTGCAGCACGTGAACCAGAACACCGTCTTCTTCCACAACCTGGACGAGAAGCTGGACTACCTGGTCGAGGAGAACTACTACGAGACCGAGGTGCTCGAACAGTACGGTCGCCCCTTCGTCAAGCAGCTGTTCCAGAAGGCGTACGCGAAGAAGTTCCGGTTCCCCACCTTCCTCGGCGCGTTCAAGTACTACACCTCCTACACGCTCAAGACCTTCGACGGTAAGCGCTACCTGGAGCGGTTCGAGGACCGTGTCTGCATGGTCGCGCTCACGCTGGCCGCCGGTGACGAGGTGCTCGCGAGCAACCTGGTCGACGAGATCATCGACGGCCGCTTCCAGCCCGCCACCCCCACGTTCCTCAACTCCGGCAAGAAGCAGCGCGGCGAGCCCGTGTCGTGCTTCCTGCTGCGCATCGAGGACAACATGGAGTCCATCGGGCGCTCGATCAACTCCGCGCTGCAGCTGTCCAAGCGCGGCGGCGGTGTCGCGCTGCTGCTGAGCAACATTCGTGAGCACGGCGCGCCGATCAAGAAGATCGAGAACCAGAGCTCCGGTGTCATCCCGATCATGAAGCTGCTCGAGGACTCCTTCTCCTACGCCAATCAGCTCGGTGCGCGTCAGGGCGCGGGTGCGGTGTATCTGCACGCCCATCACCCCGACATCTACCGCTTCCTCGACACCAAGCGGGAGAACGCCGACGAGAAGATCCGCATCAAGACGCTCTCGCTCGGTGTGGTGATCCCCGACATCACCTTCGAACTGGCGCGCAACAACGAGGACATGTACCTGTTCTCGCCGTACGACGTGGAGCGCATCTACGGCAAGCCCTTCGCCGATGTCGACGTCACCGAGAAGTACTACGAGATGGTCGACGACAAGCGCATCCGCAAGTCGAAGATCAAGGCGCGCGAGTTCTTCCAGACCATCGCCGAGCTGCAGTTCGAATCGGGCTACCCCTACATCATGTTCGAGGACACGGTGAACCGGGCTAACCCGATCAAGGGCAAGATCACCCACTCGAACCTGTGCTCGGAGATCCTGCAGGTCTCCACCCCCTCGGAGTTCAACGACGACCTGTCCTACGCCAAGGTGGGCAAGGACATCTCGTGCAACCTGGGTTCGCTCAACATCGCCAAGGCCATGGACTCACCCGACTTCGGGCAGACCATCGAGACCTCGATCCGCGCCCTGACTGCGGTGTCGGATCAGACCCACATCTACTCGGTGCCCTCGATCGAGCAGGGCAACAACGAGTCCCACGCCATCGGCCTCGGCCAGATGAACCTGCACGGCTACCTCGCGCGTGAACGGGTCCACTACGGTTCCGAAGAGGGTGTCGATTTCACCAACATCTACTTCTACACCGTGGTCTACCACGCGATTCGGTCATCGAACCTGATCGCCAAGGAACGCGGCAGCGCCTTCGGTGGGTTCGCCGACTCCGAGTACGCCAGCGGTGCGTACTTCGACAAGTACACCGAGCGGGCCTGGGAGCCCGAGACCGACCGGGTCCGGCAGATCTTCGCCGACGCGGGCGTGCACATCCCCACCCAGGACGACTGGCGGGCGCTGAAGGCGTCGGTGCAGGAGTTCGGCATCTACAACCAGAACCTGCAGGCCGTACCGCCGACCGGGTCGATCTCCTACATCAACCACTCCACCAGCTCCATCCACCCGGTGGCGTCGAAGATCGAGATCCGCAAGGAAGGCAAGATCGGCCGCGTCTACTACCCGGCCCCGTACCTCACCAACGACAACCTGGAGTACTACCAGGACGCGTACGAGATCGGCTACGAGAAGATCATCGACACCTACGCCGCGGCCACCCAGCACGTGGACCAGGGCCTGTCGCTGACCCTGTTCTTCAAGGACACCGCCACCACCCGCGACCTGAACAAGGCCCAGATCTACGCCTGGCGCAAGGGCATCAAGACGCTCTACTACATCCGCCTGCGCCAGATGGCCCTCGAGGGGACCGAGGTGGAGGGCTGCGTCAGCTGCATGCTGTGAGCTGAGCCGACGGTGAAGGGCGGTCCCCCCCGGGGGGACCGCCCTTGTCGCGTCATCGGGCCGTACCGAAGAGGTCGAAGCAGGCCCAGCCGCCCCGGAACCACTGCCCGATCAGCTGCCAGATCGAGGGGTAGCTGCCGTCGGCGTAGCGCAATCGGAGTCCGTATGAGCACTTGCCGATCGTCGTCCGGGTGAGCCGTTGCACAACCGTCCGGTGCAGGAAGGACCCTCCGAGCCACACCAGGAGGCCGTACAGCACAGCCGTCTGACCGGGCGCGAGGTACCAGGCGGTGGCCCCGATCGCGGCGTGCAGAGCCATGTCGACGAGGAAGGCGGCGATCACCCCGGTCTCGTCGCCGCGGGAAGTGCGTGCGGTCAGCGGGAATTCATCCCTGGGGCGTGCGGTCTCCGGTGCTTCGGATGCGATGAACGCCGGTCGCTGCTCCGCGTCGCGCGCGTAGCCGCGGTACCCCGGCGGTGCTGCGTTGCTCATGCGGCTGAGCGTGGTCGACGTCGCTTAAGAAGTACCTGTTGTCGACCTTGTCTCCCTGATCACCGCGCTGCCGGTGATGGTCCGCCTGCGGAACCGGAAGACGGCCAAGGCAATCCGGAAGCTGATCCGGTGCCGCCGCCGACGGGTAGGTCGGCCCCCGCCGAGCCGGGGCGGTGGATTCGAACTGTGACCGGGTCGGTGCCATCGGCTTCCACCGTGACGATGCGGGCCTCGGGCGCCGAGGTGACTCGGCCGCCGCTGACCTCGACCTCGTAGCTGTCCGGATGGAAGAGGTCCGAGACATAGATCTCGGTCGGCGCCGAAGCTCGACGAGGGTGATACCGGTACGCGAAATCGCCTGTGCTGGAATCGAAGACCATGCTGTCGGGAGTGCCTGCCGTGGCCTGCGGGTAGGTGCGGACCAGTTCGCGGCCGAGATCGCCGCGGAAGGGATCGCCGTCGCCGGCGCTGTAGTGCCAGTAGTGCCAGCCGACGAAGCGCTCGTCGGCGCGAGAGGTGGTGTTGCGCAACACCGTCGGGTCGCCGTCGCCGAATTCGGTGACCATGGTCGGGATGTCGGTGCGCTCGGCGAACGCGTCGATGTTGGACCAGGTCACGTCCTGCTGGACCGGGCACAGGGCCCGCAGTTCCTCGGGTAGTCCGAGGTAGATGGCGAGTTGACTCGGGATGCAGTAGTCGTGCGGGGAGAACACGATGTTCGGGCTGGTGATGGGCGGATTCTTACCGAGGTGACTCGGCATCGCCTCGTTCCAGGTGACATTCGGTTCCCAGAACACCGGTACCTCGGCGTTGCGCGCCCGCACCGCGTCGGTCAGCTGTTGTAGCGCGCGTTGATATTTCGCGTCGAAGTCGGGGCAGCCGTCCGGGTAGCAGCTGAGAAACGCCGAGCCGGGCCACGGTTCGTTGAGCAGTTCGATGCCCAGCACGCTCGCGCGCCCGTTCATGCGTTCGGCGAGCGCTCCCAATGCCTGGCCGAGATGCTCGAGCACACCGAAGGTGTTGTTCCAGACTTCGTCCCACCCCTGGTTCATGCTCGGCATCAGGTAGTACAGCGGGAACCCGGGGTTGGGTTCTCCGTCCGACGGGCGGGCCCGGATCGCCCACTCGGGAAATCCGTTGCCGCCCCAAGAGTTCGACAGTCCGTCCTGATGGTTGTCGAGCAGTGTGTAGATGCCGCGCGCGGCGAGGGTGTCCACCACGCTCTCGACCCGGTCGAGGTAGGCGTGGTCGACGACGCCCTCGGTGGGCATCAAGCCGTCGAAGGACACACCCAGCCGGACGGTGTTGAAGCCGTGCCGGGCCAGGATCGCCGCGGACGCGTCGGTGAGCGTGAATCCGTCGCCTGGTTGCAGGTAGGGGGCTTCCTTGTCGACATTGTTCACTCCGTGGAGCAGGACCGTGCGCCCGTAGCCGTCGATCAGCTCGGCTCCGTCGGCGCGCAGGGGTGTCAGCTCGGTTGCCGGCTCGGCGGCCGCTTGCCCGCCCCCGGCGGCCGCTGCCGCGACCAGTGTCAGCGTCATCAGCCAGCGGATCGCGGCCCGCCTCCGGGGTTTCGAACCATCGGGTCGGTGTGTGCGGTGCGGTCTGGTCATCCCTGCTGCCCCTCGATCCCCAGATGGACACGTGTTCAGTTGAACGGTTGTCCAGCTCTGTTGGCGAGAGAACATAGCCGCACCGACCCGGTGTGGTCAAGGGCACACCGGATCGGCGCAGGAATGAGTGGGTTCAGCGCAACGCCGGGAGTACTTCGCTCTCGAAGAGCTCGATACTCGAAGTGTCGTAGGCGGCTTCGGGGAAGTAGAGGATCGCGTACGCCAGGCCCAGGTTCGCGACGGTGGTGAGCCGGTCGATGATCTGGGTGGGCGTGCCGACCGCCGGGCTCGTCGTGAATTGCTCGTGGACATAGGCTTTCGCCTCGTCGGCGCCGAGGAACGGGGTGTAGCGGTCGACGATCGCCGAGAGCCGCTGCTGCACTTCGGATTCGGTGTCGGCGACGATGGTGTTGAAGTTACCGGTGCGGGTGATGGCGGTGAAATCGGTGCCGACCTCGGCGCAATGCCCGCGCAGGACCTCGGACTTGTGCGCGAACTCCTCGGGCTCGGCGCTGAAGTTGGTGTAGTCGGCGTACTTCGCGGCGATCCGCAGCGTCTTCTTCTCGCCGCCGCCGGCGATCCAGATCGGAATGCCGTTGTCCTGCAGCGGGCGTGGCTGCACGATGGCGTCGTCGACCTGGTAATGCCTGCCGTCGAGGGTGGCGCGACCGGTCTGCCAGGCCTGCCGGAAGATCTGTACGCCCTCGTCGAGGCGGTCGAGACGGGCACCGGCCGGGGGGAATCCGTAACCGTAAGCGCGCCATTCGTGCTCGTACCAGCCCGCGCCGATCCCCATCTCCACGCGCCCACCCGAGATCAGGTCGACGGTGGCGGCGACCTTGGCCAGGTAGGCGGGGTTGCGATAGCTCATGGCGGTGCACATCTGTCCCAGCCGCACCCGCGAAGTGGTGGCGGCGAAGGCCGACATCAGCGTCCACGCCTCGTGGGTGGCCTCGTCGGTGGCGACGGGGGTGGTGTGGAAATGGTCGTACAACCAGATCGACTCCCAGTCGGTGCCCCGGTCGAACCGCTGGGCCAGCTCGCGCATCACCGACCACTGTCGCGCCGGTTCGATCCCGACCAGGTCGAGCCGCCAGCCCTGGGGAATGAAGATGCCGAACCGCACAGATTTCCTCCTGGGGAAGTCCGGCCACCCGTTGCGGCCGTCGAGGTTCACTGTCCCCAGTTCCGGGTGTCCGGGCAACCGAGTACTCACGCCCGGGCGTGATCGTGGTCACTGTGACCAGTGGTACTACAGGGTAAGGATGAAACAGTCGGGCCTCGCATGTACTCTTCCCACAGAGGGGTCTGCCTGTCCGGGCGTTCCCAGTGAAATCCGCACGGCGAAGGTCTGCGGCGACGACGAGGAGGTGGTGTTGCATGCGCAGCGAACCCCCTAGTCGAAGGCCGCGCGGCGTCGCCCCTGCACTCTCGCACTGAATTCTTTCCCGGCTCGTTCCGGTGGTCGTGCGTGAAGGTCGTGGCGGACGCCCGCGGTGTGCATCGCCGTCTCCCGATCCACTCCCGTAGCATCCCGTCGCCGTCGGCACGGGTATGCGCGTTGTCGCGCCAGAGGACTGCCCCATGTCGCAGATCGAACTCATCGAAGCACGTCACGTCCCCGCCGAAGACGCAGCACACGAACACCGTCCGGCCGAACCGGCCGCCGTGGTCACCGACGACGGTTCGGTGACCGAGGCGCTGGCCATCCTGTCGGAATCGGTGCGCGACATCGTCGAAACCCATCGGGTGACCGGTGCGATGGACTGGCTCGACAACCGGCCACCGCACGTGATCGCCGACGCGCTGGCCCGAATGGACGCCGTCCAGGCCGGAGTCGTGTTCCGGTTGCTGGACAAGGACCGCGCGATCACCGTGTTCGAGGAACTCGAGCCGGTCGACCAGCAGCAGATCCTGCAGGGCCTGCGCGAGAAGAGCTTCCGCGATCTCGTCGAGGCGATGGACCCCGACGACCGCGCCCGTATGCTGCACGAAGCCCCCGCCAAGGTGGCCAAGAAGGTGCTGGCCGGGCTGAGCCCGCGCGAGCGCCGGATGACGGCCACGCTGCTCGGTTACCCCGAGGGCTCGGTCGGGATGTACATGACCCCGGAGGTCGTCGCGCTGCCGGGCAATCTGACCGTCGCCCAGGCACTCACCCTGGTGCGGGCCAAGGGCGCCAACGCCGAAACCGTGTACACCCTGCCCGTCGTGGACCGTGGCCGCCGCCTCACCGGCATCGTGGAACTGCGCGAACTGGTGCTGCACGCGCCCGAGGCGATGGTGTCCGAACTCGTCGTCACCGAACCGCCGTTCGTGCGGGCCACCGACTCCGCGGAGAAGGCCGCGCGGCTGATGAGCTCCACCAACGACATCAACCTGGTGGTCGTCGACAGCGAGGACCGGGTGGTGGGGCTGCTCACCATCGACGACGCGATGGAAGTGCTCGAGGCCGCCGACAGCGAGGACGTGGCCAAGCAGGCCGGTTCGGCGCCGTGGGAGGGCCACTACATGGCCGCCAAGGTGTTCCAGCTGGCGCGCTACCGGGCGTTGTGGCTGATGCTGCTGTTGTTCGCGGCCACACTCACCGTCAGCGTCACCGATATCTTCGCCACCACCCTCGAGCAGGCGGCCAGCCTGGCACTGTTCATTCCGCTGCTCATCGGTGCGGGTGGCAACGCCGGGGCCCAGGCCGCCACCGCGTGTGTGCGTGCGCTGGCCGTCGGTGAGGTGCGGGTCTCGGACCTGTTGAAGGTGATCTGGCGTGAATGCCGGGTGGGGCTGGTGCTCGGCAGCATGCTGGCCGCGGCGGGCCTGCTGATCGGCACGGTGTTCGTCGGCCCGAAGATCGCGGTCGTCGTCGCCATCACCCTGGTGATCATCTGCGGCTGGGCGGCGACCATCGGCGGCACCATGCCGCTGCTGGCCAAGAAGTTCCGCATCGACCCGGCGGTGGTGTCGGCGCCGATGGTGACCACCCTGGTGGACGCGACCGGTCTGCTCATCTACTTCACCACCGCGAAACTCGTTCTCGGGATCTGATTTTCAGCGTTGCGGGAACAACGTGAGCACCGCTGACATCACGTCCCGGGCGACCTCGTCGGTGGCCGCGACCACCTCCACGATCGGTACCCGGGTGCCGAAAGCGGTGGACTCGGGCGGCAATTCGGGTCCCACCGCGGCGGTGTAGATGGGGATGGTGCGGTCATAGACCGACACCGACCGGTGCACGGTCCGGCCGTCGATGTGTTCTTCGGTGCTGTCGGCGGCCAGGTACTCGGGCACCCGGTACTCGTACCCGACGGTGATCTCCTGCCCGCGATAACCGAACAGGCACTGGGTGAGCCGCTGCTCCTCGTCGAGCACCGTGTCGGGCAATTTCGCGCGGACCGCGCAGGGGTCGGCGCCCAGCAGCACGGTGGGCACCGTGTCCGGCGAGGTGCCCTGTGGTGGGGACTGCCGCCACCGTTCGATCATGCCCGGCACCAGTTCGTCGGCGCGGGCGCACGGGTTCGTGCCGGGCGGGGTGGTCAGGCCGAGATAGAACGCGGCGCCGGCCGGGAACTGCGCGGTCGCGCCGCAGGACCGGGGCGCACCGGTGTCGCGGTCGGGAACCAGGCGCACGTTCGCCTCGCCGATTCGTTTGATATCGCCCTGTCCGGGCGGTAGTTCGGGCAGCAGCGTCGCGTGCCAGGTGAGTGTGGTGCCCGCACCCGGTACGTCGCTGTCGATGATGGCCCGGCACGAGTCGAGCCCGACGGTCACACTCTGGATCTCGCCGAGCGTTCGCAGTCGCTCGCGCGGCAGCACCGCACACACATCCACCTGCCGCGTCGCCTGGGCAACCGTGGCGCGCTGCTCGCGGTTCTGGGGCACCTGCGACCAGAATTCGGGCGGCGGGGCCGGGAGCACGGGCGAGGGCAGGGCTTCGCGGGTGGTGGGGGCGGTGGTGTCGTCCCCGTTGTCACCGCAGCCGCCGCAGACGAGCACGGCCACCGCGGCGAGTGCGGTGCTGCGCCACATCGCTGCCCCCTGTTGTCGGCGGAGCGGGTCGGTTCCGCACCCGCCTCCCGAGTCTGCCGCGCGGGCAACCGGCTCGCAAACGTGTGCTCCCGACCGATGTCGCGTTGTCACCGCAACGAAACCTCGCCCCGATCGAGACGTCGGTGTCACGCAATCCCGGGACCTCCTGCGCCCGGCTACTTACACTAAGGTCCTTCGCGCAACGAAGATCAACAGTCGCGAGCGGATGGAGAGTGCGATGACGGCACGACCCCGGGAACAATGGGGTACACGAGCGGGGTTCCTGCTCGCGGCGATCGGATCGGCGATCGGTCTGGGAAATATCTGGCGGTTCCCCTATATCGCCTACGAGAACGGCGGCGGCGCCTTCCTGCTGCCCTACCTCATCGCCCTGCTCTCGGCGGGTATCCCACTGCTGATCTTCGAATACACGATCGGCCACAAGTTCCGTGGCTCGCCGCCGCTGGCGTTCCGGCGGCTCTCGCGTTTCACCGAGTCGATCGGCTGGTGGCAGGTCGCGATCTGTTTCGTGATCGCGGTGTACTACGCGGTGATCATCGCCTGGGCCATCCGCTACGTCGGCTTCTCGGTCGGCCAGCAATGGGGTAGTGACCCCGGGGCGTTCTTCAACAACGACTTCCTGCACATCGCCGACCAACCGGGCTTCGCCGCCCCGTTCGTGCCCGGGGTGCTGTGGCCGCTGATCGCGGTGTGGGTGGTGACGCTGGGCGTACTCGCCTTCGGTGTGCGCCGCGGCATCGAGGCGGCCAACAAAATCTTCATTCCGCTGCTGGTCGTGCTGTTCCTGATCCTGGTGGTGCGCGCGCTGTTCCTGCCCGGCGCCCTCGACGGACTCGACGCGTTCTTCTCACCCGACTGGTCGAGTATCACCGACGGCAGCGTGTGGGTCGCCGCCTACGGGCAGATCTTCTTCTCGCTGTCGGTCGGCTTCGGCATCATGATCACCTACGCGTCGTATCTGAAGCGCAAGTCCGATCTCGGCGGTTCGGCGCTGGTCGCCGGCTTCGCCAACAGCTCCTTCGAGATCCTGGCGGGCATCGGCGTGTTCGCCACGCTGGGCTTCATGGCCCACCAGACGGGCGTGGCCGTGAGCGAGGCCGCCACCAGCGGGCCCGGGCTGGCCTTCGTCGCGTTCCCGACGATCATCTCCGAACTGTCCGCGGGCGCGGCCTGGTTCGGCATCCTGTTCTTCACCTGCCTGGTGCTGGCGGGGCTGTCCTCGCTGATCAGCATCGTGCAGGTGATCATCTCCTCGGTGCAGGACCGCACCGGCCTGGCGCGCGTACCCGCCGTGCTGATCGTCGGCGGCCTCACCGCCGCGGTCTCGATCGGGCTGTTCCCCACCCGCAACGGCCTGTACCTGCTCGATGTGGCCGACCACTTCATCAACCAGTACGGCATCGTCCTGGCGGCCTTCGTCGCGGTGATCCTGGTGGCCTGGGTGCTGCGCAAGCTCGACGTGCTCCAGACACACACCGACACGGTGTCGAACCTGAAGGTCGGGCGGCTGTGGATGGTGCTGCTCGGCGTGATCACCCCGCTGGTGCTGATGTGGATGATGATCGACAGCCTGCGCCAGGAGTTCGAGAAGAACTACGGCGACTACACCACCGACTACCTGCTCACCGCCGGCTGGGGCGTGGCGGGCGCGGCGATCGTGTTCGGTGTGGTCATGGCGCTGCTGCCCTGGCGCGGGCCCGGCACCGCTGATGACGAAGACAACTCCACCTCGGTGGAACTCACCAAGGAGGCGAAGTCCTGATGTCAGTTGGTGCGATCACGATGATGGTCATCTCGATCGTCGTGGTGTGGGGCGGACTCCTCGCCTCCATCGTGGCGTTCCGCCGCCACCCCGACGACGCGGAGTAACACCCACACCGACGACCGCAGCGCTTCGCGACATCCCGCGAAGCGCTGCGGTCGTGTCTGTGCCCTCAGGCGACGGGGAACAGTGTGAGTACTTGCCGCAGTACCTCGGTGGCCACCTCGGGTGAATCGGCGAACACGTCGACCACGGGCGCCGACGGCCCGAAATAGCTCGGCTCGCCGGGCAGGGCGGGCCCGACCACCACGGTGTAACTCGTGTCGTCGATCGAGTGGGCGGTGCGACCGTCCGGCATCTGCACGGTCGCGTCACCGAGCGGGCCCCGGTTCTCATAGCTCACCACGACATCGACACCGCGATAGGTGAATCCGCAGTTCTTCAATGTCGGCGAGCCGAACGGACCGGTGCCCTCCAGCAGGGCGCGCACCGCGCACGGATCGGCACCGTGCAGGACCGTCAGCTGAGTGTCGGGCGAACTGCCCTGCGGTGGTGCGGTCAGCCATCGCTCTACGGCCCCCGCCGCCACGGTTTCGAGCCGGGCGCACGGGTCGGTCGACGGGAATGTGGTGGCATCCAGGTACAGGGCGGCCCCGGCGGGGAAACGCGCGATCGCGCTGCAACTTCGCTCGGTCGCCGTCGGCGTGTGTTCCGGCATCAGCGACAGTGACGCCGCGCCGAGCGGGACCACCGAGGCACCGGGGCGCGGCACGTCGTCGAACATGATCATCGACGCCCAGTTCAATTCGTAGGTGTCGCTGCCTTCGCCGCCCAGTTCGACGCGGCACGAATCGGTTTGGTCGTTGACGACCTCGCGTACCGCCCCCAGCTCCGCCAGTTCGGTGCGCGGAACCAGCGCGCACACGTCGATGAGCCGGGCCCGCGTGGCGACTTCGGCCCGCTGCGCATCGGTCTGCGGGGCGGTGGACCAGTAGGAGGGGTCGACCGGCGGCGGCGTGGTGCTCGAAACGGGTTGGCGCGCTTGCCCGGTCGCGTCGGTGCCGCAGCCCGACAACGTCAACGCGGCAGCCGCGAGCAGAAGGAGATATCGCACGGTTGTTTTCCCTCTCGGCGTCGAGTGGTGGGGAAGTGGCGCGCGCATCGGCACGGAAAGTCCCCCTGGTGCGGGATGTGCCCGCTTCGTCCGGCCCGGCATCGGGCGCTTTCCAGTGCCAGTGTGCCGCAGCGCCGGCTCCGGTTCGACCCGAGCGGGCAGTGGTCGCGCTCACGGTTCGCGGCCGGTGGTCGCACCCATGCGCGTAATCACGGCGTGGCCGCCGCGAGGCGATGGTGGTGTGGCGGCGGTCGTGGCGCACAATGGGGGCCGAGTGCGGTCCCTGGGATCGGCCTGCAAGGCCGCTGGGAGGCATCGCGACACAAGGTGTAGTGGTGCGATTCAGTCAGCTCTACTACGAGTAGTGTTCATGGTGAATGAGCTCGTGCACGGCGGCGGGCGCGGGTCATGGTTGCGGCGAAAGGTGTGGAAGCGGAATGAAGGTCATCGATCGGGTCAGCGCCATCAACTGGAATCGGGTGCCCGATGAGAAGGACGCCGAGGTCTGGGACCGGCTCACCGGCAACTTCTGGCTGCCCGAGAAGGTGCCGGTGTCCAACGACATCCCCTCCTGGAACACGCTGACCACCGAGGAGAAGCAGCTCACCATGCGGGTCTTCACCGGCCTCACGCTGCTCGACACCATCCAGGGCACCGTCGGCGCGGTCTCGCTGATCCCCGACGCGCTGACCCCGCACGAGGAGGCGGTGTACACCAATATCGCGTTCATGGAGTCGGTGCACGCCAAGAGCTACAGCTCCATTTTCTCCACGCTGTGCTCCACCAAGGAGATCGACGAGGCGTTCCGCTGGTCGGAGGAGAACCGCAACCTGCAGCGCAAGGCCGAGATCGTGCTGTCGTACTACAACGGCGACGACCCGCTCAAGCGCAAGGTGGCCTCCACGCTGCTGGAGAGCTTCCTGTTCTACTCCGGCTTCTACCTGCCGATGCACTGGTCCTCGCGGGCCAAGCTCACCAACACCGCCGACATGATCCGGCTGATCATCCGCGACGAGGCGGTGCACGGCTACTACATCGGCTACAAGTACCAGAAGGGCCTCGAGCTGGTCTCCCAGGCCGAGCGGGACGAGCTGAAGAACTACACCTTCGAGCTGCTCTTCGAGCTCTACGACAACGAGGTGGACTACACCCAGGACCTCTACGACGAGGTCGGCCTCACCGAGGACGTCAAGAAGTTCCTGCGCTACAACGCCAACAAGGCGCTGATGAACCTCGGCTACGAGGGCCTGTTCCCGAAGGACGAGTGCGAGGTGAACCCGGCGATCCTGTCGGCGCTGTCGCCCAACGCCGACGAGAACCACGACTTCTTCTCCGGTTCGGGTTCGAGCTATGTCATCGGTAAGGCCGTCAACACCGAAGACGAAGACTGGGAGTTCTGAGTCCGGCGCGGGCGGCCACTCTGTGCGACAGGGTCGGCCGCCCTCGTCGTCACCCGGCCACGGCTCAGCGGTCCCAGGGTGCGCGCAGACCCGGATCGTCGAACGCCTCGGCCGCGTCCCGGTAGAGCTCACTGATCCGTTTCCGCACCTTGTCGCGGTCCTTCTCGGGCATATCGGCTTGGTCGAGCCGGGCCGCGGCATTGGCGACCGCGCGGAACACCCGCGTCGGCTTGCCGTCGATGATGTCGGCGACGGGGAACTTGTAGTCCTTCTCCAGCGTGGGGTCGCCGTGCGGGTCGCGATAGAGGTAGATGCTCGCGAGCTTTTTCGGATCGCCGCCCGCCCACTCCCGGGCATCGTGCTCGGCCCGGTGCCCGGTCCAATCGTGGTCACGTGGCGCCCACGGCAGGTCGAGGTCGGCGGCATTGTCGGATTCGGGGGGAACTTCACGCTTCGACATCGGTCTCTCCTTGACGCTCGCGGGTCATGGATCAGCGTCTGTCATGGTAACAACGGCACTGCTACCAGCCGTTTCGCTCAGTTCAGTGGGCGGGCGCGGCCAGCCATCCCGGTCCGAGCAGCAATGCCTCCGCCCGTGCGCGCACCAGTGAAATCTGCTCCCCCCCCCCTTCGAAGATCGACGGTCGGGTGGAGTGCTGCAGATGATGCTTGCGATAGCGCAGGGTGGGCGCGTCCACGACGACACCCGCCGCCAGCGCCGACGCCGACATCAGCAGGGCGGTGTCCTCCATGCCGCGTAGCGCGGCCCAACCGCCCGCGGCGAGCAGCAGATCGCGCCGCCACAGCACCCCGGCCGGATGCACGGGCACCCGGTAGGTGTCCGGGGTGGTGATCCAGGCGTCCACCAGGGCGCCGCGGGCGAGTGGGCCCGCCGGGAAGTCCCACGGGAAACTGCGCAATTCGCCGGATCCGAGCAGGTCGCGTGCTGGGCCCACCGCGAACCCGGCGCTCGGCTGGGTCGCGAGGGCGGCGCCGAGCGTGGCGAGTGCGTTGGGTTCGAGTTCGTCGTCGGCGTCGAGATTCTGCACCAGCGGTGCCGCGATGCGGCCCAGTGCCACATTCCGGGTCACCGCCGGGCCTTCGCGGGTTCCGTTGAACCCCAGCCGGAGCCGTGGATCGTCGGCGGCGCCGCAACCGATCAGGGTGCCCACGACCTCCGGTGACCTGGCGCCGTCGACCTGGACATACCAGCTCCAGTCCGGGTAGGTCTGCGCGCACAGTGACCGCCACGCGGCGGGCAGGAAGCGGGTGTACCCGGCGTGTACCGCCGTGAGCACCGCGATCTCCACGAGCGCCCACTCTGCCATGTCGACGTGCGCCCAATGCCTGTGGTAGTCAGTGACATTGATCATCCGGGGCAACGGCAGGCAGGGGACGTTCATGGATCACGCGTTGGTCGAATCGGTACTGGGTTCGCTGGTCGCCGCGAATTCCCGGGAACTGGAACGCGAATGCGAGCAGGTCGCGTTGCAGTACCTCGCCCAGCAGGTCGAGCCGCAGTTCGACATCGACTCCGCCGATTTCGACCGTGATCCGCGGCTCATCTGCGCCGACCGGTATTGGCATCAGCGCTTCCGCGCCGCGCCGACCCTGCACACCGCGGTGCTGTGCGCGGGGTGGATGGCCGAGCACATCGCCGCGGCGGCGCACGAACCGATCCGGGAGAAGTGGGCACTGGGTTTCGCGTTCATCACCCGCGACTCCGTCGAGTCCGCGAACGAGATCGCCGACGCCACCGCCGATGTGGTCGCCGCCGACGACAGCGGGTGCAACAAAGCCTATTTCGCCACCCTTTACCACGCGGGCAAGCTGCGGGCCGACTTCTGCTTCGACGAACTCGGCGAATTCCTCGCGTCCTCACCGCTGGCCATGGCCGCCGGGCCGCACCGGGAGTCGGTGCTGTTCACCGCGCTGCGCGCGTTCGCCGCGTTCGGCTGCCGCACCACCACCCACCAGCACGCCTGCGACCTGTTCACCCAGGTGTGGGAATCACCGGAGCGCACCTACGCGGCCACCGACGTGGTGCTGAACGGGCTGGCCGCCAGTCCCGACTTCGAGGGCCGTGGTGAATTGTTGCGGGACCGGTCCGCCGATGCTGTCGCCACCTACCCGGGTCGCGACATCCTGCACTACCGGCTCGCGACCGGACGCTGGTTGTGCGGCGAGTACGACGCCGCGATGACCGACATCGATGAGGCCCTGCGCCTGCTGCCGGCCAAGGGCTGGCGGGTGAGTCACGAACTGCTGCAAGGCCAGTACCTGGCCCGCCGCGATGCGATCGAGGCCGCCCGCGTCACCGATCGTCAAGCCCGCGCCGACCGGGAACGCGGGCAACACACCGAGCGGGAAGTCGGCCGGCTCGCCGCCGAGGTGCGCGGAACGGTCTTGCGCGCCGTCGAACTGGTCACGGTCTTCGCCGCGGTCATCGCCTTCGCCGTCGGTTCGCTCAACGTCGCACTCAACGGCAATCTCTCCCGGGCCGACCGGATATGGATCGTGGCGACCCAGGGGCTCGGCTTGCTCCTGTTCGCTTTCCTGATCCTGGGCGGCTCCTGGTTCATCGCCGACCGCCTCACCCGCCGCTCCCGGTGACCAGGCTGGGGACGTCGTGCCTACTGGGAGTTCGACCGTTCGGCGGCGGGGAGCCGCTGCAGGAACGACAGGATCGCGGCCGCGACCGGTCGGGGGTGGGTCCACCAGACACCGTGGCCCGCGGTGGTGCCGGCGATGACCGCGGAGACTCCGGCCGTTCCGGACAGAAGTTCGGTGAGGGCTGAGGCGTCGTCGGCGGTGCCGCCCGCTTCGTCGGCGTGACCGCGCAGGACCAGGGCGGGACAGTCGATTTCGGTCGCGCGGTGGGTGATCTCGTCTCGGGTGGCGAGGTTTTCCCAGGCCGCGATGGTGCGGGCGCGGTCGGGGGCGGCCAGCCATCGGCGGACCCAGTGTTCCTGGTCCTCGGGGGTACCGCCGATGAGCAGCGGGGCGAGGGCGCGGGCCTGCGGTTCGAGGGGGATGGCCGGGTCGGTCCAGGCGGCGGCCATCGCCCGGTACTGGGCGGTCTCCTCGGTGGTGTTCGCGCGGGCCATGGTGGATGCCAGGATCAGGGCGCGGGTGCGATCGGGGTAGCGCAGGGCGAAGCGCAGGCAGGTGTAGCCACCCTGGCTCATACCGCCCAGGACGGCCGGGCCGGAGATGTCGAGGTGATCGAGGACGGCGGCGATGTCATCGGCCAGGTCCCAGTAGGTGAACGGCGCCATGGGGTCTGATTCGGTCCGGCCACAACCGCGCGCGTCGACGGTGATGACGCGGAAACCCGCTGCCACGAACGCGTCTCGCGTGCGGTCGAACATGGTGGCGTCCATCAGGAAACCGTGCGACAGGACCAGCGGATCCCCGGCGCCGGTATCGGTGAAGTGGATGTCGGCATGATTGTGGTGCACAGACGTACTCGCTCACTCGAGGGGGCGGGCAGGGCCTACCTCAGATCCTCCCAAAGGTAGGACATTCGGTGGCCAGCGTAGCGTTCGGGCACGCGCCTCACGGTGCGAAACCGACCATCCGCGTGGTGGCATCGGCGTTGGCGCAGAAGACGAGTACGACGCCGGGAGCGGAGGTGACCTCGTAGGGCGAGCACGAGCGCAGCGCTGGTCCGGCGCTGCTCGGACTGAGGTCACCACGTCTCCAAGTCTGTAACTCGCCCGCCGAGATGACCACCAATTCGCTGGCGAGCAGCACTACTTCGTGGTCTCTGACGGGCGTCCGGCTGTCGGCGGGAAGCGACCGGCTCGGTCCGCCGGTTTCCGACACTACGACCGGCCCGTCGCCGGGCTCGCCGACGAGTGTTCCGGCCGACAGATCAGCGGCGATCAGTGTGAAGGACTCGGACGGGGTAGCGGTGGACAACTGTGCGGGGGAGGAGAAACGCAGGTGGCTGTGCGCGCCTGCCGCCGCGCGCCACTCGATCGAGACGACTTCGTCGACGACAGTCAACCGCGGTGCGCGGTTGGCGGGATGGGTGATCTCACGCTCGGTGCGCACCGAGCCGGTGGCCGGGTCGAAAGCGACGATCGTGGTCCGGGTCGACAGGGAGCCATTGCACATCGATACCTGGTAGATCGCGCGTGTGGTGACGGCGATCTTCGGAGCCATGTCACGGCACGATTCGTCGGTGGGTGAGGACCACATCTGTTGCCCGGTGCGGGCGTCGTAGCGGACGAAGCTGGGCCCCGTCTCCCGGATGAGCAGGGGCTGCGGGTGGGTGTTGAAGTCGCCGAACGGTTTCTGCGGACCGGCGTCGGCACTGAACTGCGCATCGGACCACAGCTTCTCCCCGGTCGAGGCATCGAAGGCCAGCCAGCCCCAGTTGTTCCAGTAGCTGACAACAACGTTCTCGGACGGAATGGACTGCAGGTACCGGGGGTTGTGCCGGACACCGTGCGTGGCGGCTTCCGGACGCAGATGGTGCCAGCGTGGGGCGCCGGTGGCTCCGTCGTAGGCGGTGAGACCTTCGATCGATCCGACGATGAAACCGTTTCCGCCGACGACGACGGCGGCCGCGGTGAGATCGACACGGAACTTTTCGGTGCCCAGGCTCTCCGGAACCGGCGCGATGGCTGTCGCCGATGCCGTGCGGTGGTCGCTGAAGCGGCTGTCGTCGCCGGCTCGCAACGCGAATCCGGTGGCGAGGGCGCAGACGAGAACGCCGACCGCGGCGCAGGTGGCACCGGTGCGCGCCGACAGCGCACCGAGTGCCGGGGGAGCGCAGGTTACGGCCAGGGCGAACGCGGAGCCGACGATCACCAGGTACCAGGCCGCCACCGCCGTCGGCAGTTCGGGATAGGCCGTATAGCTGCCGAATACCCGCTCTACCGTGGCTCGTATCCCGAGGTCGACGGTGACGAGGATTTCGATGCCGAGCACCGCGACCATGATGACGGGAAACGGATTGCCGATGCCCGCGGCGCGCAGGCTCACCGACCAACGCAAGGTAGCTGCCAGAATCAGCAGCGCCGCGGTACCGATCACGACGCCGAACAGGCCGAGCTGTTTGCCGGTGAGGTCCTCGGAAGCGATATGCGGTGCGAAGGGGTTGCCCGCGGCGAAAACAAGACTGTAGACAGCGAGCCCGATACCGCCGACCAGCAAAGCACCGCCCAGGATCGCAGCGGCCGCGAGCTGACGCGAAAAACCCTGCGGCCGTACCGAAGACGTGGTGTTGTTCATCGAGCTCTCCCCAGATCGTGCGGGACTGAGGATAACGGGTCAGCGCCAGTGGAGCCCGGTGAGATTCGGTCGGTGACACAGCCGTGGCAGCTATGGGCCAGGGTGGCGTCGTGTCAGCGCGGTGGCGCATCGCCAGGTGAGCAACCGCCTCCGCCGCGCCGGAGACCGGCCTGGAGTGGTCAGTCGGTGACGTACCCGTTGAGGCTGTCGGCCAGGTCGGTGAGAACGGCTCGGGCGGCGGTGAGGCCGGTGGTGTGCCAGATCTTGTCGTCCACCGCGAAGACCCGGCGGTCGCCGGCGGCGCCCAGTTCTTCGAATTCCTCGGAGCGCAGCACCTGTTTGCCGTGGGCTTCACCGTCGGGGCCGGCGAACATCACGTAAATGATGTCGCCCTCGGCCTCGGTGGCGAAATCCTCGGCGGTGATGTCGAACGACGGGCCGCGCTGAGCCTGCGGGCGTTGCACACCGACATCGGAAAGGATCTGGGCGGCAAAGGTTTCCGAACCCTGCACCTGGACGGTGTCGGCGGTGAAACGCAGGATCGAGGCCTGGGACTGGGCCGCGTTGATGGCCTTGCCGAGGTCACGGGCATCGGTGAGGTAGGACCGCAGGGCGGTCTCGGCCGCACCGTTGCGGCCCATGCCCGCGGCGTAGGCGGCGAAATCGGACTGCCAGCTGTCGCCGTCGCCGATCAGGACGGTGGGGGCGATCTCGCTCAGCGCCGAATAACCGCCCGCGGCCGGGGCGATGTCGCCGAGAATCAGGTCCGGCTTCAGTTCCGCGATGCGCGCCGGGTCGGGTCGGCCGACCGGGCCGACGCTGGGCACGTCGAGCACGCCGTAACCGAGGTACATCGGCTGCGGGCGCTCACCGTCGAGCGTGACCGCACCGGCCACGCGCTCCCACAGGCCGAGGGCGCACGCGGCGTCGAGCGCCGAACTGGTGAGCACCACGATGCGCTGCGGGTCGGCGGGCACCTGGGACACGCCGGCGGTGTGGGTGACCGCGCGGGTCGAGCCGGACGCCGGATCGGGCGCGCTCGGCAGCGGGCAGGCGGTGGTGGTGTCGCGATCGGCGCCGACCACACCCGCGCCCGCGATATTGGTGGTGGTGCGCACGATCGTGCTCGCGTCGTCGTGTGTGTCCGCGCACCCCGCCGTCACCGCGGCCGCGCACAGCAGCGCGACCGCGGCGATGGTGCCGCGCGAACGGGCACGGTGGAATCGGGTGCGTACAAGGGCGCTCACCGGCATGCGCACGAGGGTACTGGGATGCGGGCGCCGGAAGTTCGCGACCCCAGCGCCCTGCGCGTACGACCGCGCTCGCCGCGCACCGGCCGGCTCGGCGAACCCGCAACTCGGGGCAGGCGGGAGCGTGGGGCGGGCGGGAGCCGATCCACCGGATGCGACACGCGACCGCCCCCGGGACGTTATCCGGCTGTCCCGCCGATGCTGAAGTGGGCGCCCGTCGGATCCGCCAGACCCGCCACGCGGCCATACGGCGTGTCCATCGGCTCGAGGACCATGCGCCCACCGAGGGAGACGGCCGCGGCTGCCGTCTTGTCCACGTCGTCGCTGCCGAAGTAGATCGACCACGCACCCGGGACGCCCTCGGCCAGTTCCTCGTGGGCCGCCAGCACGCCGCCGAGCATGGGGGAGGTGGCGTGCAGGGTGGTGTAGCGGAACTCGCCGGTGTCGGCGACGGTGAAGGTGTCGTGCCAGCCGAAGACCTCGCGGTAGAAGCTCAGCGATGCGTCGTAGGCGGGCGTGGTGAGCTCGAACCACGACGGCAGGCCCGCGGCATCGCGCCACACCCCGTCGGCGACGGTGCCGATGGCGCCGAAACCGGGGAAGGGCCCGGCCTGCCAGACGCCGACGCCGATGCCGCCCACATCGGCCAGCATCGCCATCGTTCCCGTCCCGGGGATCTCCATCGGCTCGACGAACACCTGACCGCCCGCCGCCCGCGCCGCGGCCGTGGTCGCCGCCGCGTCGGCGGAGTTCAGGTAGACGCTCCAGCGGTCGGGGTACGGATCGTCCGCGTCTTCGCGCCGGCTCATCGCGCCCGCGACGGCGGCGCCGTCCTTGCTGAAGGTGGTGTACCCACCGAATTCCGGGCCGCCGCGTTCGGCGGTCCAGCCGAACAGTTCGCCGTAGAAGGCGACGGCGCGGTCGAGATCGCGGGTGTAGAGGTCGGCCCAGGTGGGGTCACCGGGCTGGGGTGTGAAGGACATGACGACTCCTCTTTCGAAGGGATGGCTCGACAGCGACGGTGTCAGGAGCGCGCACCGTTGGTAGTCCAGACGCGCCGGAGCGCCAGAAGTCATCGCGCCCAACCGTTGCACCCGTCCGACCTGCGGGGAAAGATGACGGCTGTCGTCTACGGCGCGCCGAATACGACACAGAGTAGGACCCGCGCGGAATGCTGCGGCAGCACGGTTTACGATTCTCACCAACGCATGTCTGCTGCACTTCATCGAGGCGCGGTCGGCTCTGCGAGTGACGTACAGGCATCTTCAGGAGGATCAGTGACTGCGGTAGAGCCCAGGCCAGTCCCTCAGTTGGAAGCGACTCGACCGTATCCGGCTCGGACCGGGCCGAAGGGCTCGTTCCTCTACAAGGCGGTCACCACCACCGACCCCAAGGTGCTCGGCACCATGTACCTGGTGACGGCGACCAGCTTCTTCATGATCGGCGGCCTCATGGCGCTGCTCATGCGTGGCGAGCTCGCCCGTCCGGGTCTGCAGTTCCTCTCGCCCGAACAGTTCAACCAGCTGTTCACCATGCACGGCACGATCATGCTGCTGTTCTACGCGACCGCGATCGTGTTCGGCTTCGCCAACATCATCCTGCCGCTGCAGATCGGCGCCCCCGACGTCGCCTTCCCGCGACTGAACGCGTTCAGCTACTGGCTGTACCTGTTCGGCGCCTCGATGGCGACCGCGGGCTTCGTGACCCCCGGTGGCGCCGCGGACTTCGGCTGGACGGCCTACGTGCCGCTCACCGACATCCTGCACTCGCCCGGTGTCGGCACCGACCTGTGGATCCTGGGTCTGGCCGTCTCCGGTCTGGGCACCATCCTCGGTGGTGTCAACATGCTCACCACCGTGGTCTGCCTGCGCGCACCCGGTATGACGATGTTCCGCATGCCGATCTTCACCTGGAACATCGCGGTGACCTCGGTGCTCGTGCTGCTGGCCTTCCCGCTGCTCACCGCGGCCCTGTTCGGCCTGGCCTACGACCGCCACCTGGGTGGCCACATCTACGACCCGGCCACCGGCGGCATCCTGCTCTACCAGCACCTGTTCTGGTTCTTCGGCCACCCCGAGGTCTACATCATCGCGCTGCCGTTCTTCGGCATCGTGTCCGAGATCTTCCCGGTGTTCAGCCGTAAGCCGATCTTCGGCTACACAACGCTGGTCTACGCGACCCTCGGTATCGCCGCGCTGTCCATCGCCGTGTGGGCCCACCACATGTACGCCACCGGCGCCGTGCTGCTGCCGTACTTCTCCTTCATGACCTTCCTCATCGCGGTCCCGACCGGTGTGAAGTTCTTCAACTGGATCGGCACCATGTGGAAGGGGCAGTTGACCTTCGAATCACCGATGCTGTGGTCGATCGGCTTCCTGGTGACCTTCCTCTTCGGCGGTCTGTCGGGTGTCATCCTGGCCTCGCCGCCGCTGGACTTCCACGTCACCGACTCGTACTTCGTCGTCGCGCACTTCCACTACGTGCTCTTCGGCACCATCGTGTTCGCCACCTTCGCCGGTATCTACTTCTGGTTCCCGAAGATCACCGGCCGCATGATGGACGAGCGGCTCGCGAAGTGGCACTTCTGGGCCACCTTCATCGGCTTCCACACCACCTTCCTGGTGCAGCACTGGCTGGGCGCCGAGGGCATGCCGCGTCGCTACGCCGACTACCTGCCCAGCGACGGTTTCACCACGCTGAACACCATCTCCACCATCGGCGCGTTCATCCTCGGCGCCTCGATGCTGCCGTTCGTGTGGAACACCTTCAAGAGCTACCGCTACGGCGAGGTCGTCACGGTCGACGACCCGTGGGGTTACGGCAACTCCCTCGAGTGGGCCACCTCCTGCCCGCCGCCGCGGCACAACTTCTACGAGCTGCCGCGCATCCGTTCGGAGCGCCCGGCCTTCGAGCTGCACTACCCGCACATGGTCGAGCGTATGAAGGCCGAAGCGCACGTGGGCTGGGGCTCGGGCAAGCACAACGCCCACGCCGACGAACCCGTGCTGACCAAGAAGTAAGGAACCACCGAACGACCAGGGTGTGCACCTGCTGGGTGACCAGCAGGTGCACACTCTTTTTGTGGGTATACGAACGGAGCAGATCGACTTGGCCGACACCACAGTTCTCGTGACCGTCACCGGCCCCGACCGACCGGGCGTCACCTCCGTGCTGCTGGCGGCGTTGTCCCGGCACCAGGTGAGCCTGCTCGACGTGGAACAGGTGGTCATCAGGGGCCGCCTCACCCTCGGGGTGCTGGTGTCGTGCCCCAACGACCCCGAGGCGTTGCAGGACGAGCTCGAAGAGGCGATGAACACCGTCGGCATGCAGGTCGACGTGTCGGTCGACGCGCAGATCGGCAAGCCGCCGATGCCGACGCACGCCGTGGTGGTGCTCGGCGCCCCCGTCACCGCGCACGCCTTCAGCGCCATCTCGCGGCTGCTCGCCGGGCTCGGCGCCAACATCGACACCATTCGCGGCATCGCCGACTACCCGGTGACCGGCATGGAGCTGCTGGTGTCGGCCGCCGACGCCGGGGCCGACACCGATGCGCGGCTGCGTACCGCGCTGGCCGATGTGGCCGTCGCCGAACAGGTCGACATCGCCGTGGAGCGGGCGGGGCTGGCTCGCCGTGCCAAGCGGCTCATCGTGTTCGACGTGGACTCCACCCTGATCCAGGGTGAGGTCATCGAGATGCTGGCCGCCCACGCCGGTGTCGAGGAACAGGTCCGTGAGGTCACCGAGGCCGCCATGCGCGGCGAGCTCGATTTCGCCGAATCGCTGCGCCAGCGCGTCGCCACCCTCGAGGGACTCGACGAGTCGGTGATCGACGAGGTCGCCGAGCGCATCGAGCTCACTCCGGGCGCGCGCACCACGATCCGCACCCTGCGCAGGCTCGGTTTCCGCTGCGGTGTGGTCTCGGGCGGTTTCCGGCAGGTGATCGAGCCGCTCGCGCACGAGCTGGAACTGGATTTCGTGCAGGCCAACACCCTCGAGATCGTCGACGGCAAGCTCACCGGCCGGGTGCTCGGCGAGATCGTCGACCGGGCGTTCAAGGCGACCGCGCTGCGCAAGTTCGCCGCCGAGGCGGGCGTGCCGATGGAACAGACGGTGGCCGTCGGCGACGGCGCCAACGACATCGACATGCTCAACGCGGCCGGGCTGGGCGTGGCGTTCAATGCCAAGCCCGCCTTGCGTGAGGTGGCCGATACGGCGCTGTCGCATCCGTACCTGGACGCGGTGTTGTTCATCCTCGGCGTCACCCGTGACGAGGTGGAAGCCGCCGACGCCCGCGACGGTGGGGTGCGCCGCGTGCCGCTGCTCGGCCGCTGACCCGACGGGTAATCTCGCGCGCAGGACGAACTTCGGCGTTGGGAGATTTCCGTGCGCAAGTTTCTGCTCGTCGGGCTCGCCGTGGCCGGTCTGGCCGCCGGTTGCGGTGACGACGAACCGGCCCCCGACCGGGTCACCTCGACGACCCTGACTCTGCCCGACCCCACGCCCGCGTCCACGGAGCCGCCGGTGACCGTGGACCAGTCGGCCGGCGGTGGTTCGGTCGAGTTGAAGGTCGGTCAGCAACTGCGGGTGCGGTTGCCGCGGGATCCCGCGTCGAACCGGGAATGGGAACCGGTGAATCTCGACGACGGGATACTCGTCGTGGGCAAACCCGAGGCCGACGACGCGACGACGGTATGGCCGTTGCGCGCGGTCGCGCCGGGCACGACCACGGTCGAATTCGCCTACGGTCGGTCCGTGGAACCGCCGGTGGAACCGCAGTCCACCTTCTTGCTGGAGGTGCGGGTCTCCTAGCGTGAGACCGGCCGGTCGGCTCGCTAGGCTGGTTCGCATTGGCGTCGATCGAATCGGGTGTGGTGTGAGCAGCGCGGAACCGGGCAGCGTGGAAACCGAGGCGGACAGCCGCGACGAGGCGGCCGAGTTCGCCCGGCGCGGTGCTCAATTCGCGCTGCTGCATGCCGAGTTGGCACGCGGGTACGGCGGCAGCGGCGATCCCGACGACCCGGCGATGGTGCAGGCCATGCAGATGGTGCTGCACATTCCGAAAGTCGATCCACCCGCCCGCAGTGCGCTGCTCGCGGCCGCCGCGAGCGCGGCTGTCGCGGTGTGCCTGGACCCGCGTTCGGGGCCGGGCGGGGAGTGGGAATCGCGGTACCTGGCGTGGAAGCGGTCCCGGATCCGGAAGGTGGCCCGGCGGGCGCGCGGCGCGCAGTGGGTCGCGGCCACCGAGGTCGACGGAGTCACCGTGGCGGTCGACGGCGCGCAGGCCCGCGCCTTCGTGCCCGGCCCGGTCGGCGAGATCGATCAGCGCATCCGCCGGCTGCAGATCGGCGGCACCGACCTCGCGCACGACGAACCGCCGGAACCGGACCCGCGTTGCCCGGTGTTGTGGGTGAACTCGGGGCTGGAGATGTCGGTCGGCAAGGCGGCCGCCCAGGTGGGGCACGCGAGCATGCTGCTGGCCGGTGCGTTGCCGGTGGCCGTCGCCGCGGCCTGGGCCGAACGTGAATTCCGGTGCGCGGTACGCGATGCCGACGACAAGCAGTGGGCGCGGTTGTCGGCCGAGGTCACCGCGGGACGCGCGGTGGCGGTGCGCGACGCCGGTTTCACCGAGGTGGCGCCCGGTTCGATGACGGTGATCGCGGTACCCGCCCAGTCCTGAGGCTTTCGACACGCGCGGGCCGAATTCGACAGTTCGGTTGCGGTTTTCGCGACGCGCGTCCCGGCCGGGGTATGCCGACGTCGCCAACGGGTATACGTAACCGAGTCCGTGACCGCATCGAGGCGCAGGAGGTTCCGAGGTGATGACGACGATAGTGGTGATCCTGATCGTCTGGCTCGCGGTGTCGGTACCGGTGTCGGTGCTGGCCGCGCGGATGCTGCGCAGCGATGTGGGACCCGCGCGGACACCGCCGCCACCCGGGTCCGCCGAATCGGACCCGGGCCGGTCGTTCCGCTGAGCGCCCATGTGGGCCAAGATGGAGCGCGTGTCGCAACCCGATCCCGATCTGCTCATCGACTTCTCCGACGTCACCATCCGCCGCTCGGGCCGAACGCTCGTCGGCCCGGTCAGTTGGCAGGTCGAGCTCGACGAACGCTGGGTGGTCCTCGGCCCCAACGGTGCCGGTAAGACCTCGCTGCTGAGAATGGCCGCCGCGGAGGTGCACCCCACCTCCGGCACGGCGAACCTGTTGGGCGAGACCCTCGGTCGTGTCGACGTCGCCGAACTGCGTCCGCGCATCGGCCTGTCCTCGGCGGCGGTGGCCAGCCGCATCCCGGTCGACGAGAAGGTCAGCGACCTGGTGGTGTCGGCCGGTTACGCCGTGCTGGGTCGCTGGCGGGAACGCTACGACGACATCGACACCGAACGTGCCGTCGACATGCTGGAAACCCTGGGCGCCGAACACCTTTCCGACCGCACCTACGGCACCCTGTCCGAAGGCGAACGCAAGCGAGTCCTCATCGCCCGCGCGCTGATGACCGACCCGGAACTGCTGCTGCTCGACGAACCCGCCGCCGGCCTCGACCTGGGCGGCCGCGAAGAACTCGTGGAGCGACTGGGCGACCTGGCCGCCGACCCCGACGCTCCCGCCATGGTCCTGGTCACCCACCACGTGGAGGAGATCCCACCCGGCTTCACCCACGCCCTGCTGCTCAAGGAGGGTGCGGTGGTGGGTCAGGGTCTGCTCGAGGACGTGCTCACCGCCGAGAACCTGAGCGCTGCGTTCAGTCAGTCCATCGCGTTGGACCGGGTCGACGGCCGCTGGTTCGCCCGGCGCGCACGCCGCTCGGGTCAGCACCGCCGCGCCTGAGGGTCGGGTCAGCGCCGCCGCGCTGAGAGCCGCGTGGCATGGCCGTGCCTGTTTCCGCGGAGCCGGTGTGAGCCTCCAACCGGGACAGGGAGGGCCCACAACCGAGTCGGGAGTGGGGCGTGGGCAGACCCCCTCCCCAGTGAACCAAGCAACAGTTAGGGTGCGTAAGGATCGGGACATCGGCCGCGGCGAATGGCGCGAGACCGGGCGATCCTCGCATCGACCCGCACCGGTGTGCTGGTCAGGCGGCTATCCGGTGGTGGAGAGGAACGACTATGAGCGAGTCCGTGGTCCGGGCGCGAGACGCCTCGACGGTGATGCTGGTGCGTGACGGTGCGACCGGTATCGAGGTGTTCCTGCAGCGCCGGGTGAGCGGGATGGCCTTCGCTGCGGGGGTGACCGTGTTCCCCGGCGGTGGTGTCGACGCCGCCGACGGCGTTGCCGACATCGCCTGGTCCGGGCCCGAACCCGGGTGGTGGGCCGAGCGCTTCGCGACCGACGAGCAATCCGCCCAGGCACTGGTCGCCGCGGCCGTGCGCGAGACGTTCGAGGAATGCGGGGTGTTGCTCGCCGGTCCGACCGCCGACACCGTCGTCTGCGACTCGACGACCTATCGCGACGCCAGAGGCCGGCTCGAGCGGCGCGAACTGTCATTGGCCGAGTTCCTGGCGGCCGAGGGGCTCGTGCTGCGCGCCGATCTGCTGCGGCCCTGGTCGAACTGGATCACCCCCGAATCCGAACCCCGCCGCTACGACACCCGGTTCTTCGTCGCCCTGCTGCCGCAGGGCCAGATCGCCGACGGCGCCACCTCCGAGGCCGCGAACGTGGCGTGGCGCACGCCTCAGGACGCACTGGCGAGCTGGCGCGCGGGCGAGCACGTGCTGATGCCGCCCACCTGGTCGCAGCTCGACGCGCTGTGCGGATTCGCCGACACCGCCGCGGTGCTGGCCGCCGAACCGGCGATCGAGCCGATCATGCCCAGGTACTCCGCGGGCACCGACGGCACACCGCTGTCGGACTTCCCCGCCTACGACCGGTATTTCGCGCAACTCCCGCAGCAGGCCGGTTTCGGCGGCCGGTAGGTTTGCCGCATGGCCGAATTCGTTGCACTCGAGCTGCCCGCTGAGCCGACCGCGCGTGGCGTCGCGCTGCTGCGCATCGACCGCGCGCCGCTCAACCTCGTCGACAGCCAGCTGGCCAGGGAGATCGCCGCCGCGGCCGACACGGTGGCCCGCCATCCCGGGGTGGCCGCGCTGATCGTCTACGGCGACGAGCGGGTGTTCAGCGCCGGCGACGAAATGGCCGAACTGGCCGAACTCGACGCCGGTCAGGCCGCGGCGCTGGCCGCGGATCTGCAGGCCGCCCTCGGCTGTCTCACCCGGGTGCCCCAGCCAACGGTCGCCGCGATCACCGGCTACTGCCTCGGCGCCGGGCTCGAGTTGGCATTGGGCGCCGATCACCGCATCGTCGGTGACAACGTGAAGCTCGGTCTGCCCCAGATCAAGGCGGGCCTGATCCCGCTGTCGGGCATCCGCAGGCTCTCGCTGCTGATCGGTGCCGGCCACGCCAAGGACCTGGTCTACACCGGCCGTTTCGTCGACGCCGAAGAGGCGGCGAAGCTGGGTCTGGTCGACGAGGTCGTCGCCCCGGACGACGTGCTCACCGCCGCGCGCCGCTGGGCCGAACAGTTCGTCAGCGCCGCTCCCCGCGCTCTCGCCGCCGCCAAAGCGGTCTTCGAAGCGGGGCCGCACGGGCATTCCACCGCCGTCACCGAATGGTCGGCGCTGTTCGACACCGATGACGCCCGAATCGGTACCCGTGCCTTCGCGGCCGAGGGTCCGAACAGCGCCGTTTTCACCGGTCGGTGAACGAAGCGCCGCACGCCTGAATTGTCAGGTTGACGGCCCCGGCGAGGTCGTCGGGCCGGCGGGTAAGGTGCACAGTTATGACGGTCCATCCCGATGACCCGGCGCCGAACCCGCACGCCACCGAGGCCGAGGTCGCAGCAGCGCTCCAGGACACCAAGCTCGCCCAGGTTCTCTATCACGACTGGGAAGCCGAGACCTACGACGACAAGTGGTCGATCTCCTACGACGAACGCTGTATCGCGTACGCCCGCGGCCGGTTCGATCTGGCTGTGGGCCCCGCCCCGTTGCCCTACGAACGGGCACTCGAACTCGGCTGCGGCACCGGCTTCTTCCTGCTCAACCTGATGCAGGGCGGCATAGCCAAGACCGGCTCGGTCACCGACCTCTCGCCCGGCATGGTCAAGGTGGCGCTGCGCAACGCCGAGCACCTCGGGCTCGATGTGGACGGCCGCGTCGCCGACGCCGAAACGATTCCCTACGACGACGACACCTTCGACCTGGTGTGCGGCCACGCCGTGCTGCACCACATCCCCGACGTGGAGCTGGCGCTGAAGGAGTGCCTGCGCGTCCTCAAGCCGGGTGGGCGTTTCGTCTTCGCCGGTGAACCGACCACCATCGGCAACATCTACGCTCGCCGCCTCGGCCAGGCCACCTGGAAGGTGACCACCGAGATCACCAAGCTGCCGTTCCTGTCCGGTTGGCGTCGCCCGCAGACCGAGCTCGACGAGTCCTCCCGCGCCGCCGCCCTCGAGGCCGTCGTCGATTTGCACACCTTCGACCCGAGCGATCTCGAGAAGATGGCGAAGTCGGCGGGTGCTCTCGATGTGCGGGCCACCACCGAGGAACTCGCCGCCGCCCTGTGGGGCTGGCCGGTGCGTACCTTCGAGGCCGCCGTGCCCGACGAGAAGCTCACCATGCCCTACCGCCTCGCGCAGTACCGCGCCTGGCTCGGCCTGAGCTGGCTCGACGAGAACGTGCTGCGCAAGGTCGTGCCGCGCGAGTTCTTCTACAACGCGATGATCACCGGCGTGAAGCCGGGCAACGCGCAGAAGTAGGTGGGCTACCGCTTCAGCCGCGACGACGTCACCCATCTCGGCAGCGCGGCAGGCCGTGCCGCGCTCGCCGAGGTGGACCGGCTGGAGCTCACGTCCGCGACGCACCTGCGCGATATCGAGCGGGTGCGTCGCCTGTTCGGCGAGCAGGCCGCGGCGCTGATCGAGACGGTGGGGTTGCGCCGTAAGGCCGAGGTGAAACTGCCTGCGGCCGACGAGTGGCTGTTCACCGACGACGCGCTGCAGCAGGCGACGCCCGCGCTGGTCGCCGAGCACCGGGCTGCCCGGTTGGCCGGTCGCGCGGTACACGACGTCACCTGCTCGATCGGTGCGGAGCTGGCCGAGCTGGCCGCGGTGTGCCCGGCGGTGATCGGCAGTGATCTCGACGAGGTGCGGTTGGCGATGGCCGCCCACAATCTCGGCGTCGCACCGTCGCCGAGGCTCGGACCGGTCGACCGGAACATCCTGTTGGCCAGGGCTGATGCCCTCACGCCCACCACTCGCGACACCGTGATCATCGCCGATCCGGCCCGTCGCGCCGATGGCCGCCGTACCTACGACCCGGCCAAACTCCAACCCCCGCTACCCGACCTGCTCAGCGCCTACGCGGGCCGCGACATCGCCGTGAAATCCGCACCCGGTCTGGATTTCGACCGCCTCGGCTGGGTGGGCGAGATCGAGATCGTCTCCCTCGACGGCGCCGTCCGCGAAGCCTGCCTGTGGTCCCCGGGCTTGTCCGGTCCAGGTGTCACCCGCCGCGCCACCGTCCTCGACTCCCACGGCGCCGCAACCACTTTCACCGACGCCGACCCCGACGACATCCCCGACCGCGCCCCCGGCGACTGGATCATCGACCCCGACGGCGCCATCGTCCGCGCCGGCCTGGTCCGCCACTACGCCGCGAAACACGGCCTCTGGCAACTGGACCCCCAGATCGCCTACCTCACCGGCGACACCGTCCCCGCCGGCCTGCGCGGCTTCCGTATCGAAGACCGCCTGGACCTCCGCGAGAAAACCCTGCGCCGAGAACTGGCCCGCCGCGACTGCGGCCCCCTGGAAATCCTCATCCGAGGCATAAACGTAGACCCCGACGCCCTACGCAAAAAACTCAAACCTCGAGGCACCCGCCCGTACACCCTCGTCATCACCCGAATAGGCCGAGCCGGAACCGCGTTCCTCTGCACCGCCCACGCTCCCACCTCCCCGGAGCTGGACCACTGATCACCAGGCTCTGAGGTGAACATCGGCCGAGAACCGGTCACCACCAGAGCCTGGTGGTCACCGGTCCGGATCGAGGTGTCAGGTCATTTTGTTGACCACTCGTTGGATTGTCAGCCAGGTTCGGGTGGTGATGTTCTTGCCGTAGGTTTTTTCGAGGCGGGCCATGAAGTCGGGGGTTTTGCCGACGCTGTTGTCTATGACGGTGAGGAAGGCTCGGGCTGCGGGGTCGTAGCCGATGACTCGGGTGAGGGGGTCGGTGTCGAAGGCGGTGGTGTCGGCTTCGCGCATGGTGTCTTTGAAGAAGGTGACCGTGAGATAGGTGCTGGGCTGGTGGGTGCGGCCTTCGAAGGGGTCGCGGTCGATCAGGTCGCGTAGTTCGCGGTGGCTGCGGATGATGGTGCCGCCGGGGATACCGAGTTCGGTGGCCAGGGCCTGCTGGATGCGGTCTTCCAGATCGGCGGGGTCGTCGGCGGTGCGGAAGACGATGTTGCCGCTCGCCAGGACCGACGCGACGTTCTCGAAACCGAGCCCCTCGAACACTGCGCGCAACTTGTCGTTACGCATGTTCGGGTTGGACGGCATGATCCCTCGCAGCAGTGCCGCATAACTCTCCACGCCGCCGACGGTACCCAGCCCCACCGACAGAAACCAGGCTAGTTCGCCGCCGCGTTCTTCTTGCGTTCGATGTCGGCCAGGGCCGCCAGGTAGGCCTCGCGCTCCTCGGCACAGGCATCCCAGGCCACCTTGCGGTTCTTCACGACCTTGGCGGGCGCGCCGACCGCGATGCTGTAGTCGGGGACCTCCCCGCGCACCACCGCGTGCGCACCGAGCACGCACCCGCGTCCCACCCGGGTATCGCGCAGCACCGTCACCTTGGCCGCGATCCAGGTGTCGGGGCCGATCCGTACCGGGCTCTTCACGATGCCCTGATCCTTGATGGGCAGGGTGATGTCGTCCATCTTGTGGTCGAAGTCGCAGATGTAGCACCAGTCCGCGACCAGGGTCGATTCACCGATCTCGATATCGAGGTAGGTGTTGACCACGTTGTCCTTGCCGAAGACCACCTTGTCGCCGATGCGCAGCGAACCCTCGTGGCAGCGCAGGGCGTTGCCGTCGCCGATGTGCACCCAGCGGCCGATCTCCATGCGCGCGAAACCGGGCGTCGCGTGGATCTCCACATTGCGGCCGAGGAACACCATGCCGCGCAGCACGATGTGCGGGTTGGCCAGGCGGAATTTGAGCAGCCGGTAATAACGCACCAGGTACCACGGGGTGTAGGCGCGATTGGCCAGCACCCAGCGCAATGAGTCCCTGGTCAGAAAGCGCGCCTGTTGCGGATCGCGGCGGCGTGATCCACGCCAGCGCGCGCTCAGCGGCGCGCCCCACATGCTCGTCACGGACAACTCTCCCTCAACCACGGACAGCGATCCACCGGTCTGGCCCCGGGGATTCGGTCATCGGTTACACAGAGTACTTTCGCAAGGCACACTTACCGTGCCATACCCCGATCCTCACGCCCGATTACCCAGGGAGATCAGCAGGTGCGAACTCGGACTCGCGTCGCGACCTCGCTCGCCGCCGCCGGTGTGGTGGCGCTGGCCGGTTGCGGCACCGATGTGGACGACATCACCGTCGGCGCCGGAAAAGGATGGCCCGCAGCCCATCACGACGGCCGCAACGGTGGTGCGAGCCCGGTGACCGGTGCCGAGACGATGACGTTGAGCTGGTCGCGCCCCGTGGGCGGGCCGATCGCGCAGCCGTTGACCATCGGCGCCGAAGGCCAGCTGTTCGTCACCACGAGCACCGGCAACTGCGCGATCTTCTCCTACCAGATGCGCACGGGTCGTAAACGGTTCTGCAACCCGCTCGGGCCGTCCACGATCGAAGCGCCCACGGTGGTCGACGGGGTGAGCAACGTCTATGTCGGCGACGACGGCGCGGTGAACTCGTTCAACTATCTCGGTCAACCACGGTGGCGTACCCCCGTGGCCGGCGTCCCGGTGGCGATCCAGTTCACCGGCGACGGCAATGTGCTCACGGTGACCCAGTCCGGCCAGGTCGACGTACTCAGCCGCCAGACCGGTGCCCGCGAAGTGTCCACTCTGCAACTGCTCGGTGAACCCGACTTCCTGGAATTCCCCGACCTCACCCGCCCCGCCTCCGACGACGGGCTCGACGACTGCCGGACCGGTGGTCCGCGCTGCGCGGTGGCCAACACCACCGCCGTGGACCCCGAGACCGGCCGCTTCTTCGTCACCGTGTGGGAGCCCGGCAAGGCGGTCGCCTCGCTGCGCGCGATGCGCTATGCCGAGGGCACGCTCACCCAGGAGTGGAGCGCCGACATGCTCGCCGAGGGCAGCGCGACCAGCCCCGCCCTGTCCGCCGACGGCAGCACCGTCTACATCGGCGACAACGACGACCGGCTGATCGCGGTGAACGCCGAGGACGGCAGCACTCGCTGGACCTACGATCTGGGCTGGACCCCGCGTGGCGGCATCGCCCTGGTCGACGACCTGATCCTGCCCGCAGGCGACGAGGGCTACCTGATGGCCCTGCGTGATCAGGGCGAGCGTGCCGAGCCGGCCTGGGAACGCAAAGACCTGGCCCTGCGTGGCACCCCGGCCCCGACGGCGGGCGGTGTCGGTTACACCGTGTCCGCCATCGGCGGGGGCCTGAATCTCATCACCTTCGACACCGCCACCGGCAACACCATCGACTCCGACCCGTTGCCCGACGCCACCGGCACCACCACCGGCACTTCGATCGGCCCCGACGGCGAGGTCGTCGTCGCCACCCGGCTCGGCGAAATCTTCGCGTTCACGCCCGGCGACTGACCTCAGTACGGGTTGGCGCGGTCCGCGAATCGCGGATCGAGACCGGCTTCGAGGTCACGGGGGAACGAGACGCGCGCCGGGTCGCCGTCGGCGGTGTAGCGCTGGTCCGGGTGCGCGGCCAGCCAATCCAGCCAGTGCGCCGAATCGAACGGGACCGCGCCCCGGCCCGACCGGATGCGTGGCACACCGCCGGGGTCGACCTCGCCGTACGGCGCCGGCGCCGGGTTCGAGCCCACCAGCATCACGGCATCGAAGGTGTAGGAGGTGCCGTCCCAGGCGCCGGTGCCGGCCAGAGTGCGATCGGCCGGGTAGACGCCGAGTGGCAGTGCCATCGTGCGCACGGTGACGTCCGGGGCGGCCGTGGTCACCGCGCGCACGTTCTGCACCAGTTCGCGTTGCACGTCCTCGGCGGCCAAGCCGGAAAGGTTCGGGTGACTTGCGGTGTGCGCGCCGATTTCGTGCCCGTTGGCGGCCAGCCAGGGCAGGGCGCGCGGGTCGCCGTTGAACGGCTCGTTGTTGACGTAGAAAGTGGCCACGGGTTCGAAATCCGGGTAGCGCGCGCCGAATTCGGCGAGGATGCCCGCGGCGCTGTCGGGCGTCACGTCGCCGGAGTCGGTGAAGGCGAGCTGGCTGGTGGTGGAGTCGTCGAAGGTGAGCACCACCGGGTGCGTGCCCGCGGGCAGGTCGAGATCGCCGGAGATGTACTGGGCGGCGGTCACCGGGCGGTAGCCCTCGCGGTAGAGGCGCTCGAGTTCGTCGCGGAACTCCGCCGGGGTCTGGTCGTATTCGCCCGCTGGTTCCGCGACGATCTGGTGATACATCAGCACCGGGACCATGCCCAGCTCGTTGGCGCCGACCTCGGCCGGATCCGGCGGTGCCGGTGGCGCCGAGGTCGCGGGAACAGCCGCCTCCCGTACCGACGCCGCCTCGTTGTCGACTGCCGTACACGCCGTGAGCGCGGCCGCGAGCGCCGTCGCCGACACGAGCCGTACCAGGGTATTCGAACCGCCCGTCATCAATGCGATATTACGCTGCGGCGTCGGTTTACAGTTGATCTTTCAATCCCGGGCACGTCGCGCGGGCAGTGCGAAATAGTTGTTCGACAACGTAGCGGAAGGCGGTGTAGGCGTTGGGAATACCACTTCGAACAGCTGATCGGCGACGCTGGGCGACCATCGCGCTCGGTGCCGGTCTCGCGTTGGCTGTCATCATCTTGCTTGCCGGGTTCGCACTGAGCAGATCGGCCGGGGTCTCGGCGGCCGACACCGCGGCGCCGGTCCTGCAGGTGACACCGGCCGAACCGGTGACCTCCTACCGGGAACCGGTCGTGGTGCGCGGTAACGCCGCCGACGCGGTGCGGGTGTCGATCGGCTCGGAAGCGGTGACGCCCGGCGCGGACGGGGCATTCGAGCTCTCGGTGCCGTGGGCGCCCGCCTTCGAGGTGGTCGCCGCCGACGAAGCCGGTAACAAGAGCAGCAGCACCGTCATCGCGGCGCGCACGCTGCCCCGGATGCGTGCCGTGCACGTCACCGCGCACGCCTGGTCGCACGACGGGTTGCGTGAGGCCGTCCTCGACCTCGCCCGGCAGGGCCGCATCGACACGGTGCAACTCGACATCAAGGACGAGGACGGGGTCATCGGCTACGACTCGCAGGTGCCGTTGGCCGGCGAATCCGGCGCCCGCACCTCGATTTACGACGCCCCCACCGCCCTGCGGCAGTTGCACGACATGGGCCTGCAAGTGGTGGGGCGCATCGTCGCGTTCCGTGATCCGGCCCTGGCCACCTGGGCCTGGCAGCACGGGCGGCCCGACTGGGTCGTCCAGAATCCGTCCGGGCAGCCGTATTCGAGCCACTACGGCCCGATCGCCTTCACCAACTTCGCCCACCCCGAGGTGCGTCAGTACAACATCGACCTCGCGGTGGAAGCCGCCGAACTCGGCTTCGACGGCGTCATGTACGACTATGTCCGCCGTCCCGACGGCAGCCTGTCGAGCATGCATTTCTCCGGCCTGACCGACACTCCCACCGCCGCGGTCGCCGGGTTCCTCGCCCAGAGCAAGCACCCGGTGAACACCGCGGGCGCGCATCAGAGCGCCGCGGTCTACGGCATCGCCTCCACCCGCCCCGACGAAATCGCCCAGGACATCTCGCTCATCGCCCGCAGCGTCGACTTCGTCGCCCCGATGATCTACCCCTCGCACTGGAACTCCGGCGAATACGGCGTCGCCGATCCCAACGCCCAGCCCTACGACATCGTCTTCCGCTCCCTGCAGGACTTCAAAGCCCACACCGCGGGCACCGGCGCCAAGGTGATCCCCTGGTTGCAGGACTTCAGCCTGGGCGTGAGCTACGGCGACGCCGAAATCCAGGCCCAGATCGACGCCACCCGCGACGCCGGCATCGACAGCTTCTTCCTCTGGAACGCGGCGACGCGGTATCACGGGGGAGGAATTCACCCGGCGTGAAATGCGGGTCGGGGAGGCCCGTGACCTCCCCGACCCTGCGACTATCCCAGCGGCTCCGGGGTGCTGTCGGCTTGTTTCGGTGCCGCCGGGACCCATTCGCGCAGTGGCTGCACCACTGACCCGTAGAACGTATCGGTGGCCGAGGTGACGCTCGAGATGAAACTCGCCGCGGTGCCGGAGCGCTTGTTACCCATCGGAAAGCTCTGCTCGAGGGTGAACGAGACGATCGAGCCGCTGCGCCCGTCGGTGAGCACCTTCGGATTCGCGCGGACGGTTTCGAGTAGTTCGCAGGACTCGTTGCCCCGCTCGGAGAACACGGCTTCCACCTGTACCCGCCCGGGTGCCTCGGTGAGCTGTCTGGTCAGCCACGACACGCGCCGGGCAGCGGTGCCCTCGTCGGGTGCGGTCACCACGGTACGGCAGCGCACCTTGTTGGTGCGCACATCGGCCACGACGTGGAGGTCACCCACGGTCTCGGGGATGCGCAGCACCGCTTCGAAACATCCGTCACCCGCCAACCGTTCGGTGATCGCCGCCGCACGTGCGACCGGATCGGATCCGAACTTGCGGGGCAGCACGTGTCTGACCTCCACCCCGAGTTCGGCGGTGAGCCGCAGCGCAAGATGCCGGCCCAGCGAAACCCAGGTGTCGGCCACGGTCAGGGCCTTCTGATCCCCCGCGCGCAGGGTGCCCGCGGTGACGGCATCGCGGACAGTGACCCAGTGCCTGCCCATGTCGACGAATTCCGCGGCGCCCGAGCGTGGGTGGTCGAGGTAACGCAGGAACTCCGCGAGCATCCAGGACTGCAACGGATCCTCGATCCCACCGTGGGAGAGCAGCATTCGGGCTTCGTGCGCGATCTCGGCCCAGGACAGGTGCCGCAGCGACACCTTCGTCAGCTTGCGCCGGTCGACCTGTACGGGTAGTTCGCCCGGCCCGGCGGGGATGTCGTTGGACAAGCTCACCACCACGTCGTACTTCTTGCGCCGCGCGATGTCGAGGTAGCTCTCCAGCTGGTCGCGCCGGAGTTTGCCGCTTCCCGTCTTCACTTCCAGCAGACCCGTCCACTGTTTGCTGCCACGGCTCACCTTGAGCACAGCGTCGGGGATGACCTTCGACTCGCCCGCTTCGTATTGGACCTCGATGTACCCCTCGAAGGCGCCCACCGGTGCCCCCATTCTCGCGCAGACGGCCCGGGCGAACGGCCGCACCGCCTGCATGGTCGATATGAGCGCCGAGGTGGTGCGCCGTTCCTGCTCCTCACCGGCGCCGATCCCGAAGACCGAGAACAGCCGGGCTGGTTGCCAGGTGTCGGACTCGGCCTGCCGGAACTCGATCGGTTTGGTCTTGCGCACCGGTCGTTTGACGGTGCGTACGCCGCGCGTGGGTGACGCGACGGGAGCCGGCTCCGGTGTGGTCGCGGACGGTCCGGGTTCGGTCGCGCCGGGGGCCGCGTCGGTGGTGGCCGGTTCGGCATCATCGATGGCCACGCCGAAATCGGTGGCCAGCCCGGCCAGTCCGGAATCCCAGCCCTGCCCGACGGCGCGCACCTTCCAGACGCCGTCGCGTCGGTAGACCTCCCCGAACACGAACGCCGATTCGGTCTCCGCGTCAGCGGTCAGGTATTCGGCCAGCGAAGCCCCTGCCGCATCGATCACGTGCAGCGCCAGTTTGCCCAAGTCACCGAAGGTGCCCGATGCGACGCTGCCGGCCACGGCGACGGTGTGCACCTGGGCGGGCACGGCGGTCAGATCGATCGAAATCCTGGCCTGCATGCCTTCTTCGGTCAGGCTGGTCCCGAGGAACCGGACCGACCCGTCCGCGGATTCGGGCTGGTTGTAGAAGACGAAATCGGTGTCGGAACCCACGCGCCGGTCCGCCCCGAGTAGCAACGCCGACGCATCCACCTCGAAAGCCGGGTCCGGCCACCCGATCACGATGTCGACGCGGTCGACATCCGCCGGCAGCGCGATGTTCTGGCCCTTGGACAACAGTGGAGACGACACAGCGGCAGCTCACCTTCGGGACTCGACGACATTGCTCCGCAAGGCTGATGCAGCCGACTCACCGCTGACCCCCCTTGCCACCCACCGTGATTCAACGGCGATGCCGGAGGGTGTCGGCGCCGACCGTCGCGGTGTTACACAGCTCACAGTCGAGCAGGTGACGGTTGTGCGGTGCTACTTCGGGTCGCGTTCCGGCAGGGGGCGTTCGGTGATCACCGGGCGGCCGAGGGACGTGCGGACCCGGCGTTTGGCGATGGTGTAGACCTGGGCGGTTTCGGCGGCCACCACGTCCCAGGAGAAGTCGGCGGTGAGGCGTTCGCGGGCGGTGTGGGCGCGGTACTGGGCGGTGACCGGGTCGTCGAGAACGGCGCGGGTGGCGTCGACGAGACCGTCGATGTCGGCGGGGGCGAAGGAGGCGCCGGTGACGCCGTCGATGACCGCTTCACCGAGACCGCCCGCGGTGGAAGCGATCAGCGGCACACCGGCGGCGGCGGCCTCGAGGGCGACGATGCCGAAGGGTTCATAGCGGCTGGGCAGCACGATGGCGTCGGCGCCGTGCAACCAGCCGAGCAGTTCGGCGTGGTCGAGGTTGCCCACGAAGTTCACCGCGCGGGCCACCCGGTGCACGCGGGCCCGCTCACG
This sequence comes from Nocardia halotolerans, assembly GCF_042650145.1. Classification (NCBI taxonomy): domain Bacteria; kingdom Bacillati; phylum Actinomycetota; class Actinomycetes; order Mycobacteriales; family Nocardiaceae; genus Nocardia; species Nocardia halotolerans. Next base: position 504,182 of record NZ_JBHSDL010000014.1, on the reverse strand, counting down.
CAACCAGTCGAACTGGGTGCCGACCCCGGCGATGGTGAGGGTGGTGCCCGGGTGGGCGCGGCGGATGCGAGGCAGCGCGGCGATCGCGTCCTGCACGCCCTTCTCGTATTCGAGCCGGCCCACATACAGCAGTCGCGGCGGCCCGGAGCGGGGCGCGCGCGGCCGGAAGGTCCAGGAGCCGACGTCGATGCCGTTGCGGATCACCGTGATCGGGGCCAGTTCGGGACCGTAGAGCCGTTCCACCTCGTCCTGCATGGACGTCGAGCAGGTGATGAGCTGATCGGATTCGTTGGTCAGCCACCACTCCACCGAGTGCACCTGCTTGTTGACCCGCCCCGACACCCAGCCGCTGTGGCGGCCGGCTTCGGTGGCGTGGATGGTCGACACCAGCGGTACGTCGTAGAACTCGGCGAGCATGATCGACGGGTGCGCGACGAGCCAGTCGTGGGCGTGCACCACATCGGGCGTCCATCCCTCGCCGACGCCGGGTTTGCCCAGCGCCACCCCGGCCCGCACCATCGCGTGCCCCATGGCCAGGGTCCAGGCGAGCATGTCGGCACCGAAGTCGAAGCACGGCGGGTCCTCGGCCACCGCGACGACGAGCACACCGTCGGCGATGTAGGAGTGCGTGGGGTGGGTGAGCGAGTCGGTGCCGGTGGGGCGGCGCGCCAGCACCACCACCTCGTGTCCGGCCGCGGCCAGCTCGACAGCCAGGTGATGCACATGCCGACCGAGCCCACCGACCACGACCGGGGGGTACTCCCACGACACCATCAAAATCTTCATGCGAATCCTTCGGTGGCCGACGGGACAGCGGTCGGCAACCGCCGCGCGTCCAGACCAGGAAAGAATCCGTCGGCCGCGTTCCATCCTGCCGCGAGTCGGGTCGCTTTGGCGAACTGACCGGCCCCGATGGCCTCGGCGAGCTCGCGCACGGCATGGGCGTGTTCGTGCGCGCGGTCCCGGGCGTAACCGGCCGCGGAGTCCTTGCTCACCATGAACGCCCAGTCGCTGGACACGGTCAGAATGGCTTCGCGCAGCAATTGGTCGGCGACGGGGTCGTGCAGCGATCCGTCGCGGCGGACCTTGTCGAGGGTGTCCAAGGCCAGCCGGACCACGTCGGCATTGAGCTCGACGAGGTCGGCGACCTGATCGCCCGCCCACACCCGCCAGTCCTTGCCCGAACCCCACGACGAGTCGTTGAGCTGCACGGGTTCGCCTACGTAGCCGCCTGCGCGGGCGTCGGCGAGGGTGCCGACATTCACTCCGGCGGCGGGCAGGGCGCGCAGCACCTGCTCGAGCCACTGCGGTCCCTCGTGCCACCAGTGACCGAACAGTTCGGTGTCGAAGGCGGCCACCACCAGTGCCGGCCGACCGATCCGCGCGGACTCTTCGATGAGCCGGGTGCGCACCGTCTCGACGAAGTCGGCGACGTCGCGGGTGACGGCCTCGGCGGCCAGTTCGGGATCGTAAGGGGCCTTGTCAGGTCCGGCGACGGTTTTGCCGGTCACGCGCGCGGGTTTGAGGCCCGTCGCGTGGTCGTAGTGGTGGAAATCGCGGTAGGCGGCCTGGCCCGGGTAGCCCTGTTTCGGGGACCAGACCCGGTAGCTCACCTGTAGGTCGCGGCCGAAGGCGAGCACATCGGCGTCGCGGACGGGTCTGCCGAGGCTGGTGTCGCCGCGCAGCGAGGGGCCGTCGACCATGAAGTGGGTCACGCCCGCGGCGTCGTAGCCCTGTTCCATGCCGGGGGTGTAGCCGCATTCGGGCGCCCAGATGCCGGTGGGCGTGGTGCCCCAGCGCAGTTGCGCGTCGGCCAGGCCCTCGGTGAGCTGGAACTGGCGCATCCGCGCGTCGAGCAACGGCTGGAACGGGTGGGCCAGCGGGCCGCCGAGCAGTTCGATCGCCTCGGCGTCGATCAGCGAGCGCCACACCGGCGAACCACCGTGGCGCCAGTCGCGTTCGAATTCGGTCAGCGCGGTCGCGGCGAGCCGGTGTTCGTGGCGGCCCAGCGCCACGTTGCCCGACATCGATGCCTCGTCGGCGCGCAATTGCCAGTTGCCCAGCCAGTGGTGCATCCCGGCCAGGCAGTGCGGGTCGTCGAGCTGAGCGGCCAGTACCGGGGTGATCCCCAAGCTCAGCAGGTGTGAACGTCCTTCGGCGGCAAGGTTTTTCAGCACTCGCACCAGCGGCAGGTACGACGCCGCCCAGGACTGGTAGAGCCATTCCTCGCCGACCGGCCAGCGTCCGTGGTGGGCCAGCCAGGGCAGGTGGGAGTGCAGGACGAGGGTGAATTGTCCCGGCACGGTTTCGGGGCGGGACACGGTCAGTGCCTTGCCTTCTCGGCGATCGCGACCAGGTCCAGGCTCGCGTCGATCTCGCCGGCACGCAGGTCGAAATCATCGATGGTGACCGCGGCGACGTCGGCGGTCAGATCGGCCGGCCACGGCTGTCCGGCCAGTGCGCGCTCGATCTGGGCGTCGATGAACGAGCCACCGTGCTTGGCGTCGAGCGCTTTCAGGCTCGCGCCGTGGTGCACGCCCAGCATGTCGGTGACCTCGAAACCGGCCTCGACCAGGAGCTCGGTGAGTTCGGCGGCATTGAGTTCGCGGGTGTGGAACGGGTTGAGCGGGGTGTCGCGACCGGGGGAGAAGGTGATCCGGTTGGGGGTGCTGATCAGCAGGTGCCCGCCGGGGCGCAGGACCCGCAGGCATTCGCGCAGGAACTGCGCCTGGTCCCAGAGATGTTCGATGACCTGGAAGTTCACGACGACGTCGACTGATTCGTCGTCCAGTGGCAGCTCGGCGAGGTTGCCCTGGATCATCTCCACGCGCGGGTAGCGCGCGCGGACGTGCGCGACCGCGCCCTCGTCGTAGTCCAGCCCGATGACCCGCTCGGCGACCCCGGCGATCATGTCGGCGCCGTAGCCCTCGCCCGAGCCGGCCTCGAGTACCGTCCGGCCGGCGCAACGGTCGAGCAGGCGGGCGTAGGCGATCTCGTGCCTGCGGAACCAGTAGTTCTCCTCGGCGATGCCGGGCACGGTCCGCTCACCGGTCAACGGCAGTGGTTCATGTGGGGCGGCCACCGATGCGGCAGGGATCACAGCCTCGCTCATGACCCCGACGTTACTGGTACCGCCGGTCCGGGCAGGAGTCAGGGACCTCTTGCGCGAGTAGGTTACCCACGAGTAACTTAGCGTAGGGTAGTGTTCCGCCCTGAGCTAGTTTTCTCACCCCGGACGTACGGCCAGTTCGTGCGGCCCGCCACCACGTGTACCCAGAAGGAGGTCGACGAAGACCGATGCCGAACATCGTCGTACTCATCAAGCAGGTTCCCGACACCTGGTCCGAGCGTAAGCTGACCGATGGTGACTACACCCTCGACCGCGAGGCCGCCGACGCCGTCCTCGACGAGATCAACGAGCGCGCCGTCGAGGAAGCGCTGCTGATCAAGGAGGCACAGGGCGGCGAGGTCACCGTGCTGGCCGCCGGTCCGGATCGCGCCACCGAGGCCATCCGCAAGGCGCTGTCCATGGGCGCCGACAAGGCCATCCACATCAACGACCCCGCCATCCACGGCTCCGACGCCGTGCAGACCGCGTGGGTCCTGGCCGGCGCGCTCGGCCAGGTCGAGGGCGTCGAGCTGGTTATCGCCGGTAACGAGGCCACCGACGGCCGCGCGGGTGCGGTTCCGGCGATCATCGCCGAGTACCTGGGCATCCCGCAGCTCACGCACCTGCGCAAGCTCACCGTCGACGGCGACAAGGTCACCGGCGAGCGCGAGACCGACGAGGGCGTCTTCAAGCTCGAGGCCTCGCTGCCCGCGATCGTCTCGGTCTCGGAGAAGATCAACGAGCCGCGTTTCCCCTCCTTCAAGGGCATCATGGCCGCGAAGAAGAAGGAAGTTCAGGTCTTCACCCTGGCCGAACTGGGCATCGACCCGTCGACCGTGGGCGTGGCCAACGCCGGTACGCAGGTCACCAGCTCCACCCCCAAGCCGCCGCGCACCGCGGGCGAGAAGATCGCGGACGAGGGCGAGGGCGGCAACCAGATTGCCACCTACCTCATCGGTCAGAAGATCATCTGATTCGGCCCCGAGCCTGCTGAGACTTTTCGAGGAGAAAGAACAATGGCTGAAGTACTTGTGCTCATCGAGCACGCCGACGGTGCCGTGAAGAAGGTCAGCACCGAACTGCTCACCGCCGCCCGCACCCTGGGCGAGCCCGCCGCCGTCGTCGCCGGCCCGGCCGGTTCCGCCGACAAGCTGGCCGCCGCGCTGGCCGCCGCGGGCGCCGAGAAGATCTACGTCGCCGAGTCCGATGACGTCGACAACTTCCTGGTCACCCCCAAGGTCGACGTGCTCGCCGGCCTGGTCGAGTCCGCCGCTCCGGCCGCCGTGCTGGTCGCCGCCACCGCCGAGGGCAAGGAGGTGTCGGGCCGCCTCGCCGCGCGCATCGGCTCCGGTCTGCTCATCGACGTCATCGGCGTCAACGCCGACGGCTCGGCCGTGCACTCCATCTTCGGTGGCGCCTTCACCGTCGATGCCAAGGCCACCGGCGACGTGCCGGTGATCTCGATCCGTCCCGGCGCGATCGAGGCCGCCCCGCAGGCCGGTGCCGGTGAACAGGTCACCGTGGCCGTGCCCGCGCAGGAAGAAGGCGTGGTCAAGGTCGTCTCGCGCGAGCCGATCGTCGCCGGCGACCGTCCCGAGCTCACCGAGGCCGGCGTCGTCGTCTCCGGTGGTCGTGGTGTCGGTTCTGCCGACAACTTCGCGGTCGTCGAATCGCTGGCCGACTCGCTGGGTGCCGCCGTCGGCGCCTCGCGTGCCGCCGTCGACTCGGGCTACTACCCGGGCCAGTTCCAGGTGGGTCAGACCGGCAAGACGGTCTCCCCGCAGCTCTACATCGCCCTCGGCATCTCCGGCGCCATCCAGCACCGCGCCGGCATGCAGACCTCGAAGACCATCGTCGCTGTGAACAAGGACGAGGAAGCCCCCATCTTCGAGATCGCCGACTACGGCATCGTGGGCGACCTGTTCAACGTCGCCCCGCAGCTGACCGAGGCCGTGAAGTCCCACAAGGGCTGACACCTCCCGGTTGAGTTCACCTCGGCCCGCGAAACCTGCACGTGCGTACGCGCACACGGGTTCCGCGGGCCGTTGGTGTATTCGGCGGCTGCTCTCGGTCGTGCCCGGGCTACCATGGCGCTATGTCCCCGTCCGGTGTGGAGCGTCCTGATCTGCCCGAATACATGACGTGGGAAGAACTGGAGCGGCTTCCCGAGGAGATCGCCGCGCAGATCGAGCTATACCCCGGGCGAAGTCGAAGCGAAGAAGGCGCGCTACGCGGGTGCCGGCATCCCCTCGTACTGGGAAGTGGACCTGACGAAGGACCTCACCGGCATCGGCGCGCTCCGCGTGTACATCCTCGAAACCGGGCACGCCGAACTGCCACCGGGTGTTCGCCCATTGCGTAACTCCAACTATCTGCTGGCGGGCGAGTGGACTCCCGATTCCGCAGCCGGCATCTCCTTTCCATTCCCCTTCTCCATCGAAATTCCTTGGTCCGCACTGGAGTTCTGATCTTGCGTGCGTACTGATCCGTCGAGCTCACGGCGTGCACAGGGTCATCGAATGCTCCGGGTTGCGCAGGGGGCGAGCCTCGCCGACCACTCATGGACACGCGCGGCATAGAGACAATACTGCCGCAGCTCGCGGAATTCCCCACGGATGAACCGGCTTTCGTGCGGGGAGGTGAGTTCGGGCGCTGCGTGCGGGTAGCGTGCAGGCCGGGAGCCGGGGCGATGAGGAGCGATTGTGTTGGAAGCGGGGGCGAGCTTCGCCGGGTATCAGCTCGAGGGCGTGCTGGGGCGGGGCGGGATGGGGACCGTCTATCTGGCCAGGCATCCGCGGCTGCCCAGGAATGTGGCGCTGAAGGTGTTGAGCCGGGAGTTCACCGGTGATCAGGAACTGCAATCGCGGTTCGAGCGTGAAGCTGATGTCGTTGCGCAACTGGACCATCCGGGGATCGTCGGGGTGTACGACCGTGGCAGCGACGGTGGGTACCTGTGGATCGCGATGCAGTTCATCCGGGGAACCGATGCCGCCGCTTGGGATTCGCGGGCACACCGACCCGCCGAGACCGCGCGCCTGCTCGGTGAGACGGCCTCGGCTCTCGACTACGCCAACCGGCACGATGTGCTGCACCGGGACGTGAAGCCGGGCAATATCCTGATCGCCGACGCCGAGTTCGGACGTCAGACCCGCGCGGTGCTCACCGATTTCGGGATCGCCCGGGTCACCACCGCCACCACCCAGCTCACCGCGACCGGCACCTTCACCGCCACCCTCGCCTACGCCTCGCCCGAACAGCTCTCCGGTGCGGTCGTCGACCACCACAGCGACCAGTACTCGCTGGCCTGCACCCTGTTCGCGATGTACGCCGGGCACGCACCGTTCGCCGCGACCAACCCCGGCCAGGTGGTGGCGGGGCACCTGTCACAGCCGGTGCCGCGTCTCACGTCGGTCAGGCCCGATTTGCCGCCCGCGATCGATGGCGTGATCGCCCGGGCGATGGCGAAGCGGCGCGACGAGAGATTCGGCAGCGCCACCGAATTCACCGACACGATCCGGAATGTGCTCGAGGGCCGCCATGTTGCCGCGCCGACCGTGCATCAGCCGTGGGTCGACCCGTCTGCACGCGGACACGGCTTCGGTGAGCATGTGCGGCAACCGTGGACCGACCCTGTGCAGCACGGACACGGCTCCGGTGAGCATGTGCGGCAACCGTGGGCCGACCCTGTGCAGCACGGACACGGCTCGGGTGCTCATGTGCAGCGGCCATGGACCGATCCCACGTCGCAGCGGCACGGCTCCGGCGAGCAAGTGCCCCAGTCGGATGGCGCGCGTCGGCCCGTGTACGGAGCGTGGCAGCAGCCGGGTTCCGTTGCCCCGGTGGCCGGGGCGATGGCCGCGCATCCGTGGCGGCAGGGCCCGGAGCGTGATCCGGTGCCGACGAAGGGCGCCGCGATATTCGCCGGCAGCGCGATGCTGTTGTTCAGCCTGGCGGTGTTGGTATTCCTGATCGTCGGCGTCTCCGAAACGCTCGATCGAAGCCGCGCCGGGAAAGATACCAGTGACGCGTATCTCGCCATCCCGGTCGTGGTCGCGATCATTGTCTTCACCGGTGCCGCGGGGGGCCTGCTGTTGTGTGCGCGCACCGCGGGGCGTGTCATGTCGGTCATCACGGCTGTGTTGATCGGCGGCTGGGCCCTGTTCGGTGTCGCGGCCTCCGTTGCTTCCGAGGTCTATGCCGCCACTGCGGTCACCGCGGCGGTGTTCGCATTCTGCGCAGCGTTGGGCGGCTGTGCGGCGTCCCCGTCGACCGGGCGTTGGATCCGCTACCGCAAGGCCGTACGCGCCCACCGTTGGTGACTGTGGCGGGTACCCCGTCCACCCGAGCCGCCGCAGCCACGGAACGCGAGTCGAGGCATCAGCGACTGATCCCGCGCGAGCCGGAGTGCAGGACTCAGTGGTGCAGCGCGTCCAGCAACGTCTTCACGATCGGATTCTCCCTGCCGTCCTCGCGCAGCACCGCCGACACCGGGATCCGCAGGCGGTGGTCGGTGAGGTCCAGGGTGAGCAGTCCTTTGGTCGGCCCCTCGTAGAGGATGGTCCAGGATTCGGGGCGGTTGAGCAGTTCCATGGTGGCGGTGTGGTCGGGTGGGATGGGTGGGCCGAAGGTGGGGCCGGTGGGCAGGTCGGCGAAGGCGGAACGGATGAGTGTGTGCAACAACACTTGTTCCTGTTCGGGGGGTAGCAGCAGGGGATAGGGGCTCAGATCGGCGAGGGTGACCGCTCCGCGTTCGGCCAGTGGGTGACTGCTGGAGATGGCGATCACGAGGTCCTCTACCCACAGCTGTTCCACCGCCAACCCGGGCTGGTCGACGCTGCCGCGGATCAGGGCGAGATCGCAGTCGCCGTCGGCCACCGCGGTGATCCGCTGACGGAACGGTTTGATCACGTATTCGATCTCGGCGTCGGGGTGCGCGGCCCGTGCGGTGGCGATCGCCGACAGGGACGGGGCGGCGAAGGACATGTTGGCGGCCAAGCGAATTCGTGGCCCGGTGGTGCGTACGGCGGCCCGGATGGCCGACTCGAGACTCAGCATCTGCTTGGCCAATGGCAGCAGGCGCAGGGTGGCGTCGGTGGGTACGACTGCACGGGTGGTGCGCTCGAAGAGCTGGGCGCCGAGGTCGCGTTCCAGGCGCGCGATCTGATGGCTGATCGCGGACTGGGAGATGAAGCAGCGCCCGGCCGCGCGGCTGAAGCTGAGCTCCTCGCAGACCGCTACGAAGTACGCCAATTGACGGAGTTCCACGAGGTTACCTCCCATTGATTAGTTATACAGATAAGAGTCATCTTCAGTATGCGCCCAAACACGGGAAACATCTGCGTTCCGCATCGCGTTTACTCATAGGAAAGGAATCATTACCCGATCTTGGAGCGCGCGAGCATGGAACACACGGATGTCGTCATCGTCGGTTCGGGCTTCGGTGGCCTGGCCGCGGCCAAGCAGTTGGCGAAGTCGCGAATCAACTACGTGTTGATCTCCAGCACGCCCGAGCACCTGTTCCAGCCACTGCTGTACCAGGTGGCGACCGGGGTACTCACGCCGGAGGAGATCGCACCGCCGATCAAGAACGTACTGCGCCGCCACCCCGAGGCCGATGTCCGGCTGGGCAAGGTCACCGGCATCGACGCCGAGGCCGCGGTACTCACCTACGAGACCGCCGAGGGCCCCCGCCAGATCAGCTACGGCTCGCTGATCGCGGCCACCGGCGCCAGCCAGAGCTACTTCGGGCGCGACGACTTCGCCGAGAAGACCTTCTCGCTCAAGACGATCGACGACGCCCAGCGCCTGCGCGACCAGATCGCCACCGTATTCGCCCAGGCCGAGCACGCCGACGAGGCCACCAGGCAGAAGCTGCTGAGCTTCGTGGTGGTCGGCGCGGGCGCGACCGGTGTCGAGGTGGCGGGCCAGATCAAGGAACTCGCCAAGCGCCACTTCCGTCAGCGGGTCTCGGTGACCCTGGTCGAAGGCGCCGACGCGGTGCTGCCGCCGTTCGGCGGCGGGCTCTCGGAATACGCGAAGCGCTCGCTCACCGACAGTGGGGTGGAGGTGCTGCTGGGCACCTTCGTCACCGATATCACCGAGGGCAAGGTCACCGTGCGCGACGCCGACGGCATCGAGCGCGGTATCGCCGCCGAGACCGTGGTGTGGTCGGCGGGCGTGCAGGTGGGCGGGTTCGCGACGTTGCTGGCCGAGGCGACCGGCGTCGAGACCGACCGCGCGGGCCGCCTGCTGATCAACCCCGACCTGACCGTCGGCGGCCACGCCGACATCTACGCCATCGGCGACATGACCTCGCTCAACGGGTACCCCGGCCAGTCGCCGGTCGCCATGCAGGAGGGCAGGCACGCCGCCGACATCATCCGCCGCGAAAAGCACGCGGGCACGCCTTTCGTCTACTGGGACAAGGGCAGCATGGCCGTGATCAGCCGCTTCAGCGCGGTGGTGAAGCTCAACGAGCGCATCACTTTCAAGGGCACCATCGCCTGGGCGATGTGGCTGGCGGTGCACCTGATGTACCTGGTCGGATTCCGCAACCGGTTCGCCGCGGTCGCCTCCTGGCTGGTGGCCTTCGCCGGCACCGCGCGTCCGGGTTTCGACGACGCCGAGCGCTCGCGTCCGGTCACCGCGCCGAAGGCGCACGAGCCCGACGAGCAACGCGCAGCCTGACTCCGGCGTAATCGTGGGATCTCGCACCGGAAATGGGCGTGTTCGGCCAGAAACCCGCAGGTGGGCGAACGATGGGCAGCGGTTCGGTGAACGCCGGGTGTGACCCCCGTCTCGTTCACCGAACCGGCATCGGCACGACACTGAAGCGTCGCCCCGATGCCAATTCGGGCTGGCTTCATCACAAGTATGAGTATTTCGTCCGTGTTGACCGCGCCGGCGCCGGACTCCGGGGTGGGGAAATCTCGGTATTCGCTGATCGTCGCCTCCGATGCCGAACATCGTGGCGCCGCACAGCGACTGCGGTTCCAGGTCTTCGCCGCCGAACCCGGCTTCCAGATGCCCGACAACGGTACCGGTCTCGATGCCGACCGCTTCGACGAGCACTGTGACCACCTGCTGGTGCGCGACGAGTTCACCGAACAGTTCGTCGGCTGCTACCGGATGTTGCCGCCGGACAAGGTGATCGCGGCGGGCGGGTACTACACCGCCACCGAATTCGATCTCACCAGGCTCGATCCCGAGGGGCACCGGATCGTGGAGATGGGCCGCGCGTGTGTGGTGCCCGATCACCGCAACGGTTCGGTGCTCACGCTCATGTGGGCGGGCATCCTGCACTACATCCAGCTCACCGGCTACGACTGGGTGATGGGCTGCGTGTCGGTGCCGATGCGCGACTCGCCGCAGGATCCGGCCGGAGTGAACGTGCGCGGTGTACGTGACCTGCTGCTGGGCCGCCACTCCTGCGACCCGGAACGCTATGTGGAGCCCTACAACCCGGTCGTCGTCGACGGCCTGACCCTCGACCAGCTGACCCCGCCGAGCCGCCCGAAGCTGCCGCCGCTGTTGCGCGGTTACCTGCGTCTGGGCGCCGAGATCTGCGGCGAACCCGCGCACGACCCCGACTTCGCGGTCGCCGACTTCGTCGCGCTGCTCGGTATGGAAACCATCAACACCCGGTACCTGGAGCGGCTGCAGAGCGCGGCCGCCAATTTCGACGGGAAGTAACCACCATGGTGTTCGACGCGACGCCCGCCCCGCCCTCGCATTCGTGGATGCCGTCGAGCCCCTGTGGTTCCGGCTGCATCGAACATCTCGACGAGGTGAGTACCGCCCGGATGCTGGCCCGGCTGGCCGGTGTGGCCGGACTGGTGCTCAGCTTTCCGGTGTTCACCATCGCCACCGCGGCCGGGCGGCGCGAGGACATGCAGCGCCGCTACGCGCGGGCCGCACTGCGCTGCCTGGGGATGCGATTGCGCATCGTCGACAACCGTGGCGGCGAGCGTTCGGCGGCCGGTTTCGCCGATCCCGGCACCGCGGTGCTGGTGGTGGCCGGACACATCGGCTGGGCCGATGTGGTGGCGCTGGCGGCGGTGCAGCCGGTGAGTTTCGTGGCACGCGCCGACATGGTCGACTGGCCGGTGCTCGGCAAGCTGGCCCAGCTCACCCGGGTGATCCCGATCGAGCGGACGCGCCTGCGCGAGCTGCCGGGGGTGGTCGGGCAGGTGGCGCGGCGGCTGGCCGCGGGTAACCGGATCGCGGTCTTCCCCGAGGGCACCACCTGGTGCGGCCGCGCCTACGGTTCACTGCGGCCCGCCATGTTCCAGGCCGCGATCGACACCGGCACTCCCGTACAACCGGTGCGCCTGCGTTACCTGGATTCGCGCGGAACACCTTGCACTGTCCCGGGTTTCGTCGGCGAGGACACTTTCGCCGAGTCCGCCGAGCGAGTGCTGCGCAGCAAGGGGATGGTGGTGGAGATCGTGCTCGAACCGCTCGAGCACCCCGGTCTGGATCGCCGCGAACTGGCCCGGCGCTGTGCGCGCGCCATCCGCGGCGCCGACCGGTCACGCCACGGTGTGCTCGACACCGAGTGGATCGAATCGGGCAATACGCGGGTGCAGGATCCGTCGATCGGTCAGCCGAGCGCGGCGTCCGCGACGGTTACTGGCTGGTAACCGACACCCTTTCCTTCTTCCTCGACCGGAGGCCGCTGTGGTGGCCTCCGGTCGATGTCGTTCGCCTGCCGGTGGACCGGCGAAGGGGGCGGTGACCTGGCCGTCGAATGTGAAAAGACCACGTCTGCGCGGTGGGGTCGTGTACCTCGCGTTCGCCCTGCATCCGGCGTCGCGAACAGACTGGCCAGTCGGAATACCCCTGCGAGTCCGGGCTGAAACGAAGCGAATTGGCAGGGCCACAATATTGATGAGATATTTGCTGTACCGTCACGCAGGATTTTCCCGATACCCGGTGTAACCGAGAGTCCAAGCGAAGTTCGGGCAGTGCGATCGTGGTGTGCGATCGATGGTGAAGGGATGCGTTACCGGTGATCGAGCAAGTTCTTGGCATCCGTCGGGGCACGGCCCACCCGGACGGACGAGCGTCGTCCACCCTGCCCAGACTGCTCATGTCCGCTGTCGAACGTGCTCCCGAAGCCACCGCGCTGCGTTGCGCCGGGCGCAGTCTCACCTACGTCGAACTCGACCAGCAGTCCTCGCGGCTGGCCCGGATATTGATCGAGCGCGGGCTCGGGCCGGGTGACCGGATCGTGCTCGCGTTGACCCGATCGATCGAATCGGTGGTGGCGGTGTGGGCGGTCGCCAAGACCGGTGCGGCGTTCGTGCCGGTCGATCCCCGGTACCCGGCGGCGCGCATCGCCCACATGCTCACCGACTCCGGCGCGGATCTCGGCATCGCCCTGGCCGCCGACGTCGCTCGCCTGGACACCGGAATGGCTTGGCTCACCTTGGATTCCGCGCAGGTCGTCGCCGACATGGCCGACCGGTGCGACCTGCCGGTGACCGCCGCCGATCGCGTCCGCAGGCTGTCGGCCCACGATGTCGCCTACGTCATCTACACCTCCGGCTCGACCGGTGTGCCCAAGGGTGTCGCGGTGACCCACACCGGTCTGGCCGGGCTGTGCGCCGAACAGATCACCCGGTTCGCCATCACCGGCGTCGCGCGCACCCTGCACTTCGCCTCGCCCAGTTTCGACGCGAGCATGCTGGAACTGCTGCTCGCCATCGGCGCGAGTTCCACGATGGTGATCGCCCCGCCCGGCGTCTACGGTGGCGACGAACTCACCGACCTGCTGCGCGCCGAGCGCGTGACGCACGCCTTCATCACGCCGGCCGCGCTGGCCGGGACCGACGCCACCGACCTGCCGGATCTGGCGGCGATCGTCGTCGGCGGCGAGGCCTGCCCGCCGGATCTGATCGCCCGCTGGTCGGCGGGCCGGAAATTCTTCAACCTGTACGGGCCCACCGAGACCACGGTCGCGGCCTCGATCAGCGACCCGTTGCGCCCGGGTGACCCGATCACCATCGGCGCGCCGATTCCCGGCGTGCGCGCGGTGGTGCTCGATGCGCGCTTGCGACCGGTCCCCGATCGGGCACCCGGCGAGCTGTACCTGGCCGGTCCCGGCCTGGCACGCGGCTACCACGCCCGCCCCGGCCTCACCGCCGCCCGCTTCGTGGCCGACCCGATCACCGGAGCCCGGCTCTACCGCACCGGGGACCTGGTGAAATGGGAGAACAGTGCCACGGGCATCTCGGAACTGATGTTCCTCGGGCGCACCGATGCCCAGGTGAAGCTGCGCGGTTTCCGCATCGAACTCGGTGAGATCGACGCGGTCCTGGCCGCCGACGACTCGGTGCGCACCGCCACCACCGTCGTGCGCGCCCTGCCCAGCGGCGCCGACGCCCTCGTCGCCTACGTGGTGCCCGCTGCGGGCGCGGCCGTCGACCCGGCGGCGCTCACCCGCCGCGCCGCCCAGCAATTGCCCGCCCACGCCGTGCCCGCGGCCGTGATGGTGCTCGAACGGCTGCCGCTCACCCCGGTGGGCAAGCTCGACCACCGCGCGCTGCCCGAACCGGAACTGACCGCCCACGTGTTCGCCGCACCGCGCACCGACACCGAACGCGCGGTCGCCGAGGTGTTCGCGGAACTGCTCGGCGCCGACCGGGTCGGCCGCGACGACGACTTCTTCGCCCTCGGCGGCAACTCGCTGCTCGCGACCCGGTTGGCCGGGCGCCTCGGCGCGGTCATCGGGGTGCGCGTGCCCGCCCGCACGGTCTTCGAAGTCGGCGCCGTGGCCGAATTGGCGAGCGCACTCGACGCCCTGGTGGCCGAAGCCGGCGGACGAGTGCCGTTGACCCGGCGTGACCGTGCTGAGCGGGTGCCGTTGTCGCTGGCCCAGCAGCGGATGTGGTTCATGGCGCGGTTGGATCCGGGGGCGAGCACCTACAACATTCCGGTCGCCCTGCGCCTGTCCGGCCGGCTCGACACCGCGGCCCTGACCGCGGCCCTCGACGATGTGCTCGACCGCCACGAGGTCCTGCGCACCGTGTACCCCGAACACGACGGGCAGGGCTGTCAGCGGGTGCTGCCGGTGGCCGAGGCCGGTATCGACGTCGTCGTCACCGCGGTCGAGGAGTCCGCGCTGCGCGGTGCCCTGGCCGGGCTGGTGGTCGGCGGATTCGATGTGTGCGCGCGAGTTCCCGTGCGCGCCGCGGTGTTCCAGCTCGACACCACCGAGCACGTGCTGGCGGTGGTGGTGCACCACATCGCCACCGACGGCTTCTCCCTCGGGCCGCTCACCCGCGACCTGATGACCGCCTACGTCGCACGGACCAAGGGCCGGGCGCCCGACTGGGCCCCGCTGCCGGTGCAGTACGCCGACTACACCCTGTGGCAGCACGAGATGCTCGGTGACGCCGACGATCCCGGCTCACTGCTGGCCGAACAGCTCGACTTCTGGCGCACCGCTCTCGCGGGCACCCCGACGCTGCTCGAGCTCCCGACCGACCGGCCCCGCCCGCCGGTGGCGGGTAATCGTGGCGCCGCGCACCACTTCGCCCTGGCGGCCCCACTGCACCGGGCGCTGGAAGCTCTGGCGCGCGAACACAATGCGTCGCTGTTCATGGTGGTGCGGACCGCGCTGTCGGTGCTGTTGGCGCGAGTCGCCGGCACCGACGACGTCACCATCGGCGCTCCGGTGGCCGGGCGTGGCGAGCCCGAGCTCGACGATCTGGTCGGCATGTTCGTCAACACCCTGGTGCTGCGCACCCGCGTGGACGCGGCCGAATCCTTCGCCGCCCTGCTGGATCGGGTCCGTGAGTCGGATCTGGCCGCCTTCGGTCACGCCGATGTGCCGTTCGAACGTCTTGTCGCCGAACTGGATCCGCCGCGCACCCAGGCCCATCATCCGCTGTACCAGGTGGCGTTGTCGTTCCAGAACTTCGGCGAAGCCCGGCTGGAACTGCCCGGGCTGGCCGTGTCCGGCGTCGACCTCGGTGACGAAGTCGCCCCGGTGGACCTGCAATTGACCGTCGTCCCGCACGATGACGCCGCCGGGCCCGCCGGGCTGCGCTGCTCGTGGCGCTACGCGAGCGACCTGTTCGACGAGTCGACCATGGCAACGCTCGGGTCACGTCTGGCCGGGCTGCTGGCCGCGGTCGCCGCCGCGCCGGAGCGCGCCGTGGGCGACCTGCCGCTGCTCACCGAGTCCGAACGGGTCGAGCCCGCCGGACAGCTCCGGCCGGTCGCCGATCCCACCCTGCTCGACGAGATCCGGGTGCAGGCGCAGCGCAGGCCCGCCGCGCCCGCGGTGACCTTCGCCGAGACCACCGTGACCTACGGCGAGCTGGCCGGCCGGTCGAACCGGCTGGCCCGGCTGCTCGTGGCCACCGGAGTCGGTCCGGGCACCACGGTCGCCGTCGCGATCCGGCCGTCGATCGACCTGGTCGTCGCGATGTACGCGGTCTTCGCCGCGGGCGGTGCCTATGTGCCGGTGGATCCGGATTCACCGGCCGAACGTCGCGCCGACATCGTCTCCGCCGCCGCTCCGGTCTGCGTGCTGACCACCGCCGCCGACGACATGGCGGCCATCGCCGACGTCGCGGTGGTGCCGGTGGATCAGGTCGCGAGTTCCGGTGCGCTGGAGGGCTTCTCGGATACCTGGCTCACCGACGCCGATCGGCTGCGGCCGCTGCGTGGCCTGGACCTGGCCTACGTGATCTTCACCTCCGGGTCCACCGGAAAACCCAAGGGCGTCGGGGTGCCGCACGCGGCGATCGTCAACCAGGCCGCGTTCATGGTCGGCGAGTACGGGGTGGGCGAGTACGACGTTGTGCTGCAGTCGATTCCGTTCACCTTCGATGCGTCGATGATCGGTTTCGCCACTCCGCTGCGCGCCGGTGCGCACCTGGTGGTGGCGGCGTCCGACGGGCTCACCGACCCGGCCTATCTGGCCGAACTCGTTGCCCGGCATCGGGTCACCGGCACGACCATCGTGCCCTCGGTGCTGCAGATGCTGCTCGACGCCGCCCCCGCGGACGCGCTGCGCACGATCCGCGCGGTCTGGGTCGGTGGCGAAGCGCTACCGACCGCGACCATCGAACGCTTCACCGCAGCCACCTCCGGACGGCTGCACAACCTGTACGGCCCCACCGAGGCGACGGTGTCGATCACCGCCGCCGATGTGACCGAGGTGGGCGCCGGCGTGGTCCCGATCGGCCTGCCGCACTGGAACTGTCGCGCCTACGTCCTCGATGCCCGGCTGCGGCCGGTGCCGGTGGGGACACCCGGCGAGCTGTACCTGGCCGGTGTCCAGCTGGCCCGCGGCTACCTGGGCAGCCCCGGTCGCACGACGGAACGGTTCGTCGCCGACCCGTACGGGCCGGTGGGCGAGCGCATGTACCGCACCGGCGATCTGGTGCGCCGGCTGCCCTCCGGTGAGCTGACCTACCTGGGCCGCACCGATGTGCAGCTCAAACTGCACGGTCTGCGCATCGAACCCGGTGAGATCGAGGCGGCGCTGCGCAGGCACCCGTCGGTCGCGGGCGCCGCGGTGACGGTGCACCACGACCAGCTCGTCGGCTACCTCACCCCGGCCGCGCAGCACACCGTCGACCTCACCGAGGTACAGGCGACTGTCCGGGCCCTGTTGCCGCCGTACATGATTCCGCACCGGCTGCTGGTGCTCGCGGAGTTCCCGCTCGGCGCCACCGGCAAGCTCGACCGCAAAGCACTGCCCGCCCCCGCCAGGGAGATCCGCGAATACCGGGCACCGGTCACCGCGGACGAACAGGCCGTGGCCGATGTCTTCGCCGAAGTCCTCGGACTCGACCAGGTGGGCCGCGACGACGACTTCTTCGTCCTCGGCGGTACCTCGCTCTCGGCGATCCGGGTCCGTGCCGCGCTCACCGAACGGCTGGGCATCGAGGTGGCGCTGCGGCTGCTGTTCAGTTATCCGCTGGTCAGTGATCTGGCGTTGGCGGTGCGTGACGAGTCCTCGGCCGCGGCCGCCGGCCCGGACCCGGCCGCCGACACGGTGCTCGATCCTGCCGTCGACATCACCGGGTGCGCCCCGCGTCGCCGCGGCGTCCCCGCGCAGATCCTGCTCACCGGCGCCACCGGGTTCCTCGGCAGCTTCCTGCTGCGCGAACTGCTCGACTCCACCGCCGCCACCGTCCACTGCCTGGTACGCGCCGCCGACGACGCCGCCGCCGTGGACCGGGTGGTCACCACCGCGGCGAAGTACGGTCTCGACCTCGCGCCCCATCGCCACCGGCTCGTCGGTGTGCCGGGCGATCTGGCGCGCCCGCGGCTGGGCATCGACCCGTTGCGCTTCGCGGAGCTGGCCGAGCGCCTCGACGCGATCTACCACAACGGTGCGCTGGTCAACCACCTCGAGCCGTACGCGCGGATGCGCCAGGCCAATGTCGGCGGCACCACCGAGGTGCTGCGCCTGGCCACCACCGCGCGCCTCAAACCGGTCCACTACGTCTCGACCCAGTCCGTGCTCGCCGGGATCCCGCAGGCCGACGGTGTGCCCGCCGGGCTACCCGGCTACGCGATGACCAAGTGGGTCGCCGAGCAACTCGTGCACACCGCGATCGCCCGGGGTGTGCCGATCGCGGTGTACCGGCCCGGCCTGATCACCGGTCATTCCGGCACCGGCGTCGCACCGGCCGAGGACGCCTGGTGGACGATGCTGCGCGCCATGCTGGTGCTCGGTGTCGCCGTCGACGTGCGGGCGATCGCGATCGAGATGGCGCCCGTCGATCACGTGGCCGCGGGGATCGTGCGCCAATCGCTCGACGAGGCCGCGCTCGGCACCATCTACCGCGCCGCGGGCCCCGAGGTGCCGCTGCGACTGGTCTACGAAGAGATCGTGCGGCGCGGGTACCGCTTCGACTTCATCGACCCGATGCAGTTCGGGCTGGTACTGACCGACACTGCCGAACGGGCGGACGCCGACCCGATACTCGCGCGGGCTTCGGCCCTGAGCGGAAACTACGCGGCCGCGCTGGCCCAGGCCGATCCGGCGACGGTGCTCAGCGCGGTGGAAACGGCTCCGGTCGAACCCGCGGCGAGCCTGCCGATCGAGATCCCGGCGGTGGACGCCACGGTGCTGAGCCGCTACTTCGACCACTACATCGAGGTCGGGTTCTTCCCCGAGCCGGAGGCCGGAACTCTCACCCCGGCCTGAAGCCGGCCCGACCCGCAGGGACGGTGCCCTGCGGGTCGGCGCGGATCACTTGGCGTAGTCGTAGAACCCGCGTCCGCTCTTGCGGCCGAGACGGCCCGCGTCGACCATCCGGCGCAGCAGCGCGGGCGGGGCGAAGTGCGGCTCGGCGAACTCGGCGTACAACGACTCCGCGGCGGCCAGGGCGATGTCGAGACCGACGGTGTCGAGCAGGGTCAGCGGACCCATCGGGTAGCCGCAGCCGCCCTTCATGGCGGTGTCGATGTCCTCGGCGGTGGCGTAGCCCGACTCGAGCATCCGGATCGCCGAGCACAGGTAGGGGATGAGCAGGGCGTTGACGATGAAGCCGGAACGGTCACCGGCCTGCACGGTGAGCTTGCCGAGGGTGTTCTTGGCGTAGTCGGTGACGGCGGCGGCCGCTTCCGGTGCGGTGACCAGGGTGGAGATGATCTCGACCAGCGGCATCACCGGCACCGGGTTGAAGAAGTGCACGCCGACCACGCGCTCGGGGCGCTCGGTGGCGCCGGCCACCTTGATCACCGGGATCGAGGAGGTGTTGGTGGCCAGGATGCCCGCGGGCTTGACGATCTTGTCCAGCTTGCCGAAGATCTCGTACTTGAGCGACTCGATCTCCGGGGCGGCCTCGATCACCAGGTCACGATCGGCGAACTCGTCCATGTCCAGGGTCACCCGCACCCGGGCCACGGCCGCGTCGGCCTCTTCCTGGCTGATCTTGCCGCGGGCCACGCCCTTGCCGATGGAGGTGGCGATGCGCTGCTGCGCGGCATCGGCGAACTCCTGCTTGGTCTCGAGCACGAGCACCGAGCTACCGGCCTTGGCGCACACCTCCGCGATGCCCGCACCCATCGTGCCGCCACCGATTACACCGATCAACTCCACTGCTGTCACTCCCACTATCGCGTTGCCTGTTGGATCACGAAATCATTTCATGTCCGGATCCGGGCGGCCGAACCCCGTGCCGGGCGGGGCTCGGCCACACCACCCGCACTACCAGGCCACGGTGCCGTCGAGGTCGAAGAACGTGCCCGACGCGGCATCGGTGGGCAGGGTCGCCGCGCGCACCACCACGACGGCGGCCTCGCCGGCGGTGAGCGGTGCCTGCTCCCGGTTGCCCGGTGCGAGGTCGGTCTGCACGAAACCCGGGCACACCGAGGTCACCTTCACCGCGGTGTCGGCGAGCTTCTTCGACAGCGCGATCGTCACCGCGTTGAGCGCCGCCTTGGAGCTCTGGTAAGCGGGCACGACCATGCCGTAGTACGGCGACTCGGGGTTCAGTTGCTCGTTGAGCGAACCCATGGTGCTGGAGATGTTGACGATGCGGCCCGCGGAGCTGGTGCGCAACAGGGGCAGCATCGCCTCGGTGACGGCGACGGCGCCGAACACGTTGGTGGCGAAGGTTTCCTGGAACAGCGCCACCGAGGCGAACTCGTGGGCAGCACCGTGGGTCGCCTCGGGCAGGATGCCGGCGTTGTTGACCAGGATGTCGAGGGCGCCGAAGTTGTCGCGCACCCAGTCGGCCGCGTCGCGGACGCTGTCGGCGTCGGTGACGTCGAGGGCGATCCCGTACGCCTCGTGGCCTTTCGCTGTCAGGGTCGCGGCGGCCTGCTTCGCGTCGGTCTCCCGGCGCGAGGTGATCAGCACGCGGTCGCCCCGGGCGGCCAGTGCCTCGGCGGTGGCGAATCCGAGTCCACGATTGCTGCCGGTGATCATTGCGGTCGACATGATGGGGGTCCGATCAGTGGTGCGGGACGCCGACTGTTGTTGTCGGCGTGGGGAGCGACTCCGTGTGCTCCTTACCGAGAAGACGTCCCAGCGACCCGATGTGTGAGGTCCCGCCGAAAATTTCTACTTCCCGCGCTCCAAGGTGAGCAGCGTGGTCTTCGCCGCGGACCCACCGATGTACCCGCCGGGGCTGCCGTCGGCGCGCAGCACCCGGTGACACGGCACCACGATCGGCAACGGGTTGGTCGCGCACGCCGTGCCGACCGCGCGGACCGCCTTCGGGTTACCGACGAATTCGGCGACCTCACCGTAGGAACAAGTGTGCCCGTAGCCGATGTGCGGCAGGTACTGCTGCACGACCCGCCGGAAACCGGAGGACAGCGCGTGGTCCAGGGGCACGTCGAAAGCTTCGCGGGCGCCGGCGAAGTACTCGTCGAGCTCCGCGGCGACCGGATCGAGGCGCCGCGGCGCCGCCAGCACCCGTGGGCTGACCTTCGCCGCGAGGGTGGCGAGTACGTCGTCGAAGTCCTCGCGTTCGAACGCGACCCGTACCAGGCCCTTCTCGGTCGTCGCGAGCAGCAGCGGACCCACCGGGGAGTCGATCGTGCGATAGGCGACGTCGAGCAGTCCCGCGTCCTGGGCGCGCGCCACCAGCTCGGCTTGCAGCCGGGCGAGCGCGGAGTCGCTGATCGGGAACAGGGCGGTCAGGTCCGGCCCCCCGTTGTCGGCGGGGTCACCGCCCGCGCCGTGGCGACTGTCCGTCATCGGGGTGCTCCTTCCGGTCGCTGGCCTGCGTCGTAGGTCTGGCGCAAACTCTTGATGCCGTCGGCGGCGGCCCGCCGGACCGCGGCGGCGCTGCCACCGATCAGCTCGGCGGTCTCCGCGTGCGCCAACCCACCAAGGTAACGGTAGGCAACGGCGAGCCGTTGCCGCTGCGGGAGTGCGGCAACGGCTCGCCAGAGCCCGTCCTCGTCGTCGCCGGGATTACCGAGCCGCGACGGCTGTTCCGGCAGGTCCGCGGTCGGGACCGCGTGCCGGGCCCGAGCACGCGTCACATCGACCGCCTTGCGCTGCGCCACGCGCACCAGCCAGGCCTCGACATTGGTGTCCTCGGCCAGTTCCGGCCAGGCCCGCAGGGCGGCGAGGAAGGTTTCCGACCAGACGTCGTCGGCGTCGGCGCCCGGCCCGAGCATGGCACGACACACCCGCAGCACGGTGTCTCCGTGCCGGCGAACTGCCTGTTCGAACGGTTCCTTCATTCTCATCACCTGGTAGACGCGCGAGCTCGCCGGAATGTGAGGTCCGCCGCCAACCTGTCTCGACCCGTCGCCGCGGGCCCCGGCGGATCAGCGGGTTCGTGTCATGGTGAGGTTCTGTGCGGTCAGGCACACCACTCGGGGCCCTGGTTCATGTGCACCAGCCGCAGCAGGGTGCACATGAACTCCGAGGAACTGCCGGTGGAACCGTTGTCATCGACGGCGGTCACCGGCGGAACTGTCTGGGCTCCAGCGGCTTGCGCGTTCACCACGGGCGACAGGACGACACCGGCCGACAGCGCGCCGATGGTGAGACGGGTGATCAGAGACATCTCGAATTGCCTTTCTTTTCACGGAATTCGGCCCACTGACGGGGCCGGTCGAGTAATACTCCGAACAAGGGTGTGGCCTGGGTTCGTTTCGACCCAGGCCACGGAATTGGCTATCCAAGAATTGACCAGTCACCCGCCGACCGCGTCGCGTGGCGTCGCAGCGCGGATTCGGTCGGGGAATCGGGTGCGACCACGAAGGCCACGAAGGTCTGGTCGCGGCTCTCGCCGGGCTGCATCATCTCGATCGCGAGCTCGAGCTGCCCCAGGACGGGGTGGGCCAGTCGCACCCGGTGCGGTGGCCACTGGCCGACCCGATGCTCGTCCCACAGCGCGCAGAATTCCGCGCTGTGCTCGCGCAACGAGGCGAGGTGGGCGGCCAGTGCCGGGTCCCCGGGGTGGCGGCTCCAGGCGATGCGGGTGAAGGCCACCTGATAGCGCGCGACCTCGAGCCAGTCGGCCGCACTGAACATGGCGCGAAACTCCGCGTCGAGAAAGAGCGGATGTGTCCAGGTGCGCGACATCGGCGGCACCCGGGCGAAGTCGTAGAGCACCGTCGCCGTCATCGGGTTCCAGGTGAGGATATTTCCGTACCGGCCGGTGACATAGGCGGGCGCCAGGGTGATGGAATTCACCAGGTGCACCAGGTCGGTGCGGACTTCGGTGGGCCCCGAACCCGGTTCGTTCTGGGGTGGGTGGACCAGATTTCCCAGGTACTCGCGTTCATCGTCGGTGAGGCCGAGCGCGGCGCCCACCGAATCCAGCACCTCGGTCGAAATATTGCGACTCTGCCCCTGCTCGAGCCGAACATAATGGGTCACACTCACCCCGGCCAGCTGCGCGAGTTCCTCCCGGCGCAGCCCGGGCACTCGCCGGCGAGCACCGTAGTCGGTGAGTCCCACCTCTTCGGGCCGCAGTCGTGCCCGGCGTGACATGAGGAAGCTGGTCAACTCCGAGCGCCCGTTCATGGAGCGATCCTAGAGCTGCCGGCGGAACCACTCCGTCAAGATCTCGTCGACCGCCTCGGCCGTGGGCAGCTGCGGGGCCGGTTCCAGGCCGGGTTCCTCGGCCAGCGGGTGCGCCAGGTTCGCCACGTTCGTCAGCTCGACGGCGTCCGGGTGGGTGTACCGCTCGCGCAGCGCGTCGACCAGGGCACCGGCGTCCGCCCGGAACGCCGGGTGGTCCAGTTCGCCGCTGACGAGGAGCACAGGCGGTTGTGCCGTAATGCCGCCGGTCACGCGGGCGACGAAGTCCAGTTCGTCGGCGGTCTTGCGGGACTCGGCGGTCCACGGGTACGTCTGTCCGAACCCGGCCTCGATGACCGCGACAGCGGACCGAATCCGCGCAGCCGGGTTGACCAGTGCGACAGCCTTGATCGGAATCCGCCCCCTGGTCAGCACTTCCAGCGCCACGGCTCCGCCGAGCGAACCGCCCAGGACACAGACCGGCTCGTCATCGACCGGCAGCTGTTCGCGCAGCGCGGCCAGCGCGGCCGGGAATTCATCGGCGGCCTGGTAGACGAACGGGGCCAGGAAAGCCATCAACGGGTCCTTGCCGATGAGTTCGACGACGGCGTCGACGCGGCCGTCGACCATCCGCGCACCGCACATCGGCATGCCCAGGTGCACCCGCCAGGCAGGTACGCCGGTCATGGGCAGCGCGGCCGCGAAGGCCGCGTCCGTGCGTGGCGCGTCCAGCATGTGCCAGGTCACGATCAACGGCGCGGGGCCGTCGGTGGCGCCGTCCGGCGGGAGCGCCGTGAACGGTACGCCCGCCGCGGTACCGGTGATCGTTTCCATGCGTCCTCCTACGGTTTTCGTGACCTGCCAGGCCACCGTAGACGGGATCGACGTGCCTCGGATCTTTCTTCTGCCAAGGGCGAAACCGTCCGCGGTGCTGGGACATGTCGGGAGCCGGTCGTTCCACCGACACCATGCCGCGATTCGAGATCGCCAGGGCGCTCCACGCCGCTGGGCGTCTGTGAACATGCTGGTATCGGGCACTCCGCGCGAGTCGCGAACGGCGATTAGAGTTCGTCGCATGCGGTGGATTGCGGGACTCGGAGTGGTCGGCGCGGCGGCTGTCGTGTTCGTCAAGCGGCGGAATTCCGGGACTGACCTGGGGTATTACCGGAAAGCCATGGCACTGGTCCGCGATGCCGGCTTCACGGAGAAGCAGGCCGAGGTAGGCGGGTACCGGACCAACTACGCTGAGGGGCCCGATCGCGGTACTCCATTGCTGCTGATCCATGGGCAGGGCTCCCGATGGCAGGACTACCAGCGTGTGCTGCCCGAACTTGCTGAGCGGCACCATGTTTACGCCATCGATGTGTACGGCCACGGCGGTTCGGCCCGGTTGCCCGCTGACGAGTACACCAACGTCCGAATCGGTGAGCTCGTGGCGCGGTTCGTGGACGAGGTGATCGGTGCGCCCGTACTCGTGGCCGGGCATTCCTCGGGCGGGTTGATCGCCACCCGGCTCGTAGCCGCACGCCCCGATCTCGTGCGCGGGGCGGTGCTCGAAGACCCGCCTTTCTACTCCTCGATCATGCCCCGGGCCGCGCAGACCACCGGCGGCGACATGGCCCGGGTGACCCACGACTTCCTGGGACAAACCCACGAGCGGAACTTCCCGCGCTATTACATCGAAAACAGCGGCATCTTCTCGTTCTTCGGGCCGTTCGCACGCCCGATCACCGCCTACTCCCGCCACTACCTGCGCACCCATCCCGGCCGACCGCTGGAGGTCTTCTTCCTGCCGCCGGTGCTGAACATCTACTTCCGCGGAATCGCGGACTACGACCCGTCATTCGGCGCGACCTGGTACGACAACGCTTGGTACCGGGGATTCGATACCGAGGCCGCCCTGTCCGCCATTACCGCACCCGCCGTGCTGATTCACACCAATTACTGGTTCCAGCACCGCAAGTCGTACTACGACAAAAACGGAATCCTCATGGCGGCCATGGACGACAAGGACGTGGGCAAGGTGCTGGCGCACCTACCCACCGCGACACTGGTCGAAGTCGACTCCGGTCACAATGTCCACTTCGAACGTCCGGACGTCTTCGTCCGCGCAGTCCGTGAACTGGCGGCGAAGGTCGAGTAGAGCGGCATCAGCACCTCCTCGGCGCGCGCGAAAGTTTCACAGCAGGTGTCACAGCACCCGCTCCCGCAGTGGCACATCCGTCCTCAGGGCCTGCGTGCTCAGCGTCTTACTGGTGTCCGGCGTACCTACCGAGCCCGCAGCCGCACGGACGGACCCCCGCTCGGACAGTCCCGCTCGCTGTGTACCCCGGTCCAGAATTTGTACCGGCCCTCGAGGCTGCTCGTCCGGCAGGCTGCCGTCATATCACTTGCTTTGTGAGAAAGGCGGCCGTCCATGAGCACAGCGACCGAACACTACGATCGGTTCCTGGCCGAGCACTACACCTGGATGCTCGGTGGCGACATCGGCACCGTAGTGACGGCGCAGCTGGACCTTCTTCGCCGGCTCGGACTGGATATGCGCTCGCACGAGAAGAGCACCGCGTTCGACCTCGGCTGTGGTCCGGGCACTCAAGCGCTGGCCCTCGCACAGCTCGGGTACACACGGGTCATCGCGGTCGACACCAGCGCGGTGCTGCTCGACGAGCTCACCCGCTTCGCCGCGGGCTCCGGGGCCGAGTCGATCCTGCGGGCGGTCCAGCGGGACATCCGTGGCGCCGTACCGGTCCTGGCTGACCCGGGTTCGGTCGAAACAGTCGTCTGTATGGGGGATACCCTGCCGCATCTGCCCGGCCGTTCGGATGTGGAGCAGCTGATCGACGAGGTCGCTGTGGCACTGCGGTCGGGCGGCAGCTTCGTCGTCACCTACCGCGACCTGACACCGGTGCTGCACGGCAGTGACCGTGCCATTCTCGTCCGCCAGACAGCTGACCGAATCCTCACCTGCTTTCTCGACTACACCGACGACGACACGGTCGTCGTACACGATCTGCTGCACACCCGACGCGGCGACGCGTGGACGCTGACCACCGACAGCTACCCCAAACTCCGTCTGCCACACCAATGGCTGAGCGCTCGGTGCCGCGCAGCGGGCCTCGATATCGCTCACGACGACATCGGCCCTGGTGGCTTGCGCGTCTTGCACGCCGTCAAGCCCTGATTCCGGCGGACAAGCCATGAATCTGAAGATCATCCACCGGCCCCCGTCCGTCAGTGACACCGAGCGGCCCGTCCCTCGTTGGGCAATGCGCACGGCCTACGCGCTTCCGCTACTTCTGCTGCCGTCGTGCCTGTGGCGGCTGCCCTTCGCTCTGCACTTCGACATGGGGCAGGTGCAAGAGGGCGGCATGCCCACCGCTTGGGGGGCGTGGGTGGGCATCGTATATATCCTCGGGCTCAGTGTGCTGTCGGAAGCGATCGCGTTGTCGACCATCGGGCTGGTCCGGGGCTGGGGTGAGGTGGCGCCCGACTGGATCCCGATCCTCGGCGGAAGACGAGTTCGGCCGATGGCGGCCTTCGCCCCCGCTGCCCTCGGCGGCCTGATGCTCACCCTTCTGTTCACCGCTGTTCCGATCGGCGGAGGTCGGGAGCTCACCTTTTACGGCATCATCGACACGGTCGAATACAGCAACGCCGCCTGGGAGACATTGGCGACGGTGTGCGTCACCCCCATCGCCGCCTGGGGACCGATCACCCTGGCCCTTGCGATCGCCTATTATCGCCGCCGCACCGTCGCCACCACCCGCCTCGACCCGATGCCGGATCCTGGGTAGCGGTCCGCAGCGGTGCCGTAGGTGTCCTCTGGCCAGCCCTGTGGCTTCGGCCGTATCGGAGGGTTGATTGCGGCTGCACCTACCGTGATCTGGTCGGATCACAGTGCTTCTCAGCGGGTTTGCGTTACTTGCTTCTCGTTGATCTTGCGGCTTCCGTCCTGTTTCTGCTCGAGCTGGTGGGATGGTGTTTCACCAGTTTGGTCGTGAGAGGGTGTCACGTGATCTCGGTGCAGATGAATGACGCAGCGGCCGACAGCGTGGGCACTTTCGTTCCGGTCGGCGGTGGCGGTCTGCTCGATGGCTTGGTGCCTGGGCTGCGAGAGCGGGCACAAGCTGGTGTCGTGCGCTGTGGCGAGGTCGTTGTGTTCGCCGATCAGGTCGAGCGGGCCGCGCGCCCTCTTGGGAAGTCCGTCGACCTGACGCAGCGGGAGGTCGACGCGAGCCGCTTCCATTTGGATGACGTCGTACCGGTGGACAAGGGACTACGGGACGAGCTCGGTGTGCCCGTGATCTCCGAGGGTGACCAGCGCCGGATACTGGTTCAGGGTCTGATGCTGGCGCTGTGCATCGCCCGCTGTGGCCACTCGCTGAGCGAGCCGATGGCTCTTCGGTGCATCGTCGGAGTGAACAGCACCGGCGGAACGTTCCGATTCCACCGCGTTCGCCCAGGTGAGCAGTGGCACAGCGCGGATCTGGACGGCTACGACGAGGAAAAGGTGGCCGTGGTGGAGACCATTCTCGGTGATCGGTGAATTGCCGTGGTCGGCTCGCCGTACGGCAAAGCTGCTGAGAGAATCCCTGATCTCGAGACTGATGGTCATCGGCCGACGAATCAGCAACCAGCAGGGTGCGACGATCACTGTTCTTCGATAAGATTTCCGCTGACCGCACCGATCGCGCGGCCACACAGACCCGGGGGGTTCAGGAAATGAACAATATTTGGCGTGAGCTGATGAACGACATAGAGTCCGGGCAGTATCACGAGAAGCGTGCTTCGGAAAGCTCTCGTGTCCCTGTCGTGGACGACTATTCGGGACACAGCTACGGGAATCTCGTTGTAGATGGAAACGGCACCCTTCGTTCGATCATGCTGGACCCTGACGAGGTGGTCGCATCGAACGAGTCCGACATCCTGAAGTCGATCATCTGGGCGATCAACTTGTCCATTGCGCAACCACTGCCTGAACACAAAGAAGGGGGACGAATTCATGGCTAAAGAGGTCTTTCACGTGGTACCAGAGGCTCTGAAGCTGGGAGCAGAGGAGGTGCGCCAGACGTCAGGTCACTGGGATGCTGCCAAGGACAAGGTCAACGGAACCCCGATGGACCTCAACGCACTCGGTGCCTTCGGTAAAGACAACGTCGCAAAATTCAACCTTGCTACCAGTCGTCTTACAACAAAATTGCGAGAGGGATCGACGTCAATCCAGTCTGCTGCGGACGGTCTGAAGACATGCGCCACACATTTCGAAGGTCTCGATGCTGACTATTACCGGCAGTTCGGCTACATCGATGCACAGGTGGGGTACTGACAATGGGGGAGATAAAAGGCTTCGCAATTCCTGCGGATAAAAACCCGAACGGGCTACCAGCAGAGCTTGTGTTTCCGTGGGATCAGGCAGCCTATGTTGTGAATTGGGCCGAGGATCTGGGTGTCGATGAGCCAGTGCGTGACCGCATGAGCGTCATCCAGAAGATGTTGGGTGATCCAAGTAAGGTCTCAACGGTACTGGCTGCCTGGCAAGATGGGGTTTCTGAACTGACGAAAGCGGTCGACGGCAGTAACGACGGGATCGGTTTGTCAACAGCCAACGAAAACCTCAAAGCTCGTTGGAACGGCGCGGCGCGCGATGCTGCTGTCGCGTATGTGGAAACCCTTGCCACGTGCACGAGGACCAACAACGGCCTCATCTCCCAGATTGCGGGCTATCTCAACGATCTGGGCGCTTACTGCACGACCGCCTACACCAATGCCATCGGCCATGTGACGAAGACAGCCGCAAACCTGGCGCAGTACGAATCCGCGCGGAAGAGAGCATTGACCAACGCAAGCATCGTGATCCTGACAGGAGGCGCAGGCGGTACGGATAGTTATCAAAGCGCTGCACTGGAGTTCGTGAACACGTTCATGCTGGACACAAAAGAACTGACAGACAATCTCAGTAAATACATGGTCGATACCGGCGGCAAGATTGACGATGTCGTCACCAAGATCAACATGGTGGAGATTCCCGGGGCGATCGCACCTGCCGCGCTGAGCACACCCGGATGGCAACCGCGCAACCCGACCGGGCCGGGGTGGGGGCAGCCGTCATGAGAACTCGAATCACTCGGGCAGGCGCGTTCGCCGTTGCACCGGCGGTCCTGCTCGTACTGGCCGGTTGCAGCACCTCGCCACCCGAAGAGCCGGTGATGCCCTACAGCAGCCCGCCCGCCGATTGCCTGATTGTGCTGACCGTCGGGCGGGAGGCTGTGTCCGATTTCGCCGGCAGTCTCTACGATCCGAGTGTCGAGCTCAGAAGTGAACGGCCAGAACAAGATGGCAGC
The DNA here is from genome assembly GCF_042650145.1 of Nocardia halotolerans. Lineage (NCBI taxonomy): Bacteria > Bacillati > Actinomycetota > Actinomycetes > Mycobacteriales > Nocardiaceae > Nocardia > Nocardia halotolerans. The sequence goes on along the minus strand of NZ_JBHSDL010000014.1, from coordinate 475,264 downwards.
AAGTTATTGACCTGCTACGGCGCCTACACCGGTAGTCAGGGCACTGCCGGTGACGGAGTGAGCGCCAACACGGTGTTCATTACACTACGGGTCGATCAGCCGGGTGCCTCGGGCGATGGCGATGTCGTTGAGCAAACACGGCGCAGCTTTACGAGCTACCGGGACGAACACACGTCGGCCGTGAAGATTTTGCCTGACCTCGGCGATGACGCATATTCGTATCGGGAGGTCGCCGATCGCGACGTTGCCGTGAATGTGGACTTCCGAAAAGGTAACGCGACGATGCACATTCGATTGAACCGGTCCCACGCCGGTGCCCCACTACCGCATCAGGAGACGAGTGTGGAATCGGACGCACTCACGCTGGCGCGAGCGCTAGCGGACAATCTCGACAGCCTGCTGTCTTAGCGCGACTGCGATCGATGTCGACTGCTTCGTCTGGAGTGCGTTTGTGACGGCGACCTTCGGCGGCCTCGTCCTGGCCGGACACACCGCCGACGGGCGCCCGCGCTGTATCGGCGGGGTCGGCACCGGTTTTACCGCAGCGACGCGGCGCAACATCCGCGCCGTGCTGGACAAGGTGCGTCGGCAGACCAGCCCGCTCGACGACCCACCGCCGGAGCCGGTTGCGCGGACCGCGTGGTGGGTCGAGCCGATGTTTGTCGCCGACATCGAGTACCGCGAGATCAGCGGCGACGGGCTACTACGTCACCCCAGCTTTCGGGGAATCCGGACTGCCCAAGCACCCGACGAGGTCGGTCTGTCCAGCTGACCGTCGATATCGCCTGGGTGTGGATGCTGTCCTGGATTCCTCTATCGGGTTCAGTGGTCAGCGCGGTGGAGAAACAGGGCGGGTTTCAGCATGGCGCGGCATTGGAACGGTCCGATGACAGGGTTCCCCGCCTCGACGAGTGGCCAACCGGTGGCGGCGAATTCCTCGGTAGCCGGTGGTCGCCGTATTCCATCAGCCTCATTGCGCGCAGTACAGACGTTGTTGCCCCGCCGATAAGAGAGGCATCGGGCGGCCCGCCTGACCGACGATGGCCGATCCGAGCGACTTCGTTTCCACGCTCAGCACGAGGCTTGCCGTGGCGAGCACGACGGGCCGTAGGTGGTCGTGATGGTCTTCGGCATCGCCATCAGGTCCTTATGGGGCCGGATAGCGACGAACACGACGACAAGCGTGCCAAGTGATCTCGAACCCGCCCCCGTGCGCGCACCAGTGGAGCCCCCGGTGCGGGCCTGCGGAATATGGGGTTTGTCTTGATAGCGGCGTCGCTACCGGCCGTAGTCGGCCGTTGCGCGGCGGCCCCGGCCCAGCGAGCGGATGCGCGGCAGAAGGAGGCCCGGCGGTCCAAGAAGCATCTGTACAGGCGCGGAATCTCGCATTCATCTGTCTGTCGGGTCGCCGGACCGCCGTGGTCCGCCAGCTCGGTCCCTCGCTCCCAGCTGTCTCGACCGTCTTACCGGCCCACTCATCGACGATTCGGGAATCAAAGTAGGTGATACACGTGTTGGAAAACCTGGGTAAATCGTAGAAAACTCGTAGAAATTCCCGCGGTTGCGGCGGTGGCTCATGATCGGTGTGGGGCCGTTGTCCGCCAATACCTGTGCCTACGCCCCGGACCTACATGGGTGCTAAGGGCGTGTCTCATGTGGCGTTGCGGGCCTTGGCGAGCTTCTTGTAGCAGGTCAGCGCCGCTGCCAGGGTAAGGAATCCGCAGTAGTGGGTGTCCTTGCGGTCGTAGCGAATCGAGAGCCGGTGATAGCCGCCGAGCCAGGCGATAGTGCGTTCGATGACCCACCGATGTCGGCCGAGGTGCTGGCTGGACTCGATCCCTTTGCGGGCGATCCGCACACCGATCCCTCGATCACGAACCCAATCCCGCAACTCGCGGCGGTCATAAGCCTTGTCCGCGTGCAACTTTCCCGGTTTACGCCGCCGTGGACCACGCCTTGAGCAGATCGCGGGGATGGCTCGGACCAACGGTCGCAGAGCTTCGGCATCGGGAGTGTTCGCCGCCGAGACCGCGACCGTGATGCCCGAACGATCGGACAACACGTGCAGTTTCGAGCCCGCCTTGCCCCTATCGACCGGATTGGGACCGGTCATTTGGCCCCCTCAGGTCAGATCGTGACTACCCGACTACGACGTGAGACATCCTCCTGGCACGGGAGGCTCGGCTATTGCCCACTGGGCTATCTTCCCCGTGTCGGCTGGTGGCCGAATGAAAATCACATCTTCGCTGTAGTCGGGGCGCTGGCACGGCAGCGACCCTTATTGAGGAGACGGCGTCGTTGAGGCCGTCGCGCAGCAGCGGAACGCCGAAGGTGAAGGTGTGGTTGTCTCCCTGGCAGTCACGATCGGTGAAGAGCGTGATCTGGTACCCAGGCTCCACCTTCAACGACGAGATGGTGTCGTTGCCGACCGATCCGGTGCCGTTCCACAGGTTGTAGGTCCCCAACTCCAGGTCTGCACTGGCCCCGCCGTAGTCCTTATCAGTGAACACGTGTGCTTTACCGGGCCTTGACCCCGCAGACTGGACACGGGCTTTGTGATTACGCGGCGTGAGCCAGGTTATCGGACGCGTGAGCGGTTTCGTAGTCGACAGTGCTGAGGTAGCCGCAGTAGGAGTGCCTTCGTCGGGTGTTGTAGCGGGTGATCCACCGGACCACCGCCAACCGCGCCGCTCGCGGTGATTCCCACCGGGTCGCGCCTTGCAACGTCTCGCGTTTCAAGGCCGCGTTGAACGATTCCGCGAGGGCATTATCTGCGCTCGTGCCCACCGCTCCTGTCGATTGGGTGACTCCAAGCGTTGCGCAGAGGTCCACGAAATCGCTTGCGGTGTAATCACTTCCGTGATCGGCATGGAAGGTTGACCCAGCGAGGCTGCCGCGCGTCGGCGAGGACCGGACTCGGTCCCGGTGCGAAAATGCGGGATTGGGGTGCTGCGAGGCCCGCTGTCTCGTGTGGTGACGAGGTACGGCCAGGCGGTACCAGGGGCCTCGCGGTCGGTCGAGAGGACTATCAGAGCAGCACAGCGGTTGCTCGCGGATTCGCTGGGCGTCCAGCGCTGCGTTCTGGTGACAGGTGCAGATTCCGGCGCGTTCGGTGGGGTGAAGCCGCGGTCGACGAGGAGGTCTTCGGGTGGGGGCCGCTGCAAGGTCCCCAGGCGGTGTAGTCCGCCGAGAAGGCGGCGGGGTTGTCGCGGATCTCGGCATTGAACTGGGCGCCGTCGAAGAAGTAGCCGGAGCCGATGCCGATGTGGTCGATGCCGACCACGTCAACGCCGTAGCGGATGTGATCGGCCGTGGCGGTGAGGCGTTCGACGCGGGCCTCGGGGCGTTGTGGCCCACGAAGATTCCGACGCCGTTGATGCCGATCACGCCACCGGTCGCGGCGCAGGCGCGGGCCTGATCGTCGGTGATGTTGCGCGGATGTGCCCACAGCGCGGCCGGGCGCCCGCATAGGCACGGGCGAGCGCAGGCAGGTGCCGGGCTGGAGGTTTGCCGGGCTCCCGGACCGTCTATATCGTGCTGTGAGAGATCGGAGGGGGGAGGAGAGAAATGGCCGGATACTTCCAGGTGGATATCGACGTGCTCGCGAGCACGGTGCAATCACTGAAGAACTCCGAACAGGTACTTGGTGATGCAATGAAGGCCTTGGAGAGCGCGGGCGACGGTGATATAGGCACCACCGGCCTGAACGACGCCGCCGCGAATTTTCAGCGCAGCTGGAAATTCGGTATCGAACGGATCATCGAGGCCGCGATCACCACTGCCGAAGGTGTCTCGCAATGCCATGACGCCTACGTGTCCGCCGACTCCGCGTTCGCTAGGGCGTTGGATCAGGCCACACAGGTGATCGACGCGCAGGGTACAGCCGATGGCAACGCCACGGGGGTACAACGGTGAGCGCCAACCCCTACCCCAACCTGGGGTTCAACCCAGTTGTCGGCAGTACAGCCGAAGTGGCGAACCTCCGGCAGCGTATCGATGCGGCACGCCAGGGCGTGACGGAGACCAGGACGCTGCTCAACCGCCTACTCGACAGCGGTGATGTGTGGAGAGGCGAGGCGGGAGACGCCTTCCGGGCGAATTTCGACGCCACGCTGTCCACCGACCTGGGCTTGGCCCAGACGTCGCTGGAATCGGCCGTCGATCTCGTCGTCGAATGGCACACCAACCTGGTCGATTTCCAGGACACCGCGCAGGGACTCGAACAGGAGGCGGCCGCGGCGCGTGCCGAGCTCGCCACCGCGAACACCACACTCACACAGGCGCGCACACATCCCCACCTCGGCCTGGCCAATGCGCGGTTCTCCGATGCCGACGAATTGAGGGCGGCCCAGTCCCGCCTCGACGCGGCGGTCGCGCGGGTGAACGCGGCGGTGACGGCGGTGTCGGATTGTCAAACCAAGCTGGATGCGATCATCCGGCGCGCAACCGACCTCGAGGGTGTGCACAACGCCCTCGCCGCGCGCATCGCCGCAGCACTCGTAGACGCCGCCAAGAACGCGCCGAGCAAGCCCGACGAGAGCCTCTGGGACAAGATCGTCGACGCGGTGAACGCGCTCGGCGACTGGATCGAGGAGAACCGCGAACTCCTACACAACATCCTCTCCACCACCGCGGCCGTCGCTGGTCTACTGGCGGTGATCACCCCACCCCCGATCAGCGCAATCGCACTGGGCGTTTCCCTGGCGGCCGGCGTCGGAGCACTCGGCCTGAGCCTCACCGACGACGAACTACGCGACGACCTGCTGCACGGCAGTCTGAGCGAGAAATTCAGCGCAGGCATGCAGCTTTCGGGCGACGCGCTCGGGCTGATTCCCGGTGTCGGAGCACTCGGCAAGGTCGGCAAAGTAGCCATGCTCGGTGACGCGGCGGGCGATGTCGGCCGTTTCGAGGGCATGGCACGCGCATGGTCGGAGGCAGCCCACAATCCCGGGCTGGTCAACAAGTTCATGACCGACCACAACGTCGGGGGCGTAACGGACATCATGGCCAATACCGGCGTTACCAACGGGGTCAATCGGCTGCTGCAAGTCACCGGCGTGGAGGGCGCGCACAGTGTGGCCGATCCCGCTGTGGCGCTCACGGTACTGAAGCGGACAGAGGGCGCGGTCGGATCAGTGGCCGGTGTGGCCCTGGGAAGCATCTTCGGGGACTGAGCGATCGAGGGTATCGAACAATGACGAACAATCCGGCGCGACCGCCGCGCTACGCCGTGGCTGTGGAAATCCCGCCCGGCTACCACGAACTCCCGCTGACCGGTATCGCCACCGCGATCTCGGCCGCCGACCCACTGCTGTCGCAGCAGACCACAGGAACGCTGCGCGAGAGTGTGCCGAAAACTCTCGGCACACTCGAATTCATGCTGGAGGCGCTGGCCAAGCGCAATGCCGTGTACTGCGGTATCGGCACGCACCGAAGTGCCGACGGGCATCCGGTGGTGTCCTGGCTGACAATCTCGTGCCTCGACGCAGGTGCACCCCGCAATCCTCGCCTCACCCTGGCCGATATCGCGCAGCACAAGACCCGCGACGAGATCGGCTGGCGGGTAGAAGGTGTCGATGTCGGCGAGCGACCACTTCTGTTCAGCGAGGGCATCGGCCACTACCCCTACCCGGGCCTGCCCGCGCTGCGGAAATCCGACGATGCCGCGCACGCCTACCAGATGGAAGCGGTGATTCCTTCACCGGACGGCACCACCGTCGCGGTGGTCGAGGTGGCTACCGCCGAAGTCGATCGAGGGCCGGAATTCGGCCCCATGCTATTCGGAATGGCGGCGAGCCTCGAATTCGTATCCTCCTCGACGACCACGAGTCTCGACCTGTGAACCGGCCACCCGCGATGGACGTTCCGCCGCCGCCCGGACCGGCTCGGCAGTTTCCACCGACCAGGCGAGCGTTGCGCCGCAACTGGTGGAATCGGTGGCCGTTGCTACTCACCGCGCTGGCCACCGGACCACTGACCGTCGTATTGATCAGTAAAGACAGTGGCGTGGCGGTCTTGGTCTCGCAGTACTTCATCTTCGGGACGATGTTCGGTGGGTGCTTCCTGTGGATCAATCGACGCCGCCGCAAGGCCCTGCGGCACCCGTGGACCGTGTGGCGGATCCGGTACCTGTCCGGTACCCGCTACGAGTGGGTGGACCTGCTCGGCCCGCACGGCGAAACAGTGGGCACACTCCTGCTCAGCACGTGGGCGTGGGACCGGGGAAAACTGGTGAATCACGCCACTCGCGAGATCTGGTTCGCCGGTGACCCGGCCAAATACGGAGTCGTGTCCCGTCCGGGCGGACGAGATATGCGCTACGCGTACGTATCCCGCATTTACAAGCCGCCGCGCTTGACATTCCGTGAAGCCGGTGAGCCGCCCGTCCCTGGCGGGGGTCGACACTCCAAAGACTGACCGCGAACTCCGCATGACCTCGGCGGACGTGGTGGCGGGCAGTACTCGCTTGGGCTCGAGGGGTGAATGCAACGGTCTCGATCGAGACGGGAGTGTTGCATGGTGTGCCACAGCGGAGGGCGGTCGTTGCCCAGTTCTGGGTGGGTATCGGTGAGGGATTGTCGACCACCGCCGCCGCGGCAGCGGGGGCGGGCACCGTCGACGATCTACCGCGAGATACCCGAGTATCGCCGAGCGCTCTAGGGCTCCGACATCGGTTTGTAGATTGGTGCAGGCCGGTTGTCGCAGAAGTATGGCCCGGTCCACCGCGGACCGGGCCATGAAAGTGTGTACTGCTTAGAGCTCCTAACACGTTCGATTGCTGAGTCGTCGCCAGCAGATGAGCGCAGCAGCGAGGTCGAGGAATCCCTGATGGATGTCGGTGCGGCGTTCCCAACGGACGGCCAAGCGCCGGTATTGGTGCAGCAACGCCAGTGTTTGCTCGACGATCCAGCGGCCGGCGGTCACCTTGTCGCGAGTTCCGCGACGTGGGACATAGCCGGTGATCCGTCGTTGTTCGAGTTCGTCGTAGACGCGGGGGTAGTCGTAGCCTTTGTCCGCGATCAGGGTCGTGATCTTCTCGCGTGGTCGGCCGGGGCGTCCGCGTAGCGGACGTACTCGGTCGAGTAGCTCGGGTAGCACGAGGTGGTCGTTGATGTTGGCCGCTGATTGAACGATTGCGAGCGGGAGGCCGTTGCCGCAGTTCAGGATGTGGTGTTTCGCTCCGGTTTGCGGCGGTCGACCGGGCTGGGACCGGTATCGGCACCCCTTTTTTGGCCCGCACGTGCGAGCCGTCGGGGATGACGCGGTCGAAATCGATCAAGCCCGCGCGGTGGCAGTGGGCGAGCATCGTGGTGTGCATGGCCTCGAACACCCCGGCTGCCTGCCAGTCGCGTAGCCGCCGCCAGCAGGTCATCCCAGACCCGAAACCCAGTTCCTGGGGCAGATCGTCCCACCCGATACCGGTGATCAGCACGAACAGAATCCCTTGCAGGACAAGCCGATCGCTCATCCGCGCTGGTCCCGGCGTTCCCGCCGCCTTGACTGGCAGTAGCGGTTCGATCACTGCCCACAGCTGGTCGTCCGCGATCCACGGCGCTGCCACAACGAAATATCCTGCACTACAACAGGACTCGTCGCTACCCGACAGAACCTGTTAGGAGCTCTTAGGCAGACTCAGTTGGAGGAGCTGCGACGGCGGTCGGCTCCGGCGGGGTGTTATCCGCTGGCGATGTGGGTTGGCCGCCACGGCGACGAATCAACCAGTGCGTAGCGAAACCGACAACGGTTGCACCGCCGACGGAACCTGCGACGTAGGGGCCCATCGCGGTGTAGGCCAGGAGAATCAGGCCTACGGCGGCTGCCACCGCGGTGGCGACCACGAACACCGCCCCACCGAGATGGGCGACCGTCTTCCCGCTCCAGTGCCCGCTGATCACTGCCTTGAGCTGACGGTCCAGGAAATCCATCCAGTTTTTCGGGGGTGTGTCCGACCGGACCAACACGAAACAGTTCGTCGAATGGCAGGTCGGACAGACCGCCTCGATGACCGGCTCGCTGTTCTGGACTCCCGTCGGCCCCGGAAGGGGCTGTACATTCATGTGTGCTCCGTGTTCAGCGCGTGGGGCGACAGAGCTGCCTCCTCCGACTTGCCCTCGGGGGAGGCAGCAAGCCCAGTGCTCCGGGCTTGAAGTAATTGGAGCAGCCCAGAAAAGGCCGAACGTGGATACGAATGGGGTTACTCGCGCGTCAATTCGTCCGGGGCCCGGCAAGGTGCAGCGTAGAGCGCTAGTTGAGCTGTATCTCGCTACCGAACTCGCCACACCGCAAGTGGATTCGTGGTTCACGATCGGCCAGATCGCCCGGCCCGTCGATACCAGCTACGCCGACTACGAACGGAACTACCGGGCCAGCTACCGGCGCGCCCTGCGCGGGCTCGAACGGTCAGGTCACATCGAATGCACCACAATCGTGGTTCCGACGAAGGACCTGGTGCGCCGTCATGGGCGCAACCAGCAAGGCGGCACCCGCGAGACCCTCGCTGCCCGCCTCACCCATATCGGCCGAACCTTCCTGTCTGACCGCGAAGAAGCCCTGGCGGAGGAATTCGACTACTTCAAGCTCTACGTCGCTCCCGACATGTTCCCGGCGGGCGAGCGCCAGACGGTTGCAGCGTCGGTTGTACTCCACTACGCGATGCTCAACACCCAGCAGGCTGACAAGCGCATGCCGTGCGCGGTCGAGCATCCGACGTACGCAGATGAAGGCGAGCTCGTCCACTGGCTGATCTGGTGGCCGTGCCACCGCCGCGGTGGGCACCTGCAGGCGATCTGCGCCTACTGCGGCAGCAGCGAGTACATCTCGCCGGTGTCCAAGAGGTGCAGCCACCCCTCGCACCCGTTCCGGTCACTCCTGTGGGGCTTGAAGAACCTCCCCGCAGCGCGGTCAAGGCCCGCTCGTTCGTCACCGACGACGCCCACGTCGGCAGCGAGGCTGCACTGGCAATCGGCATCGCAGGCCTGCCTCAGGCGTGTGCTGCTGCGTGCGCAACACTCGTGGCGCCGCGGCCGACACCTCCACGTGGGATGTGACCGTGCACCAGCTGTGGCCCGACGACCCGGCATTGTGATAGATCCACACCCCCGAAGGACGCCTCCCGTGCCTGGGCGGAGTCGGCAGCGGATTCACCCCGGCATCCGCGGCAGTCTCCGCGCGAGGCTCGATGAATCCGCCGCGAGACCAGTCCGCTCGACGACCCACCACCGGCCGGGCGCGCGGACCGCGTCGTGGGTCGAACCGGTACTTGCTGCGTCGAATACCGCGAGTTCAGAGGCGACGGCCGGCTACGACACTCGGTCTTCCGAAGAGTTCGCGCTGACAAGACACGCGACGAGATCGGCGTGCTCACCTGAGCAACGATGGCCCGATTCGCGCGACTTCGTTTCCGCACGACACTCAGCACGCGGCCTGCCATGGCCAGAGTGGCGGGCCTCGTACGTCCTCGTGTCTTCTGTATCGCCATCAGGCTTTTAACGCGGCCGCATAACGAACACGACGACAAGCGCGCCAAGCGATCTCGAGCCCTGCCCCGTCCACGCACCAATGGCGGACCCGGCCCGGGCATGCGGAATATGGGGTTTGTCACGGTAGCGGCCCGCTGGCGGCCGATGCGCGGCGGCCCATGCCAGCGGACGGATGCACTGCAGGCGGCCGCCTGGCGGCCCAACAACCATCTGCACAGGCGCGGGATCTCACGTTCATCTGTCTGCCGGGTCGTCGGACCGCTGCGGCCCGCCAGCTCGGCGACTTCGCTCCAGCTGTCTTGACCGTCTCACCGGCCTGCTCATCGACGATTCGGGAATGAAAGTAGGTGATACACGTGTTGAAAATCCTGGGTAAATCGTAGAGAAATCGTAGAAAGCAGGGGTGGACCCCGAAGATGACCAGGTCAGCGGCGGTGTAGGCTTTGTCGGTCATGAAGTCGGCTTATTCGGGTCCGGTCAGCGGAGCGCCCAAGACGGTCTACCTCGACCACGCGGCGACAACTCCGATGGTGCCCGCCGCCGTCGAGGCGATGACCGCTGCGCTCGTGAGCGCCGGAAACGCGTCCTCGCTGCACGGGTCGGGGCGGGCGGCGCGGCGCACGCTGGAGGAGGCACGCGAGTCGATCGCGGCCGATCTGGGGGCGCGGCCCTCGGAGGTGATTTTCACTTCCGGCGGCACCGAGAGCGACAACCTGGCGGTCAAAGGGATCTTCTGGGCGCGCCGGGCGGCGGATCAGCGGCGCACCAGGATTGTCACCAGCGCCGTCGAACATCACGCGGTGCTCGACGCGGTCGAGTGGCTCGAGCAGCACGAGGGCGCGCAGGTCAGCTGGTTGCCCGTCGACGCCGAGGGGGTGGTGGCGCCGCAGGTGCTGCGCGCGGAGCTCGCCGCCCATGCCGACGAGGTGGCGCTGGTCAGTGTGATGTGGGCCAACAACGAAGTCGGCACCGTCGAACCGATCGCCGAATTGGCCGCCGTGGCACAGGAATTCGACATCCCGATGCACAGTGACGCGATCCAGGCGGTGAGTCAGCTGCCCATCGACTTCGCCGCGGGCGGGGTCGCCGCGCTCAGCGTCGCCGGGCACAAGCTGGGTGGCCCGCACGGGATCGGGGTGCTGCTGCTGGGCAGGCAGGTGCCGTGTGTGCCGATGATCCACGGTGGCGGCCACGAACGCGACCTGCGCTCGGGTACCTCCGATGTGGCGGCGGCGGTCGGCATGGCCACCGCGCTGCGGGTGGCCACCGCCGAGCTGCCCGCGCGCGCCGCCCGGCTGCGGGGGCTGCGCGACCGGTTGATCGACGGTGTGCGCGCCGCGGTGTCCGACGCGGTGCTCAACGGCCCCGCCGACGAGCGCCGCCTGCCCGGCAACGCCCACTTCACCTTCCCCGGCTGCGAGGGCGACTCGCTGCTGATGTTGCTCGATGCCGCCGGCATCGAATGTTCCACCGGATCGGCCTGCAACGCAGGAGTCGCCTCGCCCAGCCATGTGCTGATCGCGATGGGTGTCGAGCCGTGGCAGGCGCGCAGTTCGCTGCGGTTCTCGCTGGGCCACACCTCGACCGAGGCCGATATCGACACACTGTTGACCGTGCTGCCGCAGGTCATCGACAGGGCCAGGGCCGCGGGTCTGGCCGGCGCTAGAGGAGGTGCCTGATGAGAGTTCTCGCCGCGATGAGTGGTGGAGTCGATTCGGCCGTGGCCGCGGCGCGGGCCGTGGACGCCGGTCACGAGGTGGTCGGGGTGCACCTGGCGCTGTCGGCGAATCCGGGCACGCTGCGCACCGGGTCGCGCGGTTGCTGCTCCAAGGAGGACGCCGGTGACGCGCGCCGCGCCGCCGATGTGCTCGGAATCCCGTTCTATGTGTGGGATTTCGCCGACCGCTTCAAAGAAGACGTGATCGACGATTTCGTCGCCGCCTACGCCGCGGGGGAGACCCCCAACCCGTGCCTGCGCTGCAACGAGAAGATCAAGTTCTCCGCATTGGCCGACCGTGCCGCCGCCCTCGGCTTCGACGCCGTGGTCACCGGCCACTACGCCCGCCTCGACGAAGGGGTGCTGCGCCGCGCGGTCGACGCCGACAAGGATCAGTCCTATGTGCTGGCGGTCCTCACCGCCGAGCAGCTCGCGCGTGCCATGTTCCCCGTCGGTGACACCCCGAAGCCGCGCATCCGCGAGGAGGCCGCCGAGCGCGGCCTGGCCGTGGCGAACAAGCCCGACAGCCACGACATCTGCTTCATCCCTTCCGGTGACACTCGCGCTTTCCTTGGCGCCAAGATCGGTGTCCGGCCGGGCGCTCTGGTCGACTCCGACGGCACCGTGCTCGGCGAGCACGAGGGCGTGCACGGGTTCACCGTCGGCCAGCGCAAGGGCCTGGGGCTGAGCCACACCGCTGCGGACGGCAAGCCGCGCTATGTGACCGGGATCGATCCCGATTCGGGGACGGTCAAGGTCGGTTCGGTCGAGGACCTGCAGGTCGACGTCGTTTCCGCCGACCGGGCGATCTGGACTTCCGGCGTGCGGCCCACCGCACCGGTGGAGTGCGTGGTGCAGGTGCGCGCGCACGGCGGCACCGCGTCCGCTGTTGTCGAACCCGACGGTGACGGTTTCCTGGCCCGTCTGGCCGAGCCGCTCACCGGTGTCGCGAAGGGGCAGGCCATCGTGTTGTACCTGCCCGACGCCGATGGCGGTGACACCGTGCTCGGTAGCGGCACGATCAACGGTACCGACCGCGCCGGGGTTGCCGCGGAGCCTGCCGACACCTCGGTCTGACCCCACGGATCTCGCGCCGTGGTGACAGGGTCGTGCGATGACGGCCGCACGGTCGGTGTGCGGGCGCCCGGACCGGGCGGGCAAGATGGCGTGTGGCGGGTCCGTGCGTCGCACGATCGGCGGGTGTGATCCGTGGTGTTGCTCGCCGACCGGCGAGGACACCGTTCGATGACCGAAAGGTGTTGAGTACACGTGACACTCGGGCGAAGCGAGAACTCCCCGGAGGCCCCGGAGCCGGTGGCGCTGCTCGCCGGTGGGATCGCCACGGGGATCGGGTCGTGGCCCGGCACCGATCCGCGCGAGGCCGCCGCGACGATCATCGGCGAACTGCCCGACCTCCCGCACCTGGTGGAACTGCCGGACCGGGGGATCGGTGCCGATATGATCGGCCGGGTTTCGGCGTTGCTGGTCGACCTGCGTTTCGACGCCACCACCAGGGGCTACCGTCTGGCGGCCCGGCCGGGTGGCGTGTCGCGGCAGGCGCGGGATCTGCTGCGTTTCGATCTCGACGCGATCGAAGAAGCTTGGGAGACAGCCGGTTTGGTGGGTTCCGGTCGGGTCGTGAAGATCCAGTCCGCCGGGCCGCTGACACTCGCCGCCGAGGTGGAACTGCCCGGTGGTCACCGAATTCTCACCGATTCCGGTGCGCTGCGCGATCTTTCGGAATCTCTTGCCGAGGGTTTGGTGCGGCACGCGGCCGAGGTGCGCAGGCGGCTCGGCGCCGAGGTCGTCATCCAGCTGGACGAGCCGCGGCTGAGCACCGTGCTGGCGGGTGCACTACAGGGACCGAGCATCCTCAACACCATCCGGGCGCTCCCGGAGCCCGACGCCCGGCGCATTCTCGGCACCGTCATCGAGGCGCAGACCGCGCCGGTGGTGTTGCACACCTGCGCGTCTCGTCCCGCGCTCGCCACGATCGGCGCCACAGCCGCTGCCGCGATCTCCTTCGACGCCTCGACGATCACCACAGCCGATCTCGATGTCCTGGGCACCGTCATCGACTCCGGTAAGAAGATCGCCCTCGGTCTCACTCCGACCGAACCACCCGCCACGCCCACCACTTGGCGTGAGATCGCCGAACCGGCCGTACGACTCGTCGACCGGCTCGGTTTCCCCCGCACCACCCTGGCGAACCAGATCCTGGTGACTCCCGCCTGCGGCCTGGCGGGAGCTTCGCTCGAATGGTCTCGCCGTGCGCTCGGTCTCACTGCCGACATCGCGCGAGCTTTCGCCGACGAACCGGAGTCGCTCGGGGCCGAATAGCGGTCCGCGGGGTGGACGTCGGGCTGTTCAGGTCGGTGCCGAGGTAGGGCTGCTGAGTGCACGGCTCGTTGTCGGCAGCCGGAGCAGCCTCGCGTGGCCGGGCGTCGACCGCGTACGACCCGAGCCGCCGGCTAGGCCCGGAAGCGGGTTCGCGACGGGCCCGAACGGTGCGCGAAAGTGTCGGTGGCCTCCACTAATGTGCGGTGTGTGAGTGAGAGCGACAGCGCGGTTTCCGTGAGTGCCGAAGGTGCCACCCCCGAGCAGCGGGTGCAGTGGCAGCAGCTGGCCGACGAGGTGCGTGAGCACCAGTTCCGCTACTACGTGCGCGACGCGCCGATCATCAGCGACGGCGAGTTCGACACCATGCTGCGCGAACTGCAGGCGCTCGAGGAGGCGCACCCGGATCTGCGCACCCCGGATTCGCCGACCCAGCTCGTGGGCGGCGGTTTCGCCACCGAGTTCACCGCCGTCGACCATCTCGAGCGGATGCTCTCACTCGACAATGTGTTCGACTTCGACGAGCTGCGCACCTGGGCGAGCCGGGTGGAAGCCGAAACCGGCCCCGACCTGCACTATCTGTGCGAGGTCAAGATCGACGGGGTGGCGCTGAACCTGGTGTACGAGAACGGCAAGCTGGTGCGCGGAGCCACTCGTGGCGACGGGCGCACCGGTGAGGACGTCACCCTCAACGCGCGCACCATCGACGACATCCCCACCGAACTCGCCCCGTCGGCCGAGTTCCCGGTCCCGGCACTGCTCGAGGTGCGCGGTGAGGTGTATTTCCGGCTCGAGGATTTCCAGACCCTCAACGCCCAGATGGTTGCCGAAGGCAAACCGCCGTACGCGAATCCGCGTAACACCGCCGCCGGATCGCTGCGCCAGAAGAACCCCGCGGTCACCGCCCAGCGCCGGCTGCGAATGATCTGCCACGGTTTCGGCCGGCTCGAGGGGTACCGCCCCGACTCCCAGCACGAGGCCTACCGGGCCCTGGCCGCCTGGGGGCTGCCGGTCTCCGAACACACGCGGCTGGTGCAGGGCATCGACGCGGTGATCGAGCGGGTCGCCTACTGGGGGGAACACCGCCACGACATCGAGCACGAACTCGACGGGCAGGTCATCAAGGTCGACGAGATGGCCCTGCAGCGGCGGCTGGGGTCCACCTCGCGCGCGCCGCGCTGGGCCATCGCCTACAAGTATCCGCCCGAAGAGGCCACCACCACGCTGCTCAATATCGAGGTCAATGTGGGGCGTACCGGCCGGGTCACCCCGTTCGCGGTGATGGAACCGGTGACGATCGCCGGGTCGACCGTGGCGATGGCCACCCTGCACAACGCCTCGGAGGTCGAACGCAAGGGTGTGCTGATCGGTGACACCGTCACCATCCGCAAAGCCGGTGACGTGATTCCCGAGGTGCTCGGCCCCGTCGTCGACGCCCGCACCGGCGACGAACGCAGGTTCGTGATGCCGACTCACTGCCCGAACTGCGGCACCGAACTGGCGCCGGCGAAGGAGGGCGACGCCGACATCCGCTGCCCCAATCAGCAGTTCTGCCCGGCCCAGTTGCGCGAGCGCGTGTTCCATCTCGCGGGCCGTGGTGCCTTCGACATCGAGGCGCTGGGCGACAAGGCCGCCGATGCGCTGTTGCGTTCGGGCGCCATCACCGACGAGGGCGACCTGTTCGATCTGGACGAGCAGAAGTTGCTCGAGGTGCCGCTGTTCACCAATCAGAAGGGCCAGCTCACCCAGAACGGTCATCGCCTGCTGGAAAACCTGCGGAGTGTGAAGGACCGTCCGCTGTGGCGGGTCCTGGTCGGTTTGTCCATCCGCCATGTCGGCCCGACCGCCGCCCGTGCCCTGGCCGCGGAGTTCGCGAGCCTGGAACGCATCGAAGCCGCCACGGTGGAAGAGCTCTCGGCCACCGACGGTGTGGGGCCCACCATCGCCGCCGCGGTGGTGGAGTGGTTCACCGTCGACTGGCATCGCGCCATCGTCGACAAGTGGCGTGCGGCCGGTGTCCGCATGGAGGACGAACGTGACGCCTCGATCGAGCGCACCCTCGAAGGGTTGTCCATCGTGGTCACCGGTTCGCTGCAGACCTTCACCCGCGACGGTGCCAAGGAGGCGATCCTGATCCGCGGCGGCAAGGCGGCCGGTTCGGTGTCGAAGAAGACCGCGTTCGTGGTGATCGGCGATTCCCCCGGCTCGAAGGCGGCCAAAGCCGAAGAACTCGGTGTGCAGATCCTCGACGAAGACGGCTTCCGGCTACTGCTCGAGCGCGGTCCGGAGGCGGTCACCCCACCGACCGAGCCCGACTCCGACGCCCCCGAATAGCGGCCTGGGCACCGGTCGCGACGACCGGTGCTCCATGCCGCTCAATTCGGCGTGACGGTCACCGTGTTCGCCACCTGCGTCCGGATATCGAACTGGGCACACCGCCCGTTGTAGATCTCCACCTGCCGGTGCGCCCGCTTCGAATCCCCCTCGATGTCGATCACCACCGTGGTCCCCGACATCGAGCACACCTTCGACACCGGCGCCTCCGTGTAACTGACGCTCCCGGCCCCCCTGGCATGAGTTCGTCGCGTTCCCCAGGAAAACCCGAGCCGTCCCGTCCGGACAGGGATCGGCCACCGCGCTCGGTGCCCCAAGCATCACCACCGGCACCGCCGCCCCGGCCGTGATCCCCGCAACGACCATCCCGCGCAACAACATCCGAACCGCCATGAAACGCCCTCCTCCTCGTCCACCCCGAACCCGCCGACCGACAACCCACCCGCGCCCAGCATGCTAGCCCCCACACCCCACCCCCTGCCGCCATCCGAACCATCACGTGAGCACACGGGAGCTCACCGAGGACGAGCTGACCCACCGTCTCCTCACCACTTACCGCCTCCTCAGGTCCCCGCGCACCCGAATCCGGCTCCTGGTCGTCGAGCAGCAGATGAGCACATGAGTAACTCATCGGGCACGGGCTGACCCCACCCCACCCGATCCGCCTGCCGCGTCCGTGACTCACTCCGCCCCTTAGTCTGGCCAAAAGTCGCGGAGAGGCGGACCAGCACATGTTGCGGAGTTTTCAGGTTGTCAATCATCGGTCGTTGGCCGAGGCGCAGCAGTTGCGGCTGACCAAGGGGGCCGGTGGGCCCTTGGCGGTGCCGGTGACGGCGGTGCACGGGGTGGCGGCGTCGGGGAAGACGAGTTTGATCGATGCGCTCGCCCAGATGCGGGACGCGGTGCTGAATTCGGTGAGTGGGTGGGATCCGTACGCGGGTCCGGTGCGACGCCCGCATCTCGGATTCGTCGACCGGCCCACCGAATTCGTGGCGGGGTTCGTCGCCGAGGGTGTGCCCTACACCTATGGGTTCCGCCTCGACAACGCCGATGTGATCGCGGAGTGGCTGTACACCCACCCGCGTTCGCGTAAGCGAATCGTGTTCGAGCGCAACGGTGATCAGGTGAAGATCGGCCCCATGTTCGAGGCCGCGCGTTACGGTGTGGCGGCCCTGGTGCCGTTGCTGCGGCCGAATGCGCTGCTGCTGAGCCTGGCCGGTCAGCTGTACGCCGAAGCGCTGGTGCCGGCCTACCGGTGGTTCGCGGCGAACCTGCGGGTGCAGCAGGGTGAGGTCGACGCCGATGCGCTGGCGCACGACCTCGGCAGCCACATCTCCCGCTCGACCGACAACGCGGCCCGCCTGCTGATGCTGCTGCGCACCGCCGACCTCGGTATCGAGGATCTGCTCGTCGCCGAGCACGACCCCATGTACGCCGACTACCTACGCGACCTCGATACCGAGATCGCCGCGCTGACCGCGCGACTCGACCAGGCGCAGGCGGACCGGATCCTGGTGGAACGCGAACTGAGCACCTTGCGCGCGGCCCGCGACACCCTGTACCGGCGCATGGTCGACCGGCGCGGGCCCGGGCTGAGCCTGGTGCACGAAGGCATCGGCACCCCGTTCGATCTGGCCGATGAGTCCACCGCGACCCGTTCACTGCTGCGGGTGCTGCCCGCGATGCTCGAGGCGCTCGACACCGGTCAGGTCCTCGCCGTCGACGATCTCGGTGCGGGACTGCCGGTGGAACAGACCGATCGCCTGGTGCAGTTGTTCCAGAACCCGGAGACCAATGCCCGTGGCGCGCAGCTGGTCTACACCACCGCCGATCGCGCGCTGATCGATCGGGGCAACGGGCGTTCGCAGCGCACCCGTTCGGCGGTGTGGCAGTTGCGCCGGGAGGGTGCGGTCAGTGCGCTCGTGCCGCTGTGACCGGGCCGGGCATAGCATGGGGGCATGCTGGAAGTGGTGATGGCGCTGGCGCTGGTGACGATGCTGGTGGTCACGATCGGTGCCGTCCTCGTCCGGCGCAGCGGGGGTCGTGGGGGCGCGAACCTCGAACACGGCACGCTGTATGTCACCGGGGTGAGCCCGCTGCCCGCGATGACCGGGGAGCACTACGTGACGATCACCGGCACCCTCACCGGGCCTTCGGTGACCGGCAAGGTGGTGTACCGCCGTTTCGCCTGGGACGCCGCGCTCTGGCCGTCGATCGGCGATCAGCTCGACGTGGTGTATCCACCGCACAACCCCGACCGGTGGGGCACCCAGCACCCGGGGTCGCGGCCCTACTTCGGTTCCTGAGCTCGGTCGGCTCGGGTGCGGCAGCGATCACATCCGCCCGGGTGCGATCATGCCCAGATGCACGGTAACGACCAGCCCCGCGAGACCGGCCTGCGGATCCGCACCGCCCGCCCGGGGGAATACGACGCCGTCGCCGCACTGACGGTGCAGGTGTACGTGGGTGACGGTTATGTCGGCGCCGACGAGGACTATGTGCGCGAACTCGGTGACACCGCGCGCCGGGCGGCCGCGGCCGAGGTTCTCGTCGCCGTCCACGACGGCACGGTGGTGGGTTCGCTCACCGTCGCCGGACCCGGCACGCCGTACGCGGAGATCGCCCGGCCCGGCGAACTGGAGTTCCGGATGCTGGCGGTGTCGAAGGATGCCCGCGGGCTCGGCGTGGGAACGGCGCTGGTGCGCGGTGTCGTCGACGAGGCGCGTGCGGGCGGTTACGAGGCGGTGGTGCTGACGACGATGGGCGCCATGGTGGACGCGCATCGCCTCTACGAGCGGTTGGGCTTCGTCACCGTGCCCGAACGCCGGTGGGCCACCGAGGACGGCCTGGCACTGTTCGTCATGCGGCTGGCGCTGCGCTGAGGTTCAGTTGAGCACCCCGGCGACGATGCCGGCGAGGTAGCCGAGCCGGGCGACCTCCGAGGGCCGGAAGTCCGGGCCGCCGGGGCGTCCGAGCAGCAGTGCCTTGCCGGAGTCGCCCAGGGGTGCCGCGGCGAGTTTGGTGTCCATGTCGCGCCAGATCTGGGGCACCCAGTCGGCTTCACCGTCGAGCCGGACCGGCTTCTCGATCGGCATCCAGGGGGCCGAACCCGCTTGCGTCTCAGGGGCGCTCGGGCTGCCGACCACACGGTAGGCGCCGGTCGCGCCGAGACCGATGATCGTGGACCAGCCCGCGCGCAGTACCCGTGGGACACCGTCGACGAGGACCTGCATCCGGTCGTCGCGCGCTCCGGCGACCTGGTCGATGAGTTCGAGTTCGCGGTGGGTGTCGAGCACCCCCGAATACGGGCGGATGGAGTCGACGCTCACATCGTGCACGGATTCGGCCGCGGTGATGAGGGTGTCGGGCAGTGCGCCGGTGGGCACCTCGACCACCAGATCGTCGACGGCGAAACCGGCGCCGCGTTCCACGACATCGAGCGAGAGAATGTCCGCGCCGACCCCGCCGAGAGCGAGTGCCAGGGAGCCGAGGCTTCCCGGTCGATCCGGAAGTTGCACGCGGAGCAGGTATGACACGTGCGTTCCTTTCCCTCAGGCGGCCGAGTCGAGCACAGGAGTTGTACCCGGTGGCGCAGGAGATACACCCCGCATGCTTGCGGGGGCATCGAGTCGGAGTTTAGCCGTTGTCCGCCGTCGCAGCCCGGTGATGCCCGGCCCGGACCGCGCCGGACGCGCTGACTAGGCTGTAGCCGCTACTTCCCATCCGAAGCCGAAAGGGGTCCCGCGGTGCCCGCAATCTCCCGCGACGAGGTCGCTCACCTCGCCCGGCTGTCCCGGTTGGCGTTGACCGACGCCGAACTCGACCAGTTCGCCGGTCAGCTGGATTCGATCCTCAGCCACGTGCGGACCATTACCGAGGTCGCCGCCGACGTCCCCGCCACCGCGTCGCCGAACCCGACGACCAATGTGACCAGGCCCGATGTGGTCGTGCCCGGTCTCACCCCCGAGCAGGCGCTGGACCAGGCGCCCGCTGTGGAGGAACAGCGTTTCCTGGTCCCACAGATTCTGGGAGAGGGCGAATGAGCGAGTTGACGCGGCTCTCGGCTGCGGAGCTGGCGAGCAAGATCCACGGCGGCGAGGTGTCCTCCACCGAGGTCACCCAGGCGCACCTGGACCGCATCGGCAAGGTCGACGGCGAACTCAACGCCTTCCTGCACATCGCGGCCGACGAAGCGCTGGCCGCGGCCGCCGTCGTCGACGCCGCGCTCGCGGTGGGCGAGACCCCGGCCTCGTCGCTGGCGGGAGTTCCGTTGGCGCTCAAGGACGTTTTCACCACCACCGACATGCCGACCACCTGTGCCTCGAAAATCCTCGAGGGCTGGATGTCGCCGTATGACGCCACGGTCACCTCGCGGCTGCGCGCCGCGGGCATCCCGATTCTGGGCAAGACCAACATGGACGAGTTCGCGATGGGTTCCTCCACCGAGAACTCCGCCTACGGCCCCACCCGTAACCCGTGGGACACCACCCGCATCCCGGGTGGTTCCGGCGGTGGTTCGGCGGCGGCGCTGGCCTCGTTCCAGGCGCCGCTGGCGATCGGCACCGACACCGGTGGTTCGATCCGGCAGCCCGCCGCGGTCACCGCGACGGTCGGCGTGAAGCCCACCTACGGCACCGTGTCCCGGTACGGCCTCGTCGCGTGCGCGTCGTCGCTGGATCAGGGTGGTCCGTGCGGTCGCACCGTGCTCGACACCGCGTTGCTGCACGAGGTCATCGCCGGTCACGACCCGCGTGACTCCACCTCCCGCAAGGTGCCGGTGGCGCCGGTGGTCGAAGCCGCCAAGCAGGGCGCCAACGGTGACCTGGCCGGCGTGCGAATCGGTGTGGTGCGCGAATTGCATTCCGACAGTTACCAGCCCGGTGTGCTCGCTTCCTTCGACGCCGCCGTGGCGGTGCTGAAGGAACTGGGGGCCGAGGTGATCGAGGTGTCGTGCCCGAGCTTCGAGTACGCGCTGTCCTCGTACTACCTCGTGATGCCCTCGGAGGTGTCGTCGAACCTGGCGCGCTTCGATGCCATGCGCTACGGCCTGCGCGCCGGTGACGACGGCAGCCACAGCGCCGACCAGGTGATGTCGCTGACCCGCGAGGCCGGTTTCGGCCCGGAGGTCAAGCGCCGCATCATGATCGGCACCTATGCGCTCTCGGCCGGTTACTACGACGCCTACTACGGGCAGGCCCTCAAGGTCCGCACGATGATCGCGCGCGACTTCGACGCCGCCTACGAGCAGGTCGATGTGCTGGTCTCGCCGACCAGCCCGTTCACCCCGTGGAAACTGGGTGAGAAGGTCGACGACCCGCTGGCCATGTACCTGTCGGACCTGTGCACCCTGCCCACCAACCTGGCGGGCCACCCCGGCATGTCGGTGCCCTCGGGGCTCTCGGCCGACGACAATCTGCCGGTGGGTCTGCAGATCATGGCACCGGCCCTGGCCGACGACCGCCTGTACCGGGTCGGCGCGGCCTACGAGGTGGCGCGCGGTGCGCTGCCG
Source organism: Nocardia halotolerans (assembly GCF_042650145.1). NCBI lineage: Bacteria > Bacillati > Actinomycetota > Actinomycetes > Mycobacteriales > Nocardiaceae > Nocardia > Nocardia halotolerans. The sequence continues at coordinate 453,888 of NZ_JBHSDL010000014.1, read as the reverse complement.
CTGCCCGGCACCGACTGAGAATGTCACCGGCGGGGTGTGCCGGGTTCGAAAGGACCTGGCACACCCCGTTTCTCAGTGTGAGGTGGCGCGCTGGGCCACGCCCGCCGTCATCGCGCCGAAGCCGGCCCGCAGGTGCTTGCCCAGGGCCAGCGTCACCACGGGGCTGAGCCAGCCCGCGAGGGTGAACCTCGACTCGTATCGGCTGCGGTTCGGTCCCAGCGGTACCACGGTGTGCGAGCGCAGACTGTGCAGTGCGCCCAGTGGCACCGGCTTCATCGCGTAACTGAACTCGGTGCCCTCGGTGTGGCTGCGGATCCATTCGCGCTGGGCCCGGCGGTTGCCACCGAGGTTCACCTGCATGTCGATCGGATCGCCCGGGCGCAGGGTGCTCGCCGCCTCGACGCAGAAGGTGTTCCATTCGCCGTAGCGCTCGAAATCGGTGAGCACCTGCCACACCTCTGCGGCGGGCGCGTCGATTTCGATGGTCTCGTCGATGACTAGTGACATGGGTGCAAGTTAGGACATGTTCTAGTTTTCGGCAACCCGCTCAGGCCGGCTTGCGGCGGCGTTTGCGCAGCGCGTCGATGATCACCGCGCACGCCGCGGTCACCGCGAACAACCCCAGCGCTGTCCGGGCCAGCGGCCACAGATTCGGCTGATCGGCCGGGTGGGTCTGGGCGAAAACGTTCTCCACCACCGGGGCGCCGTACTCCTGCCTGCGCGAATTCACGTCCACCGCGGTGAAGGCGATGTCGGCCATCACCCCGCAGCGGGCCCGGGAGAACTCGTCGTCGCGTCGCTCGCAGGCGGCGTGGATGCGCCGGTTCAGCGCGGCATCGACCGAGCGCCGCGCCCACGCACCCAGCGGTTCGTCGACCCGCTCGGCGTAGCGCAGCATGTCATAGCCCAGGTCGTGGGCTTTGCACGCCGGACCGAACTCGGCGGGCAGCGACACCGGCGAGGAACAGTCGCCGTGCGGATTCACCAGCATGCCGTGCTGCTGGGCCGGGTCGTAGCCGAACTTGTAGCCGAAATCGCGCGGGATCAGCGAGGGCGCGTCGAGGGTGTCATCGGTGAGCGCGCGCACCGCCGCGGCGGCCACGGCGTTCTCGGTGCCCCCAGGGGTGGTGCCCATCGCACCGGGCGCCGACATGACGACCGCCGCGGCCATGGCCAACCCGGCCGTGCACAGCGCGACACCACTGCGGCGGCGGTGCGGAACTTCGGCGGGAACGGGGGAGGCGGCGGAAACTGCGGTACGGACGCGCGCGGCGGCGGGTACCGGGCGAAGCGGGGTGTTCATGGCCTCCGACGGTAAGGAGCGGGTCGTGCGGCGGGCATCCCGCTGCGGACCGGTTTCTCGGGGCGCGCGGGTGGTGGCCCGACGCCGGGGTCACACCAGGGTAGGGGGTCGCGATTGGCCCGTGGGTATGAGGTCCGTCGACGCCGCGGTTCGTAGGCTCACCGGTATGACCGCACAACTGCGCCCCGCCGCTCGCCGCATCGATGGGCGCACCTGGTTCGACTTGGCAACAGTGCTGGTCGCGCTGATTTTGTACAGCATCGCCTGGCCCACGCTGTTCGTCACCCACGAGGTGCCTGCCGCCCTGGCTCCGCTGATCTCGGCCTTCGCCGCGTTCCCGATCCTGTTCGTCCGGACCAACCCGGCACTGGGGTGGGCGATCTCCGCGGGTTCGGCCCTGCTGATCGCGTTGGGCGTGGCACCGTCGGCGGGCAACGACCTGCCGTTCCAGGTGGTGCACGTCATCGTGCTGTTCGTGCTGCTGTTCGCGGTGGCGGTGCGGGCCTCGGTGCCGATCGTGGTCGTCACCTGGGCGGCCACCTCGATGCTGTTCGCCACCACCATGCCCGGCTCGGCCGACGGGCCGCTGTGGGGCTGGCCCATCGGCTTCGGCGCCCTGGCACTGTTCGGTTACCTGCTGCGCACCGTGGTCGCCTCGCGCCGCCAACTCGAACACCAGGAGGAGGCGACCGAACTCGAACGCGCGCGCAGGGCGATCCTCGAGGAGAAGGCGCGCATCGCCCGTGACCTGCACGATGTGGTCGCCCATCACATGTCGATGGTGGTCGTGCAGGCCCAGACCGCCCCCTACCGGATCACCGACCTGGACCCGGCGGCGCGCACCGAATTCGACTCCATCGGTGCCACGGCCCGCACCGCGCTCAACGAGATCCGCGGGCTGCTCGGGGTGTTGCGCAGCGACGGACAGTTACCCGAACACGCGCCGCAACCCCGCGCGGCCGATGTCCCCGACCTCTGCGCGTCGGCGGCGCGCGCGGGGCTGCCGGTCGAATGGACGGTGGACGGTGAACTGAGCAGCGTGCCCGAGACCACGGGGCTGGTGGTGTACCGCGTGGTGCAGGAGTCGATGGCCAACTGTGCCCGGCACGCGCCCGGCGCGCCGGTGCGGGTGGAAGTCGTCGTCGCTACGGGGCTGGTGACGGTGCGCGTGCACAACGGCGCCTCGGCCACGCCCGGGCGTCCGGGAGCCGGCGGCGGACACGGGATCGACGGCATGCGCACCCGGGTCGCGGCCGTCGGCGGCGAACTGCGTGCGGCACCCGACTCGACCGGCGGATTCGAGGTCTCGGCCAAACTACCCACCCCGTAAGGTGGTTGGGTGGCTATTACCGTATTGATCGCCGACGACCAGGCGATGGTGCGCCAGGGTTTCGGAGCGCTGCTGGGCGCGCAACCCGACATCAGCGTCGTCGGCGACGCGGCCGACGGCAAGATCGCCGTCGCCGAAGCCAAACGGCTCCGTCCCGACGTCGTCCTGATGGACGTGCGGATGCCGCAGATGAACGGTCTCGACGCCGCCCGCGCCATCCTGGACGCGCGGTTCGAGCCGCCGGTGCGGGTGCTCATGCTCACCACCTTCGACATCGACGACTACGTCTACGAGGCGCTGAGCCTCGGCGCGAGCGGGTTCCTGCTCAAGGACGCGCCCGCCGAAGAACTGGTGCGAGCGGTGCGCGTGGTCGCCGACGGGGAAGCGCTGCTGGCGCCGACCATCACGCGCCGGCTGATCGCCGACGTCACCCGCCGGCGCAACACCGTGCGCGCCCCCGCCGCCCCCGCGTTGACCTCGCTGACACCACGCGAACGCGAAGTGCTGGAACTGGTCGCCAAGGGCCTGTCGAACACCGAGATCGCGACCTCGCTGTTCGTCGCCGAACAAACCGTGAAAACCCACGTCTCCAAAGTCTTTTCGAAGCTGGGTCTGCGTGACCGGGCGCAAGCGGTGGTGCTGGCGTATGAATCGGGCCTGGTCGTTCCCGGCTGAGCCGGCGCGCTCAGCGCGGGCAGACACCGCCGCTCAGTTCCGGCAGGTGCTCGGCCAGCAGCCGCGCCAACCGGTCCAGCAGCGCGGTGGTGTCGGCGAAGGAGCCCGAATCCGCCTGTGCGGCAAGGGCGACCGCAAGCTGACCGTTACCGACCGGCACCAACCCGAACTGGCGCACCGTGTACACCCCGGTCTCGTCGTCGGGGCCCCAGCCGCCCTTGAACTCGGTGCCGTCGAGCAGGCCCAGACCCCACCCCTGTTCGGGGGTGATCTCGCCCATCAACCGGATGACGGTCTCCGACTGCGGCAGGCACGGCAGCCGCGACGCGAAACGCACCTGGTTGACCAGCGACCACTCGGTGCTGCCGAACGAGGTGTCGTCCATCTGGGTGCGGGGACCGACTCCGTCGCTGGCCAGCGTCCCGGCCTCGTCGAGCACATGCTGCACCGCGTCGGCGGCTTCGTGACCGTCGCCGAGAGACTCCCACAGCTCGGCGGCGGCGTCGTTGTCCGACACCGTGATCGCGGCCCGCGCCATCTCGAAGATCGACTGATCCTGATCGTGGCGCAACGCGGCGACCGCGAGCGGGACCTTGATGGTGGACCAGGCGATGCCGGTGGTCCAATCGCCGAAGACCGTCGCCCGGTCACCGCCGACCGGCATCAACGCCATGCCCACCTGACCGGGCAGCGCGGCCTGCAACTGGGTGAACTCCGCGGCCAGCGAATCGGGCAACACGATCGACATCCCGCGATGCCAGTCCTCGATACTGTTCACTTCCACGACCGGCGCGGTGACCGGGGCCGGGTTGCCCGACACGGCACACGAGGTGGACACCACCGCCGACACCAGCAACACACCTTGCAGCAGCCTGTGACAGGCGGCCGCCCTTCCGGTCGACTTCACCGTGGAATCCTCCCCACCGCCGGTTGCGCATACGCGCCCTGCTCCGGCGGTGCAAACTTCTCGTCGAGCGCGTCCGGACGATACCGGACGTGTGCCAACAAGTTTCGCCGATCGACGGCGAGAATCCGAATGAACGTGGTCACACGTGCGCGGGACGGCCGAGGCGGTCCGGCGAGGGTGCTGAGAGGGGATCGCCGTGCACGACATCGGTGAGGTGTTCGCCGGGTTCACCATCGAGCGAACGCTCGGTCAAGGTGGTATGGGCACGGTGTTCCTGGCGCGCCACCCGCGCCTGGACCGGTTGACCGCGCTCAAGCTGCTCAACCCGGATCTGTTCGCCGACGGGCGGATTCGCGCCCGGTTCGAACGCGAGGCCGACCTCGCCGCCGGACTCGACCACCCCGGCATCGTCACCGTCTACGACCGCGGTACCGAAGGCGAGCAGCTGTGGATCAGCATGCAGTACGTCGACGGAATCGACGCCGCCACAGTCGATCCGCTGACGCTGCCGCCCGAACGCGCGGTGCAGATCGTCGAAGGGGTCGCCGACGCACTGGATTACGCGCACGGCTGTGGTGTGCTGCACCGGGATGTGAAGCCCGCCAACATCTTGCTGGCGCGCTCCAGCGGCGGCCAGGGCGAGCGGGTGTTCCTCACCGACTTCGGTATCGCCCGCCTGCGCGCCGACTCCACCCACCTCACCCAGCAGGGCATGTTCACCGCCACCCTGGCCTACGCCTCACCCGAACAGATGACCGGCTCCGAACTAGACCACCGCTCCGACCAGTACTCGCTGGCGTGCTCGCTGTACTGGCTGCTCACCGGCATCGCCCCCTTCGACTCACCCGACCCGAACGAGATCATCCGCGGCACCCTCTACCTGGCCCCGCCACCGCTGGCCGTGCGCCGCCCCGGCCTGCCCGCCGCCCTGGACGCCGTCCTGTCCGCCGCGATGGCGAAACACCCAGCGGCCCGCTTCGATTCGTGCACCACCTTCGCCAAAGCCGCCCGCCAAGCCCTCACCTCCACCACCCCACCCAACCTCCCGCGCCCACCCGCCTACGCCCCCGCACCACCCACCCACCCTCCGGTAGGGCCGCCCCCCGCCTACCCACCGAACCCTGCGGCACCCGCCGCCTACCCACCTGGTCAGCGGGCTCCATACCCACCGAACCCCGCGCAACCGCGGTCTCCGGGATACCCACCGAACCCCGCGCAACCGCAGTCACCGGGCTACCCACCGAACTTCGGCCGGCCGTCAGCAGCGACACCGGGTTATCCCCCGAACCCTGGTCAATCGGCAGTGGTGCCACCGGGCTATCCGCCGAACTCGGGGCCGCCGGCAGTGCTGCCACCGGGTTATCCGCCCAATGCCGGTCAACCGGTGTCACCACCGTCCTCGAGCCATGCGCCGAATCCCGCCCAGCCCTCAGCGGAGGCGCCGAATTCTGGTCAGCCTGTTGTGGCGCGAGACGCTGGCCAGCCTCCTGCGTCGCCGAACGCGGGTGAGTCTGCTGTGGCGCCGAATCCCGGCCAACCCTTTGCGTCGCCCAACCCCGGTCGGCCTCATGCGGCGCCGAATCCTGGTTATCCGTCCAGTGCCGATCAGCCGTCGGATGTGGGTCAGTTGCCTGGTGCGTCGGCATGTCAGCCGCCGGATCAAGGTAGTCCTGCCCACGCTCGTGCCGGTGTGGCCGACACAGCCACCACCGAGGATTCCGAGGGGGCGACCGCTGGTACAGCCGGGGGTGGTGAGGTTTCCAGCACCGCGGCGACGGACGTGGTGGCGGTCGCGGATACGGACCGTCCGGGCTCGGACCACGCGGCGGCACCCGCCGAGGCGAGTGCGGTCGCCGCGGGACCGCGAGACCGTCGGCTCGGTCCTGAAGTCGAAACAGATGTGTTCGGGGCCGAAGGGGTCGGCGTCGGCGCGGCGACTGGTGCCGATGAACCAGCGGCGACCGGACGTGCCCCTGCGGACGACGCAGCCGTGAGGCCGGATCCAGGCAATGTTGCACCGGGCGAGGCTGCGATCGGCCGCAGTTCGGATTCTGTGCCTGCGTCGGGGGTCGGGTCCGCTTCGGGTTCTGTGTCCGGCTCCGGGATGGCGTCTGTCTCGGGTTCTGTGTCTGGCTCGGGACTCACGCCCGCCCCGGGTTCTGTGTCTGCGTCGGGGGTCGAGTCGGCTTCGGGTTCTGCGTCTGGGTCGATGGTCGAGTCGGCCTCCGGTTCCTTGTCTGGCTCGGAGGCGGCGCTTGCTTCGGGTTCTGTGCCTGACTCTGGGCTTCCGTCCGCTTCTGCGTCTCCCTCAGGACTGACGACCGCCACACGTTCTGCGTCTGGTTCGGAGGTCGCGTCTGCGTCGGGCTCCTCGACCGCTTCAGCACCGGCCGCCGCTTCAGCACCCGCCTCGGCCTCAGCACCCGCATCCGCTTCGGAATCTGCGCCCCGTGCGGAATCTCCGCCCGCTTCGGCACCTCCGCCCGCTTCGGAATCTGCGCCCCGTGCGGGATCTCCGCCCGCTTCGGCACCTCCGCCCGCTTCGGAATCTGCGTCCGGTGCGGGATCAGCGCCGGCTCCGGGATCTGCGCCCGGTGCTGGACCTGGACCCGTGCAGCAGGTGGCGGTCTCCGGGGCTGCTCCGGCGGCCTACGGCGGGCAGCACCCCGTGGTAGCGGGCTCAGAGACCGGGGGCATGCCCCGGTTGCCGCGCGGGGGAGTGCCCGGGGAGCCGGGCCGGGGAGGACCGGTCGGGCCGGGGGTGCCGCAGCAACCGTGGGCGGGTCCGCAGCGACCAGTTCCTCGGCGGGCGTCGGGATTGCAGCGGTTCGGGTGGGTGGTCTTGGCGGCGCTGGTGGTGGCGTTGTCGGTGATCTTGGTGGCGCTCGTTGTCGTGGTGCTGCCCGATGACGATGCGGACGAGGCGGCCGGATCGGTGACGACATCGTCGAACGTGGTGACGACGGCGGGAAATTCGTTCACGAAGAGCAGGCGGGTGTTTCCCACGCTGGTTCCGCAGGGCGTCGCCGCGGAGGGCACCGGGTATGGCGGAGCGGAGTGTGTGGCGGTGCGGATGACCAGTGATCTGGCGTGGAAAGAGCCTGCACTGCAATGGAACCCGATCACGGCGGGCTGGCAGTGCGCGGAGGGTGCGAACAGTTCCGCGCCGGTCACCTACCTGGTGCTGGAGTACGCGAACGCCGCACAGGTGCGATCGGTGGTGGAGGCGATGCCCGCCGCGGTGCGCTACGACAGCGACAAGGACGACGTGCCGGTGACCGTGCGCCGCTGGGTGGTTCCGGATCCGGCGAGCAGCCGGGTGCACACCGCCCACCAGGTGCTGACCTTCCCCGGCAACTCCGACCGGGCCGACTACCTTGTCGCGGTGAGCCGCCGGGGTAGCAGCGGTACCGGTGGCGCGCCTCGCCCGTCCGCCCAGGACCAGGTCGTGGCGTGGTGGGAAGAGGTCGAGCTCTGAGCAGGGGTGCGGTTCCGGGGAACCGCACCCCAGCGGGTCAGTCCACCGCCAGTGCGGCCACGATCGGCATCCGCGCGGCCCGCATGGCGGGCGGAATGGAACCGAGCAGCGCCAGGCCGAGCGCGACGACGCCGTAGACCAGCACCAGCGGGCTCGCCGAGTACACGATGTCGATCGTCATCGCGTGCCCGATCGCCACCGTGCCCAGGTACTGCACCGCCACCCCGATCACGAGTCCGATTCCGGCACCGACGAGTCCGATGCCCGCTGCCTCGGCCAGCACCGAACGCAGCAGGAACTTGCGGTTGGTGCCCATCGCCCGCAGCACCCCCAGTTCTCTGCGCCGTTCCAGCACCGACAACATGAGCGTGTTCAGCAGCGCCACCGTCGCCACCAGGACCACGATCCACAGGATCATGTTGCTCATCGCGGCACCCTGCTGCACGCTCGACGAGATGGCGGCCAGCATCGTCGCGCCGGTGTCGACATGGATTTCCGGCGGCACCGCCGCGCGCACGGCCGCCTGTACCGCGGCGGGGTCGGCGCCGGGTGCGAACTCGATCGTCAGGATCGTCTCACCGGGACGCTGATACCACTCGCGCATCTGGTCCAGACTCATCATCACCACCCCGGAGACGGCGGTGAAGTACGGAATCACCTGCAACACAGTGGTGGTGCGCTCACCCGATGGCGTGGGCATGGTGATCTCGTCGCCGACGGCGAGGTCGAGCGATCGGGCCACATCGCGGGTGATCACCACGCCGTCGCCACGCGCCATCCGGTCGATCACCGCCGGGTCGACGGCACCGAGCCGGGCATCCTCGGCCTGCGGGGGATAACCCTGCAACATCACCCGGCCACTGCCCAGCGTCGCGAACGCCATCTGCGCGGGGTGCACGCCCGCCACACCGGGTACCGCCGCCACCCGGTCGGCCAGTTCGGCGGGCAGGGCGGGGCCGGTCGGGAACTGTTCGACCGGGCTCGGACTCACATACAGGTCGGCCTCGCCGAGGCTCTGGAACGATTCGGTGGCCGAGTCGACCATATTGCTGGAGGCACCGCCGAGCGCGACGACGGCCGCCACCCCGATCATCACCGTCATCGCGGTGGCCCACACCCGTCGCGGCGCACGCTCGAGGGTGGTGGCACCGAGAGCGCCCGGCGCACCGAACCAGCGCGCGATCGCGGCGGCGGCGCGCACGATCGGGCCGGTCGCGGCGAAACACAGCAGCACGGTGGCGGTGAACGACAGGGTGATCGCACCCAGCGATACCCGGCCGAGGTCGGTGAACGCCAGGGCCACCGCCCCGGCGCCGAGAGCCAGGCCCCCGGCCAGCGCCGCCCAGCGCAGGCCACGGCCGGTGGCGGCGGCATCACTGGCCTCCACCGGCGCCAGCGCCTCCACAGGGGCGACCTTGTACACCTGCCGGGCGGCGAGCGCCGCCGCGAGCACCGTGGCCAGCACGCAGGCGACGATCGCCACGGGCACAGCGTAATTCGGCACCAAGAACTCGGTACGTGCCTCGACCGACTGCACGATCGCGGCGGGTAGCCGTCCGATCGCGATCCGGCCCATCAGCACGCCGATCGCGGAACCGATCACCCCGCCGACGAGGCCCAGCAGGGCCGCTTCGACGAGCAGCTCGCGCACCATCGGGCCGCGCTGCCCACCGATCGCGCGCAACAGCGACAGCATCGGCCTGCGCTGGGCCACCGCCATACTCATTGCGTTGTAGATCAGGAACGCCGCCACGATCAACGCCGCGGCCGAGGACATCAGCGTGGAATACCGCATGATCTGGATGGCGCCACCGGCCTGCGCGGTGCGCAGACTGGGTTCGGCGACCACAGCCCGGCCGTCGACCGCTGTGGTGAGCGCGGTCCGCAACTCGGCGATGTCGGTGCCGGGTCGCGCGATGATCTGTACCGAATCGAGCTTGCCGACCCGGTCGGTCAGGAACTGCGCCAGCGGCAGCGGCGCGGCGATCAGGTGTCCACCGTTGAGTCGATTGGTGGCCTCGTCGTCCAGTACCGCGGCGACAGTCGCGGAACCACCGCCGATGGGCACCGAATCCCCGACCTGATAGCCCGTCGCGGCGCCGACCAGCACGCCCCGCGGCGTGCTGGTCAGCTTGCGCGTGTGCTCGGCCATGGGACCGGCGAGGTCGCTGTCCAGGGCGCTCACGTTCTGGTCGGCACCGATGAGCAGGGTGCGGTCCGGGCCCCCGCCGAGACTCACGCGCAGCATCGGGACCGCGGTCTGTACGCCCGGGGTTTGTGCGATGGCCGGCAGCAGATTCTGCTCGAAGCCGGCGTCGGTGATGCCGGTGATCTCGAGTTCGGCGTTACCGGCCAGCCCCTTGGTGAGCCGGTCGACCGAGCCGGTCACCGAACCCGAAATGCTCAGCACCGCCACGAGCAGCGCCGCCGACACCGCCATCACCGCCGTCGACATGATCGTGCGGCCCGGATGACGGATCAGTTCACCGAAGTTGAACAGCCGCAACCGGTCCCAGGATGCCGCGATCATGCCTGCACCCGGGCCGGCACCACGTCGTCGGCGCCGATGCGCCCGTCGCGCAGGGTGATCACCCGGTCGCAGTAGGCCACCGCGCCCATGTCGTGGGTGACCATCACCACCGAATTCCCCTGTGCGGTGATGTCTCCCAGCAGCGCCAGGATGGATTCACCGGTCTTGGAGTCGAGATTGCCGGTCGGTTCGTCGGCCAGGATCAGCGGCGGGTCCATGATCATCGCGCGCGCCACCGCCACCCGCTGCATCTGGCCACCGGACAGCTCGCCCGGCCGGTGCTGGGCCCGGTCGCCGAGCCCGACCAGTTCGAGCAGCTCCAGCGCCCGTGGCTTGGCCTTGCGTAATCCGGTGCCGTCCAGCAGTTTCGGTACCGCCACGTTCTCCCACGCCGACAAGGTGGGCAGCAGATTGAAGAACTGGAAGACGAAACCCACCTGCTCGAGCCGGAAGGCGGCCTGCCGGTCCTCGTCGAGCCCACCGATCTCGCTGCCGCGGAACCGGATCGAGCCCTCGTCGGGGCGATCCAGGGCGCCGAGCAGGTGCAGCAGGGTGCTCTTGCCCGAGCCGGATGGGCCGATGATCGAGGTGAACTGTCCGGTCTCGATGCGCATGCTCACCTGGTCGAGCGCGCGGACCTGCTGATCGCCGACGCGGTACTGCCGGACCACGTCACGCAATTCCAGCATCGGCGCCTGCGATGGGCTGGTTTCGGTCATAGCTTGTCCCCCAGGGGTATTCGGGTGGCGGTCTCAGCGCGCGAGGGCGCGGTCGCGGGCAGTCTGCCCGATGTCGGCGCGGGCGTCGAGCAGTGCGCGCAGCTCCGGTTGCTCGGCGGCCAGTTCCAGATAGGCCTCCACCTGCGTGCGACCGTCGATTTCGGCCTGTTCGATCTTGACGTGCAGGTGGTTGTTCCAGCGATTGGTCAGTGCCCGCACGAGTCCGTCGATGCCGCCGAAGAGCCGGTCGAGGCCGGGCAGCTCGGCGAACAGCGCGGGGTCGTTCGGGTCGATCGCGGCCCTGGCGAGCACGGTGTGCACGATCTCGGTGCGTTGATGCAGGTCGGTCCAGGTCATGAACTTCACCTTCCGTGAGCGGGTGCAACCGACGCTACGGAGCCCAGCGGCCCGAATCGTCGTGCCGGGGACGCGACTTGTTCTCCTACCCCGGTAGGACAGCGCTACCGCTCACGGCACGATGTCGGGCACCGCGGTGACGGCTAGCCTTGCACCATGGAGGTGATCCACGCCATCCCCGCGAGCGAGACCGGCCGGGCGCGACTACCGGCCCGGCTGCGGGCGCTGGCTCGCCGCTGCACCGAATCGGTGCGGGTGCGGATCGAATCGTTGCCCTTCGACTATCCGCCCGCGGTGATCATCGCCGCCGACCTGGCCCTGCTGGCCGTCACCGGCGCCGCCGTCGTGCAGCGCCACGCCTACTTCCCGACCGTGCTGCCGCTGCTGGCGATGCTGGTGGCGTTCCTGCCGGTGCCGCTGTTCGCGATCTTCGGGGTCAAACCCAGCCCGATGCTGCTCAAGAGTTGTGGGCTGGCCTCGTGCGCGCTGTTCCTGCTGCAACCGGTGAACGCCGACTTCGCGCCGTTCGTGCTGGTCATCGTCGCCGGCGAGGTGGCGGCGGTGGCCACGCGCGGCATCACCCTGGGGTTCACGCTGCTCGCCATCGGCGAACTGTTCGCCTTCGACCTGGCCGGGCATCTGGGCTGGGGTGGACAGCGGCTCGACGGTCTGCCGATGTACGTGCTGGGCATCGTGCTCGGCATGTTCGTCGGGGTGATGTTGCAGTACCAGCGCCGATTCCTGTACCAGGAACGCGAGAATCAGGCCATCCGCGCCGGGCACGCGGCCGACGAGGAACGCCGCCGGATCGCCAGGGAAGTACACGACGTGATCGCGCATTCGCTGTCGATCACGCTGCTGCACCTCACCGCCGCCCGGCGCGCACTGCAAACCGACGACGACGTCACCGAGGCGGTGGAGGCCCTCGTCGACGCCGAACGCCTCGGCAGACAGGCCATGGCCGACATCCGGCGCACCGTCGGGATGCTCGACACCGGCCCCGCCCGGCCGGGCCCCGAACCCGGCGCCGCCGATATCGACGAACTCGTCGGCGACTTCCACCGCGCCGGACTCGCCGTCGACTACGCGCGCACCGGCGACCTGGCCGTCGTCACCGGCGCGGTGGGGCACGCCCTGTACCGGATCGCCCAGGAATCGCTGTCCAATGTCGCCAAACACGCGCCCGGTGCGCCGGCGACCGTGCGCCTGGCGGTCACCGCCGAACTGGCCACACTGGTGGTGTGCAATGTGTCCGAGGTCGGACCGCCGCCCCGGCGCGGCACCGGCATGGGCCTGCGCGGCATGCGCCAACGCGCCGAACTGCTCGGCGGGTCCATCACCGCGGGCAGCGGCGACGACGGCTGGACCGTACGGGCGGAGTTCCCCTTGAAACCCGGTGCCTGCACCACACTGTCGACGATCCTGCCCGCCAAATTTCGCCCCAAACCCCAGGAGGATCTGTGACGGCCGCTGCGCCGATCGAGAACCCGGTCACCGTGCTCGTCGTCGACGATCAGGAACTGGTGCGCGGCGGACTGCGCCGCATCCTGCGCCGTCGCGACGGCTTCACCGTGTGCGAATGCGCCGACGGTGACGAGGTGGCCGCCGCGGTCGCCGCCGGACGCCCCGACGTGGTCCTGATGGACCTGCGGATGAAGCGGGTCGGCGGCATCGACGCGACCCGGTTGCTGCGGGCTCGCCCGGACGCGCCACCGGTGCTCGTACTCACCACTTTCGACGACGATCAACTGCTCTCGGCAGCGCTGCGCGCGGGCGCGGCCGGGTTCCTGCTCAAGGATTCACCCGCCGAGGATCTGATCCGCGCGGTGCGCACGGTGGCCGCGGGCGGCGCCTGGCTCGACCCGGCGGTGACCGGACGGGTGCTCACCGCGTACCGAACCGTCAAACCGGTCGGTACCCGCACTGACCGCCGCCTCGGCGAACTCACCGCTCGCGAATACGAAGTGCTCGAACTGATCGGTCGCGGCCGGGTCAACAGCGAGATCGCCGCCGAACTCGGCATCTCCGAAGTCACCGTGAAAAGCCATGTCGGACACATATTCGGCAAGCTGGAGCTACGCGACCGCGCCGCCGCGATCGTGTTCGCGTTTGACCACGGCGTGGTGACACCGGGAGAATCTGCCTTCTGACACGCAGGCTCTTCGGGCCTGCATGAGCTGGGAGGCGACGCTGGTGCAGGCACCTGGGTCACGGACGGGGAGCAGCTTCGGCCCGTACGAGTTGCGGTCATTGCTGGGCAAAGGCGGAATGGGTGAGGTCTACGAGGCCTACGACACCGGCAAGGACCGGGTGGTCGCCCTGAAGTTGCTGGCCCCGGAACTCGCGCAGGACCCGACCTACCAGGTCCGGTTCCGTCGCGAATCACAGGCCGCGGCGAAACTGGCCGAACCGCACATCATCCCGATCCACGACTGGGGCGTGATCGACAGTGTGCTGTTCATCGACATGCGCCTGGTCCCCGGGACCGATCTGCGCACCGTGCTGCAAACGGGCGGGCCGCTGAGCCCGGATCGCGCGGTCGCGGTGATCGAGCAGATCGCGGCCGCCCTCGACGCCGCACACGCGAGCGGGCTCGTGCACCGCGATGTGAAACCGGCCAACATCCTCGTCACCCCCGCCGACTTCGCCTACCTGGCCGACTTCGGCATCGCCCACACCGAGGGCGACAGCGCGATGACCCAGGCGGGCACGGCGATGGGCTCCTACATCTACATGGCGCCCGAACGCTTCGACGTCGCCCCCATCTCGCACCACGCCGACGTCTACTCACTGGCCTGTGTGCTGCACGAATGCCTCACCGGCGCCTCACCGTTCCCGGCCGCGAGCATGAGCGTGCTGGTGCGCGCCCACCTCTCCGACGCACCGCCGCGGCCCAGCGACATCCTGCCCGGCCTGCCCGTGGCCCTCGACGAGGTCATCGCGCTCGGCATGGCCAAGGATCCCGCCGAGCGCTACCCGAGTGCGGGCGCGCTCGCGGTGGCGGCGCGTCAGGCACTGGTCGGCGCGGTGCAGGACGTTCCGGCGATGCCGGTTCGTGGTCCCGCCGGTGTGCAGCAGGTTCCCGGGCATGGTGTGCCCGGCGCCGGATACAACGCGACGCCTGGTTCGTCCACCGGACCTGGTCGTACCTTTCCCGGCCCCGGCCCCGGCCCCGGCCCCGGCCCCGGCCCCGGTGCCGGGGCCGGGGCTGCGTCGGCAGACGCGCAGACAGCTCGGGGCGGACGCTTCGAGCCCGCAGCGCCGGTCGGTGACTCGGCTGCGGAACGTGATGGTGCCAGTGGTGGGCGCAAGCCTGTCGGCGGTGCGGCGGCGGAGCCGGGTCGTGTCGGCGGGTCCAGGAAGTCCGGTGGTCCGGGCGACGATGCGGAGCCGGTGCAGCCGACTCCGACCGGGGAGTTCCGTGTCGTCGGCGCGGTGACCGCGACCGGTGGCATCGAGACCTCACGCAGCAAGTCCGCCGGTACCGGCCCGCAGCCGACCTTGATCATTCGACCGCCCGAGCAGCGTGTGGGTGGTGCGGAGACCAGCGGTTTCCGGCGTGTCCAGGCGGAGGGCTCGGGCGAGGTCGCCATCCCGGCGCTGGTCCAGCCGACCAGCCCCACCGAGATCCGCCCGGCCGACACCTATTTCGCGCCCCTGCCCACCGATGACGACCCCGCGCCGGTCCCGGAAGCCCCCCCGGCCTACACGCCCGACCAGGGGCTCCCACGGACGCGCCCCTTCCCGGACGCCCACCTCTACGGTGACGCGCAACCCGGCCGAACCTCCGGCCCGGTCCCACAGCCCCGCAACGGACCGCACCCCGATCCGGCTCCACACCCCGGCCGGGCCCCGCACCCCGCTCGAGCACCGCACCCTGTCCAGGACCCGCAGCGCGCGGCTTACGACGCGCACCGTGCGGGCCAGGACGCGAAGCGCTCAGTCGAGGACTCGTACCGTACGGGCCAGGATCCGCAGAGCTCTGCCCAGGACCCGTACCGTGCCGACCCCGCCCAGCGCTACTCCGGTGAGCATCCTCTGCCAGGTCGGCCGGGGCCTGCGTCGGCTCGTTCTGCTCCGACCGAGCACTATTCCGGTGAGCATCCTCTGCCAGGTCGGCCGGGGCCTGCGTCGGCTCGTTCTGCTCCGACCGAGCATTACTCCGGCGAGCACCCTCTCCCAGACCGCCCCGGCCCCGTCCCTGCCCGCTCCGCCCCGACCCAGCGCTACAGCGGCCCGCCTCTGAATCCGCCCGCGCCACCATCCGACGACACCCGCGCCGCGAACCCGACCGAATTGCACGGCGGAGCTGACGGTTTCGCTGCCGCCCGTCGCGGCGACGCGCCGGAAGACCGGTTCGGCCCGGCGAACGAGTGGGCAGCCGAGAGGCCGCAGTTCGGTCCGCCGAGCGGGCGACCGGACGGTGCGCAGTTCCGTCCGACCCCGGCGCCGCTGGGTGGCATGCCGCCGGCGCACCCGCCACACGCGGATGCGCAGTTCGGTCCGCCGACCGAGCAATACGCCGCGGGCTCGGCGGATGATCCGCAGCGTTTCGCCGCCACAGAGCATTTCGGTGGCGCGCCGGAGGACCGGTTCGGTCCGCCGGACGCGCAGCCCAGTCCGCCCACCGAGCAGTTCCGCCCGATGTCCCCCGACGCCCAGCGTTCCGCGCCGACTCAGCACTTCGGTGAGCCGGATCCGCAGCGCGCTCAGGCGACGCACCAGTACCGGGGCGGCGCTGCGCCGTTCGGCGCGCACCAGGCCGCGCCCGGTGAGTTCGACGACCGGGCTCGCTCGGCCGCGATCCAGCAGTACGGCGGTCCGCCGCCGAATGCCTACTCGCAGTACGACGATCAGCACAACGCCTATGGCGACCATGCTTACCAGGACCCGGCGTACGGGCCGGACCTGTACGCTCCCGAACCCGCGTACGGTCCGGATCCGGCGTGGGGGCAGCAGGACCCGGGTCGCAAGCGTTCGCTGCTGCTGCCCGTGCTGGTCGGTGTGTTCGGGGTGATCGTGCTGGTGATCGGCGGTGCGATCGGTTGGCGGTTGATGTCGTCGGCGGATTCGGAGAACACCGCCGCCGCCGCGTCGACGACCGCGATGGTGCCCGCGGGCCCCGTCGCGACCACGGCACCGCGCCCGACCACCGCGGCGCCGAGCACCTCGTCCGCTCCGGTCACGCTCCCGGTCGGCGCTGAGCCGTGCGACTCCGGCTCCGCCACCGGCGCTTTCGGGAAGTCAGCGGCCGGAAACTCGGTCACCAGCTGCCCCTTCGCCAGCGCGGTACAGCAGGCTTATGCGGCGGGTGGCACCACTGCCGGGCCACGAACGGTGGTGGCGGCGAGCCCGGTCACCGGGCGGACGTACACGATGTCGTGCACCCCGGACGGCGAACTGGTCACCTGCACCGGCGGCGAGAACGCCATCGTCTACGTGTACTGACGGCTGGTGAGCAGCCGCCCGCCGGCCCCGGGAATACCTGGTGACCTGAGCTTTTACCGGTCGAGGTGGGCGATCGGACATACTCCCCAGTACGGTGTCGGGACGGCTACCCAGCATCGCAAGCCCGGGGGAGTTTACAAACGAAAATGCTTCACATAATGACGAACAACCGACGCCGCCGTCTCCGGGTGGCGCTGTCGACCGTGCTCGGCACGGTCGTGGTGCTCACCGCCGGGTGCGGTACCGAGCCCGCACCGCCCGCCCCCGAGGTGACGACGACGGCAGCGCCCGTCGTCGATCCGGGCACGGACGTCGGCAGCTTCTCCGTGGCGCTACCGGGCAGCCTCGCCGGCGATTTCAGCGAGCTGCAGCGGAACTTCCGTGGTCGCGCCGGGCTGGCGATCATGCCGGTCGGCGGCGACAAGATGGTCACCCTCGGCAACTGGACGACGGGTCCGGCCTGGTCGACGATCAAGATTCCGCTCGCCATCGCCGCCCTGCGTGCCGACGCCGCCTACAGCACCTCCGCGGCCGCGGCCATCACCGCCTCCGACAACAGCGCCGCCGACACCCTGTGGGGTTCGCTCGGGCGTGGCGCCGAAGCGGCCGCGGCCGTGGAATCGGTGCTGCGCGAAGGCGGTGACACCAACACCACCGTGCCCGCGGTGCGCACCCGCTCGGACGCGTCGGTGTTCGGGCAGGCCCAATGGGCGCTGGCTGATCAGGTGCGTTTCGCCTCGCAGCTGCCGTGCCTGCCGCGCAGCGAACGCGTGGTCGGGCTCATGCAGCAGATCGTGGTGAGTCACCGCTGGGGTCTGGGCGCCTTCACCAGCGCCGAGTTCAAGGGCGGGTGGGGTCCGGACACTTCGGGCAACTACCTGGTCCGCCAGTTCGGGCTGATCGATTCGCCGTCGGGCCGCGTCGCCGTCGCTTTCGCCGCGCAACCGGATTCGGGTGCCTTCGCCGACGGTATGACCATGCTCGACAAGATGTCGACGCTGTTGTCCGGGCACCTGAGCGAGCTCGCCGGAGGCCACTGCCCCTGATCGCGGCCGGTGCGGCAAGATGGGCGACATGCGCATCGGAGTCTTGACCGGAGGCGGGGACTGTCCAGGGCTGAACGCGGTGATCCGGGCGGTGGTCCGCACCGCGAACGGCCGCTACGGCGACGCGATCGTCGGCTTTCAGGACGGCTGGCGCGGCCTACTCGAGGACCGCAAGATTCGCATCAACAACGACGACCGCACCGACCGCCTGCTCACCAAGGGCGGCACCATGCTCGGCACCGCTCGCACCAACCCGGAGGTGCTGCGTGCCGGACTGCCCCGCATCCAGCAGACCCTCGACGACAACGGCATCGAGGCGCTGATCCCGATCGGCGGCGAAGGCACGCTCACCGCCGCGAGCTGGCTCGCCGACGAAGGTGTGCCAGTGGTCGGCGTACCCAAGACCATCGACAACGACATCGACTGCACCGACGTCACCTTCGGCCACGACACCGCCCTGTCCATCGCCACCGAGGCCATCGACCGCCTGCACACCACCGCGGAGTCCCACCAGCGGGTGATGCTCGTGGAGGTGATGGGCCGCCACGCCGGCTGGATCGCGCTCAATTCCGGCATCGCCGCGGGCGCGCACCTGACCCTGGTGCCCGAGGAACCCTTCGACGTCGCGCGGGTGTGCTCGATGATCAAGAGCCGGTTCCAGCGCGGGGAGAAGAGCTTCATCTGCGTGGTCGCCGAGGGCGCGCATCCGGCGCCCGATTCCGGATTCGCGCTGCGGGAAGGCGGAATCGACGAGTTCGGGCACGAACGGTTCACCGGTGTCGCCCAGCAGCTGGGTTCGGAGATCGAACGCCGGATCGGCAAGGAAGTACGCACCACCGTGCTCGGCCACGTCCAGCGCGGCGGCAGCCCCACGCCGTACGACCGCATCCTGGCCACCCGGTTCGGCGTGCACGCCGCCGAAGCCGTACACGCCGGGCACTTCGGGATGATGGTGGCGCTACACGGCACCAGCATCGGCCTGGTGCCGCTGTCGGAGGCGACGAAACAGCTCAAACGTGTCCCCGCCGAACGACTCAGCGAGGCGCAGGCCTTCTTCGGCTGAGGGCGCCACCGGCGACGAGAAATCGCGAACTTGTCGGTGCGGATGGGTACCGTGGCCCCATGCGCACCGCTCGAGTGATCATCACGGTCCTGTCGGTCGTCGCCGCCCTGGTGGCGGGATGCTCGCAAGACACCGACTCCCCGGCGCCCACCGTGCAGGGCAGTTGGCACGGCGACA
This sequence comes from Nocardia halotolerans, assembly GCF_042650145.1. Classification (NCBI taxonomy): domain Bacteria; kingdom Bacillati; phylum Actinomycetota; class Actinomycetes; order Mycobacteriales; family Nocardiaceae; genus Nocardia; species Nocardia halotolerans. The sequence continues at coordinate 434,855 of NZ_JBHSDL010000014.1, read as the reverse complement.
TCGAAGTGCCGGGCCGGCCCATCCCGGTCGGGGTGACCTTCGCCGAAGACGGTTCGGCCACCATCGACATCCCCATGCAGGGCGTGCGCGCAGCGCCACTGAAAGATGTGCGCACCGAACCGGATCGGGTCGAGTTCACGATGCCCGACGTTCCCGGCGACCCGGGCTTCCGCGGGACATTGGAGAACGACCGGCTCACCGGTGACTGGGCGCAGTCCGGTGAGACGGTGCCGCTCACCCTGCAGCGCGGTGCCATCGAAGGACCGGCCCGGCCGCAGGACCCGGAACCGCCCTTCCCGTACCGCAGCGAGGACGTCACCTATCGCAGCGGCGACATCACCATCGCGGGCACTCTCACCGAACCCGAAGGCACCGGTCCCTTCCCGGCCATCGTGATGATCACCGGCTCCGGCCCGCAGGACCGCGACGAAGAGATCATGGGTCACCGCCCGTTCCGGCTGCTGGCCGACACTTTCACCCGTGCCGGCTACGCCGTACTGCGCACCGACGACCGCGGTGTCGGCGGCACCGGCGGCACCCTCGACGAAGCGACCTACCCCGACCTGGCCGCCGACGCCGCGGCCGGCATCGACTTCCTGCGTGACCGTGCCGAGATCGATCCGGACAAGGTGGGACTGTTCGGCCACAGCGAGGGCGGCTACCTCGCCCCGCTGGTCGCGTCCCAGCCCGACAGCAACGTCGCCTTCGCGATTCTGATGGCGGGCCCGGCGGTCTCCGGCGCCGACGTGCTGATCGAGCAGAACAAGGTGATCATGAGCTCGGCCGGCGCCCCGCAGGAAGAGATCGATGCCCAGGTCGACTACCTCACCAGGTGGTCGGCACTGCTGGAAGCCGGCGACATCGACGGTGCCAAAGCCTTCTCCCGGCAGCACAACGACTCACAGCCCGAAGGCGAACGTGCCCCCCAGGAGGCGGTTGACACGTTCAACACCCCATACATGACCTCGTTCGTCACCTACGACCCGAAACCGGCGCTGGAGGCGTTACGGGTGCCGGTGCTCGCCTTCTTCGGCGGCAAGGACCAGCAGGTCCCCGCGACACAGAGCGAACAGCCGATGCGCGAGTACCTGGCGGGCGCACCCGAGGCGACCGTGCACACCTTCCCCGGGGTCAACCACCTGATGCAGCCCACCGAAACCGGCAAGCCCAGCGAGTACGGCACCATCGAGACCACCATCGATCCGGCCGTGCTCACCTATGTCACCGACTGGCTCACCGAGCGCGTCCCACCCCGGTAGGACCACCAGCCGAAGCCGTCGGTGGCTTTACATAGACTCCTCACCATGAGTGCACCCACGGTCGAGTTGATGGATTACGCCGATGTCATCTCCCGGTACGAGCCGGTGCTCGGCATGGAGGTCCACGTCGAGTTGTCCACGGCGACCAAAATGTTCTGCGGTTGCCCCACCGAGTTCGGCGCCGAACCCAACACCCAGGTGTGCCCGGTGTGCCTCGGCATGCCCGGTTCACTGCCGGTGGTGAACGAGAAGGCCGTCGAATCGGCCATCCGCATCGGTCTCGCGCTGAACTGTTCGATCACCCCGTGGGGCCGGTTCGCGCGCAAGAACTACTTCTACCCGGACCAGCCGAAGAACTACCAGATCAGCCAGTACGACGAGCCGATCGCCACCGAGGGCTTCCTCGACGTGATCCTCGACGACGGCAGCATCTTCCGCGTCGACATCGAACGCGCGCACATGGAAGAAGACACCGGCAAGTCGCTGCACGTGGGTGGTGCCACCGGGCGCATCCACGGCGCCAGCCACTCGCTGCTCGACTTCAACCGGGCGGGCGTGCCGCTGATCGAGATCGTCACCAAGCCGATCACCGGTGCCGGGGAACGCGCCCCGGAGGTGGCCCGCGCCTACGTCACCGCGCTGCGTGAGGTGCTGCGGTCGCTGCACGTCTCCGACGTCAAGATGGAGCAGGGTTCGCTGCGCTGTGACGCCAACGTGTCGCTGATGCCGATCGGCGCGCAGGAATTCGGCACCCGCACCGAAACCAAGAACGTGAACTCGCTCAAGAGCGTCGAGGTCGCGGTGCGCTACGAGATGCGCCGCCAGGCCGCCGTGCTCACCGCCGGTGGCGAGATCGTGCAGGAGACCCGCCACTTCCAGGAGGCCGACGGGTCCACCGCCGCCGGGCGGCGCAAGGAGACCGCCGAGGACTACCGCTACTTCCCCGAGCCCGACCTCGAGCCCGTCGCCCCGGCCGCCGAGTGGATCGAGGAACTGCGCGGCACCATCCCCGAGTACCCGTGGCTGGTGCGCGCGCGCATCCAGGCCGACTGGGGTCTGTCCGACGAGGTGATGCGCGACCTGGTCAACGCCGGTGCCCTCGACCTCATCGTCGCCACCGTCGAGGCGGGCGCCCCCGCCAACGAGGCGCGCTCCTGGTGGGTGGCGTACCTGACCGAGAAGGCCAAGGAACGCGACGTCGCCCTGCCCGAACTGCCCATCACTCCCGCCCAGGTGGCCGCGGTGATCGCCCTGGTGGAGGCCAAGACGGTCAACAACAAGGTCGCCAAGCAGGTCGTCGATTTCGTGCTGGCCGGTGAGGGTGAGCCCGCCGCCATCGTCGAGGCCAAGGGCCTGGGCATGGTCAGCGACGATTCCGCGCTGCAGACCGAGGTCGAGAAGGCCCTCGCCGCCAACCCCGACATCGCCGACAAGATCCGCGCCGGCAAGGTGCAGGCCGCGGGCAAGATCGTCGGTGACGTCATGAAGGCCACCCGCGGCCAGGCCGACGCCGCCCGGGTCCGCGACCTGGTCATCGCCGCCTGCAGCTGAGCTGACGAGAACGGCCGCCCGTACTGCGCAGTGCGGGCGGCCGTTTCGTGCTCGGGCAGGGTCTAGTCCGGACCGCCCGCACTGCCACCGGTCAGCGGGATGCGCACGACACGGTCGTCGAATTCGCCGGGTTCGCCGCCGGATTTGTTGATGGTGGTCACCCAGACGGTGCCGTCGGCGCCCGCGGTGGCGCCGAGGAGCTTGCCGTACTTGTCCTGCGAGATGAGCGTGGGGTCGGCGGTGACGGCGTAGGTGTTGGGGTCGGCGGTGACAACGGCGAGGGCCTTGGCTTCGCTCATGGCCACGGCGACGCCGTCGGGAGTGCCGGTGCAGCCGCCGGCACCGGGGTGGTCCGGCCAGGTCCAGGAGACGGTGAGGTTGCCGTCGGGGCTCAGATGCTGCAAGCGGTCTTCGGCGGCGGTGCGGTCGGTGACCCACATGCCGTCCTTGCCGTCGCGGCAGATGTCACCGGCCGAGCCGATGCCCGAGGCCACCACCTGCGGCGTGTTGGTGCCCGAGGACGGCGAATCCAGCCGCAGCAGTTTGCCGCCCAGCGATGCGGGATCGGCTGCGGCACCGGGGCGTCCGGCATCGCCGGTGAGCACCATCAGTTGTGAGGGCGTCGCCCACTCCAGTGCCCCACGGTTGCCGGTGGTGCCCTTGGGGATCCCGGTGAGAATTTCCTTGGGGGCGCCGTTGCGGGACAGTCGCACCACCCGGTTGTCGCTGCCGGTGGTGATGTAGGCGTAGATCAGCCCGTCCTCACCGAAGGTGGGGGAGAGGACGAGATCGGAGATGCCGCCGTCGCCCGACCCGTCGACAGCCAGGCTCGCCACTTCCTCCGGCGGGGGTTGCGGCGTGCTCGCGTCGACCGGCGTCACCGCGAGAATCCGGCCGGTGCGCCGCTCGGCCACCAGCGCCCGCTCGCCGAGCCCGACCAACCCGGCGCCCGAATCCATGCAGGTGGCGATGACATTGGGATCGGGGTCGATGCACGGGCCGGTCGGCCGCGGCGCCTGCCCGGGCGGATCCTCGGGCGGTTTCGGCTCCGCGTCGAGACCGACGGTCGGTTCTTCGGTGAACGGGCTCGACGCCGACTCGTCGAAGCGGGCGCACCCGGCGACCAGCGCGGTGCACACTGCCAAGCCGACTACTACGCGGGCCGCGAATACCGAACTCATGGCCCAGACGTTACCGGCAGTCGAGCGGGGCGGACACGCCTGATGCGGAGAAGGACAGCACACCACGTGCACACGTCATAAGGTGAGGTGGTGACGGACAAGTCGAATGACCCTTCGAAGGCGGATGACCCGGCGCAGGCCGGAGCGGCTGATCCCTCGGCTGGTCACCCGGTGGCCAGCCCGTACGATTCGCCGACGGGGCAGATGCGTAAGCCGGACCCGAAGGACGTCCCCCGCACCGACGAGGACCTCGGGCTCGACCCCGGCGACGAAGTGCCCGACGCGAGTACCGCCCGGACCACCGGCGGGAGCGGCGACGACTACGGGTACGCGACGATCCCGCCCGCGACCGCCGCGTCGGCCGACTCGGTCCGCCTGCAGCGGCGCAACCGCGAAGCCCGCCGCGGCACCTTGGACCTCGGCCTGTTCGTGCTGCGGCTCGTGGTCGGTTACACCTTCATCTACCACGGCCTGCAGAAGCTGGCCGGCTGGTTCCACGGCCCCGGCCTCGACGGCACCGAGTCCATGATGGAGAACGGCGGCTGGGATCACCCGTCGCTGGCGACCGCGCTGGTGATCGCCGGTGAACTCGGCGGCGGCATCCTGCTCGTGATCGGCCTGGCCACCCCGCTCGCCGCGGGTGCGGTCCTGGCCACCATCGCGACCGCATGGATGTGGAAGCAGGGCATGGTCCCCGGTTTCCAGTACAACGCGGCCACTCCCACCGGCGTCGAACTCGACACCATCCTGGCCGGTTCGGCCCTGGCGATCATCCTCACCGGCCCCGGCCGCTGGTCCCTTGACCGCACCCGAGGCTGGGCCACCCGCCCCGCCTACGGTTCCGCCGTGGTGGTCCTGCTGGCCCTCGCCGCCGCCATCGGCACCTACTGGTTCCTGCACGGCGGCAATCCCCTGCAGGGCATCGGCCCTTTCTGAGCCGACCGACACGAATTCGGCCCCGCTCATCGGCGGGGCCGAACTCATATCTGGACCATCTGATACACGGGGAACACCGGCGACTGGCCCGACCCCGTGAAAGAGACCAGTCTCGCTCTGGCCCCGATCCGCCATCGCCAGCGGCGCCGGCTCGCGCTGGCGGATAAGGCGTCGCCACTGAACATGGTTCGCACCTCGGCCTCGGCCTGGAGGTCATCGGCTTGGTGGGGCTCGGCGCCTTCGTCTGAACAAGAAGTCTGGTGCCGCCGTGCAAGTCCTGCGGGGCCAGACTTGCGACTATATCACGTGTAGCATATATGCATTGATAGCATGATGCTGTTCGACTTGGAAGTCGAACCCGAGGTCCGGGCATGGTTGGAGTCACTGAGTGATGAACACTACGGTCGAGCGAGGTATCGAGCGGAGATGCTGGCAGAACAGGCGGATACGTTAGGTGAGCCGTACTCGAGACATCTCGGGGGCAAGGTTCGGGAACTGCGCTCAGCCTGGACGGCCGAGCCGTGCGGGTTACGTATTGGCTAGCTCCGCAACGACGCGTAGTTCTACTTACTGTCTTCTATAAGACCCGGCAGCGAGAATCAGGCGAGGTTGCCGGAGCGCTGCAGGCGCAGAAGGAGTGCGAGGCCAATCACGGCCACGCAGTGGACAGTTTCGAGAGAGAGGTCTGACATGGGCGAGAACCCGCATGTCAGGTGGGATATCGGTCAGGGAACGCCGCGGGACGGATCAATCGTTCGGGCAGGCTACGAGGCGGAGAAGCGGGCGGTCGAGTTGGGTCGAGCCGTCCGTGAGCGGCGGGTCGAGCTCGGTATTTCGCAGACCGAACTCGCCCGGCGCGCGGGAACCAGCCAAGCCGCGATCTCGCGGCTCGAGGCCGGTGAGCATGTGCCAACGCTGACCCTGCTCGATCGGCTTGCAGCCGCACTCGGTGCCACAGTCGATGTCTCATTCACCAGCGCTGCCTGATCGAAATCGCCGGGGGCACCGCGGCTGTGGAGTCGCCGCGATCGGCCCGGTGGTCCGGCCCGCCGCCTTCACCGGTGCTGCGGTGTCGGGAGCCGCTCCGGGCAGTGGTCTCGGCTGTCCGCGTCCGGCACTCTGTCTGGACGCGGCCCGCTGAGCCGACTGCGTCGGACTACCGCCGGGTGCTGGATGTCTGACGGTCGATCAGGCGCCGAAATCGCTTACGCCAAGGTCGTTTCAGCGGAGCGTACGGCCACCAGTAGCTCGCTGGAACCGCCCTCGAGCTGCGGTTTCGAGGAATTCTGGGGCGGGCCTTGACAATTCGTAGCGCAAGTCCCAAACTGGTTGCAGCGGGCTTCGCCATGTCCAATTACTGAAATTGGCTGACGTGCAAGAGGTTTCCCGCCGCACCGCCTCACTCGAGGCTTCCTTGGTCTGAATCGCCACGCACCAGCGCCTCGTCGGTTGCACCCGCTATCCGCACAGCGGTGATCGCTTCAGCCACCCCGGGCGCCCTTCCCCGCGGCGGCTGCCCCGTCACCGGCCCCGGGCTGCACCTGGTCGAACCGCACCGGCGACAGCCCCCGGCCGCAACGACAACCGAACAAGGACCTGAGACCCCGATCCGCCGGATCGGGGTCTCGTCGTATCCGCGGGTTGATCGCCCGCCGCATGGCCCGCCCCGATCCGGTCAGCGCACCCGTCTCCCGCAGGTGGTGTGCGGTCGCAGACGCGATTGCTGCGCGACGGCACCGGGGCGCCTCGGTCCCGCCCCCGGGAACTACCCCGGGGGCGGGACCTCTGACCCGATTCCGCTGTGCCAAAGCAACTCCCGGCACGGCCGATCCGACCGAATGGAGACATTCATGACCGCCGAACAGCATGACGAGGACTCCGCAGGCGCCGGAGCGTTGCACGTCGACATCGAGGTGAAGCAGTGACCTCGCCGTACCCGGCGACGGGGGAGTTCCCCGACTTCGAACAGTTCCTGATCGACCTGTACTCGCCGATCGCCACGACCGTCGCGGAACTTCCGGCCACCGGCACCGAACTGGACGGCGCGCTGCCGATCCTCTGGGTCCGCCGGCTCGACGGCAGCCTCGACGAGAACGCGATCACCTACGTCGCCCAGGTGCGGATCGCGGCGCTGGCCGCCGATCGCGCCGCCGCGGCCCAGCTCGCCGCGCAGGCGCGGGAAGCACTACTCGATGCACCCGGAACCGATGTCAACGGTGTGCTGATCGATTGGGCGCGCGAATCACCGCCCGCCCGCATCCCGTACCGCGCGACAACCTTGCAGCGTGACCAGGGAACCACACAGTTCCCTGATCTGGACCCTCTGGCCGCCGTGGTCGAACTCGGGTTCACGCTGCACGCCCGCCGCCAGTAGGCGGCAAACCCCTCGAAGAAATGGAGAATCCATGCCCGTCACCGATCTGACCACATTGAAGGACGCCCAGCGCGAGCTGCTGCTGAAGCCGCTCGACGCCGCGGTGTTCCTGGCGCCCTGGTACACCGCTGTACCGGCCAACTTCACCGACGCCACCGGCGCGCTGCAGTCGCTGCCGCCCGAATTCAAGTCGGTGGGCCTGATCGACAAGAAGACCGGCGTCTCGTTCGCCCGCAAGCAGACCAATGCGTCGATCGAGTCCTACGGTGAGCTGCAGGCCACCCGCGACGACATCACCAGCGATATCACCACGCTGGAGTTCGAGCCGCAGCAGACCAATGCGATGACCCTCGAACTGACCACCAGCGCCAACCTGGCCCAGGTGGAGGCGGCCGCCGATTCGGGTGAGGTGTTCTTCGCCCAGCCGACCTCGGAGCAGGTCACCTACTACTCCGCGATCGTGATCGGCAGGGACGGCAACGAGGCCGCCCCGATCTACGTGTTCAAGGTGATGCCGAAGGTCGCCGTCACCAAGTACGCCGGCGAGCAGTGGACGCCCACCAAGGTGCTGTCGCAGAAGCTCACCCTGACCGCGTTCAAGGACGACACCGCCGGTTACGCCGTCGCGCACGGATTCGGTGGTCTCGGCTGGAAGAACCTGCTGGACAAGACCGGCATCACCGTCGCATCCGTCTGATCGAAAGAAGAAGAGGAACCAACATCATGAGCGCCATCCCCACCCAGTTCCCGGTCACCATGACCGACGGCACCACCGAGTACCAGGTGCACGACGCGAGCAGCTACGTCAACGCCGTGTATTCGCTCGGTCACCGTCCCCAGCGCACCGCTCGCCCGACGGCTGCCGAGAGCAACCACAAGTAGTAGTCCGGGCCGGAGCTCCGACCCCCGATCGTCGGTCGGAGCCCGGTCATCCGGAAACCGGATGCGGCTGCGCATTCGCCACGACACCACCCGGAGCATCATCTATGGCAACACAGCGAAAGACCCCGGCGGCCACCGCCACGAAGCCCCGTGTCAGCGACGAGGGCCGGTTCTACGAGATCCAGCAGGAGCTGGCCGCCAAACGCCGCGGCCCGTACCGGCTCACCGCGGATATCGTCATCGAGCCGATGACCCGCCGCCAGGCCAAAGCCCTGCGCACCACCGAAGACGAAGAAGAACAGCTCGCCGTGCTGCTCGGGGAGCAGTTCGACGCGGTCGAGGAACTCTTCGACGACCGCCCGCTCGACGAGTGGATCGCCTTCCAGGAGGACCTCTACGCCCACTTCTTCGGTGCCGGCGCGGCGGAGCTGCCGGGGGGATCCGAGGGCTCGTAGAGTTCTGGGACCGCTTCGGTGCCGCGCTCGACTACGACCTGCTCGAGCGTGGCATCGATGTCCGGGACTGCTTCGGGCCCGCCCAGCTGCGTACCCGCGACTGGCGAACCATCTGGCGTTTCAAGGACCGGCTCCCGCGCGGATCACAGTTCAAGACCGCCGTCGCCATGGACCGGGATCTCGCCGAGCAACTGCTGGCAATCGAGGACCGCGACGAAACCTTCGACGGCGCGGCAACTCCCGAGGGCTACACCCTCGACACCTACCTGCTGCTGACCATCGTCGATGCGGTACAGGGCGTCCAAGCGGCCGTGATCGCGGCCGCCGGTGCCGACCCGCCCGCCTTCGACCCGATGCCGCGGCCCGAAACGGCCCTGGATCTGGTCCGGGAGGAACACCGGCGACGGTCGATGGAACGCCTGATCGCCGAGTTCACCCACCCCGGGTGAGCTGTCGCCTACTGGGTCCCGAACAAACAGAACATCTCGACAGACGCCGCACCCGAACCGGTCCCGCCGGTCTGGCACGGCCGGTTGGGATCGTTGGTCTGCAGGTACAGCACGTAGTAGTAGTCCCCGGTGGCCTGATTCGGCGAGGTGGCACTACACCGGTACCCCAGCACCTCACCGTGCAGCTGCGCCTTGCCGGCACTCTCACATGCCGCCCGCGTGGGAAAGGACCCGGCATCGATCGTCGCCGCCGATGCCGCTCCGATGGCGAGGCCGGTGGCAGCGGCGCCGGTGAGGGCCAGGGTGAGAATGCGCTTCACGATGAAATTCCCTTCGTTCCAACCTGATTCGAGCACCAGGAGGTGGCCGGAACGTACCAACCGACCCCACCCGCAGCAACCGGTGACACCGAAATCGCTGAGTGCACCAGATCGAGTGCGGCACAACGAGTACCCGGCTCGCTCCGAGCATCGCCATCTCGTCACCCGTCTCGCCTACGGTTCGGATGCGATTCCGCTCGCCGCGGAGCCAGCGATTTCACCGCTTCCGTTCGGTCAGAGGAGTGTTCGACAAGTTCCCGGATTGCGGAAGTGACCGCAGTCACGTGGCGAGCATGGTTGCGAGATCCGTCCGAACCAAGAGATTCGAGTTCATAGCCCACGGCGAGCGGCATGGCGTGGCGCGCTATCTCCTCGGCGCGACTGGCGGTCGAGGAATGAGCTAGTTCCTGATCCAGCGAGGTTACGGCGTGAGCGAGGGACTCGAGGCCGGCGATGCGGTCGCGGAGTCCCGTCCAGACGTCGGCGAGGACCTCGACAGTGAAATCCCACTCCCGGGTGGCCAACAGCGCCGAGGTTCCGTCGCCTTGCGGGCGGGGACCGAGGTACTGCTCGCTGGAGTGCAGGTCGATCGTTGCGTTGATGATGGCGGTTCGCTCGGCTCCAGGATCGAACTGGGCGCGTTGACTCCGGAGGTATTCGCTGGACCAGGCGTCGGCATCCACGATTCGCCGGCAAAGCCCATCCGCGGTCCGGATGAGATCGCCGCATGCGCAATTTTCTGGAGTGAAGGAAAGCTCCTCAGACGATAGCACTCCGCCCAACATGAGAGTCTCGGTTGCTCTCTGGATCTCGAATCTTTCTCGGTCGGCCAGATTCAGACGATCCTTCCTGATGTTCCTAGATTTGCGTAGATCCTTCAGCAGTGTCGCGCAGGCAAAGGGGAATATAATAGCCGCTGGACCTACGAAACCGACTGCTATTGCGATACTGCGCTGCGTCGAGTTCGGTGGCCCGCCGAATAGGAGCAGAATGGGGAGAAATGAAACCATAGCTAGCCCGAGCCCTCTGAATAGAAGGTTTTCACCGAATCTTGAGACTATTGATTTGAGCTGCTCAGGCTGTGGATCTGCATCTTCGAGCGAAGATCGCCGCGCCGAAGTCCGCGATCCAATCTTCTCCTGTAGAGAGCCTTGAACCAGATGAAGGTTGATATAGTCGACTGACCTGTTGTCGATATCTACCCGGAAATTATGTTCTGAGCGTAGCTGTTGCATGGATCAGGAAGCTCTCTCGGTTCAATTTTCTGTCGAGGGGGGTAAAGGATTTTAAGGTTTCCAGCCTACTCGGCGAGTGTTCGACCAATTCGTTGATCGCCGAGTTGATTGCCGCCACATGTTCAGTGTGGCTGATGGTCGATAATTCGGAACTCTGGTCGGCCATGTTGTAGGTGCCAGATTCTGCCAGGCGACGGTCATTGCCGAAGGCGGTCAGGCGCGATGGCTTGTATCGCCTCCAATCGGCTTGGGGCGATTTCTACCAGTTCGGCTATTGCAGAGGTTACTGCGGCCACGTACCTTGATTGGTTGTGGAGGTTGGATTCAGATAAGGCGTGAATCTCGCGACGGCCGGCGAGGTGTGCTGCTCGTTCGGAAACTGCTCCCGCACGTACAGTTATGGATGAATGCTCCAACACTTGGTCTAGCTCTGAAACAGTCCGATTCAACGCTTCGTAACCACTGGCCCAATCGGTGAGTGTAGACCAGGCAGCGTCGAGTACCTCGTTGGCGAGGTCCCATTCGCGCTTGGCGAGTTCGGCAGCTACTCCAGCACCTTCGGGACGGGGTCCTAGATACTCCTGATCAATGTGGAAGCTGAGGATGTCTCGAACTATTTCGCGGTATTGAACATCCAGGCTCAGTTCTGAACGTTGATCGGTGAGATGGGGTCCTGACCACGATTGGGATCCTACAATCGAGCGGTGTAGTAGAGATATTCGACCTGCGAGCTTGCGGCAGCGGCATTCGCCGGGTTCGAACTGTCCGATATTCGGCACCTTCCCATCAGTGAAGTCTAGCCGATCCGTTGCTCGCCTTATGGAGTCTGTGTCTCGGTGATTAAGAGTTAAAGGATTGTTGAGAATCTTCCACTCTCTATATCGACGCCAGATTGTCGAGATGGAGAACGTGAAAATTCCAGCGAGTAAAGGTAGGGCTATGCAAACTACCATGAATGGGTCGTCGGCGCCGAGTAGTGCCGACAGTCTGTCATCGCCGAGTATTACTATCAGCAGGAAGCCGAAGATAAGTAGGCCGATGCCAGTGTGGTGCGCCTTCATCAAGGCGTGTTGAATCGTTGCGCCAAATGGTGTCGGTGTTTCGGCATCCGCGTCGATCGAGTGGGCGCCGTGAATGCTTCTCTTTGTGACCTTCTCTTGGAGTTCGGGGGTAATTTTGGAAGCGTTGATGTATATCGCAAACGACTGGCCATCGTGATGTCTGACCTTCAGGTCGGGAACGCTTTCGTGCATGTCCGATATTGTGCGCGACCACGTGTAATTGCGCAAGGCCGTCGGTGTCACTCCGCAGGTGGAGGTGGTTCGGCTACGCGTAGAAGGCATTGTCGTGTGTGCGGTACTGAATTGGACCCAACTTAGGTAGGATGAAGATGTTGCAGGAAACGTACAGTGAAGTTTCTGTTCCGGTAAATATGAACGATTCTATAGCGCCTCTTGCGGTTGGAACTAATTCCAGCGTGCGCCTGAACCTAAATGTGCAGGTCGACCCCAGACTCGCGGAGGCGCTAGGTGCACAGGCCGCTGGGTATGGTGGTCCGCTGCCGCGGGCTTCCGAATCCGATTCTACCAACTGGTTTCAGCAAGCGTTGGAAGCGTTGAAATCGTGGGCCGAGGCAGAGTGGGAAGCGACGGAGGGTGGCGACTCAGGTTCCAGTAGTGGCGAGCAATCAGCAAAATCTGATTTCGTGACCATCAAAGACCGCATTGGAATGATGTATGCCAAGGTCTCCGACATCAAGGAGCTGTTGTCCGATATTCGTACTTCGACCAGTTCCCTGAGTAGTGGGGGGATGGCCGTATCTCGGGTCGAACCTGGTGGTGATTCTAATGGTGGCAGCCAGGACAGAAATTCTGGTTCAGCACGGACTGTTGGAAGGTTTCATGACAGTTTTCTTGGCGGGGCTGATGCATCGATGGCCTTTGCTGATTTCAATTCGTCACTATCGACGGCGCTTGATGATGGAAAGTCGGCCGAAGAGCGGATTTTCGGGACTTTCTCTGCTCTCGCGAGTGTCACCACGGGACTAAAGGGCCTCAACGACGTTGGTGTGGGGTCGCTGATCGGCAAGGCTCGTGAGCTTGGTTCGACGGGCCGTTCTGGTGGGCCCGGCGACGATGATAGGACGTCTGGCGAGACTGTGTCCGAACCACGCCAGGTTCGTGGAACTGGTCGAATGGCGAGCTTTGGCAACGCACTCCGGGAAAAGTCCAAGGGGTGGTCGAACGCAGCTCTGGAGACAGGAAATAGGGCTGTCGGCACCTTCGGAGATGGGCTGCAGTCGGTCTCGTCGATGGCTGGACGAGGCGCAGGTCAGGTAAGAGCCCGAGCAGCTGCGGTCGGCTCGAGATCGATGAAGTGGGTAGATGCAGCTCGTTCGGGAGCGGGGGGTGCAGCCAAGACTTTCAACGATGGTCTGGACACGATCACTTCGAATGCATCCGGTGCTGCAAACCGGCTCAAGGACCGAGTTGGACGCGGTAAGTCCGAGGGGGCTGGAAAGACCGGTGGACGCCCCAGGCCAACGGGGATGTTCCGCAGAGCCGGCGCTGTGACTGCTGTGACCGGTGCGCTTGTCGCGGGTACGCTCGGGCTGGGAGGCGGAACGGGTGCCGCGGACGCCGCCGCCGCTCCGTTGGGGTCCGCGGTCGCGCAAAGTACATCCACCGGTGTTGCCGGAAAAAATTCTTCACAGCCAGGCATCGGCGTGGGAATTGCTGCCGGTGTTTCGGGTCTGAGTGGCGCTGGCGTCGGGCGGGGTCGCAGTCGCGGGATCGGTGGTGTTTCTTCAGGGGCGGTCAGTAGCTCCGGCGGGGGCATGGACAAGGCCATGGGTGACCGGCTCAAGGCGACGAAGGACTTCTCGAAGGCCGCGACGGCTGCTGACAAGGCGCAGCAGTCGCTGGACAAGACGGTGAAGAAGTCCGCGGGCTCGCAGAAGTCGGCGACCTCGGCGACGAAGAAGGCGACGATCGCCACCAAGGCTTTCAACTTTGCGACGCGGATGAACCCGCTCGGCCTGGTGGTTACCGCTGTCGAGTTGCTGATCTCCAACTGGGGGAAGTTGGGCAAGGTCTTCAACAATGTCAAGAAGAAGATGCTGGATCCGCTGGCGAAGTGGGTCGTCACCATGTGGAACGAGAAGATCCTGCCGATCTTCAAGGTTTCCAGTGGGAAGATCGGCGGCTTCTTCAAGTCGATGGGCGGCATCGTGAAGGGTGCCTTGGACGGGGTCGTCGACAAGATGCGCAGTGTGGTCGGCTTTGTCGCCAATGTCCTGGACAAGATTTCGAGTGTTGCGTCCTATATTCCAGGGGCGCCCGACCTCAGTGGCGTTGTCGGTAAGTTGCGGGCATTCGCGGACGGCGGACAGAAGAAGGCCGATGGTGGTCTGCTCCGCGGGCCGGGTGGCCCCCGCGATGACCTCATCCCGGTGATGGCGTCCAACGGTGAGTACATCGTGAACGCTGGGGCTACCGCCGAGAACCTGCCGCTCCTGGAAGCCATCAACAGCGGACAGCTGTCCTGGTTCGCCGGTAGCGACCGGATCGGTGAGTACTCGTCGTGGTCGGACTGGGCCGGCGGCGATGTGAAGTCGGCTGCGATGCGTGGCTTCTTCGGCGGCAAGGGCGAGGCGCCCGTCCTGGAGGACATCGAGGACCCGCGCGAGAAGGCCAGGCAAACGGCTCTGGTAGAGGGCAAGACGGCCATCGCCGGAGCGCTGGGTACAGGTGCGAGCGGATTCCTGGGCGATGCCCTCGGCGTCTTCGGTGTAGACCGCGTGCCCCCGCTGGTACAGGCGGCGATGAAGACGCACAACGCCATGGTCGACCAGCAGGCAGCTGCGAACGAGAAATCGGCCGGCGGCTCCGAGGCGGAACTCGTTGCGGCGGCTGCCCAGTCGAACGATTCGCTGCTGGCGTCGGTGAGCCGCGACGCTGCCGGACTGGCCGGGCTGGAGGGCCTGCAGCCACTGCGGCTGCCCGCGATGTCGGGGGCAGCCGGCCGCGGGAACTCGACGGTGGACCAGTCGATGAGCATCTCGCTGTCCACTCCGGATATCGACACCGCATTCAACAAGGCGAAGACCTGGGAGGCGCAGCGGGCGCTGACCTACACCGCCCGCTGGAACTGACACTCCCGATCGAACAGAGGTGATGAGATCGTGGCCGAAGCCGCATTGATCGAAGTAGAAGGTGTCGACGGGTCCTGGTGGACGCTGTCCGGCGCCGGACAAGGAACCGAAGGCGTCGAGCTGGGTACGACCCCGGTCGGACTCTACGACGCCCCGGTGACCACGATCTGGAACTCGTCGGCGTTCCAGATCGGCGCCAGCTACGGCGGCGCCAATTGGCTCAAGCGCGACGTCGTGTTCGGGGTGAACATCTTTGAAACCGACTCGGCTACTTGGGAAGCGGTGGATTCCGCGTGGCGCAAGGCGTGGGCCTACGACCGCGACACCAAACTGACCGTGACGACCGAGTACGGATCGCGCAGTCTGCATCTGCGGTTGGCCCAGCAGCCGGACTTCAAGTCGGCCAAGGACCCGCATCTGAAGCGGTGGGGTCAGGTCACCATGACCTGCACGGCCGGTCTCCCGTGGTGGGTGGAGGAAGACGTGACCGCATCCGCGGTCTCGACCACCGACACCACCGGCGCCGGCGCATCGGAGACGATGTGGCTGCCGGTGTCGAATCCGACCGATCAACCGTTGTGGCTGAAATGGGTGGTGACCGCGCCGGGTACCTGGACCCTGCCGGACTTCTCCTGGGCCGATGACGAGAACGAGGATCGGGTGATCACCCTGCCGGTACTCGCGGCGGGGCAGGACGCGACCGTCGACACCGATCCGATGGAGGAGATGATCGTCGCCGCCGACCGCAGCTCGCTGTGGGCGCGGATGAACGGCGTGCTGTTCTTGCACCCGGTGCCCGCGTGGACGCCGGAGACCCTGGTCCCGGTGACGGTGCGCGGTGCGACGCCGGGTGCGGCGGTTCAGGTGCGCTGCCCGCGGAACTGGTCGCGGCCGTGGGGTCTGCAATGAGTGCCGACCTCGAAGCGGTCTACCGCAATGCGGTGCGGGTGCGTCGGGCCCGTAAGGACAAGCGGATCGAACCGCCACTGGTGCGGCTGTGGGACGGCGACTGGAACCTGCGCGGTATCTGCCGCGCGGAGATCGCCGCCGACTTCACCTGGCTGCTCAACGAATCCGGTACCGGGCAGCTGGTTCTCCCGGCCGATCACTATCTGGCCGAATGGGTGATGGACGCTTCGGCGCGCAGCACCCAGAACGTCCACATCACCGTCGACAAGGACGGGGCACGGTGGAGCGGCCGGATGAAGACGGCGACGCTGCGCAAGGCCGAAACGGGGCTGCAGACAGTGGTCCTGCAGTTCATGCACGACTACGAGGAGCTGAAATGGATCCAGGCGTGGAGCAATCCGTTCCTGCCTGCGATCTTCCAGTTCCCGCGGGTGTTCATGCTGGCCGGCCCCTCGATCTGGTGCCTGAAGCTGGCGCTGTTCCTCAACGTGCTGCGCAAGGAAGCCAGCCTGTGGGCGTTGCCGGACGATCCGCTCGACCCGGGGCAGTGGTTCGACCTGGATCAATCGAACTGGTCGATGGTGGTGGCGCCGAGCGACTTCGGGACCGACACCTCGATCTGGACCGTGCTCTCGTCCAGGTGGAAGACCTGGCACGAGATGGCGCAGGGCACCCTCGAGGACGCTCAGCTCATGGTCACCTGCCGCCGCTATCTGGACGGTGACCCACCACCCTGGCCGGGCGCGCAGTTGCGGCACGGGTGCCTGGTGTTCGACATCGTCGACAAGTCCGGGTACTTCAGCGGGACCTCGGAGGGCGGCACCGCGCTGGACGGGCTGGTCCACACGGTCCAGCAGTTCGTCGGCGACTTCGAGGAGCAGGAGCCGAACATCCTGCCCGACCCGAACGCCCCCGAGGAATATCACGAACCGGGCTGGCTCGGCACCAGGCCGTCCAATCCGTGGGTCGTGTACCGCGAGTCGGAGTACACCGGTATCCAGACCTCCGAGTTCACCATCTCGCCGGCCACCGCCGTGCAGATCAACGCGGGCGGCCACAGCATGCCCGGGGTGAACGAGGTGATCTCCGCGGTCGTCCAGATGGTCGGCAACCTCACCTCCACGGTGACGCTGAGCATTCCCGGCATCGGCGGTGCCGGGGTGAGCCTGCCACCGCTGGGCGGACCACTGGACGCCTTCCTCAAACCGCTCTACGAGGACACGGTGCTGGCCTGGATGTCGTTCAAATCGCCGCTGCGCCCGCCGAAGACGGGCTGGTCGCACTATTTCGAGTACTTCCAGTCCGGCGCCGACAAGGCATACACGTTGTCCTCGCTGGTCGCGATCCGGGCCGGCCTGTGGGCGACGCGCGGGTTCACCTCGCACAAGGTCACCGTCGCCGACGGCGCCCCGTATCTGATCGGGGAGAACGGTCGCGGTCATTTCTTCCTCGGCGACCGGATCGGTGCCACCGTCGCTGGTCTGCCGAAGGGGCAGATCTTCGTCGAGCAGGTGACCGAGCTGAACATGTCCTGGTCGCGGGGCGTCACCCCGGCCTGGCACGTCACCATCGGCACCGACAAGGCCCGGGAAGACCCGGTGGCCAAGGCGCTGCGCCATGTCCAATCCATCATGGGCGACCTGCAACAGCTGGGCGTCATGTGAGTCGTCACCCCTGAAACGGAAGAGATCATGCCGCTTCCCCTGCAACATCAATGCAATCCGAACGACCCCGAAGAAGCCTTCCTGTGGGCGCTGATCGGCCTGCCCGGCCCGCGGAACGGACCGCTCCTGGTCCCGCAGCAGGTGCTCGGAAAGTGGTCGAAACACCTGTGGGAGCTGGGTTTCCGCCATCATCCGGAGGAACAGGCTCTCGAATACCATCCGGCCGACCCGGCCGGCGAGCACTGGCTCGCCCAGTCGGGCAACTGGGTGCCGGTGGGCACCCCGCGACCGGTGCGGGAATCGGTACCCACCATCCGGGACCTGCCGGTGGACGCCCGCCGGGAACTGGTCCGGCAACTGCGGGAGGCCGGCGACCTGGCCGAACCGGCGCCGGACCGGACGGATGGCGCACATGCGGGCACCACCATTGACGGCACGCCATGACCAGCCCCGACCAGATCGTGCCGGAGGGCGCTCACACCGGTGGTACCGGGATCCCGCAGCCGACCGAGGACGCCGCTCGGTCGGCGATGGCCGCGCCCATCGTTCGCTCGTTCTCGAATGTCGCGATCAACTTCGGCGCGGTGATCGAGGCCGGGGTCAAGGACTTCCTGGCCGACCTGTGCGATGCGATCACCGGCGCGACAGGCGGATTCGTCGATCTGAGCGGCTGGGCCCGCACCTTGCGCGCCGACGCCGATGAGGCCATCAACGATTCCGTCACCGCCAAGCAGACCGCCTCCGGTGCGCAATCGGCGGCCGACAACCAGACGGTGATCCTGGAGGCCACCAACTCCAAAGTGCAGGTGGTGATCGACGGTTTGCCGGTCAAGCCGTACTGGGAGACGATGAACCTCACCGAGGAATCCTCGTTCCCCCGCACGCTGCTCGACCGCTGCGTGCGCGCGATCTCGGTCTCGGGTTCGGTGGTCTCGGTGCAGTACGACCCGGCCTTCGTGCCGCCGGCGAACACGCTGACCGGCGCGTTCATCCGGTGCCTGTACAGCGGCGGCCGCAAGGTGGTGAGCTACACCCCGGCCCAGGTGTCCTCGCCCTGTGCGTTGCATCTGGTGGTCGGGCGGATGCTGCCCTCGGGTGACGTCCGGATCGAATGGGTTTCGCCGGACCAGACCCCGGAGATCACGAACAACCCGGCCGAGCGCACGGTCGAGCTGCCCACCGAACTGGTCTTCGAGCAAGGGGAGACCGCCTTCGTCGGTGTGCACCAGCTCGGCTCGGGTAACCGGCGTCCGCTACACGGGATCGAGGCCGCGAACATCCCCCGGCCGCCGACGGTGTGGCCCCCGCAGCTCAACGCCGAGTTCGCGGCCTCGGCACCACTGGTGGCGGGTACGAACCTGGCTGCGGGCGCATTGGATTTCGGCTCTCGGCGCATTCCCTACGTCTCGTTCGGCAAGTCCTCGGTCACCGGCGAGCCGGTGCCGTTGCGCTTCTACGAAGATTTCGAATCGGGGATGCCGACGGCGATGGTGCGGAGCTCGGCCCGCTACGCGACCGTGTCCGGTGGCGTGTTCGTGGTCTCCGGACTCGACGACGGCATCCGCCGCTACCTGTACGGGCAGACGCTGAACTATGACGACCAACTCGTGTCCGGCCGGATCCGAGAGCCCAGCATCCAATATGCCCGTCTGCTGATCCGCTCCAACGCGGCGAACACCGACTACGTGACGCTGTCGGTGAACAGCAGTGACATCGGCATCTACCGCTGGACCGGGGGATCGTCGACGACACTGGCCGTTTTGGCCACCACGGTCGCTGACAACGACCAGTTCCGGATCCGCGCCGAGGGCAACGTGTTCTCCGTGGAACGGCCGGTGGACGGCGAGTGGGTGGTGGTACTGAGCCACACCGATGTCGATGACGTCATTCCGCGTGGCTCCAGCTACCGATACACCGGGCTCGGCGTCACCCGCCAATCCTGGACGAACAGTGGTGGTTGGGGCGACTGGAAGGCGGAAGACCTGTGACCAGCCCCGACCACCAGCTACCCGATGGCGCCTACGGTCCGGTGCCGCAGGGCAACTCCCTTGCCGGGTTGTCCTCGGTGAATCAGCGCCAGATCGAGGAGCGGGTGCGCGCTCAGGTGGTGCGCAGTTTCGTCGCGATTCCGGTCAACCTCGCCACGGCGGTCCGGGTCGGCCTGCACGAGTTCGCCGCCGACTTCTGCGAAGCGGTCACCGGATTCACCGGTGGTCTGGTGAATCTGCAGGGCTGGGCCGGGGTGCTGCGCGAGAAGGCCGCCGAGGCCCGGGCATCGGCCGGCGATTCACAGCGGGTGGCCGACCTGGCCGAACGGCTGGTCACCGAGAGCGGTGACGGGTTGGCGGCGACGAATTCCCGGGTGCAGGTGGTGATCGACGGCCTGCCGATCAGCCCCTACTGGGCGGCGATGAACCTCGCCGAGGAATCCTCGATTCCGCGGGCATTGCTGACCCGCAAGGCTTGGGACCTCGTCTACGGAACCAAAGCCGGATACACCGCCTACACCTATACCTACGTCGCCTACTACGACAGCAACGGGCTGCCGGTCTATTCGGCGCAGACGTTCTCCGTCCGCTGGACCCCGGTGCACACTCCACCCGCGAATGCGCTGGCCGGCGCATATATCCGGGCCAGGTTCGATGGCGGCCGGCAGATCGTCACCTACATGGTCGACGCGGCGCCGGGTGATCCGTGTGCGCTGTACGTGGTGGTGGGCCGGGTCTTGGAATCCGGTGACATCCGGATCGAATGGGTGTCCGGTGACCAGACCCCGCTCATCACGAACTCCCGGTTCGAGCACTCCGTCGAGATGCCCGTCGACCTCGTCTTCGAGGTCGGCGAGTCGGTGTTCGTCGGCGTGCATCAGTGTGGTCCGGGCGCGGTGCGCCCGCTGTTGGGCATCCCCGCCACCGAGTTGCCGCGCCCCGCGACCGCTCAGCCGGCCCGGGCCGCGGCCACGTTCCCGGCGGCCACCCCACCGGCGGTGGGGGAGACGCTGGCCGAGACCGCACTCGACTTCAGCTCCGGCGACATTCCCTACGTGGGTTTGAGCAAGAAGCTGCTCAGCGGCGACCCGCCGAAGCTGATCCGGTACGAAGGGTTCGACCGCGGCGTGATCCCCACCGCGTTCGCCCGGATGACGGCGTTGCCCGCGTGGGTCGCCGGTGGCGTGTTCGTGGTCTCCGGCGGATCGGACGGCATACGCCGGTACCTGTACGCCAAGTCGATGAACTACGACGACCACATGGTCACCGGCCGCGTCATCGACCCCACCGTGCGCCACGCCTGGCTGATGCTGCGATCCGGCCCCGACAACCGTGAGTTCGTCTCGCTGAACGTGGTGCAGAACGCGATCGGGATCTACCGGTTCTCCGGCGGCACCTGGACCCAGTTGTCCGCAGGCGAGACCACGGTGAACAGCGGTGATGTGTTGCGCCTCAGAGCAACCGGAAATGTCTACCTCGCGCAGCGCCGGATCGCCGGTGACTGGGTGGACGTAGTCACCTATATCGATGCCGACGGCATCTTGCCCAGCGGCCGGGCGCACCGATACGCGGGACTCGGAAACGAACGGGTGTCGTGGGTGAACGGCGGCGGCTGGGACTTCTGGAAAGTAGAGGATCTATGAGCAAGTCAGTCGTAATCGCAGGAATCGACCTCGAATTGGAGGTGAACCAGCAAACTTTGCACGTGTCCACGGTGTCCGATGGAGTGCCGCGACGTCGCGGCAGTATCTTCCTCGGCACGCTGGACCCCGTCCCGGAACCGGTCTTCGTGGAACCGGATCCGGTCGCACCCGTCGACGAGGTGAGCTGATCATGGCCGCCGCGAAGCAACTGGGCCACGATCCCACGAACCTGACCCTGGTCCTGTCCAAAGGCGCCGACTTCGTCCACACCCTGACCCTTCCCGAAGGGTCGGCCTTCCCGGCCGGTAGCTCCGTGCGCATCGTCGTGGTCGACAACGGCGAGAACGAGATCGCGAACTGGCAGGCGGTGCTCACCGAGTCCGAAGCCCGTTTCGTGGTCCAGGCCGAGTTGGCCGACACCGTGCCCGCCGGCGCCAAGTACCGCCTCTACGTCTCCTATCCGACCACCCCCAGCACCGAATACCTCTGGTTCTTCGGCGCGGTCCGCCGCAAGCAGTAAGTAACCGCTGCGGCGCCCTCATCTCATTTCGTATCTCCCAGAAGGATTTTCATCATGGCTATCACTGTGTCCGCAACCCGGCAGGTCCTCGCCGACGCCTACAAGACCATCGCCGGCTCGAATGTCGCCTTCATCAGTGTCCACACCGCCGACCCGGGGACCACCGGTGCCAATGAGGCCGCCGGCGGCACCCCCGCTTACGAACGGAAGCAGACCACCTGGACCTCCGGCACCGGCGGTGTGATCACCGGCGCCCAGGTCACCATCGATCTGCCCGCCGACACCTACACCCACGTGGGTCTGTGGAAGAGCGCCACCGGCGGTGAGAGCGACTTCATCGACAAGGTCGCGATCAGCTCCACCACCCTGGGCGCCCAGGGGCAGCTGCTGATCACCCCCACCTTCACCCAGTCCTGAGAAAAGGGGAATCAGCATGGCCACGCAACAGATCTGGACGCGCGCCGTGCCGCCCTCGCAACCGGCCTCGGCCGTGACTCGACCGGTGTCACCGGTCGACCAGGTTACGTTGCCGACCCCCGGATTTTCTCACCTCGAAGTCGACGTACCGGTGATCGAGCCGTATTCGGTGGCCTCGTTCGGTGGTGCGGGCAGCGTGGCCGCCGTCGTCGACGCAGCGCGAGCTACCGGAGTGGCCCGAACCGCTGGTGAGGGCAGGCTCTTCGCCTCGAAGTCGTGGCGGTCGACGGTACCTCTGCCCGGGTCGGGCGTCGGATCACCCGTTGCCGCGGTGGCGATCCGATCCGGTGGCGCCGTGGTGGCGGCCCCGTTCGCCGCCGTCGGTGGTGCCTCCGGTGCCGTCGATCTCGGCACCACCGGTGCAGGTATCGCGGTCGGCACGGCCGAGGTCGCGTTCGAAGTGGTAGCTGCGACGTCGGCGTTGTTCCGCGGCACCGGCCGCTACTCCGGGCTGGCTCCGGAGAGCGCGCTCGGCATGGCCGAAGGCACCGCGACCGCGGAGGTCGCCGCAGTCGGCCCGGTGGTCCGGCCGGCGGCCTTCGCCGGTTCCGCGGTGTCCGGGGCCGGCGCCGGACAGCGGCCACCGACATCGGCGAACGGCACTCTGTCTGTCCGGGTGGGAAACCCAGCCGGGGCGACGGGCGCCGGAGCGGTGTCGGTCGATCAGGAACCTCGTGCGGCCGCCGCGGCTGCCGCGGCCGGTGCCGGAACGCTGGAGGTCGCCTACCACACCGCGTTCAGCCCGTCCGGCATGATCAAGGACGGCAGCTGGCCCGGCATCACGACCACGTGGACCACGGTCCCGGGCTGGGCCGCGGATACCGTGGGCTTCCCGGGCACCACACTGTCCGGCGACGGCCTGGTTGTTGTCACGGGCTCGGTCGGCGCCGACATCTCCGCCGCGGCGGTGTTCACCGCCAGCAGCATCTTCGCGGTGGACGTGACGTTGCGGCTGCTGGTGGATGGTGTGGTCGTGGCAACCGGATCAGTCCAGGAAGTGCCCGGAAACGGAGCAGCCACGGCGACGGTGTCGACATCGCTCGACCTGAGTACCGGTGCCGTTGTCACTGTGCAGGCTGTGAGCGATCAGTCGTTTTCGGCGTACAACCCGTCTCTGGATCCCGGGGCCGGCACCTACGTGCGGGTGACCCGCTGACCACGACCAGTTCCCCGTCCGTACCAGTTTCCGGCTTTGTCGGTGATCACACCGAGCTACGTAAACCGCCGGCCCCGAGTCCTGTTCGGACTCGAGGCCGGCGGTTTTCGTCGTTTCGCGTCAGGGCACCTGGCGGACCGCACCCTTGTCGGCCGACGTCGCCAGCGCCGCATAAGCGCGCAGAGCGGTGGTGACAGTGCGATCGCGGTTCACCGGCTGCCACGGACGCTCGGAGGCTTCCATCTTCGCGCGACGTTCGGCGAGAACCTCGTCGGCGACCAGCACCTCCAGCGCACGGGTGTGCACGTCGATGCGGATGCGGTCGCCGTTCTCGATCAGGCCGATCACGCCACCGGAGGCGGCTTCGGGGGAGACGTGGCCGATCGACAGGCCCGAGGTGCCGCCGGAGAAGCGGCCGTCGGTGATCAGGGCGCACACCTTGCCCAGGCCCAGGCCCTTGAGGAACGAAGTGGGGTGCAGCATTTCCTGCATGCCGGGACCACCCGCGGGGCCTTCGTAGCGCACGACCACCACATCGCCGGGCTGGATCTTCTTGCCCAGGATCATCGACACCGCCTCCTCCTGCGACTCGACCACCACGGCCGGGCCCTCGAAGGTGAACAGTTCTTCGTCGATGCCCGCGGTCTTGAGGATCGCGCCGTCGGGGGCGATGTTGCCGCGCAGCACGCACAGTCCGCCTTCGACGGTGTAGGCGTGTTCGACGTCGCGGATGCAGCCACCGGCGGCGTCGGTGTCGAGCGAGGACCAGCGGTTGCTGGTGGAGAACGGTTCCACGGTGCGCACCCCACCGGGGGCGGCGTGGAACAGTTCCAGCGCTTCCTCGGAAGTCTTGCCGGAGCGGATGTCCCAGGTGTCGAGGAACTCCTCGTAGTTCGTGGTGTGCACGGTGCTCACGTCCAGCTCCAGCAGACCACCGCGCCGCAATTCGCCCAGGATGGCGGGGATGCCACCGGCGCGGTGCACGTCTTCCATGTGGTAATCGGAGTTGGGCGAGACCTTCGACAGGCACGGCACCCGGCGGCTGATCTCATCGATGGTCTGCAGATCGAAGTCGATCTCGCCCTCCTGGGCGGCGGCGAGGGTGTGCAGCACCGTGTTGGTGGATCCGCCCATCGCCACGTCGAGCGCCATCGCGTTGCGGAACGCCTTGGCATTGGCCACGTTTCGGGGCAGCACCGAAGCGTCTTCGTCCTGGTACCAGCGCTTGGCGATGTCGACGATCACCGTGCCGGCGCGCTCGAACAGCGCGCGCCGCGCGGAGTGGGTGGCCAGGGTGGAACCGTTGCCCGGCAGCGCGAGGCCCAGCGCCTCGGTCAGGCAGTTCATCGAGTTCGCGGTGAACATGCCCGAACACGAACCGCAGGTCGGGCACGCGGACCGCTCGACCTCGTCGAGCCCCTCGTCGGACACGGCCTGGTTCGCGCTCGCCGAGATGGCGCTGACCAGATCCAGCGGCGCCTGCGCGACACCGTCGACGATCACGGCTTTACCGGCCTCCATCGGCCCGCCGGAGACGAACACGGCCGGGATGTTGAGGCGCATCGCGGCATTGAGCATGCCGGGGGTGATCTTGTCGCAGTTGGAGATACACACCAGCGCGTCGGCGGTGTGCGCGTTGGCCATGTACTCGACCGAGTCGGCGATGATCTCGCGCGAGGGCAGCGAGTAGAGCATGCCGCCGTGGCCCATGGCGATACCGTCGTCGACGGCGATGGTGTGGAACTCACGCGGCACGCCACCGGCGGCACGCACGCCCTCGGCGACGATCTCACCCATGTTCTTCAGGTGCACGTGGCCCGGAACGAACTGCGTGTAGGAGTTCGCGATCGCCACGATCGGCTTACCGAAATCGGAATCGGTCATGCCGGTCGCGCGCCAGAGCGAGCGCGCGCCCGCGGCATTGCGGCCGATGGTGGTGGTGCGTGAACGAAGCGGTGGCATGAGAATCCTCGTAATGTCGCTGGGTGCGCTCGAGCGTGCGCGCAGGGGGCTGACCTGCGCGGCACCGTGCACGTGCGCGGTGCGTCCGGCAACCGTGCACGTTACTCGGCGGGCGATGGGTCGCGTCGCGCCGGTGGGTGCACGGGGCTGGTGAAACCGGGGCTCGAGGCGGGAGTGTCGCTCCGGAGGGTGTCGCCGCGGTGGTGCCGTCGGCGCGGTGGTGCCCGGTCGCCGTCAGCTTACCGGTTCAACGGCTGTGGCGATCCCCTCGAGTGACCGAGCCGACGGTCACTACTCGGCGCCGGACTCCTTGGTCTTCGATCCGGTCTCGGTCTCGGACGCCGACTTCGCCTCGGATTCGGTCTCGGTCTCGGGCGCCGACTCGGCCTCGGATTCGGCCGCGGTCGCGGGCGCCGACTTGGTCTCGGTCTCGGTCTCGCGCGCCGCCTCCGCCTGGGCGCGCTCGGCGGCGAGGCGTTCGGCCTCGGCCTGCTCCGCGGCGGCGAACACATCGGGCAGTCGACCACCGGAGGCTTCGATCAGCTCGCGCAGCCGGTCGTAGCTCACCGCGGGCAGCTTCACTTCGGAGTCGTCGGTCAGCCGTGCCTTGACGTAACCGCGCTTCGGAATGCTGATGCCCTTGACCTGTGCCCAGTCGAGGTGGCGGGTGCGGCCGAACATCGTGCTCAGGTCCAGACCCGCGTCGGAGATCGTGGTGTGGGTGCGCACCACCCAGAGCACCGCGAGCACCGGTGCCAGCAGCAACCACCACAGCAGGGCCGGCCAGCCGACGAACGGGAAGAACACGCAGAACGCCAGCACCAGCACACCGATGTAGGCCAGGCGCGGTACGCCGATCACGTGCAGACCGGGGGTCGGGGTGTTCGTCCGGCGGGGGATCAGCAGCCAGACGATCACCGCGGTCGGCACGATGAGGCCGATCCGCACCCCGAGTGAGGTGTCCTGCACGGTGCCGACCACGACGAAGGTCAGGTACGCCAGTACCACGATGCCGATCGCCGCGAGCCGTCCCGGACTGGCCGCGCGCAGGCCGCCGGGTCGGCGACGGCGACCCGTATCGGTTCCCTCGTCGGTGGTGTGGGACGATTTAGCCGGTGGCACGGACTGATGCGGTGATGACACCCCCCTATCCTCGCATCTTGGTACACGGACCCACGCAACCACTCGAGTCCCACATAATGGGACACGGCGGGTAGCCTGTTTGACTCATCGGTCCACGCGCGCATAACGTCGTGTGTGTGAACCGAAACGAGTTGCTCGTACTCGGCCGGCGCGTCCAGCGTCGAGCCTGACTACCTGAGTCGAATACGTCAGCTCGCGTTGCGACGCGCCACCCTCGAACAGCATGCGCTGGTCGGGGGCTTTTTTGTGTTCCGGCGAATTCCGCGCCAGTCCGGAGTCAGAACAACACAGTGAGGAACGAAGACGGTGAGTGCTCCAACCGCACGACCCGGGCCATCGGCCCGCAGGTCAGCGCCTTCAACGGGACAGCCGAACCAGGCTGACAACCCGGCGGCCAACTCCACCCGGCGCCAGGTGGCGCCCGAGCGCGTCACCGGCGCGCAGTCGGTGGTCCGGTCGCTCGAGGAGCTCGACGTCGACACCGTATTCGGCATTCCCGGCGGCGCGGTGCTCCCGGTCTACGACCCGCTGTTCGATTCCGAGAAGGTCCGCCACGTGCTGGTGCGCCACGAACAGGGCGCCGGTCACGCGGCCACCGGGTACGCGCAGGCCTCGGGCAAAGTCGGTGTGTGCATGGCCACATCCGGTCCCGGCGCCACCAACCTGGTGACCCCGCTGGCCGACGCGCAGATGGATTCGGTCCCGATCGTGGCGATCACCGGACAGGTGGCGTCGAGCCTGGTCGGCACCGACGCGTTCCAGGAAGCCGACATCTCCGGCATCACCATGCCGATCACCAAGCACAACTTCCTGGTCAAGGACGCGGCCGAGATCCCGCGCATCCTGGCCGAGGCGTTCTACCTCGCCGCCTCCGGCCGCCCGGGCGCGGTGCTGGTCGACATCACCAAGGACGCCCTGCAGGCCCAGACCACGTTCTCGTGGCCGCCGGAGATGCGGCTGCCCGGCTACCGGCCGGTCACCAAACCGCACGGCAAGCAGGTGCGCGAAGCCGCCCGGATGATCATGGAAGCCAAGCGGCCGGTGCTCTACGTCGGTGGCGGTGTGATCAAGTCCGACGCCTCGCCCGAACTGCTCGAGCTGGCCGAACTGACCGGCATCCCGGTGGTCACCACCCTGATGGCGCGCGGCGCGTTCCCCGACAGCCACACCCTGAACATGGGCATGCCCGGTATGCACGGCACCGTCGGCGCGGTCGCGGCGCTGCAGAAGTCGGATCTGCTGATCACTCTCGGCGCCCGCTTCGACGACCGTGTTACCGGTCAGCTGGACTCCTTCGCTCCCGAAGCCAAGGTCATCCACGCCGACATCGACCCGGCCGAGATCGGCAAGAACCGCCACACCGACGTCCCGATCGTCGGCGACGCGCGTGAGGTGATCGCCGAGCTGATCGAGACCCTCAAAGCCGATCCGCAGACCGGTGCCGCCCCGCTGCTGACGCTCACCGAATGGTGGTCCTACCTCAGCGGTATCCGCGAGAACTACCCGCTGGGCTGGCAGACCCCCAGCGACGGTTCGCTGTCGCCGGAGTTCGTCATCGAGTCGCTGGGCCGCCTGGCCGGTCCCGACGCCGTGTACTGCGCCGGTGTCGGCCAGCACCAGATGTGGGCCGCGCAGTTCATCAAGTACGAGAAGCCGCGCACCTGGCTCAACTCCGGTGGCCTGGGCACCATGGGCTACGCCGTGCCCGCCGCGATGGGCGCGAAGATGGGCACCCCGGAGAAGGAAGTCTGGGCGGTCGACGGTGACGGTTGCTTCCAGATGACCAACCAGGAACTGGCCACCTGCGCCGTGGAGGGCGTGCCGATCAAGGTCGCGCTGATCAACAACGGCAACCTCGGCATGGTCCGTCAGTGGCAGACCCTGTTCTACGAACAGCGCTACTCCAACACCGATCTCGGCACGCACACCCTGCGCATCCCCGACTTCGTGAAGCTGGCCGAGGCGCTGGGCTGTGTCGGCATCCGGGTCGAGTCCGAAGACGAGGTCGAGGCCGCTATCCGGCAGGCGCAGGCGATCACCGACCGTCCGGTCGTGATCGACTTCATCGTCGGCAAGGACGCCCAGGTGTGGCCGATGGTCGCCGCGGGCACCAGCAACGACGAGATCATGTTCGCCCGTGGCATCCGCCCGCTCTTCGACGAGGACGAGGCGGTCGCGGAACCGGCCGTCATCCACGAGGCGATGGAACGCGAGCAGGGCGCATTCAACGAGCAGGACGCACCCCAGAAGGGTAATCAAGCATGAGTACCACCCACACGCTGAGCGTTCTCGTCGAGGACAAGCCGGGCGTGCTGGCGCGTGTCGCGAGCCTGTTCTCGCGCCGTGGCTTCAACATCGAATCCCTGGCCGTCGGTGGCACCGAGATCCCCGAGATCTCGCGGATGACCATCGTGGTCACCGTCGACGACCTGCCGCTCGAGCAGGTCACCAAGCAGCTCAACAAGCTGATCAACGTCATCAAGATCGTGGAGCAGGACGCCGACGCCTCGGTGGCCCGCGAACTGATCCTGGTGAAGGTGCGCGCCGACGCGTCGGTGCGCACACAGGTGATCGAGGCCGTGCAGTTGTTCCGCGCCAAGGTGATCGACGTCTCGCCCGACGCGCTCACCATCGAAGCGACCGGCACCCGTTCCAAGCTCGACGCGCTGCTGCGCATGGTCGAGCCCTTCGGGATTCGCGAGATCGTGCAGTCCGGTGTCGTGGCTGTGGGCCGCGGTCCGAAGTCCATCACCGCGACCCGCTGAACCGACCTCAGCGACCTCCGCGATAGCTTTTTCTTAACCATCACCAGAAGGGACCAACCAAAGTGGCAGTCGAGATGTTCTACGACGACGACGCTGACCTGTCGATCATCCAGGGCCGCAAGGTCGCCGTGATCGGCTACGGCAGCCAGGGCCACGCGCACTCACTGAGCCTGCGCGACTCCGGCGTCGACGTGCGTGTCGGCCTGGCCGAGGGCTCCAAGTCGCGCCCGAAGGCCGAAGAGGCCGGTCTGACCGTCGGCACCCCCGCCGAGGTCTCCGCGTGGGCCGACGTGATCATGGTGCTGGCCCCCGACACCGCCCAGGCGTCGATCTTCACCAACGACATCGAGCCCAACCTGAAGGACGGCGACGCGCTGTTCTTCGGCCACGGCCTCAACATCCACTTCGGTCTGATCAAGGCTCCGGCCAACGTGACCGTCGCGATGGTCGCGCCGAAGGGCCCCGGCCACCTGGTGCGCCGTCAGTTCGTCGACGGCAAGGGCGTGCCCGCCCTGATCGCCGTGGACCAGGACCCCAAGGGTGAGGGTCAGGCGCTGGCGCTGTCCTACGCCAAGGGCATCGGCGGCGCCCGCGCCGGCGTCATCAAGACCACCTTCAAGGAAGAGACCGAGACCGACCTCTTCGGTGAGCAGGCCGTGCTCTGCGGTGGCACCGAAGAACTGGTCAAGACCGGTTTCGAGGTCATGGTCGAGGCGGGCTACGCCCCCGAGATGGCCTACTTCGAGGTCCTGCACGAGCTGAAGCTGATCGTCGACCTGATGTACGAGGGCGGCATCGCGCGCATGAACTACTCGGTGTCCGACACCGCCGAGTTCGGCGGCTACCTGTCGGGCCCGCGCGTCATCGACGCAGGCACCAAGGAGCGCATGAAGGCGATCCTGGCCGACATCCAGGACGGCACCTTCGTCAAGCGCCTCGTCGCCAACGTCGAGGGCGGCAACAAGGAGCTCGAGGGCCTGCGCAAGGCCAACGCCGAGCACCCCATCGAGGTCACCGGCGCCAAGCTGCGCGGCCTGATGAGCTGGGTCGACCGCCCCATCACCGAAACCGCGTAAGTTCTTGACACCCGCAAAGGCCCGTTCGCCACGCGCGAGCGGGCCTTTCGGTGTTCTGACGTAACCTGACTGTGTGACGGAAGGAACGCCAGCGCAGCGGCTTCGCCTAGCCCTGGAGATGTCCGAATTCGGCGTGCAGATGTATCGCACGCGGATGCGTCGGATGTACCCCAGTGCATCGCAGTCCGAGCTCGACGACATGGTTGCTTCCTGGCTCATGTCCCGCTCCGGAGCCACGGACGCGGTCACCAGCCCATCGCGCCGGTTCGTGTGAACGCACTCGAATCCGCGCTGCGGCGCGCCCGCACAGACATCGACAAACTGGGTTACCGCTGGGCACTGGTAGGTGGGTTCGCGGTATCGGCTCGTTCGATTCCTCGTTTCACCCACGACATAGATCTCGCCGTCGCGGTCGCCGACGACGGTGACGCAGAAGCGCTGGTCCGCAGCATGTTCGACGCAGGCTACGTCATGTACGCGTCTGTGGAGCACGACAGCGGACGGCTCGCGACGATTCGCCTCCGCAGGAATTTCGGTGGTGTCCCGGTTCTGGTGGATCTGCTCTTCGCGAGTTCCGGAATAGAACCGGAGATCGCCGTTGGCGCCGAGGAGCTCGAGATCGTGCCCGACCTGAGTCTGCCCGTGGCGACGACAGGACACCTCATCGCCCTGAAGCTGCTTTCGCGTGATGACGATTCGAGGCCGCAAGATATCGCTGATCTACACGAGTTGCTCGCCGCCTCGACAGAGCAAGATATCGAAGTTGCTCGCGACGCGGTCCGACTCATCACGGAGCGCGGCTTTCATCGCGATCGCGACTTGATCGTCAGTCTCGAATCGCTTGTTGCTCGCTGACCTCCGTGCAAGCTCGGCGGTTTCGGTGGGAGGCGGGGCGGCGCGGAAGCTTGCTGTCGGGCGCTGTTGGCGGGAGGCTTGCTCGATGACGCGGGCGACGGTGCGGGGTTGTGAACGGGATGCGGCCGAACGGGGGAAGGCGGCTCGGCAGTCCGTGGGGCGCGCCGAGTTGGGGCAGTGGCGGCCCGGGCCGGATCGGGCGGATCCGGTGACGATGCTGGTGCGGCAGGGCCGGGGCCGGGTGCCCGAGTTGCTGCCGATCCGGTATGCGCGGATGGCGCAGTCGCCGTTCGCTTTTCTGCGTGGCGCGGCCGCGGTGATGGCGGCCGACCTGGCCGCGACTCCGAACACCGGGCTCACCGCGCAGCTGTGCGGTGATGCGCACCTGGCCAATTTCGGGCTGTACGCCTCCCCTGAACGCAATCTCGTCTTCGATGTCAACGATTTCGACGAGACGCTGCCCGGTCCGTTCGAGTGGGATGTCAAGCGCCTGGTCGCCAGCGTGGCGGTGGCAGCACGCGACAACGGTTGCACCGACGAGCAGGCCGGTACCGCGGTGGTGGCGGCCGCGCGGGCCTACCGCGAGACCGTCTCGGCGATGGCCGGGCTCGACAGCCTCGCCGTCTGGTACGACATGGTCGACGCCGACCAGGTGGCCGAGCTGGTGCGTAAACCCAAGCGCCGCAAGCAGGTCGAGAAGACCGTCGCCGGTGCCCGCAAACACACCAGCCTGCAGGCGCTGAGCAAACTCACCGAAACGGGTTCCGACGGCCGGCCGCGGATCAAGAATCAGCCGCCGCTGCTCGTGCCGATCGAACTTCGGGACGAGTCGGTGGTCGAGCAGGTTTTCGCCGATTACCGGCGCAGTCTGGCCGATGAGCGCCGGGTGTTGCTGGATCGCTACGAACTCGTCGATACCGGGATGAAGGTGGTGGGTGTGGGCAGCGTCGGCACCCGCTGCTTCATCGCCTTGCTGATGGACAAGGAATCGGGGGCGCCGCTGTTCATCCAGCTCAAGGAGGCGCTCACCTCGGTGCTGGCCGAGCATGCGCGGTCGAGCAGGTTCCGGCATCAGGGGCACCGGGTGGTGGCCGGTCAGCGACTGATGCAATCGGCCAGCGACATCTTCCTCGGCTGGGCCTCCGGTCCGGCGGGGCGCTTCTTCTACCTGCGGCAATTGCGCGATATGAAGGGTTCGGCCGATATCGACGCGATGAGCCACGCCGAACTGAGCCGCTACGCCGCGCTGTGCGGGTCGGTGCTGGCTCGCGCGCACGCCCGCTCGGGGGACCGGATTGCGCTGGCCGCCTATCTGGGCAGCGGCGACAAGTTCGATCGCGCGATGGGTGAGTTCGCCCTGGCCTACGCCGACCAGACGCTACTCGACCACCGCAGCCTGCTCGACGCGATCGAATCGGGCCGGGTCGAGGCGGCCGCCGACCCCTACTGAGCGCCGCGCCGCGCCCCTGAATCGCACGCCTATACTGGTTACCGATGAGTAACTTCTTTGCGTCGGTAGACCAGGTGACCGATCGGCTGAGCGCGGCCGACTACCTGCCCTCGACCGACATCGCGACCGCGGTCTTCCTGGCCGACCGCCTCGGCAAGCCGCTGCTGATCGAGGGCCCCGCCGGTGTCGGCAAGACCGAACTCGCCAAGGCCGTCGCCACCGCGGCGTCGGCCGAACTCATCCGGTTGCAGTGCTACGAGGGCATCGACGAGGCACGCGCCCTCTACGAGTGGAACCACGCCAAGCAGCTGCTGCGCATCACCGCCACCTCCGGACAGGGCTGGGACAGCACCCGCGAGCACGTGTTCACCGAGGAGTTCCTGCTGGCCCGCCCACTGCTGGCGGCGATCCGCAACCCCGACCCCACGGTGCTGCTGATCGACGAACTCGACAAGGCCGATGTGGAACTCGAGGGTCTGCTGCTGGAGGTGCTCGGCGACTTTCAGGTCTCGATCCCGGAGCTGGGCACCATCACCGCGGTACGCAAGCCCTTCGTCGTGCTCACCTCCAATGCCCACCGCGACCTGTCCGAGGCGCTGAAACGCCGCTGCCTGTACCTGCACATCGACTACCCATCGGCTGAACTCGAGCGCGAGATCGTGCGGTTGAAGGTGCCCGAGCTCGACGCGGCGCTGGCCGAACCGGTGGTGCGCACAGTGTCGGCACTGCGGCAGCTGCCGCTGCGCAAGGCCCCGTCGATCGCCGAAACCCTGGACTGGGCCAAGACTCTGGTCGCCTTGCGGGCCCGCGAACTGAGCTCCTCGGTGGTCCGCTCGACGTTGGGTGTGCTGCTGAAGTACCAGTCCGATCATCGGCTCGCCATCGAACGTCTCGCGCTCGACGACCCCGCGGACGAGCCCAGGCCGAGTCGCCGATGACTTCGCCCACCGACCAGCTCGTCGGCTTCGTGAGCCTGCTGCGCGAGCACGGTATCTTCGCCGGTCCCAGCGAAACCGTCGATGCCGCACAGGCGATCGTCGTGCTGGGCCACGACGACCCCGAACGGTTGCGTTCGGGTCTGGCCGCCTGTCTGCTGCGCCGCAACGGTCAGCGATCGGTGTTCGACCAGCTCTTCGACCTGTACTTCCGCGGTGTCTCGTTGCCACCCGCCCAACCGAGCGACGACCCGGAATCATTGCGCGAGCGACTGATCGCCACTCTCGTACAGGGCTCCGACACCGCCGAACTGGCCCGCGAAGCGCTCAACACCTTCGGCGCCTACGGCGGTGCGGGGGAGACCGCGGGACGCGTCACGCAGGCCTCGGGTGCGGGCTGGTCGTCCTACCTGACCATGAAATCGCTGCGCCCGGACGAGATCTCCGAGCAGGTCGCCGAAACCATGGGTGGCACCGGGCAGTTCGATACCGCGGTGCGCACCATCGAGGCGCGCCGCCGGGTCGACCGGTTCCGCACGGACGTGCAGACCGAGGCGCGCCTGCGGTCGGCGCAACTGCGCGGCACCGACTACATCGCCCGCCGCGGCGTCGAGAACGCCGCGGACCGCACCGATTTCCTGGGTGCCCGCGAACAGGATCTCGCCGAGATGCGCCGCCTGGTGCACCCGCTGGCTCGCAAACTCGCCACCCGGTTGGCGGTGCGCCGCAAGAAGGCGGTGCGCGGTCGGATCGATCTGCGCCGCACGCTGCGGCGTTCGATGGCCACCGGCGGGGTGCCCGTCGACCCGGTGCTGCGGGCCCGCAGGCACGGTCGCCCCGATCTCGTTGTGCTGGCTGATGTCTCGGGCTCGGTGACCGGCTTCGCCGAATTCACCCTGCAGTTGGTGCAGGCGTTGCAGGATCAGTTCAGCCGGGTCCGCAGTTTCGGTTTCGTCGACACCTGTGCCGAGATCACCCACCACTTCACCCCCGGTGAACCGCCACGTCCCGGTTTCGCGCAGGACATCGTCCGCGAAGGCGGCGTCGCCCGGTTCGGCTCCAGCAATTACGGAGAGGTCCTGCAGGGCTTCGTCGATCAGTACCTCGACGCGGTCGGGCCCCGCACCTGCGTGCTGATCCTCGGCGACGCCCGCACCAACCGCACCGACCCGAATCTCGCCGCGCTGGAAACGATCACGCAGCGGTCGAAGGCCACCTACTGGCTCAACCCGGAACCGTCGAGCTCATGGTCGACCGGTGATTCGGCCGCCGACGCCTACACCGAGGTCGTCACCATGCACGAGTGCCGCAATGTGCGCCAGCTCGCCGAGGTGATCGGCCGATTGCTGCCCGCTTGATCCGGCGGTACTTCGTGGTCCAGGCCCAACCGTGCGTTCGGCCGATGTGCGGTCATCGAGCTACTCGTACCGGCACATGCCGCTGACCAGTAGCCCTCTTCGGGGCTCGCCATCGTGTCCCACCAGGCGTCGGCTGTGCCGGGTGGTGCGGGATCACACCGTGGTCAGCCGCACGACCGAGTACTGGCGACCGGCTTTGGCCTGGTACTTGTCGTAGCGCGGTTGTGCGGCGGCGATCCGCTCCCAAGCCGCCGCCCGTTGCGCGCCCTCGAGCACATGCGGTGTCACCGCCACCGCGTCCGCGCCGGGCAGCTGAACGGTCGCCTCATCGGGTCGGCTCATCAGGTTGCGGAACCAGTCCGGATCACCGTCCTTGCCGCCGGAGGCCACCAGCAACCAGGAGCCGTCCCCATCGGGGAACCAGGAGATCGGGGTGTCGCGATGCCGGCCGGTGCGGCGCCCGACGGTGTGCAGGATCAGCACGTTCATACCCATGAACGTGCCCTTGCCGCCGCGGATCTTGCGGTTCATCCGCGCGTTCATCTTGTGCTGCATCCACCGCGAGAAACCGCCGTGGCTCGTGCTGGTTCGCTGCTTCGACATCGGAATTCCTTTCACCGGAGTTGGATTCTCAGCCCCAGGCGCCCGCGATCTGGCGGGTGGTCGCGTTGAGCCGGTTGAACATGTTGGCGATCCCGATCATCAGCACGATAGCGGCGAGTTGGCGCTCGTCGAAGTAGCTCGCCGCGTGGTCCCAGACCTCATCGGTGACGGCGTCGGCGCGGTCGGCCATCCGGGTGGCGGCCTCGGCCAGCTCCAGCGCGGCGCGCTCCTCGTCGCTGAAGTACGGCGCCTCGCGCCAGGCGACGACGGTGGCCAGGCGTTCCTCGCTGACACCCGCCTTGCGCGCGGACTTGGTGCCGGCGTCGACACAGGAGCTGCAGCCGTTGACCTGGCTGACGCGCAGGTGCACCAGCTCCAGGATCTCGGCTTCCACCCCGCCGGCCTTGATCGCCGTGAAGATCTCCTGGATGGGGCCCATCGCGCCGGACAGGATCATGGCGGGGTTCTGCATACGGGACTGCATGATGTTTCTCCTCGGTTTCGCTTGTTCTCCGCTGCTTGCGGTGTGTCTCCATCACAGCCCGGCGCGTGCGGGAAAACGAGGTCTGTGGGACACTCTGGGACAGCGGAAAACGGCTCTGACCTCTGGCTTGTCGGCGGGAAAATGGTCGTTGCGGACCGGGACACGGAGTGCGGAACAGTGGTGGTGCAACAGCGGGCGTACCCGCAGGACGAACTGGCGGCGCGGCTGCGCGCGATCCAGGAGCTGTCCGGGCGCGGGGTGCGGGCGCTGGCGCGTGACACCGGGCTGAGTTCGTCGTCGCTGTCGCGCTATCTCAACGGCCAGACGGTGCCGCCGTGGCCCGCCGTGCTGGAACTGTGCCGGTTGGTGAAGCGCGATCCGCGCCCGCTGCGCCCGCTGTGGGAGCGCGCGAACAACCCACTGCCCGCCCCACCCAAGACCAGCCGCCAGGTGGCCCCGCCACAGCTGCCCGCCGACGTTCCCGCCCCGCCGCGCAACGATCTGCCCCGCGACGTGCCCGACTTCACCGGCCGGGAACAGGCCATGGCCGAGGTGCTCGGCGCCGTGCGCACGCACCGGGTGGTGGCCATCGACGGCATGGCCGGTGTCGGCAAGTCGTCGCTGGCGGTGCACGCCGCCCACCAGCTGGCCGCCGAGTTCCCGGACGCCCAGCTCTACCTCGACCTGCACGGTTTCACCGACGGCCGCAGTCCCCTCGATCCCGACGCGGCCGTGCGCGCCCTGCTCGCGGCGCTGGGGGTGCCGTCGGAGCGGGTGCCCCAGGACGGCGGTGTAGAACTGCGCGCGGCGTGCTGGCGTTCGGAACTGGCCCGGTTGCGGGCGGTGATCGTGCTCGACAACGCCGCCGACGCCGCCCAGGTGAGCCAGTTGCTGCCGGGCGCGGGCGCATCGGTCGCCATCATCACCAGCCGCAACCGGCTGCTCGAACTCGACGAGGTGCCGCCGGTGACTCTCGACGTGCTCAGCGTCGAGGAGAGCGCCGAGTTGCTCGCCCGGGCCAGTGGCGATGCGCGCGGACCCGACGGCCGGCTGGCCAGAGAACCCGAACAGGCCGCGGAAGTGTTGCGTCTGTGCGGGAATCTGCCGCTCGCCTTGCGGCTGGCGGCGGCCAGATTGCGGCATCGGCCCGGTTGGTCGGTGGGCATCCTGGTCGAGCGGATGGCCGAGGGCGCAACGGAATTCGACACCGCGTTCGGGATGTCGGTGCGTCAGCTCGATCGCGACCGGCGCCGGTTGTTCCGGCTGCTGGGGCTGGTCCCCGGCTCCACCTTCACCGACCACGTCGCCGCGGCGGTGGCCGACATCCCGTTGCGGGTGGCGCGCGACATGCTCGAAGACCTGCTCGACGCCCACCTGGTGGAACAACCAGCCGAGGGGCGCTACCGACTGCACGACCTGGTTCGCAGGCACGCCCGGCAGGCCGGTGCCGAACACGACACCGCGGCCGACCGGGGGCGCGCCCTGCGCCGCATCCTCGACTACTACGTGCACGCCGCGGCCGCCGCCGACACCGCCATGCCGTTCTTGCCCCCGACCCGTCCCGTGTCGGCCGGAGCCGCGCCGAAAGCCGTGCCGCACTTCCCGAATCGCGATGCCGCTTTCTTCTGGTTCGTCAGCGAGTACACGAACCTGATGGCGGTGTTCGACACCGCCGTGGAGCTCGGCGCCAACGAGCACGTCTGCGAGCTGCCCCGCTTCCTGCGAACCTTCTTCGCCCGGCGCTGCGGCACCACCCACCTCAACGCCTTGTTCGAACAATCACTCAGTGCCGCACAGCAACTCGGCGACCCGCGCCGGCTCGCCGAAGCGCACAGCGATCTGGGATTCGCCCGCTACAACGCGGGCCGCATGGCCGAGGCGGCTGCCGCCTACGCCGCCGCGGCCGCCCTGGTCGCCGAGGCGGGCGACCCGTTGCCGCGCGCCGAGCTGACCATGCGCTGCGCCCAATTGCGCTGGGACGAAGGCGATGTCACCGAACCGCTCGAACTGTTCCGCCAGGCTCACGACCTGTACGCCCGCGGTGGCTGCCCGATGAGCGCCGCCGATGCTCTCGCGGGCGAGGCCTGGGCGACGCTGCAACTGGGCAAACGCACCGAGGCGGCGAACCTGGCCAGACGAGCCCTCACCGCCCCCGCCGACGAACCGGGCCGGCCGCCCTCGTTGCTGGCCCAGATCACCCTCGGCGTCGCGATCGCCCCCGACGAACCCGTCGCCGCCCTGGAATATCTGGACAGTGCCTTGGCGCTGGCCCGCGCCGACGGTCACAAACACAACGAGGCCTGGTGCCTGAACTGTCGCGGTGTCGCGCTGCGCGAGATGGGCCGCTACGACGCGGCCCTCGACAGCCACCGCGCGGCCTTCGCCCTCCTCGACGACCTGTTCGAACCGCACTGGAAGATCCACTTCCTCAACGGCTACGCCGAGACCTGCCGACTGGCAGGGCTTTCCGGCGACGCACTGCGGCTGTACAACGAAACCCTCGACCTGGCACCGCGACTCGGTTACCGGTTCGAGCAGGCCAGGGCCAACCAGGGCATCGCCGATCTGCTCGACGACACCGATCCGGCTGCCGCGCGAGGGCATCGCGCGGCAGCCGACGCCCTCACCACCGAGATCACCTCGCCTGCTTGATCAGCCCATCGACTTGGCGCCGTCCAAGGACTCGCGGATGATATCGGCGTGTCCGGCGTGCTGGGCTGTCTCGGACGCGATGTGCATGAAGGTGCGACGCGCGGTCCAGCGCACGCCCGGCTCGAACCACGGCGCCTCCGGCAGCAGTTGACTCGCGTTCAGGTCCGGCAGCGTCCGCACCAGTTCGTCGGTGCGCGCCGCCACCCGCTCGTACTCGGCCAGCACACCCTCGAGGGTGTCCTCGGGCAGCATCCGGAAGATCTCGCCCCACTTCGCCATCTGCTCCTCGGTCATCGAGGAGAAGTCCGGGCCCTTGGCGGGTCCGTCGACGATGAACCCCGCCCAGTTCGCCTCCACCGCGCTCACATGCTTGATCAGCCCGCCCAGGCACAGCTCGCTCGCGGTGGTGCGCAGCCCGGCCTGCTCGTCGGTGAGGTCGCGCACGGTGTGGCGCAGGAAGTAGCGGTGCTGGGCCAGCACCTCGAGGATGTCGGTGCGTTCGGTGTCGAGCAGGGTCTCGGTCATCAGTGCATCCTTCGCTTGTCGGTGTGAATCCCAAGGTAGAACCAATTGTGGCCAGTTTCCGTCCGCAATAGCGCGATAATCGAGAACATGGCCGATACGAGCGCGCGCACCCTCCGACTGCTGTCGTTGCTGCAGACCAACCGCTTCTGGCCGGGCACGGAACTCGCTGAGCGACTGGTTGTTTCGCCACGCACCCTGCGCCGCGACATCGACCGCCTGCGCGACCTCGGCTACCCCGTGCACGCCCGCCCCGGTGTCGACGGCGGCTACCAGCTCGCCGCCGGCGCCGCGCTGCCCCCGCTGGTCCTCGACGACGAGGAAGCCGTCGCCATCACCGTCTGCCTGCAAGCCGGTTCACAGAGCGCCGGCGACGGCCTCGCCGAACCGTCGTTGCGCGCGCTGGGCAAACTGGTCACCGTCCTGCCCACCCGGCTGCGCCGCCGCGTCGACGCCCTACGCGCCATGACCGTCTCCTCCGGGTGGAGCGCCGTGCCACTGTCGGACCTCGACCCCGCCGTCCTCACCGACCTGGCCCTCACCTGCCGCGGCGAAGAACGCCTCACCTTCACCTACACCGCCGCCGACGGCCGGACCAGCACCCGCGAAGTGGAACCCCACCGCCTGGTCTCCCACGGCCGCCGCTGGTACCTGGTGGCCTACGACCTCACCCGCCACGACTGGCGCACCTTCCGCGTAGACCGCCTCACCGCCTCCCACGCCACCGGCGCCCGCTTCCGCCCCCGCACCCTCCCCGCCCCCGACGCCGCCACCTTCGTCCGCGAAGCCATCGGCGCCCGCCGCCCCGGCTACACCGTCACCGCCGAAATAGCGGCCCCCACCGAACACGTCCACACCCGCGTCGGCCGCTGGTGCACCGTCACCGCTCTCCCCGACGACCGCACCCACATAGAACTCACCGTCGACAGCCTCGACTGGCCGGTCTTCCTCCTGGGCAAGGTAGAAGCCGACTTTCGCGTACTCGGCCCGCCGGAACTCGTCGCTCAGCTGCGGGAGTGGGGGACGCGGTTCACTCGCGCCACGTGAAAGCGGCGGTGGTCAACGACGCAGGGCCTTCCATACCACCG
Source organism: Nocardia halotolerans (assembly GCF_042650145.1). NCBI lineage: Bacteria > Bacillati > Actinomycetota > Actinomycetes > Mycobacteriales > Nocardiaceae > Nocardia > Nocardia halotolerans. Next base: position 394,810 of record NZ_JBHSDL010000014.1, on the reverse strand, counting down.
AATGTCGCTCGACGATGTCAGACGTATCGGCTCCGCTCACGCCCGATACCGCTGCATCCGCCGCCGTTCGAAGAACAACTGGTCCACCGCCACCGGTTCGACCATCGCCGTGATCTCGGCCAGCCTGCTGTCGTACTGGTGCTCGGTGATGCACCGATGCAGTCGTGCCCGCCGTTCCGGTTCCAGCGCGCCCCACACCGCACCGAACCGGCCGCGGGCCTCCGTCCCCGCGACCGCTACCAGGTCGAGCAGCTCAGGCCAGCAACCGGTTTCGGTGGCCCGTGCGGGCAGCTCCGCCACCGCGGAGTCCGACAACGTGGCAAGCGCGAACCCCACCTCGCCCCGCACCCGGTCGTTCATGCGCGGGATGAGCGTGAACAGCCCACGCCAGCTCTCGGCCGATGACTGCCCCTCCAACGCGGTAACCAGCCCGACTCCGACCTCCGGCTCGTCGAACACCGCATTCCCGACCAATGTCCACAGCGCGACCGGAGTGAGATGCCCGGCCATGGTGAGGAATTCGGGCACGGCTCCTACCCGCAGCGCGTTGCGCATCAGATTGGCGACAGCACCGGGTGGCGCGTTTCCGAACAACACATCACCCACCCGCCCGATCACATCATCGGCGCACCGCGAGAACACCGACAGCGCAGCATGTTGCAGACTCGGCGGCCCGGCCAACACTGTCTGCGCCATCCGCGGCACCCGCCGGTGCGGCCCGTCGAGCAGCTGCCGCACAACTGCACTGAGCACAGCACCGTCATAGGAGTACGCGGCAGAGTAGATCAATCCCGCGTCATCGCGTACCCCAGCCTCGACAGCGGCAATCAATTCCGTTGTGACACACGACAGGAATGGCCCCGCCGTCACATAGTCCCGCCGCCGCAACAGCTCGTTGACAATCGCTACCACCGGCCCCGCGGACGCCCGCTCCGCCAGCTGCGCGATAGCCCGCGGATCCAGATACGGCGCACAATCAGCCGCGTACCCAGGATCGAGCAACCCCAACGTCTCCGCGGCCTTCCCCGGATGCTCAACGCCCACCGCCCCCGCGGCCCGCCCGGTCATCATCGGCGGAACCAGCTTCTGCACCAACGGAATAGAAACTGTCAACGGAACAAACGGCACCAACGCACTGATCCGCCGAAACGTCACCGCATGCTGATCGAACAACACCCCCGACACCTGCTCCTGCAACTCGTGCAACCGGGCAGCCCCCAGATACCGCAGATGATGCACCCGCTGCGGGTGCACATGCAACGTCCGAGCCAGCAGAATCAACTGCGCCCGCGTCGTCAGATCACTCATCGCCCACCGAACATGATCCGCTTCGCCACCCCACGCAGAGCACGAGGCAGAGCCCCCACCATCGAGTCGATCGCCTTGTCCAAGGTGGCGGCTTCGAAGGTGCTTGCCGCTCTGATCAGGTTGAACAGGTCGCGGGCTTCGTCGACCGGAAGGCGTTGCAACGCGGGCATCCCGGCTGTTACGTCGGCTTCATACTCGCTTCGGATAGACATCAAGGCCCCCAGATGCACAGTGCTTGCCCTTAGGATGCGGCCATCTTTCGACTGAGCATGCTGCTTTTTCGAATATCTGTGCGCAGCTATGAAAGTGAAACGAAAAATATGTGTGAAGCAACGTTCACGGGCAGTCTGAATCCGGCAATGGACGCGCAGCGCCGGTGTGACCACGAGTAGTGCAGCCTTCATGACACGGATTGTGCCCGCGAATAGACAGTTCCGCTGGAACGAGCGGTTACATCCGCTTTGAACCACCATGGCGTCGTAATTCGCTTGTGCGGGACACCGCATATCGCAGATTAGCTGGGCTGACGACAAGCTCGACTGAATCCACCTCAATAAGCCAGCTGACCGGTTTAACTGACTCGGGACAAATTTGACTTATAGTACTCATGGCGTCCATGGTCGTCCTGTCCTATGAAGGCCCTGAACTGCCCGATCTTGTAGGCAAAACCAGTCGGACGCGCCTCCCGATGTATCTCGAAATCCTGGCTGAGCAAACTGATGCGCCTGTCGATCTCGGGATCGTCCAAATCTAGGCCGGTTTCGCGGGCGATTTGTGCAGCGGTGAGGAAGGACGCCTGTTTCCGGAGCGCTTGGTACACCGGGTCCACAGCAGGGTTGATATCGCGGTCGACGCGAGCGCCCTGATGACGCAAGGCGGCCGCTATCGACAGGCCGATTGCGCGGGCTACTGGAGGCGGGAAGGCATTGCCAATCTGTCGGTAGACTGCCGTCTTACCGCCTTCGAAGGTCCACGTATAGTCGGGGTATCCCGCTGGATTCTCGTCTCTCAACATTGCTGCGTGATTCTCGATGCGAGGGTCTTGGAGAATCCAGCCCTGAATGCGTGCAACCATTTCATTTGTAAGTTTTGGCCCATACTCGGTCATCGGACGCTTCTTGTACGGGGGTGCGGAATCATGAACTCCGTACGCGTCGACACCGAGTTCGGCCCATGCTCGTTTCGCACGTGTCGGTCCCAGGTCAGCCCCGCCATGCTTCTTCGAACCACCGACGATTGTGGGGGCGATGCCATTGGCTTTATCGGCCCAGGCGTCTGCTCCCTCCCACCGGTCTCTCTTCATGAGCGCTCGAAGGGTATCGCCAACGGTGCCTGGGTCACCTGACTTCTCAGGCCATCTGAAATACTGAAACTCCTCTGGTTGCATGGCAACCAGGACGAACCGTGGGCGTAGCTGAGGCACTCCGTGTTCAGACGCTTGTATCAGGCGCCATTCGGCGGAGTAACCAAATTCACGGAGTCGCTCTAGTACATGCTGTCGGTAGCCAGCGAAGCGCGGCATGCTGAGCCCCCGAACATTTTCCAGGAGCAATGCCCGCGGTTGGATGACGGCCACCTGCTCCACTGCCCAGGCGAACAGGTCACGCTCATCGTTCGCACCGAGCTGTTTGCCTGCGATGGAGAATGGCGGGCAAGGCACGCCTCCGGCTAAAAGGTCCACCGGGCCTCTGTTGGGGCTAGGTGCGAAGTCGCGGGGATCGAAGACCCGGGGGTCGGCAACATCGCCGACAGCGACCTTCCAATCCCGGTTGAGGACGAGAGTCGCCGCAGCAGTCGGATCTAGCTCCACGGCTAGCTCGTGCTCAAACCCGGCCAGCTCGAGGCCGAGGGCCTGCCCGCCCGCACCGGCGCAGATCTCGATAACGCTGAGTTCTTTCACGCGAAGGCCTTTCGACGAAGGGGCAGGAGTGGATGTGCTGGCCGTAGACCGGTATCTTTGCCTACTGCAGGCTCCGCAGTCGAACCAGGACGCATATGAACGACGACGAAGTCAACGCCATCAGAGTCGCGGCGCACGGGCGAGGCCGCTACCCGGCGCCTGCAAGCGCTGCCAGGTCGCGGAACATGCGCGCGAATCGACGAGCTGATACCAAACCCGAAGTCGAGCTTCGCCGGGCGCTGCATCGGCTCGGCTACCGGTATCGGAAGGACTATCGCCTCGATCTCGGTACTGCGAAGGTCCGCCCGGACATCGTGTTCACCGCCCGGAAGGTGGCGGTATTCGTGGACGGATGTTTCTGGCACGCGTGCCCTGAGCACGGTAGGCGCCCGACGGTCAACGAGTGGTACTGGGAGCCGAAGCTTCGGCGGACAATCGAACGTGATCGCAATGGTGACGCGCTGTTGAGTGCTGCAGGGTGGCGTGTCATCCGGATCTGGGAGCATCAAGACCTGCCGACTGCCATCGGGGCTGTCATCGAAGTACTTGAAGGCGGATCCGAACATATGAGCGATCGTAGGTGATACGCCGACCGGTGCCGTGTCCGACTCTCCGGGGACGATCCCAAGGTAAGGTTGCCGGTTACCGCGGATGTGGACTCCGCCGGAGCGGAGGCTGGACGTGCCCTATAGCTATGACTACCAGTGGATCGGCAGGCCGCGCCAGCCCAGCGTGAGAGACTCTGAGATCGAGGAAGTTGCGCAAGAGCTCTACCGACTCGATCAGTCGGGTGAGAGATTCGGTAGTGTCGTCAGGGATACTTTTGACCAATTATACGACGGTCAGCGTACCGGTCGCTGGAACTTCGACCAGCTCTATAAAACCGAGAAGACGCACATGGGTACCCTTGTGGAGATCAATCTCCAGCGGACGTTTGATTTCGCGGACGGCGATGCGACCGACTATCGGATCGCTGGGTTCGAGGTGGATTGCAAGTATTCGATGAAACCGGGGGAGTGGACCTTGCCTCCCGAGGTCATAGGCCGGATCGCGCTCGTTGTGACCGCAAACGACCGGCAGTCCATCTGGGCAGCCGGACTCGTCCGGGTGCGTGTAGAATATCTTCGCTTGGGGCGTAATCGTGACCAGAAGAGTAGCCTCCTGGCGGCCGCTCGGCCCAACATCTCGTGGCTGTGGAATGGGACCAACAACCTAGCTCCCAACTTATTTTTGCATATCGATCCCGCTGTCAGGGATCGTATATTTGCGGCGAGAGCTCCGCGCGGAAGCCGTCACGGACAAGCGCGCGTGAACGAGTTGTTCCGGTCAGTGCAGCGCCGGATCATACGCAGGGCAGAATTAGCCACCGTAGCGCAACAAGATGATTTCATGAAGCGTGCTCGAAATAATGGTGGAGCGCGAGAGAGGCTGCGCCCAGAGGGGATTCTGGTGCTCGGTCATCATGATTGCGATATCGAAGTAGCCGACGCTTTGGGGCTTGCGATTCCGGCGGCGGGTGAATTCGTCTCTGTTCGTGTGGCACCGACATCGCCCGGTACGTCTCGTCGAGCAGTCAACATTACGGGTAGCTGGTGGGCTATTGCCGAGGAGGGTGAGGCAGCTGTGTTTGCGCCCGATATCGAACGCCGTGCCGATGTGGAAGGATGTCCGGGGCTGAGTGATCGTGCCCAGCAAACCTAGATCGACCTATTCAGTCTTCCGTGCCACTGAGGTGCTGTAGCAATGCACGTACATCAGCGATATCCATTCCCGCGCTAAGTGACGGTTCCTCCTCCAGGTCGGCGAGCTTTTGCACGCTGGGATCGTCGAGAATGCGACCCATAAACGTCAATTTCTTGTGTAGTCTGACATTGACCACTTCGTCCACCGTGCCACGAGTCACCAGTATCGTAACTCTGGTGTCGGTGCCAGGAGGGAGTCCCAAGCGGTGAATACGGTCGAGGCTTTGCAGGAACCTCCCTGCCATGAAGTCTCGATCAACATAGACGGCGTCGTGGCAGACATGATGAAGACTGATTCCCTCTCCCAGAGTTGCCGGATTGGATATCAATACATGGCAATTCGGGTCTCTTTTGAAACGCTGCAGCTGTTCTTCGCGATCGAGAGTGCCGCCGAATACGGTGGCGGGTTCGTACTGTGCGAGCACCCTTTCCAAGGTGGTAAGGCTGCGTACAAAGGTTGTCCACACCAATGTCTTCCGCCCGTTCGCGGCATTTTCGGCGACGATCCGCACGGTCTCCTCGTACTTCGGTGGAAGTCCCTCGGTCGGTATGTTCTTCAAGCGCTCGTATACGGTGCTCCCTGGAACGGGCCTGAGTGCAGGCAACTGGTATTCTACTGGTTCGTAGCGGCTCGAGCCCTCCAATAGGAGGGCGGGGCTGATTGCTGCCATTAGCAGCCTTAGCATCGATCGGCCGAGCGCTTCGATATTTCCACGAGACCCATCTGCTTCGTTGGCGAAATTACCCTTCAGCGCCTCGTAGATTTCCGCGCTGTCCGCCGGCATGTCGAGGTAGCGGATCTTGGGTTCATATGGCGGAAGACCGAGTTCGTGTTTGGTTGTGCGGGTAAATAGTGGTCGCAATACATTGCTGGCGTACCCGAGATCGCCACCACCGACAGCGTCATTTATCACTCGCTTGCCATGGCCGGGCCAGACGAATGAGAAGAGATTCTCCAGATCTCTGGCTCCGTTGGGTGCTGGAGTGCCAGTAAGAATTAGGCGTCGACTGGCTAACGGACCCAAGGCGAGGCATGATGATCCATAAGTGCCGCTGGCACCGAGCTTCATTCGGTGCGCTTCGTCGAGAACGATCATGGCTGGAGCGCTTCTGAGCCAGTCCGATAGATCACTCAATGCGCGATCGAGCCGTTCGTAGTTCACAATGCGAAGTTCAGCTCCGACCGCGTCGGTTGAACCATTTATCGCTACACGGAGGGGCTCATCGAAACAGGTTGCGGCTTCCTGCTTCCAGGCGTCATACGCAGACTTTGGGCACACCACTAGGAGTCGTTTCGCGTGGCCTTGTTCGCGAACCGCGGCGTACACGGCAAGTGCGACGCGTGTTTTGCCGGCCCCTGGCACACTGAAGTTCGCGCCGTGACGCAGTGACAGCAGTCGAGCGATGTCGCGCTTTTGGAATGATGTCAGGTCGGCAATCCAATTTTTACCGAGGCGACTGATGACCTGCTCCGCCGCAACGTCGAAGTCCGAGATTGCGGCGGAATCTCCGGCCAATCTGCGTTGTATCGCGTCGGTGTCGTCGAGGACTCCGGTGACGAGTGTGGCAAGGTTCGCATCCCAGTTGACGCCAGGATGGATCCATGTACTCAACTCGCTGAGGCTGACCAGGAAGTCGTCCAAGTCGACTTCGATTGAGAGCGCTCCGCGCTTCCCCGTTCCTGCTAACCGCCCAATGAGCCTGGCGAAGTCGGACTGGTATGCCGCAGTCGTACGCAGTTCTACCCGCGTACGTGTGACATCGAAGCTCAGCCGTAACGAAGGTGTGGTGTCAGGATTAGACATGCCGCTCCTACTTCGCCTCCACGGCGGCGCTCAGCCATTGAAGGCCTTCGCCGGGCAGCTCGATACTTCGATTGGCTTCGAATACTACCTTTTTCAGCACCTGACGGAGCTGGGACAATGCATCATCAAACGCGCCTTCGTCGAGGCTGGCACTGCCTCGTGCCGTCACGATGTCGGTAACCGACTGATCCAAATCTTTACATGCGTCCGTGATTCTATCTGGCGCTGCCAGCCGCTTTTTCTTCAGTCGCGTGTCCCTCCCGGCGACTTCAATCGCTTCATTGAATGCCCTTCGATAGTCTCCTATCAATTTTGACGCGGCCAGTTGCTGGTCGATATCGGCGGCCGCGCCTGCAGATTCGATAGCTTTCGCCTGAATAAGTTTGTCGGTGATTGCCCGTGCCGAAGCGACATCTGCACCGGGTGCGGCTACACTACGCCCGAGTCCGGGGATGGAAACCGTTGCCGGCGCGGCCTCCTCGCTATCCTTCATCTCATCGGTCAATTCCCTGTTTAGGTACCGAGTTTGGAAATCGTGATCGATGTACCTTACATCGGTCTTTGAGAAGTCGAGAACGATCGCCGCGAGTCGGGCCTCCTTGAGGAGATCTGCTTTATCCTTATTTTTAGAGCTTTCCTTAATGTACGCGCGGTATAGCTCTGCAAGCTTCTCCTGGGAACGCTCGAGGTCCATCAAACGGAGTGTGGGACCACCGGTGGTTTCGCTGCGTTCGATCAAATCTCGAAGTTGCGCAAGAACCCATAGATCGCGCTCACAAGAGCGCACGTTGGTGTGGAATTTCGCTGCGATCACCGGAAGCTCGCGATTCAGATGGACACGCTGTTCCTCGATGGCAAGCAGCCGGTTTATATACGAATAGTCACGGCGTCGGTCGGGACGCAGTTGGAGTGATATCTCGATATCGTTGATGTCCTGCCAGGTGCAGGAGGCCGGCAACACGCCGACACGCATATTCGAGTTGGGATCGATCTCGTGGAGTGCAGCGCAGCGAGTGTTGCCGTTCACGATCACGCCATCGCGTGTGATCAGGCCGGGATCATTCTGCTTGTGTAGCTGGAGGCTTGCTTTCAGCTCTTCAAAATCAGGATCGCGCTTGTTGGGCTCTGATGGGCGTATTGTGAGCAGGTGCCGGAGATAATCTTGACTTTCCTGGCTCCAGGGGTCGTCAGTGAGCGTGGCGTCGCGCTCCGGGTCAAGACTGCGTTGTGCACGTATGCGATGAGTCCCAGGGTTGTAGGCCAGTGTGGTCAAGGGCACATCGATTACCTCGATATGCCTCTGCGTGCCGCGCCATTCGACAGTGAGTGTCTCCGCGACGCCGTTGGTTTCGCGACGGTCCTCGAGGCGCTGCTCGACCAGTTGCCGGGTATGTGGCGCCTGGGGAGGTGTGCCGAAGTCGGTAAACATCGTGGGTTCTCCTGAGGATATTTTGAATTGGAATATTCGCCCGTTCAGCAGCAGCCGTAGCTGCATGTGAAATCGCGGTGTGTTCTATTCGAGCGACTCGTGGACTAGGGCCCGCGAGTCGGCCGGTAGTGTGCGGTATGCAGCCCACAGGGACTCAGCCTCGCTGAATGTGCGGAAATCTTGTTTCACCCAGCTGGCAAGCATCTGCTGTTCGTACCGCGGAAGTGATGCAATGCGTGTAATTATGTCGCCGGCGTCGGCTACAAGCTCTCGTCTGCCGATACGGCAGCGGGTGCACTCGATAACCAAGTGGACATCTATCTCGCCGGATGGCAGCCGGACTGATCGCCGTGCTACATCGAGCTGGGACGCGATGTACGTACCCGGATAGGTCTCGCCAGGGCCTATTCCGCATGAGCGGCACATGTGCCCGTCACGCGACATCGCCAACTGTCGTTCGGCAGCCGTGATCGTCGCGCCTGTCCTTCTCGTCGCCCTGCCTGGCTCCCACACGGGATCTCCCTGGGTGACGAACCGTTGTTCGTGACTCTGGAGACTGGGGTCCTCCCGGTTGGTATCGATGCGCCAGCCGAAGTCACGAAGGTCCCGAAGCCGTCGATCGACCTGGGCGACTGACGGAAAGGCGTCACGGAGGTCCTGTTTGCTGAACAGCTCACCCTCTCCTACTTCCTGGACGAGCCAGAGGCCAACACGTTTCATAGACCCTAGTGACGTTTCGCTCCAGTCCGGCATTGTCATGCTTGCTCGGCCTCCAAAAGATCCCTGACGGTTTAGTAGGACGTTGACGCGCAACCTTGGCGGGCTACCTGGCTACCTACCTTACGTTCATCTGAAGATGTTCACCCATACCGATTTTCGACCCATCCCGGATTTACCCATCCCGACTTCGGCTGCCTGACTGTTGTCAGTCCGGGCGAAATGTGGGCTGGGTGGAGGCGTTGACGGACCGGACGTGGCGAGGAAGATTCTAGGCAGAGTTGTGTCAAATGCGGTTAGGGGCAATCTGTTTCATGAATAGTGGAAGATTCCAGCCGGGATGTTTCAACGAGCTGGACCCCAATCTGAATCATGCATACCGAAGGTTCGCAGTGGAGGTGCGGAGGATCGTGAAGTTCCTCGACGGGTCGTATGAGCACATCAAGGTCCAGCTGGATGACCTGTACGACCGTGCGCTTCAGTCCCAAGGGGTCCGACCGTGGTGGGAGGTGTGCAGTACCACGACGATGTCACGGTGGGTTCGAGGCGATCTGCGGCGCCAGCCCAGAGAAGAACTGCTCCGCCCGCTGCATATCCTTGCCGAAACCAAGGCCGGTAGTCGTGAGGTGCTGCCATGGGAGTCGCATCCGTTGTGCACGGCATGGCAGGGACTGGGAAGCGTCGGCGCCAGGAATGGGAAGAAGCGGCGTGGATCGATGAAGCCGGCCTCCCCGGTGGAGGAGTTGGTTGCCGATGTTGGGCCGGTCCCCCTCAAGAAAGGGGACCGGCCCGACGCCGATGGCATCGATGTAGCTTGGCCTGCGGCGAGATTGGTTGTCGAGTACGTTGGCGCCGGCGATCTTGCGCGCGTCAACGGGCTGATCCGCCATGTCGGGTCCGACGCGTTGCCAGCAGAAGCCGTCGAGGCGATTATCTCCTGTCGGAGCATCGGTGTCTCGGATGCAGCGGATGGAATTGTCGCCCACGCGGCTCAGCGGAAGCCTCTCGAGGTGATGGAGATCGCCTACCGGCTCCTGGAGTCGGAGGCTGGCGTCGACGTCTCCGCGCTACTCGGAGGTGCGTTGATGGCGGCCGGGAGATCCCTGAAATGAGGTGTCGAATGTCCTCGCGCGGTCCGCCATGGCGTGGGCATTACCGAAGTGATCATCGCCTGTGCAAAGACTGATCAGGGCACGTTGGGCGAACTCATAGCCTGCAATCCGCACTGCCGACCGGCGACGCGGACCCGGAATACGTTAGGAGCTGGTAACTCACAATGAGTGAGGACAACCCGAATGACCCCGCCGACCGAGATGATGCTTGCCTGTGGCCGCGCAGATTGGCCGCACTGATCAGGTACGGAAAAGCTCTGAGCCTGGTCTGCTTGCCGGTGCTGCTGTCTTTGCTCTTTACTCCGCCGCAGTCGTGTACCGACTCGACCGTGCCGGCCGAGTCGGTACACGCTGTTCACGGCTCGTAGCGGTTGACCCTGGAAAGTTTTCCCGCTGAGCCGCCGAGATGCCCCGCTGCAAGTTTGTAGCTGGGGAGCAATCGTCCCGGACCATCAAGTATAGGAACGCATCAAATCGGTTCGATGGTGAGGTGCGGTCGATGGTCACTCCCGTTCGCACTGGGCACGGGAGTGACCATGCGCACTTGCCTGTTTCGGGCAGCGTTGCGATGCCATGCGTGCATATGGGGTGGGCGAGTCCTCGACCCGCGCTGTCGACTGGGGTCGAATCGCGTTCAGGGGCTCCTCCTACTTATCGCCTGTCGTCGCGCGTTAGCCGTACGAGCTCGCCGTGCCAGGTGTGCGTGTATACCCCCGGAGACCCACGCCGAGCTGGCGGGTCGCCCTGCCGATGACCTGATAGGCAAGTCGGTGGTCCTCCAGCTCTAGCCCAGTGCCCACATAAACGAGACCGCCACCGGGGGAGCCCGCGGCACCGAAATTGCGTCGCGCGCCGCGGTCGTCATCGGGCTGTCGCCGGGATAGCCGACGCGGGCTAACACAGTCAGACCGGACCGCTGCAGTTGGTGGTCAGATGCTTTCCGTCGCATTGGTGAACGCGCGTAATCGCCGAATCGAGGGGCCCGGTCGCCTCTGTCGACGCGGTCAACCCGACCAGCATCCGACTCCAGGAACCGGTCTTCGCGTTCGCTACTGGCAGGATAAGACTGGAAGCTTATTGGGAGTCGACTGCGGGGTCCAGGCTCCGCCGTTCGGACAACTCTGTGGTTTCTCTTGTGTAGAAACGGGCAGTGGCGGTCAGCGTGTTACGCGGAGCGCTACGCCCGTTAAACTTTGTCCAGGGAGCGATCGTTCAGCAGACGCGCTGGGATGATCGGCGGCCCTGGCGTCGTACAGCGAGTTCGCACATACGCCGAAGAACTTCTCGGTGCCTGCGGCGAGGGGATTCCCATCCCTGCTGAGGAAGCAGGACGGTTGCTGCTCGAGGCCGACTCGGAGGAGACCTTGAGGTGGGAGATGGTGCTTCTCCTAGGCGCCGAGTCGTGACCTCCGGCGTTCGTATGATCAGACCTGGTCGACGGGACGGACCATCGTCAGTTGGTGTACCCGTGCACCCTCGTAACGGAGGCCGGGAACCACGGTCGGAACGCCGTGCGGTGTGAAACCCATCCGCTCGAAGAAACGAACAGCTCGGGTGTTCTCGACCAGCGTTTGTAAGTAGCAACCGGGTGATCCGCTGGCGGCGGCGTGGTCGAGGAAGTGGTGCATCAGGGCGTCGGCGGCGCCGGTGCCGCGGGCTCGGGGGAGGAGATTGATGTGGAGGTGTGAGGGCCAGCGGGGGTCGATGAGTTCGCCTGAGATGGGTTGGCGCCGGGCCTTTGCGATGAGGGTGTCGGCTACGGCGCGGGCGAAGAAGGTGGCCGGTTTGCGTCGGAAGATCAAGCGGTGCCGGCGGATTGCAGATTCGAAGCGTTCCGGTTCGCTCGGGAACGTGGTGCTGTCGACGCACCCTGTGAGGTAGCCGACCAGATAGCCGTTGTCGACCGCCAGGAACAGTGAGTCGGGTTCGAGTTCCATGTACGGGTACAGGTATACCGCGGCCTCGGATTCGGGGTGGCCCCACAAGGTGCCGGTAGGTGAGCCTTCGCCCACATCGTTGGACAGGTCCCGAAGGGCCGCACCGTCCGCTTCGGTGAAAGCTCGGATCTCCACGGTCTCAACTCTACGAACCCGCCGGCGTAAGCGCGCACTGCTGACGCCGAGGACATCCGCCTGCGGCTCGGATGGATATGTTGTAAAACGGTGCGGTCGAAGGTGTGATCAGTAGGTCAGGGCCCGCCAGCTTCGTGGGGGGTCTGCCGCTAGGTCTGTGTGCGCGCTGCGTTCGATCTGTGAGGCGATTTCCTCGGACAGCCACCTGCACTGCGGTGATCGTGCCACCAGACGGGAGCGGTTCAGCTCGTCGGGCGGACCTTGATGGCGTCGCGGGAGATGAAGACGTCGTATTCGCCCGGGGTGGCGATGACGGCGTTACCGTAGGCGGAGCGGACGAAGGGGGAGGTGTACCAGCGGTTTTCGCGCATGTCTTCGAAGAAGTCGCGGTCGCCGCCGTTGAGCATCAGGTGGTCCTGGGTGGTTGCTTTGCCGTTGAGGCGCTGGCCGTAGAGGCGGGTGATCTTGTAGCCGGAGTGGAAGCCGAGGGCGTTGACCCAGTGTTCGAGTTCGACGATGCCGGCTTGCAGGACCCACAGGTCGCCTTCGACGCGGTGGGTGGTGCGGGTGTCGAGGTTGCCGTCTTCGTCGTAGAGGGTGAGTTCGAGTTCGAGGGATTGGTCGGCGACGGTTTTCGCGACGACGTGGGCGGCTTTGATCTCGCCGGTCAGGCCGAGGTAGCTCTGCAGCAGTGTCGCGACCCAGAGCAGCACGACCGCTACCAGCATCAGGGCCAGGGCGGGAACGGCGCGGCCGAGGACGGCTTTCGGGCCGCGGCGGCGCGCGGCGGCCAGGCCGGCCCAGATGAGGAGGACGACGGCCACCGCGAGAAGGGCGAGCAGCCCGACCTGGGTGAGCCCGAAGGACATCGGGAAACTCATGAACTGGGTATACCCCGAATCCGTCTGTGGCAGGCGCGGTCTCGAACTTCTCCTGTGGGCAATCCGGCAAGGAGGGATGACGGCGCGGACGTATCGGCGGTCGGCGACGGCGTGCGACGATGGATGTATCGGCACGACAGGCACATGGGCAGGAGGGTCGGTGGATGACCGGCGGCGTGGTGAGCTGGTTCGACGGCGGCAAAGGGTTCGGGTTCATCGCCCCGGACGCGGGTGGGCCCGAGGTGTTCGTGGAGTACACCGCGCTCGCCGGGGCGGGGTTCCGCACGCTGCGTGACGGTCAGCGGGTGGAGTTCACGGTGCGCCAGACCCGGCGGGGGCCGGAAGCGCAGCGGGTGCGGGTGGTGGAGTAGCCGGTCTCAGTTCTGGCCGCTGGGCCAGAAGCGGCTGGCGCGTTGCCCGCGGACCGGGCGGGTCGGGTTGGGGTCCTCGGCTTCGGTGATGCCGACCTGCATCAGCAGGATCATGGTGACCATGCTGATCGCGATGATCAGCGGGCTGAGCAGTTGCGATGCGGTGGCGCCGGTGGCGTGGGCCGCGTGGGCGGTGGTGTGGGCGCTCATGGAGAACATGCCGGTGTAGTGCATTCCGGTGACGGCCACGCCCATCAGCAGGGCGGCGCCGAGGGTGGCGATCAAGCCGTGGATGTGCAGGGCGAACCACAGGGCGGCGGTCGCGGCGACCACGGCGATCACCAGTGAGAAAGCCACGATGAACGGGTCGTAGACGATCTCGATGTCGGTCTTCAGCGCGTACATGCCCGCGTAGTGCATCGCGGCGACGCCGAGGCCGGTGATGGCGCCGCCGACGGGCAGCGCCGCGGAGTCCCAGCCGCGCCGCACCACGATGGACAAACCGAGCCACACCACCCCCATCGCCACGGCGGCGCTGAACAAGGTGATGGGGACGTTGTATCGGATAGTCGCGCCCTGTACCGAGAAACCGAGCATGGCGATGAAATGCATGACCCAGATTCCGGTGCCGCCGAGTGCGACCGCGGCCGCGGTGAGCCAACCGCCGTGGTTGCCGGAGGCGCGCGAGCGAACCATGCATCGCAGCGCCAGCATCGACCCGAGGACCGACATGAGATAGGCCGCCGACGGGGTCAGCCAGCCGTAGGTGAAATGGTTGATGTTCAGCACGCTCTGCTCCTTGCGCGATTTTCCCGCGGGGTGTGTGCACCCTCACGATTGGTGAAAATACGCTGGTAGGAAATTTGCCGTACTGGGTTCATGGAAAATGTAAAGGGTTGCTGACGATGTGCATCGAGGGCGCGGACGGCTGCTCGCTCATGATGCGTGCCAGTCGGTTTGCCGGGTGCGGCGAAATGATCTGGCATCCGCACCGCAACTACCTCGGCATACGCCGAGCATCCCGGAATGAGGGCGCCGTCACCTCTGTGTCGGCACCGGCTGACAGGGCCCGGGGGAGGGGTGTCTCACAGTGGGGTGGCTGAATTCGTCGGATCATGGCATGGTGGTGACTGAGACCGGGACCGGACTATTAGGACCTGGCTCATCTACAGAAGGTTTTTGAAATGGCACAGGGTGTTGTTAAGTGGTTCAACGGCGAAAAGGGCTTCGGCTTCATCGCCCAAGACGGAGGCGGCCCGGACGTCTTCGTGCATTACTCCGCGATCGGCGGCTCCGGCTTCAAGTCCCTCGAAGAGGGCCAGCGCGTGGAGTTCGAGGTCGGGCAGGGTCAGAAGGGCCCCCAGGCTCAGGACGTTCGCGCCATCTGATTCTGCGCTGAACTAGCGTACGAATGTGAAGCTCCGCACCTGCTGGTGCGGAGTTTCTGCTATCCGGGGGTGGTTGCCCCCAGCGCTTCGGTGCGGAAGAACTCGCCGGTGATCGCCCTGGCCGTACTCAGGTCACGCGGGCCGCGTGAGTCGAATGCCGTTGCCGCCCTCGTGAATTCATCGGTGATGAACGCCGCGATCAGGGCGGGCGGCGCCGCCGAACCCATCTCCCTCGTTCGCGACTTCAGATCGGTGAGTTCCGCGATCGCCGTGACGAGGTCGGTGGGCAGGTCGCACTGCTCCATCAAGGTCGGCAGGTGCATCGGCGCGACCGCGGCCGCGGGATGCTCGCGCAACCAGCGCAGCGCCATGGCCGGCCGCAGCGAGTAGAACACCTTCTTGATGCCGCCGTTGCGCTCGAACAGTGCCCACTGGCGCGCGCCGAGGTGCAGATAGTGCCGGGCGATGCGATCACGATCGGCTACTCGCGTGGCGACCTCGCGCAGGCGGGTGCGGAAATCCTCGTCGCCGCGATAGACGATCGGTGACATCAACCACTCGACGAGCACCGCGTTACCCGCGACGAGCAGGCGCAACGCCTTGGCCAGATCCCAGCCGTTCACATCGAGCAGACCGACCAGCGGTGTCTCGATCACGTCGCGGGTGCGCCACGGTGAGAGATAGGTCTCGAGGCCCGCCACGTAGACGAAACGACAGTCGTAATCGGAGTCGGGGGAAGGGAAGCCCCAAGCGCGGCTGCCGCTTTCGATGGCGAGCGGGATCGCGACGCGGTGCTGTGCCGCCACCCGGTCGAGCTCGGCGTCGACGGCGGCGACCACGGCCGGATCCATCGAATCGGGGACGGTGCGCAGGGTCATGCGGTGATGTTAAGGGCGCGGTACTCAGGGTTCACCCGGTTTTCGGGCAGGGGGGTAAGGGGACCCGAACCCCCGGCGACTATTCTGGGCAGCGGAAACCGCCGACCCCTTTCTTCCCCAGGAGTACCCCACAGTGAGCCAAGCAGGCCGTCCTGTAGTTCTGATCGCCGACAAGCTCGCCCAGTCGACCGTCGACGCGCTCGGTGACGGTGTCGAGGTTCGCTGGGTCGACGGCCCCGACCGCCCGGCGCTGCTCGCCGCGGTCCCGGAGGCCGACGCGATTCTCGTGCGCTCGGCCACCACCGTCGACGCCGAGGTGCTCGACGCGGGCAAGAAGCTCCAGATCGTCGCCCGCGCCGGCGTCGGCCTCGACAATGTCGATGTGCCCGCCGCCACCGAACGTGGCGTGATGGTCGTCAACGCGCCGACCTCCAACATCCACACCGCCGCTGAGCACGCGGTCACGTTGCTGCTCTCGGCCGCGCGGCAGATCCCGGCCGCCGACGCGACGCTGCGTGAGAAGACCTGGAAGCGCAGCAAGTTCAACGGTGTCGAGATCCTCGGCAAGACCGTCGGTGTGATCGGCCTGGGCCGCATCGGCCAGCTGTTCGCGCAGCGCCTCGCCGCCTTCGAGACCAAGATCGTCGCCTACGACCCCTACACCTCGCCCGCGCGCGCCGCCCAGCTGGGCATCGAGCTGCTGAGCCTGGAAGAGGTGCTCGAGCGCGCCGACTTCATCTCCATCCACCTGCCGAAGACGCCTGAAACCAAGGGCATGCTCAACGCCGAGACCCTGGCCAAGACCAAGCCGGGCGTCATCATCGTCAACGCCGCCCGCGGTGGCCTGATCGACGAGCAGGCCCTGGCCGACGCCATCAAGTCCGGCCACGTGCGTGCCGCGGGCCTCGACGTGTTCGAGACCGAGCCGTGCACCGACAGCCCGCTGTTCGACCTGCCCGAGGTCGTCGTGACCCCGCACCTGGGTGCCTCCACCGCCGAGGCGCAGGACCGCGCCGGCACCGATGTCGCCAAGTCGGTGCTGCTGGCGCTGGCCGGTGAGTTCGTGCCCGGTGCGGTGAACGTCACCGGTGGTGCCGTGAACGACGTCGTCGCCCCCTGGCTCGATGTGGTGCGCAAGCAGGGCGCGCTGCTGGGTGCGATCGCGAGCGAGCTGCCCGTCAGCGTCGAGGTGCAGGTGCGTGGCGAGTTGGCCACCCAGGATGTCGCCGTGCTGGAACTGTCCGCGCTGCGCGGGGTGTTCTCGGCGCTGGTCGAGGACCAGGTCACCTTCGTCAACGCCCCGGCGCTGGCCAAGGAGCGGGGCATCACCGCCGCCGTCACCACCGCCACCGAGAGCCCGAACCACCGCAGCGTCGTCGACCTGCGCGCCGTGTTCGGCGACGGCTCGACCCTGAACGTGGCCGGTTCGCTCACCGAACCCGCCCAGGTCGAGAAGATCGTCAACATCAACGGCCGCAACTACGACATGCGCGCCGAAGGTCTGAACCTGGCCGTGCTGAACTACAGCGACAAGCCGGGCGCCCTTGGCAAGATCGGCACCCTGCTGGGTCAGGCCGAGATCGACATCCTGGCCGCCCAGCTGAGCCAGGACGTCGATGCCGAAGGCGCCACCGTGGTGCTGCGCGTGAACGCCACGGTTCCGGCCGAGGTGCAGACCGCGATCGCCGAGGCCGTCGGCGCGTCCAAGGTCGTCCTGGTAGACCTGGCTTGAGTTTTCGGAGCGCCGCGGCGCTCTGATCGCGGCCGGACGGGTCGCGCGAGGGCGGGGCGAGACGCGCGGTGACAGCCGCGGGTCCCGCCCCGTTCGGTCGTTCGCCCGAGCGGTCTCGAACGGCTGCGGTGTCCCGACAAGGGTCGCCGGGGTCGTGCCCGGCACAGTGACGCCAGACAGTGCCGAAGCGCGCTCGGGTGCGTGCGGCGGCCCTGCCGCTGCCGGGTAACGTGGCGATGTTCGACGGGCTGGTCTCCAGCAAGCCGTCACCTGTACGGGCTGGTCTCCAGCGAAACCGTCTGATTGGAGTCGTAACACAATGAAGCTCGCAGTTATCGCCGGTGACGGCATCGGTCCCGAGGTCATCGCCGAGGCGCTCAAGGTGCTCGACGTGGTGTCGCCGGGTGTCGAGAAGACCGAGTACGACCTGGGCGCGGCGCGCTACCACCGGACCGGGGAGATCCTGCCCGAGTCGGTGCTGCCGGAGCTGAAGCAGCACGACGCGATCCTGCTCGGCGCGATCGGTGACCCGTCGGTGCCCAGCGGCATGCTCGAGCGCGGGCTGTTGCTGAAGACGCGTTTCGCGCTGGACCACCACGTGAACCTGCGGCCGTCGAAGCTGTTCCCGGGTGTCACCAGCCCGCTCAGCGGCAACCCCGACATCGACTTCGTGGTGGTGCGTGAAGGCACCGAAGGCCCCTACACCGGCACCGGCGGCGCGATTCGCGTCGGCACCCCGCACGAGGTGGCGACCGAGGTGTCCAACAACACCCGCTTCGGCATCGAGCGCGTGGTGCGCTACGCCTTCGCGACCGCGCAGGCCCGCCGCAAGCACCTGACGCTGGTGCACAAGAACAATGTGCTCGCCTTCGCCGGGTCGCTGTGGCAGCGCACCGTCGACGAGGTAGCCACCGAGTTCCCTGATGTGACAACGGCGTACCAGCACATCGACGCCGCCACCATCCACATGGTGAACGACCCGGGCCGCTTCGACGTGATCGTCACCGACAACCTGTTCGGCGACATCATCACCGACCTCGCCGCCGCTGTGAGCGGTGGCATCGGGCTGGCCGCCTCGGGCAACATCGACGCCTCGGGTGCGAACCCGTCGATGTTCGAACCGGTTCACGGCAGTGCCCCCGACATCGCGGGCCAGTCCAAGGCCGACCCGACCGCCGCCATTCTGTCGGTGGCCCTGCTGCTCAACCACCTCGGCGACGCCGAAGGCGCGGCCCGCATCGAGTCCGCGGTCGCCAAGGATCTGGCCTCGCGCACCGGCTCCGCGTCCACCGTGGAAATCGGCGACCGGATCGCCGCCGCCGTCTGACAAACACCGAACCGAAGGGTCCGCCCGGCACACAGCCGGTGCGGGCCCTTCGAATTTTCGGGTCGCGTTGGTGCTCAGCGTCTTTCGCGTGAACCGGTGTCAACCGCGGTCGGTCTCGGCTCGCCGCCAAGCCGACGAGCTCAACAGGCGGAGGCCGTTGAGCGCGACGATCACCGTCGATCCTTCGTGGCCCGCTACGCCCAGGGGTAACGGCAAGTGCCCCACCAGATCCCAGGTGACCAGTACCGCGATGAAGGTGCCTGCGATGGCGAGGTTGGCGATGACCAGGCGGCGGGCTCGGCGGGACAGCGCGATGACGGTGGGGATGGTGGTGAGGTCGTCGCGGACCACCACCGCGTCGGCGGCTTGCAGGGTGAGGGCCGAACCGGTGCCGCCCATGGCTATTCCGACGTGGGCGGTGGCCAGCGCGGGGGCGTCGTTGAGGCCGTCACCGACCATGGTGACCCTGGCGCCCTCGGACTGCATGGCGCGGATGGCGGTGACTTTGTCATCCGGGAGCAGCTCGGTCCGGATGTCGGTGATTCCCACGCGGGCCGCCAACCGGGCCGCGGTGGTGTGATTGTCGCCGGTGAGCAGAACCGGTGCGGCGCCGGTCGATTCGGTGAGCGCGGTGACGGTGGCGGCGGATTCCGGGCGGTCGCGGTCGGCGATGCCGAGGACGGCGATGGGGGAGTTGTCGCACAGGACGATCACCGCGGTGTGGCCGAGTGCCTGTTGCGCCGCTACCGCGGCGGTGGCCGCCGAGTGGACGGCATCGCCGCGGGCGCCGAAGCCAACCGTGTCCGGTGCTGCCTCAGCAGTTTTCGGTGGATGAGGCTCACCGGTATGCAACAGCGTTGCGGGCGAGCCGACTCGGATCGAATGGCCGTCGACGACGGCGGATACGCCGCGGCCCGGTTCGGCGGCGAATTCCGTGGCGTTCGGCAGGATGAGGTCGCGGTGGCGGGCGGCCCGGACGATGGCGGCGGCCAGTGGGTGCTCGCTCGGGTGTTCGGCGGCGGCGGCAAGGCGAACGACTGCGTCTTCGGTGTGCGAAACTTCCGGCAGCACGAGGACTTCGGTGAGTTCCGGCGTGCCCCGGGTGAGGGTGCCGGTCTTGTCGAAGGCGACGCGGGTGGTGGTGCCGAGCTGTTCCATCACCGCGGCGGACTTCACCAGCACACCGTGCCGGCCGGCGGTGGCGATCGCGGCGAGCAGGGGTGGCATCGTCGCCAGGACAATGGCGCACGGGGAGGCCACGATCATGAATGTCATGGCGCGCAAGAGGGATTCGCGTATCGGCGCACCCCACAGCAGCGGTACGGCGAACACCGCGACGGTGGCGGCGACCATGCCGATCGAATAGCGCTGCTCGATCTTGTCGATGAACAGCTGGGTGCCCGCCTTGGTGCGGACGGCTTCGTCGACCAGGCCGGCGATCCGGGCGACCACCCAGTCGTGTGCGCGCCGATCCACCCTGACCCGCAACGTGCCGGTGCCGTTGAGCGTTCCGGCGAAGACTTCGTCGCCGACGGTGCGATCCACCGGGAGCGGTTCGCCGGTGATGGTGGCCTGATCGACTTCGCTCGCCCCGGCCACGACCGTGCCGTCGGCGGCGATCCGGTCGCCGGGCCGGATCAGCACCACCTCGCCGATGTCGAGCTCGCTTGCGGCTACCGTTTGTTCGGTGCCGTCGGTCCGAAGCACGGTGGCGGTCTCGGGGGTGAGGTCGAGCAGGCCGCGCACCGAATCCTCGGTTCTGGCGGTGGCGAGGGCCTCCATCGCGCCGGAGGTCGCGAAGATCACGATCAGCAGTGCGCCGTCGGTGATCTGGCCGATCGACACCGCGCCGATCGCGGCGACGACCATCAGCAGATCGACATCGAGCGTGCGGTCCCGCAGCGCCCGCAGCCCGCCGAGCGCCGGCTCCCAGCCGCCGGTGACGGCGCAGGCCAGGTACAACGCCCACCACGTCCACTCCGGCGCACTCGACAACTGCGTGGCCAGGCCCAGCAGGAACAGGACCAGCGACGTTGCTGCCCAGCGTACTTCCGCGATGTCGAGCAGGCGGGTGCGCCGGACGCGGGGGAGTGCGGCCGCGCGGGGGCGCAGTGCGGTGGACGTGGCCACGAGGAACCTCCGGGACGGGGACAGGACGAACGCGAGAATAACAGAACATATGAAGAGGTCTTCATCAATGCCGGTCCGCTAGACTGCCGCCCATGGGACACGGTGTGGATGGCCGCGACCGGCCGACCACCCGGCTGGACGCCGACACCGCCGCGCACGTGGCCACCACCCTGCAGGCATTGGCCACTCCGAGCAGGCTGCTGATCCTGTCCGAACTACGGCAGGGGCCGCGCCCGGTGACCGAACTGGCCGAGGCGGTGGGGATGGAGCAGTCGGCCGTCTCGCATCAGTTGCGGCTGCTGCGCAATCTGGGACTGGTCATCGGCACCCGCGCCGGGCGAAGCATCGTCTACAGCCTGCACGACAATCATGTCGCCCAGCTGCTCGACGAAGCGGTCTACCACAGCGAACACCTGCGCCTCGGCCTCGCCGACCGCTCCGGCACCGCCTAGCCGCCCCGAATCCGGCTCCGACCGGCTATCTTCCGGTGCTCCGCGGCACCAGCGGGATGGCCGCCGCGGCCGCCACCGCCGCCACCGCGAAGACCGCGGGGAAACCGGTGGCGGCGATGACGGCACCGAAAACCGGTGGAACCGCGGCCAACGCGAGATTCTGGCCGGTGTTCTGGATGCCCAGGCCGCGACCGCTCCAGAACGGCCCGGCGATTTCGGCCACCGCGGTGAAGGCCAACCCGTTGTCCGAGACCGAGATCACCGAGGCCGCGACCATCAGCGGGATCGCCGCCCACCACCAGTCGGTCCAGGCGGTGACGGTGAGCGCGGCCATGGTGATGGCGGCGGCGACGGCCACCTGACGCAGGGGTCCCAGGCGTGAGCCGACGCGGTCCGACCACGCGCCCGCGCCGATTCGTCCGGCCGCGCCCAGGAATTGGGTCACCGTCAGCAAGGCCCCCGCCGTCGGGAGGGGCCAGCCCAGGTCGCGGTGCAGCCACAGCAGGCCGAAAGTCCACAGGGTGCCCTGCGGGATGACGAGCAGGATCGAGACCACGTGGATTCGCCACAGGGTGGAACCGCCGCGGTAGGGGTTGGCGCGGTCGGCGGCCTCGGCGGGCGGGCGCGCCGGGTCGACGATGCCCACCAGGCAGCCGATCGCGGCGGCGCCGGCCAGCAGCGACGGGACGAGCATGGCGGCGGGGATGCCGTGGTGCTGGGCGACCCAGGGGATGGTGATCGCGCCGATGCCGACACCGAGGGGCTGGGCGGCCTGGCGGATTCCCATGGCCACCCCGCGCCGGTCCGGCGGGAACCAGCCGACGATCAACCGCCCGCTGGCGCCGTTGGAGCTGGCGGCGCCGATACCGCCCACGAACAGCAGCGCGGCGAACACGACCGGGTCGTCCGCCAGTGCCGCGGCGACGCCCGCCACGCACATCAGCGCGGTGCCCGCCACCAGTACGACGCGTTCCCCGATCCGGTCGACGACATAGCCCCAGGCGATCAACGTGCACACCAGGCCCAGGGTCGGCAGGGCGACCAGGGCGCCGGCTGCCACCAGCGAGTCGCCGCGGGCGGTGAGCGCGGGCAGCAGGAACGGGGTGCCGTGGATGAAGATCGAACTCGCGGTCTGGGCGAAGACCCCGAGAGCGAGCATCAGCCAGCGTCTGCCGTTGTGGATCCGGTCCGTCGGCCGCACCTCGGTCACGATACTCACCTCGCTGGATTGCACGATTGCATCTCATGGAATGGGATTGAAGTCCCAGTCCATGAACGCTGGTGATCACGCTACACCGGTGACCCGTGGGTCTCGCTCCGGGTCGTGGTGTCTGACAGGTCACACCCGGAGCCTCGGGCCAGAATGCGAATCACGCACGCGGACAGCACCTTCGAATTACACCGATGTGAGCCGGGTCCGATCGGGCCGGCACGCGCATCAAAGGACTCGCGCCGCCTCGCGGGCGCGTTCGGGCAGGTGGGTGTGCCTCGATAGACTTCACCGCATGCGCTTAGGTCGAGTTGCCAGTCCCGACGGAGTCGCGTTCGTCAGCATCGAAGGTGACGGAAGCGATGCCACCGCCAAGGAGATCGCCGAACACCCGTTCGGCTCGCCGACGTTCACCGGACGGAGCTGGCCGCTGGCCGACATCCGCCTGCTCGCGCCGATTCTGGCCAGCAAAGTGATCTGCATCGGCAAGAACTACGCCGCCCACGTGGCCGAGATGGGCGGCGAGGCGCCGTCGGAGCCGGTGATCTTCATCAAACCGAATACGTCCATCGTGGGCCCCAACGTTCCGATCATCCTGCCGCCCAGCTCTTCCCAGGTCGACTACGAGGGCGAGCTCGCCGTGGTGATCGGGCGCCCGTGCAAGGACGTCGCCGCCGCCAAGGCCGCCGACGTGATCCTGGGCTACACCATCGCCAATGATGTGACCGCCCGTGACCAGCAGCGCCAGGACGGACAGTGGACCAGGGCCAAGGGCTACGACACCTTCTGCCCGCTGGGACCGTGGATCGAAACCGCCCTGGATCCCAGTGATCTGGAGATCACCACCGAGCTCGACGGCGAGGTGCGCCAGCGCAGCCGCACGTCGCTGTTCCTGCACGACATCGGCGAGATCATCGAGTGGATCAGCTCGGTGATGACCCTGCTGCCCGGTGATGTGATCCTCACCGGCACACCGGAAGGCGTCGGCCCGTTGCAGGCCGGGCAGAACGTGTCGGTCACCGTCGAGGGCATCGGCACCCTCACCAATCCTGTTGCCACCAAGCGCTGATCCCCGGACAAGCGCAGAGAAGAGAGTCATGACTGAAGTACGGGTCCGTTTCTGCCCGTCGCCGACCGGCACGCCGCACGTCGGCCTGATCCGCACGGCACTGTTCAACTGGGCCTACGCGCGCCACCACGGCGGCAACTTCGTGTTCCGGATCGAAGACACCGACGCCGCACGCGATTCCGAGGAGTCCTACAACGCGCTGCTCGACGCGCTGCGCTGGCTGGGACTCACCTGGGACGAGGGGCCGGAGGTCGGTGGGCCGTTCGGGCCCTACCGGCAGTCGCAGCGGCGCGATCAGCACCTCGACGTGGTGCGCAGGCTGCTCGCGGCGGGCGAGGCCTATGAGGCGTTCTCGACGCCGGAGGAGGTCGAGGCCCGGCATCGCGCGGCCGGGCGCGATCCGAAACTCGGGTACGACAACTTCGACCGGGACCTGAGCCAGGAGCAGATCGCCGCGTACAAGGCCGAGGGCAGGCCCGCGGTGGTGCGGTTGCGGATGCCCGCCGAAGATCTCAGCTGGAACGATCTGGTGCGCGGGGAAACCACCTTCAAGGCCGGTACCGTGCCCGACTTCGCGCTCACCCGCGGAAATGGTGACCCGCTCTACACGCTGGTGAATCCGGTGGACGACGCGCTGATGCGGATCACCCATGTGCTGCGTGGTGAAGACCTGCTCTCCTCGACTCCGCGGCAGCTCGCGTTGTACGGTGCGCTGCGGCGTATCGGGGTCGCCGAGTTCACGCCGGAGTTCGGTCATCTGCCGTTCGTCATGGGCCAGGGCAACAAGAAGCTGTCCAAGCGCGACCCGGAATCCAATCTGTTCCTGCACCGCGATCGCGGATTCATCCCCGAGGGTTTGCTGAATTATCTCGCGCTGCTCGGCTGGAGTATCGCCGAGGACCGCGATGTGTTCTCGATGGCGGAGATGGTGGCCGCATTCGATATTTCCACGGTGAATTCCAATCCGGCCCGATTCGATCAGAAGAAGGCCGACGCGATCAACGCCGAACAGATTCGTTTGCTGGAGCCGGGTGATTTCGCCCACCGTTTGCGGGAGTACCTCACCGCACAGGGCCATATCGGTGCCGAAATCGACGAGAAGACGTTCGCGGTGGCGGCGGAACTGGTACAGACCCGCATCGTGGTGCTCGGCGACGCCTGGGGTCTGCTGAAGTTCCTGTTCGTCGCGCCCGCGGAGTTCGCGATCGACCCGGCGGCCGGGGCGAAGAATCTGGGCGCCGAGGCCGACCAGGTACTCGAGGCCGCCATCGCCGCTGTGGAGCCGCTGGGCGAGTGGACCACCCCGGCGCTGGAGGAGGCGCTGAAAAAGGCGCTGATCGAGGATCTGGGGCTCAAGCCGCGCAAGGCCTTCGCGCCGGTGCGGGTGGCGGTGACCGGCTCGCACATCAGCCCGCCGCTCTACGAGTCGATGGAGTTGCTGGGCCGTGCGGCCTCGCTGGAGCGGTTGCGTGCCGCTCGTGGCTGGGTGCCGGCCGCGCAGTAGCCGCCGGGGGTGGGTGCGGCCCGAGTGGCCGCACCCGCTCGCACCGCGGTGTATCGGCCGAAAACAGCTGAAAACCGCGCTTTGACCAGGCGATTTGTAGTTTACCCCCTAGTGTTTGGTAATCTTCTTCTCGCCGCGGAACACGGCCTCGCAACACCGACAGCCACTCGGTGGGGATTGCAGGGTCGGGCGTTTCGGTCTTTGGGGTATGGTGTAATTGGCAACACAGCGGTTTCTGGTACCGCCATTCTAGGTTCGAGTCCTGGTACCCCAGCAAGGTTTCACTTCAGTGAGATCGTCCTGGCCCCGTCGTCTAGCGGCCTAGGACGCCGCCCTCTCAAGGCGGTAGCGCGGGTTCGAATCCCGTCGGGGCTACGAAAAGAAGGCCCCCGGTCGAATCCGACCGGGGGCCTTCTGGCATTCACAGCCGCTTGTGCAGCGCCTCGGCGGCGGCCACCAGGTCGGCGGCCCAGCGCGCACCCGGCCGGCGGCCCATCCGATCGATCGGTCCCGACACCGACACCGCGGCCACGATCACACCCCCCGCGTCACGCACCGGCGCCGACACGCTCGCGACGCCCTGGGCTCGTTCGGCCGCGCTCTGCGCCCAGCCCCGCTTGCGGACCTCGGCCAGCGCCCGATCGCCGAACACGGCGTCGGCCAGGACGGTGCGTTGCAGCTCCGGGTCCGCCCATGCCAGCAGCACCTTGGCCGCGGAGCCGGCGGTGAGCGGTAACCGCGAGCCGACGGGCACCGTGTCGCGCAGGCCGACGGGCGGCTCCAGCGCGGCCACGCAGACGCGTGCGTGCCCGTCGCGGCAGTAGAGCTGGACGCTCTCGCCGGTGATCTCACGCAGCCGGGGCAGAATGACCCCTGCCGCCTCCACCAGTGGATCGGCGGCCCCCGCCGACAACTCGGTGAGAGCGGGCCCCGGACGCCACAGTCCGTTGCCGTCACGGGCCAGTAGCCGATGTGTCTCCAGCCCGACCGCCAGCCGGTGCGCGGTGGCGCGCGGCAGGCCGGTGCGGGTGCACAGGTCGTTGAGACCACAGGGCTCGTCCGCGACGGCGTAGAGCACCGCCACAGCTTTGTCGAGGACGCCGATACCGCTATGCTGTCTCATAGAACGATACTAACGTCTCAAATGTTGAGATACCAAGTATGCCCGTCGAAAGGTGATCAAGCAATGGCCGAGCGCGCCCGCACACTGGCCGAGAAGGTGTGGGAACAGCACGTCGTCAACCACGGCGACGGCGAAGGTTCCTCTCGCGAACCCGACCTGATCTACATCGATCTGCACCTCGTGCACGAGGTGACCAGCCCGCAGGCCTTCGACGGGCTACGCGCGGCGGGCCGGCCGGTACGCCGCCCGGATCTCACCATCGCCACCGAGGACCACAATGTCCCCACCGCCGACATCGACAAGCCGATCGCGGACCCGATCTCGCGCACCCAGGTGGAGACCCTGCGCCGCAACTGCGCCGAGTTCGGTGTGCGCCTGCACCCGATGGGCGATGCCGAGCAGGGCATCGTGCACGTGGTCGGCCCGCAGCTCGGACTCACCCAGCCGGGCATGACCGTGGTGTGCGGCGACAGCCACACCTCCACCCACGGCGCGTTCGGCGCGCTGGCGATGGGCATCGGCACCAGCGAAGTCGAACACGTGCTGGCCACGCAGACGCTGTCGCTGCGCCCGTTCAAGACGATGGCCATCACCGTCGACGGCGAACTGGCGCCCGGTGTCACGAGCAAGGATCTGATCCTCGCCGTGATCGCCGAGATCGGCACCGGCGGCGGTCAGGGCTATGTGCTGGAGTATCGCGGCGAGGCCATTCGCAAACTGTCGATGGAAGCGCGGATGACGATCTGCAACATGTCCATCGAAGCGGGCGCGCGGGCGGGCATGATCGCTCCCGACGAAGTGACCTACGAATTCCTGAAGGGCCGCCCGCACGCGCCGCAGGGAGCCGACTGGGACGCCGCGGTGGCCGCCTGGGAAGCGCTGAAGACCGACGAGGACGCGGCTTTCGACGCCGAGGTCCACATCGACGCGAGCGCGCTCACCCCGTTCGTCACCTGGGGCACCAATCCCGGTCAGGGCCTGCCGCTGGGCGCGAACGTGCCCGATCCGGCGCAGATCGCCGACGAGAGCGAGCGCGAATCCGCCGAGAAGGCCCTGCACTACATGGACCTGACACCGGGAATGCCGCTGCGTGAAGTGAGTGTGGACACCGTATTCGTCGGTTCCTGCACCAACGGCCGAATCGAAGATCTGCGCGCTGTCGCCGGGGTTTTGCAGGGCCGCCGCGTGGCCGACGGTGTGCGAATGCT
Source organism: Nocardia halotolerans (assembly GCF_042650145.1). Taxonomy (NCBI): domain Bacteria; kingdom Bacillati; phylum Actinomycetota; class Actinomycetes; order Mycobacteriales; family Nocardiaceae; genus Nocardia; species Nocardia halotolerans. The sequence goes on along the minus strand of NZ_JBHSDL010000014.1, from coordinate 367,452 downwards.
GGTGGTACCTGGCTCGATGCGGGTGCGCGCCCAGGCGGAAAAAGAAGGACTCGGCGAGATTTTCACCGCGGCCGGCGCGGAATGGCGCCAGGCCGGCTGCTCGATGTGTCTGGGCATGAATCCCGATCAGCTCGAACCGGGTCAGCGTTGCGCCTCCACGTCCAACCGTAATTTCGAAGGCAGGCAGGGCAAGGGCGGCCGTACGCACCTGGTCTCGCCGCTGGTGGCCGCCGCGACGGCGGTGCGCGGCACCCTGTCCTCGCCCGCCGATCTGGCCTGAGCGCCCGACCACCACGATCGAAGGAGAATCGTTATGGAAGCCTTCACTGTTCACAAAGGCATCGGGGTACCGCTTCGCCGGTCCAATGTCGACACCGACCAGATCATCCCCGCCGTTTACCTGAAGCGCGTGACCCGTACGGGTTTCGAGGACGGGCTGTTCGCGGCGTGGCGCAACGATCCGGACTTCATTCTTAACACCGAGCCCTACCGGCACGGGAGCGTGCTGGTGGCCGGTCCGGATTTCGGTACCGGGTCCTCCCGTGAGCACGCGGTGTGGGCGCTGTCGGACTACGGCTTTCGAGTCGTCATCTCCTCGCGTTTCGCCGACATCTTCCGTGGGAATGCGGGCAAGGGCGGTCTGTTGGCCGCGCAGATGTCACAGAACGATGTCGAAATGCTCTGGAAGCTGATCGAGGAACAACCCGGCATCGAATTGGTTGTCGATCTGTCCGCGCGCACCGTGACAGCGGGAACCATCGTGTTGCCGTTCGATATTGACGACTACACCCGCTGGCGTCTGCTGGAGGGTTTGGACGACATCGGCCTCACGCTGCGCCGGGCCGACGTCATCGGCGAGTTCGAAAAGGGAAGGCCATCATGGAAACCCGTGACGCTGCCGGAGCCTAATTCGCAGGCGTAATCGGCTGGAACGATTGGCGGAGCTTCCCTGGGAGCGGTAGCTGGACGTGTGCTAAACCACATGAATTTTGGCGTGGCACATAGACTCTTGCTCAAACTGGGTTTACCGTGGTACCTAGTCGGTCCGACGACGGGCCATTAGTCTGCGGAGGATTCAATGAACAAGGCGGAACTGATCGACGTTCTGACCGAAAAGTTGGGTACGGACAGGCGGACGGCTACTGCGGCTGTCGAGAATGTTGTCGACACCATCGTCCGTGCCGTGCACAAGGGTCAAAGCGTCACCATCACCGGATTCGGTGTGTTCGAACAGCGCAAGCGTGCTCCCAGGGTTGCCCGTAACCCGCGTACCGGTGAAACCGTGAAGGTGAAGGCGACTTCGGTCCCGGCCTTCCGCCCGGGCGCTCAGTTCAAGGCGGTGATTGCGGGTAAGCAGAAACTGGCCTCGTCCGGTCCCGCCGTCAAGCGCGGTGTGAACGCGCCCGTGGCGGCGAAGAAGGCGGCAGCCAAGAAGACCGCGGCGAAGAAGACCGCGGCCAAGAAGGCGACGCCCTCGAAGGGTCCGGCCAAGACCACGGCCCGCAAGGCCGCCACCAAGGCTCCTGCCGCCAAGAAGACGACAGCGGCCAAGAAGACCACGGCGGCCAAGACCACCGCCGCCAAGAAGACCACCGCGGCAAAGAAAGTGACCGCCGCCAAGAAGGCGCCGGCCAAGAAGACCACGGCGGCCAAGACCACGGCAGCCAAGAAGACCACCGCTAAGAAGGCTCCTGCTAAGAAGGCTCCCGCAAAGAAGACTGCTGCCAAGAAGACAGCCACCCGTCGTGCTCGTTGATCCTGCCGCAGCGGGATCGGGTCGGGGAATGGGCACGTAAGCCGCATCACCCACCACTGGACCGAGAACGGCCCCGCCTCGAGCGGGGCCGTTTCGGCATCTGTGGGGAGTTCGCGCGTCTCAGGCGGTGACGATTCCCGTCGAGAGAGCGCGATCCATATGGTCCGCAGCGACTAATCGGTCGTCGACGAACGACAATGCCCATACACTGCCCTTGCGATTGCGGGCCGGGGGCAGGCTGAGCCCGTCGCGCTCGGCGAGCCACTGGACCAGATCGGGAATCACCCCGCCCTGACTACACACCACCGGTACACCCCGATCTGTTACCAAAGACAGGAATCGTTGCCGCGCCGGACCTTTCGCTGAATCGTAACCTTGCTCGGAAAACATTGGCTCGCAATTGATTTCGACGTTCAGCTGTTGCGCCAACGGGGTAACGGTTTGGATACAGCGCAGTGGGTCGGCCGAATAGATCTCGGATGCGCCGAACGCCAGCAGATTCGGTGGTAAAGCCTGCGCCTGCCGCCGACCGGCGGCCTCGAGCGGGCGCAGTTCGTCGGGACCGTCGAATCGGCTGCGCTTGCCCGCCTTCGCGTGGCGCACCACCAACACCGTGGCGGTGCGGGCGGGCAACCGGGCGAACATGCGCACGATCTGGCGATCCATCGGATACGACAAATGGTCCATGACCCGATCGAGTGAGAACCAGCGCAGCTGATCGACTTCGGCGTTCTCGGTGAACTCGCCCGCAGCGGCCTCGGCGGCCCAGTAGTCCACCCGCTTGAGCTTGCGGTGCCCCGGGATCGGATAGGTGACATGACCCAGATAGCGCCCCAGCGTGCACGGCAGCCCGGTTTCCTCGCCGACCTCGCGCACCGCGGCCACCACCGGGGTCTCACCGGGATCGAGCTTGCCCTTGGGCAGCGACCAGTCCCCGTATTTCGGCCGGTGGATCACCGCGATCTCCGGCCCGGCCGCGCCGGCACGCCACAGGACCGCGCCGGCGGCATGGATGTTGGGCCGTACCCGCGGATCCCGCATCGCCGCGGCGGCTTGCTTGCTCACGGCTGATCGGGGCGACGCAGTCGCATCAGGAACTGCTGATGGTCGCGTACCTGGCTGGCTTCGGCAGCACGCGGGCTGGCCTGCCAGGTGCCGTCGGGCAGCAGGACCCAGCAGCGTGTCATCGGGTCGAGCGCGGAATCGAACACCGCGGTGAGCCGCTCGGTCAGCCGCGGATCCTTCACCTGCACCATCACCTCCACCCGGCGATCCAGATTCCGGTGCATCATGTCGGCGCTGCCGATCCAGGTCTCGTCCTGTGCCCTGAACTGCAGGACCCGCGAGTGCTCGAGGAAACGACCGAGAATCGAGCGCACTTCGATGTTCTCGCTCAGCCCCGGCACCCCGGCGCGCAGGCCGCAGATGCCGCGCACCACGATCTGCACCGCCACCCCGGCCTGAGAAGCGCGATAGAGCGCGTCGATGATCTGCTCGTCGACGATCGCGTTGGCCTTGATCCTGATCCGCGCGTCGGCGCCCTGGCTCGCCAATGCGATCTCGCGGTCGATCCGCTCGATGATGCCCGCGCGCACCCCCAGCGGCGCCACCATCAGGTTGCGGTAGTCGTCCTTGCGGGAATAGCCGGTCAGCGAGTTGAACAGGTCGGTCAGATCGGCCCCGATTTCCGGTGCCGCCGTGAACAAGCCGACGTCCTCGTAGAGCCGGGCGGTCTTGGGGTTGTAGTTGCCGGTGCCGATGTGGCAGTAACGCCGGATCGTGGAACCCTCGCGGCGCACCACCAGGCAGGTCTTGCAGTGGGTCTTGAGCCCGACGAGGCCGTAGACCACGTGCACACCGGCCTGTTCGAGTTCACGCGCCCACTTGATGTTGGCCTGCTCATCGAAGCGGGCCTTGATCTCGACCAGCGCCACGACCTGCTTGCCCGCCTCGGCGGCATCGATGAGCGAATTGATGATCGGCGAATCACCCGAGGTGCGGTACAGGGTCTGCTTGATCGCGAGCACCTGCGGGTCGGCCGCGGCCTGCTCGATGAAGCGCTGCACGCTGGTGGAGAACGAATCATAAGGATGGTGCACCAGCACGTCACCCTCGCGCAGCGCGGCGAACACGTTGCGCGGAGTCTCGCGCTCACCGAAAGCGGGCGGGGTGGCCGGCACGTAGGGCGCGTCCTTGAGTTCGGGGCGGTCCACCCCGTAGACCTGCCACAGGCACGACAGGTCGAGCAGACCGGGCACCTGGATGACGTCGGCCGGGTCGACCTCGAGCTCACGCAACAGCAGTTCCAGCATGTGCTCGGTCATGTCGTCGGAGACCTCGAGGCGCACCGGCTTGCCGAAACGACGCCGTGCCAGTTCACGTTCCATCGCCTGCAGCAGATCTTCGTCGCGATCCTCGTCGACCTCGAAGTCGGCGTTGCGGGTGATGCGGAACGAATGGGTCTCCACCACGGTCAGACCGGGGAACAGCAGATCCAGATGCGCGGCGATGAGGTCTTCCATCGGCAGGAACGCCGCGATCGCCGAGGGCGCGGTGGTGCGGCGCACGCGCACGAACCGGTCGACATTGTCGGGCACCTTCACGCGGGCGAAATGCTCACCGCCGGTGCCCGCGTCCTTCACCGTCACCGCGAGATTCAGGCTCAGACCGGAGATATAGGGGAACGGGTGGGCCGGGTCGACAGCGAGCGGAGTGAGGACCGGGAACACCTGGTCGGTGAAGTGGTTCGAAAGCCGTTGACGTTCATCGACGTCGAGATCGGCCCAGCAGATGATGTCGATGCCCTCGGCGGCCAGGGCCGGGTTCACCGCGTCGATGAAGACATGGGCGTGGCGATCGGCGAGCTCCTGGGCCCGCGCGCTGATCATCTCCAGCTGCTCCGACGGTGAGCGGCCGTCGGCCGAGCGCACCGACAGTCCGGTCTCGGCACGGCGTTTGAGACCGGCGACACGGACCATGTAGAACTCGTCGAGATTCGAGGCGAAGATCGCCAGGAACTTCGCCCGTTCCAGCAGCGGCAGCGAGGCGTCCTCGGCCAGCGCCAGCACCCGGGCATTGAAATCCAGCCAGCTCAGTTCCCGATTGAGGTAGCGATCACGTGGCAACCGTTGCGTGCTCGCGTCGCCGCCGGCGGTGATCGCGGCCGCGGGTGGCGGGGAAATCGGGGGCAGCTGCTTGATGGTTTCCGTATCGCTCACACCACCGATCATCCCTTACGAACCGGGCAGTTCGCATCATGACATCGAGCTCTGTGACCAGCTCGCGGCGGTGGCGGCGACCGGCTAGCACACGGTGCGAACGGGATCACTTCGCTGCGATGTCATTCCGATGTCGCGCAGGGTGTCGGCGGTGAACGCGCCGACGCCCAGCGCGCGCACCGCCACCAGGTCGGCGGGAGTGTCGACATCGCAGCGCAGGCCCGGCCAGTGCCCCGACAGCGCCCGAGCGCCGCCGTCGCGGTGGGCGCGCGCGGATTCGGCACCGAAACGCGGAGCCAATGCGGCCGTGCGGTCACCGACCAGCAATGCGGCGGTGCCGGTGCCCGTGTGATCGATCACCAACGCGCGTGCGCCGTCTGCGGCGACGGCGAGCACGTCGGCGAGTTCGGCGGTGCGCAGGGCGGGCAGGTCGGCCTGCAGGGCCAGCAGACGAGTCGGCCCGTACCGATCGCGGACGTCCTGGGCGCCGGCGGCCAGCGCCGTGTTGAGCGGGTCATGCCGGCCCGGCGGCTCGGCGAGTACGTGCGCGCCGAGTTCGCCGGCGCGGGCGGCCACCAGCGGGTCCGGGGTGACCACCGTCAACGAGGCCAGCGCGGGCACCGCCGTCGCGGCCACCACGGTGTCGGCGAACATGGCCAGCACGAGCCGGCCGCGCTGCTCGGTGGTCAGCATGTTCGCCAACCTGCTCTTGGCCCGGTCGATGTGCTTGACCGCCATCACGGCGTGCACGGTGTGCATGCCCTCGATCCTTGCATGGCATATTGGGCTGATGACGAGGGCGGCGGTAATGGGTGCGGGGTCGTGGGGTACGGCGTTCGCCAAGGTGTTGGCAGAGGCGGGGACCGATGTCACGATCTGGGCCAGACGCGACGAGGTGGCCCGAGCCCTCGACACCGAACATCGCAATCCCTTCTATCTGCCCGGGGTGCAGTTGCCGCCGGTGCGCGCGACCGACGATCCCCGGATCGCTCTCGACGGCGCCGAACTGGTGGTGCTGGCGGTGCCCTCGCAGTCACTGCGCGCGAATCTGGCCGGGTGGAAAGGCGACATCGGGTCCGAGGCCACGTTGCTGAGCCTGGCCAAGGGGATCGAGACCGGCACCCTGCTGCGGATGAGCCAGGTGATCGCGGAGGTCACCGGCGCGCAGGCGAGCCGGATCGCGGTGCTGTCGGGTCCCAATCTCGCGCACGAGATCGTGCAGCGGCAGCCGGCTGCGACGGTGATCGCGTGCAGCGACAGCGAACGGGCCGAGGTCGCGCAGCGGGCGTGTGCCACCGGCTATTTCCGGCCCTACACCAATACCGACGTGATCGGCTGTGAGATCGGTGGCGCGTGTAAGAACGTGATCGCGCTGGCCTGCGGCATCGCCTCGGGAATGGGATTGGGCGACAACTCGGTCGCGAGCCTGATCACCCGTGGGCTCGCCGAAGTCATGCGACTCGGCGTCGCCCTCGGGGCCCAACCGGTGACCCTGGCCGGGCTCGCCGGGGTCGGCGATCTGGTGGCTACCTGCACCTCGCCGTTGTCGCGCAACCGGTCCTTCGGATACGTGCTCGGTGCGGGCGGCTCGATGCAGGCCGCCCAGGACGCGACCAATGGCCAGGTCGCCGAAGGTGTGAAGTCCTGCACATCGGTGCGCGCGCTGGCCGCCGAACACCAGGTGGAAATGCCGCTCACCGACGCGGTGCACCAGGTGTGCCACGAGGGACTTTCGGTGAGCGAAGCGGTGGGCAGTCTGCTGGGCAGACGGATCAAGCCCGAATAAGGCCGATAGCGTCGCGCGGACGCGAACCTACTACGGTGACCTCCATGACGGAACGGATCAGGGTGGCTGTGGTGTTCGGCGGGCGCAGCAGCGAGCACGCCGTCTCGTGTGTCTCGGCCAGCAGTGTGTTCAGCAACCTCGATCCGCAGCGGTACGAGGTGGTGCCGATCGGCATCACCACCACCGGCAGCTGGGTACTCGCCGACGGCCTCGGCCAACTGACGCTGAGCCACGGCGGGCAACCCGAGGTCGACGCGAGCGGCACCGCGCTCACCCTGGCCGCCGACCCCGGCCGTTCCGGCGCCCTGGTGGCCCTCGACGATCCCGGCGCCGTGCTCGGCAACGTCGACGTGGTGTTCCCGATCCTGCACGGGCCCTTCGGTGAGGACGGCACCGTCCAGGGCATGCTCGAACTGGCCGGGGTGCCCTATGTCGGTGCGGGCGTGCTGGCCAGCGCGGCGGGCATGGACAAGGAATTCACCAAGAAATTGCTGGCCGCCGAGTCCTTACCCGTCGGCGTGCAGGTGGTGCTGCGGCCCGGAACCGACACGCTCACCGAAGCCGACCGCGACCGGATCGGGCTGCCCGCCTTCGTGAAGCCCGCCCGCGGCGGGTCCTCGATCGGCATCACCAAGATCACCGACTGGACCCACCTGCCCGCGGCCGTCGCCGCCGCCCGCGCGCACGATCCCAAGGTGATCATCGAAGCCGGCATCGTCGGCCGTGAAGTCGAATGCGGCGTGCTCGAATTCGCCGACGGTGAGGTGCGCGGCAGCGTGGTCTCCGAGATCCGGATGCCCGACGCCGACGCGAGCACCCCCGAGTTCTACGACTTCGCCAGCAAATACCTCGACGACGTCTGCGAATTCGACGTACCCGCCAAACTCGACGACGACCTCGCCGACGAGATCCGGGAACTGTCGGTCCGCGCGTTCCGGGCGCTGGACTGCCAGGGCCTGGCCCGGGTCGACTTCTTCGTCACCGCCGACGGTCCGGTGATCAACGAGATCAACACGATGCCCGGGTTCACCCCGATCTCGCAGTACCCGCGGATGTGGGAGGCGAGCGGCGTCGGTTACTCCACGCTGGTGTCCACGCTGATCGACACGGCCCTCGCGCGCGGCACCGGCCTGCGCTGAGGCGCCGCCCGGCCCGTTTCGTCTACAGCTCGCCCGGAGTCGGTTCGCGGGCGGGCAGGTTCGCGTTGATCACGTCGGAAACCGCCGTGATCGAATCCGTGCCCGAACCGTCGGGGATCGTCAGGGCGACGTAGGTCTCGCGATCCACTGCGAACCAGGTGCCGGTCTCGGCCAGGTCGTCGCGGACCTGGAACCACTGCACCCCGTTGACCACCGTCAGGCTCGACGCGCGGTTGAACTCGAGCGGACGGTCCAGGCCGCACCGCAGCACGACCGGTTCGCCGCCGTCGGGATGCTGCCAGGCTCGGGTGGCCGGTGGTGCCGGTTCGACCAGGGTCGACTTGGTGTAGTCGTCGATCTCGGCGGGCAGGGCGGGCAGCAGCGTCTGGCAGGCGGGACCGTCGGCCGCGGGGGCGGGGACCGGGCCCAGCGCAAGGGGATCGCGTTCGACGGGGGCGCGCAGGGCGATATAGGCGGCGACGAGGACGCCGACGATCAGGACGACCGGGAGCGCGACCGCGGTGGCGATGAGTGCGGGGGAGTGGGTGGTGCCGGCGGTGGTGGTGTCGGTGTCGGTGAGCTGGGAGTCGGCAGGCTTCGTGTCGCCGGGCTCGGTGCTGGCGGACTGAGCTTCCGAGTCCGAGTCCGAGTCCGAGTTCGAGTTCGAGTTCGCGTCCGGTTTCGCGTCGGGCGCGGACCGGTCCACCGGGCGGTTCCCCTCGTCGCGATCGTCTGCTGTCGGGTCCGGCGAATCCGCCATAGTCGTGTGGTCCTTTCCGGTCGCTGGTTCCGCGCACCGTCAGTGATGCCCGATCGCCTCCGAAAGGGTACCGTCGGAGCGATTTCGTCGGTCGCCAGCACAGTGGAGAGGGGTCGGTCATCAGCGAGCACAGCCGTCCACAGACAGTGCGTGAGCTGGGCGAATTCGCCCTGATCGACCGGATCAACGCCGGTCGCGAGCAGGCGGCGCAGGTGTTGCTCGGCCCCGGTGACGACGCCGCTCTGCTCGCCGCGCCCGACGGACGGTTCGTGGTGAGTACCGACATGCTCGTCGAAGGCAGGCACTTCCGGTTCGACTGGTCGACCCCGCGCGACATCGGTCGCAAGGCCATCGCGCAGAACGCCGCCGACGTGGTGGCGATGGGGGCACGGCCCACCGGGTTCGTGGTCGCGCTGGGTTGCCCCGCCGACACCCCTGTGCCCGTCGTGGAGGGCATCGCCGATGGCATGTGGCTCGAGGCGGTGCGCGCGGGTGGTTCGATCACCGGCGGCGACCTGGTGCTCAGCGAGCAGTGGGTGATCTCGGTGACGGCCTTCGGCGACCTCGGCGGGCAGGCCGCGCTCACCCGCTCCGGTGCCGGGGTGGGCGAGGTGGTCGCGGTGTCGGGCGAACTCGGCTGGTCGGCGGCCGGGCTGGCCGTACTGTCCGCCGGCGCTGACACTTCCGATCCCGCGTTCGCCCATGCCCTTGCCACCCACCGGGTTCCGCAACCGCCCTACGCGGAGGTGATCGACCTGTTCGGCGAGCACATCCCTACCGCTCTCACCGATGTCTCGGACGGCTTGCTCGCCGACCTCGGACATCTGGCCCATGCCTCCGGGGTGGCGATCGACGTACACGCCGCCGCGCTCACCGATCCGGAACTGTCCGCGCTCGCCGACCGGCTCGAAGCCGATGCGGCACAGTGGATTCTGGCCGGCGGCGAGGACCACGCCTTCGTCGGCACCTGGCCGTCGAGCACCGCGTTGCCGCCGGGCTGGCGGCCCATCGGCGTCGTCACCGCAGGCAGTGGCGTCACCGTCGACGGCACGCGGCCCAGCGGCGGCACCGGCTGGGAATCGTTCCGTGGGGCGGACGCGACGCCCACCGGCCACAACAGATAGGTTGTGCGGTCATGGGTGCCAAACCACTGTCGGAGATCATCGATCCGGGCTGGGCCCGGGCCCTGGAACCGGTCGCCGACCGAATCAGCGCGATGGGCGAATTCCTCCGTGAAGAGAACACGGCCGGACGCGGATACCTACCGGCGGGCGAGAACGTGCTGCGCGCGTTCCGGCGCCCGTTCGACGCGGTGCGCGTGCTGATCGTCGGCCAGGATCCCTACCCGACGCCCGGGCACGCGATGGGCCTGAGCTTCTCGGTCGCGCCCGACGTCTCGCCGGTGCCGCGCAGCCTGTCCAACATCTTCGCCGAGTACAGCAAGGACCTCGGCTTCGACACGCCCCGCTGCGGTGACCTGAGCCCGTGGTCGGATCAGGGTGTGCTGCTGTTGAACCGGGTACTCACCGTCACCCCGGGCGCACCGGCCTCGCACCGGGGTAAAGGCTGGGAAGCGGTCACCGAGCAGGCGATCCGGGCGCTGGTGGCCCGCGACGAACCACTGGTCGCGGTGCTGTGGGGCCGCGACGCCGGTTCGCTCAAGCCGACCCTCACCGAAGCCGAGATCCCCTATATCGAATCGGCGCACCCGTCACCGCTGTCCGCCTCGCGTGGGTTCTTCGGTTCACGGCCCTTCTCGCGGGTCAACGAACTGCTCGACGAACTCGGCGCCGACCCTGTCGACTGGCGGCTGCCCTGACCCGGGGTGCCGCCCGCCCGAGAAGAAAATGATGAAGGAGCACAACCCGATGCACATCAAGACCGTTCGCGCCGCGCTCGCGACCGCCGCCGTCGCCGCCGCCCTCACCGCCGGTGCGGGCTCGGCCTCGGCCGCCGGCCTGCAGCTCGAGCCCTACAACGAGCAGGCCTCGCCGGTGCAGACCAGCCAGATCGGTGAGGAGTGGACCTCCACCGGCACCTCCACCATCTCCGCGGGCGTGAACGCGAAGGTGACCTGCCTGCTGCAGAACACCTTCAGCGCCCTCGGTGCTGCGTGTTAGGGCGGCTGGCGCCGCGGGGTTTTCGGCCCTGATTGCCTCACCTCCGAGGGGCGATACTTCGCCTTCGGCGTTACGTCTCGCCCCTCGGAGGCGAGGCGGCCGAAAACCCATGGTGGTCGGTTACCCATCCCGTGATGGTGGGTGATCGAAATCCGTGGTGTCGGGTTTTCGGCCGTGGTTCGATGTTCAGCTGAGCCCTAGGTAGTCGGGCTTGCGCTTGGCCACGAAGGCATCGACGCCTTCGCGGCCGGTGCGGCTGTTCGCGGCGGCCGCGATGCCGGCGCGTTCGGAATCGAGCTGCTGGTCCAGAGTCGCCGTGGGCGATTGGGCCAGCAGCTTTTTCATGCCCGTGTAGGTGGCGCGGGGGCCGGTGACGAACGTGTGCGCCACCCGCAGCGACTCGGCGCGCACGTCCTCGTCTGCGACGGTGCGGCTGAGCAGCCCGATCCGCACGGCCTCCTCGGCATCGATCACGGCATCGGTGAGCAGGATCTCCTTGGCCCGGCTCGCGCCGACGATGCGCGGCAGCGACCAGGACATGCCACCGTCGGGACTCAAACCGATGCCGGGATAGGCGGGGCGCAGCTTCGTCGACGGGCCACCGATCGCGATATCGGCGGCGCACACCAGGCTCATCCCCGCACCGGCCGCCCAGCCCTGCACCGCGGCGACGACGGGAACCGGGCTCGCGGCCAGGGCCCGCATGAAGTCGTGCAGTTCGGTGGCCTTCTCGTAGAGGTAGGCGCCACGATCCTCGGCTGCGGCGAAATGACGGACGTTGCCGCCCGCGCAGAAGTTGGCGCCCGCGCCGGTGAGCAGCACGGCGCCGACCCCGGCGTCGAGGGCACGCAGCGCCGCGGTGCCGGCGTTGATCAGGTCGAAATCCATTGAGGTGCCCGCGGCGGAGGTGGCGATGGTCAGCTGCAGCACGCCGTCGATGACTTCGGCGGCGGGGACCGGTTCGGTGGTACTCATGCGCGTCACCCTAGCGAAGAGTCGCGCCGCCACCATTGTTCGGGCAGCAGGGTGAACGGGTCGGTGCGGCGCACCCCGGTGTCGGTGAAGCCGTGCCTGCGGTAGAAGGCGTGCGCGCGCGGATAGTTGCCGAACACCCACAGACTGCACGGCGAATCGGGCGCGGCGATGTCGATCAGGACATCGGCGAGGCCGGTGCCGTGCCAGGCGGCGCGGACATAGAGGGCTTCGAGTTCGGTGCCGGTGGCGGCGGCGAAACCGATCAGCCGGTCACCGGCGAAGGCGACGGGGAGCCGGTGGGTGCCCGCGGCGCGGCGGCGTTCCCAGGTGATGGCCGAGCGTTCGAGGTCGAACGCGGCCAGCACACGATCCGGGATCAGCTGGTCGTAGGCCTCGCGCCAGCTGGCGATGTGACAGGCGGCGAGCGCGGTGACGTGCTCGGCGGTCAGCGGCTCGATCCGCCACTCGGACACCGCGACGCCTACCTACGACAAAACCCCGGATCACCCACGAGGGGTGCCGGGGTACTGTCGGCAGAATGTACGGGCTGAGAAATCAGCCGCGGACGACCTTGCCCGCCTTCAGGCAGGAGGTGCACACGTTCATCCGGCGGGTGTTGCCAGGGGCAACCTGCGCACGCACGGTCTGGATGTTCGGGTTCCAGCGACGGTTGGTGCGCCGGTGCGAGTGCGAGACCGACTTCCCGAAACCGGGGCCCTTGGCGCAGACGTCGCAAACGGCAGCCATGTCGCGAGCTCCTTCATGTCATAAGCGGCCAGCGGCGCACGTATGCCCGCTGAACCGGAAACTGATGTCGTCAAATGCCTTGCCGACTCGCGTCGGCCAGCGCAGACCGGAAGGCCGCACGAGGCAACCCTGCAAGCGTAGCGGGCCGGGGCGGGAACTTCCAAACCGGGCCTCCCGGCCGACACGCCGGGCACGCCCGGATGACGGGCCTGCCCGCGCTCAGGATACTGCTGTCGGACGCCGGCGCTAACCTGGCGTGCGATGCTCGGCGGGCGAGCACGGCCAACGCGGAACGAGGTGACGGTGTCGCACGTGCGGGAGGCGCTGGACGGCGCCACACTGCTGGCTTGGGCCCTGTCCTGCCGCACCGACCTGGAGGCCCGCCGGGCCGAGATCGACGCACTCAATGTGTTCCCCATCGCCGACGCCGACACCGGAACCAACCTGCTCGCCACCATGCGCGCGGCGGTGGCGTGCGCCGACACTGCGCTCGCGGCTGCTCGCGGTGCCGCGGCGAGGCCGGGCGACCTCGGGGAGTCCGGGCTTCCCGCTGGTGACGCGACCGGGATCGGTGACGCGGCGTTCGTGGCGCGGGCGCTGGCTCGTGGGGCGACGGTGGGGGCGCGGGGCAACTCCGGGATCATCCTGTCGCAGGTGTTGCGCGGTGTCGCCGATGCCGTGGTGGACGGGCCGCTGACCGGTGCGCGGTTGCGGGTAGCGCTGGGCCGGGCGGCGGTGCTGGTGCGCACCGGGCTCAGCGCCCCGGTCGAGGGCACGATCCTGACCGTGCTCGATCGCGCCGCGGTGGCCGCCGCCGAACCGGCCGACCCGTCGCTGGCCGCGGTGGCACGGGCCGCGGCCGACGGCGCGGCCCTGGCCCTGAACGAAACACCGGACCAGCTGGGCGTGCTGCGCGCGGCCGGCGTGGTGGACGCCGGTGCTCGCGGCCTGCTGGTCCTGCTCGACTGCCTGGTCGAGCAGGCCTGCGGTGAGGCTCCGGCCCGGCGCAGTTACCTGCGTGAGCGCGGCGACCACGATGGGCGGGGCGTGCACGCACCCCGCGACCTCGGGGTGGACTGCGGCGATATTCATGGGCCGGGGTTGTTCGGTGTGGACGGGGACGGGGCGCCGGACCCGCACTTCGAGGTGATGTACGTCCTTTCCGGTACCGATGACACCGGGGCGACTGCGTTGCGGGAGCGACTCGCGGTGCTGGGGGACTCGGTGGTGGTCGTCGGCGACGGGGACGGGGTTTGGTCGGCGCATGTGCACTGTCGCGATGCGGGGGCAGCGATCGAGGCGGGGCTGGCGGTGGGACGGTTGGCCCGGATTCGGGTGGAGAGCTTCGCGGTGACCGCGCCGCACGGCGACAACCACCACGACGCCCCGACGGTCCAGCCACAGGCCGGTGCGCACCGGACGGAGGGTGTCGATCGTGCGCCTGCCCACTACGGGCTCGACGCTGCCGCTCGTGTGCCCCTCGTGAGTGAAAGGTTCAACGCCGCGCGTGGGACGGACGGCGTTGATCGTGTGGGTCCCGTAGGCGAGCGTTTCGGCCCTGCCCGCACGGTGAGCGGGATCGAACATGCGCCGATCGCGGGCGACGGGCTCGCCGACCGCGGAATCCTGGCCGTGGTGGCCGGCGCCGACGCGGCGCGACTGTTCGAGGACGCGGGGGCGGCGGTGCTGCGCGGGGATCGGCAGCTCGAGACCGATGATCTGCTGCGCGCGATCCGGGCGATGCCGCACCGTGAGGTGCTCGTGCTGCCCAACGGTGCCCTACCCGCCCAGGAACTGGTGGCGGTCGGTGTGGCGGCGCGCGACGAGTCGCGCGATGTGCTGTTGCTGCCCAGTTCGTCGACGGTGCAGGGACTGGCCGCGCTGGCCGTGCACGATCGGGGGCGGATCGCGGTCGACGACGCGTTCGCGATGTCGGAGGCAGCGGCGAGCACGCGCTGGGGCGCGTTGCGCGCGGCGAGCGTGCGGGCCCTCACCATGGTCGGCACCTGTTCGCCCGGAGACGGATTGGGTCTGGTGGGCCATGATGTCGTGGTGATCGACCCGGACGTGGTCGGGGCGGGGCGCATTCTGCTGGACCGGATGCTCGGTCTCGGTGGTGAACTGGTGACTCTGCTGATGGGCGCCGAAGCCGGCCCCGAACTGGCGCAGGTACTCGCCGACCATGTGACCGCCGGTTTCCCCGGTGTCGATGTGGTGGTGTATTCCGGTGGGCAGCAAGCGGATCTGGTGCAGATAGGGGTCGAGTAGAGATGACGACGTTGAACGACCGGCTCGATCACGTACTGGGCGTCAAAGCGGCCGACCGGTTGACCGAGGCCTTCGACATGACCACGGTCGAGGACCTGCTGCGCCACTACCCGGTGCGCTACGCCACCCAGGGGCAGCCGCTGAGCGAGGAGGAGCCGGCGGAGGGTGCCCACATCACCGTCATCGGCCGGATCACCAAAACCGAACTGCGACCGATGAAGAACCGTCGCGGTTCGCTGCTGAAAGTGCAGCTCGACACCGGCGCGCAACGCCCCATCGAGGCCACCTTCTTCAACGGTGACAAGGTGCGGTACCTGGTGAAAGACGGTGTGCGGGCGATGATGTCGGGCACCGTGCACTGGTGGCGTCCCGACCGCTGGAGCCTGTCGCACCCGGATTACCTGATCCTGCCCGACAAGGCCGAATCCGGGGTCGCCGAGCTCACCACCGTGCGCGGCAGCGGCGCGCTGCGCGGGCTGGCGCAGAGCGCGAAAGGCGCCGGGGGAGTGGACGCGTCGTTTTTCGAGCGCGAGTTCGTTCCGGTGTACCCGGCGACGGCGAAGGTGCAGAGCTGGGACCTGCTCGCCTGCATCCGCCAGGTGCTCGACCAGCTCGACCCGATCGAGGACCCGCTGCCCGAGGATCTGCGTGCCGAGCGCCACCTGCTCGATGTCTCCGACGCGCTGCGCCTGATCCACCTGCCCGAACATCAGCTCGACATCGAGAAGGCCAGGGACCGGCTGCGTTTCGACGAAGCGCTGGCCCTGCAACTGGTGCTGGCCGAGCGGCGCCACGACGTGGAAGCCCGCACCGCCCCCGCCTGCCCGCCGCGCGTCGACGGGATCGCCGCCGCCTTCGACGAGCGCCTGCCGTTCGAGCTCACCGACGGTCAGCGGCAGGTGATCGATGAGATCTCCGACGACCTGGCGCGCACCCGTCCGATGCATCGGCTGCTGCAGGGTGAGGTCGGTTCGGGCAAGACGATCGTCGCCCTGCACGCGATGTTGCAGACGGTCGATTCCGGTCGTCAGTGCGCCCTGCTGGCGCCGACAGAAGTGCTTGCCGCCCAGCATTACCGGTCGTTGCGAGCCATGCTCGGCGACCTGGGGACCGCCGGTGAACTGGGCGCGGCCGAGCACGCCACGAAGGTGGTGCTGCTCACCGGTTCGATGTCGACCGCGGCGAAGAAAGCCGCACTGCTGGATGCGATGACCGGGGCGGCGGGCGTCGTGATCGGCACGCACGCGCTCATCCAGGACGCGGTCGAGTTCTTCGACCTCGGGCTGGTGGTGGTCGACGAACAGCACCGCTTCGGTGTCGAGCAGCGAGACGCTCTGCGCGCCAAGGCGAACAACGGCATCAGCCCGCATCTGCTGGTGATGACCGCGACGCCGATCCCCCGCACCATCGCGATGACCACCCTCGGCGACCTCGAGACCTCCACGCTCACCCAGCTGCCCCGGGGGCGCTCACCGATCGTGTCGAAAGTCGTGCCGCGCAAATTGCATCCGGGCTGGGTGGACCGGGCCTGGGAACGCATCGTCGAGGAGGTCGGCCAGGGCAGGCAGGCGTATGTGGTGTGCTCGCGCATCGGCGAGGACCCCGACGCGCCACCGGCGAAGGGCAAGAAGGCCGAGGAAAAGGAAGGCCCCACCACCCAGGCCGCGGTCGAGATGTACGAGACGTTGAGCACGGGGCCGCTGGCCGGTGTCCGGGTGGGGTTGCTGCACGGCCGGCTGCCCGCCGACGAGAAGGATCATGTGATGCGTCAGTTCAACGACGGCGCCATCGACGTGCTGGTGTGCACCACCGTCGTCGAGGTGGGCGTCGACGTGCCCAACGCCACGGTGATGGTGATCGTCGATGCCGACCGCTTCGGTGTGAGCCAGCTGCACCAGCTGCGCGGGCGCATCGGGCGTGGTCAGCACCCCGGGCTGTGTCTGCTGGTCACCGATGCCGCACCGGGCGGTACGGCGATGGCCCGGTTGTCGGCGGTGGCGGCGACCACCGACGGTTTCGAACTGTCGGTGCTGGATCTGCGGCAGCGCCGGGAGGGTGATGTGCTGGGTGCGGCCCAGTCGGGCACGGCCCGCTCGCTGCGCCTGCTGTCGCTGCTCGACGACCTCGAGGTGATCACCGCGGCGCAGGAGCTGGCCAGGCGGGTCGTGGCCGAGGACCCCGGGCTGGTGAAACATCCCGGTCTGGCCGGCATGATGCGCGCCGCGGTGGACGGCGAACGCATCGAATACCTCGCCAAGTCCTGACCCGCGAGCTCAGCGCGGCAGGCGCGGGTACGGCAGATCGGTGCTGGTGTGTTCGGCCACCGCCAGCGCGCGCCCGATCTGCGGGAAGGCCCGCTGCGGGCAGGACGGACGCTCACACACCTTGCAGCCGGCACCGATCGGGACCGCGATGTGCGGGTCGTCGAGCTGGATCCCCTGGGAGTACACCAGCCGGTCGGCGTACTCGATATCGCAGCCGAGCGCGATGACGAAATTCTTCGCCGCGGTGCCGTACCCCTGCGCGGTGGGCGGGGTCGTGCGGGCGATCCACAGGTAGCGCCGCCCGTCGGGCATCTCCGACACCTGGGTCAGGATGCGACCGGGATGGGCGAACGCCTCGTGGGTGACCCACAGCGGACAGTTCCCGCCCACCCGGGAGAAGTGGAAGGCGGTGGCGGACTGGCGTTTGGAGATGTTGCCGGCGCGATCGGTGCGGACCAGGAAGAACGGCACCCCACGCTGACCTTGGCGTTGCAGGGTGGCGAGCCGATGGCAGACCGTCTCGAAACCGACCTCGAACCGCAGGGCCAGCAGGTCCACGTCGTAGCGCAGTTCTTCGGCCGAACGCAGGAATCGCCCGTAGGGCAGGATCAGCGCACCGGCGAAATAGTTGGCCAGCCCCACTCTGGCCAGCGCCCGGGATTCGCCGTTGAGCGTGTGGGACTCGGCGAGCACGGTGTCGATCTCGCCTCCGTAGAGCAGCAGTCCCAGCGTGGAGGCGATCTGGAAGGCGCGCTGACCGGGGCGCAGACGCCGGGCCAGGGTGAGGGTGCGGGTGTCGGGTTCGTAGTGACGTTTCGGGATGGACGGGTCGGCGCCGTCGCCACGCACCAGCACGGTGACGCCGGCGCGTTCCTCGGCGATGCGGGCCAGTTGACGATCCAGCGAGCCGATGCTGAGCCCGGCCTCCTCGAACAGCTGCTCGGCGGCGTGGTCGAGGGTGGCGATGTGATTGCGGTGCTCGTAGAAGAAGTCGCGCACGTCCTCGTAGGGCATGGGTGTGCCCGAGGTGCCGCTGGGTGTGTCGACCCGGGCCGAGAGCAGGTCGAGCTGGTCGGTGGCCGCGCGCAACCGCCGGTGCATGGCGATCACGATCCGCGAGACCTCCGGCAGCCGGGTGGCCAGTTCCTCCACCTCGGTGATCGGCGCGGTGTCACCGCCGCCCGCGGCATCGACGAGCACCTCGTGCAGATCCGAGACCAGCCGGGCATCGGAATCGGCGGCGAAGAACTGCACGTCGAGGTCGAAGGTCGAATTCAGTTTCAGCAGAACGGGAATGGTGAGCGGTCGCTGGTCGCGCTCGAGCTGGTTGAGATAACTGGGCGAGAGATCCAGTGATTTCGCGAGCGCCGCCTGGGTCATCCGTCGTTCTTCGCGCAACCGTCGTAGCCTGGCCCCCGCGTACATCTTCCGCACGCCGAAGATCCTAACGCCGCTGGTTCGCAATGTTCGCTGAAAGTGTCGAATGCCCTAGGAGAACGCCAGTCCCGCAAGGGATTCTGACAGTGATTACTCGTGCGTAACATGCGAAGCGCCCGCCGGGGCCGTTGTTTCGGCCCACTGAGCGGGCCGGCGCACCGCGGAACCGATCCGGTCGTGAGATGTGACGGC
The DNA here is from genome assembly GCF_042650145.1 of Nocardia halotolerans. NCBI lineage: Bacteria > Bacillati > Actinomycetota > Actinomycetes > Mycobacteriales > Nocardiaceae > Nocardia > Nocardia halotolerans. The sequence continues at coordinate 348,790 of NZ_JBHSDL010000014.1, read as the reverse complement.
CCGGTAACCACAACTTCGCAGGTGGGCGGGACGCGCGGTGAAGAATATGGCGAAGCCACCTTGCCTGCCGGGGGTGTCGTGGCGTCCGGGTACCGTAGGCCAATGTTCTCGAAAGTCTTGGTCGCCAATCGCGGCGAGATCGCCATTCGTGCCTTTCGTGCGGCCTATGAACTGGGCATCGGAACGGTCGCGGTGTTCCCGCACGAGGATCGCAACTCCGTCCACCGGCTGAAGGCGGCCGAGTCGTATCAGATCGGCGAGGAAGGTCACCCGGTCCGGGCGTACCTGTCGATCGAGGCGATCATCGACGCGGCCAAGAGCGCCGGCGCCGACGCCATCTACCCCGGCTACGGCTTCCTGTCGGAGAACCCCGACCTGGCCGCGGCGTGCGCTCGTGAGGGCATCACCTTCATCGGCCCCTCGGCGCACGTGCTGGAGATGGCGGGCAACAAGGCCACCGCGATCGAAGCGGCCCGAGCTGCCGGTTTGCCGGTGCTGAAGTCCAGCGAGCCCTCCGCCGACATCGACGAGCTGCTCGCGGCCTCGGCCCAGCTCGAGTACCCGATCTTCGTCAAGGCCGTGGCCGGTGGCGGCGGGCGCGGTATGCGCCGGGTGGCCGCGCCGGAGCAGCTACGCGAGTCGATCGAGGCGGCTTCGCGCGAGGCGGAGTCGGCCTTCGGCGATCCGACGGTGTTCCTCGAGCAGGCGGTGGTGAACCCGCGCCACATCGAGGTGCAGATCCTGGCCGATCAGCACGGCAACGTGATGCACCTGTTCGAGCGCGACTGCTCGCTGCAACGTCGTCATCAGAAGGTGATCGAGCTCGCGCCCGCCCCGAATCTGTCGCCGGAGCTGCGCGAACGGATCTGTGCCGACGCGGTCGCCTTCGCCCGCCAGATCGGGTACAGCAACGCGGGCACGGTGGAGTTCCTCCTCGACGAGCGCGGCAACCACGTGTTCATCGAAATGAACCCGCGCATCCAGGTCGAGCACACGGTGACCGAGGAGATCACCGACGTCGACCTGGTGCAGTCGCAGTTGCGGATCGCGGCGGGGCAGACCCTCGCCGATCTGGGCCTGAGCCAGGACACCGTCGCCATTCGCGGTGCGGCGCTGCAGTGCCGCATCACCACCGAGGACCCGGCCAACGGTTTCCGTCCCGACACCGGCCGCATCACCGCCTACCGCACCCCGGGTGGCGCGGGCATCCGTCTCGACGGTGGCGCGAACCTGGGCGCCGAGATCGGTGCCTACTTCGACTCGATGCTGGTCAAGCTGACCTGCCGGGGCCGGGACCTGCCCGCCGCGGCCGCCCGCGCCCGTCGCGCGCTGGCCGAGTTCCGCATCCGTGGCGTCACGACCAACATCCCGTTCCTGCTGGCGGTGCTCGACGACCCCGATTTCCAGGCGGGCCGGGTCACCACCTCGTTCATCGATCAGCGCCCCGAGCTGCTCAACTCGCGCGGGTCGGCCGACCGTGGCACCAAGATCCTCACCTATCTGGCCGATGTCACCGTCAACAAGCCCAACGGTGAGCGCCCGACCACGGTGTACCCCTACGACAAGCTGCCCGCCGTGGACCTGACGCTGCCGCCGCCGGACGGTTCCCGCCAGCGTCTGCTCACCCTCGGGCCCGAGGGGTTCGCACGGGCACTGCGCGAACAGAAGGCGCTCGGGGTCACCGACACCACCTTCCGCGACGCCCACCAGTCGCTGCTGGCGACCCGTGTGCGCACCAACGGCCTGCTCGGGGTGGCCGGCCACGTCGCCCGGCTGACCCCGGAACTGCTCTCGATCGAGGCCTGGGGTGGCGCGACCTACGATGTGGCCCTGCGATTCCTGCACGAGGACCCTTGGGAGCGGCTCGAAGCGCTGCGGGAAGCGGTGCCCAACATCTGTTTGCAGATGTTGCTGCGCGGCCGCAACACCGTGGGCTACACGCCCTACCCCGAGCAGGTCACGCGGGCGTTCGTGTCCGAGGCCGCCGCGACCGGGATCGACATCTTCCGGATCTTCGACGCGCTCAACAATGTGGACCAGATGCGGCCGGCCATCGACGCGGTGCGCGAAACCGGAACCGCGGTGGCCGAAGTGGCCCTGTCCTACACCGGTGACCTGCTCGACCCGAACGAGTCGCTCTACACGCTGGACTACTACCTGAAGCTGGCCGAACAGATCGTGGACGCCGGCGCGCACGTGCTCGCGATCAAGGACATGGCCGGTCTGCTGCGTGCGCCCGCGGCCGCGAAACTCGTCACCGCGCTGCGCAGCAACTTCGACCTGCCGGTGCACGTGCACACCCACGACACCCCCGGTGGTCAGCTGGCCACCTACCTGGCGGCGTGGCAGGCCGGGGCCGACGCCGTCGACGGTGCCTCGGCGGCGATGGCGGGCACCACCAGCCAGCCCGCGCTGTCGGCGATCGTGGCCGCGGCCGCGCACACCGAACACGACACCGGGCTGAACCTGCAGCACATGTGTGACCTCGAGCCCTATTGGGAAGCTCTGCGCAAGGTCTACGCCCCGTTCGAGTCGGGCCTGCCCGCGCCGACCGGGCGGGTGTACACCCACGAGATCCCCGGCGGTCAGCTGTCGAATCTGCGTCAGCAGGCGATCGCGCTCGGCCTGGGCGACCGGTTCGAGGAGGTCGAGGCCAAGTACGCGGCGGCGGACCGGCTGCTGGGCCGGTTGATCAAGGTGACGCCGTCATCGAAGGTTGTCGGTGACCTCGCGCTGGCGCTGGTCGGCAGCGGTGTCGACATCTCCGACTTCGCCGCCGACCCGGGCCGCTACGACATCCCCGACTCCGTCATCGGCTTTCTGCGCGGCGAACTCGGCACCCCGGCCGGTGGCTGGCCCGAACCGTTCCGCAGCAAGGCCCTGGCCGGGCGCACCGAGCCCAAGCCGGAGACTCCGCTCGCCCCGGCGGATCGGGCCGCGCTCGACGGGTCGTCGCAGGACCGCCGCGACACCCTCAACCGGCTGCTGTTCCCCGGCCCGACCGCCGAATTCCGCACCCACCGCGCGAAGTACGGCGACACCACCGGGCTGTCGGAGAACCAGTTCTTCTATGGTCTGCGCCGCGGCGAAGAGCACCGGGTGCAGTTGGAGAAGGGCGTCACCCTGCTCATCGGGCTCGAGGCGATCTCCGAACCCGACGAGAAGGGCATGCGCACGGTCATGTGCATCATGAACGGGCAGCTGCGCCCGGTCGCGGTGCGTGACCGGGCCATCGCCTCGGAGGTGCCGGCCGCGGAGAAGGCCGACAAGAACAACGCCGGTCACATCGCGGCGCCGTTCGCCGGTGTGGTCACCGTGGCGGTGTCGGAAGGCGACGAGATCCACGCGGGCGACACCGTCGGCACCATCGAGGCCATGAAGATGGAGGCGGCCATCACCGCGCCGCGCGCCGGCATCGTCGCCCGGGTGGCCACCGCCAAGGTGGCTCAGGTCGAAGGCGGCGATCTGCTGGTGGAACTGGCCGCGCGCGAGTCGGAATGACACGCATCGTCGCCGGTGTGGCGGGCGGGCGGCGCCTCGAGGTGCCGCCCGCCGGCACCCGTCCCACTTCCGACCGGGTGCGCGAAGCGCTGTTCAGCGCGATCGATGCCCGCCTCGATCTCGACGGCGCACGGGTGCTGGACCTGTACGCGGGTTCGGGTGCGCTGGGGTTGGAAGCGCTCTCACGCGGAGCGAGCCACGCGCTGCTGGTGGAGTCGGGTCGCAAGGCGGCTGCGGTGATTCGCGCCAATATCGCGGTCCTCGGGTTGCCCGGTGCCGAACTGCGCCAGGGCAGTGTCTCCGCGGTGCTCGCGCACGCCGCGCCGGCGGACTACGACGTGGTGTTCGCCGACCCGCCCTATGACGTGAGCACCGCCGACGTGCTCGCCGATCTCACCGCGCTGGCGGGCAACGGCTGGCTCGCGCCCGCGGCGCTGGTGGCGGTGGAACGGTCCAGTCGCTCACCCGAGATCAGCTGGCCCGCAGGGTATGTGGCGTTGCGAACCCGCAAATACGGGGAGACCAGAATCGAACTCGCCGAGTTCGGTGCTAGCGTCTGAGTCATGGCTGCCGCAGCACTGTGCCCCGGTTCCTTCGACCCGGTCACCAATGGTCACCTCGACGTCTTCGTCCGCGCCGCCGCGCAGTTCGACGAGGTGATCATCACCGTGATGGTGAACCCCAAGAAGCAAGGCATGTTCACCGTCGACGAGCGCATGGAACTGTTGCGTGAGGCCGTGGCCCACCTGCCCAATGTGCGGGTCGCGTCCTGGCAGGGGCTGCTGGTCGACTTCGCCAAGCAGGAGGGTGTGGGCGCGATCGTCAAGGGTCTGCGCGACGCGGGCGACTTCGGTTACGAACTGCAGATGGCCCAGATGAACCACAAGCTGGCCGGTGTCGACACCTTTTTCATCGCCACCAACCCCGCACTGAGCTTCCTGTCCAGTTCGCTGGTGAAGGAAGTGGCCGCCTACGGCGGTGATGTCACCGACATGCTGCCGCCCGCGGTCCACAAGCGGCTGCTGGACCGGCTGGCCGAGCGCAACAGCTGAGCCGGCGAGCTCGGAACACGGCGAGCTCAGAACACCCAGTCGCGCAACGCCAGGAAGCGCATGCCGCCGACCGCGGCGGTGATGGCGAGAACGGCCAGGGCCTGCATGCTGTCGCCCAGGCCGGGCGCCCAGAAGCCCAGGGCGGCCAATCCGGCCGTGGTGATGCCGAGCCCGAGCAGGGCCAGTCCGCCGCCTTCCCACTGTGCGGTGAACCAGCCGACGCGGTCGGCGGCGTGGAAGGTGAGCCGGCGGTGCAGTTCGTTGGCGATGACCGTGCTGACGAGCGATCCGGCCACATTGGCGATCAGCGGTCCGGCGCCGACCACCGAGAAGAACAGCAGCACGTAGGCGATATTGCTGGCCCCACCCACCAGCGCGAACCGGATGAGCTGGGGCAGGGCGCGGTCGTCGCGCAGGTAGAGCAGGCTCCGGTCGAGCCGTGGCCGCGCTTTCGGTGTCGTCGTGACCGTCACGGGGACGGGGCCGGTCCACACTGTGAACATGCACGCGACGTGTGACACCGAGGGTTTCGGTGTTTCCAGGACGGTCATGATCGACTCCGATTGGCGTGTGGTGCTTCCCGGCGGACGGCGTTGTCGCGCCTTCCGATGGTAACGGAACCGGAGGGCCGCACTCCACTTGATTCGAGTGCGATCTAGGACACTGTCGCGACACACCGCGCCGACATTCGGCGCACGCGCCGACGACGGGCACACTGGGCACGGCGGTAGTGGTTTCGCCGTGAGTCCGCAGGAGGGTAGTGAGCATGTATCGCGTATTCGAAGCACTCGACGAACTGGTCGCCATCGTCGAAGAGGCGCGCGGCATTCCGCCGACTCGCAGCTGCATCGTGCCGCGCGGTGACGTGCTCGAGCTACTCGACGACGTCCGCGACGCGCTGCCCGGTGAACTCGACGACGCACAGGACGTCCTCGACCACCGCGACAAGATCGTGCTCGACGCCCGCACCAGCGCCGAGGCCACCGTCACCACCGCCGACGAACAGGCACGCAGCACCGTCGAGACCGCGCGCGCCGAAGCCGATCGTCTCCTCGCCGACGCCAAGGACCATGCCGACCGGATGGTCGCCGAGGCCACCGCGCATGCCGACCGGCTCGTCGCCGCCGCGCAGGCCGAGGCCGACCGGGTCGTGGCCGACGGCAACGCCGAGTACGACGAGCTGACCAGCCGCGCCCAGATCGACGCCGACCGCGCCATCGAAGCGGGCAAGGCCTCCTATGAGCGTTCGGTCGCCGACGGCAAGGCCGAACAGGCACGCCTGGTCGCTCAGACCGAGGTGGTGCGGGCCGCGCACGCCGAATCCGCTCGCTTGATCGACGAGGCCCAGGCCGAATCCGACCGGGTGCGCGCCGAGTGCGACGACTACGTCGACGAGCGGATGTCGGATTTCGGCGGCCGGCTCGCCGAACTCGAGGAGACGCTCAACACCACCCGGCGCTCGATCACTCGCGGCCGCCAGCACATGCGTGGTGCCCCGGCGGCGGAATACGCGACCGAGCACCGTCGTTGAGCTGCCGCGCGTTTTGAATTCCGGCGGGTTCCTGCCGTACTGTTGAGTGGTTGCCCACGATCCCCCCTGAAGAAGTGAGTTTGTGATGCCCGCCGGTTCCGGTTCGCCCTCGCGTCACCGCAAGACCAGTAGCGGTCCTGTGTCCGACGCGGGTTTCGTGCTGGACGTCCGCAATCTCGGCCGTCGGCCGGGAACGCTGCGGGAGATGCATCGCACGGTCACCGAGCACGGGCGGCTGGGTCTGGACCTGATCGCCATCCCGGCTGATGCCGAGGTGGAACTCGATCTGCAATTGCAGGCGGTCTCGGAGGGTGTGCTGGTCACCGGCACGGCGTCCGGGCCGACGGTCGGGGAGTGCTCGCGCTGCCTCGAACCGTTCGACGACCAGGTGCAGATTCGTCTGACGGAGCTGTTCGCCTACCCGGACAGCAACACCGAGCAGACGACCGAGGACGCCGAGGTCTACCGCATGGAAGACGACCTCATCGATCTCGAGCCGGTGATCGTCGACGCCATCGGGCTGGAGCTTCCGCTGCAGCCGCTGTGCTCTCCGGACTGCGCGGGCCTGTGCCCCGAGTGCGGTGTGCGGATGGCAGTTGCCGGTCCCGATCACGGGCATGAGATACTGGACCCTCGCTGGGCGAAGTTGGCACAGTTCGCCACCGACGCGCCCGGCACCGGCGACCCCGCTGAGGGTTCCACCCACCCAGACCGATCCGCTCCCGCGGCAGCCGATGCCGACGTGGTCAGCGAAAACCAAGAGGAGAAGTAGCCGTGGCTGTTCCCAAGCGCCGGATGTCCCGTTCCAACACCCGGTCGCGGCGCAGCCAGTGGAAGGCCGTTGCGCCGACCCTGGTCACCTGCCCGAACCGTGCCTGCGGTGAAAAGACCCTCCCGCACATCGCGTGCCCGTCCTGCGGCACCTACAAGGGCCGCCAGGTCACCTCCGCCGCCTGATCGTCTCGATCATCAGTAGCGACGTGACAGCAAGCAAAGAAACATCGGGCTCGGCCGACAACGCCAGCCTGCTCACCGCCCTCGGTGTCGACGTACGACCGGAGCTGCTGCGCCTGGCGCTGACGCACCGGTCGTACGCCTACGAGAACGGCGGTTTGCCGACCAACGAGCGTCTGGAGTTCCTCGGCGACTCGGTGCTCGGCCTCAGCATCACCGAGCGCCTCTACACCGAGCACCCCGAGAAGTCCGAGGGCGAGCTCGCGAAACTGCGCGCCAGCGTGGTGAACATGCACGCGCTCGCCGAGGTGGCGCGTGGTCTCGGCGACGGCGGTCTCGGCCGGTATCTGCTGCTCGGTAAGGGCGAAGAGCAGACCGGTGGCCGGGACAAGCCGAGCATTCTCGCCGACGGCATGGAATCGCTGCTCGGTGCGGTGCATCTCGAGCACGGCATCGAGGTGGCGCGCGGCGTGGTGCTGCGCCTGTTCGCCGAACTGCTCGAGCGTGGTCCCCGCATGGGTGCCGGCCTCGACTGGAAGACCAGCCTGCAGGAACTCACCGCCGAGCGCGGTCTCGGCGTGCCCGCCTACGAGATCACCTCCACCGGCCCGGACCACAACAAGGAGTTCACCGCCACCACGGTGATCGCCGGTCGTTCGTACGGGCAGGGTGTCGGCCGCTCCAAGAAGGACGCCGAGCAGAAGGCCGCCGGTACGGCCTACAAGGCCCTCACCGCCGAAACCGCCGTCGACGAAGCCGTCACCGAAGCCTGATCGTGCCCGAACTGCCCGAAGTCGAGGTGGTGCGGCGCGGTCTGGCCGATCATGCCGTGGGACGGGTGATCGACACGGTGACCGTGACCCATCCCCGCGCGGTGCGCAGGCATGTGCCGGGTGGTGCGGACCTGGCCGCCCAGCTCACCGGTCTGCGCATCGATGCCGCCCAGCGGCGCGGCAAATACCTCTGGCTCACCTTCGACGACGCCGAACTCGCCCTGGTGGTGCACCTGGGCATGAGCGGTCAGATGCTGGTGCAGCCGGCCGCGGCCCCGGTCGAGAAGCACGCCCACATCCGGGCCGGGCTCGACGACGGGTCCGAACTGCGTTTCGTCGACCAGCGCACCTTCGGTGGCTGGTCGCTGGCCGGACTCGTCGAGGTGAACGGCACCGTGGTGCCCGATTCGGTGGCCCACATCGCCCGCGACCCCCTCGACCCGCTCTTCGACGCCGAAGCCGCGGTCGCCGCCGTCCGCGCCAAGAACACCGAGATCAAGCGGGTGCTGCTCGACCAGACGGTGATCTCGGGCATCGGCAACATCTACGCCGACGAGGCACTGTGGCGGGCCGGGCTGCACGGCACCCGCATCGCCGCCGATCTCACCCGCCCGGTGGTGCGCACCCTGCTCGGCGCGGTCGCCGCGGTGATGGGCGAGGCACTGTCCGTCGGCGGCACCTCCTTCGACGCGCTGTATGTGAACGTGAACGGCGAATCCGGGTACTTCTCCCGCTCGCTGGCCGCGTACGGGCGGGAGAACGAACCCTGCGATCGGTGCGCCACGCTGCTGATCCGGGAACAGTTCATGAATCGGTCGTCGTTTTCCTGTCCGAAGTGTCAGCGCAAGCCACGCCGTCGCTGAGCTGAGCGCGATACGGTTTCGGTGAGTGGTCCGAGACCGGGGTCCGTGCAGGAGGACGCTATGCGCAAGCTGACCTATTTCGTGGCATCGACGATCGACGGCTTCATCGCCGCCGAAGACGGGACGCTGGACTTCTTCCCGGTCGGCGGTGATCACGGTCCGGCGATCACCTCCCAGTATCCGGAGACCCTGCCGACGAAGGTCCGTGAGGCGCGCGGCGTCGCGGCGGGCAACATCTATTTCGACACCGTCATCATGGGCCGCAAGACCCACGACTTCGGGGTGCGCACGGGCACGGCCAGCCCGTACGAGCATCTGCGTCAGTACGTGGTGTCGACCACGCTGCCCGAATCACCGGCACCGGGGGTCGAACTGATCTCGGCGGACCCGGTCGCCGCGGTACGCGAGCTCAAACGGGAATCGGGCCTGGGCATCTGGCTCTGCGGTGGCGGCGAGCTGGCACAGACGCTGTTACCCGAGATCGACCAGGTGTTCCTGAAACTGTATCCGGTGGTGCTCGGCACCGGGCGCCCACTGTTCGGCGGCGGCACGAAACTGCCCGCCCCGGAACGGTTCCGGGTGATCACCAGCCGGGTGTACGCCGACGGCGTCGCCTTCCTCAAGTACGGCCGGATCAGGTAGCACCGATGCCCACGGCGACCGGACCCGACCCGGTGGCGGCGCTGCGCGAGATCGCGTTCTGGCTCGAACGCGCTCGGGCACAGACCCATCGGGTGAAGGCCTACCGCCGCGCCGCCGATGTCGTGGCCGAACTGCCCGTGGCCGAGTACACCGAACGTGCGGCGCAGCACAGCTGGCAGGAGCTCGCCGGGATCGGGCCCAAGACCGCCACCGTCATCGAACAAGCCTGTGCCGGTGCGGTCCCCGCGTATCTGACCGAACTGCGCAACGCCGCCGAGCCGATCGGTCCCGCCGGTGACGCGCTGCGCAAGCGGCTGCGCGGCGACCTGCACACGCATTCGGACTGGTCCGACGGCGGCAGTCCGATCGCGGAGATGATGCGGGTAGCCGCCGCTCTCGGACACGAATACTGCGCCCTCACCGACCATTCGCCGCGGCTGAAGGTGGCCAACGGACTGTCGGCCGAGCGGTTGCTGCGTCAGCTCGACGTGATCGCCGAACTCAACGAGCAGCTGGCCCCGTTCCGCGTCCTCACCGGCATCGAGGTCGACATCCTCGACAAGGGCGCCCTCGATCAGCGTGCGGAGCTGCTCGAACGGCTCGATGTGGTGGTGGCCAGCGTGCATTCGCGCCTGCGCGACGACAGCGCGACGATGACCGAACGCATGGTCTACGCCGTGGCCGATCCGAACGTGGACATCCTCGGGCACTGCACCGGTCGCCTCGTCGAAGGCGGGCGCGGTACCCGCCCCGAATCGTCGTTCGACGCCGAGGTCGTCTTCGAAGCCTGCCGGCGGTACGGCACCGCCGTCGAGATCAACAGCCGCCCCGAACGCCGTGATCCACCGGGGCGTTTGATCGAACTGGCCGTGGAGATGGGCTGCTACTTCAGCATCGACACCGATGCCCACGCCCCGGGCCAATTGGCCTGGCAGGGTTACGGTTGCGAGCGTGCGCTGGCCCACGGCGTGCCCGCCGAGCGGGTGATCGATACCTGGCCACTGGACGAGCTGCTCGCCTGGTGCCGGGAAACCGGCGCGTGAAGTATTGACCAACACCTGACGCTCGGCCGCCCTCGGCCGGATTCGCCTGATATATATGCGATCACAGGTTCTGCAGGTGAGGGGTGGGTCAGCCGGTGGACGAGTTCCCGTTGGAAATCGTGCTGTCGATCGTCGGTATCGTGGTTGCGCTGGCCACCTTCCTGGGCGAATTCGTCCTCGTCGGACGCAGGCGGCTGGGGTACCGGGTGCAGATGGACACCCCGGTCACCGGGGAGGTCGAATTCCCGGCGCCCGCCACGGCTGCCGATCCCGATGTCACCGGGGTGCTGCGCAACCTGCGCACCACCACCGACGGTGCCCTTTCGCTGGTGCTGGTGCGGATCGAGAACAGCGGATCGCTCGGGATCAACGACGGCGACTACACGATGCGCATCCGGGATCGGGAATCGGTGGGCCTGCACCTGTGCTTTCCAGAGCGCGAGGTGATCGGGGTGGCCGTCACCGAGCTCCAGGGGGTGCCACGCGAGAACCTGGGCCACGACTCCGGCATCGGCCGACGGGTGGAGAGATCGGCGTCGTCGGCCGAGGGCCGGCCCGCCACGCTGACCGGCATCGTCGACCTGCCGAAAGTGCCACTCGAACGCGGTGATCACTACAAGGTGCTGGCGGTGTTGAACCGGCCGGCCGGTAGTGGCCATGCCCCCGAACCGACACTGTCGGGCGGGATGCGAGGCGGCAGGGTGGTCAAGACCGAGAGCAACGGACGTCCGCCCTGGATTCTCGTGGCGCTGAGTCTGTTCCTGCTCACCCTGGTCGTGGTCCAGTTGGTGGTCGCGGTGGTGCGGCCGGATCCGCCGCCACGCGATTGCGCCGCCGGTGACCTCACCGTGGTCGGATCATCGGCGATGGCGCCGATGATCGGCAAGGCCGCCGAGAACTACCGCAGGACCTGCACCGGTGCGCGGTTCAGCTTCGACTTCACCGGGACCGAACCGGGATTGCGCGCGCTCACCCGCGCCGGGCAGACCGAGACCATGCTGGCCATCGGTGACGGCGCCAAGGGCAACTCGTTCCAGTCGCTCACCGAGCATCCGCTGGCGCTCGGGTCGTTCTCGATGGTCGTGCACCCCGATGTCGGGCTGACGGATCTGACCACGAGCCAGATTCGTGCTCTCTACCGCGGCAACGTCGTCAACTGGCAGCAGCTCGGTGGGCCAGATCTGCCGGTGGTGCTGATCGACCGGACCGCCGGCTCGGGAACCCGGCGTGCCCTCGAGTCGCGGTTGCTCGAGGACAACCGCAAGGTCTTCCGCTACGCCAGCTGCGTCGGGATGGCGCCCGGTGGTGCGCAGTGCGAGGTCGACGTCACCGAGGAAGTGGCTGTGTTCGTTGCCAAAATCCCGGGCGCGGTGGGCTATCTGGAGACCTCGGCCGCCGGGGACGGCGTCCGCGCGGTCACCATCGACGGGGTCGGGCCGAGTCCGGACACGTTGCGCGGCGGTGACTACCCGTTCACCGGTGTCGAGTACGCCTACACCCACGGTCCGGTCGCCGGTGATTCGCTGGCCGCGCAGTTCCTGGACTATCTGGTCCGGGGAAAGGCCCGGCTCACCGTGGCCGAGTTCGGGAACATCCCGTGTGGAGACCCGGCCGTGTCGAAATTCTGTACACCGTAGACCGCTGTTGACGGTGGAATCTCCTGTCCCGCCGGGGAATCGCCGGAAAACAAATCCAGCAACATGCTGGTTTACTCTCCGGTAGCGGGGTACGTTCCATCACGGCCCCTCTGTTCAGGCGAGCATCCCCGCGGTGCGCTCGGCGTCTGGCCAGGCCAACCATGCCCCATGGACGGCGGTGAAGCTCTCGTCTCCACCCCGCCGAGGCGGCCATCTCTTGTTCGCGCAAGTGTTGCGAGGTTGTGTCCCTGGAAGGAAGGTCATGAGTGCAGACATGTCGGCAATGTCGCCGACCGGGTTCTCCACGTCCGATCTCTATTCGATCGAGCACAACGGTGGCCCACTGCGGATCGCGATGGTGGTTCCACCCTATTTCGATGTTCCCCCCAAGGCCTACGGCGGCGTCGAGGCCGTAGTCGCCGATCTGGTCGATTCGCTGTGCGAACGCGGCCATCACGTCACCCTGTTCGGTGCGGGCGAACCCGGTACCCAGGCGAATTTCGTCCCACTGTGGGACCGGATCGTGCCCGAGCGGCTCGGTGACCCGTTCCCCGAAGTGGTCCACGCGCTGCGCGTGCGCCGCGCGATCGAGCGGCTGGCCGATACCGAAGGTATCGACCTGGTGCACGATCACACTTTCGCGGGTCCGCTCAACGCGCCCGCCTACGCCAATCTCGGTCTGCCGACCGTGGTCACCGTCCACGGACCCGTGCAGGACGACTGCTACCGGTACTACCGCGAGCTGGGCCAGGAGTGCTCGCTCGTCGCGATCAGCGACCGGCAGCGGGAACTGGCGCCGGAACTGGCCTGGGCCGGCCGCGTGCACAACGCGCTGCGTCCCGATCAGTGGCCGTTCCAGACCGAGAAGCAGGACTACGCCCTGTTCCTGGGTCGCTTCACCATGGACAAGGGGCCACACCTGGCCCTGGATGCCGCCCATGAGGCGGGCATCCCGCTGATCCTGGCGGGCAAGTGCTCTGAACCGATAGAGCAGGCCTATTTCGAGGAATACGTGCGCCCGCGCCTGACCGACGACGATCACGTATTCGGCCTCGCCGACGCCGCCGCCAAGCGTAAACTCTTGGCCGGAGCTCGGTGTCTGCTGTTCCCCATCCGCTGGGAGGAGCCGTTCGGCATGGTGATGATCGAGGCAATGGTCTGCGGCACACCGGTCGTCGCGTTGCGTGGCGGCGCCGTGAGCGAGGTACTGGTCGAGGGCGTCACCGCGCGCATCTGTGACGATCCGTCGGAACTGTCGGCCGCCATCGGAGAAGTCGCCTCCTACGACCCGGCCGCCTGCCGGGCCCACGTGGTCGACAACTTCGGTGCCGACACGCTGGGCCGTGGCTACGAGCAGGTGTACCGGCAACTGCTGGCGCGCACCACGATCGGCTACGGCAACCCGTTCGCGATGCCCGCGCCGGTCGGGGCTGCGGCCAACGGGCGCGCATGAGCGAAGCAGATCCGGTGCAGCCGTCGAGCCCGTCGCCGCTCAACGCCGGCGAACCAGCCGGGCTCGGCGGCCACAGCGGCAACGTGACGCTGGTGGAGGGCGGCACGTTCTGTCTGTCCGACCGCATGGGCGATGTGGACCCGAGCAAGCCACACGGCCTGTTCTTCCGCGACGCGCGGGTGATCTCGCGCTGGGAACTACTCGTCGACGGCAAACAGCCCGAGCCGCTGTCGGTACTCAGTCCCGAGGCGTTCGCCGCGCGGTTCGTACTGCGCAGGCGGCCGCAGGCCGGGATGGCCGACAGCACGCTGCTGGTGGTGCGCGACCGGCTCGTCGCCGAGGGCATGCACGAGGTGCTCACCCTCGAGAACATGAGCCGCGAGGCCACCGCCGTGGTACTCGAACTTCACGTGGACGCCGATTTCGTCGACCTGTTCTCGGTGAAGGAGGGCCGCGGCGGCGGCAGGCGCGCGGAGATGACCACCTCCGACGGTGAACTGCTGCTGCACGACCGCGGCGACCTGTCGCGCGGGCTCGCGCTGACCTCCACCGTGGAGCCGATGGTGCTGCCGGGCACCATGATCTGGCGCATCGTCGTGCCCGCGGGTGGCCGCTGGCAGACCGAGATCGCCGCGCAACCGGCGGGCGCGGCGCAGCGCCCGCAATTGCAGGGCTCGGTCGGTGAGCGTTACCGGGCCAGCGAACCGGTGCGCAAGATCCAGGCGTGGCGGGCCACCGCCACCGACATCACCAGCGACTCCTTGATGCTCAACCGGATACTGCGCCGCAGTGAGAGCGATCTGGGCGCCTTGCAGATCCACAGCGATTCCGGCACCGGCCGTCCGTTCGTCGCGGCCGGTGCGCCCTGGTTCATGACCCTGTTCGGTCGTGACTCCCTGCTCACCGCCTGGATGTCGCTGCCGCTGGAAACCGATCTCGCCCTCGGCACGTTGCAGCAGCTGGCCGAGCTCCAGGGCCAGACGGTCGACCCGCTGGTCGAGGAGGAACCGGGCCGGATCATGCACGAGATGCGGCGCGGCCCGGCGGTCGGACAGGTGCTCGGCGGCCAGATCTACTACGGCACCGTCGATGCCACCCCGCTGTTCGTGATGCTGCTCGCCGAATGTCTGCGCTGGGGCGCCGATCCGGCTTCGGTGGCGACCCTGCTGCCCGCGGCCGACGCGGCGCTGGGCTGGATCACCGATTTCGGTGACCGTGACGACGACGGTTTCGTCGAGTACGTGCGCGCCACCGACCGCGGCCTGCTCAACCAGGGCTGGAAGGACAGCTACGACGGCATCAACTACGCCTCGGGCCAGCTCGCGCAGGCCCCGATCGCGCTGTGTGAGGTGCAGGGTTATGTCTACGCGGCGCTGCTGGCCCGGGCGGAACTGGCCGACGCGTTCGACGACGTGCCGCTGGCGCAACGGCTGCGGGAACGGGCCACGTCGCTGCGGACGAAATTCGCCGAGCAGTTCTGGCTACCCCAATGCGGTTGGTACGCCGTGGCATTGGACGCCAACAAGCGCCAGGTCGACGCGCTCACCAGCAACGCCGCCCAGTGCCTGTGGTCGGGGATCGCCACCGACGAGCACGCCGAGATCCTGATCCGCCACCTGGCCTCGCCCGCGATGGACTCCGGATTCGGTTTGCGCACACTGGCTTCCAACATGGGCGCCTACAACCCGATGAGCTACCACTGTGGTTCGGTGTGGCCGCACGACACCGCGCTCGCGGTGGCCGGGCTGATGCGGTACCAGCACGTGCCGGGCGCGATCGAACTCGCGCATCAGCTCTCGGCCGGACTGCTCGATGCCGCAGCGGCTTTCGACGGACGGCTGCCCGAGCTGTTCTGCGGTTTCCCGCGCGGCCGGTTCGCCGCGCCGGTGCCCTACCCCACCTCGTGCTCGCCGCAGGCGTGGGCCAGTGCCGCACCGCTGCTGCTGGTCCGTTCCTTCGTCGGGCTCGACCCCGACGTCCCGGCGAAGCGGCTCACCGTCCGGCCGCGGATCCCACCCTCGTGGGGGATCGTGCGCCTGGCCGACTTCCGGCTCGGCCCGGACACGGTGGACATGGAGGTGCGTGGCACCGAGGTGCTCACCGCCGAACTGCCCGAGGGGTGGGCACTGGTTGTCGAGTAGCGCACGAGTTCGGGTCGCGGCAGCCCACCCACGTCTTCGGGACGGGGTGGGTTGCCGCTACCACGGACGTGACCCACGCGACGTCGACCGGTACGGCATGCGAGGTGTGTGCGGCCGACATGCCAGGATCGGACACATGGCTGAGCAGAACGCACCCGTGACCACCGCACCCACCGAACTGTGGGTCGAGCGCACCGGCACCCGGGCCTACACCGGGCGCAGCAACCGGGGCGCCGAGGTGCTGATCGCTTCCCAGGGCGTGCCCGGCGCGTTCACCCCGGGCGAGCTGCTCAAGATCGCGCTGGCCGCCTGCACCGGGCTGAGCTCGGATCTGCCGCTGTCGCGGCGCCTGGGCGACGATTTCGACGCCACCATCCGCGTCTCCGGTGACGCCGATCGCGAGAACGAGCTGTACCCGCAGCTCGACGAGGTCTTCGAACTGGACCTGTCCGAACTCGACGAGGCCGCGCGCGAACGACTGCTGGTCACCGTGCAGCGCGCCGTCGACAAGGTGTGCACCGTGGGCCGCACGCTGAAGGCGGGCACCGAGGTGTCCCTGAGTTTCGACATCGACGCATGAGTGCGGCCCCGGTGCGGCTGAGCGCGTGGGTGCACGGCATGGTGCAGGGCGTGGGGTTTCGCTGGTGGACGCGCTCTCGGGCACTGGAACTCGGTCTGGTCGGCTGTGCCCGCAATCATGCCGACGGACGCGTCCATGTGGTCGCCGAAGGATCGCGAACGGCGGGCGAGAAGCTGCTGGAACTGCTACGGTCCGGCCGAGCACCTGGCCGGGTCGACCTGGTTGTGGAAAGCTGGGAGCCCGCGCGGGGCGACATGACGGGATTCGAGGAGCGCTAGTGGTGACTTCGGGGGTTAGGCAGCGGTGAGCACACACAACCCCGGCCCGCCCGAGCAGCCGGATTCCTCGAACGGCGGGTCCCCACAGTCGCCGTGGACTCCGCCCGACCCCGGCGCCGGCTGGGCACCCGGTGCGTCCGGACCGGGATGGCCACCGGTGCCGCAGCAGCCGCCGCCGCCCGGTGACCGGCCGCGGCCGGGCCGGATGCAGCGGCAGGAACCCGGAAGTACCCAGCCGCGTCCGCCGACCGTCGCCGAGGCCCGGGCCCGGGACAAAGCGCGCAGGCAGGCCGAACAGGCCGAACGCGCGGCCGCGCTGGAAGCCGAGGCCAAGCGGCGCACCAGGAACCGCGTGATGATGGGTGGTGTCGCCGTGGTCGGGATCGCCGCCCTGGTCGGTGGCGGATACCTGGCCTACCGGGCGGTCGCCGCACCCGAGCAGGTCACCGCCTCGTGCGTGCAGGTCGATCAGAACGGCCAGGAGGTCGTGGTTCCCGACGACAAGTGTGGTGAGGGCAAGCCCAACTTCCGCAGCGACAGCGGCGGCGGGTACGGCAGCCTGATCCTGCTGGGCTGGCCCCAGTACCGGTACCACTACGGCGGCACCTCCACCATCGGCCGCCCGCCCGTCGGTGGTACCTCGGTGAAACCACGCAGTGCCCAGATCAAGACCAAGAGCGGAACCGTGGTGCAGCGCGGCGGTCTCGGCAGCAAGTCCGGCGGGAGTGGGTCCTAGTGCGGCGCAGGGTGATCACGCCGCGACCGGGTTGGCAGCAGATCATCGAGAGTCAGGGCCTGGTCTACGGTGTGCCCGGTCGCGACGCCAGCGGGCAACCGCGCCCGTACTGGGACGAATCGGTGCACTACGAGTTCTCGATGGACGAGATCCTCGCGCTGGAAGCCGATGTGGAACTGCTGCAGTCGATGTGCCTGCACGCCGCCGAGCACGTGGTGCTCACCGAGCGTTTCGCCGACTTCGGTCTGCCGGAATGGAGTTGGGGGCCGATCGCCGAATCCTGGCGGCGCAGCGATCCGTACGTGTACGGCCGTTTCGACCTGCGCTACGACGCGCGGCGACCGGCCAAGCTGCTCGAGTACAACGCCGACACTCCCACCTCGCTGCTCGAGGCCGCGATCGTGCAGTGGCACTGGTTGCAGCAGGTGTACCCCGGTGGTGACCAATGGAATTCGCTGCACGAGCAGCTGGTGCAGCGGTGGGGTGAACTGCGAGAGGTGCTGCCGGGTACCGAATTGCACTTCACCTGGTCGGCGGCCGACGCCACCGGCGAGGACAACGTGACCACCGCCTACATGCAGGAGACCGCCGCCGAGGCCGGCTTCGACACCGTGGCGCTGCCGATCGAGGAGGTCGGCTTCGACACCGAGCTGCACCGGTTCGTCGACCTGGCCGAGGCACCGATCGAGTCGATCTTCAAGCTGTATCCGTGGGAATGGATCCTCGACGACGACTTCGGCAAGCGGGTCGTCGCCAGTATTCCGGCCACGGCCTGGATCGAACCGCTGTGGACCACGCTGCTGAGCAACAAGGCGCTGCTGGCCATCCTGTGGGAGATGTACCCCGGCCACCCCAATCTGCTGCCCGCCTACCTCGACGATCCGCACGAACTCACCGAATACATCCGCAAGCCCAAGCTCGGCCGTGAGGGCGCCAACATGACCATCGTCGGGCCGGGCATGGAGACCGCGACCGGCGGCGTCTACGGCGCCGAGGGTTTCGTCTACCAACTGCTCGACCCGCTACCGGAATTCGACGGCATGCGCCCGGTGCTGGGTGCCTGGGTCGTCGGCGACACCGCCGCGGGCCTGGGTATCCGCGAGACCGCGGGCCTGATCACCGATGACGGTGCGGCGTTCGTGCCGCACCGCATCCTCGACTGACTACTCGACCACACCACTGTTCGAAAGGACCACGATGACCGCCCTCGCCCTGGAATCGGGTTATTGGAATGCGCTCGGTGAAGGCGTCGGCGCCATCATCCTGTACTGCATGATCGGCCTCGCCCTGATGCTGATCGGTTTCTTCGCCATCGATCTGACCACACCGGGCCGGCTGCGTGAGCTGGTGGTCGCGGGCAAGCCCAACGCGCTGATCGTCTCGGCGGCGGGCATGGTGAGCATGGCGTTCATCGTCGTGTTCGCGGTACTGGCCACCGGCGGCGTGGGCAAGTTGTCGCAGGGGCTGATCGCGGCGGTGGTCTACGGCCTGGTCGGCATCATCGCGCAGGTGATCTCGGTGCGGGTGCTCGAGAAGGTCACCGGTATCCACATCGGCCGCACGCTGCATTCCGACACCTACACCCCCGAGGTGCTGGTCGTGGCGGCCGCGCACTTCGCGCTGGGTCTCGTGGTGGCCTTCGCGATCCTCTGAGGTCGCTAGTGCGGGTCGGCGCTCTTGCACTGCTTGCGCAGCTGCCGTAGGTGGGTGCTGGTGCCCGGCGTGGCTTCCCAGCCCGTGACGACCCGGAACAGCAGCACCGCGCCCCACGGGCCGATCACCCACATCGGCCAGAAGTAGGTGAGCTCGCCCGCGGTGAGCGAGATGAGACCCCAGATGACGAGCACGATGATGCTCACGCCCAGCCAGCTGCCCGCTTCGATGCGCTGCCAGACGGGGATGCGCGGTTTCGGGGCGGGCGCTGGTTTCCGGTCCACCGGTGCCGGCAGATCGGAGAGCACCAGGGCGAGGTCGTCGCGGGTGGTCGTCTCGTAGACCTTGGCGACTCGCTGGTCGTATTCGGCCAGGTCCAGCCTGCCCTCGGTCAGATGGGTACTCAGTTGGGCGACGATCGCATTGCGCTCGGCGTCGGACGCGCGCGTGCCGGGAGCGATATCCATATCGACGACCTCTCGTTCACCAGGACAGTGACCTACTGCACTCCAGCGTCCACCCTCCACTGTGTAATGTCAACCCCGCGCCATGCTGAGTCCGACCTGTGCGAGCAGGTCGGACGGCTCCGATAGGGTGAGGACTCGCCCGAATTCCCGGAGAGGCGGTCCGTTTTGCATTTGAAGAGCCTCACGCTGAAGGGGTTCAAGTCCTTCGCGTCCGCGACCACTCTGCGCTTCGAACCCGGCATCACCTGCGTCGTCGGCCCGAACGGTTCCGGTAAGTCAAACGTGGTCGACGCCCTGTCCTGGGTGATGGGTGAACAGGGCGCCAAGGCGTTGCGCGGCGGCAAGATGCAGGACGTCATCTTCGCGGGCACCACCGGGCGGGCCGCACTCGGCCGCGCCGAGGTGACCCTGACCATCGACAACTCCGACGGCGCGCTGCCCATCGACTACGCCGAGGTCTCGATCACCCGGCGGATGTTCCGCGACGGCGCGGGTGAATACGAGATCAACGGCAGCAGTTGCCGGCTGATGGACGTGCAGGAGCTGCTCTCGGATTCGGGCATCGGACGGGAGATGCACGTCATCGTGGGGCAGGGCCAGCTCTCGGCGATCCTGGAATCGCGGCCCGAGGACCGGCGTGCCTTCGTCGAAGAAGCCGCGGGCGTGCTCAAGCACCGCAGGCGCAAGGAGAAGGCGGTGCGCAAGCTCGGCGCGATGCAGGCCAACCTCGCCCGGCTCACCGACCTCACCACCGAACTGCGCCGTCAGCTCAAACCGCTCAGCCGCCAGGCCGAGGTGGCCCGGCGCGCCCAGACCGTGCAGGCCGACCTGCGCGACGCCCGGCTGCGCCTGGCCGCCGACGACCTGGTGACCCGCCGCGGCGAACTGCAATCCCAGCTCAGCAAAGAGGCATACGCCCGCGAACAGCAGATCACCGTGCAATCCGAGCTCGACGCCGCCAATGCCGCACTGGCGCAGCAGGAATTCCAGCTCTCGCGGCTCAATCCCAGCGCCGAGGCCGCCGCGCAGACCTGGTTCCAGCTGTCCGCGCTGGCCGAACGGGTCAACGCCACCATCCGCATCGCCGCCGACCGCGCCCGGAATCTGCACACCGAGGCGCCCGTGGGCACCGGCCGCGATCCCGAGCAGCTCGAAGCCGAGGCCGACCGGGTCGAAGCCGAGGAAGCCGAACTGCGGTACGCAGTGGAGATGGCCACCGAAACCCTCGAGGCCGCCCGGGAAGCGCTCGCCGACCGGGAACACGCCGCCAAGGCCGCCGAGCAGGAACACCTGGCCGCGGTGCGCGCCATCGCCGATCGCCGCGAGGGGCTGGCCCGGCTGTCGGGCCAGGTCGACAACCTGCGCACGCGCGCACAGTCCGTGGACGCCGAGATCGCGCGGCTGTCGGTCGCGATCGCCGATGCCCGGCATCGTGGGGAGTCCGCGCAGGTCGAATACGACTCGGTGCAGGACGAACTCGGCGAACTCGACGCGGGGGAGAAGGGCCTCGACGCCCAGCACGAACACGCTGTCGCGGCCCTGGAGCTGGCCGACGAGCGGGTGCGTGAACTGCGTGAACAGGACCGCGAAGCGAGCAAACTGGTCGCCCGCCTGGGCGCGCGGATCGAGGCGCTCGGGATGAACCTGGCCCGCAAGGACGGCGCGGCCTGGCTGCTCGAACACGGCGTGCACGGCCTGGGGGAGCGGTTGTCGGGGCTGTTGCGGGTGCAGGCGGGTTTCGAACCGGCCGTCGCGGCGCTGCTCGGCCCGCTCGCCGACGCCATCACCGCGCAGACGGCGAGCACCGCCGACGCCGCCGTGCGTGAACTGCGTTCCGGTGACGGTGGCCGGGTGGCCTTCGTCTTCGCCACCGACGGACTGGTTCCGGCCGAACGCGGCCCGCTGCCCGCGGGTGCACGCTGGCTCGCCGAGGTGATCGACGGTGCCGACCAGGTGCGTCCGGCCCTGGCGGCGCTGACCGCCGGGGTGGTGATCGCCGACGATCTGGCCGGGGCCACCGAACTCGTCGCCGACCGGCCCGAACTGCGGGTGGTCACCCGCGACGGTGATCTGGCCGGTTCCGGCTGGATCATCGGCGGTTCGGAGCGGATGCCCAGCCAGCTCGAGGTCCAGGCCGACATCGACGCCGCCACCGCCGAGCTGGCGGCCGCGCAGCGCCGGGCCGACGAACTCGAGGCCGCCCTGGCCGGCGCGCTCGCCGAGCAGGCCGATCGCAAGGACGCCGCCGACCACGCGCTGCTGTCGCTGCACGAATCCGATCAGGCGCTGCTGGCGATCTATGACCGGCTCGCCCGCGTCGGCCAGACCGCCCGCGCCGCCCAGACCGAGGGCGAGCGCCTGACCACTCAGCGCGCCGAGGCCGAAGCCACCCGCGAGCAGTCGCTGGCCTCGCTGGCCGAGCTCGAGGACCGGCTGCGCCACGCCGAGGTCGAACACGACGACAGCGACGACAGCTACGGTGCCGCGGGCACCGAGACCGCGGGGCGCGCTCGCGAGGAGGCCGCCGCGGCGCTCGCCGAGGCCCGCACCATGGAGGTCGAGGCGCGGCTGGCCGTGCGCACCGCCGAGGAGCGCGCGGAATCGGTGCGGGGCAAGGCGGATTCGCTGCGCCGGGCCGCACGCGCCGAACGTGAGGCGCGGGTCAGGGCCGAGCGGGCGCAGGCCGCCCGGCGCCGGGCCGCCGCCGTGGCCGCCGCGGTCGCCGAGTCCGGGTCCGAGATCGCGCGCGAACTCGAGCGGGTCGTCGCCGCGGCGGCGGCCCGGCGCGACGAACTGGTGCGCCGACGCGGGGAATGTGCGACCGCGGTGGAACAGGTGAAGGAACGTTCGCGTGCCCTCAACACCCAGCTGGCCCAGCTCACCGACGCCGTGCACCGCGACGAAGTCGCCAAGGCCCAAGCGGCCCTGCGTATCGAGCAGCTCGAGACCACCATCTCCGAACAGTTCGGCATCGCCCTCGACGATCTGGTCGCCGAATACGGTCCGGATGTGCCGCTACCACCTTCGGCGCTGGAACTGCAGGAGTACGAAGATGCCAAGGAGCGCGGTGATCAGGTCACCGCGCCCCAGCCGATGCCCTATGACCGCGCCACCCAGGAGCGCCGCGCCAAGCGCGCCGAGAAGGACCTCGCCACCCTCGGCAAGGTGAATCCCCTGGCGCTCGAGGAGTTCGCGGCGCTCGAGGAACGCTACAACTTCCTGGCCACCCAGCTCGAGGACGTCAAGAAGGCCCGCCAGGACCTGCTCGACGTGGTCGCCGAGGTCGACGCCCGCATCCTGCAGGTGTTCACCGAGGCCTACGCCGATGTGGAACGCGAGTTCGTCGGTGTGTTCGCCAAACTGTTCCCCGGCGGCGAGGGCAGGCTGGTGCTCACCGATCCCGCCGACATGCTCACCACCGGCATCGAGGTGGAGGCCCGCCCGCCGGGCAAGAAGGTCAAGCGCCTGTCGCTGCTGTCGGGCGGCGAGAAGTCGCTGACGGCGGTGGCCCTGCTGGTCGCCATCTTCCGGGCCCGGCCCTCGCCGTTCTATGTGATGGACGAGGTGGAAGCCGCCCTCGACGACACCAACCTGCGCCGCCTGATCGGCCTGTTCGAGCAGTTGCGCGAGAAGAGCCAGCTGATCGTGATCACCCACCAGAAGCCGACCATGGAGGTCGCCGACGCGCTCTACGGCGTGAGCATGCGCGGTGACGGCATCACCCAGGTGATCTCCCAGCGGCTCAATCGGGCCCGGGTGGCCGACGCCGACTAGGTGGGCGCGTCGGCCTAGTCCCGCTCGATACCGGGGCTCGCGGCGCTACAGGAGGTCGCTGACGTCGTCGGGCACGTCGACGGCGTATTTGCGCAGGATGTCCATCGAGATGACCTCGAGCGCGTTCTCGTGGGTCGCGGCCAGCACCACCGGCGCGGCGACACCGTCCTCGTGCGCGTGCAGCCACCGGACCGCGACCACGCACCAGCGATCGCCGGGCTGCAGACCGGGGAAGTTGTTCTCCGGGCGCGGAGTACTGAGGTCGTTGCCGATGGAGGCCTGATGCTCCAGGAAGTCGGCCGTCACGACGGTGCACACGGTGTGGCTGCCGAGATCCTCGGGACCGGTGCTACAACAACCGTCCCGGTAGAACCCCGTGAGAGGATCGGCGCCGCATTCTTCGAGCGGCCCCCCAAGCACGTTTCGATCGGTCACTCCGCCGATCCTATGGGTCGAGCGCCAGAAGTTCCGCAGGACAACGAATCTGTAGTGTTTCCGCCACGCGGCGACCCGCCCGGATCGTGCGATCGAACCGCCGCGTCGACGCCGCCGACGTGCCGCGACGAGCTCGCCGAATAGACTCGGCCAAGTGAGTTCGCAAGCGTGGATCCTGATCGCCGCGATCGCCGCCGTCCTGTTGGTGGCGCTCGTCGCGGGTTTCGTCCTGTACAAGCGGCGCCAGATTTCGCTGGCCCCGCCCGAGCCGGACAAGGAGTTGACGGATCGTTCCGGTGGTTACACCGCGTCCGGCGGGTTCAGCTTCAGCCAGGGCGGGGCGACGGCGGCGACCCTGCCGCGTCCCGAACCGGTGCCCGAGCGCACCGACACCGAGGGGCAGCCCCACGTCGGTGACGACGCCGCGGTCCCGCGCGACGCCACCCGGCGTGACATCACCGATGTCCCGCTGCCCGAGCGTGACGTCGTGGCCGAGGAGACCGTGGCCTCTCCCGAGGACACGCTCACCCCGGTCGCCCCGGCCGAACCCACCACCGAGACCGCTCCGGTCGATACCCCGCCCACTGATACCGCGCCCACCGAAGTAGCGCCCACTGAAGTCGCGCCGACCGAAGTCGCGCCGACCGAAGTCGCGCCGACGGAAACCGCGCCGACCGAGCCCGCTCCCGCCGACACCACGCCCACTCGCCCCACTCCCGCCGACACTGCCCCACCCGTCGCCCCCACCGCGCCGGTCGAGCCGGCCACCGCCCCGGTCGCCCCGGCCCCGGCGGAGACCGCCCCGGTCGCAGCCCCCACCGAGGCCGACGCGGTCGCCACCGCGATCGAAGAGATCGACCCCACCACCGGCCGCCTCGTTCGCCTGCGCGGTCGCCTCTCGCGTTCCCAGAACGCTGTCGGCAAGAGCCTGCTCGGCCTGCTCGGCGGCGGCGATCTCGACGAGGACTCCTGGGAGGAGATCGAAGACACCCTGGTGCTGGCAGATATCGGCACCGCGAGCACCGCGACGATCGTCTCGCGGCTGCGCGAGGAGATGGCCGCGCGCAGCGTGCGGACCCCCGAGCAGGTCCGCGCCACCCTGCGTGACGTGCTGATCGAGGCGTTGCGTCCCGAGTTGGACCGCTCCATCCACGCCCTGCCCCACGGTGACCATCCGGCGATCCTGCTGGTGGTCGGTGTCAACGGCACCGGCAAGACCACCACCACCGGCAAGCTGGCCCGCGTGCTGGTCGCCGACGGCCGCCGGGTGCTGCTCGGCGCCGCCGACACCTTCCGCGCCGCCGCCGCCGACCAGCTCCAGACCTGGGGGGAACGAGTCGGCGCCGACACCGTGCGCGGCAAGGAAGCCGCCGACCCGGCCGCGGTCGCCTTCGACGCCGTCGCCGCCGGTATCGACCGTGGTGTCGACGCGGTCCTCATCGACACCGCGGGCCGGTTGCACACCAAGACCGGCCTGATGGACGAGCTGGGCAAGGTCAAGCGCGTGGTGGAGAAGAAGGCCGAAGTCGACGAGGTGCTGCTGGTCCTCGACGCCACGGTCGGTCAGAACGGTTTGATGCAGGCCCGGGTGTTCGCCGATGTCGTCGACATCACCGGTGTGGTGCTCACCAAGCTCGACGGCACCGCCAAGGGCGGCATCGTGTTCCAGGTGCAGCACGAGCTCGGGGTGCCGGTGAAGCTCGTCGGCCTGGGGGAGGGCGCCGACGATCTGGCCCCGTTCGAGCCGAACGCCTTCGTCGACGCTCTGCTCGGCGGCACTTCCTAGCCGTGCGGCCCTGCCCGCCCGGTCCGGTGACCGGGCGGGCAGCGCTGTCCGCTGGGCCGATTCGCCACGCCGCGGCCCCGCGCGAACGGGCGGCAACCCGCGCCCGCGCGGCCACCTCACCGTCGTCCGCGCGGCTCGGCGAAACGCACGAAACCTGACAGCAACACAACTGTGCGACCCGTTCACGCAGGCGAAACACCACAGCTCAACGAATGAAACACCGAGTAGCGACCCTTTTCTACAGGTCCTTACGCCGTCACCGGCGGGGCCCGAGATGAGGAGGACTAACGGTGGTGAATCCCGTATTCCTGGCGAGCGCCGACGCGCTCGACACAGGTGACACGGCCTGGGTACTGACCAGTGCGGCTCTCGTGCTGCTGATGACGCCCGGGCTCGCGTTCTTCTACGGCGGCATGGTCCGTAGCAAGAATGTCCTGAACATGATCATGATGAGCGTCAGCGCCATGGGTGTGGTCGGGGTGCTGTGGGCGCTCTACGGCTACTCGATGGCCTTCGGCACCGACAAGGCGAGCCTGATCGGCGATCCGACCGAGTTCTTCGGTCTGCGCACGCTGTTCACCGGTTTCGGTGACGACGCCGCGAACCTGCCGCTCACCGGCACGATTCCGGTGCTGGTCTTCGTGGCCTTCCAGGCGATGTTCGCGATCATCACCGTGGCCCTCATCTCGGGTGCGGTCGCCGACCGGATGAAGTTCAGCGCCTGGCTGATCTTCGCCGCGGTCTGGGTCAGCGTCGTCTACTTCCCGGTCGCGCACTGGGTGTGGGGTGGCGGCTGGATCATGTCCAAGGTCGAGGCGATCGACTTCGCCGGTGGCACCGCGGTCCACATCAACTCCGGCGCGGCGGCGCTCGCGCTGGCCCTGGTGCTGGGCAAGCGCAAGGGCTGGCCCAAGACCCCGTTCCGTCCGCACAACCTCCCGTTCGTGATGCTCGGTGCCGGCCTGCTGTGGTTCGGGTGGTTCGGTTTCAACGCCGGTTCGGCGCTGGGCGCCAACGGCACCGCCGCGGCCGCCTTCGTCACCACCCTGGTCGCCACCGCGGCCGCGATGCTCGCCTGGCTGCTGGTGGAGAAGTTCCGTGACGGCCGGCCCACCTCCCTCGGTGCGGCCTCGGGCATCGTGGCCGGTCTGGTCGCGATCACCCCCGCCTGTGCTTCGGTGAACGTGCTGGGTGCGCTGGCGATCGGCGTGATCGCGGGTGCGGCGTGTGCGCTCGCGGTCGGCCTGAAGTTCAAGTTCGGCTACGACGACTCGCTCGACGTGGTCGGCATCCACCTCGTCGGTGGTGTGCTGGGCACCGTGCTGATCGGCCTGGTCGGTACGGCCGAGGCCCCGACCGGTGTCGACGGTCTGTTCTACGGCGGCAGCTTCGAACTGCTGGGTCGCCAGGCGCTCGGTGCCTTCGCGGTGCTGGCCTATTCGCTGGTGATCGCGACCGTGATCGCGCTGGTCCTGAAGGCCACGATCGGGCTGCGCGCCGATGCCGAAGAAGAAGCCGCGGGCATGGACGAGTCCGAACACGCCGAGACGGCATACGATTTTGCTGCTGTGAGTGGCACGGCACGGACTGCCGTCAAGGAGGCATGACGTAATGAAACTCGTTACCGCTATCGTCAAACCGTTCACCCTCGAAGACGTCAAGGCCGGACTCGAGCAGGCGGGTGTGTTCGGCATGACCGTCAGCGAAGTCCAGGGCTATGGCCGGCAGAAGGGTCACACCGAGGTCTATCGCGGAGCCGAATACTCGGTGGACTTCGTACCCAAGGTCCGGGTCGAGGTCGTCGTCGACGACGCCTCGGTGGAGAAGGTCGTCGAGGTGATCGTCGAGGCCGCGCGGACCGGCAAGATCGGTGACGGCAAGGTCTGGGTGACCCCGGTCGAAACGATCATCCGCGTCCGTACCGGCGAACGCGGTACCGACGCACTGTAATTCGTCGTCGGAGCGTCCGACGACGTAGGGACCAGCGCCGGCCCCGCTCACACCGAACTTCGGGAGGGCGGGGCCGCGTGCGTGAACGGCGGTGGGGCAGTGGCACATCAGAACGGCGGTATTCAGCACAACGGGGCGGCCGACCTGGTCAGGGCCAGGGCGCAGCTGCTCGACAGCGCGGGCGCGCGCACCTCGCGCCTGGACCCGCAGGCACTGCGCGCGGCACTGGTCGATCTGTTCGAACTGTGGCTCACCAACAAGGGCAACGAACTCGGCATCACCGCCGACAGCGGCCTCGCGATCGTCGCGGTCGGCGGTCTGGGCAGGCGCGAGATGCTGCCGTACTCCGATCTGGATCTGGTGTTGCTGCACGACGAGGTGGACCCGGCCGTGGTCGCCGAAGTCGCCGATCAGCTCTGGTATCCGCTCTGGGACGCCCACATCAAGCTCGACCACAGCGTGCGCACGGTGCCCCAGGCGCTGCGGGTGGCC
Source organism: Nocardia halotolerans (assembly GCF_042650145.1). NCBI lineage: Bacteria > Bacillati > Actinomycetota > Actinomycetes > Mycobacteriales > Nocardiaceae > Nocardia > Nocardia halotolerans. The sequence goes on along the minus strand of NZ_JBHSDL010000014.1, from coordinate 321,049 downwards.
GCCGAGGACATGATCGCCGCGCTCGGTCTGCTCGAGGCCCGCCACATCGTCGGCGACGAGGATCTGAGCAATCTGCTCATCGGTGGGGTCCGCCGGGAATGGCGTACCGGGATCCGCTCGCGTTTCGACGATCTCATCGCCCAGACCACCACCCGTTGGCAGCGCAGTGGTGAGATCGCCCACCGCGCCGAACCGGATCTGAAGAACGGTCGCGGCGGCCTGCGCGACATCCAGTTGCTCGATGCGCTCTCGATCGCCCAGTTGACCGACGCCATGCCGGGTCTGGGTCCCGAGGTGCCCGGTGGCGGCCTGCTCCAGGCGCACCGCAGGCTGCTCGACGTCCGCACCGAACTGCACCGGGTGGCGGGCCGGGCACGCGATCAGCTGCGTGCCCAGGACGCCGATGAGATCGGGGCCGCGCTGCGCATCGGTGACCGGTTCGATCTGGCTCGCACCCTGAGTGATTCGGCGCGCACGGTGAGCTACTCCACCGAGGTGGGCATGCGCACCGCCGCGGGCGCGCTGCCGCGTCGCGGGCTGGCCCGTCTGCGCCGGATACCGGTGCGCCGCCCGCTCGATGAGGGCGTGGTGGAGCACTCCGGTGAGGTGGTGCTGGCCCGCGACGCGCGACCCCAACGCGACCCCGGCCTGATCCTGCGGGTCGCGGCGGCCTCGGCGCAGACCGGCCTGCCCATGTCGGCCACCACCCTCAACCGCCTTTCCGAGGACGCTCCGGAGCTGCGTGAGCCGTGGCCCAAGGACGCGCTCAACGATCTGCTCGTACTGCTGGGCGCGGGCCGGGGCGCCATCGACGCGGTCGAAGCCCTGGATCGAACGGGTTTGTGGGGCAGGCTCTTTCCCGAGTGGGGCGCGGTGCGCGATCTGCCCCCGCGTGACGCGCTGCATACCTGGACCGTGGACCGCCATCTGATGGAGACCGTGGCGGGCGCCGGTGCGCTGAGCACCCGGGTCGCCCGGCCCGACCTGCTCGCCCTCGGTGCCCTGCTGCACGACATCGGCAAGGGCCGCGCCGGGGATCACAGTGTGGTCGGTGCGGAACTGGCCACCCACATCGGGCGCAGGCTGGGTCTGTGGCCCTCGGATGTGCGGACCCTCAGCGCGATCGTGCGCCACCATCTGCTGCTGCCCGACACCGCGACGCGCCGCGATCTCGACAACCCGGCGACGGTGCGCCGCGTGGTCGACACGCTCGACGGTGATGTCGGTTTGCTCGAATTGCTGCACGCGCTGGCCGAAGCCGATTCGCTGGCCACCGGCCCCGGTGTCTGGGGCGACTGGAAGGCCTCGCTGATCGGTGACCTCGTGCGCCGCTGCAAGCTGGTGATGGCGGGCGAACCGCTGCCGCGACCGGAACCGATCGACGCGCAACTGCTGGCACAGGCCCGGGCCGGTGGCGTGCACGTCCGGCTGGCCGCCGGGGAGAGCAAACACACCTACGTCGTCACCGTGATCGCTCCCGACGCACCCGGTCTGCTCTCCGAAGCGGCCGGGGTGCTGGCGCTGCACTCGCTGCGGGTGCTCTCGGCATCACTTGGCGCGGCGGGGGATTCGGCGATCGACACCTTCGTGGTGATGCCCACCTTCGGTAACCCGCCCGAGGCGGGGCTGCTGCGCCAGGAACTGATCCGCGCCATCGGCGGCGCGCTGAATGTGTCCGAGGTGCTCGCCACCCGCGAAGCCGAAACCGTCGGCCGCTACGCGCGCGCCCGGCCACGGGTGCTCTGGCAACCGACCGGCACGCCGGGGCAGGTGATCATGGAGTTGCGCGCCGAGGACCGGATCGGGCTACTCAGCAGGCTGGCAGGTGCTTTCGCGGCGGTCGGGGTGAATGTGCGCTGGGCCAAGGTGGTCACGATGGGCCGGGCCGTGGTCGACGCGTTCTGCCTCGATCTCGGCGACACCGACAGCCCGGTCCTGCGCGATCGCATCGAAAAGGCCGTCCTGGCCGTGGTTCCGCAGCCGGCACCGGCTCCGGCGCCCACCGAATCCGAGGCCGCCGGCTGATCGGCGAAGGACACGGTTTACTCACCGATTGCTATCAGGTTGCCATGCATTGTTAACTGCCTGCCCGATAAGTCGATATAGGACCTATAGCATTCCTTGAGTCTGGCTGTCACTCGTTCGAGGGGAGCAGATCCGTGGCTATCGAAGTCGTGTCCGCATCGATGATGACCAGCGACGCCACCGCGCACATCGCGCGATGTGTCGGTGGTGACCTGTGGGTGGTTTCGTGGTTGCCGGGCCGCACCCTCAGCGGTGCGCAAGCCCTGGCGGCGATGACCATCGCCTCGACCACCGCCCACCACGTCGATTCCGCGGAATCGGAGTGGAATCGGATCGAGGCGCTCTCGCGTGAACTCGGGCTCACCGGGCGCGAAGCGGTGTACCTGGTGAACATCGAGAATCACGAGCTGCGCCGCACCGTGCCACCGCACGTGCGCTCCGGGGAATAACACCCATTACCCTGGGAGGGCAATAGAGGTCCCTTTCAGATCAGGAGCGCGATCGGTGTTCGAATCCCTGTCCGACCGGCTTACCGGTGCACTGCAGGATCTGCGCGGTAAGGGGCGGCTGTCCCCGGCCGACATCGACGCCACCGCGCGTGAGATCCGCCTCGCCCTCCTCGAAGCCGATGTGGCGTTGCCGGTGGTGCGCGGCTTCATCGCCAACGTCAAGGAGCGCGCCAAGGGTGCCGAGGTCTCCGCGGCGCTCAACCCCGCTCAGCAGGTCGTCAAGATCGTCAACGAGGAACTCGTGGCGATCCTCGGCGGTGAGACCCGCCGGCTGAACCTGGCCAAGAACCCGCCGACGGTCATCATGCTGGCCGGTCTGCAGGGTGCGGGTAAGACCACCCTGGCCGGCAAGCTCGCCAAGTGGCTCAAGGGCCAGGGGCATCAGCCACTGCTGGTGGCCTGTGACCTCCAGCGCCCCGGCGCCGTCACCCAGCTGCAGGTCGTCGGTGAGCGCGCGGGCGTGCCCGTGTTCGCACCGCACGGCGGCACCACCATCGCCGGGGAAGGCGCGCCGGGTGCGAACCCGCTCGGCATCACCGCCGCCGACCCGGTCGCGGTCGCCGCCGCCGGTATCGAAGAGGCCAAGACCAAGCAGTACGACGTCGTCATCGTCGACACCGCCGGTCGCCTCGGTATCGACGAAGAACTCATGCGCCAGGCCGCGGGCATCCGCGACGCCGTGCAACCCGACGAGACCCTCTTCGTGCTCGACGCGATGATCGGTCAGGACGCGGTGAGCACCGCCGAAGCCTTCCGCGACGGTGTCGGCTTCACCGGTGTCGTGCTCACCAAGCTCGACGGCGACGCCCGCGGTGGCGCGGCGCTGTCGGTGCGCAACGTCACCGGCGCGCCGATCATGTTCGCCTCCACCGGTGAGAAGCTCGAAGACTTCGACGTCTTCCACCCCGACCGGATGGCTTCGCGGATCCTGGGCATGGGCGATGTGCTCACCCTCATCGAGCAGGCCGAACAGGTCTACGACGCCGAGCAGGCCGAGGAGACCGCCCGCAAGATCGGTAGTGGCGAGCTCACCCTCGAGGACTTCCTCGACCAGATGCTGGCCATCCGCAAGATGGGCCCCATCGGCAACCTGCTGGGCATGCTGCCCGGCGCGGGTCAGATGAAGGACGCGCTCGCCCAGGTCGACGACAAGCAGCTCGACCGGGTCCAGGCGATCATCCGTGGCATGACCAAGGCCGAGCGGGACAACCCGAAGATCATCAACGCCTCGCGGCGGCTGCGCATCGCCAATGGTTCCGGTGTGCAGGTCTCCGACGTCAACCAGCTCGTCGACCGGTTCTTCGAGGCCAAGAAGATGATGGCCGCGATGGGCCGGCAGATGGGGATGCCCGGTGCGCGCCGCGGCAACAACAAGAAGGGCAAGAAGGGCAAGAAGGGCGGTCGCGGGCCGACTCCGCCGAAGGCACGTGGCGGTTTCCCCGGCATGCCCGCCGGGATGCCCGGCCTGCCGCAGGGCATGGACCTGTCGCAGATGCCGCCCGGCCTCGATCAGTTGCCGCCCGGACTGGACGGCATCGACCTGTCACAACTGAAGTTCCCGAAGAACTGAGTGCCCCGCCCACGCCGCGGTCGGATCGTTGCGACCGCGGCGTTCGCGTGGCCGGACTCAGATCAGGCCGGGGATCAGGGCCTTGCGGTCGGTCGGGTAGTCGGCGAACTTCTCCCGGTACCAGCGGTGTGTCGCGAAGGCGCGCGGTACCAGGTTGCCCGCGGTGATCAGCAGGATCACCACACCGGCCAGCGACCACGTCAGCAGCGCGAAACCCGCCCAGGCGATCAGTTCGCCCAGGTATGCGGGGCTGCTGACCAGACGGAAGGCGCCGCCGCGCGGGATGCGGTACTCCGCGGCGCCCGGATCGTTCTTGTCGCGCAGGTTGCGCACGATCGACTCCGAGTGCACCAGCAGCGCGAAACCGCACAGGTACACCACCAGGCCGAGCAGGAAGCGCGGGTCGGTCAGCCACGCGGTGCTGTACTGGTTCAGGTAGTCGTGGCTGAAGAACGCGCCGTTGAGGTAGCCGTGCAGTGCGGTCACGAACACCCCGGCCGCGACCACCGAGAAGTTGAAACTGCTCGTCTTGCCCGGCACCTGCCGGATCGAGAGTGGGAAGAACCAGCCCCGGTTGGCGTAGTGCAGTACCCAGATCGCCGCCAGCACCAGTGGTGTGGGCGAGAACGGATCGGGACCGGTGAGGTAGAACACGGCGAAGACCACGGTGGCCGGTAGTTCCATCAGCCACCAGCCGAGCTTGGGGTTGAGGTTCAGCCCGATCTTGGTCGAGGTGAAGCGCCCGTACGGACTCTGGGCGAACATCCCGCCGATCATGACGAAGGCGGCGAACGCGAAGCCGATGGTGAGCACGGTGTCGTAGGTGGTGTTCCCGGTGTACCACTGCATCGAGATTCTCCGTCGAACAGGGCGAGGGCGCGATGGCGCGATCGCCGATCAAAAACTAGAACACGTTCTATCATGGATGCGGCGAGACCACGACGACGTGAGGACGAGAAATATGCCGCTGGACCCGACCTCGGAACGCTTGCTGGCGGCGGTGCACGCCTCGCCGCGCGCGGTGGCGGCACACGACAAGGACGCCTGGGTCGCCCTGTTCACCGCCGAGGCCGCCGTCAACGACCCGGTCGGCGCCCCGGCCCATGTCGGTACCGAGGCGATCGCGCGGTTCTACAACGCGTTCATCGGACCCAACAGCATCGCCTTCCAGGTCGACCGGGATCTGGTGGCCGGGCACACGGTGGTCCGCGATCTGCACATCCGGACGACCATGTCCACCGGCGCCACCATCACGGTGCCGATGCACCTGCGCTACGACCTGGTCGACACCGACGGCGGTTGGCGGATCGTGCGCCTGGCCGCGCACTGGGAGCTGGCGGTGATGATCACCCGCCTGCTCGGCACCGGTAAGGCCGGAGTGCTCGCCGGCGCCAAGCTGGGGCCGCAGTTGATCCGGGAGCTCGGGATGAGCGGCGCGGTCGGCATGATGCGCGCGCTGCGCGGTGTCGGTGGGAGCGGCAAACGCCGGGTCGGGCACCTGTTCGCCGCCGCGGCCGCCGCGGACACCGGGCGCGTGCACGAGCTGCTCGGCGGCCGCGCGGTGGTGGAAGTATCGACCGGAGGTCCCCGCACAGCCGCCGAGCTCACCGATATCGCGCGCAACATGGAATGGGACAAGATGATCGCCGCCGGCCGCACCGTCAGCGCCAGCCTGCGGATCGGCGAGGCGCACGGCGTGGCCTTCGTGGAATTCGCGCCCAGCTCGTCCGACATCGACGCCGTGACGATCTTCCTGGACCGAGAACCGTAGATCTGGACCGTGGGCCTTCAACCGAACAAGAGGCGGTGTGGCCCAGCTCGGGCTACACCGCCGGCGGTACCCCGGCCCTCACCCCGCTTCCGATGCTCGCCGGGATCCGGTCTCCGTGGGCGGCGAGGGCCAGTAGCAGCGCGGCCGCCGCGGCCGTGAACACCGACGCGTTCAACGGTGCCTCGGGACCCGAGAAGACCGCCATCGACAACGCGAAGCTCAGCAGGGTCGCGAAAGCGGCCAGCGCCGACCACCGCAGGGCGAACCCGAGTAGCAAGGCCACGCCGAGGACCACTTCGACCACGGTCGCCGCCCAGCCGAGGACCTCGACCAGCGCGGTCGGCAGATAGGGCGCGAGGCTGTGCAGATACGTGAGGAAGGCATCGAAGTCACCCCAGGCGACCTGCCCGGTCCCGGCCGCACCCCACAGGCCGAAGCGGTCGGCGACCGCCGAAAGGAAGCCCGCCGCCAGTGCGAGACGGGCGAAGACGGTGGCCGCCCGCCACGCCGTGTTGCGCTGCTCGGTCGAGACCTCAACCATTGGTGCTCGCCCGCTCGGTGGCTGCCCGCCGAATGGCCGCTCGCTCGGTGGGAGCGGGGCCCCACCGCAGCAGCTCGCGCACCTCGGCGGGCCAGTTCGCGATCGCCACACACGCCATGATCATCAGGTGCAGTGGTGCCGAGACCTCTTCGTAGACCGGCGCGTCATCGATGACATGGGTGGTGACCGCCCCGGTCAGCAACAGCACCAGCGCGCCGGCGCCGAGGAACCGTGTCTGCCTGCGGGGGATGATCAGCAGGATCGCGCAGACCAGCTCGATCACGCCGACCACGTAACGCATGTTCGGGTCGAAACCCCAGTCGGCGAACTTCTCGGCGTATGACGGTCCGAAGAAGGTCGCGCCCGGCCAGAATTTGGTGAGGAAGCCGACGAAGAACTCGAGCGCCAGAAACCAGTAGAAGCCGGTGCGCAGCCAGTCGGGTATGCGGTGGGTCGGGATGGTCACGGTCGGGTCTCCTCGGTGAGGTGTTGTCACACCGGCGCGGGTCGGCCGGTCATAGGTACTGACCGATCCGCGAGGAGGTATGTGACAGATGGACCACAACGAATGGCTGGTGCGGGAATTCGAGGACAACCGGGGGCACCTGCGGGCCGTGGCCTACCGGATGCTCGGCTCGGCCACCGACGCCGAGGACGCGGTGCAGGAAGCCTGGATCCGGTTGAGCCGCAGCGATGTCTCCGAGGTCGACAACCTGGCCGGCTGGTTGACGACGGTGGTCTCACGTGTCGCCCTCAACGTCCTGCAGAGCCGCAGGAACCGGCGCGAACACCTCTACGGCACCGAACCGGTCGATGACGGACCCGAACGCGTGGGCGCGCCGGCCCCGGAACAAGAGTTGCTGATGGCCGACTCCGTCGGCTCGGCACTGATGGTCGTGCTCGACACGCTCGGCCCGGCCGAACGCCTCGCCTTCGTGTTGCACGACCTGTTCGCCGTCCCGTTCGACGAGATCGCCGCAGTTCTGGGCCGTTCCAGCGCGGCGACGCGGCAACTCGCCAGCCGGGCGCGCCGCCGGGTCCAGGGCATCGACGAGCCCGGCTCCGTCGACGGCCCGCGGCGGCGCGAGATCGTCGACGCCTTCCTGCGCGCGGCGCGCACCGGCCGTTTCGAGACACTGCTCGAACTGCTCGACCCCGAGGTCGTGTTGCGCGCGGATCAGACCGTCGTCGCGGCGGGCGCCGCCGCACAGGTTCTCGGTGCCGACGCTGTCGCCCGGACGTTCTCCGGGCGCGCGCAGGGCGCCCGGCTCGCCACGATCGACCGGGAACCCGGCGCGGTCTGGTCGGTCGGCGGCCGGGTGCGGTTCGTGTTCGCGTTCACGCTCCTGGGCGACAAGATCGCCGGCATCGAGATGATCGGCGACCCCGTTCGCCTCGCCACGATGGACCTCGCCGAGCACTGATTCGGCGCGCCGGGTCCGAGTCACCGGGGTGCTGTCACATCGGGGTGCGCGGGTCGGTCAGAGCGGTGTCAACCGAACTCGCCGTGATCGGCGGCCACCGACTCGAGGATCTGTCATGACCGAACCGCTACGCACCGCCAGCCGCTACCGCAACATCGTCTACTGGATCACCACCCTCATCGTCGCCGTCGAATCCGCGATGGGTGGGGTCTGGGACATCGCGCGCCTCGACATCGTGCGCGAGGTGGCCGTCGACCAGCTCGGCTATCCCGCCTATGTGCTGGTCATCCTGGGCATCGCCAAGATTCCGGGGGCGTTCGTGCTGCTGGCGCCCGGCCTGCCCAGGCTGAAGGAATGGGTGTACGCCGGTGTGCTGTTCATCTACCTCGGGGCGGCGGTCTCGCTGGCGGTCCAAGGTGAGCCGGCCGCCGTCGGCCCGCTCGGTTTCGCCACGATGACGTGTCTGTCCTGGGCGACCCGCCCCCAGCGGCGCCGGGTGATCGCGCCCGGTTCGTGGACACCCGGGCGACTGCGCGCCCGGCTCGGCTCGGGTCGGGCGGTGACGATCGTGTTCTGGGGTGCGACCGGTGTCGTCGTGGCGGTCCTCGCGAGCGGGGGGATCGCCGATCTGCTCGGCCGCGATGCCACGGTGGCGGGCATGCTCGAGCTGGGCTACCCCGCCTACTTCGTCACCATGCTCGGTGCGTGGAAGATCGCGGGGGCGGTGGTGATCGCGTTGCCCGGCCTCGGGCGGTGCAAGGAATGGGCCTGCGCCGGTGCCTTCTACAACTTCATCGGGGCGTCGGCCTCGCACTTCGCCGCCGATTCCGGCGTCGAGCACATCCTGTGGACCTCGGTGTTCGCGCTGTGTGTGCTGGTGGCGTGGGCTCTGCGGCCCGCTTCCCGCTGCCTCGAACCCGCGCCACCGCCGCTTTCGGCGACGGTTCCGGGAGTCGATACGAAGCTGATCCGATAGTGCCGCAACGCCTTTCGGCACTCGGCTGTGGTCCGCGCGCATCGAGCCGATCGCGGCGGTAGGTTGGCAGGCGTCGACGTCGAGGAGGTTGTGCATGCACGTACGTGGTGTGGTTCTGCCCGGTGACGAGGAACGCGACCTGTGGGTGGTGGACGGCACGGTGACCTTCGAACCGGTCGCGGGCGCCGACACCCTGTGCCGGGGCGGCTGGATCGTGCCCGGACTGGTCGACGCCCACTGCCACGTCGGCATCCGATACGGCGGCGGTGACGAAACCCACGAGGGTGCGATCGAACAGGCCGAGACCGAACGCGACGTGGGCGCGCTGCTGCTGCGCGACGCGGGCTCCCCGATCGACACCCGCTTCATCGACGAACACGCCGAACTGCCGCGCATCATCCGCGCGGGCCGCCACATCGCCCGCCCCAAGCGCTACATCCGGGAACTGGGCATCGAACTCGACGACGAGCGCGACCTGCCCGAGATCGTCGCCGAACAGGCCCGCTTCGGCGACGGCTGGGTGAAGATCGTCGGCGACTGGATCGACCGTTCCGTCGGCGACCTGCGCCCGCTGTGGAGCGACGACATCCTGAAACAGGCCATCGACGCCGCCCACGCCAACGGGGCCCGCGTCACCGCCCATGTCTTCGGCGAGGACGCCCTGCCCGGCCTGGTCAACGCCGGGATCGATTGCCTCGAACACGGCACCGGACTCACCGACGACACCATCGACTTGATGCTCGCCCACGGCACCGCGCTGGTCCCTACCCTCATCAACATCGACACCTTCCCCGGCATCGCCGACAGCGCCACCAAGTTCCCCGTGTACGCCGCTCACATGCGCGACCTGCACCGCCGCGTCCGCGACACCGTCGGCCGCGCCCACGAAGCGGGCGTGCCGATCTACGCGGGCACCGACGCCGGCGGCTCGATCCGCCACGGCCGCATCGCCGACGAGATCACCGCCCTGTCCGGCGCGGGCCTGTCCCCGCACGAGGCCCTCGGCGCCGCCTCCTGGAACGCCCGCACCTGGCTCGGCCGCGAGTCGGTCACCGAAGGCGCCCCCGCCGACTTCGTGATCTACGCCGAAGACCCCCGCACCGACCCGTCCGCCCTCACCGACCCACAATGGGTTGTCCTGCGCGGCCTGGTCGTGAAAACCCCGAACCCCGTCACCGGCCACCGCTGAGGGCAGATCGGCCCAGTCGATTTCAGCAGCGCACTACCCGTCTGGCAGAATGGGCCATCGTCCTTCCTGGACAGTGTCAGCCCGTCTCCGGTTACGTACCGCGCGGCGGTCACGCACTTCATGCGCGAAACCGGACCCACAGACCGTGTGGGTCGCTGAATCGCGTGGTGACCGAAACTACTGAAAGAGGCAGATCAGCATGGCTGTTCGCATCAAACTCACCCGCATGGGCAAGATCCGCAACCCGCAGTACCGCGTCGTGGTTGCCGACGCCCGCACCCGTCGTGACGGCCGGGCCATCGAGGCCATCGGCCTGTACCAGCCGAAGGAAGAGCCTTCGCTGATCCAGATCGACGGCGAGCGCGTCGCCTACTGGCTGTCCGTTGGCGCCCAGCCCACCGAGTCGGTGCAGCGCCTGCTCGAGATCACCGGCGACTGGCAGAAGTTCAAGGGCCTGCCGGGCACCGAGGGCACCCTGAAGGTCAAGGCGCCGAAGGCGTCGAAGCTGGATCTGTTCAACGCCGCGCTGGCCGCTGCCGACAACGAGCCCGTCGCCGAGGCCGTCACCCCGAAGAAGAAGGCCGCCAAGAAGGAAGAGGCCGCCGCCGAGGAGACCGCCGCCGCCGAGGCTGCCGAGTAATGACTGCTGTTGTTGCCGATGCCGTCGAACATCTGGTTCGCGGCATCGTCGCCAACCCGGACGACGTCCGCGTCGAGCTGCTCACCGGCCGGCGCGGGCGCACCGTCGAGGTGCATGTCCATCCTGAGGATCTGGGCAAGGTGATCGGGCGCGGTGGTCGTACCGCGACCGCGCTGCGCACCCTGGTCGCCGGTATCGGCGGCCGTGGCATCCGGGTCGACGTGGTCGACACCGACGCCTAGATGGAACTCGTCGTAGGTCGGGTCGCCAGGTCGCACGGTGTGCGCGGCGAGCTCGTCGTGGAGGTCCGCACCGACGAACCGGACGTCCGGTTCGCCCCCGGCACCACCCTGTACGGCCGGATGCCGAAGTCCTCGGCGACCCGTGAGTTCACCGTGGAGTCGGCCCGAGAGCACTCGGGCCGGCTTCTGGTGTGCGTCGACGGTGTCGATGACCGCACCGCCGCCGACGCACTACGCGGACTGCTGTTCGTCGTCGACAGCGCGTCCCTGCCACCGTCGGATGACGACGACGCCTTCTACGACCACGAGCTCGAAGGCTTGCGCGTCGAGCTCGCCGACGGCACCGTCGTCGGCGCGGTCACCGAGGTGTTGCATTCGGCCGCGGGTGAACTGCTGTCGGTGCGCGCCGCCGATGACGGCCGCGAAATTCTGATTCCCTTTGTCACCGCCATCGTGCCGACGGTTTCGATCGCCGATGGTCTGGTGGTCATCACCCCGCCCGAGGGCCTGCTCGATCCGGAGTAATTCGTGCAACTCGACGTCGTCACGATCTTCCCGGAGTACCTCGAGCCGCTGCGTACCGCGCTGCTCGGCAAGGCCGTCGACAAGGGCCTGATCTCGGTGGGTGTGCACGATCTGCGCCACTGGACCCACGATGTGCACAAGTCGGTCGACGACTCGCCCTACGGCGGTGGTCCCGGCATGGTCATGAAGCCCACCGTCTGGGGTGCGGCCCTCGACGAGGTGTGCCCCGACGATGCCCTGCTCGTGGTGCCCACCCCGGCCGGTGTGCCGTTCACCCAGGCCACCGCGCAACGCTGGGCCACCGAGCGCCACATCGTGTTCGCCTGCGGCCGCTATGAGGGCATCGATCAGCGCGTGTTCGACGATGCCGCCCGCCGCGTCCGGGTCGAAGAGGTGAGCATCGGCGACTATGTGCTCATCGGCGGCGAGGCCGCGGTGCTGGTGATGACCGAGGCCGTGGTGCGCCTCATCCCCGGTGTGCTCGGCAATCAGCAGTCACACCAGGAGGATTCGTTTTCCGACGGTCTACTGGAGGGCCCCAGCTATACCCGCCCGGTGTCCTGGCGTGGCCTCGACGTCCCGCCGATCCTGTTGTCGGGCGACCACGCGAAGGTGGCCGCCTGGCGCCGCGAGCAGTCGCTGGAGCGCACGCGCGCCCGCAGGCCGGACCTGCTCCCGGAGTGACCCGGTTCAGTTGGGTGCCAGCCGGGTGGTGATACAGAACGGGTGCCCGGCCGGGTCGAGCAGGACCCGCCATCGTGGGTCCGGTTGCACCGGAGCGGTTTTCGCGCCGACCGCCAGGGCGTGCTGTTCGCACAGATCCAGGTCGGCATCGGCGGCCAGATCCAGGTGTACCGCGGCGGTGCCCGGCCATTGTGGCGGGTAGTAGTCCTCGACGTGCTGTGCGGCGATGGTCAGACCCGACGGTATGCGGATGCCGACGCTGTGTGCGTCGTTCCACAGCACGCGGCCGCCGAGTAGTCCCAGATAGAAGCGGGCGAGAGATTCGGGGTCGTCACAGTCCAGCGAGAGGCCGGCCAGCTGAAAAGGCTCCGTCATCGGATCGACGGTACCGGGCCGGATCGGTGCCGAGATTGTTTTGCCCCAAAGACATCTGGGCATCTATTGGCCATATTCGTTGTGTGAACGTCCATAGTGAGTCTTGCTGGTTCCAATCGGAACCAGTCCGGGTCGCCGTGGCGGACGCCACCGAACCTGTACAGCGAGCACACTTACTGCGGCCCTTGGTATTTCGACTATCGACTGACCGGACGACGTGGATCGTTCCAAGTGGTAACAGCCGGTGGTGCGCCCCGATGTCCGCGCGCGGAGCCGACCTTCGGTCACCGTGGGTGATGAATCGCACAGCTGCCGCTCAGGGCAGTAAACCGTGCCGTCGAGCCAGTGCCACCGCTTCGTGGCGGGTGCGGGCATCGAGCTTGCTCATCGCCTGCCGCAGGTAGCTCTTGACCGTCTCCGCACCGAGCGAGAGCCGCAGCGCCGCTTCCTGATTCGTGCAACCCAACGCGATCTGAGCGAGCACGTCGAGCTCCCGGCGCGACAGCTGTGGCACCGCGCCCGCCGGCTCGCCGGTGAGGACCCCGGTCAGCCGCGCACACACTCCGGCGAGCCGGTCGCGCAATCCGGCGTCGCCGGCACCGCCCGACAAGGCCCGCAATTCGGCGTGGATCTCGCGGAGCTCCTCGGTGACCGCCGGCGCGGTGGACGTCGTGGGCGCGGCGAGCTCGAGCAGCCGAACCCGGCGGTCCACTTCGTCGCGGACCGCGATCTCGTGCGCCAGCCGCCTGCCCGCAGCCACGACCACCTCGGCGGTGCGATCACCCAGCGGGCTCGCGCCCCGGCTGGCCGCGTAGAGCACCGCGCGCGGCCGGTCGGCGACCACCACCGGCACCGCGATCACCGAACGCAGACCCTCGCCCGAGACGGCGGCGTCGTAGTCGTGGGTGATGGTGGACGCGCACCGGTAGTCGGCCACCGACGCGGGCCTGCGGTGCTGCATGGCCTGGCCGCCCAGGCCGGAAGTGCGCAGCACCGACAATCCGCGCAGCCCGGTGGTGACCGTGCCGACGAACTCGGTGAGCAGCAGCGTGTCCTCGTCCACCGCCCCGCCGAAGACCACCGGCACGTCGGCCCGGCGCGCCACCCAGCGGATCTCGGCGCGCAGCGCGTCACCGTCGCGTGGTCGCAACAGTGCGGTCATGGGGCACCCCTTTTCGGGGGTAGTGGTGAACGTGAGGTGTGCCACATTCTATTCGACACCGTTCGAGGCGTTGAGGAGAACTGCGATGAGGACCGATCTGGACGCGCGGGTGCGCGACCTGCTCGACTGTTACGACCGCCCGCAGGCCTGCGCGGCCGACCTGCTGTGTGACCGGCACCCGGCCGACGCGGTCGCGTTCACCGTGGTCGAGGCCGACCTGAGCGCCCGCGACCTGACCTACGGCGAACTCCGCGAACGTTCCGCCCGCTTCGCCGTCGCCCTGGCCGAACTCGGCATCGGCCCCGGTGATCGGGTGGCCACCCTGATGACCAAGTCCGCCGACCTCGTGGCGACACTGCTCGGGATCTGGCGTCGCGGCGCGGTGCACGTGCCGCTGTTCACCGCCTTCGCCACGCCCGCCATCGAGTTCCGGCTCGCGGCGAGCAACGCCCGGGTCGTCGTCGCCGACGCCGATCAGGCGACGAAGCTGGTTCCGGGCGACACCGACCGGGTGCTGATCGTCGCGGGGGAGTCCGGCGCCCGGACGCTGGACGACCTGATCGCCGCGCACCGGGCCGACGACCCGCGCGCGACCCCGGTGGCGGTCGGCGGCGACGGACTCCTGGTGCAGCTGTTCACCAGCGGTACCACCGGCACACCCAAGGGTGTCCCGATCCCGGTGCGCGCGCTGGCCTCCTTCCACGCCTACCAGGAATTCGCGCTGGACGTGCGCGACGACGATGTCTACTGGAACGCGGCCGATCCGGGCTGGGCCTACGGCCTCTACTACGCGATCCTGGCACCCCTGGCCACCGGAGTGCGCAGCCTGCTGCTGCACGCCGGGTTCTCCGCACCGCTCACCTGGCAGGTGCTGCGCCGCTTCGGCGTCACCAACTTCGCCGCGGCGCCCACCGTGTACCGGGCCTTGCGGGCCGGGGATCAGGCGCCCGACGACGTCGCGCTGCGCCGGGCGTCGTCGGCGGGGGAGCCGCTCACCCCCGAGGTCGTCGGCTGGTCGCGGCAAGCGCTCGGAGTGGCGGTACGTGATCACTACGGGCAGACCGAGCACGGGATGGTCATCTGCCATGCCTGGCATCGCGACCTGGATGTGGCGGCTCCGGCCGGTTCGATGGGCCGGTCGCTGCCCGGCTGGACGTGCGCGGTGCTGGCCGAAGGGTCCGACGACGAGGCCGCACCGGGCGAGATGGGCCGCGTCGCCATCGACACCGATCACAGTCCGCTGCTGTGGTTCCTCGGTTACCTCGACGACCCCGAACGCACCGCGGCCCGCTTCACCGCAGACGGGCGTTGGTACCTGACCGGCGATGTCGGCGCCCGCGACGCCGACGGCTTCTTCCGCTTCAACGCCCGCGACGACGATGTGATCATCATGGCCGGCTACCGGATCGGCCCGTTCGAGGTGGAGAGCGTGCTGGTGATGCACGAGCGGGTCGCCGAGGCCGCCGTGGTCGGCATGCCCGACGAATTGCGGGGTGAGGTGCTCGAGGCGTTCGTGGTGCCCCGTGCCGGTGTCGAGGGCGATGCCGAACTGGTGGCCGAGTTGCAACAACTGGTCAAGGACGAATTCGCCGCGCACGCCTACCCGCGGTCGGTACATTTCGTGCCGAGCCTGCCCAAGACCCCCAGCGGCAAGGTGCAACGATTCCTGCTGCGCGGCAAGGAGAACCGGTGATGCCCGAACTCAGCTACGCCTGTGGACCGGCGAGCACCCCGATGCTCGGCGACACCATCGGCGCCAACCTCGATCGCGCCGTCGCGACCCACCCCGAACGCGAAGCGCTCATCGACTGTCCGACCGACCGGCGCTGGACCTACCTGGAGGTGGGCGCGGCGGTCGATGCCGTCGCGACGGGTCTGCTCGAGCAAGGCGTCGTCGCCGGTGACCGGGTGGGGATCTGGGCACCGAACTGCGCCGAGTGGTACCTCGTGCAGTATGCCACCGCGAAAGCCGGTGCCGTGCTGGTGAACATCAATCCCGCCTACCGCAGCAGCGAACTGGAGTACGTGCTCCGACAAGCCGGGGTGCGGGCCCTGATCGCGGCACCGGAGTTCAAATCCACCGACTACGTGGCGATGATCGAACAGGTGCGGCCGAACTGCCCGGCACTGGAACAGGTGCTGATCCTCGGCACCCCGCAGTGGCAGGGGGTAGCCGGGACCGCACCGGACACCGCGCGACTGGCCGCGGTCGCCGAGACACTGTCGGCCGACGACCCGATCAACATCCAGTACACCTCGGGCACCACCGGTTTCCCGAAGGGCGCGACGCTGAGCCACCACAACATCCTCAACAACGGGTTCTTCGTCGGTGAACTGTGCGGCTACACCGCCACCGACCGGATCTGCGTGCCGGTGCCCTACTACCACTGCTTCGGCATGGTGATGGGCAACCTCGCGGCCACCTCCCACGGTGCGGCCGTGGTGATTCCGGCGCCGTCGTTCGACCCGGGCGCCACCCTGGCCGCTGTCGCCGCGCAACGCTGCACCGCGCTGTACGGAGTGCCGACGATGTTCATCGCGATGCTGGCCGAACTCGATGCCGGTGCCGCCCACGACCTGTCGAGCCTGCGGACCGGCATCATGGCGGGTTCGCCGTGCCCGGTCGAGGTGATGAAACGGGTGATCGACCGGATGGGCATGACCGAGGTCGCCATCTGCTACGGCATGACCGAGACCAGTCCGGTGTCGACCCAGACCCGGCGCGACGACAGCATCGAACGGCGCACCGCCACCGTCGGACGCGTCGGCCCGCACCTCGAAGTGAAGGTGGTCGACCCGGCGACCGGACATACCGTCACCCGGGGGGAGCCCGGCGAACTGTGCACCCGCGGTTACTCGGTGATGCTGGGCTACTGGGACCAGCCCGACAAGACCGCCGAGGCGATCGATGCCGCCCGCTGGATGCACACCGGCGACATCGGGGTGATGGACGAACACGGATATCTCTCGGTCACCGGCCGGATCAAGGACATGGTGATCCGCGGCGGCGAGAACATCTACCCCCGTGAGATCGAGGAATTCCTCTACACCCACCCCGATATCGTCGACGCGCAGGTGATCGGTGTCCCCGACGAGAAATACGGCGAGGAACTGATGGTGTGGCTGCGGCTGCGCGAGGACGCCGCGCCACTGGACGCCGCCGCCCTGCGCGACTTCTGCGCCGGTCGCCTGGCCCACTACAAGATCCCGCGCTACGTGCACATCACCGACGAGTTCCCGATGACGGTCACCGGCAAGGTCCGCAAGGCCGAGATGCGCGAACTCGCCGCGGTTCTGCTCGACCGCGGATCGGCGGCGAACCGCTGACCTGGGCGCCCACCGGGTGTCGGTGCGGAGATGTAGTCTCTGCGGCTGTGACGACAGCGCCCGAGATCGCCCGTTCGACGTCGAACGGCACTCCGACCGACAGCACGACCATCCTGGCCAGCGTAGGCAGGCGGATCGCGGACGAATTGGGGGTGCGTGAGGCCCAGGTCCGCGCCGCCGTCGAACTGCTCGACGGCGGTTCGACGGTTCCGTTCGTCGCGCGCTACCGCAAGGAGGTCACCGGCGGGCTCGACGATGCCCAATTGCGTCAGCTCGAGGAACGGCTCGGCTATCTGCGTGAGCTCGACGAACGACGCGGCGCCATCATCGAATCCATCCGTGGCCAAGGCAAACTCGACCCCACCCTGCACCAGCAGTTGATGCTCGCCGAAACCAAGGCGCGCCTGGAAGACATCTACCTGCCCTACAAGCCCAAGCGCCGCACCAAAGCGCAGATCGCGCGCGAGGCCGGCCACGAGCCGGTGGCCGACGCGCTGATCGGCGACCCCACCACCGACCCGGCGAACTACACCACCGAACAGCTCGACGGTGCGCGCGCGATCCTCGTCGAACGCTTCGCCGAAGACGCCGACCTGGTCGGTGAGCTGCGCGAACTGATGTGGAACCGTGGCCAGGTCACCGCCACCGTGCGCGCGGGCAAGGAGGAGGCGGGCGCGAAGTTCGCCGACTACTTCGAGTTCAGCGAGCCGTTCCGCAAGCTGCCCTCGCACCGGATCCTGGCGTTGCTGCGCGGGGAGAAGGAAGACATCCTCAGTCTGCACCTCGAACCCGACACCCAGGAACTCGAGCCCGGCGAGCGCACCATCTACGAGGGCCGCATCGCGGTGGCCTTCGGCATCGCCGATCAGGGCCGTCCCGCCGATTCCTGGCTGCTCGACACCGTGCGCTGGGCCTGGCGCACCAAGTTGCAGGTGAGCCTGGGCATCGACACCAGGATGCGGCTGCGTCAGGCCGCCGAGAAGGACGCGGTCGACGTGTTCGCCACCAACCTGCGCGACCTGTTGCTGGCCGCTCCCGCGGGCACCCGCACCACGATGGGGCTGGACCCCGGCTACCGCACCGGGGTGAAGGTCGCCGTCGTCGACGCCACCGGCAAGGCCGTCGCGACCGAGGTCATCTACCCGCACAAGCCGCAGGGGCAGACCGAGAAGTCACTCGCCGTGCTGGCCGCGCTGGTGGCCCGGTTCGGCGTCGACCTCATCGCCATCGGCAACGGCACGGCCTCGCGGGAAACCGATGCCCTTGCCACCGAACTGATCTCGCGCATCCCCGAGAACAAGCCGACCAAGATCGTGGTGTCGGAGGCGGGCGCCTCGGTGTACTCGGCCTCGGCCTACGCCACCGCCGAACTGCCCGACATGGACGTGTCGTTGCGTGGCGCGGTCTCCATCGCCCGGCGTCTGCAGGATCCCCTCGCCGAACTGGTGAAGATCGACCCCAAGTCGATCGGCGTCGGCCAGTACCAGCACGACGTGTCCGAAACCCTGCTGGCCCGTTCGCTGGGCGCGGTCGTCGAGGACGCGGTGAACGCCGTCGGTGTCGATGTGAACACCGCCTCGGTGCCGCTGCTGGCCCGTGTCTCGGGTGTGTCCGGCTCGGTCGCGGAAAGCATTGTGGCCCATCGTGATCAGCACGGCCCGTTCCGTAGTCGCACCGCGCTGCTCGCCGTACCGCGGCTGGGGCCCAAGGCTTTCGAACAGTGCGCCGGCTTCCTGCGCATTCGCGGTGGCGAGGACCCGCTCGACACCTCGGCCGTGCACCCGGAGGCCTACCCGGTGGTGCGGCGCATCCTCGAGCGCACCGGCCGCCCGATCGCCGAGATCATCGGCAACACCGGCGCCCTGCGCGCCCTGCGCCCGGCCGAGTTCACCGACGAGAAATTCGGTGTGCCCACCGTGAGTGACATCATCGCCGAACTGGAGAAGCCGGGCCGCGACCCGCGCCCGGAGTTCAAGACCGCCGAATTCGCCGCGGGCATCGAGAAGGTCGCCGATCTGAAACCGGGAATGGTGCTCGAAGGAGTGGTCACCAATGTGGCCGCGTTCGGCGCGTTCGTCGATGTCGGGGTGCACCAGGACGGTCTGGTGCACGTGTCGGCGCTGTCGCACAATTTCGTCAAGGACCCGCGCGAAGTGGTCAAGTCCGGCGACGTGGTGAAGGTGAAGGTGCTCGAGGTCGACGTCGCGCGCCAGCGCATCGGTCTGACGCTGCGCCTCGACGACGAGCCGGGCAAGCCCGCGGCCGGCGAGAGCCGTGGCGGTGGCGCACCGCGCGGCCAGGCACGCCCGCAGGGTGGACGTGGTGCCGACCGTGGCCAGGCACGTGCGCAGAGCCAGCCGCGCGGGCAGACCCAAGGCCGCGGGCAGACCCAGGGCCGTGGCGGCAATCAGCGCAAGCCGGCGGCCGAACCCACCGGCTCGATGGCCGACGCCTTGCGCAGGGCCGGCTTCGGCAACCGGTAACCGGACGACAGGGCAGGCGGCATGCGACGGTGGCTCGAAGAGGATGTGATCGCGCACGGCCGCCTGCCCCTGCTCTGCTTCCTGCTGGGCTTCATCCTCGGTTTCGTGGTCATCCGGATCAGTGTCCGGATGATCCGGGCCCAGGTCAGGTGGTGGCCGGGCAACCTCAAAGCCGGTGACACCCACATTCACCACATGGTGTTCGGCGTGATCACCGTGCTGCTGTCGGGCATCGGGATGATCGCGATCGCCGAGCACTCCACCCCGGTGACCAGCAGCGTGCTCGCCACCTTCTTCGGCATCGGCGCCGCCCTGGTCCTCGACGAATTCGCGCTGATCTTCTATCTGCGTGACGTCTACTGGTCCGAACAGGGGCGGACCTCGGTGGACGCGGTCTTCGTCGCCCTCGCGGTCACCGGGCTGCTGCTGCTCGGTGTACAACCGGCGACCTTCCTCGACTACGACGACTTCCGTGAGTCGCGCGGCATCGGCGTGCGCATCGCCGTGCTCGCCACGGTGGCGCTGAACCTGCTGCTCGCCGCCGTGGTGATCGCCAAGGGCAAGATCTGGACCGGACTGTTCGGGATGTTCTTCACCCCCTTGCTGCTGATCGGCGCGATCCGGCTCAGCAGACCCGGTGCGCCGTGGGCGCGCTGGCGCTACGGCAACCGGCCCAAGACGATGGGCAAGGCGATCGCGAGGGAACGGCGGTATCGGCGGCCGGTGATCCGGGCCAAGATCTTCATCCAGGATCTGATCGCCGGCAAACCCGATGTCGAGCACGCGCGCACCGCGGCCGAGATCGAACTGCGGCGCCGGGTCGTCGCCGCCCCGCCCGCCCCACCGCCGCACCCGCATCTGCTGCCGCGGCGTCGAGCCGATGCCGACGAACCGGAGCGGTGACGGGTCGATTTCGGTCACGCCCGCGGTGTCTGGCACAATGAACCGGTTGCCTGGGGCGAGTCCTGTCCGAGAGCACTCCTGTTCTGAGCACGAACCGGTCGAGCGCGCGAGCGCCGCCAGGGTCCTCTGTTCACGCAAAGAATCCGAAAAGGTGGAAAATGAACACCCTTGATTTCGTCGACGAGAAGTCGCTGCGCAGCGATGTGCCCGACTTCCGTGCCGGTGACACCCTCAACGTGCACGTGAAGGTCATCGAAGGCTCCAAGGAGCGCATCCAGGTCTTCAAGGGCGTCGTGATCCGGCGTCAGGGCGGCAGCATCGGCGAGACCTTCACGGTCCGCAAGGTGTCCTTCGGCGTGGGTGTCGAGCGCACCTTCCCCGTGCACAGCCCCAACATCGACCACATCGACGTCGTGACCCGCGGTCTCGTGCGTCGCGCCAAGCTGTACTACCTGCGCGACCTGCGCGGCAAGGCCGCCAAGATCAAGGAAAAGCGCTGACCTTCCGGTAGCGCTTTCCGGCACAGAATTTTCAGAGTAGCCCGGCGCCCCGACTCACCTCGGGGCACCGGGCTACTCTGTTCGGCGTGGCAGACGAAAGTGGGTCGGTGTCGGTGTCCGATTCGGGCGACGAAGGTAAGCGGCGCAGGAAAAAGGCCGACGACAACAAGCAGCGGCCGTTCTGGCAAGAACTGCCGATACTGATCGTGATCGCGGCCGTGATCGCGGCCCTCATGGTCACTTTCGTCGGACGCCCGTACGTGATCCCGTCGCAGTCGATGGAGGACACGCTGCAGATCGGCGACCGCATCTACGTGCAGAAGATCAGCTACTACGGTTCCGACCCCGATCCCGGCGACGTGGTGGTCTTCGTCGGACCGCCGTCGTGGAACGGGCACTACAAATCGATCCGCTCCGACAACGCGGCCGTACGCGGGGTGCAGAACTTCCTGTCCTACTTCGGGCTGGTCCCCCCGGACGAGAACGACCTGGTCAAACGCGTCATCGCGGTCGGCGGTCAGACCGTGCAGTGCTGCGACCCGCAAGGACGGGTGATGGTCGACGGCAAACCACTCGACGAGCCCTACATCAAAAAGGACTTCCCCTGGTACACCGACCGCCCCAACGCGGTGTACCCGTCCGGGCGGATGTTCGGACCGGTGAAGGTGCCCGAGGGCAACCTGTGGGTGATGGGCGACAACCGCAACGAGTCCGCCGACTCCCGCGCCCACGTCAGCGACGAACTACAGGGCACGGTCCCGGTCGACAACGTGCGCGGCAAAACGGTGTTCAAGATCTGGCCGCCGAGCCGCATCGGACCGGTCAGCTCGCAGAACCCGCAGGAAAACTGACAGCACGAGACACGGGGACAATCGAACTGTGGGCCACGATCGCAGCAACTGGCCGCCGCGGGTGGTGATGCGCCGGGCCGGTGGGCTCCGCACACTCGAAGCCGCCCTCGCCCGCGGCGGACTCGGCCCGGTGGCCGGCGTCGACGAGGCGGGGCGCGGCCCCAGCGCCGGACCACTGGTCATCGCCGCATGCCTGCTCGCGCCCAGAGCGCACGACAAGCTGTCCGGGCTCGACGACTCCAAGAAACTCACCGAGGCGGCCCGTGAGGAGCTGTTCCCGATGGTGCAGCGGTTGTCGCTGGCCTGGAACGTGGTCGTGGTCCCGGCCTGGGAGATCGACGCCATCGGCATCCACGTCGCCAACATCGAAGGCATGCGCCGCGCCGTCGCCGGCCTGGGACGCACCCCCGGCTACATCCTCACCGACGGCTTCAAAGTCCCTGGCCTGCCCGCACCGTCGCTGCCGGTGATCGGCGGCGACGGCACCGCGGCCTGCATCGCCGCGGCCAGCATCCTCGCCAAAGTGACCAGAGACCGCATGATGGTCGAACTCGACGCCCAACTCCCCGGCTACGGTTTCGCCGCGCACAAGGGCTACAACACCCCCGAGCACACCGCCGCACTGCGGCGGCTCGGACCCAGCACCGAACACCGCCGATCTTGGCGCAATGTGCGCGAGCTCGAGGTGCCCGGCGGTAGCCGAGTGGCTACCCGCCCGGCGCATGCGCGATGATGTGAACAATGAACGCGGCGCTGCTAGCAGGAGGATGTCCCACCCGATGAGTGCTGAGGACCTCGAGAAGTACGAAACCGAGATGGAACTGTCCCTGTACCGCGAGTACAAGGACATCGTCGGCCAGTTCTCGTACGTGGTGGAGACAGAACGACGCTTCTACCTGGCCAACTCCGTCGAACTACGGCCACAGAACGCCGACGGCGAGGTCTACTTCGAAGTGCGGATGAGCGATGCGTGGGTATGGGACATGTACCGGCCCGCGCGCTTCGTCAAGCATGTGCGGGTGATCACGTTCAAGGACGTGAACATCGAAGAACTCGAGAAGCCGGATTTGCGGTTGCCTGAGTAGTTGGAGCGCTGGCGCGCTCGAGCGCGGCCCCTGGGGGGCCGCGAGTCAGCCGTCGTTGCTGGCGGCTGCGCCGCGGACGCAACGGCGGCTGACTCGCGGCCGGGCCGCTACGCCGCTGCGCGGCGTCCCCTCCTCGAGGTCGGGGAGTGCGGGGCCGGGAATGATGGTTGTGACTGTTTTCGCGGTGGGTTTTGGCTGGTGGAAGCGGGTGTCGGCCGGTCTTTTGGGGGTGCTGACACGCTTGTTGGGGGCGGGGTTGTCCACAGGGGTGGAGTTGTCCACAGGTTTTTTGTTTTCCCAGGTCGGCGGGGGTTGGTAGGTCCCGGGTGGGGCGCATGCTTCGGTCCGTGACGGATAAACAGGCGCTCGGCGCATACGGGGAGAAGCTGGCCGCGCAGTATCTGTGCGAGACGGGAATGGAGATCGTCGCTCGCAATTGGCGGTGTCGGTACGGGGAATTGGACCTGATCGTTCAGGACCCGTCGGTCATCGTGTTCGTCGAGGTGAAGACGCGGTCGGGGTTGGGGTTCGGTACCCCCGCCGAGGCGGTCACCTTCGACAAGCAGCGGCGCATTCGGCGGCTGGCGCTGCTGTGGCTGGCCGAGCAGCAGGGGCCCTGGCGGCGGATCCGGTTCGACGTGGTGTCGGTGCTTCTCCCGCGCGGGCACAAGCCTGTCATCGACCATCTGACCGCGGCGTTCTGATGGCGCTCGGACGGGCGCTGTCGGTCGCGGTCACCGGCGTCGACGGGCAACTGGTGGAGATCGAAGCCGACATCGGGCAGGGACTGCCTTCGGTGAATCTGGTCGGTCTGCCCGACACGGCCCTGCAGGAATCACGCAACCGGGTGCGCTCGGCGGTCGCCAACACGGGGGAGAAGTGGCCCGACGGGCGGGTGATCCTGGCCCTGTCCCCAGCGACGCTTCCGAAGATCGGCAGTGTGTACGACCTGGCGTTGGCCGTCTCGGTGCTGGATGCCTCGGGCGCGGTGCCGGGGGACCGGTTGGTGAAGACGGTGCTGTTGGGGGAACTGGCACTGGACGGGCGGGTGCGCCGGGTTCGCGGTGTGCTGCCCGCGGTGATCGCGGCCCGCCGTGCGGGGCTACCGACGGTTGTCGTACCCGCCGAAGCGGTGGCCGAAGCCGGACTGGTCGAGGGAATCCAGGTATTGGGCGCCACCAGTCTGCGAGCTGTCGTGGCGTGGTTGCGCGGGGAAGGCACCCTGCTCGAACCCGACGGTGTGATGCCGGGCGTGCAGGCATCGTGTGGCGACCTCAGCGATGTGGTCGGTCAGGACGAGGCGCGCTGGGCGCTCGAAGTGGCCGCGGCCGGCGGCCATCACCTGCTGCTCACCGGTCCGCCCGGCATCGGCAAAACGATGCTGGCGCAGCGGCTTCCCGGATTGCTGCCACCGCTGTCGGACAACGAATCGCTCGAGGTGACCGCGATCCATTCGATGGCCGGGTCGTTGTCGGCCGAGCAGCCGTTGATGACGGTGGCCCCGTTCGTGGCTCCGCACCACTCGACCTCGGTGACGGCGATGATCGGCGGCGGTTCCGGAATGGCACGGCCCGGCGCCGTCAGCCGCGCGCACCGTGGCGTGTTGTTCCTCGACGAGTGCGCCGAACTCGGCACCAAAGTGCTGGAGGCTCTGCGTACTCCGCTCGAGGAGGGCGAAGTGCGGATCGCGCGCCGCGACGGGGTGGCCCGGTACCCGGCGCGGTTTCAGCTGGTGCTGGCCGCGAATCCGTGTCCGTGTGCGCCCGCGCGTGACGTCGACTGCATCTGCGCGCCGCTGGCCCGGCGCCGCTACCTCGGCAAACTGTCCGGACCGCTGCTCGACCGCATCGATATCTGGGTTCAGATGCGCGGGCAAGCCGGTGCGACATTCGGCGACGAGGAGGTCGAGAGCAGTGCCACCGTGGCGGCGCGTGTCGCCGAGGCGCGGGCGCGGGCCGCGCGACGGTGGAGTGCGCAGGGCTGGACGACCAATGCCGAAGTGCCGGGACACATTCTGCGGCAACGATTCCGCCTGCCCGGCGAAGCGACCGCGCCGATCGAGACGGCGCTGCGCCTGGGCAGGATGTCGGCCCGAGGCGCCGACCGGGCGGTGCGCGTGGCCTGGACCGTCTGTGATCTGCGTGGCGGCGACCTGCCCAATGCGCAGGATGTGTTGTCGTCGCTGAACTTCCGCCAGCGCGGTGGGCAATGAACGCGGCGGGCGTCGGTAGCGGAGCCACTGTCGACCTGGACGGCGATGTCGACGAGCGCCGGCTCGCGTGGGTGTACCTGTCCCGGGTGGTTCAGGGGCCGTGCGCCCCGCTGTCGGCGTTGATCGCCTCGGTCGGGGTGTGTGAGGCGGCCCGCGCGGTACGCGAGCACGAGCTGCCCGCCGCGCTGCGCGGACCCACCGCGGCACGACGGGAAATCGACTCGGCCGCCCGTGATCTCGAAACGATCGACTCGCTGGGCGGGCGCGTCATCACGCCCGACGACGAGGAATGGCCCGGCTGGCGGATGCTCGGGCTCGACCAGCTCGACGCCGACCGGGATCGCGAGGCGGCAGTGCCGTTGGTGCTGTGGGCACGTGGCCCGCTGTCGCTGCGCACCGCATCCGAACGTGCGGTCGCCGTGGTCGGATCGCGGTGCAGCAGCGGCTACGGGATGCAGGTGGCGAGCGAGATCGCCTGCGATCTGGCCGGCCGGGGCTGGACCGTTGTCTCCGGGGCCGCGTTCGGGATCGACGCCGCTGCCCACCGCGCCGCGCTGGCGGTCGGCGGTGCGACCGTCGCGGTGCTGGCGTGCGGTGTCGACCGGCCCTACCCCGCCCAGCACGACCGCCTGCTCGCGGCCATCGCCGACAGCGGGCTGATCGTCAGTGAATACCCGCCGGGCCTCACAGCCCAGAAACACCAGTTCCTGGCCCGCAATCGGTTGATCGCCACGCTGGGCGACGGGGTGCTGGTGGTGGAAGCCGGCATGCGCAGCGGTGCTCGGAACACCGTCAAGTGGGCCCGCCGGCTCGGCCGCCCCGCCATGGCCGTGCCCGGACCCGTCGGTTCGGCCTCCTCGGCCGGCTGCCACCGCATGATCCGGGAGGGCGAAGCCCTTCTGGTCACCACCGCCGCGGACGTGGTCGATGAAGCGGGCCCGCTGCGCCTACCGGTCCACGAAGGTGCCGCCGCCGACCCGGCAGCCCACCTGCGCGGCGCCGAAGCCGAGGTCTACGCGGCCTTGCCCGCCATCGGCTCCCGCCTACCCCGCGAACTCGCCCAGCAATCCGGCCTCGACCTCGCCACCGTCCGAGCGGTCCTCCCGGGTCTGGAACTCGCCGAACTGGTCGGCTGCGACTCCGACGGCTGGTTCCGCACCCGCGCCCGACGACCATGATGAGTTGCCCGGGTGTTGATGACCGCACGTCCGGGCGAGCGCCGACCAAAAGTCCGCGGTGCGATGCGGGTCCGAGGAGACCGGGAGGTGCGCCCGAGCAATCGTTCACCTATCCCGAGAGTGAGCCCCGGGGAAGAGCTCGTCGAGCCGCTCGAGTGGACTGCCGTCGGCGGTACACGGAATGGAGCGGGCGGTTCTCGGCGGTCGCGGTCATTCTGTGGTGCGGCGTGGTGGGTTGCGTGGGTCGGAAACGGGGGTGACGGTTGGGGGATGGAAGTGTTGCCTGATGATCTGACCGCGTTGCTCACCGAATTCGGGCGGCATCTGCGGTTGGGGCGCAATCGGTCCGAGCACACGGTGCGGGCGTATCTGGGGGATGTGCGGTCGCTGCTCGAGCATCTGTACGCGCGGTCACCGGACTCGGCGTTGCGGGAACTGGATCTGGCGTTGCTGCGGTCGTGGCTGGCCGAGCTCGCCGATCGGGGCGCGGCGCGCTCGACGTTGTCGCGGCGGGCCTCGGCCGCACGCACTTTCACCGCGTGGCTCACCGAGACCGGGCGGCTCGGCATCGACCCCGGCCTGCGGTTGCGGGCGCCGAAAGCTCATCGCACGCTGCCCGCGGTACTCGGTCGCGAGCAGGCGACGCGTGCGATGGACGCCGCCGAATCCGGTGCGGCGCAGCAGGAACCGATGGCGTTGCGGGATCGGTTGATCGTGGAGTTGTTGTACGCCACGGGCATCCGGGTCAGCGAGCTGTGCGGTCTCGATGTCGACGACATCGACCGGGAACGTCGGCTGGTACGCGTACTGGGCAAGGGCAACAAGGAACGGTCGGTGCCCTTCGGCGGTCCGGCCGACACCGCCCTCGACGCCTGGCTGCGAGCGGGTCGGCCGTCGCTGGTCAACGAAGATTCCGGCCGTGCCCTGCTGCTCGGTCAACGCGGCCGCCGCCTGGACCAGCGCCAGGCCCGCACCGTGGTGCACGAGGTGGTCGCGGCCATCCCCGGCGCACCCGACATGGGCCCGCACGGCCTGCGCCACAGCGCGGCCACCCACCTGCTCGAAGGTGGTGCCGACCTGCGCGTGGTCCAGGAACTCCTCGGCCACGCCAGTATGGCCACCACTCAGCTCTACACCCACGTCTCCGTCGAACGCCTCAAACGGGTACACGACCAGGCGCACCCCCGCGCTTGACCACACTCGGTCAATCCACCGTTTCGGATCTGGTCCGCTGACAGTTGCGTTGGCCGACAGTCGGAGGTACGGCGCCGAACGCTGAGCAGGTTCTACTGACAGTTGCGTTGGCCGACAGTCGGAGGTACGGCGCCGAACGCTGAGCAGGTTCTACAGAAAGTGTCCGGGCGGGGCGTGCGGATCGCGGGTGAAGGCGATGCGGTGGCGCATGATGGGGGCGGAGGTGATGGTGATGGTGTTACCCGAGGTGGGGCCCGAATCCGAAGGTGGGCCCGACGGGGTCGACTATCGGTTCACTTTGGCCAATGAACGGACCTTTCTCGCCTGGATCCGAACCTCGCTCGGTTTGCTAGCCGGTGGTGTGGCTGTGCACACCCTGGTCGAACCGTTGCGGTTGGCGGGTTTCGCCGGTGTCATCGCTCTGCTCTGTCTGCTGATGGCGCTGGCTGTCGCGCTGGGAGCTTTCCGGCATTGGCGCCGGGTGGGCCGCGCCATCCGCAGCGGTGCTCCGCTGCCCGGCACGGTGTTGGTGCCGGTTCTCTCGGCCGGGGTCGCGGTGGTCGCCGCGCTCGCCTGCGTGGCGGTGCTGCTGTCATGACCGTCCCGACCCTCGCCGCGGAGCGGACGGCGCTGGCATGGCGACGCACCGCCCTCGCCGCGGCCGCCTGCGCCCTGCTCCTGGTGAACGCGGCGATCACCGAAGGGGCGCCGGCCCCCGCGCTGCCGCTCGCCGCCGCTGCGTCAGCTCTGCTGCTCACCTGCCTCGCCTGGTACCGCGGGCGCGCCCTCGACCGCGGGTACACCGCCACCGGTGAGCGCGTCGTCGCGATCACGACGCTCACCGTGGCCGCCGTGGCCGTCCTCGCCGCGATCAGCTCGATCCTCGCTCGCTGACACGACATACCGGTGTGTGCACCGGAGGTGCGGCGACTCGGGCGAAGTGCCGCTGTCTCGTGAAAGCAGCGGGTGAGCCGTAGCCGCGAGCCGCACCAGGAAAGCATTCGACGGCGGCGCAGCGGGTATTTAAGCTCGATCAGCATGACCCCCGGAACTCCGAGCCCGCCCGGCACCGCGCTGCGTGATCGGCTACGGGCAGCACTGAAGACCGCGATGAAAGCGCGTGATCGCGGTGCGGTGTCGGCGCTGCGATCGGCACTGAGCGCGATCGACAATGCCGAGGCGGTCGATGCCGGGCAGAGCAAAGCCGGTGCGGTGGAAGACAGTGCGGTCGGTCTGGGCGCCGCCGAGGCGCGCCGACGCGACCTCACCGAAGCCGATATCGTCGCCGTCGTTCGCCGCGAGGTCGACGAACGGCGTACGGCCGCCAGCGAATACGACAACCTCGGACACGTGCAGCGCCGAGACCAGCTCACGGCCGAAGCCAACACCCTGGCTGCCCTGCTCTGACCGGATGTACTCGCGGATCCGGCGGGCGGGCGCTCGCCACGATCGGGCAGACGCACGGTTCCGGCTCGAATTCGCTTCTGTGGGCGCCGCCCCCCGAGATATCAGCCGACGACCACGAGCTGGGAAAAGCCGCGTGCCAACTCGATTGTGCTGAGCAGGTGACCTGGTACCTCATCACGTGTGACTCGCGGGTCGGATCGCCTGGGCGGCGGCCGCGCCACAGGCCTGTGTTTCGGCTGACCTGATTGTCGGCCAGGTCGGCGTTCCAGCTCGGTGCCGTCAGGCTGTGGCGTTCCAGCGGGACAGTAGGGCCTGCTCAGTTGCTGGTGGGCAGGGTGCGCAGATAGCGGTGGGCGAACCAGCGCTGGATCAGCCGGACGACCGGGCCACCCAGCCGGACGTACCACGCTCCCGGCCTCGAGAACGCGGTGACCAGCCCGTAGACCGTGTCGTCGGTGGGGTCGAACTCGACGGCGAACAGTTCTTCGCCGATTTCCGGGTGGCCCGGGAGTGTGCCGTATGCGAAGCCCCGGCGATTCGGTTCGTCCAGGACGTAGACCACGCGGCACGGCGCTGTGAAGCCGAACGGTCCGAAGCCGAGCCGCACCGTGAGCTCGGTTCCAGGCCGGGCCGCTTCGGTGTCGGTGTGCCGCAAGATGCCGACGCCTCGCTGCATGCCGAATCCGAGAACATGGTCGGCCGCGCGGTCGAAGAGGGCGCGGCCGTGGCCGATCGGCCGTCGATGCCGGAACCGGTGATATCCGGCGGGCGCGGTGTCGGCACGGGTGGCACCGACTTCGGGATAGGTGAACGGTTGCTCGGGCACACCTCCGATTCTCCTCGGACCCGCATCGCACCGGTGCGGTAGCCGAGATCACCGTACGAGTTCCAGCGGTTTCAGCCGGACCGGCACCACGTGCAGCAGGCCGAGCGGATCGACGTACTCACGCCGGTTGTGCGCACCGGATTCGCGCCGGGCGCCCCAGTGCAGGCACGCGATGGCCGGGCACCCCTCGTGTCCGGCCACCAGCGTGCCGACCGGTGTGCCCCTGTTCACCCGGCTTCCCACGGCTACCTGCGCCCGTACCGGCTCGTATGTCGTGCGCAAGCCGCCCGGATGTTGGATCGACACCACCGGTTTGTCGGCCACCGTTGCAGCGAAGACCACGATGCCCGCACCGGCCGCGAGTACCGCCTGACCCTGCGCGCCCGCCAGGTCCACCCCGCGATGGCCCGGCAGCCAGTTGTGTTCCGGTTTGTCGAACGGCCGTTCCACCGCGGGACGTGGCCGCAACGGCCAGCCGAACGGCCCCGGTTCGGCTGCTGCAACCGGCGCCGCACCGCCCACCAGCACCGCGGACAGACAGATCGCGACCGACACCGGGCCCGATATCGGCCGCAGCGGGTTCGCCGTGCGGCTCATCGCGCGGCACTCAGCGACGCGGACCGGGTGCCGGCGTGCGCTGCGACGATGCCAGGGCCCGCACCATTTCGCGCAGGACGGCGGGGAGCTCGGCCGCCGATCCACTCCCACCCCGCACGATGATCTCGATGTCCGGACCTGCTGCCGGGCGCCCGCCGTGGGAACGGGATGGGGCCGGGCCCGGACCGAGGTCGTGAACCGTCACTCGCACCGGAACGGGCAGGGGCACGAGCTCCCGCCGAGGAACGGTCGCGGGTCGCACGGTAGGTGTCCGACCGCAGGACCCGCCGGTGCTGTCCGAGCGATCAGAGGTGCCGGTCGGTCGCGTACCCGCACCATCGGGCGCAAGTACGGGCAGGACCAGAATCGGAACGACAACAGTCTTCGCACCCACCGAAGCGGGCATGTCCCTGTGGCCCGGTGGTTCCGGAGCCGCCTGGACGGTGCCGGGCGGCGCCCCACGCGGACCCCGCTCGGGCTCGTCGACGCCGGGCTCGGGCGGCTGCGCCAGGACGGCCCCTTCGGCACAGCCGGAGGACGGTTCGCCGGCGTGTGCCGCGGCCGGTGCCGCCGCGACGCCGACGGCGCAGAGTAGTGGAAACGTGGTGATCAGGGCGCGTGTCAACGTGTTCATGCCCCAACTCTGGGCGCCGGAGAACCTGATCGGGGCGGCGAGTTCGCGATTGGGGACAACCTGGCCGATTGTGGATATCGCGTACTTCAACCAGAGAAGCCGGTGGTCACTGCGCAGGGGCGATTTCTGACCTGGCCCCATGCCGCGTAGACTGAACAAGCGGTTTGTGCTCAGCAGCAACTGTGTGCACGGCACGGACCGACTTCGCGCGCCACCCGTGCTCGTCCATCCGGTCGTCGCTCGCAACGCAGACGGTCCGTGAGGGCATGTCAGCGCGAGTTCTCCAGCGGATGAACAGTGAAATCACCGGCTGGTCCCGATTTCCCTCGGGTCCGGTGGTTTCGGTGGCGCCAGGGCAGTCGATCGCCGATCGGCTGCGTCAACCGGCAACGAAAGAGGGTACGGGAGCTATGGCTGTCGTAACTATGAAGCAGCTGCTCGACAGCGGCGCGCACTTCGGGCACCAGACTCGTCGGTGGAACCCGAAGATGAAGCGGTTCATCTTCACCGACCGCAACGGCATCTACATCATCGACCTGCAGCAGACGCTGACCTTCATCGACAAGGCCTACGAGTTCGTCAAGGAGACCGTCGCCCACGGTGGCACCGTTCTCTTCGTCGGCACCAAGAAGCAGGCCCAGGAGTCGATCGCGTCCGAGGCGACCCGTGTCGGGATGCCCTACGTGAACCAGCGCTGGCTGGGCGGCATGCTCACCAACTTCTCCACCGTGCACAAGCGCCTGCAGCGCCTCAAAGAACTCGAGGCGATGGAGCAGACCGGTGGCTTCGAGGGTCGCACCAAGAAGGAAATCCTCATGCTCACGCGTGAGATGACCAAGCTGGACCGCACCCTCGGCGGTATCCGTGACATGGCCAAGGTTCCCTCGGCCATCTGGATCGTCGACACCAACAAAGAGCACATCGCCGTCGGCGAGGCGCGCAAGCTGAACATCCCGGTCATCGCGATCCTGGACACCAACTGCGATCCCGACCTGGTCGACTACCCGATCCCGGGTAACGACGACGCGATCCGTTCGGCCGCGCTGCTCACCAAGGTCGTCGCCTCCGCGGTGGCCGAAGGCGTGCAGGCCCGCGCGGGCCAGGCTTCCGGCGACGTGAAGCCCGAAGCCGGCGCAGCCGAGCCGCTCGCCGAGTGGGAGCAGGAGCTGCTGGCTCAGGCGACTCCGGCCGCCGAGGCCGAGGCCGAAGCCCCCGCCGCGACCGAGCCCCCGGCCGTGACCCCGGCCGAAGCCGAAGCCGAAGTGAAGGCCGACCCGGCCCAGCACACCCCGGCCGACTTCTGAGCTGATCGGTAGCACACTGTTCACCTTGCCGACCCGCCTGAATTCAGGCGAGGTCGGCAAGGTGGCGTAGATACCGACTGAACAACTGCCTGGCCCCGGCCGAGAAGTCACTTTTCTGGTTTCTCGGCCCTCAGGGCCGAGAAACCTGCGGCGCCAGCCGCCAATAGACACAGGAGGGTCGCCGCGAATGGCGAACTACACCGCTGCTGACGTGAAGCGGCTCCGTGAGCTCACCGGCTCCGGCATGATGGACTGCAAGAACGCGCTGGCCGATTCCGACGGCGATTTCGACAAGGCCGTCGAGGTGCTGCGCATCAAGGGCGCCAAGGACGTCGGCAAGCGTGCCGAGCGGGCGACCGCCGAGGGTCTGGTCATCGCCAAGGACGGCGTGATGGTCGAGCTCAACTGTGAGACCGACTTCGTCGCCAAGAACGCCGAGTTCCAGGAGCTGGCCGAGGCCATCGTCACCGCGGCCGCCGCGGCGAAGCCCGCCGATCTGGATGCGCTCAAGGCGCTGAAGCTCGCCGACGGCACCGTCGACGATGCCGTGCAGGCGCTCTCGGCCAAGATCGGTGAGAAGCTGGAGCTGCGTCGCGTCGTGTCCTTCGACGGCCCGGTCGCCACGTACCTGCACAAGCGTGCCTCGGATCTGCCGCCCGCCGTCGGTGTGCTGGTGGAGTACGAGGGCGAGGGTGACGCTGCCGCCGACGCCGCTCGCGCCGCCGGTATGCAGGTCGCCGCGCTCAAGGCGAAGTACCTCTCGCGTGACGATGTGCCCGCCGACATCGTCGACAACGAGCGTCGTATCGCCGAGCAGACCGCGCGGGAAGAGGGCAAGCCCGAAGCCGCGCTGTCGAAGATCACCGAGGGCCGGGTCAACGGCTTCTTCAAGGATGTCGTGCTGCTCGAGCAGGCCGCCGTCACCGATTCCAAGAAGACCGTCAAGGCGCTGCTGGCAGACGCCGGCGTGACCGTGAAGCGTTTCGCTCGCTTCGAGGTCGGCCAGGCCTGATCAGGCTGTCGAAACGCCCCCGGTGCTCGTGCATCGGGGGCGTTTTGCCGCGTCTGTCCGGCGTTGACCGGTTTTGCGGTCGTGCCGGGAGTCGGCGCGCACAGCAGGGGGTCTTGTTGGGCCCGCACAACCGGATAAGGCAGGATGGATGCCGCTCTGCCTTGCTGTGCGGCCGCTCGCATGCCCGCAGTTCGACCCCGTTCTCGACCCTCGCCGAAGGAGACGACCACCCATGACCGACCCGGGTACCGACCGCCCTGGATACCGCCGGGTGCTGCTCAAGCTGGGTGGGGAGATGTTCGGTGGTGGGGGCGTCGGCCTCGACCCGGATGTGGTGCAGGCGGTGGCCGAGCAGATCGCCGAGATCGTCGAGACCGGTGTGCAGGTGGCTGTGGTGATCGGTGGCGGCAACTTCTTCCGCGGCGCCGAGCTCGAGGAGCGCGGCATGGAACGCGCCCGCTCGGACTACATGGGCATGCTCGGTACCGTGATGAACAGTCTTGCGCTGCAGGACTTCCTGCAGCAGCAGGGCATCGACACCCGGGTGCAGACCGCCATCACGATGGGCCAGGTCGCCGAGCCCTATCTGCCGTTGCGCGCCAAGCGTCATCTGGAGAAGGGGCGTGTGGTCATCTTCGGTGCCGGTATGGGTATGCCCTACTTCTCGACCGACACCACCGCGGCTCAGCGCGCACTCGAGATCGGCGCCGATGTGGTGTTGATGGCCAAGGCGGTCGACGGCGTGTTCGACGCCGACCCGCGGTTGGACGACACCGCCAGCATGTTCACCGAGATCACCCACAAGGAAGTGATCGAGAAGGGGCTGAAGGTGGCCGATGCCACCGCCTTCAGCCTGTGTATGGACAACCAGATGCCGATGCTGGTGTTCAATCTGTTGATCAAGGGCAATATTGCACGTGCGGTCGCCGGTGAACCCATCGGCACCTTGGTTCGGTCTTGACCGCGCACTCGCGGACGATGACGATGACGACGCTGTGGAGGAACCGGTCGTGATTGATGAAGCGCTCTTCGATGCCGAGGAGAAGATGGAAAAGGCGGTGTCGGTAGCGAAGGACGATCTGGGCAGCATCCGTACCGGCCGAGCCAACCCGGGCATGTTCACCCGGATCCTGGTCGACTACTACGGTTCGCTGACGCCGATCACCCAGTTGTCGAGTATCAGCGTGCCCGAGCCGCGCATGGTGGTGATCAAGCCTTACGAGCAGAGCCAGCTGGGTCCGATCGAGAACGCGATCCGCAACTCCGATCTGGGCGTGAACCCCACCAACAACGGCGACATCCTGCGCATCACCGTGCCCCAGCTCACCGAGGAGCGGCGCCGCGAGATGGTGAAGATGGCCAAGGGCAAGGGTGAGGACGCGAAGGTTTCGATCCGCAACGTCCGTCGCAAGGCGATGGAAGAGCTGGGCCGGATCCAGAAGGATGGCGAAGCGGGGGAGGACGAGGTCGGGCGCGCCGAGAAGGAGCTCGACAAGACCACCGCCAAGTACGTGGGCCAGGTCGAAGAGCTGGTCAAGCACAAGGAAGCCGAACTGCTCGAGGTCTGAGCGCCAGATCTCGCCAGTCCCGCTCGTGCGGGGGATGAACGGAACGACGAGTTGAGCGACGGGACAATCGTGGCCGAAGACGCCGCCGCCACCGGAGCGGCACCGGAACCGGTCGAACCGACCGGTGGCGCGGCAGTGCCGCCCGAGCAACCGCAGGCGCCGGCGTCGCGGGCGGGCCGTAACCTGCCTGCCGCGCTGGCGGTCGGGCTGGGCTTGGGGTTGTCGCTGATCGCGATTCTGTTGTTCGTGCCGAAGGTGTTCATCGGGGTGGCCGGTGTCGCGGTGGGCGTGGCGACCTGGGAGGTCACCAAACGGCTGCGTGAGGCCGATGTGCTGGTGCCGCGGGTGCCGCTGCTGGTGGGTGGTCAGGCGGTGTTCTGGCTGGGCTGGCCGTGGGGCGCCAACGGTGTGCTCGGCGCGTTCGCGGCGACGGCGCTGACCTGCATGGTGTGGCGCCTGTTCGATCACGGGATCGGTGTGGCGCCACGGAACTTCCTGCGTGACACCGCGATCGCGCTGTTCACCCTCACCTGGATCCCGTTGCTCGCCGCGTTCGCGACGCTGTTGCTGCTCGAGCCCGATGGCAACCTGCGGGTGCTGACCTTCATGATCCTGGTGGTCTGCTCCGATGTCGGTGGCTATGTGGCCGGGGTGCTGTTCGGCCGGCATCCGATGGTGCCCGCGATCAGCCCGAAGAAATCGTGGGAGGGGTTCTGCGGTTCGCTGGTGTTCAGTGTGATCGGTGGCCTGCTCACCGTCACGCTGCTGCTCGAGGCGAACTCCATGATCGGTGTGGTGCTCGGGGTGGGCTTGGTCGCGGTGGCCACGGTCGGCGATCTGATCGAGTCGCAGATCAAGCGCGAACTCGGCATCAAGGACATGGGCACGTTGCTGCCCGGGCACGGCGGCATCATGGACCGGCTCGACTCGATGCTGCCCTCGGCGTTCGTGTCCTGGCTGGTGCTCAGCGCGCTGGTCTGAGTTCTCAGCCCTGCCGGGCGGCGTGGCGCAACTGCATGATGCGGACGCCGCCGACCAGGCCCATCACCAGGGCGCCGATGATCACCGACAGCAACACGGTGATGCCGAGCGGTAGCGACAGGCTCCAGAACAGCAGGTCGACTTCGACCTTGTCGAGGTTCTGGATGATGAAGATCAGCAGCACGATCCCGAGCAGCGCGGCCGCGATCAGCGCGACCCAGGTGTAGCCGGTGCGCGACCGGACCAGGGCTTCGGGTTTGGCCCGCCGGTGTGGCGCCGGGCGGGGCTCGGTGTGGTCGGTGGGCTCGGTGACCGGCTCCGGAGCCGGTGACGCGCCCGATTCTGCGTTCGTGGACATGACTCGATCATCGCCGACGGCTATCACCGCCGCACGCATCTTCTCGGTAACGTCGCCCGGCCGTGACAGCCCGCCCACCGTCGCCGCTGCCGGGTTTGGGACAATGGTGGAATTATGGCCACCTCCCTGCCCCTCGTTTTCGATGCCCCGCGTCGCGGTATGCCGCCGCGCCACCTCGCCGACCTCGATTCGGACGAGCGCAAGACCGCGGTGCAGGAGCTGGGACTGCCGAAGTTCCGGGCCGATCAGCTGGCCCGCCAGTACTATGGGCGGTTGCAGGCCGACCCGGCACAGATGACCGACCTGCCCGCCGATGTGCGCGACAAGGTCGGCGAAACCCTGTTCCCGCCGCTGCTGTCGGTGGTGCGCAACATCGCCTGCGATGAGGGCGATACCCGCAAGACGCTGTGGAAGGCGCACGACGGAACCCTGCTGGAGAGCGTGCTCATGCGCTACCCGGACCGCAACACCCTGTGTATCTCCAGCCAGGCCGGTTGTGGCATGGCGTGCCCGTTCTGCGCGACCGGGCAGGCGGGGCTCACTCGCAATCTGTCGACCGCCGAGATCGTCGACCAGGTACGCGCGGCCGCGGCCTCCCTGCGTGACGGTGAGGTGCACGGCGGCCCCGGCCGGTTGTCCAACATCGTGTTCATGGGCATGGGGGAGCCTCTCGCGAACTACAAGCGCGTGGTGAACGCGGTCCGCCGGATCACCTCGCCCGCGCCCGACGGCCTCGGCATCTCGCAGCGTTCGGTGACGGTCTCGACCGTCGGCCTCGCGCCCGCGATCCGCAAACTGGCCGATGAGAACATGTCGGTGCGCCTCGCGGTCTCGCTGCACACCCCCGACGACGAACTGCGCGACACCCTGGTGCCGGTGAACAACCGCTGGTCGATCGCCGAAGTACTCGACGCCGCCCGCTATTACGCCGACAAGTCCGGCCGCCGCGTCTCGATCGAGTACGCGCTGATCCGCGACATCAACGACCAGCCGTGGCGCGCGGACATGCTCGGCAAGAAACTGCACAAGGCCCTCGGCCCGCTCGTGCACGTGAACCTGATCCCGCTCAACCCGACCCCGGGCAGCGAGTGGGACGCCAGCCCCAAGCCGGTCGAGAAGGAGTTCGTGCGCCGCGTGATCGCCCAGGGTGTGTCGTGCACGGTGCGCGACACCCGGGGCCAGGAAATCGCGGCGGCCTGTGGACAGCTCGCCGCCGAAGGCTGAGCTGGGCCCGGTGATTCGCCGGTGCCGGGTCTCGCCGAGCGCGGGGGTGCCGGTGGGTATGGTGGGATCGGATCGGCCGGTGGGCGCCGGTCGGAGCGGGACTGCCTCGTCACCCGGTGAGGTTGCCTGACGGGCGTCGAGCGTACTGGCTGTTCGCTCGCCAGAAAGGTAGCGGTCGAAGTGGTTTCTGACGGGACGGTGTTCGCCGGGTACACGATCGACCGGCAATTGGGCCGTGGCGGCATGGGGTCGGTGTATCTGGCCAGGCATCCGCGGCTGCCGCGCTGGACCGCGCTCAAGCTGCTGAATCAGGAGTTGTTCTCCGACAAAGAGATCCGTGCCAGGTTCGAACGCGAGGCCGATCTGGTGGCCCAGCTGGACCACCCCAATATCGTCACCGTGTTCGATCGTGGTGTCGAGGACGATCAGCTGTGGATCAGCATGCAGTACATCGACGGTATCGACGCTTCCATGCTCGATCCGGCCACCCTGCCGCCGGATCGGGCGCTACAGATCATCGGTGAGACCGCCGCCGCGCTCGACTACGCGCACCGTGCCGGCGTCCTGCACCGTGATGTGAAGCCGGCCAACATCCTGCTCGCGCGTTCGCAGAGCCAGGAGCGGGTGTATCTCACCGATTTCGGGATCGCGCGCCTGCGTGACGATTCCGGCCACCTCACCGAGACCGGTTCGTTCACCGCGACCCTGGCCTACGCCGCACCCGAACAACTCACCGGTGTCGCGCTGGATCATCGTGCCGACCAGTATTCGCTGGCCTGCACCCTGTACACACTGCTCACCGGTTCGGCCCCGTACGAGTCGGCGAGCCCGGCCGCGGTCATCACCGGTCACCTGCAGTCGCCGCCGCCGCCGGTGAGTCCGCGCCGGGCCGGTCTGGCGCCGAATCTGGATGCCGTGATGGCGCGGGCGCTGGCCAAGCGGCCCGCCGACCGGTTCAGCTCCTGCGAGGAGTTCGTGGCGGCGGCCCAGCGGGCGCTGCGCACCGGGACCACCGGGGCCAGGCCGATCGCCCGCCCGCCCTCGGGGGCCCATGGGCAACCGTTCGTCGCCATGCAGCCGATGCGCCCGGTGCACGTGCCCGGTACGCCGGCCCATCCCATCGGCGCGGCACCGATGGCCGCCCGAACACCGGCGCAGGCACCGATGCCCGCTCACCCGCAGATGCCGCCGCGAGCCGGTGCGCCGATGGGCCTGCCGCAGCCGGGGATGCACCCGCCGATGCCGGGACCCGCGCCGTCGGGCCAGGGGTGGGGCTCGATCTTCGGGGTCTATCTGGGGTTGTTCGCCGGTGTCATCGTGATCGCGGTGTTGATCGCGGTGCTGTCGAACATGTGATCGGCGCGCCGGCCTGTTCGGCGGGTGCCATATTCTGGTCAGAATGAGCGACTTCGACGTCACCGCCGCCGACTCCATCGACCTCGCCCGGTTACGTCGCTTCGTCGCCGTCGCCGAGGAACTGCACTTCGCGCGCGCCGCGAAAGCCCTGCGCATTCCCCGGCAGAGCCTGAGTGCCACCGTGATCGAACTGGAGGGCGAACTCGGTACCCGGCTGTTCGTGCCCGGCGCCTCGCCCACCCAGCTCTCCGCGGACGGCGCAGCGCTGCTCGCCCACGCCAGGGACTTGATCAAAGCCCAGGAGCAGGCCGAACGTGAGCAGCAGCCCGAGGAGCCCGCGAGCCTGCGAGTCGGTTTCGTGCCCGGGGTGACGGTGTCGAAGTGGGCACGTGTCTGGGGTGAACGGCTGCCGGAGCATCCCTTGGCGGTCGTCGGGGTGGGACAGGGCGAGCAGGAAGCCGCGTTGCGGGCGGGCCGGGTCGAGCTGTGCTTCGTCCGGTTACCGATCGATCGCACCGCGATGAACGCGATCCCGTTGTGGCGGGAGACGCCGGTCGCGGTGGTGCAGAAGGACGACGCGCTCTCGCTGCTGGACACGATGACCCTCGCCGACCTGGCCGGCGAGCAGCTCCACGACACCTCCGACCCGGATCAGGCCGCCGAGGCGCTGGCGATGGTCGCCGCCGTCGGCGGTGTGGCGATCGTGCCGCAGTCGATCGCACGGCTGCACCATCGCCGTGACCTGGTGTATCGCCCGATCACCGACGCCGAGGTCACCGAGATCGCCCTGGCCTGGCCGGTCGGGTCCGACACCGAATTGCTCGAGGAATTCGTGGGGATCGTGCGCGGTCGTTCGGCGAACAGTTCACGCGGGGCGGTCGAGCCGGAACACGCGCAGGCCCCGGCGCGTAAGGGCACCGCGGCCAAGTCCGCCGCGAAGAAGCCGGGGGCGAAGAAGCCGGGGGCGAACAAGCCCGCGGCCAAGCAGCGCGGTGCCGCACAGGGTGGTGGCCGTGGCCGCAAGCCGGGAACGCGACGCGGCCGCTGACATGCGAAACGCCTGCGGCGCGTGATGATTGCCGCAGGCGTGGGCCGTGTCGAAGGACTTACTTCGGGATGCGCCGAGTGAACACGTCGGCCACGAGGATGAGCGCGAGCAGCCCGGCCATGCCGACGAGGAAGATGTCTTCCACGTGTCCCTGGTGGTTGCCGATGGTCATCGCGAGCAGGGCGATCACGACGAACCAGCCGGCGATGCGGAACGTCTTGGGCGACTCACCACTCCAGCCCCATGCGGCCGAGGGCACCTCGGCCGGGTCGACGCTGGTGGCGACGGCGCGCTCGGTGCTGGCTTTTTCGAGGTCCGTGGCGGCCACGATCGCTCCTTAGGGCTCGAGTTCTGGTTGGACGAGTGTGCATATCGTGGCATACGACTGTGTGTCGTAGCCAGTAGCCCTGCCACAATGGGCCCGTGTCCCACCCCGCAACGCGTGCCGCACACGGCCATACCACGTCCACCGATCGGGTGAAGGTGCTGCTCCTGGGCAGTACCGGGTCGATCGGCACCCAGGCGCTCGAAGTGATCGCCGCCAACCCGGACCGTTTCGAGGTGGTCGGGCTGGCCGCGCGCGGTGGCAATCCGGCCCTGCTCGCCGAGCAGATCGCCGCGACCGGCACCCGCAATGTGGCCGTCGCCGACCCCGCCGCCGCCCAGGCGCTCGATCTCGAACTCGGCGGTCCCGACGCCGCCACCGAGCTGGTCCGCCGCACCGAGGCCGACGTGGTGCTCAACGCGCTGGTCGGCTCGCTCGGGCTGGGACCGACCCTGGCCACCCTGAACGCGGGCACCCGGTTGGCGCTGGCCAACAAGGAGTCCCTGGTGGCGGGTGGTTCGCTGGTGACCCGCGCCGCCGCGGCCGGCCAGATCGTGCCGGTCGACTCCGAACACTCCGCGCTGGCCCAGTGCCTGCGCGGTGGCCGCGCCGAGGAGGTGGACCGGTTGGTGCTCACCGCCTCCGGCGGCCCCTTCCGTGGCTGGAGCACCGAGATGCTCGAAGCGGTGAATCCCGCCGAGGCCAAGACCCACCCCACCTGGTCGATGGGTCCGATGAACACCCTCAACTCGGCCTCGCTGGTGAACAAGGGTCTGGAACTGATCGAGACGCACCTGCTCTTCGGCGTCCCCTACGACCGCATCGACGTCACCGTGCACCCGCAGTCGATCGTGCATTCCATGGTGACCTTCACCGACGGTTCCACCCTCGCTCAGGCCAGCCCGCCGGATATGAAGCTGCCGATCGCGTTGGCCCTCGGCTGGCCCGACCGCATCGCCGGCGCGGCCACCGCGTGCGACTTCGGCACCGCCTCGACCTGGACGTTCGAGCCGGTCGACGACGAAGTGTTTCCCGCCGTGCGCCTGGCACGTCAGGCGGGGGAGGCCGGAGGCAGTGTCACCGCGGTCTACAACGCGGCCAACGAAGTCGCGGTGCAGGCCTTCCTCGACGGCAAGATCAGCTTCCCCACCATCGTGCGCACCGTCACCCGCGCGGTGGAGGCCGCTGACCGCTGGCACGCCGAACCCGATACCCTGGACGACGTCCTTGCGGCCGACCGCTGGGCCAGGCAGTACGCCGCGGAAGTGATCGCGGCGTAACAGGCGTCCTGACCCGACGACAAATCGAGACCACCACGTTTTCGGCCGCCCCGGATCCGAGGGCCGAGACGTAATGCCGAAGGCGAAGTATCGGCCCTCGGATTCGGGGTTACGAGGCCGAAAACCCGCGGCGCCAGCCGCCAAAGAAAGGGCCTGATGGTATTCGCGCTGGGGTTCGCCCTGTTCGCCCTCGGCATCACGATCTCGATCGCGTTGCACGAATGCGGGCACATGTGGGCCGCGCAGGCCACCGGGATGAAGGTGCGCCGCTATTTCATCGGATTCGGGCCGCGGATCTTCTCCTTCCGACGCGGGGAGACCGAGTACGGCCTCAAGGCGCTGCCGCTGGGCGGGTTCTGCGATATCGCCGGCATGACCGCGCTCGACGAACTCGAGCCCGAAGACGTCGACCGGGCGATGTATCGCCAGTCCACCTGGAAGCGCCTGGTCGTGATGTTCGGCGGGATCGCGATGAACTTCGTGCTCGGATTCATCCTGCTGGTGGTCTTGGCGGTCGGGTGGGGGCTGCCGCAGCTCGAGCAGCCGCCGGAGACCGCGCTGGGCAACATGGGTTGCGTCGCGGAGCAGACCGCGGACAAGAAGCTGGAGCCGTGCACCGGCACCGGTCCCGCACAGCGCGCCGGGCTCCAGCGTGGTGACGTGGTGACCGCCGTCAACGGTGTCGAGGTGACTACGTGGACGCAGTTCCAGTCCGAAACCCAGAAGCAGGACGGTCCGTTCGAGTACACGATCGAGCGTGACGGCCGGACGCTGACCGTGCCTGTCACCCCGGAGCGGGTCGTCCGGTGGCCGAAGGAGGGTCCGGCGCGGGAGGTCTCCGCGGTGGGCGTGGGCCCCGACTACGCCGAGCCCCAGCAGTACGGGGTGGTCGCCGCGATTCCGGCCACCATCTCCTTCACCGGCGAGTTCTTCGTCGAGACGGTGAAGTCGCTGGCAAAGATGCCGCAGAAGGTTTCGGCACTGTGGGATGCGGTCACCGGTGGTGAGCGTGATCCGGAGACGCCGGTCAGTGTGTACGGCGCCAGCCGTATCGGCGGCGAGACCGCCGAACGCGGGCTGTGGGGCATGTTCATCCTGGTGCTGGCCAGCCTGAACTTCTTCCTCGGCGCGTTCAATCTGCTGCCGTTGCTGCCGTTGGACGGCGGCCACATCGCGGTGGTGCTCTACGAGAAGGCCCGCGACATCGTGCGCTCCTGGCTCGGGAAGGCCGCGGGCGGGCCGGTCGACTACCTCAAGTTGTTGCCGATCACCTATGTGGCGGTCGTGATCGGTGGCGCGTTCATGTTGCTGACCCTGGCCGCCGACATCGTCAACCCCATCCGTTTGCCGTGATGTCCGCTGTCGTGCCCCTCACAGGGCGGCAGGTCAGTGGGCACGACTAAGCTCGTGGTCGAACCCGAACCGTAGGAAAGAAGGCAGCCGAACGTGACCAGCACAATCGGATTGGGGATGCCCGGCGCTCCCGCTGCTGTTCTGGCCCCCCGGCGCAAGACTCGTCAGTTGATGGTCGGCAAGGTCGGTGTGGGCAGTGACTTCCCGATCTCGGTGCAGTCGATGACCACCACCAAGACCCACGACATCAACGCCACGCTGCAGCAGATCGCCGAGCTCACCGCGTCGGGCTGCGACATCGTCCGGGTGGCCTGCCCGCGTCAGGAAGACGCCGACGCCCTGGCCACGATCGCGAAGAAGTCGCAGATCCCGGTGATCGCCGACATCCATTTCCAGCCGCGCTACATCTTCGCCGCGATCGACGCCGGTTGCGCCGCGGTGCGGGTGAACCCGGGCAACATCAAGGAATTCGACGGCCGTGTCGGTGAGGTCGCCAAGGCCGCGGGGGCCGCCGGTATCCCGATCCGCATCGGTGTGAACGCCGGGTCGCTCGACAAGCGGATGATGGAGAAGTACGGCAAGGCCACTCCCGAGGCGCTGGTGGAGTCGGCGCTGTGGGAGGCGAGCCTGTTCGAGGATCACGGCTTCGGCGACATCAAGATCTCGGTGAAGCACAACGACCCGGTGATCATGGTGGAGGCCTACCGGCAGCTGGCGGCGCGCAGCGATTATCCGCTCCACCTCGGCGTCACCGAGGCCGGTCCGGCGTTCCAGGGCACGATCAAGTCCGCGGTGGCCTTCGGCGCGCTGCTCAGCGAGGGCATCGGTGACACGATCCGGGTCTCGCTCTCGGCCCCGCCCGCCGAGGAGATCAAGGTCGGTGGCCAGATCCTGCAGTCGCTGAACCTGCGCCCGCGCAAGCTCGAGATCGTGTCGTGCCCGTCGTGTGGCCGCGCCCAGGTGGACGTGTACACCTTGGCCGACGCTGTCGCCGCCGGTCTGGACGGGTTGGAAGTGCCGTTGCGCGTGGCGGTGATGGGTTGCGTGGTGAACGGCCCGGGCGAGGCCCGTGAGGCCGATCTCGGGGTCGCCTCCGGTAACGGCAAGGGCCAGATCTTCGTCAAGGGTGAGGTCATCAAGACTGTTCCCGAGGCGCAGATCGTGGAGACGCTGATCGAAGAAGCCATGCGTATCGCCGAGGAAATGGGCGAGCAGCCCGGTGGCGAACCGGTGGTCACCGTCAGCTGAGGGATCCGCTACTCACAGTCGGGCCTCGGATTCGGCTGACCCGTACCACTGGGCCTGCTTTCGTGGCAGGCTGGTGCCGTGCGGAGTCTGCTGGAGCCGACGCGACGATCCAAGGCCACCCCCGCGCGCCCGGTCGCCGTTCACGATCTGGGCGAGGTGCTGCGCGTGCTGGATTCCGACCCGGTGGCCTCGTGCATGATCGCGGCCCGGGTCCAGGAATTCGGCCTCACCGCGCGTGCCGGTCTCGGCGAGTTGTGGTGCCGCGGCAACCCCACCGATTCGCTGTGTTTCTCCGGCGCCAATCTGGTGCCGCTGCGCGGTGACGCGGGCGCCCTGCGCGCGTTCGCCGACCGGGCGATGCGCTGGCCACGGGTGTGTTCCTCGGTGGTCGGCAGACAAGAACTCACCTTGCCGCTGTGGGATCTGCTGGCCTCGCGCTGGGGGCCGGCCAGGGATTTGCGGGCCGACCAGCCGCTGCTGGCCCTGGGCGAACCCGCGCTGGCCCGGCCCGACGCAGCGGTGCGACGGGTGCGTCCCGACGAGATCGACCGCTACCTCAACGCCGCGATCGCCATGTTCATCGAAGAGGTGGGCATCGATCCGCGCGCGGGCGACGGCGGCCGCGGGTACCGGCGCCGCATTCGCGGCCTCATCGAATCAGGAAGGGCCTGGGCGCGTTTCGAGGACGGCGCGGTGATCTACAAGGCCGAGATCGGGTCGCTGTCGCGGCGCACCGGCCAGATCCAGGGCGTGTGGGTGCACCCGGATTTCCGCGGCACCGGGGTGGGTACGGCGGGTACCGCGACGGTCGCGAATGCCGTTGTGGCGACGGGTCGTACGGCGAGCCTGTATGTCAACGACTACAACCGCATCGCCCGACGTGCTTACAGCCGTGTGGGTTTCCGGCAGATCGCGACCTTCGCCACTGTGCTCGTGGATTGAGTTCGCCCGCGTTGCTGCGCGTTCGGGTGGGATTTCGCCGCTACCATCGGTCCCGATGAGGACTCGGATGCTGACGATCTGCGCG
This sequence comes from Nocardia halotolerans, assembly GCF_042650145.1. Classification (NCBI taxonomy): domain Bacteria; kingdom Bacillati; phylum Actinomycetota; class Actinomycetes; order Mycobacteriales; family Nocardiaceae; genus Nocardia; species Nocardia halotolerans. The sequence continues at coordinate 276,135 of NZ_JBHSDL010000014.1, read as the reverse complement.
GTGGCCGTGCTCGCGCTCACCGCGAGTGCCTGCTCGTCGCCGCAGGGGCCGGTACCGGCCGCCGAAGCCTTCGCCGACGCGTTCGCCGACCACGATTTCGCCACCGCGGGCGGGCACACCACCGCCCCCGAAAAGGCCACGCAGGCACTGACTTCGGCTTGGCAGGCGCTGCAGGCGGAGAAGCTGTCGGTCCGCACCGGCCGCGCGCGGGTGAGCGGTGACACCGCCACCGTCGACTACACCTACGAGTGGACCCTGCCCAGGGGCAGACAGTGGACCTATTCCGGTGAGCTGCAACTGGGCCGTACCGGCGGTCGCTGGCTGGTGCGCTGGAGTTCGGCGGGCATCCACCCCAAGCTGGGGGACACCCAGACCCTGCAATTGCGCACCAAACCGGCTCCACGTGCCCGGGTCAACGAGTCGGCCGGTAGTGATGTGCTGGTTCCGGGCACCGTGTCGCGGGTGCGGTTCACCGTGGCCGACGCCCCCGACCCCGAGCGCGTCGCCGGGGCGCTCGCGGCCGCGCTGAGCCATATCGACCCGGTCGCCTACACCCCGCAGTCCATCCTCACCGCGGCCCGCCGCACCGACGGCGCGCACACGGTGATCCTGCTCGACGAGTACGAGGCCAACACCATCGGCGCCCGGTTGATCGGGCTGCCCGGGGTGACCCTGACCCAGGAGTGGGACATGGTGCCCACCGATCGTAAGTTCGCCCCCGATCTGCTCACCCAGGTCCGCAAAACCGTGATCGCCGAGGTGGATGGCAAGGCCGGTTGGAGTGTGGTCACCCAGAACGCGCACGGCGCCGATCTCGGGGTGCTGCACGAGGTGGCGGCCCAGCCAGCGCCGTCGTTCTCTCTCAGCATCGACCGGTTCGTGCAGAACTCCGCCCAGCACGCGGTGAATCTGCGCACCGAGCAGACGATGATGGTGGTCCTGCGGCCCTCGACCGGTGCGATTCTCGCGGTGGCCCAGAACAAGGCCGCCGATCGCGACGGTCCGGTGGCCACCAGCGGCCAGTACCCGCCGGGTTCGATCTTCAAGACGGTGACGGCCGCGGCGGCGATGGAAGCCGGTGTCGCCACCCCCGACACCGTGCTGGCCTGCCCCAGCCGCACCGTGATCGGGGAGCGGACCATCCCCAACTACAACCTGTTCTCCGTGGGCGAGGTGCCGATGGCCACCGCCTATGAACGCTCGTGCAACACCACTTTCGCGCGGCTGGCCAGCCGGCTCGACCCCGACGCCCTCACTGCGGCCGCGGCGCGGCTGGGCATCGGTCAGGACTACCGGGTGGTCGGGCTGCCCACCCTGTCGGGCTCGGTGCCGCCCGCCGAAGGGCTCGTGCAGCGCGCCGAAGACGGAATCGGGCAGGGCAGGGTGGTGGCGAGCCCGTTCGGCATGGCGGTGATGGCCGCCGCGGTGGCGCACGGTTCGGCGCCGGTGCCGTATCTGATCGAGGGCAGGCCCACCGAGATCGTCGGCGAACGCCCCACCCTCGACCCGGAAGTGGCCGAGGGGCTGCGCGACATGATGCGCATGGTGGTCACCGGCGGCACCGCCGAACGGATCCGGGACCAGGGTGAGGTGTACGGCAAGACCGGCGAGGCCGAGGTCGAGGGCGGCTCGCATTCCTGGTTCGTCGGCTATCGCGGTGACATGGCCTTCGCGACGCTGTTGGTGAAGGGCGGCAGTTCCGACAATGCCGTGGCCGTCACCCGGGACATGTTCGCCGCGCTGCCGTCGGGTTACTGACCGGGTTCGGTCGCGGCTCCGGCGTTTCCGGTCGCCAGCAGGTCGCGCACCTGCGCCAGCCAGCTGCCTTCGGTGGGCGCTGTGGCCACCTGGTTGACGGCGACCGGTTCCGGGGCGGCTCGCACACCGGTGTCCTCGAGCAGATCGATCGCGGTGGCGCCGCCGAAAATCAGTCCGGCGGTGGTGAGAATCAGAGTGGAACGCCTCATATTTCGTCTCCCTCGGGCAGGGGTTCGACGCGCAGTTTCCGGGGCAGTCCTTCGTATCGGCTGGAGATCAACTGGTGAAAGAAACCGTAGAGCGGCAACCACGTGGGTAACAGAGGTGTGCGCACAGCGAAACACAATTGTTGCCTGGTGTGCGGGCGTGTTCGAACACTTCCGCAGTCGGCGGCGACGAACCGGTGAACGAATCGTGTCGCGGGGCGAAACCGCAGTTCAGTGCGCTGGTGCGGGGCAATTCCCGATATCACGCGCGTTGCAGCGACGCCGCCAGATGATGTTGCAGAGATTCCCCGACAGCCGCCATCCGCAAGGTGTAGTCGATCGTGTCACCGGTGACATGGAAAGAACGCCCCACCGCGGTAACCGATTTCGCCGATCCGCTCAGTCCGATATTCGTCGAATTCAATTCCAGTCGAATACCGTCGACGGTTTCGGTGATCGTGCCCTCACAGATCTCGGTGATCCCGGTGGGATGGGCGAGCACCAATTCCACGCGCCCGGGCGCCGGGCAGCGCAGGTAGCCGGTCTCGGCGTGCAGTGGCCTGCCGTCGGAACCGGCCTTGGTGCGCTGCCGGTAGGTGAGGAACGGCCTGCCCAGATGACCGAAGGTGATCTCCTCGACATAATCGAACGGCTCGATGGTCGGATACTCACCGTGGCCGCGGCCACGCCAGCTGCCCAGCAGCGGGGCCAGGGCGGCGATGGCGGGATGCGGGCTCACGGGGGCGCTGGGTTCGACCACGGGCGACAGCCTAGACCGGGTGCCGAGGCGATGTTCACGGCACGCCGCCGCACCGGTCAGGTTAAGGTCAGCCTCGCCTGAACGCCGTCCGGCGCAGGACGAAAGGAAACAAACGTTGAACGGACATGTGCGGGCCGTCCGCAAGCTGCGGTCCGGGGTGGCGCGCGGTGTCGTCCTCGGCGCGGCGCTGCTCGTCGCAGCCGGATGCGCGAGCAGCGGGCAGGCCGCCGAACAGGTCGCCGCCCTCGACGGCAACCGATACAGCCAAACCGACCTGGCCGCGAACAAGGACTCCTATCACGCCCAGTTCACCCTCTCGGAGATGGTCGGCCCGTGGGGGCTGGCGCACCGCGCCGAGGGCGCGGGCGGACATTTCTGGGTGGGCGCGCGCGGCAAGTCGTTCCAGTTCCTCGGTGATGTCACCGCCTCCTCGGACACCGAACTGCAGAAACTGACCCGCGACAAGTTCGGCTCCGTCGGCATCCCCGGCGCCGCCGACAAGAACGCGGGCAAGACCACCGGCGTGGTGTTCAATCCCGCGCCCCTCAACTCCGACCTGTTCGTGGTCCGTGACCAGTGGGTCGACCTGGACGGCATGCCGGTCCCGCTCACCGGTTCGGCGCGCGTCATCTTCGCCACCGACTCCGGCAAGCTCGCGGCGTGGACCGAGCAGGCGCCCGACGGCGCCGTCATCCGCCGCGACGGCGGCGCGAACCAGGTGTTCGACGGCTCGGCCCAGGGCATGGCCTTCTACGGTGTCGCCCTGGCCCCCACCGGCGACAAACTGCTCGTCGCCGACTTCGGCACCGACCCGCAGGTGCGCACCTTCGACAAGAACTGGCAGCCGGTGGCGACCACCGGTTTCGCCAACCCGTTCGCCACCGGCGAGGTGATCGACCCGGCCACCCCGGAAAAAGGCAAGCAGGCCGTGCCCGGTGACCCCGCGCCGTTCAACATCACCACCGTCGGCAGCCGGGTCTTCGTCTCCTACGCGGTCACCACCGCGGACGGCAAGGACCCCGAGGCTTTCGACAAGGGCGAGTACGACGTTCGCGACGCCGCGGCCGACGAAGCCGCCGGCGGCACCCCGGACCGGGGCAAGGTCGCCGAGTTCGACGCCACGGGCAAACTGGTGCGCATCATCGACGACGGCGGCCGGCTCAACGCACCGTGGGCGGTGACCATCGCCCCGTCGAACTTCGGTGCGCTCTCGGGCAAGCTGCTGATCGGCAACTCGGGCGGTCTGGGCCGCGTACTGGCCTACGACGACACCACCGGCACCTTCGTCGACTACCTGCGCGACGGAGACGCCGAACCGGTCGAGATCAACGGACTGCGGGCGCTGAAGTTCGGTAACGGGGAAAGCCTGGGCGATACCAACGCGCTCTACTTCACCGCTGCCCCCGAAGACCACAAGGCCGGTTTGTTCGGCAGCCTCCGCGCACGGTGAGTGCGCGGGAGTAGCGGTTCCGCGAGGTCAAGGCGGGCGGACAAGGACGGCGGTGGGGACAATCCGAATGTCCGGTATGCGATTTGCTTCCGTCCGGGGCCGTTGTGCGGGACAGTGGTGGCGGGATGATTGCCAGGTGCTCGCGATCGGCGCATGTGGCATCGTCCCGTCGCACGCGATGGCATCCTCACCGGGGTGTCGGGCCCGATCCGGAGGTATGCCAGATGAAGGTTTCGCGCTGTGAAACGCGGTCTTCTACGGGGCGCACGACGCTGCCCGGCCGCGACATGCTGCTGGCCGCGTTGCGTGGTTTGCCACATGATGACCACCCGGTCCTCGACGCGGCGGGCGAACTGGCCGTGCTGCACCAGTTGCGGGAACGGGTACCGGTGCGCGAAGCCGCCGGTATCGATCGTCGCCGGTGGCAACTGATGCGGGCGATCGACCGCTGGGTGATTCTCGCCGCGCCCGTGCCGTTCGCCGCCGCCGACGAGCACTGCGAGACCCTCGGCGGACTCGTCGACCGGCTGGCGCGACACAGCGCACTGGCCTTCGTCGCCCTGGCCGGTGCTCCCGAACCGGTCTTCTACGACGAATGGGTCCGGCTCGACGACCTGGCCGACTCCTACCAACGCCTGATCGACGACCTGTGGGCCGGCGTACGCAGCCTGCCCGCCCACACCTACTGAACTGCCGGGTGATCCCACACCCGGTCACCGGTCACGCACCCGCCACGGCGTGCCGGGGCACTGACGTGGCTCTACGCCGCGCTCGGGTCGAGCCGCTATTTGCCGATGTTGTCGCGCGCCTGCTGGATCAGCGCCGCCGAGTCCCGCGGGCTCAACGCCATGGCCCGCAGTTGATCGAAGATCACACCGAAGCGCCGGATCTCGGAGTGCCCCTCGACCAGGTCGTGCACCGACATGCTCTCCACGTACACCAGTTCGGGATCGACCGGGTTGCGGAAGTCGAGCAGGGTGAAGGAACCGGCCATGCCGGGGTGGGCTCCCGCGTCGAACGGCAGCACCTGCAGGATCACGTTCTTGCGCTTGGTCTCGAGCAGTAACCGGTCGAGCTGGCCCGCCATCGTGGCGGGCCCGCCGACGACCCGGCGGATCGCCGCCTCGTCCATCACCACCCACAGTTCCAGCGGATCGTCCTTGGTCAGGTTGACCGCGCGGTCCATCCTGGCTTGGGCCCGGCTCTCCATCACCGCGGCGTCGAGCCGGGGCATCGAGGTGTCGATCACCGCCGCCGCGTAGTCGAAGGTCTGCAGCAGACCGGGCACCGTCGACGTCTGGTATTGGCGTGCCGAGAGTGCTTCCGCCTCGAAGTTTATGTAAGTGGCATAGACATCGGACAGGGCGCCTTCGTAGGCGTGTGACATCCCCGGTTTGAGCGCATCGGTGAGCAGGCTCAGCGCTTCCTCGCGCATTTTGTCGCTGACCTGATACAGGTCGAGCATCGCGCTCAAAGTGCGGCGCTGCGGGCGGGCCTGCGCCATTTCGATCCGGTACAGCGTTGTCACATTGATGCCGGTACGCGCGCTGACGTCTTCCTTGCTCAGCTGCGCGCTCTCGCGTAACTCGCGCAGCATGGCGGCGAGCCGGCGCAGCCGGACGGTCAGTGTCGTGCGCTTGCCTGCCATGGGGTCCCCTTCGCCTGTGGCGCGCTTCGTGATTCGCATTATTGCGCTGTCGGTGCCCGATGTCACGCGATCGGCGAAGAAGGCGGACCGCGTGCTGAGGCGGTGGTCGGTGCCGTCTGTGGTCGCCGCGAGCCGCCGCGCATCACTGGATGTGACCGCTGGTTCTGTCAGGGCGGCTTTACTGCATGAGTGACAACGCAATCTTGCGTTTCCCGTTGTGAGCGAGCATGATCCAGATAGCCTGGTTGCGAACATACCGAACAGATGACCGGGATAACCGAATCGAGAGCCAATCATGTTGGTAGACAAATCTTGGGTGTCGGGTGAATTCGGGGCGTTGCGATGAGCGCGCCGGTGATGGGGATACTTCCGACGGCGCCACAATTGTTGTGCGCCTTTCAGGGGCGGCGTTTTCAGGATCGCGAATTGTTGCGCTCGGCGCACGCGCTCGCTGAACTGCACGAACGGCGGGCACAGGTGCGTGACGCCGCGCTGATCGCCGAAATCGATTGCCGGCGGGGCGAACTCGTCGACGACATCAACGACTGGATCGTGTCCGAGATCCCGATCCATCGCAACGGTGCCTCGCTGCACACCGAAAGTCTCGGTGCCGTTGTCGATCGGATGGCTCGTAGCTGGGTGGACGCGAACCAGGCCATCGACCTCGACGGTGTGCGCAGCGACACCACGCACAAGCACTGGTACCAGCTGGCCGAGCTCGTCGACGGCTACACCGACCTGGTCACCGATGTGGCCGGCGGTCGGCGCAGGTTGCCGGAGCAGTAGGTCATCACGCCGATACCGGAGACAGCATCGCCTCGAAGGCGATGCGGTCACCCCGGTACAGCGAGCGCACCCGCTCCACGGGTGCGCCATCGGCATCCACGCTGCGCCTGTGCAGCAACAGCATCGGCAACGCGGTGGTGCATTCGAGCAGGCCGGCCTCCCGTGGCGCGGCGAGCACGGTTTCGATGCGTTCGCGCGCACCGGCGAATTCGACGCCGGTCGCGCGGATCGCCGCGTACAACGAGGTGGTCGGGTCGTAACTGCCGCGCAGGCAGGCGAAGCGGTGTAACGGCAGGTAGGTGCTCTCCAGGCCGATGCGTTCACCATCGGCCAGCAGCACCCGTTCCAGGTGCATCACCGGTGTGCCCGGTTCGAGTTCGAGGTCGGCCGCGGTCGGGTCGTCGGCGGCGATGTCGTCCCAGGCGACCAGGATGCGACCGGGTGTGCGGCCCAGGCTGATCGCGCCCTCGGTGTAGGAGCGCAGCGACAGCGGCTGGGTCAACTTGGGCCGCGAGACCACCGTGCCGCGGCCACGACGGCGAATTCTGCCCTCCACCAGCAACTCCCGCAGTGCGTGGCGGACGGTCTCGCGGGCTACGCCGAACCGGTTGGCCAGCTCTCGCTCCGAGGGCACCGAATCGCCCTCGGCGAGATCGGCCAGGATCGCGTCGATCTGAGTGCGAACCAGGAACACTTTCGGAACGCGCGCGGCGGGCGGTGAATCCATGCCGACAGCGTACCCGGATTGGTCTATACCAAAAGTTAACCTGGCGTTCGCGCTGCCCACACCCATTGGTCTAGACCGTTCGTCATCATCGGTGTCATGCGATTGGTCATCATCGGCGGCGGGATACTCGGCACGGCACACGCCTGGGCCGCGATCGGCCGCGGGCACGAGGTCGTGCACCTGGAACGCGAACGTGAGGCGCGCGGGGCCACGGTCCGCAACTTCGGACTGGTCTGGGTGTCGGGGCGTTCGGCGGGGGAGCTGGAACTGACCCTGCGCGCACGCGAACTCTGGGGTGAGATCGGCGGCCGGGTCGCCGGCGTGGGCTTTCGGCCCGCGGGCTCGATCACCCTGGTCCGCACGCCCGCCGAGCTGGCGGTGGCCGAGGCCGCCGCGACCGGCCCCACCGCGCAGGAGCGCGGATTCACCCTGCTCGAACCCGACCGGGTGCGCGCCCTGAACCCGGCACTGCGCGGCAAATACCTGGCCGGACTGCACTGCTCGGCCGACGCGGCGGTGGAATCGCGCCAGGCGCTGCCCGCGCTGCGCGCCCACATGGCCGCCAGCGGGCGCTACACCTTCCACGATGGCACCGAGGCCCGTTCGGTGCGCGACACCGGTACCGGCGCGGTGGTACTCGACGATCAGGCCCGCCGCCACGAAGCCGACCTGGTCGTGCACTGCCCCGGCGCCGCGCACACCGGGCTCACCCGGGAACTGGCCGGTGACCTGCCGGTGCGCCGGGTCCGGCTGCAGATGATGCAGACCGCGCCGCTGGACGAACCGCTCACCACCGCGATCGCCGACGGCGACAGTTTCCGCTACTACCCGGGCTACGCGGGCACCGCGGTGGACACGCTGGCCACCGAGCAGTCCCAGACCGCCACCGCGGCCGAGCACAGGATGCAGCTGCTGTGCGTGCAACGACTACACGGCGGCCTCACCATCGGCGACACCCACGAGTACACCGAACCGTTCGCCTTCGACGTCGACGAAGCTCCCTACGACCACCTCACCGAGGTGACCGAAGAACTGCTGGGGCGCAAGCTGCCGCGCGTGGTGCGCCGCTGGGCCGGGGTCTACAGCCAGAGCGTGGACCCGGCCGCCGTCGTCACCCGGGTGCGTCCCGACACCAACGTCTGGGTCGTCACCGGCCCCGGCGGTCGCGGTATGACCCTGGGCCCCGCCATCGGCGAGCAGACCGCCGACCTGATCGGACTGTGAGGTAAGACCGTGCCCGACAAGACGATTCAACTGGCCGTGCTCGACATGGCGGGCACCACCGTCGCCGACGGCGGACTGGTGCTGCGCGCGTTCGAGAACGCCGCGACCGCCGTGGGCATCGAGGTCGAGGGTCCGCGCCGCGAGCAGGCCCGCCGCTACGTCATCGAGACCATGGGCCGGTCCAAGATCGAGGTGTTCCGGGCGCTGCTCGGCGACGAGGCCGCCGCCCAGGCGGGCAACCGTGCCTTCGAGACCGCCTACGACGCGCTGATCGACGAGACCGACATCGCACCGATCCCCGGTGCGGTCGAAGCGATCACGGCACTGCGCGAAGCCGGGATCCGGGTCGCGCTGACCACCGGCTTCAGCCGCGGCACCCAGGACAAGCTGCTGCGGGCACTGGGCTGGACCGCACTGGCCGACCTCACCCTCGCACCCTCCGACGCCGGACGCGGCCGCCCCTACCCCGACCTGGTACTCACCGCCGCGCTGCGCCTCGGTACGGACGCGGTGGACCGGATCGCGGTGCTCGGTGACACCACCAGCGACATCGCCACCGGTCGCGCGGCGGGCGCCGCGATCGTGGCGGGCACCCTCACCGGCACCCACGACGCCGAACAACTGCGCGCGGCGGGCGCCACCCACGTGATCGCCTCCGTCGCCGACTTCCCGGCACTGGTACTGGCCCACTGAACTCGCGTCCGGCACCCGCCGCGACGACATCTCCCTGCGATTCCCCTCGACACCCACACGAAAGTTGCTTTCATCGTGCGTACTTCCCTCACCGCGCGCCGCCTGTCCAGGGCCGCGCTGTTGCTGGCCGGGGTCACCGCCGTCGCGTTCACCGCGGCCTGCGGTGGCACCGGTGCCGAATCGGCCGACGGCAAGACCGTCACCGTGTACTCCGCCGACGGTGTCGGTGACTGGTACAAGAACCGGTTCGCCGAATTCACCGAGCAGACCGGGATCGCGGTCAACCTGGTCGAGGCCGGGTCCGGCGAGGTCGTCAACCGGGTCGACAAGGAACAGTCCAATCCGCAGGCCGATGTGATCGTCACGCTGCCACCGTTCATCCAGAAGGCGAAGCAGTCGGGGCTGTTGCAGCCCAGCGGCATCGACACCACCGCGGTGCCGGCCGCCGACAAGGACGCCGACGGCACCTACGTGACGATGGCCAACAACTACCTGTGCTTCATCGCCAACCCGTCGGTCGAGGCCCCGGCGCTCACCTGGGACGACCTGCTGAAGCCGGAGTACAAGGGCAAACTGCAGTACTCGACGCCAGGTCAGGCCGGTGACGGCACCGCCGTGCTGGTACTGCTGCAGCAGTTGCGCGGCAAGCAGGGGGCCCTGGACTACCTGGCCGCGCTGCAGGCCAACAACGTGGGCCCGTCGTCGTCGACCGGCAAGCTGCAGGCCAAGGTCGACAAGGGAGAACTGCTGATCGCCAACGGTGATGTGCAGATGAACCTGACCACCGTGCAGGAGAAGGGCTCGAAGTTCAACGTCTTCTTCCCCGCTGCCGACGGCAAGCGCGCCACGGTGTCGGTGCCGTACATGATGGGCCTGGCCAAGGGCGCACCGCACCGGGTGGACGCCACCGAGCTGATGAGCTTCCTGATGGCTCCCGATGCGCAGAGCAAGCTGGGCCCCGAGGCGTTCGCGGTGTCGCCGCGCACCGATGTGGCCCCACCCGCCGAGGGCGGTCCCGCCGCGGCACTGCGCGGGGTCGAGGTCGTCGCGGTGGACTGGGATCGGGTGCTCACCGAGCTCGACGCCGACATCGCGGCGTACCAACAGGCCATCAGTAGCTGAATCCGGCTGCGTTGTAAGGGAGTTGACGATGTCCGACGGTGACCTGCGCACGAAGTCCGCCGCCGCCCGAATCGGGTCGGCCACGAACGAACCCGCGATCGTGTTCGACCGGGTCGGGGTCAGTTACGGCAGGGGCCGCAAAGCCGCGGTGGCGCTGGCCGATTTCACCCTGCGCGTCGCCGTCGGCGAGACCGTCGCGCTGCTGGGCCCGAGTGGCTCGGGCAAGTCGACCGCGCTCAAGGCGCTGGCCGGTTTCGTCCGGCCCACCTCGGGGGCGGTGCGGCTGGCGGGCCGCGACGTCACCGACCTGTCACCCGCCAAACGCGGGATCGGGGTGGTGGTGCAGTCCTACGCACTGTTCCCGCACATGAACGTGCACAGCAATGTGGCGTTCGGGCTGAAGTCGCATCGGGTACCGCGTGCCGAGATCGGGGCGCGGGTCACCGAGGCGCTGGAGATGGTCGGGATGGGCGCCTACGCCGCGCGCCTGCCCCGCGAACTGTCCGGCGGTCAGCAGCAGCGCGTGGCGATCGCGCGCGCACTGGCCATCCGGCCCGAGGTGCTGTTGCTCGATGAGCCGCTCGCCGCGCTCGACGCCCAACTGCGGCACTCGATGCTCGGTGAACTGCAGCAGTTGCGCCGCGCGTTGCCCGACACCGCCATGCTGTACGTCACCCATGATCAGGCCGAGGCGCTAGCCCTGGCGGACCGCATCGCGGTGATGCGCGATGCACGCCTCGTCGACATCGACACCGCCGAAAACCTCTGGCAGCGACCACCATCGGATTTCACCGCCGGATTCCTGGGCGGCGCGAATCTGGTGCCGTGCACGGTCGACCACATCGCCGGCACCGCCGCCCTGGTCACCGCGGGCCCCGCCACCCTGCGGGCGCGGGCACCGAAACCTGGTGTCGTGCAGGATGACTGGAAGCCCGGTGACGACGCGCTGCTCTGCATCCGGCCGCACACCCTCACGATCGGCACGCCATCGGACCGAGAGGCCCTGCGTGCCACGGTGCGCAGCGTGGTGTGGCGCGGCGCGTCGACCAGGGTCGAACTGGACGTCGAAGGTCTGCCCGGCGAACTCGCCGCCGATGTCCCCGGCCACTTCACCGCGACAGCGGGATCGGTCGTCGGTGTGCGGATGCCGGACCCGGCCGGTGTGCTGATCCCGAACTCGATCGGAAATGGTCCAACGCGCCGCACCCGGCCCTCGCCGATGGGAGCGTCCGGCGCCGCCGACCCGCGTCGTCCGGAGAATCCGTCATGACCTGCTCGATCTCGGCGCTCGGCCCTCGATCGCGCTCGACCGGTTCTCGAGTCACCGGACTCGTGCGGGGCGATACCGCCCCGCTCGGCCTCGCGAGGATGGGTTCGCATTCGAGGTTCGGTCCGGCCACGAATCGGGTGCGGGCGCGGGCCGTGCGATGCCGCGACGAGGCGGTGCGCCCATGAGCACACCGGTTCTCGAGCCGTCCACGGTGCAGCCGAAGGTCCCCGCGCGTGCCCTGTGGCTGCCGGTGCTGTGGGTGCTGCCGCCGGTGCTGGTGGTGCTCGGCATCGCCGGGTATCCGATTCTGCGCGTGCTCACCGAATCGACCCGGACGCCGACCGGGCGGGGGACCGAGGTGTGGACCTCGGTACTCGAATCCACGGCCTTCCGGGAAGCGCTGTGGCGCACGGTGTCCATCGCGGTGTGCTCCACGGCCGGCTGCCTGGTGCTCGGCACCTTCCTCGCGATCGTGCTCGCGTTCGTGCCCTTCCCCGGGTCCGGGGTGGTCGGCAGGCTGATCGACACCATCCTCACCCTGCCCTCGTTCCTGATCACACTGGCCTTCACGTTCCTCTACGGCACGGCAGGCGCGGTGAACGCGCTGATCACCGAATTGACCGGCGCCACCACGCCGGTGATCGACTTCCTGACCACGCCGCTGGGCGTGATCCTGGCCGAGATCACCTTCTTCACCCCGTTCGTGGTGCGGCCAGTGCTGGCCGCGTTCGCGCAGCTGCCGCGCGAACAACTCGATGTGGCGGCCAGCCTCGGCGCTTCGCCGTGGCGGGTGCTGCGCCGGGTGGTACTGCCCGAGGCGTGGCCCGCGCTGGCGGCCGGCGGCAGCCTGGTGCTGCTGCTCACGCTCAACGAATTCGGCATCGTGCTGTTCACCGGCGCCAAGGGTGTGATCACCCTGCCCGCGCTGATCTACACCCGCGGCATCGTCACCTTCGACCTGCCCGGCGCCGCCGTGCTCGCCTCGGTGCAGGTGCTGCTCTCGCTCACCCTCTACCTCACCTACCGGTTCGTGTTCGCCCGGTTCCTGACCCGCCCGAAGGGAGACTGATCGTGCTCGTCTGGACTCCACGCGGAAAAGCGCTGGTGCTTGGTGTGTTCGGGATCGTGGTGGCGGTGGTCTTCGTCGCCCCGATCGCGACTGTCGTCGCGGCCGCACTGGCGGGCAGCTGGACCGGCCCGCTGCCCTCGGACCTCGGCTTCGCCAACCTGGGCAACGCGCTCAGCGGTGAGCAGGCGGCGAGCCTGTCGGTGAGCCTGCAGACCGCACTGCTGGCCGGGGCGATCTCGCTGGTCCTGGGCACCTGGGCCGCGCTGGCCTCGCGGGCGGCGCCGACCTGGTTACGCCGCCTGACCGACGCGGTGTTCCACCTGCCGGTCGCGGTGCCGTCGGTGGCGATCGGCCTGGGCGTGCTCATCGCGTTCAACGAACGCCCGCTGCTGCTCGGCGGCACCAAGTGGATCGTGATCGTGGCCCACACGGTGCTGGTGCTGGCGTACACGTTCAGCGCGGTCTCGGCCGCCCTGGACCGCCTCGACCCCGCCTACCGGCAGGCGGCCGAATCCCTGGGCGCCGGTCCCGTGCGGGTCCTGTGCCAGATCACCCTCCCGCTACTGCTGCCCGCGCTCGGCGCCGCCGCCGGCCTGTCGGTCGCCCTGTCGATGGGCGAACTGGGCGCGACGATCATGGTGTATCCAGCCACCTGGAAGACCTTGCCGGTCAACATCTTCGCCCAGACCGACCGCGGTGAGGTCTTCGACGCGGCGGCGGGAACCACGGTCCTCGTGGTGGTCACCCTGGTGGTGCTGGTCGTCCTCGGCCGCATGCGGGGGCGTGCGGCACTGCGCTGACCGCGGGCCGTCCGTCCGTCGCGGCCGCTGTGCCCGCCCGACAGCACCGACCACCACCACGCGCTCGACCTACCGGGTGCTCCTGGGCGGCTCCGCGATCACACCCGCGAGGCCACGGGGTGCGTGGACTCCGGCGTGGCCCAGCTCGATTCACGCAGCCCGAAGCGGTTGTGGAAGCGGCGCAAGGGCCCCGGCGCCCACCAGTTGGCACGGCCGGCCAGCCGCATGAGCGCGGGAACCAGAACTCCCCGGACGAGGGTGGCGTCGACGACGACGGTGATCGCCATACCGATGCCCAGTTGCTGCAGGAACGCGACGCCGCTGGTGGCGTAGACCGCGAAGGACGCGGCCAGGACCAGCGCGGCGGCGGTGATCAGCGGGGCCGAACGGGCGATCCCGCGAGGGATGGAGCCGATCGGGTCGCCGGTGCGGTCGTAGTCCTCCTTGATGCGGGCCAGCAGGAACACTTCGTAATCCATCGACAGGCCGTAGGCGATGCAGAACATGAGGATCGGGATGCTCGGCTCGATGCTGCCGACCGGGGTGAAGCCGAGTACGCCGGCCAGCGCGCCGTTCTGGAAACCCCACACCAGCACGCCGAACATCACCGACATCGACAGCACATTGAGGATCGAAGCCTTCAACGGTGCCAGCACGCTGCCCGTCATCAAGAACAGCACCGCGAAGATGACGAGCATGATGAGCGCGGCCACCAGCGGCAGTCGCGCGGTGACGCCGTCGCGGTAGTCGGCCAGGTCGGCGGGGTAGCCGCCGACGAGGACATCGAACGGCGCGGGGGTGGCACGGATCTCGCCCACCAGGGCGTGCGAGTCAGCGAGCGCGGCGACGGTCGGCACGACCCGCAACCAGGTCGCCTCCCCGTCGGTGAAGCCCGCCGCGCGCACCGGGTCGTTCGTCGCACCCGCGCCGAAAGCGCCTGCCGCCGAATCCACGCGCAGGACACCGGGAATCGTGGCGAGTCGCTCGGCGTACGGTGCCAGTTCATCGAGATCGGACGCCCGCGGTGCGATGACGTGGACGGCGTCGGCTTCCTCGGTCTCGAACTCGGCGCGGATCGTGTCGTACATGGCGCGCACCGGCTGTGCGGAGCTCACCACCCGGTCGTCGGGCGAGCCGAAGTGCACACCGAGCGCCGGCGCGCCGAGCAGCAGCAGCACCAGCAATGCCGAACCGCCGGCCACCACCGGCCGGCGCATCACGTATTCGGCCACGCGGTACCACAAACCTTGTTCCGGCACACCGATCGGCCGCTGGGGCAGGGCACGCCGGCCGAGCAGCCGCAGCGCGGCGGGCAGAACCACCACCGACGCGAGCACCGCCGTGGCCGCTACGGCGATCCCCGCGTAGGCGAACGATCGCAGGAAGGGAAAGGGGAAGGCGAACAGCACGGCTGAGCTGACGGCCACGGTGGCGGCACTGAAGGTGATGGTGCGCCCGGCGCCCGCCACCGCCCGCCACGTGGCCGCGGCGACGTCGTGGCCCGCGCTCAGCTCCTCCCGGAACCGGTAGATCATGAACAGCCCGTAGTCCACGCCGAGGCCGATGCCCATGACCAGTGCGATATTCGCCGCGAAGGTCGATACATCGGTGAACAGGCTCACCACGCGCAGTGCGGCGAGTGTGCCGATCACACAGAACAGGCCGATGGCAACGGTGACCAGCGCCAGTGTGACCCGGCGCAACACCAGTGCCAGCAGCGCGAACACCAAGGGGAGCACGATCAGTTCGGCGCGCAGGAAGTCGGTGGCGGCCTGTGCGGCGACATCACGGAACACCTCGTCCGCGCCGCCGAGGGTGAGGGTGACCGCGGGGTCGCGGCCGGCCTCGATGATCTCGGTCTCGATGCCGGGCAGGATCTCACCGCGCACCCGGTCGGCATCGCCGGGCGCCCATGCCAGCACGAGAGCGTTGCCGAAGCCGTTGCCGGCCAGGGTGTCCGGCGCGTCCGCCGACCAGAACGACCAGGCGTCGCCGACACCCGGATACTGCCCGAGTTGTTCGGTGAGCCGGGTGCCGACGGCAGCGACCTCGGGGTCGCGCACGTCGCCGTCGACCGCGGTGACCAGGATCGCGATATTCGCCGCGCCGGTATCGAACCGGGTCGCCAATTCCGCTGCCGCAGCGGAGGCTTCGGAGTTGGGATGTTCGAATCTGTTCAGTGATAGCGCGTTCATCGCACCGCTCGCCACGGCGATGAGCAGCACGAAGGCCGCCAGGGCCGCGGCGAGTAGGGAGCGTGGCCGGTGGGTGACGAACCGTCCGAGCATGGGTCGTTCCTCTGTTAGTCTGCGACTGATACGAGCAATTACTCGTAAGTTGCAGCCGAGAATACGAGTGATTGCTCGCATATACAAGGAGGAGTATGGCCGAGGTGCGCCGCCAAGAGCGCGGTCGTCGTCGTATCGAGCAGATCCTGCAGGCCGCAGCGCGGGTGTTCGCCGAACGTGGTTACGAGAACGCGACCACCAACGCGATCGCCGCCGCGGCCGGGATCTCGCCCGGCTCGCTCTACCAGTACTTCCGCAACAAGGACGAACTGGCGGCCGCGCTCGCCGAGCTGTACCGGGAGCGGCTCATCGCCTTTCGCGCCACCTTCGACACCGATGTGGGCCCGGCCGACCTGGACGCGTTGCTCGACCGGATCCTCGGCCCGCTGGTGGAGTTCAATCTGGCCAATCCGGGTTTCAAGGCGCTGTTCGCCCGCACCGATATGCCCACCGCGATGCGCGAGGCGGTCGCTCCCGCGCACCAGGCCATCCACCAGCAGGTGGAAGCTCTCGTCGGCGCGCTGTTCCCGGACATCACCGCCAAGCAGCGCACCCGCACCGCCGCGGTCGCCATCCAGACCTTGCGCGGCATGATGCCGATGATCATCGACGCCCCCGACGACGAGCGGCCCGCCCTGGTCGCCGAGCTGCGCCTCGTGCTCCGCTCGTATTTGCTGGCCCGCGCCGGCCGTACGGAGGCTCCGGGTCAGGTGAACCCGGCCGAGGACGCCGGGTGAGAGCCGGCGGCGCGGTGTTGACATCGGTGCGTGAAGTGGGAGCCTTTGATCACCGTGCCGTGCCGCCGACTCGCCGAAGAAAGCCGACCATGACCCCGATCGATGACCCCGAAGACGAGCTGACCGTGACAGCACCCAAGACCTGGGCAGCCGGGGTGCCCGGAGTGGTCCACGCGGTGGAGTACTCGCTGTCACAGACCTCACTGGTGCGCACCGGCCGCACCCTGCTCAACATCAATCAGACCGACGGTTTCGACTGCCCCGGCTGCGCGTGGCCCGAGCCACGGGATCGTCACCGCAACGAGTACTGCGAAAACGGCGCCAAACACGTCAACGACGAGGCCACCACCCGCCGGGTCACCGCCGAGTTCTTCCGCGAGCACTCCGTGGCCGAACTCGACACGATGTCGGATCACTGGCTCAACCAGCAGGGCAGGCTCACCGAGCCGATGGTGCGCCGGCCCGGCGCGACACACTACGAACCGATCGGCTGGGACGCCGCACTGGAGTTGATCGCCACCAGCCTGCGCGGGCTCGAATCGCCCGACGAGGCGCTGTTCTACACCTCCGGCCGGCTCAGCAACGAGGCCGCGTTCCTGCTGCAGTTGTTCGTGCGCGCCTACGGCACCAACAACCTGCCCGACTGCTCCAACATGTGCCACGAATCCAGCGGCTCGGCCCTGCAGCAGACCCTCGGTGTCGGTAAGGGCAGCGTGTCGCTGGAAGACATCTACGCGGCCGACCTCGTCTTCGTCGTCGGACAGAACCCGGGCACCAATCATCCGCGCATGCTCAGCGCGCTCGAGCAGACCAAACGCAACGGCGGCAAGATCGTCGCCGTGAACCCGCTGCCCGAAGCCGGGCTGATCCGGTTCAAGAACCCGCAGCACGCGCGCGGCGTACTGGGGCGCGGCACCGCCATCGCCGACTACTTCCTCAAGATCCGCTCCGGCGGCGACCTCGCCCTGTTCCAGATGCTCAACCGACTGCTGCTCGAAGCCGAGGACGCGGCACCGGGCACGGTGCTCGACCACAGGTTCATCGCCGGGCAGACCAGCGGTTTCGAAGCCTTCGCCGAGCACGCCAGGCGGATCAGCTGGGACACCGCGCTCACCGCCACCGGTCTGACCCGCGCCGAGATCGAACAGGTGCACCAGCAGGTGCTGGCCAGCGACAAGATCATCGTGTGCTGGGCGATGGGGCTCACCCAGCACAAGCACGGGGTGCCCACCATCCGCGAGATCGTCGACTTCCTGCTGCTGCGCGGCAACCTGGGCCGTCCCGGCGCCGGTGTGTGCCCGGTGCGTGGGCACAGCAACGTGCAGGGCGACCGCACGATGGGCATCTGGGAACGGATGCCGCAGTCATTCCTCGACGCTCTCGGCACCGAATTCGGGTTCACCCCGCCCGCCGCGCACGGACTCGATTCGGTGGGTGCGATCCGGGCCATGCGCGACGGCAAGGCGAAGGTGTTCGTCGGCGTCGCGGGCAATTTCGTGCGCGCCACCCCCGACAGCGCCGTCACCGAGGCGGCCTTGCGCCGGTGCGAGCTCACGGTGCAGATCTCCACCAAGCTCAACCGCTCGCACACCGTGTGCGGTGCCACAGCGCTGATCCTGCCCACACTGGGCCGCAGCGACCGCGACATCCAGGCCACCGGTGAGCAGTTCGTCACCGTCGAGGACTCGATGAGCGAGGTGCACGCTTCACGCGGACGCCTGGACCCGGCCTCGCCGCACCTGCTGAGCGAGGTGGCGATCATCTCCCGGCTGGCGCGGCGCACGCTGGGGCAGGGCAATACGATTCCGTGGGAGGAATTCGTCGCCGACTACCGCAGCATTCGTGATCGCATCTCGCGGGTCGTGCCCGGGTTCGAGAACTTCGACGAACGGGTCGACCGGCCGGGTGGGTTGCGCCTGGCCAACCCGGTGAACGCCGGCATTTTCCGCACTTCGACCGGAAAAGCGGAGTTCACCTGCAACGACGTGGCGATGCTCGAGGTGCCGCCCGGCTACCTGATTCTGCAGTCGCTGCGCGCACACGACCAGTGGAACACTGTTCCGTACACGAACAACGACCGCTACCGCGGCATCCACAACGCGCGCCGGGTGATCATGGTCAACCCCGTGGACCTGGCCGAACGCGGCCTCACCGACGGTGACGTGGTCGACATCGTCAGCGTGTGGCACGACGGCACCGAACGGCGCGCGCAGAACTTCGTGGCGGTGGCGTATCCGGCCAGTCGCGGCTCGGCGGCGGCGTACTATCCCGAAACCAATGTGCTGGTGCCCCTCGACAGTGTGGCCGACATCAGCAACACCCCGACCTCGAAGGGCATTGTGGTGCGCCTCGAACCCGTCGAGGCCGCGGTCGGCGCTCCCTAAGTACACTTCGTCTATGTCCGTGCGCACCCGTCAGCCACTCGTTCCCGGCATCCAGTCGCCGATCCGGGATGTCCCGCGTTCCATCGAGCGCCCCGAATACGTGTGGAAGCAGACCGTGAACGAGGGCAACGAGCCCTGGGTGCAGACCGCCGAAACCATCGACAAGATGCGGATCGCGAGCAAGATCGCGGCACAGGCCCTCGCGGAAGCGGGGAAGGCGGTGGCGCCCGGCGTCACCACCGACGAGCTCGACCGCATCGCCCACGAGTACATGTGCGACCACGGCGCGTACCCGTCCACCCTGGGCTACAAGGGTTTCCCCAAGTCCTGCTGCACCTCGCTCAACGAGGTGATCTGCCACGGCATCCCCGACTCGACGGTGATCGAGGACGGTGACATCGTCAACATCGACGTCACCGCCTACATCCACGGCGTGCACGGCGACACCAACAAGACCTTCCTCGCCGGTGATGTCGACGAGGAGGTGCGCCTGCTGGTCGAGCGCACCGAAGAGGCCACCAACCGGGCGATCAAGGCGGTCAAGCCGGGGCGCGCGCTCAACGTGGTGGGCCGCGTGATCGAGGCCTACGCCAACCGCTTCGGTTACGGCGTGGTGCGCGACTTCACCGGCCACGGCGTCGGCCCCACCTTCCACAGCGGGCTGGTCGTGCTGCACTACGACCAGCCCGGCATCGAGTCGATCATCGAACCCGGCATGACCTTCACCATCGAGCCGATGATCAACCTCGGCGGCATCGACTACGACATCTGGGACGACGGCTGGACCGTGGTCACCAAGGACCGTCAGTGGACAGCCCAGTTCGAACACACCCTCGTTGTCACCGAAACAGGCGCGGAAATCCTGACCTTGCCGTGAGCGGGGTCAATTCGAAGCTCGTGCACGCTCGCCTGTGCGCCGCGCCCACGGGTCGGGTCCGCGGGTGAGCGAGGCAGTGCTGCGGGGCGCGCTGCTGATCGCGGGGACGACCTCCGACGCCGGGAAAAGCGTGGTGGTGGCGGGGATCTGCCGGATGCTGGCGCGGCGTGGAGTGCGGGTGGCGCCGTTCAAGGCGCAGAACATGTCGAACAATTCCGTCGTGACGGTCGACGGCGGGGAGATCGGTCGCGCTCAGGCATTACAGGCCCGCGCCTGCGGACTCGAACCCAGCGTGCGGTTCAACCCGGTGCTGCTCAAACCCGGCAGCGATCGACGCTCACAGCTGGTGGTGCGGGGCAAAGCGGTCGGAACTGTCGGTGCGCGTGACTATTTCACCCGTCGTCAGCAGTTGCGCGAGGTGGTCGCCGACGAACTCGCCGACCTACGTGCGGAATTCGACGTGGTGATCTGTGAAGGCGCTGGTTCGCCTGCCGAGATCAACCTGCGCGCAACCGATCTCGCGAACATGGGGCTCGCCCGGGCTGCGGACATTCCGGTACTGGTGGTGGGTGATATCGATCGTGGGGGCGTGCTGGCGCACTTGTTCGGCACGGTGGCCGTCCTGGAACCCGAAGACCAGCAACTCGTCTCGGGTTTCATCATCAACAAGTTCCGTGGCGACGTCGCCCTGCTGCAACCGGGCCTCGATCAGCTCACCGCCCTCACCGGACGCCCCATCCTCGGTGTGCTCCCGTTCGCCGAAGACCTCTGGCTCGACGCCGAAGATTCTCTCGGCACCATCTCCGGCGCCCCGGTCGGCCGCCCCGCCCCGCCGCACGGCACCGACTGGCTCACCGTCGCCGCCATCCGCCTGCCCCGCATCTCCAATTCCACCGACATCGAAGCCCTCGCCTGCGAACCGGGCGTCACCGTCCGCTGGGCCGACAGCCCCCACCAGATCGCCACCGCCGACCTCGTCGTCCTGCCGGGCAGCAAGGCCACGGTGTCGGACCTCGAGTGGTTGCGCGCGAACGGTTTGGGCGATGCCCTACGCGCCCGCGCGGCCGCCGGGCGCCCCATTCTCGGCATCTGTGGCGGGTATCAGATGCTCGGCCGACGCATCGTCGACGGAGTGGAACACGTCGCGAGCCGGCCGGTCGGAGAAAACGACCCCGACACCGGCGACGCACGCTCGCCGATTGAGACCCTCTTCACCGGCGACCCGGTGCGCGGCGAGAACGCTTGGGTGACCGCGGGGCTCGGGCTGCTCGACCTCGACATCGAATTCGCGGAACCGAAGATCGCACGCCAGGTCGCCGGGTCGGCCGGTGGCCTCCCGATCGCCGGGTACGAGATCCACCACGGGCGGGTGCACCGCAGTAGCGACCCCACCTGGCTGACCGTCGACGGCGTGCCCGAAGGCAGTGCGCTGGGCGGTATCTGGGGTACCCACGTCCACGGCCTGCTCGAGTCCGACGAATTCCGGCGCGCCTGGCTCACCGAAGTGGCCGCCGGGGCGGGCCGCACGGGGTTCGCCGTCGCACCCGATACTTCCGTATCCGCCACCCGCACAGCTCAACTCGATCTCCTGGCGGA
This sequence comes from Nocardia halotolerans, assembly GCF_042650145.1. NCBI lineage: Bacteria > Bacillati > Actinomycetota > Actinomycetes > Mycobacteriales > Nocardiaceae > Nocardia > Nocardia halotolerans. The sequence goes on along the minus strand of NZ_JBHSDL010000014.1, from coordinate 254,740 downwards.
TCTGATCGAAACGCATCTGGACTGCGCGGCCCTCGAAGACCTGCTCACCCAGGGCACCCGAACGGCCCACCCGGTCATCGGCAGCGCGATCGTCGACGACACCCGCCGGGCGTGATCTCGGCGGGTGACCGCGTTCACCGCGTGGTGTAGCCACCATTGGCGAAGATCGTCTGTCCGGTGATCCAACCGCCCTCGGCCACCAGGAACTCCACCAGCGGTGCGATGTCCTCGATCTGGGTGAGCCGGCCGTTCATCGCCTGCGACTTGTGGAATTCCACCCGCTCGGGGGTTTCCTGCGGGTAGAAGAACGGGGTGTCCATCGGGCCCGGCGCCACACTGTTGACGGTGATGCCGCGCGGCGCGAACTCTTTGGCCGCGGCCCTGGTGAAGTGCTCGACGGGGCTCTTGGCGCCCGCGTAGGTGGAGTAGCCGTCGGTGAACGCGGCCAGCAGCGACGTGACGATCGTGACGACGCGGCCGCCGTCGTCGAGCCGCTTGCCCGCCTCCTGCAGGAAGAAGTACGCGGCCTTGGCGTTCACGTCGAACATCGCGTCGTACTCGGCTTCGGTGGTTTCGATGATCGGCTTGCGCAGCACCTTGCCCACGGTGTTCACGGCGATGTCCACCCCGCCGAACGCTTCGATCGCGGTGTCGAACATGCTCACGATGTTGGCCGGCACGGTGAGGTCGCCCTGGAACGCGACGGCCTCGACTCCGGCGGCCTTCGCGGCGGCGACGGTGTCGTCGGCGTCGCCTTTACTGGCGTCGCTGTTGTAGTGGACCAGCACATTCGCGCCGTCCTCGGCGAGCGTGGTGCTGATCAGCCGCCCCAGATTCTTGGCCCCCGCGGCCACCACGGCGGAATTCCCGCTCAGCACGCCTGTCATTGCTGCATCCTCTCGTCGGTGTGTCCATCGCCTGGCTCCCAGGAGTGATGTCGAAGTCCTACGATGCCGACGCTAGGTGCGCTGGAAACAAAGGGGAAACAGTAGTTTCTGGCCGCTTCACAAATTTTGGTTGTGTGCCGAGGTAGGGTCCAGGGCCATGGCCGTTCGGACTCCACGTGACGGCAGGCCACTGGACCTGCATCGCCTCCGCCAGTTCCTCGCGGTGGCCGAACACAACGGGTTCACCAGCGCCGCAGCCGAACTGCACCTCACCCAGCAGGCGCTCAGCGCGGCGATCGCGCAGCTGGAACGGCAGTTGAGGGTCGCCCTGTTCGACCGGTCCGGGCGCACCCTGAACCTCACGCCCGCCGGCGCCGTGCTGCGTGACGGCGCCCGCGCGCTGCTCGCCGCCGCCGCGACGCTGGCCGAACAGACCCACGAGGCCGGCACCGCCTCCCCGCGCCCCTTCGTCATCGGCCACACCCCGGCGATCACCGCCGAGGAGGTGTATCTGCTGCTGGCCCCCGTCCGCGACCAACTGCCCACCGCTTCGCTCACCGCCCGGCAGGTGTTCCCCTCAGCGCTGGCCCCCGCGCTCTACGACGGCGAGATCGACCTGGCGTTGCGCCGCGGCGTGGCGATGCCGCCCGACCTCGTTTCGGCGATCATCGCCTACGACCCGGTCCGCGTCGCCGTCGACAGCAACCACCGGCTGGCCGCCCGCACCGAACTCCACATCGGCGACCTGCGCGACGAGTCGGTCATCGTCTGGGCGCCCGCCGGCCACTCCTTCTACACCGACTTCCTGCTCAGCAACTACCGTCGAGCCGGTTTCGAACCGAACTTCGTGGTCAACCGGATCCAGGGCACACCACCGATCACCGCCGTCGTGGGCAACGACCACATCGCCTTCGTCACCGCGCCCGCCGGCCCCGCCCTCGGCGGGCGCGTCACCGTCATCGACCTCACCGACCCACCGCTGGCCCCGACCCAAGCCCTCTGGCTCCCGCACACGGTCTCCCGAATCCGCGACCTGCTCACGGTGCAGCGAGGATGACACGGCAGGCGTTGTGACAGGTTCGGCATTTTGGTGCTGCCGGACAGTGAAAGCCCAGTACACGGGTGTGCGGCACGCGGTACTCGCGGCGGAACACCCGGTGCCGTTAAGGCTGGCCGTGTACCGTACACCGGCATGAAATCTCGGCAGATCACGGTCGGTGACCAGGCCTGGACAGTGCGCGTCGACGGCCCCGCTTCGCGGCACAATGTGCTGCTGCTTCCCGACGCCGACGACCCTGCCGACGTCTTCGACAACGTGTGTGCTCGGTTGCACGAATCCGAGTTGCAGACCGTTGTCGTGGAGTCAGTCGCCGGACTCGACCCGGCGGGAGTGCACGCCGTCCTCGACGCGCTGGAACTGCCCTACGTCAACGTGGCAGGGCGTGGCACGGGTGCCGCACTGGCCTGGCGGGTGTGCGCGGGCCGCTTCGGCCGGTTCATGAGCCTCGTCGTCGCCGACCACGGCCACCCCGCGGTCCCCGGTGCCGACGGCAACGCCCCGGACCCGGCCTGTCCGCCGCTCGAACTCCCGGTCACGATGCTCGTCACCAAAACCGTCCCCCGCGCCACCGCCGACGCCTCCGGCCGCTACGTCTACGGCGAATTCCGTGTCGTCCCCCTCGAAGTCGACAACGTCGCCACCGAAGCGAGCCACGAACTCGCCACCGAGATAGTGCTGCGCACCAGCCTCTGGTGAGCCGTCGGGATCACCACGCTCCGGTACCGGCGTGCTCTCGGGCGACGCCCGCCCGAGAGCGTGGTGATCACTTGTCCACGTTGTGCTGGGTGGTGAGCCAATCGAGCCAGTTGTCGGTTTCGGTGAAGGCGGTGGTGCGGGCCGGGTTCGCGGAGAGGTAGACGTCGTGGCGGGCGCCGTCGATGGGGACGATGGAGGTGCGTTCACCCAGGCAACCGGCCCAGCGTTGGATCTGGCGGACGTCGAGAACGGCATCTGCCACGTCGACGGCGGGGGAGTGCTCGCGGGCGAACTTGGTGACCCGTGACCGCAGGATCAGCGCGGGAACGCCGATGGTGAGGCCTTGTTGCAGGCGTGCCTGGCCCTGCCGGATCGCACGCAACCAGCCGAGCCGCACGGGTTCGCCGGCCAGCGGCTTCCACTCCAGGTTGTAGTCCCACTCACCGGCGCGGGTGCGGTGCAGGCTGTCGCCGTACGCGGTGCTCACCCCCATACCGGGGATCTGCGCGAACGCGCGGAACCGGCCGACCGCGTTGATGATCGGCGTGCCGACGGTGCGGTAGAACGACGGCCCCTGCAGGTCGAACCACGGGCTGTTGAGCACCACCCCGGACACCCCGGCGGCGGCACTGCCCCCGGCGGCCTCGAGCCGGTCCAACCAGAGCGCCGTGACCAGCCCGCCGGTCGAATGGGCCAGGACCACCACGTCGTTGCCGGTCTCCTCGCGGGCGATGCGCAGCGACTCGTTCAGTTCGGCGTCGTAGAACGCCAGATCGCTGACATAGTGCGCGCTCTGCCCCTCGCGCCGCGAACGACCGCATTTCCGCAGGTCCAGGGCATAGAAGCGGTGGCCGCGAGCCGCGAAGTGCTCGGCCAGATGTTGCTGGAAGAAGTAGTCGGTGAAGCCGTGCACGTAGAGCACCGTCGGCGCGTCGGCCGGTGTGTCGGCCTCGGGCCGGTAGCGCACCAAGGTGGCGACCACCTCGCCCTCGCCGTCGGGATCGGGCCCGAGGGGCAGTGTGCGCTGTTGGAAGGCGGTGCCGAGGATGTCGGTGTGCCATTGCTCGTCGGTCCGACCGGCCGTGCCGAGGGTTTCGTTCGTCACACCGGTCAATCTATCGCGCGGTCACGGCGACGTGCAGGGTTGCTCTACATCACATTCGGCTGGTCCGTTGCTGTGCGGCGATCCGTTGAGGTGCACAATTGGATTCAGGTGAACGACGGGTAACCTACCCCCGGCGATTCACTGCGAGTCGCCTCAACACTGCCAAGCGCCCGCGCCAAGCCAACTCACCCGCCGGTGGGTAGCTGAGAAGGACAAGGAAGTCGATCTACCCGTGCCGAACGCTGCGAAGATGGAAAAGACCGATGTAGTTCTGATCGGGGCAGGCATCATGAGTGCCACGCTGGGCGTGCTGCTGCGGCAGCTGCAGCCGGACTGGACGATCTCGGTGTTCGAGCGCCTCGACGCCGCCGCCGCGGAGAGCAGCGACCCGTGGAACAACGCGGGCACCGGCCACTCGGCGCTGTGCGAACTGAACTACAGCCCGCAGAACGCCGACGGCTCGGTCGACGTGAGCAAGGCCGTCGACATCAACGAGCGCTTCCAGGTCTCGCGCCAGTTCTGGGCCTCCGCCGTCGACACCGGTGTGCTCAACGACCCGGCCGGCTTCATCAACCCCATCCCGCACGTCAGCTTCGTGCACGGTGCCGACAACGTCGACTACCTGCGCAAGCGCTACGAGGCGCTCGCCCCGCACCCGCTTTTCCGCGGTATGGAGTTCATCGACAGCCCCGACGAGTTCGCCAAGCGCCTGCCGCTGATGGCCAAGGGCCGTGACTACTCCGACCCGGTGGCGCTGAACTGGTCCGACGGCGGCACCGACATCGATTTCGGTGCGCTCACCAAGCAGCTGCTGGCCCACATCGGCTACTCCGGCGGCGAGATCGCCTTCGGCACCGAGGTCCGCGACCTCGACAAGCAGTCCGACGGCACCTGGAACGTCACCGTGCGCAACCTGCGCACCTACCAGTCGCGCACCCTCAACGCGAAGTTCGTCTTCGTCGGCGCCGGTGGTGGCGCGCTGCCGCTGCTGCAGAAGTCCGGCATCGCCGAAGCCAAGGGTTTCGGCGGATTCCCGATCAGCGGCCAGTTCCTGCGCTCGACCAACCCCGAACTGATCGCCGCGCACGAAGCCAAGGTGTACGGCAAGGCCGCCGTCGGCGCGCCGCCCATGTCGGTGCCGCACCTGGACACCCGCGTGATCAACGGCCGCAAGGGCCTGCTGTTCGGCCCCTACGCCGGCTGGACCCCCAAGTTCCTCAAGGACGGCTCCAACGCCGACCTGTTCAAGTCGATCAAGCCGAACAACATCGGTTCGCTCGTCGGCGTCGGCCTCACCGAGATGGGTCTGACCAAGTACCTGGTCAGTGAGCTGCTGAAGTCCCAGAACGGCAAGGTCGGCGTGCTCGAGGAGTTCCTGCCGCGCGCCGACGGCCGCGACTGGGAACTGATCACCGCCGGTCAGCGGGTGCAGGTCATCCGCCGCAAGGGCGCCGGTGGCGTGCTCGAGTTCGGTACCGCGGTCATCTCCGCCGAGGACGGTTCGATCGCCGGTCTGCTCGGTGCGTCGCCGGGTGCCTCCACCTGTGTCACCGCCATGCTCGATGTGATGCAGCGCTGCTTCCCGCGTGAGTACGCGGGCTGGACGTCGCAGCTGCAGCAGATGATTCCCTCACTGGGACAGAAGCTCTCGGAGAACCAGGCGCTGTTCCAGGAAGTGTGGGACTGGACGAACAAATCGCTGAAGCTCGATTCGGTCAGCGGCTCCACCGTGCGTGACGAGTCCGGTCTCGCCGAGGTGCGGTAGCGGCCCGTGCGGTCGCCGGTGAGCGTGCGGCGGTCATGGGCGGCGGATCTCGACGCCGCCACCCTGTACCGGCTGCTGAGATTGCGCGTCGAGGTGTTCGTGGTCGAGCAGGAATGCGCCTATCCCGAATTGGACGGGCGTGACCTGCTGCCGGGCACCCGGCACCTGTGGATCGATGCCGAGGGCGAGATCGTGGCCACGCTGCGACTGCTGGAGGAGCAGGTCGACGGCGAAGACGCCTTCCGCATCGGCCGGGTCTGTGTCGCGGCGAATGCCCGCAAAGGCGGCCACACCACCCGGCTGATGCGGGCCGCGCTCGCCGAAACAGGTGCTGCGACGGTGCGATTGGACGCGCAGTCGCATCTGGTCGGGATGTACGCCGCGTTCGGCTTCGTGGTAGACGGTCCGGAGTTCGACGACGACGGCATCATGCACACGCCGATGCGGCGCGGCCGGGTCGCGTAGGTCGCCGTGGCGGCACCGCGTGGAATCACCGGGCCACCGCATTCGTCGACCTGTTCGCCTGCGGCCGACGCGGACCCGGTGCGCAGGTCGACACCACATGGCGTTCGCTGTGCGTTGAGTGCGTCGTGGTCGTGCCCTGAGTTCGGCCGAGGACCGGCGTAAACGTGCAGATGGCGTCCGGCGGATCAGTTTCCTGACGAGCGCGGGCCGATTGCGCGGTCCGGGCGGCCAGTGCCCGGGGGCCGGCGCAGATCGCGGCACGCATACAGTTGGTGTGTGCCTGGTTTTGCTGATGTTGCCGCTGGTCCGCACACCGCCGCGCATGGGGTGGGTGAAGCGGGGTTCCCGTTCTCCGCTGTGGTCGGGCAGGAGCAGCTGCAGCTGGCGTTGATCTTGTCGGCCGTGCATCCGGGGATCGGCGGGGTGCTCGTGCGAGGCGAGAAGGGGACCGCGAAGTCGACCGTGGTGCGCGCGCTCGCGCAGTTGCTGCCGCCCGTGGTCGACGAGACCGGGGCCAGACCGGCGAAGCTGGTGGAGCTGCCGGTCGGCGCGACCGAGGACCGAGTGGTCGGTTCGCTGGACCTCGAGCGGGTGCTGCGCGACGGGGAACAGGCGTTCCGGCCCGGACTGCTCGCCGCCGCCCATCACGGCGTGCTCTACGTCGACGAAGTGAACCTGCTCCACGACCACCTGGTCGACGTGCTGCTCGACGCCGCCGCCATGGGCCGCGTGCACGTGGAACGCGACGGCGTCTCGCATTCGCACCCCGCGCGTTTCGTGCTCGTGGGCACCATGAACCCCGAAGAGGGGGAGCTGCGCCCGCAGTTGCTCGACCGGTTCGGCCTCACCGTCGACGTGTCGGCCTCCCGGGAGGTCGACGTGCGCATGTCGGTGGTGCGCCGCCGGCTCGACTACGAGGCCGACCCCGCCGCGTTCGCCGCCCGCTACGTCGACGCCGACCAGGTCGTGGCCGAGCGGATCCTCACCGCCCGTGACCGGTTGCCCGAGGTGGTGCTCGACAACGGTGAGCTGCGCCGGATCGCGGCACTGTGCGCCTCCTTCGATGTGGACGGGATGCGCGCCGACCTCGTGGTCGCCCGGACCGCGACCGCGCACGCGGCGTGGCGTGGGCGCGATCGGGTCACCGCCGACGATGTGCGGGTCGCCGCCGAACTCGCACTGCCGCACCGTCGGCGGCGTGACCCGTTCGACGAGCCGGGGATCAGCGAGGAGCAGCTGGACGAGGCGATGCAGGCGGCTGCCGAAGAGGTCGAAAAGGCCTCGGGGGACGACGAATTCGATGGGCCCAACGGTTCGCGGGGCGACGGGAACGGTGCGGACGGAGACGCTGCGGGGGCGGACGGGCCGAACGGTTCCGAGCCGCAAGAGGGCGGCGACGAGGCGCTGCGCACGGATGAGCGTGGTGGGATCGGCCATCGCAACGACGGCGGTCCCGATGACAACGGGCCCGATGGCGGCCCCGAGGACGGCGGCCCTGATGGTGGCCCCGAGGGGGATGGTCCTGATGGCGGTCCCGAAGGCGGCGGCCCTGATGGTGGCGGTCCTGACGGTGGTGGGCCCAACGGCGGTGGTTCCGGCGGCAATTCGCGTGCGGACGACGCCGACGGTGATGGCCAGGGTTCGCGTCCGGGAGCCGAGGAGTTCTCCGGCACACCGGTCTCGGCGTCGCGGCAGGCCCCCCGCTGGGAAGTGCCCGGTATCGGCGAGGGTGCGCCCGGCCGACGGTCGCGCGCCCGCACCCGGTCCGGCCGTATGGTCCGACCCGACACCGACACCTCGACCGGTCTGCACCTGCTGGGCACTGTATTCGCCGCGGCCCCACGGCAGTTCGAGCGCGGCAGGTTGAGCGGTCCGCTCGCGCTGGCCGCCGAGGATCTGCGAGGCGCGTATCGCGAAGGGCGCGAAGGCAACTTGGTCGTCTTCGTGGTCGATGCCTCCGGCTCGATGGCCGCCCGCGACCGGCTCACCGCCGTGACCGGCGCCATCGTCACTCTGCTGCGAGACGCTTACCAGCGCCGCGACAAGGTGGCCGTGATCAGTGTGCGCGGCAGCGAAGCCGAGCTCGTGCTGCCGCCGACCTCTTCGGTCGACATCGCCGTGCGCCGCCTGGCCGGGCTGCGCACCGGTGGCAAGACTCCGCTCGCCGCGGGTCTGCTGAAGGCCCGCGAGGTCATCGCCCGCGAACACGTCCGCGACCCGCGCCGCCGCCCGATGCTGGTGCTGCTCACCGACGGCCGCGCCACCGGCGGACCGGCGCCCCTCCCACGTACTCGTACCGCCGCGCGCCTGCTCGCAGGCGAAGGACACACCGCCATGGTCATCGACTGCGAACGCGGCATGATCCGCCTCGGCCTCGCCGCCGAGCTGGCCCGCGACCTGCGCGCCCGCTACCTCCGTCTCGACGAACTCACCGGCGAAACCGTCGCCGAGGTGGTCCGCACCTCGGGAGGGCCGGCCGGACGCGCGGCCTGAAGTCCTTCGCGGGCCCGGCTGGCCACGTGGCGATTGTCGTACTGCCGTCCTGGCCTTCGGCTCGACTCTTCGTGTCCCGAGTCGACCACGCTCCGGATTCCGTACTGCCGGCCTGGCGTCCGGGCTGAGCCCGCACGCATCCGCCCCACATCCCGGTTCTGCGCGTAGACGCTGATCGGGATGAGCGGGCGCGGGGCTTGTGTCGTGTGCTGATAGAAAGGGTGTCGAGCCGACGTCGTACGGTCCGGTGGCGGTGGAGTGCATCGCACCGGGCGACCGGTGGTTCGCGTGTCGCGGACCAGTGCCGGCAGGCGCCCGTAGGCGGCCCGTGTGAGCGGGTCGAGAAGAGGAGTTTCTGTGCCCAAAGGTGTTCCGGAGGTCGTGCCGGCGGACGGTCTGACCACGCGGCAGCGGCGGAATCAGCCGGTGCTCGCTGTGCACACCGGTCCGGGCAAGGGCAAGTCCACAGCGGCGTTCGGGATGGCGTTGCGGGCCTGGAATCAGGGGTTCGACGTGGCGGTCTTCCAGTTCGTGAAGAGCGCCAAGTGGAAGGTCGGCGAGGAGGCCGCGTTCCGGACACTGGGCACTCTGCACGAAGAGACCGGGGCAGGCGGTGCGGTGGAGTGGCACAAGATGGGCGAGGGCTGGTCCTGGTCGCGTAAGCACGGTACCGAGGAGGATCACGCCGCTGCCGCGCTGTCGGGCTGGCGTGAGATCGCCCGCCGCCTCGCTGCCGAACAGCACCGCTTCTATGTGCTCGACGAGTTCACCTACCCGCTCAAATGGGGTTGGGTCGACATCGACGAGGTGGTCGAAACCCTCACCAACCGTCCCGGCAACCAACATGTTGTCATTACCGGCCGCGACGCACCGCAAACCTTGATGGACGCCGCCGACCTGGTCACCGAGATGACCAAGGTGAAGCACCCCATGGACGCGGGCCGTAAGGGCCAGCGCGGAATCGAATGGTGACCGGATGAGCGCTCCGGCGGTGGTGATCGCCGCGCCGGCCTCGGGGAGCGGCAAGACGACACTGGCGACCGGACTCATCGGCGCGCTGCGGCGGGCCGGGCATCAGGTCGCGCCGTTCAAGGTCGGGCCCGACTACATCGACCCCGGCTACCACGGGCTGGCGGCCGGGCGTCCCGGCCGGAATCTGGATCCGGTGCTGGTGGGCGAGGATCGGGTGGTGCCGCTGTACCGGCACGGCGCGCAGGGGTGTGACATCGCCATCGTCGAGGGCGTGATGGGCCTGTTCGACGGGCGGATCGACGAGAACCGCACCGACGCGATCGCCGAGGGTTCCACCGCGCAGGTGGCGGGGCTGCTCGGAGCGCCCGTCGTGCTGGTCGTCGACGCGCGCGGACACTCCCAGAGTCTGGCCGCCCTGCTGCACGGCTTCGCCACCTTCGACTCCGCGGTGCGGCTGGGCGGTGTGATCCTCAACCGCGTCGGCAGCGAACGCCACGAACAGGTCCTGCGCGCGGCCTGCGAACGTGTCGGCCTCCCGGTCCTCGGGGCCCTGCCGCGTATGGCAGAACTGGAAGTCCCCTCCCGTCATCTCGGGCTCATCCCCGCCGTCGAACACGGCAGTGCCGCCACCGCCGCGGTCGACGCGATGACCGAACTCGTCGCGGCCCACGTGGATTTGCGGGCGATCGTCGAACTGGCCGGCGGCTCGGCCGGCGGCGACGCCTGGGATCCGGTGACGGAACTGGCCGCCGTCGAGCACACGCGTGCGGACCCGCTGATCGCGATGGCCGGGGGACCGGCGTTCACGTTCGGATATGCCGAGCACCGGGAACTCCTGGCCGCCGCCGGGGCACGGGTGGTCGTGTTCGATCCGCTGTCCGACGAACTGCCGGACGGCGCGGCGGGGTTGGTGTTGCCCGGCGGATTCCCGGAAGAACACGCCGCGCAGCTCTCCGCGAACGAACGGTTGCGCGCCGCGGTGGCCGACGGGGCCGCGCGTGGTCTGCCGATCCACGCCGAATGCGCGGGTCTGCTCTACCTCACCCGCTCCCTCGACGGTCACCCGATGGCCGGGGTCATCGACGCCGACGCCGAATTCGGCCCCCGCCTCACCCTGGGCTACCGCGACGCCGTGGCCCTGCACGATTCGGTGCTGTGGCGTGCGGGCGCACGAGTCCGCGGCCACGAGTTCCACCGCACCCATTTGCTCGACACCGGCTCGGCGCATGCCGCCTGGGGTTGGCGCACCACAGCTTCGGCTACCGAAGGTGCGGTGGTGGGCCAGGTCCACGCCTCCTACCTGCACACCCATCCGGCCGGGAACCCGGACGCGATCGCCCGATTCGTCACCGCCGCACAACGTTTTGCACCCTGAATCCGCAATGAAGGTGTGGTGACGATGACGGCATCCGGCGACGATCAGCGACCTGGCACACCGGGCGACACAGCGTCATCCGAACCTGTCGAACCGGGTGTCACCCGCGCTGCACCTGAGGTCGAGGCGTTGGCGGTGGCTGTTGGGGTCGGGATGCGGCTGGGTACCGATGCGGAACCTATCGTGCGCGCGGTGCGGACGGCGGTCGGTGACGCCAGGATCGCCTGTTTGGCGACGCTCGACCGGCGAGCCATCGAATCCGGCATTCGCGCTGCCGCAGCGATTCTCGGTACCACCGTGGTGGGGTTCACTGCCGAGCAATTGGCTGCGGTCGAGGTGGCGCACCGTTCGGATCGGGTGTCGGCGGCGGTCGGTGTCCCCAGCGTGGCCGAAGCGGCGGCGCTGCTGGCAGGCGGTGAACTCGTTCTCGGCAGAACTGTTGTCGACGGGGTAGTGGTCGCAGCGGCCTCGGTGCAGCCGTAACACCCGGGAATTAATTCGCTGGGCAAGTTCGATCGTGCGCAGTAGCGTCATTCTCAGCAGTTGCGAGGCGGACCGGAACCGATCGGTTACCACTTTTACTGGGGATGTCGCGGGTTCGAATCCCGCCCGTCGCCGCGAGGTGACGGTAGCTCAGCTCGGTAGAGCACCTACACCGGTCGGACACACACGTCCGCCGCGCAATTGTCCAGGTAGATGAGCAGGACGGGCCGGAATCGGTCGGTTATCCGGCACGACCCCATGGGTCCAGCGGGTTCGAGTCCCGCGGCGGGAAGCGATTTTCCGTCTTCGGCCGAAACAACATGTCCGTCCGCTCATCCACTTCACCACACGCCCCGGGTCCGGGGCCGAAAATCGACGCCGGTACGCGTATCGGAGGGGGAACAATGAACATTCTGTCGCGCATTTCTCGGCGCAACACACCGCAGACCGCGCCCGCCGATATCCGGCAGGTCGTCAACAACGCGGGCGGTTACGTTTTCGAGGTCACCCCGCAGGCGCGGGTTCGCCGATTCCTCACCCTGGGAACCGAATCCGGCACCTACTACGTCGGTGCGGAGGCATTGACCGCTGACAACGCCGAATTCATCGTCGGCTACGCCGCCGAGCACACCACCGACCTGGTTCGCGAGATCGTCGAGATCTCCACCTCCGGTCGCGCACCACGGCAGAATCCGGCCCTGTTCGCGCTGGCCGCCGCGGCGTCGGTCGGTGACCTCGACGGCCGCCGCGCCGCGTTGGCCGCCCTGCCGCTGGTGGCGCGCACCGGCACCCACCTGTTCCTGTTCGCCGGCTACGCCGAGCAGTTCCGTGGCTGGGGCCGTGGCCTCACCCGCGCGGTCGCGAACTGGTACCTGGACAAGCCGGTCGAGGACCTGGCGTTCCAGGTGGTCAAGTACCGGCAGCGGGAGGGGTGGACGCACCGCGACCTGCTGCGCCTGTCGCACCCGGCGACCACCGACGACGAGCGGAGCCGGCTGTTCGATTGGCTCTGCGGCCGGGCACCGGAACTCGACGGCCTGGCACTGCTCGACGGTTTCCAGCGAGCACAGGACGCGCCGGTGGACCGGGTACCGGATCTGGTGCGTGAGTACCGGCTCAGCTGGGAGATGCTGCCCGACACCGCGATCGGCGACGCCGGGGTGTGGGAAGCATTGCTGGACAACGGCATGGCGCAGACGGCGCTGTTGCGGCAGCTGCCGCGCCTGACCCGCCTCGGTCTGCTCGAGCCGCTCGGTCCGCGCACGGCCGCGATCTGCGCGCAGCTCACCGATCCGGCACGGCTGCGTAGCGCCCGCGTGCACCCGATCTCGGTGCTGATCGCCCTGCGCACCTACGCCGGCGGGCGTTCGGCGCGCGGCGCGGGCACCTGGACACCGTCTGCCCCGGTCGTCGACGCCCTCGACAGCGCGTTCTACGCGGCATTCGAGTCGGTGCGGCCGACCGGCCTGCGTCACCTGCTGGCCCTGGACGTCTCGCACTCGATGACAACTGCGATCGGCGGGCTCCCGCTCTCGGCGCGCGAGGCTTCGGCCGCCCTCGCCCTGACCACCGCCCGGACCGAACCGCGACACGAGATCGTCGGGTTCACCTCGGGCGGCAAGGGATGGGGAGGAGCGCGTGATCTGTCGCAGCTGTCGATCTCGCCGCGGCAGCGTCTCGACGACGCCGTGCGGGCGGTGTCGGGCCTGCCGTTCGGTGGTACCGACTGCTCGCTGCCCATCCTGCACGCGCTGGACAAGGGCATCGAGGTGGATGTGTTCACGATCTACACCGACAACGAGACATGGGCGGGTTCGGTGCACCCGCACCAGGCGCTGGCCCGCTACCGCCGCGAGGTGAACCCGCGAGCCAAGCTCGTGGTGGTCGGCATGACCGCGACGAAGTTCACCATCGCCGACCCCGACGACGCCGGCATGCTCGATGTCGCCGGTTTCGACGCGGCGGTGCCGGCCTTGCTGGCCGACTTCGCCACGGCCGCGTAGGACCCGGGCGGGTCGGCCCGCCTCGGCGGCGACCACCGGGTTCGTTCGCGCGCTCGGTGGGGGAACGCGCGCGGTCGGGTCCGGGTCGGCCAGTTCGCAGCCGCCCTGTCGGCCGGCTTCGCCGCAGCCGCAGCGGGTCTGGTGAAGATGTGGTGCCGCCGCGACCTCGTTGTCGCGGCGGCGCCGCTCTTCTCGCCGAGAGGTCCGTCAGCCGGCGACGGAGGTCCAATCGGCGAAACCGGTGGGGTCGTGACGACCCATCGAGGCGTGTTCGAACAGGCCCCAGCCCTCGGCGTCACCGCAGCGGGCGTGGCCGATGTGGTCGATCACGCCGTAGGGAGTGCGGCCCTTGATCGTGGGGTCGGTGAGGTCGTAGCTGCTCGACAGCGACCAGTTCTCACCCATCCAGCGACCGTGGGTCCAGTCGGGGTCGGCGCCGTAGCCGCAGCCCACGTGCAGGGCGATGCCGGGGCACGATTCGATCTCCACCTCGAGCGGTGCGCCGTCGGGCGTGGTCATGTCCAGGCGCACCGACTTCGGGTGGCGGGTGCCCGGTTCGTAGACCCAGTGCATGCGCGGCCAGCCGAGCTGTTCCTTGCGGCCGTCGTTCCAGATGCGGACCGCGTTGTTGAGGGTGCGGGTGCCGTCGGGCTCCTCCTGCACGATCACCACGATCGAGAACTGTTCGAACCGCAGCGGGGCGTACAACCACCAGAACCCGTCCATGCCGGTGGGCCGGCCGGCCGGGTCCGGCTCGCCCGAGGGGCGGATGCCCCACGACCGGTCGCGGCTGCCGGTCCACACCGCCGGGTCGACGGTGTGGTCACGGCCGTCGACGGCGAGCGTGCCCGCCCAGGAACCCAATTGGGCGAAGCGGGAAGCTTCGATGATCGGCCGAGTACCCGACAGGATCAGGTGCGGTTGTTCCTGCACGGCCGGTTGCGCGCCGGTCCAGGTGAGGTCGAAGCTCAGGTCGTCGTGCTCGCACACCACGCGCAACCGCTGCAGCGGTTCCAGCACCTCGATGTGGTAGCCGCCGACCCGGGTGTTCAGGTCGCGGGAGGTGAGCGCGTCGGAGAAGCGCACCGCGCGCTGGCTGTCACCGTGGCGCACGGTGGCGAAGGCATCGACCACGCCCAGGTTCGGGTACACGCCGAAACCGGTGACCAGCATGGTGTCGCCGGCCGGATCGAAGGCGTTGAAGTAGTAGCGGTCGTAGAAGTTGCGGTCGCTGGTGGCCACCCGGGCCAGCGACAGCGGAGTCTGGTGGACGGGGTACTCGTCCAGCGGTACGGGCATGATCGCGCGCATGGTCAGTCCCACTCGTAGGTGCCGTCGAGCAGCGCCTCGAGGCTGAGGCGGTGCATCACGTAGTCGTCGAGTTCGGCGGGGACGGTGTCCTCACCGAAGTGGATCATCCGGCGCTTGATCCGGGCCATCACGATCGCGTGCCGCAGCGCCGCGTAGATGATGTAGAAGTCCAGGTCGCGCACCGTGTGGCCGGTGAGCTCCTCGTACTTCCCGACCACCGCGTCGCGGCGCAGGAAGTCGGGCAGGCCCGGCTGGTCGAAACGGGTGGCGATGTCCTGGAAGAAGCGGTGGATGAAGATCAGCCAGCCGAGGTCGAGCTCGCGCGGGCCGAAGGTGGCCATCTCCCAGTCCAGCACCGCCGCGGGGGTGAACCCGTCGAACAGGATGTTGCCGGGCCGCGCGTCGCCCCAGTTCAGTACCTCGGGGCCGGTCTCGGTGGGCCAGTTGGCCTCGAGCCAGTCGAAGGTCCGCTCGATCAACGGGATCTCGACGCCGTCGTCGGTCAACGCCCACTTGTACCAGGCACGCTGGGCTTCGAAGTGCCTGCGCAGCGCCGACCCCTCGCCGTCGAGCAGCGGGAAACGTTCGGTGATGTCGTCGATGGCGTGCACCTGGGCGACCACCTCGACGGTGGCGTCGGTGATCTGCGCGCGCTCGGCCACCGTCGCGTCGAAAACCCAGCCGAAGAACACGTACGGGGGGTTGTCGGCGGGCACGCGGCCCTCGACCTTCTCCATCACGAAAAACGGTGTGCCGAACACGGATTCGTCGAGCTCGAGCCAGCGCAGCGGCGGCACCGCGACCTCGGTGGCCGCGGCCACACCCGACATCACCTGGTATTGCAGCGGCAGGTCGTAGGACTGGAACACCGGGAACGAGGCGTCCTCGGGTGCCATCCGGGCCACGAAGGAACCGCCGTCGGCCACGCCGGCCGCGGTCCACTCGGCGTCGAACAGGATGGTGGTGCTCGACATGCCGCCGGTGCCGGGCTTGCTCACATTGCTGATCTTCGGGGGCGCGTCGGCACCGACCGGACCGGACAGCCACCGCGACAACTGCGCGGCGAGTTCGTCGAGATCCCGCTCGGTGACGGTCAGCGACTGCTGCGCGGTGAGGTCCGGGTCATCGGACATATGTGAGGTACCCCTGTCAACGAGATGAAACACGTTCCGATACCGGGGTACCGGAATACCGACCGGAATGTAAGCCGGGCGTCGGTGAGTGAGATTCAGGGTTGACAGGGTAAAGATCGGGGTTTTCCTGGATGTCAACCCCCGCTACCGTCGACAAGAGTTCGGTGACAACGGATTTCGACGGGGAGGTAGCGGTGACGGCAGTGCTCACGCAGGACGCGCACGACGAGACGGCGAGCCCGCCACCAGCGCCTGCCTGGCATCCGCTCACCCGGTTGGCTTTCCGGTTCAGTGCCGCCTACCTCGGACTGTTCTGCCTGTGGATGGCGCAGATCACCTTCGTGTTCTTCGGTGTGCTCGCTCTGCAGCTGCCCGACAAGGTAGTGCTCTGGCAGATCGGCGCACTCGCGCCGCTGAGCAACTGGATCGGGGAGCAGGTGTTCGGTGTGCCCACCGAGCTGGGCATGAACGGCAGCGGCGACCAGGCGACGATCTGGATCCAATGCGGCCTGGTGCTGGTGCTCGCGGTGCTGATCACGGTGGTGTGGTCGGTACTGGACCGGCGCAGACAGGCCTATCCGCGGCTGCTGAGCTGGTTGCTCACCGCACTGCGGCTCGCGGTCGGCGGGCAGATGCTGTTCTACGGTTTCGCGAAACTCGTCCCGACCCAGATGCCGGAACCGGCGTTGACCACGCTGCTGACCCAGGTGGGCGACCTGACGCCGATGTCGATGCTGTGGACCCAGGTCGGTGCCTCGCCGATCTACCAGATGGCTTTGGGCGCGGCCGAAGTCGTCGGCGGACTGCTGCTGTTCTGGCCGCGCACCGCGACGCTGGGCGCCATGGTGACCGTGATCAGCATGGCGCAGGTGTTCCTGTTGAACATGACCTACGACGTGCCGGTGAAGATGCTGTCCGGGCATCTGCTGCTGATGAGCCTGGTGCTGCTGGCACCGCAGGCGCGCAGGTTGGCGAATGTGCTCGTGCTGCAACGGCCCTCGGAACCGATGACGCAACCACCGCTGTTCGCCTCGCCCCGGGCGAATCGGTGGGCCACCGTGGTGCAGATCGCGGCCGCGGGGTGGATCGTGACGGGTTGCCTGGTCCTCGGCGCGGACAACTGGCGCGAATACGGTGGTGGCGCACCGAAACCCGAACTGTACGGAATCTGGGAGGTCGGTGAGTTCACCGTGGAGCGGACACAGCTGCCGCCGCTGTCCACCGACCCCACGCGCTGGCAGCGCCTGATCGTGGACCGAGGCACGGCCGGCTACCAGCGGATGGACGACACGATCGTGCCGGTCATCGCCGCTGTCGACGGATCGACGCTCACACTCACCGCCGCGCCCACCGGCCCCGACATGGCCCCCGCGCCCTACGCGAACTTCACCCTCGACCGGCCCACCGGCGACCGGCTGGTCCTGAACGGTGAACTCGACGGCAAGCCCGCCACGGTCGTGCTCACTCGCGTCGACCTCGACGGTTTCCCCCTGCGGTCCACCGGATTCCGCTGGGTTCAGAACCAGCCCTACTTCGGCTGACCCGCAGGGTGGGCCACCCGCCGCGCGGCGGCTGATCCACCTCCGGCCGGTCCGCCGCCGAGCCGAGCGACCGGCCCCCGCGGGTCGTCGCGTTCGTCGTCGACACCGATGCGCGAACACCCGATCGGCCGGGCGCGTTCGGCGGGCGGCGGGCCACGAACTAGGCTCCGACATTGTGCCGAACACCTCTGACACCGCATCGCAGCAGCCCACCGGGGACCCGAACTACCTGGTCGGGCTCGATCTGCGCGGACGCCGGGTCGTCGTGGTCGGCGGTGGCACCGTCGCCCAGCGCCGCCTCGGATTGCTCGTGGCGGCCGGCGCCGACGTACACGTGATCAGCCGGGCGGTGACCCCCGCCGTCGAGGGCATGGCCACCGCGGGACAGATCACGGTGGAGCTGCGGGACTACGCCGACGGCGACCTCGACGACGCCTGGTACGCGATCGCCTGCACCGACGAACCCGAAACCAACGCGGCCGTGGTCGCCGAGGCCACGAGCAAGCGCGTCTTCTGCGTCCGCGCCGATATCGCCCGCGACGGCACCGCCGTCACCCCGGCCACCGCGCGCTACGACGGACTCACCCTCGGTGTGCTCGCCGGTGGCGTGCACCGGCGTTCGGCCGCGGTGCGCAACGGGCTGCTCGAGGCCCTGCAATCCGGTGTCGTCACCGACGATTCGGAACCGATGACCCCGGGCGTCGCGCTGGTGGGTGGCGGACCCGGCGATCCCGACCTGATCACCGTGCGTGGTCGCCGGTTGCTCGCGCGCGCCGATCTGGTCGTCGCCGACCGGCTGGCGCCGCCGGAACTGCTCGCCGAACTCGGCCCGCACGTCGAGGTGATCGACGCGGCGAAGATCCCCTACGGGCGTTCGATGGCGCAGGAGGCGATCAACCTCGCCCTCGTCGAAGGAGTCAAGGCGGGCAAATTCGTCGTCCGGCTCAAGGGCGGCGACCCGTACGTGTTCGGCCGCGGCTACGAAGAGCTCGAGGCGTGTGCCGAGGCGGGCATCCCGGTGACAGTGGTGCCCGGCATCACCAGCCCCATCTCGGTGCCGGGCGCGGCGGGCATCCCGGTGACCCATCGCGGGGTCACCCACGAGTTCGTCGTCGTCAGCGGCCACGTCGCCCCCGACCATCCCGATTCGCTCGTCGACTGGTCGGCGCTGGCCAAGTTGCGCGGCACCCTGGTGCTGATGATGGCCGTGGAACGCATCGACAAGTTCGCCGCCGTTCTGCTCGACGGCGGCAAGCCCGCCGACACCCCGGCCACGGTCATCCAGGAGGGCACCCTGCGCACCCAGCGGGTGGTGCGCGCGGATCTGGCCACCGTCGCCGAGCGGGTGAAGCAGGAGGGCATTCGCCCGCCCGCGATCATCGTCATCGGGCCCACCGCGGCCTTCGGGGCGCAGCTCGCCGACCCCGCCTGAGTTCACGAGCACGGACCTGGCCGTTCGCGGCGTCGTTTACAGTGGTCGACTGTGCTCGAAAACCCCGCTGCCTCGACGCAGTCCCCGGTGAAGCAGTCGGCCTTCGGGCTGGCGATCATCGTCCTCAGTGGCCTGCAGTTCATGGTCGTGCTCGACGGCACGGTAGTGATCTTCGCGTTGCCCCGGTTGCAGGAAGAACTGGGTCTGTCCGGTTCCGGCGGTGCCTGGACCGTCACCGCCTACGGCCTCACCTTCGCCGGCATGATGCTGCTCGGTGGCCGGCTCGGTGACGTGTTCGGCCGCAAACGGATGCTCATCATCGGTGTCGGCTTGTTCACCGCCGCCTCGCTGGCCTGCGGTCTGGCGCAGGGTGAGCTGGCGCTGCTGATCGCGCGCGCGTTCCAGGGCGCCGGTGCGGCGATCGCGGCGCCGACCGCGTTCGCCCTGGTCGCGACCACGTTCGCGCCCGGTAAAGCCCGTAACCAGGCGGTGGCCGTGGTGGGTTCGATGGCCGGGATCGGCTCGGTGAGCGGCCTGGTGATCGGTGGTCTGCTCACCGAGATGTCGTGGCGGCTGATCTTCCTGATCAATGTGCCGATCGGTGCGCTCATCGTGCTCGGCGCGATGTACACACTGTCCGACACCGCCCACCATCGGGCGCCGCTGGACGTGAAGGGCGCGGTGCTGGGGACGCTGGCCTGTGCGCTGGTGGTGTTCGGCGCCACCGAGGGCCCGTCCTGGGGGTGGGGCAGCCCGGTCATCCTCACTTCGCTGATCGTCGGTGTGGTCCTGCTGGTCACCTTCGTGCTGATCGAACGCAACGAGACCGACCCGCTGCTGCCCTGGTCGCTGTTCGACAGCCGCGACCGCAACTCGACGTTCCTGCTGATCTTCCTGGCCGGCGCGGTGCTGGGCGCGATGACCTTCTTCGTCGCCCAGATGCTGCAGAACTCGCTCGGCTACAGCCCGCTGCACGCGGGCATCGCCTGCATCCCGTTCACCATCGGCATCGGTCTCGGTGGCGCGCTGGCCTCCAAGGCGGCCCTGGTCGTTCCGCCGCGCTGGTTGCTCATCGGTGCGGCGCTGGTGCTGTCGGCCGCCCTGCTCTTCGGGTCGACACTGGACCGCCACATCGCCTACCCCACCACCTTGCTGCCGCTGCTGATCGTGATCGGTTTCGGTGTCGGGGTGGCGATGGTGCTCGCGCCGCTGTGCGTGCTCGTGGATGTGCCGCCCGCCGATATCGGCCCGCTGTCGGCGGTGGGGCAGATGTTCATGAACCTGGCGACCCCCATCGCCATCGGCCTGCTCACCCCCATCGCGGCCTCGCGCACCCTGTCGCTGGGCGGCAGCCCCGAGACCAAGGTCTCGGCGATGAACGGGCCCCAGCTCGACGCGCTCACCAGCGGCTACACCACGGTGTTGCTGGTGTGCTCCGGGCTGGCCCTGCTCGCCGCCGTCGTGGCCTCGACCCTGCGTTTCACTCCGGCCCAGCTGGCCCAGGCCCAGCATGCACAGGAGGAAGCGCAGAAAGTGGGAACGCCGAATACGGTTGTCCGGCAATGATCGTGTGACTGCCGGGTTGCCGCTCCGGGAGGGCGGCGTGAGACTGGTGGCATGACTGCGTTGTCGGATAGCCTGCTCGAGCGCTGGATCACCTTGGCCGGGGCCGACTCCGAACAGATCGGCGCCGGTATCATCGGCCGCTACGCCGAACCCCACCGGCGTTATCACACCCAGGCGCACCTGGCGGTGATGCTCACCGCCATCGACGAATTGGCCGAGGCCGCAACCGATGTCGCCGCGGTGCGTTACGCCGCGTTCTTCCACGACGCGATCTACGCGGTGGATCGCGCCGACAACGAGGAACGCAGCGCCGATCTCGCCCGCGATGTGCTCGAATCCCTCGGCGCCTCAGTGGCATTGGTGGAGGAGGTGGTTCGGCTGGTGGTACTCACTCGCGGTCACGACGTCGAGGCGGGTGACGCGAACGGCGCCGTTCTCTGTGACGCCGATCTGGTCGTACTCGGTGGCACCCCCGAGGAATACGCCGCCTACGCCGCCGCCGTCCGCGACGAATACCGCCACGTCCCCGACGACCTGTTCCGCGCGGGCCGTGCCTCGGTACTGCGTCATCTGGCCGACCAGCCCCGCCTGTTCCGCACCGCGTCCGCCTTCGGACGCTACGAAGCCAGGGCGCGCGCCAACCTCGGGGCCGAACTCGTCAGCCTGACCACGGGATAGCGCTCAGTCCTTACGGCCGGTGAGAGCCAGTGCGGTACCCAGGTCGATCATCATCAACCCGCTGGTGCCCCCGACGGCGGCGAGGCGGCGTGGCGACCGTGCGAACCAGGACCGGGCGGAGTCCGCGGCCAGCGCCCGGATCGAGTCGCTGACCAGTGCGATGGCCGGGATGCAGAGCCCCAGGAGCAGTATCTGCGGTGGCACCGAACCGCGGGCGGTAGCCCGGGTGCGACGACCAACAGGAAGGCCGGCCCCGCGAACGACACCAGCGAACCCCAGGACAACATGGCTGTTCACGTTGTCGTGCGGGTTCGTGGTCGGGGCCGGGTTCCACGATTCGGGCGCCGCGCAGCCTTGACAGGCAAGTAACAACTTGCCTATCGTTCGATGTGGAGACGGCGGGAGGGCACATGACCGATATCTTCATCGCGCTCGCGGACCCGACGCGGCGCGCCCTGCTCGACGAGCTGGCCGATCGCGACGATCAGACGCTGTTCGAACTCTGTGCCCGGCTCGTCACGAAGTACGGGATCAGCTCGTCGCGCCAGGCCATCACCCAGCACCTGCGGGTACTCGAAGACGTCGGGCTGGTGCGCACGCGCCGGGAAGGTCGATACAAGTACCACCGCGCCGACTTCGCGCCACTGCGCGTGGCCTGGACGCGCTGGCCGATACCCCAGGAGGACACATGATTCGCATCGGTGTGACCAGCGTTTTCGTCGACGATCAGGACAAGGCCGAAGCCTTCTACACCGACGTGCTCGGCTTCCAGCTCAAACACAAGGTGCCCCTCGGCGAATACCACTGGCTGACCGTTGTCTCACCCGCCGACCCCGATGGCACCGAACTGCTGCTCGAACCCGACCAGCACCCCGCTGCCAAGGCCTACAAGAGCGCACTCAGCGCTGACGGCATCCCGATGATGGTCTTCACCGTCGACGACATCGATACCGAATATCAGCGTTTGCTCGACCGCGGCGTCTACTTCACCCAGCCACCCCAGCCGATGGGCCAGGTCGTCACCGCCGTCTTCGACGACACCTGCGGCAACCTCATCTCCCTGAACTCGCCGGTCGCCACCGATTGATCGGCAGCCGGCACCACCAGGTATACCGCGCACAGCGGTGCGGCTACTCGGACTCCCGGAGGTCCGCGACCAGCCGGGGCGTGCGCCACTGTGTCACCAGAGCCGCCCATCGGTGGAACGGGTACGAGAGGCGGACGACGAAGTAGTTCAGGTACTCGACCACGCCGAAGAGCCATACACCGACGACGAGCAGCGCACCGGCGCCGGCCGGGAGCCACACGATCACCCCGATGAGCCCGGCCGCGAGCAGAACCGGGTCCAGGACGCGCAGGGCCCGGTAGGTCGCGGCGACGCGGCGTGGCATCGGTGTTCGTCCGGCCCAGCCGCGAGCCGACAGCCAGTACACGCCCGCCTGCACGAGGATCACGAGCAGCGGTGCCAGCGCCGACCAGAGGGCGAGGGCGCCGTCTCGGGTACTGGTGACCGGCAGCAACCCGGACACAGCGATGGCCGCGAACACCGCCGCCGCAGCCAGCTCGCCCGTCCCCAGACTCGTGTATCTGCGTCGCAGTGTTCTGTGGCGATCGACGACCATCGTCTCGATCCCTTCTCAGGTGATGATGAGCAGTTCGGTGGGGGACGCGATTTCGGCTCGGAGGCCGGCCTTCGTCGCGACTCGCGCCACCGCGCGGATGTCGGTGGGATCGGCGCGGGTGAGCACCAGGGCGCGGGCAAGCAGCCCCTTGTGATGCTTGTTGAAGTGACTGACGACGGTGCGGGAACCGTCGGGATGCTCAGTGAGGACATTGGCGGTGACGGCGCCGGGCACGCGACCCAGTTGCTGATAGGTGCCCGAGCGCAGGTCGATGACGAGCTCGCCCGCGGCTTCGGCGTAGAGGGCGTCCGGTAGCACCTCGCGCCACAGGGCCGAAAGCGTCGGCAGGCCCGGGAGTTTGGTGCCACCGGAGAGACGGTAGGCGGGGATCGGATCGCCGGCACGGACGGCACCGAACAGGGCCGAGCCGATGCCGATCCGCGCGTGGGCCTTGGCTCGCTGGGCCTTGGTGAACGCCTTGGCGTCCAGCGCGTCGTAGAGCACACCGGTGTAGCGCTCCAGGGCGGGGCGCGTCGCCGACGTGCGCAGCGTCGCGTTGCGGGCGATCTCGGCGTCAGCGCTCTTGCCGAGGCCGAGCACGGCGGCCGACGCCGCCGGGTCGGCCGCCAACCGTTCCACCTCGGTGATCAGCGTGTCGCGGACCGCCGACAGCTGCGGCATCGCCAGATCAGCGAGGTCGAGCGGGGCGCCCGATCCGCCGTCGGACTTGGTTTCGGAGGGAGGCAGCAGCACCAGCACGAGCGTCAACGGTAATCGTCACCGGAATCGCCACCTCCCCCCGGACCCACCGAGCGGGTTCAGCGCACCGCTTCCAGGAACTTGCGGGTGCGCTCATTGGTGGGCGCCTCGAAGATCTGCTCCGGCGGGCCCTGCTCGATGATGCGCCCGCCGTCGAACATCAGCACCCGGTCCGACACCTCGCGCGCGAAACGCATCTCGTGGGTGACGATCAGCATGGTGATGTCGGTGGTGTCGGCGATGGTGCGCAACACGTCGAGCACATCGCCCACCAGTTCCGGGTCCAGCGCGGAGGTCACCTCGTCGAGCAGCATGACCTTCGGGTCCATCGCACAGCATCGCGCGATCGCCACCCGCTGCTGCTGGCCACCGGAGAGCTGTGAGGGGTGGGCGTCGGCCTTGTCGGCCAGCCCGACCACACCGAGCAGATGCATGGCCCGTTCGCGCGCCTCCTTCTTCGACTTGCCCAGCACGTGAATCGGGGCCTCGGTGATGTTCTCCAGCACCGTCATGTTCGGGAACAGGTTGAACTGCTGGAACACCATCCCGATCTTGGTTCGCACCGCACGCAGGTGTTTCTCCCTGGCGGGCACCATCTTTCCGCCGCGCTCGGTGTGGGTGAGTGGTTCACCGTCGACCCAGATCACCCCGTCGGTGATCGTCTCCAGCGTCATCAGCAGGCGCAGGATGGTGGTCTTGCCCGAACCGGAGGGCCCGATCAGGGTGACCTTCTCCCCGCGCTTGACGCTGAAGTCCAGGTGGTCGAGCACGACGAGGTCGCCGAAGCGTTTGACCACCTGATCGAATCGGATCATCTCGTCAGTAGTAGGCAAGTCGCTTCTCCAGTCTTCTGATCAGCACGGAGGTCGGGTAGCTGGCGACCAGGAAGAACACACCGGCCAGCGTGATCGCCTCCAGGTACGCGAAGTTGCGCGCCCCGAATTGTTGTGCGGCGGTCACCAATTCGACGACCGAGATGGCGAACAAGAACGGGGTGTCCTTGAACATCGACACGGCGTTGGTGCCCAGCGCCGGCAGGCTGGCCCGGATCGCCTGTGGCAGCACCACCGCACCCCAGGTGCGCCGCGGCGGCAACGACAGCGCGCGCGCCGCTTCCCACTGGCCCTTGGGCACCGATTCGATCCCGGCCCGGTACACCTCGGCCAGATAGCTCGAGTAGTGGATACCCAGCACGGTGATGCCGATCTGCAACGCCGAGAACTGGGTGAGCAGGGTGTAGGCGAACAGCAACTGCACGACCAGCGGGGTGAGCCGGACGAACTCGCTCACCGCGTGCACGGGCGCGGCCACCCAGCGCGGCATCGTCTGGCGGATCAGCGCGATCACCAGTCCGAGCGCGGCCGCGAGCGCGAAACCGAGCACCGTCGCGAGCACGGTGATCTGGAAGCCTTCCCACAGCACCGGCAGCGCGTCGCGGGCGCGTTCCCAACTCCATTCGGCGGTCATGAGCTCACCTGCGCACGGGAATCGTCAGGTTTGAGGCTGAGGACTTCCTTGAGCGACGCGCCGCGGCCCAGCTTGGTCTTGGCGCGCGTCTCGAGCAGGTTCATGCCCAGGGTCAGCAGGTAGGCGAGCACGAAGTAGATCAACAGCCCGACGCCGAAGGAGAACAGGGTGTCAGCGGTGGTCCTGCGCAATTGGCCGATCTCGTAGGTCAGGTCGTGCAGGGTGATGTAGGACGCCAAGGCGGTGGCCTTGAGCAGGTGCACGAGCAGATTGGTGAGCGAGGGCAGCATCAGCGCCCACGCCTGCGGGAACAGCACCCGCCGCATCCGCTGCCACGGGCTGAAGTTCAGCGCCACCGCGGCCTCGAACTGGGCGCGCGGCACCGCGTTGAGCGCGCCGCGCACCACCTCGGCACCGTAGGCGCCGTAGTTCAGACCCAGCGCGAGGATGCCGCAGAACACCGGGTCGAGCTTGTAGCCGAGCAACGGCAACACGTAGAACAGCCAGAACAGCTGCACCAACAGTGAAGTGCCGCGGAAGAATTCGATGGTGACCCGGGCACTGCCGCGCACCGCGAGATTGTGGAAACGCGCGGAGGTACCCAGGGCGAGGGCGAGGACGAACGCGAGCAACGCGCCGCCGAAGGTCAGTTCCAGCGTGACGACGATGCCCTCCCACACAGCGGGGAGGGCATCGCGCAACGCATCGAGGTTGCTCATACGTGGATCAGATTTCGCCCTTGCACAGCTTGGCGGTCGTGTATTCCGGGTCGGGCAGCTCGCGCTCGGTGAAGCCGAACTCACCCACGATCGAGAGGTACTTGTCCTTGTCGGAGGTGATCTTGGCCAGTTCCTCGTTGTAGGCGGCCAGCAGATCGGGGTCGGTGGTGCGGAACACGGTGCCGCCCGCGCCCACCTGCGGCTTGCCGTCGATCTCGGCGACGAACGACGGTGTCACCTCGACGGCGGCGTCGGGGGTGTGGTTCTTGAGCCAGTTCAGCGAGATCGCGGTGAGCGCGAACACGTCGGCGCGACCGGAGGTGACCGCGTCCATGCCGTCCTGCGGGGTGCCCACCTGGGTGGCGTCGATGCCGAGGGCGGCGGCGTAATCGGATTCGATGGCGCCGGTCATCGAGGCCATCTTCGCGCCGCTGGACTTGATCGATTGCATATCGGTCAAATTCATCGGGTTGCCCGGTTTCACCATCAGCGCGGTGGTGTACATGAATTCCGGTTCGCTGAATGCGGCCTGCTCACAGCGCTTGGGCAGAATCGACATGCCCGCACTGACGGCGTCGAAGCGGTCGGCCTGGAGGCCGGGGATCAGCGCGCCGAATTCGGTCTGCACACCGTCGACGGTCTCGATGCCGAGATTGCCGAAGATCTCGCGGTGCAGAGCCACGGTGGCGCCGGTGAGCTGGCCGTCGGCCTGGAACGAATAGGGCGCCTCACCAGCGAAACCCACGGTGATCGAGCCCTTGTCCTTCAGCGACTGCAACAGTTCGCCGCTCTCGGCGGTCTCGGTCTTGGTGCAACCGGCCAGGGCCGCGGCCACCAGGGCAGCACCAGCGAACACCGCTGTACAGCGCCTGGGCAGGGATTTGTTCTCAGCCATAGCCGACCTCGCAAGAGTAGTAATCAATTGTGAACGAATGTATCCAGAAACCTAGTGCATCACCCATTTGCCCGCCGTCCGTGCGTTATCACCTTGTTATCCGATGATTGAAAGAGATTCACAATGGGTAACCTGATCTGCGCTTTCCTGAACCCACCGGTTTTGCGAGGCCTGGCGGTGCCGAGGTGGTAATCGGCTGTCGGCCCGCGCGGACCAGGGACTACCCTGTGCATCCGTGATCACCCGCCTCTCCCGCCTGTTCCTGCGCACCCTGCGAGACGATCCCGCCGACGCCGAGGTGCCCAGCCACAAACTGCTCGTTCGCGCCGGCTACGTCCGGCGCGTCGCCCCGGGTGTGTACTCGTGGCTGCCGCTGGGTCTGCGCACCCTGCGCAAGATCGAGGACGTGGTGCGCCAGGAGATGGACGCCACCGGCGCCCAGGAGATCTCCCTGCCCGCGCTGCTGCCGCGCGAGCCCTACGAGACCACCAACCGGTGGACCGAATACGGCGACGCCCTGTTCCGCCTGCAGGACCGCAAGGGCGGCGACTACCTGCTCGGTCCCACCCACGAGGAACTGTTCGCGCTCACCGTGAAGGGCGAGTACAACTCCTACAAGGATCTGCCGGTCACCCTGTACCAGATCCAGGCCAAGTACCGCGACGAGGAACGTCCGCGCGCCGGCATCCTGCGTGGACGTGAGTTCATCATGAAGGACTCCTACTCCTTCGACCTCGACGACGACGGCCTGGCCGCCAGCTACGCCACCCACCGCACCGCCTACCAGCGCATCTTCGACCGGCTCGGTGTCGAATACGTGATCGTGGCCGCCACTTCCGGCGCCATGGGCGGTAGCGCGTCCGAGGAGTTCCTCGCCGAGAGCGTCGTCGGTGAGGACACCTACGTGCGCTGTGTCGAATCCGGCTACGCGGCCAACGTGGAGGCCGTGGTCACCCACGCACCCGCGGCCCTGCCGATCGAGGGCCTGCCCGCCGCCGTCGAACACGACACCCCGG
This sequence comes from Nocardia halotolerans, assembly GCF_042650145.1. Taxonomy (NCBI): domain Bacteria; kingdom Bacillati; phylum Actinomycetota; class Actinomycetes; order Mycobacteriales; family Nocardiaceae; genus Nocardia; species Nocardia halotolerans. The sequence continues at coordinate 227,297 of NZ_JBHSDL010000014.1, read as the reverse complement.
ACACCCCCACCATCGCGACGCTGGTCGACTGGGCCGGCGAAGCCCTCGACCGGAAGGTCACCGCCGCCGACACGTTGAAGAACGTGATGGTGAAACTGCGCCACCCCGACGGCAAGACCGAGATCCTCGGGATCGGCATCCCCGGCGACCGTGAGGTCGATGACAAGCGCCTCGAGGCCGCCGTCGAACCGGCCACCGTGGAACTGCTCACCGATGCCGATTTCGCCGCCAACCCGTTCCTGGTGAAGGGCTACATCGGCCCGAAGGGACTGCAGGCCAACGGTATTCGCTACCTGGTCGACCCCCGCGTGGTCGAGGGTACCTCGTGGATCACCGGCGCCGACGCCCCGGGCAAGCACGTGGTCGACCTGGTGGCCGGACGCGACTTCACCCCCGACGGCACCATCGAGGCCGCCGAGGTCCGCGACGGCGATCCCTCGCCCGACGGCGCCGGGCCGCTGGTGTCGGCGCGTGGCATCGAGATCGGCCACATCTTCCAGCTCGGCCGCAAGTACACCGACGCCTTCGAGGTCGACGTGCTCGGCGAGAACGGCAAGCCGGTGCGGCTCACCATGGGCTCCTACGGCATCGGCGTGTCCCGCATGGTCGCGGTGATCGCCGAACAGCAGCACGACGACAAGGGCCTGCGCTGGCCCGCCGAAGTCGCCCCGTTCGACGTGCACGTGGTGATCGCCAACAAGGACGCCGCCGCGCGTGACGGTGCCGAACACGTGGTCGCCGGCCTGGACGCCGAAGGGCTCGAGGTCCTGTTCGACGACCGCACCGCCTCGCCCGGTGTGAAGTTCAAGGACGCCGAACTGCTCGGCATGCCCTGGATCCTGGTGATCGGCCGCGGTTGGGCCGAGGGCAAGGTGGAGCTGCGCAACCGTCGCACCGGCGAAGCCGAGGAGATCCCGGCCGAGGACGCCGTCAGCGCGGTGACCGCCAAGGTCCGCGGCTGAGCGCACCGCACCACTCGCGCCGTCCCGCTCGACGCGGGGCGGCGCGAGTCGCGTTTGCGGGGATGCTCCGGCCCCAAGTTACGCCTACGTAGGGGAAACCTGCTGGTAGCGAGCTCGAGCGTGGAGGTGGCGCTGATAAGTTGGCTGGCATGACGAGTTCGCCCAGCCTGCTGTTCAACCCCGCCACCTACGACCCGCAGCACTTCGATGCCGAGACCCGCCGGCTGCTGCGGGCCACCATCGAGTGGTTCGAGTCCAAGGGCAAGGCGCAGTTGCTGGCCGAGGATCGCGCCGCGGTGTGGGTCGAGGAGTTCCTCGAGTTCGTGGGCAAGGAAAAGCTGTTCGCCACCTTCCTGACCCCTGCCGCCTACGCCGACGGCGACCCGAACAAGCGCTGGGACGCCGCCCGCAACGCCGCCCTGTCGGAGATCTTCGGCTTCTACGGCCTCGCCTATTGGTATGCCGAGCAGGTGACCATCCTGGGCCTGGGCCCGATCTGGCAGAGCGACAACGAGATCGCCAAGCGCAAGGCCGCCGCCGACCTCGACAACGGTCAGGTGATGGCCTTCGCGCTCTCCGAGCGCGACCACGGCGCCGACATCTACAACACCGACCTCATCCTCACCCCGACCGAGCCGGGCAGCGCCGACGCCGAGGCGGGGATCCTGTTCCGCGCCAACGGTGAGAAGTACTACATCGGCAACGGCAACGTCGCCTCGATGGTGTCGGTGTTCTCCCGCCGCGGTGACGTGGAAGGCCCGCAGGGCTACGTCTGGTTCGCCGCCGACAGCCGCCACGCCCACTACCACCTGGTCGAGAGCGTCATCCACGGGCAGATGTACGTCAGCCACTTCCGGCTGGAGAACTACCCGGTGACCGCCGCCGACATGCTCCACGAAGGCCCGGAAGGCTTCTCGGCCGCACTCAACACCGTCAACGTGGGCAAGTTCAACCTGTGCCACGGTGGCATCGGCATGGTCGAGCACTCGTTCTTCGAGGCCATCACCCACGCGAACAACCGCATCCTCTACGGCAACCCGGTCACCGACTTCCCGCACGTGCGCGGCAATTTCGTCGACGCCTACGCCCGGCTGATCGCCATGAAGCAGTTCAGCGACCGCGCCGTCGACTACTTCCGCAGCGCCTCACTCGAGGACCGCCGCTACCTGCTGTTCAACCCGATGACCAAGTCCAAGGTGACCTCCGAGGGCGAGGTCGCGATGACCCTGCTGCTGGATGTGCTGGCCGCCAAGGGGTTCGAGAAGAACACCTACTTCGCCGAGGCCTCGCGCTACATCAACCACCTGCCCCGGCTCGAGGGCACGGTGCACGTGAACGTGGGCCAGATCCTGAAGTTCATGCCGAACTACCTGCTCAACCCCAAGGAATACCCGGCGATCGGCACCCGGCTCGAGGCCGGCGACGAGGAGTTCTTCTGGCAGCAGGGCCCCGCGCGCGGTGCGGGCAAGGTGCAGTTCGCCGACTGGACCCCGGCCTACGAGCGGGCCGCCGACGTGCCGAACGTGGCCCGCTTCTACGAGCAGGCCAAGGCGCTGCGTGAGCTGCTGCTCACCGCGGCCCCCGAGGCCGGCCAGCAGCAGGACCTGGACTTCATGCTCACCATCGGCCACCTGTTCTCCACCGTGGTCTACGGCCAGCTGATCCTCGAGCAGGCCGAGCTCACCGGCCTCGATCGTGACGTGCTCGACCAGATCTTCGACTTCCAGATCCGCGACTTCAACACCCAGGCCACGGCGATGCTGGGCAAGTCGTCGGTCACCGACGCCCAGCGTGACTGGGCGATCGCGGCCCTGCGCACGCCGGTCGCCGACACCGCTCGCTTCGACCGGGTGTGGCAGCAGGTGCAGTCCTACGACGGCGCGTACGCGATGCGTCCGTAGCGGAGGTCCCCGCCGCCCACGCGGGTGTGCGGGTCTCGGCGCCGGGCCGGTCCGGCGTGTGGCCGGTCTGGCGTGTGGCCGGTCTGGCGTGTGGCCGGTCTGGCGTGTGGCCGGTCTGGCGTGTGGCCGGGCGTAATCGTGCGAATCTCATCGTTCCAGTCGGCTACCTGACTGGCGTGAGGGCGTATCGCACGATTACGCCGGATGCGGGAGCCCGGTGGAAGCGGTCAAGCCCGGCCCGGGAACGCAACGGTCGAGGGTCCCGTACCCAGGATCGACTGCCAGCGAGCCCGGCGCACGGCCGCCTCGGTGAGTGCTTCGGTGGCAGTGGCGCGAACGGTCGCGTCAACGGCCTGCTCGACCACCGCGTACCAGGCTGCGGCGCAATCGGATTCGACCGTCACGGCCAGGTTCGCCGCCGGGATCGGATCATCGACCGGGAACGGTGGCTGGTAGGCGGCGTCGGGCGCTCCGGGATCGGTGCCGTCGGCCTCGAGCAGCTCGACGGTGGCGTCGCGGCGAGCGCGATGCGCGGCACTGAACTCGGCGACCAGGTGCGAGCGGTCGCTGTTGGCGTAGGCCGCGATCACGCCGTAGGCGTAGACGGCGGCGTACTCGGCATCGAGCGCGCGCTGCACGGCCTGACGTTGGTCGGTCATGACAGCAGCACTCCCGCTTCGGCGGCACACGCCGCGCTGATCGAGGCCAGTAGTCCGGCGCGATAGCCGGTTTCGGTCCGGGCGAGCGCGGCGGCGGCCTGCTGCGAACGGACCAGCTGGTCACGTAGCTGAGACAGCGAGAGCGGCTGCTGGGCGGTGGACCGGACGACTTCGGCGGGCACCGGTGCGCCGTCGGGACCGGGCACGGTCACCGCCGCGGTGCGCCGTGCCGGTGTGGTGCCGTCGCCGTACACGCCGATCACCCGATCGATCTCGGCGCGCAGGGCGTCGGCGTGCGCGGTGCGTTCTTCGGCGACCGTCCTCAGCGCGGCACCGGCCTGCGGCGCCAGCGCGATCGCGGCCGTCGCGGCGGCGGCATCGGCGCGGGCCAGCACCTCTTGCGCGGCAAGGGGATCGGGTGCGTGGACGGTGTCCTCGGCCGCGCACGCCGCGAGGACGGCAACCGCGGGAACACCGAGCGCGCTCGCGCCGACGAGCCGCAGCAGGGTGCGCCGGCGCCAGGCCGGTCCACTGTGCGCGGCCTGGAGTGGGCCGATCTCGCGCGCCGGCAAAGCCTTTCGAATGCCGGTGTGCTGATTCACGGTTTTCGGCGCGTGCACCGAAGCCGACGGCGCGGATCTCGACGCGGAGTGTACGACGGCGGCCGACCGGGCGGATTCGATCCGTGTGGGATGGGATTCGTGCCGGTCGGAGCGTATGCCGGAAGGTCGCCCGGCGCTCGGCGGGACGGTATGGCGGTGGGGCACGTGCACCATCGTGCCAGATCTCGCGCGGGCGGTATTTCCGCGCCGGGCACGCCGGAACGGACCGGTGCGCGACGGCCGGTGGCTGGTCCTTTACACTCTCGGGGCGCGTTACGCTAGACCTTCGGCGTAGAAAATTTCCGATCGCGTCACAACTGAACCAGGAGCCGCCCATATGCCGATACCCACCGAGGAAAGGGTGAGCCAGCTCGTCGCTGAGCTCGTCGCACGCCGGGGATTCGACCTCGAGGGCGTTGTGATCGCAGCCGCGGGCAACGGTGAGCTGGCTCCGGTTCGGGTGAAGGTCACCGTCGACAGCGACGGCCCCGTAGATCTGGACGCCGTCGCCGAACTGAGCCGCGAGCTGTCGGAGTCGCTCGACGAAGCGGGCGATTTCGGCGAATCCCCCTACCTGCTGGAAGTGACCACCCCGGGCGTGGACCGCCCGCTGAGCACCGACCGGCACTGGCGCCGCGCGCAGGGACGCAAGGTGAAGCTCGCGCTGGCCGACGGTGCCGAAGCCGTCGAGGGCAAGAAGCGCTTCGAGGCCAGGGTCGGTCAGCTCGCCGACGATGCCACGATCGCGCTCGTCCTGGGCGGGCGCAACAAACCGCACCGCGTGCACGTGCCGCTGGCCGACATCGCCTCGGCGGTCGTCCAGGTCGAATTCAACGCCCCCGGTGCCGCCGAACTCGAACTCGCCGGCGGTATCGCCGCAGGCCGTCCCGTCCCGGGCGACGAACCCGCCGACCTCGCCGGCAATCACAGTGACACACCCACCGAAGGGGTTGCGGAATGAACATCGAAATCGAAGCCTTGCGCGCGATCGTCGCCGACAAGGGCGTCCCCATCGAGACCGTGATCTCGGCGATCGAGTCGGCGCTGCTGACCGCTTACAAGCACACCGAGGGTCACCAGCCCAACGCCTACATCGACATCAACCAGAAGACCGGTGTGGTGCGGGTGATGGCGCGTGAGGTCGACGCCGACGGCAACCTCGTGTCCGAATGGGACGACACGCCTGAGGGTTTCGGCCGGATCGCGGCCACCACCGCCCGCCAGGTGGTGTTGCAGCGGCTGCGTGACGCCGAGAACGAGAAGTCCTTCGGCGACTTCAGTGCCCACGAGGGCGAGATCGTCGGCGGGGTGATCCAGCGCGACGCCAGGGCCAACGCCCGCGGCATCGTGGTGGTGCGCATCGGCAGCGACGCCAACGGCGCCGAGGGGCTGATCCCGCCCGCCGAGCAGGTACCGGGCGAGACCTACGAGCACGGCGACCGGATCAAGTGCTACGTCTACGGTGTCTCGCGGGGTCAGCGCGGCCCGCAGATCCAGCTCTCGCGTACCCACCCGAACCTGGTGCGGCGGCTGTTCTCGCTCGAGGTCCCCGAGATCGCCGACGGCTCGGTGGAGATCGTGGCGGTGGCGCGCGAGTCGGGTCACCGTTCCAAGATCGCCGTGCGCTCCACCGTGCCCGGTGTGAACGCCAAGGGCGCGTGCATCGGCCCGATGGGCCAGCGCGTGCGCAACGTGATGAGCGAACTGGCCGGTGAGAAGATCGATATCATCGACTACGACGAGGATCCGGCGACTTTCGTCGGTAATGCGCTGTCGCCGTCGAAAGTGGTTTCGGTCACTGTCGTCGACCCCGAGGCGCGAGCGGCGCGGGTGATCGTGCCCGACTTCCAGCTCTCGCTGGCGATCGGCAAGGAGGGCCAGAACGCCCGCCTGGCCGCCCGCCTGACGGGCTGGCGCATCGATATCCGCAGCGACGCGGCCCCGGAGCCGGACGACTCGGTCCGGCCGGAGGTGCATCGCAGTTGATCCGGCGGGCCCGAATTCGGGGTCACCGGGTGACAGGTTGGTAACTTCGGCAGGGGAGGGGTTCGTCGTTATGACCGGGTCACCGGTAGAGTGGGTGAAGGACCGGCCCGCGCAATCCGTTCGAACCTGTATCGGATGCCGTCAGCGCGAGCCGTCTGCCGACCTGTTGCGGATCGTGACGCAGCCTCGGGCCGCCGGCAGTTCTACTGCTGGAGCCCCGGTGGTGATCGTCCCCGATCCACAGCGCAGACTTCCCGGACGGGGTGCCTGGCTGCACCCCGTTTCAGCCTGTCTGCGTTCCGCAGAGCGGCGCCGAGCATTCGGCAGAGCCCTACGAGTGTCCGGAAATCTGGATATCTCAGCCCTGGAGCAGTACCTCGAGAACAGGCACGAGCACTCATGAGCACACCGTGAAGCACCAACGATGAACGTCCATCGGAGATAACCCGAGGTCGTGCGGGCCCGCCTTACCTAGGCGGTGTCACTGCTCGACCTCTCAGTGAGGAGAGCAGTGGCAGGCAAGGCCCGCGTGCACGAGTTGGCTAAAGAACTCGGTGTCACAAGCAAGGAACTACTCGCGAAGCTCAAGGAGCAAGGCGAGTTCGTGAAGTCGGCGTCCTCGACGGTGGAAGCACCCGTCGCACGTCGTCTGCGCGAATCAGTCGCGTCGAAGTCCGCCCCGGCGGCCGACGCGAAGCCGGCGGCCCGTCCCGGACCGTCGCAGGCAGCCCGACCGGCCGCCAAACCCACTCCCGGCGGTCCCCGCCCCGGTCCGCGTCCGGCTCCGGCGGCTCCCGCCGCTGCCGCGACCCCCGCGGCGCCCGCCCCGGCACCGGCCGCTCCGGCCGAGCCGAAGCCGGCTCCGGCCGCCAAGCCGACCCCGGCGGCCGCGGAATCCGCGCCGCCTGCCGCCAAGCCGGCCGACGCGCCCGCACCCGGCCCCCGCCCCGCCCCCGGCGCTCCGCGTCCGGGTCAGGGTGGTCAGCCGCCGCAGCAGCAGGGTCAGCCCGCACCGGCTGCCCCGCGTCCGGCCGCGCCCGGCCCGAAGCCCGGCCCGAAGCCGCCGCGCGTCGGTAACAACCCGTTCAGTTCCGCTCCGGATCGTGATCGTGCGCCGCGTCCCGCCCCGCAGGGCGGCCCGCGACCCACTCCGGGTCAGGGCGGTCCCCGTCCGGCACCCGGCCAGGGTGGTCCGCGTCCGGCTCCCGGTCAGGGCGCTCCGCGCCCCGGCCAGGGTCAGGGCGGTCCCCGTCCGGCCGCCGCGCAGGGCGGTGCCCCGCGTCCCGGTGGCGCACGTCCCAACCCGGGTTCGATGCCTCCGCGTCCGAACCCCGGTGCCATGCCGGCGCGTTCGGCTCGTCCCGGCCCCGCGGCCGGTGGCCGTCCGGGTCGTCCCGGTGGCGGTCCCGGTGGCGGCGCAGGTCGTCCCGGTGGCGGCGGCGGTGGTGGTTACCGCGGTGGCGGTGGCGGTGCCCCCGGTGCTCCCGGTGGTGCGCCCGCGGCCGGTGGTTTCCGTGGACGTCCCGGTGGCGGTCGCCCCGGTGGCCCCGGTGGCCGTGGTGGCGCGGCCGGTGCGTTCGGTCGTCCCGGTGGCGCCGTGCGTCGTGGCCGTAAGTCGAAGCGGGCAAAGCGCGCCGAGTACGAGAACATGCAGGCGCCCGCCGTCGGTGGCGTGCGGCTGCCCCGCGGCAACGGTGAGATCATCCGTCTCGCCCGTGGCGCGTCGCTGTCGGACTTCGCCGAGAAGATCGACGCGAACCCCGCAGCACTCGTACAGGCCCTGTTCAACCTCGGCGAGATGGTCACGGCCACTCAGTCGGTGAACGACGAGACCCTCGAGCTGCTCGGCGGCGAGATGAACTACGTCGTCCACGTGGTCAGCCCCGAGGACGAAGACCGTGAGCTGCTGCAGTCGTTCGACCTCACCTACGGCGAGGATGCCGGCGGCGAGGAAGACCTCGAACAGCGTCCGCCGGTGGTGACCGTGATGGGTCACGTCGACCACGGTAAGACCCGACTGCTCGACACCATCCGTAAGGCCAATGTGGCCGAGGGCGAGGCCGGTGGCATCACCCAGCACATCGGTGCCTACCAGGTGCTGACCAACCTCAACGACGAAGAGCGTTTGATCACCTTCATCGACACCCCGGGTCACGAGGCGTTCACCGCCATGCGTGCCCGTGGTGCGAAGGCCACCGACATCGCGATCCTCGTGGTCGCGGCCGACGACGGTGTCATGCCGCAGACGGTGGAAGCGATCAACCACGCCCAGGCCGCGGATGTGCCGATCGTTGTCGCGATCAACAAGATCGACAAGGAAGGCGCCAACCCGGACAAGATCAAGCAGCAGCTCACCGAGTACGGCCTGGTCACCGAGGAGTACGGCGGCGAGACCATGTTCGTCAACATCTCGGCCAAGCAGGGCCTCAACATCGATGCGCTGCTCGAAGCGGTGCTGTTGACCGCGGATGCCTCGCTGGACCTGCGGGCCAACCCGGACATGGACGCCCAGGGTGTCGCCATCGAGGCGCACCTGGACCGTGGCCGTGGCCCCGTGGCCACCGTGCTCATCCAGCGCGGCACGCTGCGCGTCGGTGACTCGATCGTGGCGGGCGACGCCTACGGTCGCGTGCGCCGCATGGTCGACGAGCACGGCGAAGACGTGCACGCGGCGATGCCGTCGCGTCCGGTGCAGGTCGTCGGTTTCACCTCGGTGCCCGGCGCAGGCGACAACCTGATCGTGGTCGAGGAAGACCGGATCGCGCGTCAGATCGCCGACCGCCGCAATGCGCGCAAGCGCAACGCGCTGGCCGCACGCAGCCGCAAGCGGATCAGCCTGGAAGATCTGGATGCCGCCCTGAAGGAGACTTCGGAGCTCAACCTGATCCTCAAGGGCGACAACTCCGGTACCGTCGAGGCCCTCGAAGAGGCCCTGCTCGGGATCGAGATCGACGACGAGGTGCGTCTGCGCGTCATCGACCGCGGTGTCGGTGGCGTCACCGAGACCAACGTCAACCTGGCGTCGGCCTCCAACGCGATCATCATCGGCTTCAACGTCCGCGCGGAGGGCAAGGCCACCGAGCTGGCCAACCGCGAAGGCGTCGACATCCGGTACTACTCGGTGATCTACCAGGCGATCGACGAGATCGAGAAGGCCCTCAAGGGCATGCTCAAGCCGATCTACGAAGAGGTCGAACTGGGCCGGGCGGAGATCCGCGCGATCTTCCGTTCGTCGAAGATCGGCAACATCGCCGGTTGCATGGTCACCTCCGGTACGGTCAAGCGCAACGCCAAGGCGCGCCTGATCCGCGACGGCCGGGTGATCGCGGAGACGATGACCATCTCCTCGCTCAAGCGGGAGAAGGACGACGCCACCGAGGTTCGCGAAGGTTTCGAGTGCGGTATGACCGTCACCTACAGCGACATCAAGGACGGCGACATCATCGAGGCATACGAGCTGCGCGAGAAGCCGCGCGACTGATATCGCACACCGGTCCACACGCCGCATCCGAGTTTCGGGTGCGGCGTGTGGTCATGCGGGCGATCCCGTCTACCAGGAGGTGAGCACCGCTGTACATCGGTGCGCTCGAATTCGATCTGCTGCTCGGTGACGTGCATTCGCTCAAAGAGAAGCGGTCGGTGATCCGGCCGATCATCGCCGAGCTACACAAACGCTTCGGCGTGCACGCTGCCGAAGCCGGAGACCAGGACCTGCACCGCCGGGCACTGCTCGGTGTGGCCATGGTCAGTGCGGAAACCGGGCACCTGAACGAGGTGCTCGACAAGTGTGAGCGGCATGTTGCCGCGCGTCCGGAGATAGAGTTGCTGGCAGTACGCCGCCGGATCTTCGGTCCCGAAGACTGATAGATGCGCGGCCCGGGTGTCGAAACTCGCCAGGCGCAAGCCTGCGTAACACGTAGGGCCGCACCCGGGCCGCCGATGAGAGGAGCACCCCATGGTGGATCAAGCCAGGGCACGCCGACTCGCCAAGCGGATCTCCGCGATCGTGGCCACCGCGATCGAGTACGAGATCAAGGATCCGCGGCTGCGGTTCGTCACTGTCACCGATGCCAAGGTGACCGGTGACCTGCGCGAGGCGACAATTTTCTACACGGTGATGGGCGAGACGCTCGAGACCGAACCCGATTACACGGCGGCGGCCGCGGGTCTGGAAGCGGCCAAGGGCGTGCTGCGGTCCAAGGTGGGCGCGGGAACCGGGGTGAAGTTCACTCCGATCCTGACCTTCACCTTGGACAAGGTGCCCGACGCGGCACGCGAGATGGAGGAGCTGCTGGCTCGGGCCCGTGCCATCGACGACGAGGTGGCCAAGGTCGCGGCCAACGCTGAGCACGCCGGCGAGGCCGATCCGTACAAGTCCGATCGCGCCGACGAAGACGAGTAGGCATGCCATGTCCGGTCAGTGTCCGGAGAAGGCGGCGGCAGTGACCACGCCGGGTGGCGTGGGCACTGCCGTGTTCGGTCGGTGCCGGCTCGCGGTGGTGCGGCCATGACCGGTCTTCGCGACGGAACCGCACTCGACGCCGCCGTGGCCGCCTTGGCCGCGGCCGAGTCGGTGACGATCCTGTGTCATGTGCAGCCCGACGCCGACACCGTCGGCAGCGGGCTGGCGCTGGCGCTGGCCCTGCAGCGGCGCCAGGTGCCGGTGTGGGTGTCATTCGCCGAACCCGCGGAACTGCCCGCTTCGCTGCGCACCCTGCCCGGCGTGCAACTGCTGGTACCGCCCGCGCAGATACCCCGCGAGGTCGATCTGCTCGTTGTCGTCGATTGCGGCGCGCGCAGCCGTCTCGGCGCGCTCGCCGACCGATTACCCGGTGCGGCAACCACATTGGTGATCGATCACCATCGAGCCAATGACGGTTTCGGCACCGTGGACCTGATCGAGGAGTCCGCGGCCTCGACCACCGAGCTGGTCATGCGCCTGCTCGACGCCTGGGAGGTGCCGATCGACGCGTCGATCGCGCACTGCCTGTTCGCGGGCCTGGTCACCGACACCGGATCGTTCCGCTGGGCGCGCCCGGGCAGCCATGCCATGGCCGAACGGCTGCTCGCCACCGGTATCGACGGCACCGAGATCACCCGCGCCCTGCTCGACACGCACCCCTTCAGCTGGTTGCCGATGTTGTCGAAAGTGCTGGCCTCGGCCGAACTGGTGCCCTCGGCCGCCGGTGTCGGCCTGGTGTACGCGCTGGTCCGCGCCGCCGACACCACCGAGGTCGGCCCGGAAGAAGTCGAGAGCGTCATCGACATCGTGCGCACCACCGCGCAGGCCGGAATCGCCGCCGTCTTCAAGGAAGCACGCGGTCAGAACGACCGCTGGACGGTCTCACTGCGCTCGCGCGACTCCGCCCCCGGCGTGACCGACGGCATCGATGTCGCGGCCGTGGCCAGCGGATTCGGTGGTGGCGGGCACCGCTTCGCGGCGGGTTACACCACCTATGGCAGCGCCGATTCGGTCGTGCGCGCGTTGGTGGCCGCGCTCGGTCGATAGCTCCCACGATGCTCGCCCCACAGTTCGCCGTGTACCCGCTGCACCTGTGCCGAGTAGAACTCTGCGAAGTCTCGGTAGTCCGTGGGCGTCGGTAGCCTCGCTCGGTTGTCGGTGGCATGTGCCACCATCAGGCGGGTCGGGTGTTGTCGTGGGGCGGTGGGAGGTCGGCGTGGGGTCTGTAGCGGGTGCCGGATCGGTCGAAGAGGTGGGGCCTCGGCGGATTCTCGGCATCGCTGTGCCCACCCTGGGTGTGCTTGTCGCTGAGCCGCTGTATCTGCTGTTCGATATCGCGGTGGTGGGGCGGTTGGGGGCGTTGTCGCTGGCGGGTTTGGCGGTGGGCGGGGTGATCCTCGGGACGGTGAGTACCCAGTTGACGTTCCTGTCCTACGGGACGACGGCGCGGGCGGCTCGTCGGCAGGGCGCAGGTGATCGGGCGGGTGCGGTCGCGGAAGGGGTGCAGGCGAGTTGGGTGGGGCTGGGGATCGGGGCGGTGATCGTCGCGGTGATCCAGTTGTTCGCGGCGCCACTGTGCGCGGTACTCGCCGGTGGCGGCGACATCGCTGATGCGGCACTGGCGTGGGTGCGCATCGCCGTGTTCGGGGTGCCGTTGATCCTGCTGTCGATGGCCGGGAACGGATGGATGCGCGGGGTACAGGATGTCCGCCGGCCATTGACCTATGTTGTCGCGGGACTGGCACTTTCGGCCGTGCTGTGCCCGGTGCTGGTGTACGGGTTACTCGGCGCGCCACGCATGGAGCTGGCCGGATCAGCGGTGGCCAATCTCATCGGCCAATCCGTGTCGGGTGCGCTGTTCGGTTATGCCCTGCTGCGAGAACAGGTGTCGTTGCGTCCCCAGCCGGCCATGATGCGCGCCCAGTTGGTGCTCGGTCGCGATCTGATCGTGCGCAGTCTGTCGTTCCAGGTGTGTTTCGTCTCCGCCGCGGCGGTCGCCGCCCGTTTCGGTGCGGCCTCCGTCGCCGCCCACCAGCTGGTGTTGCAGCTGTGGAACTTCCTCGCGCTGACCCTGGATTCGCTCGCCATCGCCGCGCAGACGCTGGTCGGGGCCGCGCTCGGCGCCGGAAGCGCCCACCGTGCGAAAGAGATCGCACGCCGGGTCACCGCCTGGTCGGCGGTATTCGCGCTGATCCTGGCCGCTACCTTCGCCGCGGGGGCGGGGATGATTCCGCTGGTTTTCACCGGCGACGCCGCCGTACTCGATCGCGCGCACGTCATCTGGTGGTTCTTCGTCGCCATGATCCCGGTGGCCGGCGTGGTCTTCGCCCTCGACGGTGTGCTGCTCGGCGCGGGCGACGCCGCCTTCCTGCGCACCGCCACCTTGGGTGCGGCCCTCACCGGATTCCTGCCGCTGATCTGGTTGTCGCTGGTCTTCGACTGGGGAGTGGCGGGGATCTGGAGCGGGCTGGTGGTGTTCATGCTGGCCCGGCTGCTCGCCGTCGTCGTTCGTGCGCGTTCGGGTCGCTGGGCGCAGGTGGGTGCGCAGATACCGGACGAACTCACGTGATCGGGGGAGCGGCCGCGGCGGCGTCCGGGAGTGCGGGCACCGCGGGCCCGGGAAACGTAGATAGTGCTCACAGTGGCTTGGTCGCCTACCGTCGAGGCGGAGATCCGGGGCGAACGATGGAGGCGAAACGGGCGTGTACGACGTGATTTCGAAGGCCGGCCGGGTGCTGGCCGGTGCGCTGACACTGGTCGCGGTGGTCGCGGGCGTCCCCGCGACGGCACAGGCGGCACCCGAGCATCCGGGCCGGCTGGTCTCGCATACCGCGCAGCCGCCGGGCTGGGGTGAGTGGTCGCGGGCGTCGATCGTCGAATACAGCACCGAGGCGGCCACGGGCGGGACGACGAAATCGGCCGGGCTGCTGTTGCTTCCGGATGCCCCGGCACCCGAAGGTGGCTATCCGGTGGTGGCGTGGGATCACGGGACCAGTGGCCTCGCACCGCGCTGTGGGCTCACCACGTCCAAGGCCGCGCGCGAACGACCGCTGCTGCAATCATTCCTGGATCAGGGCTGGGCGGTTGTCGCCCCGGACTATCTCGGGCTGTCGGCGGGCGCGGACACCGTGCACCCCTACCTGCACACCCGCAGCGAAGCCACGGCGACGATCGATGTGGTTCGCGCCGCACGGGCGGCGGAACCGAGCCTGTCCCCGAGCTGGTCGGTGGTCGGTGGTTCCCAGGGTGGGCACGCCGCACTGGCCACCGGCAATCTCGCCGCCGACTACGCGCCGGAACTCGACTTCCGCGGCACCGTGGCGCTGGCACCGGAATCGCAGTTCGAGCAGATCCTGTCCCGGCTCGATCCGAAGGTCCCGAATCTCCCGGTGGTCGACCGGCTGGTCGGCCCGTTCGCGGGCATGCTCGCCGGATTGCGCGCCACCCGCCCCGACCTGGATGTGAACGGCACGCTCAGCGCCCGCGGCCGACAGGTGGTCGACGCGATCGCCACCAGTTGTGTGCACGAATTCGACGCGGTCGTCGATGGTGCCTCGCTCGGCGCACTGCTGGCCAGACCGATGGAATCCGCGGGTGTGGGTGCCGCGCTGCGCGACTACATGATGGTGCCGACCGTCGGCTACCGGCAGCCGATTCTCATCGCCCACGGCGCCACCGACATGGTGGTGCCGCTGCCGATGACACTCGCGTTGCTCGGGCAGATGCGCTCGGCGGGCACCGAGGTCGAGTTCGCGCAGTACCCGGGTGGCCACGAGCAGATCGCCGCGGAGTCCCACCGGCGCGTCCTCGACTTCGTGGGCGGGTTGTTCGCCGCCTGAGGCCACGGTCTGCGGCGACCTCGTTGCTTCGCCGACCCTTCGACGTCTCGTGGGGCAAGGATGTGCCAAGGTGGGTGTGGTGATACCGAAGTTGATGGCGGTCAGCGACGTCCATGTGGGACATCAGGGCAACAAGCCGGTCGTCGAGCAGATCCGGCCCGATTCGCCCGAGGACTGGCTGATCGTCGCCGGTGACGTGGGGGAGAAGGCCGAGGAAGTGCGGTGGGCGCTCGAGCTGCTGCGCGGCCGCTTCGCCAAGGTCATCTGGGTGCCGGGCAACCACGAGCTGTGGACCACCCCCAAGGACCCGGTGCAGATGCACGGTGCCGCCCGCTACGACTATCTGGTGGCGATGTGCCGTGATCTCGACGTCGTCACCCCGGAGGACCCGTTCCCGGTGTGGAACGGGCCGGGTGCGGAGAAGTTCGGCGGCGCGGTCACCATCGCCCCGATGTTCCTGCTCTACGACTACTCGTGGCGCCCCGCCGGAACCCACACCAAGGCGCAAGCCCTGGCGGTGGCGCGGGAACGCAATGTCGTGGCCACCGACGAATTCCTGCTGACTCCCGACCCGTACCTCACCCGCGACGCCTGGTGCCACGCCCGCGTGCAGTACACCCAGCGCCGCCTCGACGCGCTGGCGCCCGACACCCCGCTGGTGATGATCAACCACTTTCCGCTGGTCCGCCAGCCCACCGAGATCCTGTTCTACCCGGAGTTCTCGCTGTGGTGCGGCACCGACCTCACCGCCGACTGGCACACCAGCTACAACGTGGTGTGCTCGGTCTACGGCCACCTGCACATCCCGCGCACCACCCACTACGACGGGGTTCGCTTCGAGGAGGTCTCCCTCGGCTACCCACGCGAATGGAAGCGCCGCGGCATGCCCGAACCGCTGCTGCGCCAGATCCTGCCCGAACCGGTCTACGCCGAAGGCGACCTCAACGCCTGGGGTGGGCACTTCACCGTCACCCCGGAAATGGAAGCAGCCGCCGCCGAAATGCGCGCCAAAGCGGAACGGCGCCGCGGTGTGTGAGCCGGATTTGCGTCGGACGTCGACCACTGATTTGGTGATGCACATGAGCAACTCATCGGGGACGGGCGGACGCAGCTGCGCCCGTCCCGCCGGCCGCCGAACTCACCGGACGACCACCCAGGTCCGGCCATGAGTCACAGGGAGGCGGGTCTGCTTCAGAACATATTGCCTGCCGGGGTGGCGGCCGCGGAGCTGCTGGCCTACCCGGAGGACTTGAAGGCGCACCCGGCCGAGGAACACCTCATCGCCAAGTCGGTCGAGAAGCGGCGCCGCGACTTCATCGGCGCCCGGCACTGCGCCCGGCTCGCGCTCGAACAACTCGGTGAGCCCCCGGTCGCCATCGGCAAGGGGGAGCGTGGCATGCCCATGTTCCCGCGCGGGGTGGTCGGCAGCCTCACCCACTGCGACGGTTACCGTGCCGCCGCGATGGCGCACGCGCTGCGTTTCCGTTCGGTCGGCATCGACGCCGAACCGCACGCCGCGCTCCCGGACGGGGTGCTCGATTCGGTGAGCCTGCCCGCCGAACGTGACTGGCTGGCCGCCGCACCCGCCGACGGCCTGCACCTGGATCGGCTGCTGTTCTGCGCGAAAGAGGCCACCTACAAAGCCTGGTTCCCGCTGACCTTGCGCTGGCTCGGTTTCGAGGACGCCCACATCACCATCGACATCGATGCCCGCACCGCCGATTCCGGTTCCGGCACCTTCCACACCAAGCTGCTGGTGCCGGGTCTGACGAACGACGGCGGTACCCCGCTGACCGCCTTCGAAGGACGTTGGACGATCGCCGACGGGCTGATCCTGACCGCGATCGCGCACGGCTGATGGCGGCCCGCGTATCCCGGGTGGGCGAGCTCGGCGGACTCGTGATCGTCGACAAGGACAGTGGGCTCACCAGCCACGATGTGGTGGCGCGCGGCCGCAAGCTGTTGCGCACCAAGAAGGTCGGCCACGCGGGCACCCTCGACCCGATGGCCACCGGTGTGCTGGTGCTCGGTGTCGAACGGGCCACCAAACTGCTCGGCCAGGTGATCCTCACCTCGAAGGCGTACACGGCGACGATCCGCCTGGGCCAGGCCACGATCACCGACGATGCCGAAGGCGAGGTCACCTCGACCACGTCCGCCCTGCACGTCACCGAGGCCGAGATCGCCGCCGGTGTCGCCGCGCTGACCGGGGACATCGAGCAGGTGCCGGCCACGGTGAGCGCCATCAAGATCGACGGTGAACGTGCCTACGCCCGCGCCCGCGCCGGTGAGGACGTGCAGCTCGCCGCCCGCCCGGTGACGGTGTCGCGCTTCGAGGTGCTCGCCCGCCGCGACACCGGCGAGTTCGTCGACCTGGACGTGGAAGTCGACTGCTCCTCGGGCACCTACATCCGTGCCCTCGCCCGCGACCTGGGCGCGGCCCTCGGGGTCGGCGGCCACCTCACCGCACTGCGCCGTACCCGGGTCGGCCCGTTCACCCTCGAACACGCCCGCACTCTGGAAGAACTCGCGGTGGCCGCCGACGCCGAGCAACCCCTGCTCAGCCTCGACATCGACGATGCCGTCCGCACCGCGTTCCCGCACCGCGACATCGACGAGTCCCAGGCCGAGGACCTGCGCAACGGCCGCTGGCTGGACCCGATCGGCATCAAGGGCGTCTACGCGGCCCTCGATCCGGCGGGCAGAGCCATCGCGCTGCTCGAGGAGAGCGGTAAGCGCGCCGCGTCGGTGATGGTCGTCCGACCCCGGGGTATCGGCGACTGAACTGGTGTTCTGCCGGCTGACGTGGAGCGTTCAGGTCTGTGCGACAGACCGCTCGAGCCGGTTACCGCTGCTGGTGCGTCATCATGGTCAGACGTCGTCGGCGCCGGGCACCACTTCGCCGACGACGGGCAGGTCGGCTGATCGGATATCCGGCGCGGGCCACGCTGGTGGGCTCGGCCGGTCAGCTGATCATGGGCGGATTCGGTCGGTGAACCGGTCACCGCGCGGTGCGTCGGGCCGGGACGTGACAAATGCCGCACCGTCATGCCGCAACGATCAGGTCGCGACCCGATCCGTGGCGGTGTCGGCCCGCCACGGATCGGGTCCGCGATCAATGTGGGGCGCCACCTCAGCGTGTTACGCGCACCGCTGACCGGGCGAACCGGCCGACATGTCGGGCGTTCCTCGGTCCTGCGCCGGTGCCTTCGCCAGTTGTTCGGCCAGGGCCATGGCTTCGGTGGCGAGGCCGGGCGGGTTGGTGGCGATGAACATCGAATCGGCGGACAGGTTCCCGAGGACATGCCAGGCGCCGGTGGGCAACAGGGCTCGGGTTCGTGGGTCGGTGCGCAGACCGCCGGTCGGGGCGAGTTCGGCTGTCGCGGTATCGAGCAGGCGGGTCACCAGCGACGCGGTGTCCTGTGGGGTCACGTAGGCGGGCGGGTTGACGGCATTGATCACCACGTCGGCCGTCCACGCGGTGTCGTCGGTGACTGTGAACCCCGTATCGGCCGCGCTGATCCCGGTGACTCCGGTCCGCAACCGAACCTGCCCCGCATCCAGCAGGCCGAGCAGGATACGCGCATTGTGCGGGACCATCGGTGAACTGAGGCTGCTGATGGTGCGGAAATGCCCGGTGCGCAACACGGTCCGGTCCGCGGCGGTGAGCGCGGGCCACAGGACCGGGCCCATCGTGCGGATCGCCATGGTGAGCAGGCGCCTGCCCAGTAGCGGGGAGTCGACCTCACCCAGTTGGCGGCGCAGACGGGTGGTCGCGTCTTCTGTCCCGCTGATCTCCGCGGCGAATGCGTCGAAATCCGCACCGGTTCCGGCCAATTCGCTCCGCATCAGCGCGACGACATCGCTGAAGGCGACCGGGCCTCGCGACGCCAGTTCGAGGGCGGCGGCCGGTGTGAGATGCCGCGGTGTCAGCGGTCGTGGTCGTTGCTGGACGAACGGCAGGACGCCGCTGCGCGAGAGCAGCGTGATCGGGCCGCGATGGCCGTTCGAGGTCAGTGCCGCTGCGATGTCGACGGCGGTCAGGCCACTGCCGATGACCGCTACCCGGGCGTCGGCGTCCACCTCGCCCACCGTGCGTGACAACGGGTACGGCTCACCGACATAGCCGGGCGCGCCGGTCAGCCCGTAGTTGTCGCGGGGGCGGCCGCTGCCGACACACAGCACCGCCCGGTCCACCGGATGCGCGCCGCCGCCCTCGGTGCGCAGCACCACCGGCTGCTGTTGCGCGATGTCGGTGACCCGGTCGTTCACCACGCTCACCTGCCAGCCGCCGCGCCGCAACCGGTCGATCGAGGCCCGTGCCGTCTGCTCCAGGTACTCCCCGTACATCGCCCGCGGCACGATCGGCTGCCCGAGCCCGGGATCGAGAAACCGCATCGTCTCCGGCCGCTGCGACAGCCAGCGCACGAAATGTCCGGGATCCTCGGCGCGCACCGACATCAACGCCGGCGGGGCGTTCACCCGTACCGCAGGCAGGTCGTGCTGGTAGGCCCGTCCGCGCCACAGGGCAGCGGTCCCCTCGAACACCGTGATCGCGCCCGGCGCCCGGTCGGTGCCCGCCAGTGCGTCGAGCAACCCGACGGCGGCCACACCCGCACCGATGATCCCGATTCGCATATCGACTCCTGTTCTCCGGCGGCTGAGCGCCGCGTGCATTCCGGTGCTCAGCCTGACCGGGCCGCCGCCGTGGCGGTATCCCACGATTGCGGGATTCCGCCGCGCGCGATCTGCGACGACAATGGGGACATGACCGCTGCGCCCGCTCCCGCGATGGACGCCCTGCTGGCCGCGATCGATACCGCCGGGGACGCGCACGAGCTGTTCGCCCGCACCTCCACCCGCTTGCGGCGCATCGTCGCCTTCGACGCCGCGGTGTGGGTGGCCACAGACCCGGTCAACGGGCTGACGACGGCACCGGTGCGGGTGGAGAACCTGCACGAGGGTGGCTGCGGAGCCTATTGGGAATCAGAACTTTTCGCTGAGCACGTCAACCTGTTCCGTGAGCTCGCGGTGGCCCCGGTGCCGGTGGCCGGGCTGCGCGCGGTGACCGGGGACCGGCCGTCGCTGAGCCCGCTGTACCGCGGCTTCATGCGACCGCGCGGCTTCGATGACGAGCTGCGGGCGGTGCTGCGCGTCGACGGTCAGGGCTGGGGGCAGGTCAGCCTGTTCCGGGAACGCGGCCGACCGGCATTCGAGGCCGCCGAGATCGCCGCGCTGCACACACTGTCGGCACCGATGGCGGGCCGGCTGCGAGGCGTTAGCCGACCACAGGTCGCCGGCCCGCCTGGCGCGCACGCCCCCGGGCTGCTCCTGTTCGCCGCCGACGGTGCCCTGCTCTCGATCAACGACGAGGCACGCGAACTGCTCGCCCAGATGCCGCCGGGGCCGAGCACCACCACCCCTTCGGGCCTCGAATTGCCGTTGCCCGTGTGGATTCTCAGCACAGCGGGCCGGGCCAGGCTCACCGGTGCCGGTGCCGGTGCCGGTGCCCGCATCCGGATCCGGGCCACCACCGGCCACTGGCTGGTCTGTCACGCGTCCCAGCTGCGCGGGGCGAGCGGAGCGCCGGATACGACGGCACTGGTGATCGCGCATGCCGCGCCCTCGGACATTGCGGCGCTGGTCGTGGCGGCCTATGAACTGACCCCGCGCGAACTCGAGGTCACCGAACTCATCGCCGCGGGACTGTCCACCGCCGAGATCGCCGCCCGGCTGTTCGTGTCCGCCCACACCGTCCGTGACCACGTGAAGTCGGTGTTCGACAAGGCGGGCGTCAGCAGTCGCGGTGAACTCGTCGCCACGCTGTTCAACGATTACCGCCGGCCGCTGCTCGAGCCGGTCACCCAGCGCGTCCACGATGGGCTGGTCGGGTGATCGGATTTCCGGCGGGGAGCCACGCTGGTGAGCTGATCATCGCGGTCGGATTCGGCCGGTGATCGGTCACCGCGCGGTGCGTGGGGCCGGGAGGTGACCACCGCCGAACCGTCATGCCGCAACGATCAGGTCGTGAGCCAAATAGCTTCGGCGGCAAGGGTTCCCAGCTCGGTGGGGGACTCGGCCGAGGCGATGCGGATGGCGATGGTGCCCGCGAAATCGCGACGTTCCTCCACTTCGATCACCGTGTCGAGCGCGATGCCCACCGAGTCGAAATAGCGCAGCATGTCCGGATCGGAGTCGGAGATGCGGGCCACCCGGCCGGATTCGCCCGCGGCGAAATCGCTGAGGCGCTGAGCCGGGGGTGTGGGGACAGCACCGTCGGGCGAGGGGATGGGGTCACCGTGTGGATCGCGGTCGGGATAGCCGAGTTTGGCGTCTATGCGCGTCATCAGCAGCTCCGAGACGGCATGTTCGAGGATCTCGGCCTCGTCGTGCACCTCGTCCCAGCCGTACCCGAGTTCGTTCACCAGGAAGGTCTCGATCAGGCGGTGACGGCGCACCATGGCCACGGCGGCGCGGCGACCGTGCTCGGTGAGGGTGATCGAGCCGTAGCGGGCGTGCTCGACCAGACCCTGGTCGGCCAGTTTGCGCACGGCCTCCGACACCGTCGAAGCCGACACGCCGATCCGCTCGGCGAGCAGCTTGGTCGACACCTTCTCCTGCGACCACTCCTGGGCGGTCCAGATGACCTTCAGATAGTCCTGGGCCACCGCCGACAGCTCGGGCGCCATCGTGGCGGTGGCAGCGAGTTCGGCCTGCTCGGCGGGCTGCGTCTCCACTCGGCGGGTCGCGACATCTCGTTTACCTGGCACATTATTGATGTTAGGCATCCCTGGCCCGAATGACACATCGGCGAGCGCGGGACGCGCGCGGCGATTCGGCCCGCACCGGAATTCTGTTCGGGCAGCGCTTTGCGTAGGCTTCGCTCTGTGCACAGATGGCGAAGTCTCGACGACGTGCCCGCGGACTGGGGGCGTTGCGTCCTCACGATCGGCGTGTTCGACGGGGTACATCGCGGACACGCGCAGCTGATCAGCCGCGCGGTGGCCGCGGCGAAGAAGCGTGGTGTTCCCGCGGTCCTGATGACCTTCGACCCGCACCCGATGGAAGTGGTGCGGCCGGGCTCACATCCGGCTCAGCTCACCACCTTGACCCGGCGTGCGGAGCTGGCCGAGGAACTGGGCATCGACGTCTTCTGTGTGATGCCCTTCACCCACGAGTTCATGAAGCTCACTCCCGCCGGTTACGTGCACGACCTGCTGGTCGAACGGTTGCACGTGACCGAGGTCGTGGTCGGTGACAACTTCACCTTCGGCAAGAAGGCCGCGGGCACCGTCGACACCATGCGCGAACTCGGCGAACGGTTCGGCTTCGAGGTCGACGGGGTCACCCTGCTCGGCGAGCACGCCGTCACCTTCTCCTCCACCTACATCCGCGCCTGCGTCGATGCCGGTGACATGGCCGCCGCGGCCGAGGCGCTGGGCCGCCCGCACCGGGTGGAAGGCGTCGTCGTGCACGGTGACGGGCGCGGTCGCGGGCTCGGATTCCCCACGGCCAATGTGGCCCCGCCCATGCATGCCGCCATTCCCGCCGACGGCGTGTACGCGGGCTGGTTCACCGTGCTCGGTGCAGGTCCGGCCATCGGCACCGTCGCGGCGGGCGAGCCCGCGATGGCGGCGATCTCGGTCGGCACCAACCCGACGTTCTCGGGGCGCTCCCGCACGGTGGAGGCCTACGTGCTCGACGGCGAGGCCGATCTGTACGGCCAGCACGTCGCGGTCGACTTCGTGGCGCAGCTGCGCGGGATGCGCAAGTTCGACTCCATCGACGACCTCGTCGAGGCGATGGGCCGTGACGTCGAGGCCGCGCGCAAGGTCCTCACCGCCGCCGAGGTCTGAGGCGTTCGGCGGCACGCAGGCCGGTTCGGTATGCCGTACTCGACGGCTGGTAAAGTTCCCCCTCGGGTTTGCTGCGGTCCGCGGTGGCGCCCACCCCGGGTAACCGGACCTACGAGCGCGGAACTGAAAATTAGGAGTCGAGCCACATGGCGCTGACCACTGAGCAGAAGTCGGCCATCCTGGCCGAGTACGGCCTGCACGAGAAGGACACCGGTTCGCCGGAGGCGCAGATCGCGCTGCTGTCGAAGCGGATCTCGGACCTGACCGAGCACCTCAAGCAGCACAAGCACGATCACCACACCCGCCACGGCCTGCTGGCCCTGATCGGTCGTCGTCGCCGCCTGTCGAAGTACCTGCAGGCCAAGGACATCAACCGCTACCGTTCGCTCATCGAGCGTCTCGGCCTGCGCCGCTGATCTGCTACGACACGCCTCCACGCTGAGGCGGTCGGCGAGTAGCCAATGGGAAGAAGTACACTTCTTCTCGTTGGCTATTCGTGTATTCGGCGACCATCGGGTTTCCGCGTGCACTACACAACATGTGACAGCCGTGTGCATCCGTCCACGTGGCGTCGGTCTTCGGTAGTGGCCTTTCGGCAGGCGATGTTCTCACCGCCGTCGGGCTTCGATCGATGACCGCCACCGCGTCGCCGCTTCCAAGGGGATACGGCCGGGTGCTGCGCGTGGCGACCAGGAGGGTTTCCGCGTGTCCGTGTCCGGTACGGCTGACGAAAAGCTGGTTCGCGCCCATCAGGTGAGTACGCCTGGCATCGGCAGCGCGACCGGCGAGACGAGAGGTCGAGAGAAATATGACGCAGACAACTGAACGTACGACCACAGCGGTCGAGGTCGAGCCCGGTGTTTTCGAATCGGTCGCGCTGCTCGACAACGGTAGCTTCGGCACCCGCACCATCCGCTTCGAAACCGGCCGTCTGGCCAAGCAGGCCGCCGGCGCCGTCGCCGCCTACCTGGACGACGAGACCATGCTGCTGTCGGCGACCACCGCCGGCAAGCACCCCAAGGAACAGTTCGACTTCTTCCCGCTGACGGTCGATGTCGAAGAGCGCATGTACGCCGCGGGCCGCATCCCCGGCTCGTTCTTCCGTCGCGAGGGCCGCCCCTCCACCGACGCGATCCTGACCTGCCGCCTGATCGACCGTCCGCTGCGCCCGACCTTCATCGACGGTCTGCGCAACGAGATCCAGGTCGTGGTCACCGTGCTCAGCCTGGACCCGCAGGACCTCTACGACGTGGTGGCCATCAACGCCGCCTCGGCGTCGACCCAGCTGTCGGGCATCCCGTTCTCCGGTCCGATCGGTGGTGTGCGTGTCGCGCTCATCGGCGGCCAGTGGGTCGCGTTCCCGACCGTCGAGCAGCTCGAGGGCGCCGTGTTCGACATGGTCGTGGCCGGCCGCGTCACCGACACCGGTGACGTCGCCATCATGATGGTCGAGGCCGAGGCCACCGACAAGGTGATCGCGCTGGTCGAAGACGGTGCGCAGGCGCCGACCGAAGCCGTGGTCGCCGAGGGTCTGGAAGCCGCCAAGCCGTTCATCGCGCGCCTGGTCCGCGCACAGGCCGACCTGGCCGCGCTGGCCGCCAAGCCGACCCAGGACTTCCCGCTCTTCCCGCCGTACGGCCCCGATGTGTTCGAGGCGGTCGAGGGCACCTCGAAGCTCGAGCTGAACCAGGCGCTGAGCATCGCCGACAAGCAGACCCGCGAGGCCCGCATCGACGAGATCAAGGCCGAGGTGCTCGCGCGCCTGGGCGAGGACTTCGTCGGCCGTGAGAAGGAACTGGGTGCCGCGTTCCGCTCGGTCACCAAGAAGCTGGTGCGCCAGCGCATCCTCACCGACGGTTTCCGGATCGACGGCCGTGGGCTCGCTGACATCCGTCAGCTCTCGGCCGAGGTCGACGTGATCCCGCGCGCCCACGGTTCGGCGATCTTCGAGCGTGGCGAGACCCAGATCATGGGTGTCACCACGCTGGACATGGTCAAGATGGCGCAGCAGGTCGACTCGCTCGGCCCGGAGACCTCCAAGCGCTACATGCACCACTACAACTTCCCGCCGTTCTCCACCGGCGAGACCGGTCGCGTCGGTTCGCCGAAGCGCCGCGAGATCGGCCACGGCGCGCTCGCCGAGCGTGCGCTGATGCCGGTGCTGCCCTCGCAGGAGGAGTTCCCCTACGCCATCCGTCAGGTCTCGGAGGCGCTGAGCTCCAACGGCTCCACCTCGATGGGTTCGGTCTGTGCCTCCACCCTGTCGCTGCTCAACGCCGGTGTGCCGCTGAAGGCGCCGGTCGCGGGTATCGCCATGGGTCTGGTGTCGGACACCGTCACCAACGACCAGGGTGTCGACGAGGTCCGCTACGTGGCGCTGACCGACATCCTCGGCGCCGAGGACGCTTTCGGCGACATGGACTTCAAGGTGGCGGGCACCCGTGACTTCGTCACCGCCCTGCAGCTCGACACCAAGCTCGACGGTATTCCGTCGCAGGTGCTGGCCGGTGCGCTCAACCAGGCACACGACGCCCGCACCACCATCCTGGACGTGATGGCCGAGGCCATCGCCACCCCGGACGAGATGAGCCCCTACGCCCCGCGCGTGACTGCCATCAAGATCCCGGTCGACAAGATCGGTGAGGTCATCGGGCCCAAGGGCAAGATGATCAACCAGATCACCGAGGAAACCGGCGCCAACATCTCCATCGAGGATGACGGCACCGTGTTCGTCGGTGCGACCGACGGGCCGTCGGCCCAGGCCGCGATCGACATGATCAACGCCATCGCCAACCCGCAGCTGCCCAAGGTGGGCGAACGTTTCCTCGGCACGGTCGTCAAGACCACCGCCTTCGGTGCGTTCGTGTCGCTGCTGCCGGGCCGCGACGGTCTGGTGCACATCTCCAAGCTGGGCAACGGCAAGCGCGTGGCCAAGGTCGAAGACGTGGTGAACGTCGGCGACAAGCTGCGCGTGGAGATCGCCGATATCGACAACCGTGGCAAGATCTCGCTCGTCCCGGTCGAGGACGAGGCCGCCGCGACCGAGTCGGCCGACGCCGCTGAGGAGACCGCCGCGGAGTAGCCGCTCCCGGTAGTTCCCGAACTCCGAAACACCCCCGCCGAGCGCTTCGGCGGGGGTGTTTTGCGCTGTCCGCGGTAGGTGGTGTGCATCACTGTGATGCAACGGTGATGCAACGTCGGTTCGGTTAGTGTGGTCGGACACAGTAGGAGATTGTGTTGTCGGCCGTCACAGCCCGCTCGGCGCGGGGTGTGTTCGCGGCCGTGTGCGGTCGGATTGCCGACCTGCCGCCCGGTTCAGGGCATCTACTCTTCGGGCCGATATTTTGACTGAATCTGGTCCGGTTTATTATCGAAACGAATACGCTTCAGTCGTCTGCGGGCGTGTGTGCCGGGTGTCGGGGTTCGACGATGGAGGTCGGGAGATAGCCGAGTTATTGCTGGTTGCCTGGTGGCGAACCGGATCGTGGCGATCGTGTCATAGCCGATCGCACTGAATGCCGGTGTGAGAGGGCGGATTTCGGGCAAGGTGCCCGAGGTTGGCCGCCCCGTATCGATCCCGTCACCGGCGTGCGAGCCGGGGGAGTTCCGAGATTTTGTGCGGCCGCGTGGCGTTACCCGCGGCCGGTAGATGGAAGGCAGTGTGCGATGACCAACCCCACTCCGGCGCGCGCGGAAACAGAGCAGCCGGCAGCGCTGGTGGCGGCGGTCGCGGCGATGGATCCGGCGCGGATCGCGGTCGAGTTCGACGCCACCACGGTGTCCTACGCCGAACTGGACGCCCAGCTCACACTGATGGCCGAACTCACCGGCGGCGCGCTGGACCCGGACTCGCTGGTGCAGGTGGTACTCGCCGAGCTGTTCCCGACCGTGGTGGACGCGGCCGAGGGCACCTTCGGACGGCTGGTGGACGCGCTGGCCGACGACGCGATGTCGGTGCTGGGGATCGAGTCGCCGGCGGCCGGACAGGCACCGACCCTGGTCGACCGGTTCGTCGAGCAGGCCGCTCGCACGCCGGACCGGGTCGCGGTGCAGTTCGGTGCGCAGACACTGACCTATGCCGAGTTCGACGCCAAGGTGCGGGTGCTGGCCGCGCGGCTGGCCGAGATGGGCGTGGGCCCCGAATCGCTGGTGGGGTTGGCGATGCGGCGCAGTGTCGAGCTGATCGTGGCCGTGCACGCCATCGTGCGCGCGGGCGGGGCGTATGTGCCGCTGGATCCCGATCATCCGGTGGACCGGTTGCACTATGTGCTCGAGGTGGCACGGCCCGTGGTCGTCGTGACCCGCGCGGGCGACGAACCCGACCTCGACGGTGCGCCGGTGCTGCGGACCGACGACATCGACTGGACCGACACACCCGCCGAGGTGCGATCGCTCGCGCGGGCAGGCAACACCGCCTATGTCATCTTCACCTCCGGGTCCACCGGCAAGCCCAAGGGCGTGGCCGTGACGCACGGTGCGATCGTGGCGAACCTGGACTGGCGCCAGCGTTGCTACGCCATGACCGAGACCGATGTGGTGCTGCAGAAGACGCCCTACACCTTCGACGTGTCGGTGTGGGAACTTTTCTGGCCCTTACAGATCGGTGCCCGGCTGGTGGTGGCCGAACCCGGCCGTCACGGCGACCCCGCCTACCTCGCCGCGCTGATCGCCCGGCACCGGGTCACGGTCACCCACTTCGTGCCCGCGATGCTGGCGGCGTTCGTCGGCGAGCTGGCCGAGACCGGGGCGAGCGCGGATCTGTCGTCGCTGCGCCTGGTGTTCGCCTCGGGTGAGGCCCTGCCCGCGGCCACCGCCGCACGTCTGCGCACCCTGTCGGCGACCGCGCTGCACAACCTGTACGGCCCCACCGAGGCCGCGGTCGACGTCACCGCGCACGAAGTGACCGCGGCCGACGAAGTGTCGGTGCCGATCGGTGGCCCCGCCGACGACACCGGCCTGCTGGTTCTCGACGAGAACCTCGATCAGGTTCCGGCCGGAGTGGTCGGCGAGCTGTACCTGACCGGTGTCCAGCTGGCGCGCGGCTACGTGGCCCGGCCCGGGCTGACCGCGGACCGGTTCGTGGCCGATCCACACGGCATGCCCGGCGAGCGGATGTACCGCACGGGCGACCTGGTCCGGCGGCTGCCCAGCGGTGAACTGGAATACCTGGGGCGCACCGACTTCCAGGTGAAGCTGCGTGGTCTGCGGATCGAGCTCGGTGAGATCGAAGCGGTGCTGGCCGCCCATCCCCGGGTCGGCAACGCCGCGGTGCTGCTGCACCGGCACGCGGCGGGCGAGGCGCTGGTCGGCTATGTGGTGAGCGTCGACGGCGAGCCGCTGGACCCGGCTGAACTCACCGCCCACGCGAAAGCGTCGATGCCGGAGTACATGATCCCTGCGCTGCTGGTGCAGGTGCCGGCCATGCCGGTCAACGCGAGCGGCAAGCTGGATCGAAAGGCCCTGCCGGAGCCGGACTTCCGGGCCGGCGCGGCCGAATTCCGGGAGCCGCGCACCGCGACCGAGCGAGCGGTGGCCGCCCTGTTCGCCACGCTGCTCGAGGTCGAAACCGTCGGCCTCGACGACGACTTCTTCCAGCTCGGCGGCAATTCACTGATCGCCACCCGTGCCATCGCGCGGCTACAGGCCGACTTCGGCGTGCGCGTCGACGTTCGGGACTTCTTCGACAGCCCGACCGTCGCGGTGCTGGCGAAACTGGTCGAGGACGGGGCCGCCGACGAACGCCCGGCGCTGGTCGCGGGCCCGCGTCCGGATGTGCTGCCGCTCTCGCCCGCTCAGCAGCGCATGTGGTTCCTGAACCGGTTCGACCCGGACACCGGGGCTTACAACATTCCGATCGCGGTGCGGTTGTCCGGTGCGCTCGATCATGCGGCGTTGCGGGGTGCGGTAGGGGATCTGATCGCCCGGCACGAGGTGCTGCGCACGGTGTATCCCGAGGTGGACGGACTGGGTTCGCAGGTGGTGCTCACCGCGGAGCGGGCCTGCGAGTTGCTCGGCGCCGAGGCCGACGGTGCTGCTCACAGTGCCGTAGCCGGTGCGGCCGGTGCGGCGAACCTCGGTGAGGAGCTGGTGGCCGGGGCGATTTCTGAAGTGGGGAGCGCGCTTTCGGTCCTGCTGCGGCCCGTCGGTGTTGCCGCTCGGGATCTTCCGGGTGTGTTGGCTCGGGAGATTCTGCGTGGCTTCGATGTGACCGCCGCACCACCGGTGCGGGTGCGGTTGTTCGAAGTCGACGGCGATCATGTGCTGGTACTGGTGGTGCACCACATCGCCGCCGACGGCTGGTCGGCCGGTCCGCTGGTGCGCGACACCATGACCGCCTATCACGCGCGCACCGAAGGGGCGGCGCCGCAGTGGGTGCCGCTGCCGGTGCAGTACGCCGACTACACGCTGTGGCAGCGGGCCGTGCTCGGCGCCGAGGACGACCCGGCTTCGCAGGCCGCGGGCGAGATCGCCTTCTGGCGGGGTGCGCTGGCCGGACTGCCCGACGAATCGGGGCTGCCTGCGGATCGTCCGCGCCCGGCCACCGCGTCGATGCGGGGGCGCCGGGTGGAGTTCACCCTCGACGCCGACCTCGTCTCGGCGCTGAATGCTGTTGCCGCCCAGCAGGGTGCCACGTTGTTCATGGTGTTGCACGCGGCGCTGTCGGTGCTCGTCGCGCGCCTGTCGGGCACCGAGGACGTGGCGATCGGCAGTCCGGTCGCCGGTCGCGGTGCCGCCGAACTCGACGACGTGATCGGCATGTTCGTCAACACCGCTGTGCTGCGCACCCGGGTGCGTGGTGCGGAGCCGTTCACCGAACTGCTCGACCGGGTGCGCGCCGAGGATCTGGCCGCCTTCGAACACACCACCCTGCCGTTCGAACGGCTCGTCGAGGTGCTCGCACCACCGCGTTCCGCCGGTCGGCACCCGCTGTTCCAGGTGGCGCTGTCGCTGCAGAACCTGCCGACCACCAGCTTCGAACTGCCCGGCCTGCGCGCCGCCGCCGTGGACCTGCCCTACGACATCGAGAAGTTCGACCTCTCGGTGACCCTGCGCGCCACCGGTGCCGGTCTCAGCGGTGAATTCTCCTACGCCACAGATCTGTTCGACGAACCGACGATCGACCGAATGGTGCGCCGCTACACCGGCCTCCTGGCTGCGATCGGCACCGACCCACAGACCCTGGTCACCGACCTGCCGCTGCTGATCGACACCGAACTCACCGAACTGACCACCCGCACCGGCGGTGAATCCGTCCCCGCGCCACTGCTCCCCGAGGTCCTGGCCCGCGCCGCCGCCGACCCGGCCGCGCTCGCGATCCGGGACGGCGCCCACACCCTCACCTACGGTGCACTCGCCGCCGCCTCCGCGCACCTGGCTGCCCGCCTGGCCGACCTCGGGATCGGCCCGGGCGACCTCGTGGCCGTGAGCATTCCACGCTCGGCCGCGTCCGTGACCGCCGTCTGGGCGGTCATCGAGTCCGGTGCGGGATTCCTCCCCGTCGACCCGAACTACCCGCCCGACCGCATCAACCACATGCTCGCCGACTCCGGCGCCGCCGCGGGCATCACCCTCGCCGGGCTGGTCGCGGACCTGCCCGAGTCGGTGCCGTGGCTGGTGCTCGAGCTCGGCAACCCGGGGGCCGATGTCGCGGTAGCGGTTACCGAGCCGGGTGCCGGCGGTGCTGCCGACCGTGGTCCGCAGGGTGCTGCTGACGAGCTGGGTGCGTCCACCGACGCAACTGAATCCGGTGCCTCGACAGACGCCGCTGAGGGCGGTGCGGCATTCGACGCGGCTGAGCCTGAGATTGTCGAATCCGGCGGGCCGGTCAGTGGCGTCGAACTCGGTACAACCATTGATTCGGCTCCGACGAACGCGCGGATCGGCGTGTCGCCGGGATTGCGGCGGCCTGCCCCGTTGGATCCCGCCTATGTCATCTACACCTCCGGCACCACCGGTCTGCCCAAGGGTGTCGTGATCCCGCATGCCGCGGTCGCCGCGCACCTACCCGTGCAGGCGGGGCGGTACCTGGCTGCCGCGGATGCGCGGGTGCTGCACGTGGCCTCGCCCTCGTTCGACATCTCCGTGGCGGAATTGCTGCTCACGGTGTGTGCGGGGGCGACGATGGTGGTGGCCCCGAACGGGGTGTTCGGCGGGGCGGAGCTGCGGGAACTGTTGCGGGTCGAGCGGGTGACCCATGTGGTCATCACACCGTCGGCGCTGGCGACCGTGGACCCGGAGGGACTCGACGACCTGCGAGTAGTGGTCGTCGGTGGTGAGCCGTGCCCGGCGGAGCTGGTGAAACGCTGGACCACTGCCGTTCCGGAACTGGTCTTCCGCAACGGGTACGGGCCCACCGAGACCACCATCGTCACCAACATCAGCGAACCGCTCGGCGCGGCAACACCGATCACGCTCGGTGCGCCGGTGGCAGGCGTCACCGAGCTGGTGCTGGACCAGCGGCTGCGGCCGGTGCCGGTGGGCGTGGTCGGCGAGCTCTACATCGCCGGGGCGCAGCTGGCGCGCGGCTACCACCGCAGGCCGGCACTGACCGCCGCCCGCTTCGTCACCAATCCCTACGGTGCACCGGGCGAACGCATGTACCGCACCGGCGACACCGTGCGCTGGATCCGGCGCAACGACGTCTATGAGCTGGAGTACCTGGGCCGCAACGACTTCCAGGTGAAGGTGCGCGGATTCCGGATCGAACTCGGCGAGATCGACGCCGTGCTCGCCCGGCACCCGAGCGTGCACTTCGCCGCCACGGTCGGGCATCGGACCGACGCCGGAGCGACCGTGTTGGCGGCCTATGTGGTGCCCGTGCCCGGCGCGGTCATCGATACGCACGCCCTGCTGGCGCACGTCGGTGCGCACCTGCCCGCGCACATGGTGCCGGCCGCGATCATGAGCCTCGACGCGGTGCCGCTGACCCCGGTCGGCAAACTCGACCGCACCGCGCTGCCCGCACCGATCTTCGAAGCCGCCGCTTACCGCGCGCCCGAAACCCCCGCCGAGCAGGCGGTCGCCGCCGCTGTCGCCGAGGTCCTCGGTGTGCAGCGGGTGGGCCGCGACGACGACTTCTTCGACCTCGGCGGCAACTCGCTGCTCGCCACCCGCCTGATGGCGCGGGTCGGCGCCGACCTCGACATCCGCATCCCCGTGCGCCAGCTCTTCGACACCCCGACGGTGCGCACCCTGGCCGCGGCGGCCGACGGTGCGCGCGGGACCGGGGCGGGTCCCGCCCTCATCGCGGGCCCCCGCCCCGACCCGCTGCCGCTCTCACCCGCGCAGCAGCGCATGTGGTTCATGAACCGTTTCGACCCGGGTTCGGCCACCGACAACATTCCCCTGGCCGTGCGCCTCACCGGCACCCTCGACGTCGCCGCATTACAGGCCGCGATCGTCGATGTGCTGCAACGCCACGAGGTGCTGCGCACCCGCTACCCCGAACGCGACGGTCACGCGGCCGCCGAAATCCTGCCCGCCGCGGGTCTGGTGCCCCCGGTGCACCCCGAGATCATCTCGCCGGAGGCCGTCGCCGACGCGGTGCGGACCTTCGCCGCCGTCGGGTTCGACCTCACCGTCGACGCCCCGATCCATGCGGCGCTGTTGCGCGTGCAACCCGCCGGCACAGCGGCGCAGGACAACCCGCCCGATCCCGAGGAGGCCGTATACGTCCTGGTCATCGTGCTGCATCATATTGCGGCGGACGGGTTCTCGTTCGGACCACTGATTCGCGATGTGCTCGCCGCCTATGGTGCGCGCGCCGCTGGTACCGCGCCGCAGTGGTCTCCGTTGAGCGTGCAGTACGCCGACTACGCGGTGTGGCAGCATGCGGTTCTGGGCGCCGCCGAGGACACGGCATCCGTGGCCGCGAAGCAGATCTCGTTCTGGCGGGCAGCGCTCGACGGACTGCCGGAGCAGTTGGAACTGCCCACCGATCGCGTTCGGCCCGCCGTGGCCTCGCGACACGGTGCCGTGCACGCCGTCGACCTCGACACCGGCACGCATCGTGCGCTGGCCGAGTTCGCGCGGGCGCACGGCGTGACGGTGTTCATGGCCGCACACGCGGTGTTCGCGGTGCTGCTGGCCCGGTTGTCGGCGACCACCGATATCGCGATCGGCACCCCGGTGTCGGGGCGCGGTGACCGCGCGCTCGACGATCTGGTCGGCATGTTCGTCAACACCCTGGTCCTGCGCACCGAGGTGGAGCCGGCGACGCCGTTCGCCGAGCTGCTCGGCCGGGTCCGTGACACCGACCTCGCGGCCTTCGGCCACGCCGACGTGCCGTTCGAGCGCCTGGTGGAGGTGCTCGATCCGGTGCGCTCCACCGCCCGCAACCCCCTGTTCCAGGTGATGCTGTCACTGCACGAGGACACCGCCCGCGAGCTCGCGCTGCCCGGTCTCACGGTGTCCGGTGTCGACCTGCCCGTCGGTGCGGCCAAGTTCGACCTCGAGCTCACCCTCACCGAGCACCGTGACGAAACCGGTGCTCCCGCCGGTATTTCCGGCGCTTTCCTGTACGCCACCGACCTGTTCGACGCCCCCACCGTCGCGGGCTTCGCCGCCCGCCTGCGCCGCCTGCTCGCCGGTGTCCTCGCCGACCCGAATCAGCCGGTCGGTGACATCGACCTCCTCGACCGATCCGAACGCACCGAAATCCTGACCACCTGGAACAACACCACCACCGTCGATACGACACCCACTCTCGCCACACTGTTCGCCGATCAGGTCGCGGCGACTCCAGAGGCGATCGCGGTCATCATCGATATCGATCCGGCCACCGCCGAAACACCACCACTCGAAGCCCCCACCGCGCTGCCTGCCCGCACCACGAGTACCGCCACGGATCACGCGACTCGGCGCCCCGCTCACGACGGTAGTGACGACACGAGTGGCGGTGTGGAGTCGGCGCGAGAGACGATCGCCGCCATTGGTCCCGCGACTGGGCGCCCTGCTCACGACGGTAGTGACGACACGAGTGGCGGTGTGGAGTCGGCGCGAGAGACGATCGCCGCCATTGGTCACGCGACTGGGCGCCCTGCTCACGGCGGTAGTGACGACACGAGCGGTGGTGCGGAGCCGGTGGTGGAGATGATCGCCGCTCGTCAGGCAGCGGGGGCCACGGAACGCGTGCGTGACGAGCGGGCCGCGACGGAGTTGTCGTATGCGGAGTTCGGGGCGCGGGTCGCGCGGTTGGCGCGACACCTGATCGGGCTCGGGGCCGGGCCGGGGGCGTTGGTCGCGGTGGCGATGCGCCGCGGGGTCGACCAGTTGGTGGCCGTGCACGCGGTGCTCGCGGCCGGGGCGGCGTACGTGCCGGTGGATCCGGATCATCCGGCGGAGCGCACCGCGTATGTGCTGGCGCAGACGGCACCGGTGTGTGTACTCACGGTCACCGGCTCCGGTGTGTCAGTGGGGGAATCGGTTGTCGCGGTGGACACCCTCGACCTGTCGGAACTGTCCGCGCAGCCGGTGACCGACGAGGAGCGGTGTGGCGCGCTGCGTCCCGAACATCTCGCCTATGTCCTGTTCACCTCCGGTTCGACCGGCCGGCCCAAGGGGGTGGCGGTGCCGCACAGGGCCGTGGTGAACCAGTTGCGCTGGTTGCAGCACGCGCACCCGCTCGGTGCCGAGGACGTGGTGTTGCAGAAGACACCGTTCACCTTCGACGCGTCGGTGTGGGAACTGCTGTGGCCCCTGCAGGTCGGTGCGCGCCTGGTGCTGGCCACCGCCGACGGGCACCGCGATCCGGCCTATCTGGCTGCTGCCACCGCGCGGCATCGGGTGAGCGTGATCCAATACGTGCCATCGGTGTTGAGCGTTGTCCTCGCCGAAACCGCAGCGACGCAGATGGATTCGCTTCGGCTGGTGTTCGCCGGCGGTGAGGCGCTGGGCACCGACCTGGCCCGGCGGGTACGCGCGAACACTGGTGCCACGGTGGTGAACCTCTACGGTCCCACCGAGACCGCCATCCAGGTCACCACCCACGAAGTCCGCGACGAGCCGGGTGCCGCGGTGCCGATCGGCAAGCCCGTCGCCGGTACCCGGGTCTACGTCCTGGACGCGCGGCTGCGGCCGGTGCCCGCCGGTGTTGCGGGCGAGCTGTACGTGGCGGGCACCCAGCTCGCCGACGGCTATCACAGCCGCGCCGACCTGACGGCCGAGCGTTTCGTCGCCGACCCCTTCGGCACCGGGCAGCGCCTGTACCGCACCGGTGACCTGGTCACCTGGCGCACCGGCCCCGACGGGCCGACGCTGCACTACCTGGGCCGCACCGACTTCCAGGTGAAGCTGCGCGGCCTGCGGATCGAACCCGCGGAGATCGAAGCCGCCCTGACCTCGGTCCCGGGTGTCGGCCGTGCCGCGGTCCTGGTCCGTTCCGGCGAAGGCCGACCCGACCAACTGGTCGCCTACGTCGTCACCGACTCCGCCGCGTCGGCCGCCGGCCGCGCTCGGCCCGTTGCCGCTCCCGCCCCGCAACAGAGCGCCGCACCGGCCGATCTCGACGCCGCGGTCGCCGCGGTCCTCCCGTCGTACATGGTGCCCAGCGCCTACGTATTCCTCGACGAGCTGCCGGTCAACGCTTCCGGCAAACTCGACCGTCGCGCCCTGCCTGCGCCGGAGGTCCATGAGGTCGGCTACCGCGAGCCAGGCACCGCTGTCGAACGGGTCGTCGCCGCCACCTTCGCCGGTGTGCTCGACCTCGACCGGGTCGGCGCCGACGACGACTTCTTCGCGCTCGGCGGTAACTCACTGCTCGCCACCCAGGTCGCGGCTCGCCTCGGCACCGCACTCGATGCGCGGGTGCCGGTACGGGAGCTGTTCGAGGCGAGCACGGTCAGTGGGCTGACGCACCGGCTGGAAGCGTTGTGCGGCACCGGCAGCCGCCGTGGACCGGTGGCCGTTCGGCGCCCGCAGCGGATTCCGCTCTCACCCGCGCAGCAGCGGATGTGGTTCCTGCACCGATTCGATCCGGACTCGGCCGCCTACCACATCCCGGTCGCCATCCGGCTCAGCGGCGAGCTCGACTCCGCCGCGCTGCGCGGCGCGCTCGGGGACCTGATCGCCCGGCACGAGACGTTGCGCACCACCTATCCCGAATTCGACGGGCAGGCGACCCAGCTCGTCGGGGCGCCGTTCGTCCCCGAGCTCACCGTCACCGACGTGGCACCGGCCGAGGTGCCCGCGGCGGTCGGCACCGTGCTCGCGGGTGGCTTCGACATCACCACCGAGGTTCCGGTGCGCGCCGCCCTGCTGCGGGTGGCGCCGACCGAACACGTGCTGGTCCTGGTCGTGCACCACATTGCCGCCGACGGCTGGTCCATGGGCCCGCTGACTCGCGACCTGGTCACCGCCTACGCCGCCCGCGCCGCCGGTTGCGCACCGCACCTGCCCGCGCTGCGCGTGCACTACGCCGACTACGCCCTGTGGCAGACCGAGGGCCTGGGCAGTGCCGAGGACCCGGATGCGCCACTGGCCCGTCAGCTCGACTACTGGACGCACCGCCTGACCGGGCTGCCCGATGTGCTCACCCTGCCCGCCGACCGTCGCAGGCCGCTGGTCGCCTCGAACCGGGGCGCCACTTTCACCGCCACCCTGGACGCCGAATTGCACCGGGGCATCGAAGAACTCGCTCGCGCCCGGCGCGCCACGCCGTTCATGGTGCTGCACGCGGGTCTGGCGGTGCTGCTGGCCCGGTTGTCGGCCGGCTCCGACATCGTGGTGGGTACCCCGGTGGCCGGACGTGGGCACCGGGAACTCGACGACATCGTCGGCATGTTCGTCAACACCCTCGTGCTGCGTGCCCGGGTCCGCTCCGACGCCCGCTTCAGTGACCTGCTCGACGAGGTCCGCGCCGGCGATCTCGACGCCTTCGACCATGCCGATGTGCCGTTCGAAAGCCTGGTCGACGCAGTGAATCCGGCCCGTTCCCAGGGCTATTCGCCGCTGTATCAGGTGTCGCTGGCCTTGCAGAACCAGCGCCGCAGCGCCTTCGAACTGCCCGGGCTCACCCTGTCGGCGCTGGAACTGCCCGACGCGCCGATCGAGGTGGACCTGGACTTCACCTTCGTCGACCGATTCGGCGGCGACGGCCGCGCCGAGGGCCTCGACCTCGAACTGCGCTACGCCACCGACCTTTTCGACGCGGGCACCGTCGCCGAGCTGTTCGGCATGCTGGAGCGGGTACTGCGGGCAGCGGTCACCGCACCCGGCACCGCGGTCGGTGACCTCGCCCTGCTCGACGGCGCCACCCGCGCGGATCTGCTGGCCGGCCCGCACGGTGCGGAGGTCGCTCTGCACACCGAGCTCGCCGAGCTGGGCATCACCGCTCCGCTGGCCGCGCACCTGCTCGACGCGGCAGCCGCCCGCGATCCGCGGGCCGTCGCGGCCGTTTTCGAAGGCGCCGAGATCACCTACGGTGCGCTCGCGCACCGCGCCAACCGGATGGCGCGCCGGTTGATCGAATGCGGTGTCGGGCCGGAAACACCGGTCGCCGTGGCGGTTCCGCGCAGCCTCGAACTGCTGGTGGTGCTGCACGGTGTGCTCGCCGCGGGTGGCGTCTATGTGCCGGTCGACCTCACTCAGCCCGCCGACCGGGTCGGGTACGTGCTCGAGACGGCGGCGCCGCGGCTGGTCGTCGCCGCGCACGCGGATGACCTCGACCAGGTGGACACCAGCATCCGATCCGTCACGGCCTCGGTGCATTTCGCGGCCGCCAGCCGCTCCGGGTTCCCGGTGCTCACCGTGGCCCAACTCGAGGATCCGGCGCAGCACCCGGTCGCGGGTACCCCGGTCACCGATGCCGAACGCCTCGCGCCGCTACACCCCGATCACCCGGCGTACGTGCTGTTCACCTCCGGGTCCACCGGCACACCCAAGGGCGTGATCGTGTCGCATCGCGCGGTGGTCAACGAATTGTGCTGGCTGCGTGGCGAGTACGCGATGTCGGCGGCGGATCGGCTGTTGCAGCGCGCACCACTGACCTTCGACGTGTCCCTCTGGGAGCTGCTCGCACCCGCCCTGCTGGGCGCCCCGCTGGTGCTGCTGCGACCCGGCGGCCACCTCGACCTGGCCTATCAGGCGCAGGTCCTGCGCGAACAGCGCATCACGGTGGTGGAGATGGTGCCCTCGGTGCTGGCCGCGATGCTGGCCGAAGGGCTCGGTGACGCGCTGAGCGGGCTGCGGATGCTGCACGTGGGCGGTGAGGAACTGCCCGCGCCGCTCGCGGCCACCGTGCTCGCGACCATCCCCGGCGAACTGCACAACACCTACGGGCCCACCGAGGTGGCGATCACCAGCACCTTCCAGCAGATCCACGCCCCGGTCTCGCAGACCGAACAGCCGATCGGCGTACCCACCTGGAACGTGCGCGCCTATGTGCTCGACGAACGACTGCACCCGGTTCCGGCCGGTGTGACGGGTGAGCTCTATCTGGCCGGCGATCAGCTGGCTCGCGGCTACCTCGGCCGGTCCGACCTGACCGCCGACCGCTTCGTCGCCGACCCGTACGGACCCGAGGGCCGGCGCATGTACCGCACGGGCGACCTGGTGCGCCGTGACCGCCACGGCGCGCTGGTCTATCTGGGCCGCAACGACTTCCAGGTGAAGATCCGTGGTCTGCGGATCGAGCTCGGCGAGATCGAGACCGCACTCGGGGCCGCCCCCGGCGTGACGCAGGCGACCGTGCTGCCCGCCACCGACGACGCGGGCCGCCAGTGCCTGGTCGGTTACGTGGCGGGCGAGGTCGACCTCGCGGTGGTGCGCGCGCACGTCGCCGGCCGGGTGCCCGCCTACATGGTGCCCACGCATCTGGTGGTGCTCGAGACGGTGCCGCTCAACTCCGCGGGCAAGCTCGACCGGTCCGCGCTCCCGGCGGCGGACCTGTCGGCCACCACCGCCTATGTGGCGCCGCGGCCGGGCACGCAGACCGCGCTGGCCGAGGTGATCGCCGACCTGCTCGGCGTCCCCCGGGTCGGTGCCGACGACGACTTCTTCACCGTCGGCGGCAACTCGCTGCTCGCCATGCGCCTGGTCGCGCGTGCCAACGCGGTGCTCGGCAGTGCACTGGACGTGCGCGATGTGTTCGACGCGCCGACCGTCGCCGGTCTCGCCGCGCGTGCC
The DNA here is from genome assembly GCF_042650145.1 of Nocardia halotolerans. Lineage (NCBI taxonomy): Bacteria > Bacillati > Actinomycetota > Actinomycetes > Mycobacteriales > Nocardiaceae > Nocardia > Nocardia halotolerans. The sequence continues at coordinate 188,908 of NZ_JBHSDL010000014.1, read as the reverse complement.
GCCGACCACGGTGCGGCGCTGCCCGCGCTCACTGTGCGACCCCGCCCGGACCGCATCCCGTTGTCACTGGCCCAGACTCGTCTCTGGTTGCTGAACCGCATCGACCCCGGTTCGGCGGTCTACACCCTGCCGATCGCGCTGCGCCTGCACGGTGCGCTCGATACCGACGCCCTGTGGGCGGCGTTGGCCGATGTCCTCGAACGGCACGAGTCCCTGCGCACGGTGTTCCCGGCCGATGCAGACGGTCCGACCCAGGTGGTCCTCCCGGTCGATCAGGTGCTGCCGGAGGCGATGGTGCGCGAGGTCGCCGAAGCCGACCTCGCCGAGGCGGTGCGCACGGTGATCGGTGCGGGCTACGACCTGACCACCCAGCCGCCGCTGCGCGCCGCGCTGCTGCGGCGGGCCGGCGAAGACACCTCATCCGAATCCCGGACGCGAGGCGGCGCGGGGGAGCGCGAGCATGTGTTCGTGCTGGCTGTGCATCACATCGCCGCCGACGGGGTGTCCACCACACCGCTGGCGCGGGATCTGATCACCGCGTACGCCGCGCGGGCCGCGGGCCGCGCTCCGGAGTGGCAGCCACTCCCGGTGCAGTACCCCGACTTCACGCTCTGGCAGCGCGAAGTACTCGGCGATGCCACGGACCCGGCTTCGCGTCTGGCACGTCAGTTGTCGCACTGGCGTACGGAATTGGCGGGCCTGGCGCCCGTGCTGGAGCTGGCGACCGACCGGCCGCGGCCCGTGGTGCGGACCGGGGCCGGTGCGGCCGTCGGATTCGAGGTGCCCACCGAGGTGGTGGCCGGGATCGACGCGCTGGCCCGCTGCCACGGTGTGTCCGCCTTCATGGTGGTGCACGCGGCGTTCGCGGTACTGCTGTCGCGCCAAGGCGCCGGCGCCGACATCGCCGTCGGAACCCCGGTCGCCGGCCGCGCCGACGCCGCCCTCGACGACCTGGTCGGCATGTTCGTCAACACCCTGGTACTGCGGACCACGATCGACGCCGGTGCCGGATTCGACGCCGTGCTGGCCGAGGCGCGCGCCGCGGACCTGCGGGCGTTCGCGCACGCGGACCTGCCGTTCGAGCGACTCGTCGACGAACTGAACCCCGTGCGCTCGACGGCGTACTCGCCGATCGTGCAGGTGATGCTCGCCTTCGAGCACCGCGACGACACCACGATCGAACTGCCCGGTCTGCGGATCGGCGAGTTCGTCCTGCCCGCCGCCACCACCCAGTTCGACCTGTCCCTGGCGATCAACGAAACCACCGGCGCCACCGGCGAACCGGGTATGCGTGGGTGGCTGCGGTACGCCACCGACCTGTTCGACGCCGAGACCGTGGCCGCGTTCGGTGCCCGATTCGTGCGCGTACTGAGCGCGGTGGTCGCCGATGACACCGTTCCGGTCGGCGAGATCGACCTGCTCACGGCCGCCGAGAGCGCACAGCTGGCGGTCTGGAACGACACCACCACCGCCGCACCGGACCTCGACGCGACCCTGGTGTCGATGTTCGCCGAGCAGGCCCGGCGCACCCCGGACGCGGTCGCACTCGAGTTCGAGGGCCACCGGATCACCTACGGCGAGTTCGCCGTTCGGGTCGCACAGTTGGCACGGTGGCTGATCGCCGAGCAGGTCGGGCCCGGCGTCATCGTCGGAGTAGGGCTGCGGCGGGGGATCGACCTGCTCGTCGCCGTCCATGCCGTGCAGGCCGCCGGTGCCGCGTATCTGCCGCTGGACCCCGACCACCCCGCCGACCGGATCGCCGACGTGCTCGCCACCGCGGCACCGGTCTGCGTGCTGGCGGCCGAGTTCCCGGAAACGGGCACGCGCACAATCGATCCGCGTGCCATCGACCTCGACGGTTTCCGTGGCGACCCGGTGACCGACGCCGACCGGCTGCGCCCGCTGCGTGGCGCGGACCTGGCCTACGTGCTGTTCACCTCCGGGTCGACCGGCAAGCCCAAGGGCGTCGCGGTGAGCCACACCTCGATCGTGAACCGACTGGTCTGGATGCAGGACACCTACCGGCTCGACGCGACCGCCACCGTCCTGCACAAGACCCCGATCACCTTCGACGTCTCGGTGTGGGAACTGTTCTGGCCCTTGCAGGCCGGAGCCACCTTGGTGATCGCGCGCCCCGACGGGCACCGCGACCCCGCTTACCTGGCCGAGATCATCACCCGCACCGGGGTCGATGTCGTCCACTTCGTGCCCGCGATGCTGTCGGCGTTCCTCGCCGAACCCCGGGCCGCCGAATGTGTTTCGGTGCGGCAGGTGTTCGCCTCGGGAGAGGCGTTGCCCGCCGCCGACGCCCAGCGGCTGCGCGCGTTGATCCCCGGGGTCGCCGTGCACAACCTGTACGGGCCCACCGAGGCCGCCGTCGACGTCACCTTCCACGAGGTCACCGCCGCCGACACCGTGACGGTGCCGATCGGCGCACCCGTCGCCAACACCGCACTGCACGTCCTCGACGCCCGCCTGCGCCCGGTGCCCGTCGGCGTCCCCGGCGAGCTCTACCTGGCCGGGGTGCAATTGGCGCGCGGCTACCTGGCGCGACCCGACCTGTCGGCCGACCGTTTCGTGGCCGGCCCCTACGGCGCGCCCGGCGAGCGGATGTACCGCACGGGCGACCTCGTCGTGCGCACCCGCACCGGTGAACTGGAGTACCTGGGCCGCACCGACTTCCAGGTGAAGGTGCGTGGTCTACGCATCGAACTCGGGGAGATCGAAGCCGCCCTGCTCGACCTGGACGCGGTCGACCGCGCGGTCGTCACCGTGCGCGACGACGGCACCGGCGACTACCTCGCGGCGTACGTGGTCCCGGCCGCCCCGGATTCGGGCCGCTCCGTGGACGGCCACACGACGACTCTCCCCGCTGCTCAGATGGGCGGCGCGGGCGCGGTGGCGGCGGCCGCCGACATCGCTGATGCGTCCGGCACCGGACGCGATGACGGTGCGCGGCCTGGCGATATTCGCCCGGCGCTGAACCTTGATTCGCACCCGGCGCCGCACCCTGATTCGCACCCGCCGCTGAACCTCGAGCGGGTGAAGACCCGCTTGCAGCAAGTACTTCCGGCATACATGGTGCCCACTGCGTTCGTGGTGCTGGCCGAGTTCCCGGTCAATGCCTCCGGCAAGCTCGACCGGCGCGCCCTGCCCGCGCCCGAACTGGTCGAACGGGAATTCCGGGCCCCGGCGACGGCTTCGGAGATGGCGGTGGCCGAGGTGGTCGCCGAGGTGCTCGGGATCGAACGGGTCGGTGCCGATGACGACTTCTTCGACCTGGGCGGCAATTCGCTGATCGCCACGCGGGTGGCGGCCCGGCTCGGCGCCGCGCTGGACCGGCAGGTACCGGTGGCGCGGATCTTCGAGACACCCGTGGTGGCCGACCTGGCTGCCGCGCTGGACGCCGCCGAGGGGCGGACGCGGCCGGCGCTGGTCGCCGGACCACGACCCGCGGCGATCCCCTTGTCGCCCGCGCAGCAGCGGATGTGGTTCCTCAACCGGTTCGACCCCGACTCGGCCGGCTACAACGTGCCCATCGCGGTCCGGTTGCGCGGAGCGCTCGAACTCGACGCGCTCACGGCCGCGGTCGACGATCTCGTCGAACGCCACGAAGTGCTGCGCACCTACTACCCGGAAACCGCGGACGGACCGGTGCAGCAGATCCTGCCCGCCGCCGAAGCCGGCGTGGCACTGCGCGTTCGCGAGATCGATGCCGCCGAGGTCGTCGACGCCGTGACCGCCTTGGCCGCCACCACCTTCGATGTCACCGCCGGGGTGCCCTGGCAGGTGGTGCTGTACCGGATCGGCGCCGAGGAGGCCGTGCTGGCCGTGGTGGTGCACCACATCAGCGCCGACGGCTCATCGGTGCCGCCGCTGGTGCGCGACCTGATGACCGCCTACCTCGCCCGCCGCGACGGAGCCGCACCGCGGTGGAACCCGCTGCCGGTGCAGTACGCGGACTACGCGCTGTGGCAGCGGGCCGTGCTGGGCGAGGAAAACGATCCGGCCTCGGTGGCCGCCCGCCAACTCGACTTCTGGCGCGGCGAACTCGCCGACCTGCCCGACGAACTGGCATTGCCACTGGACAGGCCGCGCCCCGCCGTGCGCAGTCTCGCCGGCGGCACCGTACCGGTCACCCTCGACGCCGCCACCCACGCCCGGCTCACCGACCTGGCCAGGCAGTCCGGCGCCACCCTGTTCATGGTGGTGCACACCGCCTTCGCGGCCCTGCTCGGACGCCTGTCCGGCAGCGGTGACATCACCGTCGGCACCCCGGTGGCCGGTCGCGGGGAGGCCGCGCTCGAAGATCTCGTCGGCATGTTCGTCAACACTCTGGTGTTCCGCACACGACTGCGAGCCGGGGAAACGTTCCAGCAGTTGCTCCTTCGCCAGCGGGCCACCGATCTCGCCGTGTACGCCCACGCCGACGTACCGTTCGAACGTCTCGTCGAGGTGCTGGACCCGGCTCGTTCCACCGCGCGGCATCCGCTGTTCCAGGTCGGTTTCTCCTTCCAGAACTTCGAACGCGCCGAACTGGCGTTGCCGGGGATCACCGTGTCGAGCTTGGACACCGACAACGCGCTGTCGCAGTTCGACCTGCACCTGATCGTCAGCGACGACTACGCCGCCGACGGCAGTGCGGCGGGCGTGCACGGCGTGCTCACCTACGCCCACGATGTCTTCGACACCGAAACCGCCGCGGCGGTCGGCGCTCGCCTGCAACGGTTGCTCACCGCCGTCGCGACCGCACCACAGACGCCGCTGGACGCCATCGACGTGCTCGATCCGGTCGAACGAACCCGCATCCTCGCGCAGTGGAACGCCACCGCACACGACATCGACCGGACCGCCACGCTGCTCACCTCCTACCGGGCGCGGGTGCGGGCGAACCCCGAAGCCACGGCACTCGTCTTCGACCGGACATCGTTGAGCTACGCGGCGTTCGACGAGCGGGTGAACCGGCTGGCGCGGCACTTGATCGCGGCGGGGGCCGGGCCCGATGTGCTGGTCGCGGTGGGCATGCGGCGCTCGATCGACCTGGTCGTCGCGATGTACGCGGTGCTCACCGCCGGTGCGGCCTACGTGCCGATCGACCCCGACCATCCGGTCGAGCGGATCGGCCAGATCCTCGAGACCGCGCGCCCGCATCTGGTTGTCACCAACGAAGACGACCGGCCCGATCTGCCGCTCGCGCACCGATCCGGCGCGGGGCCCGATATCGTCGTCCTCGACACGGTCGACACCACTCGTTACCCGTCGCATCCCGTGGCCGACAGCGAACGCCGTGCTCCACTGCACGATTCGAACCTCGCCTACGTGCTGTTCACCTCCGGGTCCACCGGGAAGCCCAAGGGCGTGGCGATGAGTCACGCGGGGATCCGCAATCAGGTGGCGTGGCTGGTCGAGCACTACCGGCTCGACGCCACCGATGTGTACCTGCAGAAGTCGGCGGCCACTTTCGACCTGTCGGTGTGGGGATTCTTCGCCCCACTCGCCGCCGGGGCGAGGCTGGTGCTCGCCGCCCCCGACGGCCACCGTGATCCGCTGTACCTGGCCGAGCTCGTCGCCGCACAACGCGTCACCGTGATCGACTTCGTGCCGTCGATGCTGGGCGTGTTCGCCGCACATGCCGAGGCCGAGCAGCTGCGCAGCCTGCGGCTGGTGCTGGCCATCGGCGAGGCGCTCACCCCGGACACCGTCGCCGCCGTACGCGCGAAATGCGCTGCCGCCGTGCACAACCTGTACGGACCGACCGAAGCCGCCGTCTCGGTCACCGCCTGGCCGGCCGAGGACGCGACCGGACCCACCGTGCCGATCGGTGTGCCCGAGTGGAACACCCGGGTCTACGTCCTCGACGAACGACTCCGCCCGGTGCCGCCGGGGGTCGCCGGTGAGCTGTACCTGGCCGGTGATCAACTGGCCCGCGGCTACCTCGGCCGAGCGGATCTCACCGCCGACCGCTTCGTCGCCGACCCGTTCGCCGCGGTGTGCGTCGGCCGGGTTGCCGAAGCGACTGAAGCCGCTGGTCGGGCTGCTGAGGTCGCGGATGCGGCCGTTGAGGGTGCGGCAGAGCCAGGCTCCGCTACCGCCTTCTGGCCATCAGAGAACCCCACCCCCACTCCGGCGGCTCGCATGTACCGCACCGGTGACCTGGTGCGCTGGACCCGTGACGGTGTCCTGGTGTATCTGGCGCGCAGCGACTTCCAGGTGAAGTTCCGTGGTCAGCGCATCGAGCTGGGCGAGATCGAAGCCGCGTTGCAGGCCCTGCCGACCGTGCGTCAGGCCGCGGTGCTGGTGTCGGCGAGCCCGAACGGCGACCGGCTCGTCGGGTACGCGGTGCCCACGCCCGGCGCCGACCCCGACCCGGCCGAATTGCGAGCGGCTGTGGCGCGGGTGCTGCCGTCGTACATGGTGCCGTCGGTGGTCGTCGTGCTCGACGCCTTCCCGCTCAACACCTCCGGCAAACTGGACCGCACGGCGCTGCCCGACCCGGACTTCGTGGCCAGGCCGTTCCGTGCGCCCGTCACCGGCGCGCAACGCGCGGTGGCCGAGGTGTTCGCCGAGGTGCTCGGGCGCGAACAGGTGGGACTCGACGACGACTTCTTCGAACTCGGCGGCAACTCGCTGATCGCCACCCGGGTCGCCGCCCGCCTCGGCGCGGCGCTGTCGACCCGGGTGCCGGTGCGCGCCCTGTTCGAATCGACCACCGTCGCCGGGCTCGCCGACGCGCTCGCCGCACACGCCGGCAGCGGCGCGCGGACCGCGCTCGTGGCAGGTGCCAGGCCGCAACGGGTGCCGCTGTCGGCGGCCCAGCAGCGCATGTGGTTGCTCAACCGGCTGGACCCGGAGTCGGCGGCCTACAACATCCCGATCGCGGTGCGGCTCACCGGTGACATCGATGCCAACGCCCTGGCCGCCGCGGTCACCGATGTCCTCGACCGCCACGAGGTGCTGCGCACCGCCTACCCGGCGATCGACGGCATCGGACACCAGGCGGTGTGGGAATTCGTGCCCGCGCCGGTGGTGGAAACCGTGGACCCGATCGCGGTACCCGCCATGGTGGCCGCCGAGATCGGTCGCGGCTTCGACGTGACTGTCGCCCCACCGGTACGGGTGCGGGTATTGCGTTGCGCGCCCGACGAAGTGGTGCTGGTGGTGGTGATCCACCACATCAGCGCCGACGGGTTCTCCGCGGGACCGTTGCTGCGCGACACCACCCTCGCCTACCTGGCGCGGCGCGCGGGTGCCGAACCCGATTGGGCGCCACTACCCGTGCAGTACGCGGACTACACGCTGTGGCAGCGCGCGGTACTGGGCAGCGAGGACGACGCCGGCTCCGTGGCCGCCCGGCAGCTGCGGTTCTGGCGCACCGAACTCGACGGGCTGCCCGGCCTACTCGAACTGCCCACCGACCGGCCCCGCCCCGCACTCACCTCGAACCGGGGTGCGAGCGTGGAAACCGTGGTGCCCCCGCGAGTGTGGCAGCGGGTCGCCGCGCTGGCACGCCGGATGGAAGCCAGTGAGTTCATGGTCGCCCACGCGGCACTGGCCGCGCTGCTGGCCCGGCTCGCCGGCAGTAGCGACATCGCAGTCGGCACACCGGTGGCCGGCCGTGGTGAGCAGGCGCTGGATCAGCTCGTCGGTATGTTCGTCAACACCCTCGTACTGCGCACCGCCGTCGACCCCGCCGCCTCGTTCACCGCGTTGCTGCGCCAGGCCAGGCGGGTCGATCTGGATGCCTTCGAGAACGCCGAGGTGCCGTTCGAACGTCTCGTCGACGCCTTGGACCCGGTGCGCTCCACCGCCCACAGCCCGCTGTTCCAGGTGATGCTCGCCTTCCAGAACCTCGACGGCGCACCCGCCGAGGTCGTCCTGCCCGACCTCACCGTCACCGCACTGGACGCCGCAACCACCATCGCCAAATTCGACCTGGACCTGGTCCTCACCGACACCGCCGACGGCGGCCGCGCAGTGAGCTTGACCTACGCCACCGACCTGTTCGACCACACCACCGCCGTCCGCATCGCCGAGGGATACGTGCGGATCCTCGAAGCGGTGACAGCCGAGCCGGACGCCGCGATCGGCGACATCGACCTGCTCACCGACAGTGATCGGCGCCTGCTCGAGGCGTGGTACGACACGGTGCCTCGGGTGAGTTCCGAGAGCGGCAAAGGCAATTCGGTGGGCCCGGTGTCCGACGCGTTCGGAAGGTCGCTGTCGACTGCCTCAGGCGTACCGGAGGCCGGGAGTGCCACGCCTGCTGACGCACCGGCCGCGATGCCCGAGGAGTGGGCCCGTCTCGCTCCCACAGCCGAGCCGGCCGCGCCTGTCGGCGTGCTGCCCACCGCATTCGACCGGCAGGCCGCCGCGACACCGGCGGCGATCGCGCTCGTCGACGGCGAATCCGAACTCACCTACGCCGAATTCGCGGCACGGGTGAACCGGCTGGCCCGGCACCTCATCCAGCACGGGGTGGGCCCCGAAACACCCGTGGCCGTGGCCGTGCGCCGGTCGACGGACCTGCTCGTCGGCCTGTACGCGGTGCTCGCCGCAGGCGGCACCTACGTGCCGATCGACCCGGACCACCCGGCCGAACGCATCACCCGCATCCTGCGGATCGCTCGCCCGGCCCGCATCCTCACCACCACCGGCGACCTCCCGGACCTGGTCGGCACGGACGACCTGGCGCGCCCCTCGGCCACGAACGACCTTCCTGTCACGGGCGGTCTCGAAGCGTGGCCCGCCACGGGTGGCGTCTCGGGTCTGTCAGTGGACGGTGTGCCCAGTGCCGGAGACAGCGGTTCGCTGGGGGAGAGCGGCGTCATCGTGGTCGACGCGGTCGACCTCACCGGGTATTCGTCCGCACCGGTCCGCGATGACGAGCGGGTGCGGGCCTTGCGGCCCGAGAACACCGCGTACGTGATCTTCACCTCCGGGTCGACCGGTCTGCCGAAGGGTGTGGGTGTGCCGCACCGGGCGGTCGTCAATCAGCTGGAGTGGTTTGCCCGGTGCTTCGGGATAGGTGCGGGGGATGTCGTGTTGCACAAGACGCCGACGACCTTCGATGCCTCGATCTGGGAGTTGCTGTTGCCGCAGCGAGTCGGTGCGCGGACGGTCATCGCCCGGCCCGGTGGGCACGGTGATCCGGCCTACCTGGCCGCGCTGATCGCCGAACAGCGCATCGACACAGTGCAATTCGCGCCGACCTTGCTCGCGGCCTATGTTGCGCACCTCGAAGCGGACACCGCGCGGGACGCGTCGGACCGCGTACCGCGAGCCGGTTCGCGACAGCCGCTTGCGGGGGACTCGAACCGCGTGCGTCCCGGCGAGGCCACCGCCCACCCGGTGTCCGGAACCGGGTCACTCCGCAGGGTGTTCGCCGGCGGTGAGGCGCTGCCTGCCGCGCTGGCCCAACAGGTGCGGGCGCTGACCGGTGCGCAGGTGGTGAACCTGTACGGACCCACCGAAACCACGGTGCAGGTCAGTAGTCACGTGGTGAGCGCCGGCGACAACCACACCGTGCCGATCGGTGCGCCGGTGGACAACACGAAGCTCTACGTGCTCGACGCACGACTGCGGCCCGTGCTGCCCGGCGTGACCGGCGAACTGTACGTGGGCGGCGCGCAGGTGGCCCTCGGCTATCTCGGGGCGGCCGAACTCACCGCCGAGCGATTCGTGCCGAACCCGTTCGGTGCGCCCGGTGACCGGATGTACCGCACCGGCGACCTCGTTCGCCTGACCACCGCGCGAACCCGCGCTGCCGCACTGGAATACGTCGGCCGCACCGATCTGCAGGTCAAGCTCAACGGTCAGCGGATCGAACTCGGTGAAGTGGAAGCCGCGCTGCGACGGCAGCCCGGCGTCGCCCAAGCGGCGGTCGCGGTGGTTTCGGACGAGGGCGCCGACCGGCTCGTCGGATATGTTGTCGCGGCGGATGCCCAGCAGCCCGACGCGGTGGCCCACGGCGAGTCCGTGGTCGACGCGGCGGTCCTGCGCACCGCACTGGCCGTCGAACTGCCCGGACACCTGGTGCCCGCGGTGGTGCTCGAACTCGACGCGCTCCCGGTCAACAGCTCCGGCAAGCTCGACCGCGACGCCCTGCCACGCCCGCACCTGCGCCGAGCCGCCTTCCGGGCACCGGTCACCGAGACCGAGCAACTCGTGGCCGGTGCCTTCGCCCGGGTCCTCGGCCTGGACCGGATCGGCATGGACGACAACTTCTTCGACCTCGGCGGCAACTCGCTCACCGCGGTGCAGCTGTCGTCGCGGCTGAGCGCGGCCCTGGACACCGCGGTGCCGGTGGCCTGGTTCTTCACCGACCCGACTCCGGCCGTCGTCGTGGCCCGCCTACGCGGCGAGGAAGATGCGGCCGACGCGTTCGCGGTGCTGCTGCCACTGCGCACCAGCGGCACGGGCGCGCCGCTGTTCTGCATCCACCCGGTGGGCGGGGTGTCCTGGTCGTTCGCGGGTCTCACCCGCCACCTGGACTCGCAACGCCCGATCTACGGTCTGCAGTCGCCCGCGCTCACCGCGGACGAACCGCTGCCGGCCACCATCGAGGACTGGGCGCGGCGCTACATCGCCGCGATCCGGGAAGTCCAGCCGACCGGGCCCTACCACCTGCTCGGTTGGTCGCTGGGTGGGCTGCTCGCCCACGCTGTCGCCACCGGGCTGCAAGCCGAAGGTGAGCAGGTGGCGCAACTGGCCATGATGGACAGCTGGCTCGGTGACGGGCCCGAACAGACCCCGCTGCCCACTGTCGCCGATCTGCTCGGCGGACTGGCCGGTGACAGCGTCGGCTTCGACGCCGATGGCCTCGCCGCGGCCGCGGCCGAACTCGGCGGCCCACTGGCCGAACTCGACGGCCCGCGCATCTCCCGGATCATCGACGCGGCCACCGCCTCGATGCGGATGGTCGAGGCGTACCGGCCACGCCGGTTCGACGGCGATCTGGTCTACTTCGCCGCCACCGTCGACGACCCGACCGGGTCACGCGGTGCGGCGAGCTGGGCCGGTGCGGTCGCGGGCACGGTGCACCGGCACGGGATCGACGCCACCCACTGGGCGATGGCCGGTGAGGCGGCGCTGGCCCGGATCGCGGCCGTCCTCGACGCGGCCGCACCCGAGGGGCACACGACGAGGGCCGATGCGCGGGCGGGTGCGGTGGGCGCCTAGAATCGGGCAGCCGGCCGTCGTGCCTGCTGCCTGTTTCGCCGAGGCATCCGCGCACGTCGCCAGCTCCCGTTTCGAGAGGTTGAGAACCCATGCCAGTACAGCCGTCCGGTGGGATCGGGTGAGCACACCACCATTGACCGAATCGAGTGCCGAACCCGCTGACGACGTCTGCACCGACGGTGGTGTGCGCCGCACGGTGCTCCCCGGCGGCCTGCGCGTGGTCACCGAGCATCTGCCCGCCGTGCGCTCGGCCTCGGTCGGCGTCTGGGTCGGTGTCGGCTCCCGCGACGAAGGCCCCACGGTGGCCGGCGCCGCGCACTTCCTCGAGCACCTGCTGTTCAAGGCGACCCCCACGCGCACCGCACTCGACATCGCCGAGTCCATGGACGCGGTCGGCGGCGAACTCAACGCCTTCACCGCCAAGGAACAGACCTGTTATTACGCCCACGTACTCGACGAGGACCTGCCGTTGGCGGTCGAACTCGTCTCCGACGTGGTGCTCAACGGCCTGTGCCGGGCGGCCGACGTGGACGTGGAACGCCAGGTGGTGCTCGAGGAGATCGCCATGCGCGACGACGATCCCGAAGACCTGGTCGCCGACTCCTACCTCACCGCCATGTTCGGCGAGCATCCCATCGGACGTCCGGTGATCGGCAGCGTCGAATCCATCGAAGACATGCGAGCCGCTCAGCTGCGTGGCTTCCACCAGCGCCGCTACCGGCCCGAACGCATGGTGGTCGCGGTCGCGGGCAATGTCGACCACGGGCGCGTCGTGGAACTGGTGCACCGCGCGTTCGGCCCGCACCTCGATCTCGGCGCCGAACCGGCGCCGCGCCGCGAAGGCACCTTCCGTGCCCAGGGCACACCCGGGCTGGTCCGGATCAACCGCGACAGCGAACAGACCCACCTCGCCTTCGGGGTGCGCGCCTTCGGCAGGCACGAAGGTCAGCAGCGCTGGCCGCTGTCGGTGCTCAACACCATCGTGGGTGGCGGGCTGAGTTCGCGGCTGTTCCAGCGTATTCGGGAAGACCGCGGCCTGGCGTACTCGGTGTATTCGAGCGTGGACACCTTCGCCGACACCGGCGCCTTCTCGGTGTCGTTGGGGTGTCAGCCCGAAAACCTCGGGCAGGTGGCGGATCTGGCACGCGGGGTGCTCGACGACGTCGCGGCCAACGGTGTCACCGACGCCGAATGTGCCCGCGCGAAGGGCTCTTTGCGCGGTGGGTTGGTGCTCGGGCTCGAGGACTCGGCCTCGCGGATGAACCGCATCGGGCGCAGCGAACTCAGCTACGGCAACCATCGCAGCGTCTCGGCGACCCTGGCGCGTATCGATGCCGTCACCACCGACGAGGTCAGCGAGGTCGCGCGGACCCTGCTGGCCCGCCCCTACGGCGCGGCGGTGGCCGGCCCGTACCGGCGTACCCGCGAACTGCCCGCTTCGGTGCGAAAGCTCGTCGAGCACTGACCGGTTATCGCGGCCCGCTGTCGTGGGCGCGATTGGCGGCATCGACGACGGCCGAGAGCAGGCCGGGCACGGCGCGGTCCAGTTCGGCGGCGCGCAGCCGCTGATAGGTCTGGCCCTCCTGGGTCAGGCGTTCGATGATGCCCGCTTCGCGCAGGATCTTGAAGTGGTGGGTCGCGGTGGATTTGTTGATCGCGTCGTAGAGCGCACAGCAGCGCAGCGGCGTCTCCGAGTTGCTGAGCCGGCGCACCATCTCCAGGCGTACCGGGTCGTGTAGCGCACCGAGCACGGCGGGGAGCGCGGCCACCGGTATGGTCGGCACCGCGGGAAGATCTTTAGGTTGAGTCATGATCTACCTCACTCCAGGGTTTGATAGTCATCATACTCGGCGTAGGGTCGGGAGCAGTTCGATGGTCGTCAAACTCACCTGATAGGGGCACGGCATGGCAGCGACAACAATGGCGCCGGTCGTGCCTGTTCAGCGCTGGGCCTACGGGCTCGTGCTCGCCGCCACCGGCGTGGCACTCGGTGTCTCGGGAGCGCCCGCCCCGCTCTACGGCCTCTACGAAACCCAATGGCACCTCTCGCCGCTCACCACCACCATGGTCTTCGCCGTGTACGCGGTGGCCGCCCTCGGCGCGGTGCTGGTCTCGGGCCGGATTTCGGACGTGGTGGGCCGCAAACCGGTCATCGTCGGCGCGTTCGCCACCATGATCCTGGGACTGGTCGTGTTCCTGCTCGCCGATTCGGTGCCCATGCTGCTGCTGGCCCGCGCGCTGCACGGCGCGGCCGTCGGTGCCACCGTGGTGGCCGGTGCCGCGGCCCTGCTGGATCTGCGGCCCGAGCGCGGCGCGCGGTCGGGTCAGCTCACCGGGGTGGCGTTCAATGTCGGTATCGCGGTGGCCGTGCTCGGCACGGCCGTACTGGCGCAGTACGCGCCGTCCCCGTTGCGCACGCCGTATGTGGTGATCGCCGTGGTGTGCCTGGCCGCGGCCGCGGGCATGCTGGCGCTGCGCGAACCGCACACCGCCCGGGTGAAGGGCCGCATCACCATAGCGAAACCGGCGGTGCCCGCCGAGATCCGAACCGACTTCTGGTTCTCCGCGATCGGGGTGATGGCGGCCTGGTCGGTACTGGGCGTGCTGCTGTCGCTGTATCCCTCGCTGGCCGCCGCCGAAACCGGAGTGCACAACCTGGTCTTCGGCGGGGTGGTGGTGGCCAGCACCGCCCTGGCCGCGGCGCTGGTGCAACTGTTCGCCACCAGGATCCCGGCGCGCCGCGCGGCCATCCTCGGCGACATCGGCATGGCGGCGGCGCTGCTGGCGACGGTGCCCGCGCTGGCGACCGAACAACCCGCCGCGGTGCTGATCGCCGGGCTGGTGCTCGGCGCCGCCTTCGGGCTCGGCTTCGGCGGTTCGCTGCGCCATCTCGCAGAGGTCGTGCCGCCGCATCGGCGCGGGGAGACCATGTCGGCGTACTACCTGCTCGCCTACTCCGCGATGGCGCTGCCCACGCTGCTCGCGGGCTGGGCGGCGACCACCTGGGGTATCGCGACCGTGTTCCCCTGGTTCATCCTGATCGTTTCGGTGGCGTGCGTGCTGGCCGCCCTGCTCGGGCTGCGCAGCGGCCGGGCCCCGAAGACATCGTGACCCCGCAGGCACCGGCCGGTTCACCACGGGTGGACCGGCCGGGTGCCCGGGCGTTCTAGGTGGGCCAGCCGCCGTACGGCACGGTGATCATCTCCAGGAAATGACCGTTGGGGTCGAGGAAATAGACCCCGCGGCCACCGTCGTTGTGATTGATCTCGTTGACCCCGTGTTGCTGCGGGTCAGCCCAGTGGTCGAGCCGGTAGCGCCGGATCTTGGCGTAGGCGGCGTCGAACTCGGCTTCGGAGACGAGGAACGCGTAATGCTGGGGTTGGATTTCAGAAATGTGTGGCGGCACCCTGGCGAAGTCGAAGGTGACACCGTGCTCGAGGGGGATCGGGATGAACGGACCCCACTGCTTGCCTGTCTCCAGCCCGAGGATGTCCGCCCAGAATTCGGCGGTTTCCCTGTTGTCGTGACATCCGACAATCGTGTGATCGAACTGTACTGTCAGCGGATTTCTCCTTGGTTTCGTGAGAGCACCGACCCTGGGCACGGTACGAGGCGGCCGACAGGAGCACCCTCACCGCGATCGAATCTAGCGCCGAATCCACGCTCGGGCAACGGGTGATTCACGGTAGGTTCGCGCCATGAGGATTCGTGGAGCCGTGCTCGAACGCATCGCCGACCCGGCGCCGTTCGCCGAATCGCAGCCGATCACCGTGTGCGAATTGGAACTCGACGATCCGGGCGCCGGAGAGCTGCTGGTCCGGATCGAGGCGGCCGGCCTGTGTCATTCGGACCTGTCGGTGCTCGACGGCAACCGAGTGCGCCCGGTACCCATGCTGCTCGGCCACGAAGCGGCCGGCATCGTCGAATCCGTGGGGCCCGGCGTCGACGACGTGGCGGTGGGGCAGCGGGTGGTGATGACCTTCCTGCCGCGCTGCGGTGACTGCGCGGGCTGCGCGAGCAACGGGCGCACCCCGTGCGGACCGGGCAGCGTGGCCAACAACGCGGGTGAGCTGCTCGGCGGTGGTCGACGGCTGCGTCGAGACGGTACGCCCGTGCACCATCACCTCGGTGTTTCCGGCTTCGCCACGCACGCGGTGGTGGACCGCCGCTCGGTGGTCGCGGTCGACGACGACGTGCCGCCCGAGGTGGCCGCGGTCCTCGGCTGCGCGGTGCTCACCGGCGGTGGCGCGCTGCTCAATGCCGCGAAACCTGTTGCGGGCGACCGGATCATGGTGGTCGGGCTCGGCGGGGTTGGGATGGCGGCGGTGCTGGTGGCCGTCTCGCTCGGGCTCGGCGAGGTGATCGCGGTGGACACGGTGCCCGAGAAGCTGGCCACCGCGCGCGAGTTCGGCGCCACGGCGGCCTGCACCCCCGCCGAACTCGCGGACAACGCACTGGTCGCCGACGTGGTGGTCGAAGCGGCAGGCAACGTGCGCGCCTTCGAAACCGCGGTGGCGGCCACGGCTCCCGGCGGCGTCACCGTGACGGTGGGGCTGCCCGCCCCCGACGCCACCGCCACGATCTCCCCACTGGCACTGGTCGCCCAGGGGCGCACCATCATCGGCAGCTACCTCGGCTCGGCCGTGCCCGCCCGCGACATCCCCGAATACGTGCGCAGGTGGCGCGCCGGGAAGCTGCCGCTGGAACGGCTCGTCTCGGCCCGCATCGGGCTCGACCAGGTGAACCGGGCGATGGACGACCTGGCGGCGGGCGCGGCGCTACGGCAGGTGATCGTGTTCGACTGAGGTCGGCGCCGCGGCGCCGGGCGCTGCTCGTTAGGCTTGCGGGCAAGCGGAACGAGGCGAGGGAGATACGGGTGACTATTCGGGTCGGAGTGCTCGGCGCACGCGGCAAGGTCGGACAGGCGATCTGCGCGGCGGTGGAAGCAGCGGCCGACCTGGAGCTCGTCGCCCAGGTCGACCAGGGCGACGAGCTGGCGACGTTCACCGAGACCGGCACCCAGGTGGTCGTCGACTTCACCCACCCCGATGTGGTGATGGGCAACCTGAAGTTCCTGATCGAGAACGGCATCCACGCCGTGGTCGGCACCACCGGCTTCGACGAGGCCCGCCTCGCCGAGGTACGCGAATCGCTGACCGGGCGGCCCGAGGTGGGGGTACTGATCGCACCGAACTTCGCCATCGGCGCGGTGCTGTCGATGCGCTTCGCCGAACAGGCCGCGCGGTTCTTCGACTCGGTCGAGGTCATCGAACTGCACCACCCGAACAAGGCCGACGCGCCCTCGGGCACCGCCTACCGCACCGCCGCGCTGATCGCCGCCGCGCGCGCGGAAGCCGGCGTAGGGCGCAGTCCGGATGCCACCACCGCCGAACTCGAGGGCGCCCGTGGCGCCGACGTGGACGGTGTCCGGGTGCACTCGGTGCGCCTGGCCGGGCTCGTGGCCCATCAGGAGGTGCTGCTGGGCACCCAGGGTGAGACCCTCACCATCCGCCACGACTCCATCGACCGCAGCTCCTTCGCGCCGGGTGTGCTGCTCGGAGTGCGCGAGATCGCCGGGCGACCGGGGCTCACGGTGGGGCTCGACCCGTTCCTCGACCTGTGAACGACACCGATTCCGCCGACGCCCGATCCGGCCGCCAGGTCGTGAAAACCGTTGCCCTGGTGGCGTTCCTGGTCGCGGCGCTGATCTTCTACTTCATTCGCCTCGGTGGGCTCGCCATCGCCTACATCGCCGACGGCGGGTTCGCCGGGATCACGATCGGCATCGGCATGCTGTTGCTGCCGATCGTGGGCATCTGGATCGTGTGGGCCACCTTGACCGCGGCACTGGATCACCAGCGTCTGGCCAAACGCATCCACGCCGAAGGCCGTGAGGTCGACACCTCGCAGCTGCCGCGGCGGCCGTCGGGCCGCATCGAACGCGCCGCCGCCGACGCGCTGTTCGCCGAGATCAAGACCGAATGGGAAGCCGACCCCGACAACTGGCGATCCTCCTACCGGCTCGCCCGCGCCTACGACTACGCGGGCGACCGCACCCGTGCCCGCGAGGCCATGCGCCGCGCGGTAGCCCTGGAGAAACTGGAACGCGACCCCGGAAAGTAGCGAACCATGGCCCGGTTACTGATCGTGCACCACACCCCCTCACCACACACCCAGGCGATGTTCGAAGCGGTCCTCGCCGGCGCGAGCGACCCCGAGATCGAGGGCGTGGAGGTGGTGCGCCGCGCCGCCCTGTCCCTCACCGCCGTCGACGTGCTCGACGCCGACGGCTACGTGCTCGGCACCCCGGCCAATCTCGGCTACATGAGCGGCGCGCTCAAACACGCCTTCGACACGATCTACTACCCGTGCCTGGACTCCACCCGCGCCCGGCCCTACGGGTTGTACGTGCACGGCAACGAGGGCACCGAGGGTGCCGAGGCGGGCGTGGACCGGATCACGACCGGCCTGGGCTGGCAACGCGCCGTCGCGCCGGTGGTGGTGTCGGGACCGCCGGGCAAGGCCGATCTGGAACGGTGCTGGGAGCTCGGTGCGACCGTCGCCGCAGGTCTGATGGGGTAATGGCGGTGCGCCCCGAATTCTGGTGGGCTGACACCCGCGCCCGGATGCGGTAGAACTCGACACCGAGTGTTGCGGGCTGGCCGCGGATGGGTGTTCGAGAGGGGAGCGGTCGGTGAGCGATGCGCTACAGGTGCGGGCGGTACGGCGGATCGGGCTGGTGGAGGACCACGAGTCGGTGGCGATCGGGTTGGCCGCGATGCTCGACCCGGAGCCGGATCTGGACCTGGTCGCCAGTGCCGAGACCGTCGCCGGGCTGCTCGCCACCGACACCGACCTGGACCTGGTGATCCTGGACCTGCGCCTGCCCGACGGCTCCACCCCCGAGGACAACGTCACCGCGCTGCGCGAACGCGGCATCGAGGTGCTGGTGTTCACCGGGGCCGACAACGCGTTCCTGGTGCGCTCGGCCGCCAAGGCCGGGGTGCTCGGGGTGCTGCGCAAGTCCGAGGGTGTCGCCACCGTGGTCAGCGCGGTGCGCCGGGCCGCCTCCGGCGAGCAGGTGGTCACCACCGACTGGGCCGCGGCCATCGACGGTGACCCGCAGCTGTCCGACGTGGGGCTGAGCCCGCGCCAGGAGGAAGTGCTGATGCTCTACGCCTCGGGGGAGAAGGCGTCACGGGTGGCCCGGCTGACCGGGCTGTCCGAACAGACCGTCAACGACTACCTGGGCCGGATCCGGCAGAAGTACGCCGACGCGGGCCGGCCCGCACCCACCAAGACCGATCTGTACAAACGCGCCGTCGAGGACGGGTGGCTGCCCGTGCCGGAACGCCGGCAGCACACGTGAGCCCGACCGCGGTCGCCCCAGCGCCCGCACCCGTCGCCGACATCGAGCTCTCGCGGGCGGCGACCGATCAGATCCTGCGCCGGATCGGCCTGGTGCTCGGCATCGGCGCCATGATCGTGATGGCGCTCGAACTTCCCGCGGTGCTGGTGCAACCGAGCAATCTGTCGCACTGGCCCGAGATACACCTGGTGTCGGCGTACGCGCTGTTCGCGGTGCTGGCCGT
Organism: Nocardia halotolerans; assembly: GCF_042650145.1. Taxonomy (NCBI): domain Bacteria; kingdom Bacillati; phylum Actinomycetota; class Actinomycetes; order Mycobacteriales; family Nocardiaceae; genus Nocardia; species Nocardia halotolerans. The sequence continues at coordinate 170,138 of NZ_JBHSDL010000014.1, read as the reverse complement.
GGTGTCGGTGCGCGGCAGTGTGCGCGGCATCCACCGGATCGCGGCCGCGGCCGCGGTGTGTTATCTGGGCGTCACCGTGATGACGCCGCTGGTGTATCCGGTGGTGCACGAGGGTTCGTACGCGTCCTGGCCGTACCGGGGGCTGGCGCTCGGTGTGCTCGCGGCCGGGCTGGCCTGGCCGCGGCGGGTGGCCGCGGGCTTCGCGGCGCTGCTCGCGACGGCGACCAGCGTGTCGAACATGTTCGTGGTGCCGGGCGGTTCGCTGTGGGACCTGTTCGGTGACATCACCCGGGCGCTCGGGGTGGCCGCGCTGTTCCTGTGGTGCGTGGTCTACGCGCGCTCGGCCGCCGAGCGCGTCGACCGGGAGGCGGTCCGGCAGCGGCACCGGGCGGCGACCATCGCGGCGACGGCGGCCCGCGAACGTGAAGGCGCCCGGTTCGCCGCGCTGATCCACGACGCAGTGCTCTCCACGCTGCTGGAAGCCTCGCGTTCACGCGAGTCCTCGCCGGTACTGCGCACACAGGCCGCGCGCACCCTCGACCAGCTCGAGCGCTCGCGCGGCGCGCCCGAGCTCGACCACTTCGATGCCGCGGCGACGATCGACTATCTGCGCGACGCGGTGCGCGAAGTGGATCCCGAACTCGCGGTGCAGGTTTCCTCGCGCCGCGATGCCGATCTGTGCCTGCCGGTGGAATCCGCCCACGTACTCGGCGCCGCGCTGATGGAGGCCGTGCGCAACAGCCTCCGGCACGCCGACGTCGCGGGCCGCGTGGTGCGCCGCGAAGTATCGGTCACCATCGCCACCGGCGGTATCCGGGTGGTCCTGGCCGACGACGGCGCCGGCTTCGACCCGGCCCGGGTGCCGGCCGATCGGATGGGTATCGCGGGCAGCATCCTCGCGCGCATGCGCAGCCTCGCCGGTGGCGCCGCCTTCGTCGAATCGGCACCGGGAGCCGGCACCGTGGTGACGCTGGTCTGGGGCAGCGATGGGTGAACAGGACCTGCCGTTCGGGATGCGCGACCTGTTCGGCCTCAGCGAGGGCACCGGGTGGCTGTTCCTGGTGATCTTCGAAGCCACCGTGGTGATGTATCTGGCGGTGAACTTCCAATTCGCGCCACCGGCGGCGGCTTTCGCGGCCCTGCTGGTGATGATGGTCGCCGCCCTGGTGGTGCTGGTGTTCCCGGTCGACCCGCTGCCGTGGCCGGCGACCGCCTACGTCGCCGCGGCCGGTCCGGTCGCGATGGCGCTGACGGTGCCGTGGGTGGACAGTCCCTCGGGCTTCTCCCATCAGCTCTGGACCGCCTACCCGACCTCGTATCTGCTGTCGATGCTCGTGCTGCGCGGCCGGATCGGGTCGGCCTGGCTCGGGGTGGCGGCCGCCGCGGCGGTGCTGGTGACCCTGGGCGTGTTCACCGACTGGTACCCCGAGACAGTGGTGCGGGCGCTGACTCCGGTGGCCACCGTCGGCGCGGTGACGGTGTTCATGGCGATCGTGCGGCCCACCCAGCGCACCCTGCGTGAACTGGGCAGCCAGGCCAATCGGCGCGCGTCCACCGAGGCGGCCCTGGTCGCGGCCACGGCCGAGCGGGACCGGCAGCTGGCCCGGCTCGATCGAGTGGCCCGGCCGATGCTGGCGCGCGTCGCGGCGGGCCGCACGCTCACCGATGACGAACGCGAACAGTGCAGGCTGCTCGAAGCCGAACTGCGTGACGGCCTGCGCGCCCCGGATCTGGTCACCGAGCGACTCAGCGCGGCCGCGCGGGGGGCGCGCGGGCGCGGCGTGGAGGTGACCCTGCTCGATGACGGCGGTTTTCGCGGCGTCCCGGAATGGGTGCGCCGCCACGTGATCGATGCCGCCGTCGACGCGCTCGAGGCCGCCGAGTCGGGCACGGTGACCGTGCGGGTACTGCCGGTCGGCAGACGGTGGGTGGCGACCGTACTGGCCGCCGCGCCGTCGGGGGATCGGCGCGTCGAGATCGATACCGCGGGCCAGGTGCGGGTCTGCGCCTGAGCGCGGCCGACTTGTCGGACCCCTGTGCCAGGCTCACGGGCATGCAGCGGATGAATGCGGCGGCGGCCAGGCGAACGGCCCTGGCCGCCCAGGGTTTCGGCAAACGCAGACCGGCGAATCCGAACCGGCGCGCGGTACTCGATGTGGTGGCCAGAACCCGCCTGCTGCAGCTGGATTCGGTCTCGGCGGTGGTGCGCGCGCACTACGCGCCGGTGTTCAGCCGGATCGGCCCCTACGACCGCACGCTGCTCGAACGCGCGGCCTGGAGCGACAGCCCGCGCGCCCGCCGCGGCCTGGTCGAGTACTGGGCGCACGAGGCGGCGCTGATCCCCGTCGCGGACTGGCCGCTGCTGCGCTGGCGGATGGCCGAATACCGGCACGGGCGCTGGGCGGGCATGCGCAAGGCCGCCGAACGTAATCCGACGCTGGCCAAGGACATCCTCGACGTGATCACCGAGGTGGGCGCCGCCGGCGCGAGCGAGATCGAACGGCACCTGGAGCTGGAGAAACCACGCACCAAGGGCACCTGGTGGAATCTCAGCGACACCAAGCTGGTGTGTGAGCAGCTCTTCGCCGCGGGGGAGTTGTCGATCGCGCGCCGGGCCGGCTTCACCCGTCACTACGACCTCACCGAGCGCGTGGTGCCCGCCGATGTCCGCGACCGCGAGATCGCCGAGGACGACGCCGTGCGCGAACTGGTGCGCCGCGCGAGCCGGGCCGTCGGCATCGGCACCGAGGCCGACATTCGCGATTACTACCGCCTGCACCGGCGCCAGAGCTCCCCGGCGATCGCCGAACTGGTCGACGCGGGTGAACTCGTGCCCGTGCAGGTCGAGGGCTGGAACGCGCCCGCCTATCTGCACGCGCAGGCGAGCACTCCGCGCCGGGTCACCGGGGCGGCTCTGCTGTGCCCGTTCGACCCGCTGATCTTCTTCCGCCCGCGCACCCAGCGGGTCTTCGACTTCCACTACCGGCTCGAGATCTACACCCCCGAACCGCAACGGGTGCACGGGTACTACGTGTTCCCGTTCCTGCTCGACGGCCGGCTCGTCGGCCGGGTGGACCTGCGCGCCGAACGCGGCAACGGCCGATTACTCGCCCCGGCCGCGTTCGCCGAACCCGGCCATGCCACCGCCGAGACCGCGCACGCGCTGCGCGGTGCGCTGCGTGAGATGGCCGACTGGCTCGAACTCGACGACGTGGTGATCGGCGAGCGCGGCGACCTCGCGCCGCTGCTGTGAGCGGCCCCGGTCACCAGCCCTTGGGGCCCTGCCCGCGCATCTGATCGCGCAGTGCGCCGGTGACGGCACCGGAGAGCCACGAATTGAGCGACTGGCCGTTCTGCTGCGCGGCCTCCTCGGCGCGCGATTTGAGTTGTTCGACCAGCCGCAGGGTGACCCGGCTGATGTCGCCGGTCATCTCCTCGAAGGTGGGTGGCTCGTCCGAATCCGTGGACGTGTTCTTGCGCACGTCGGCGACGACGTCGGTCCCGTCGAGCCGCAAGTGCACAGTGCGGTCACCGAGCTCGGTGCTGATCTCGGCGGCGAGCTCCGACATCGCCGCCAACAGCACGAGCCGACTCGAACTCTCCGCCGCCGCGGCCAGCGCAGCGGCGGTGGCCTGCGTTTTCTCGTCGCCGAGAGCGGCCGCGGCGATCAGTTCCTCGCGCAGCCGCGCGGTATGAGCGTTCAGATCCATGACATCAGTGTGATGTCACCGATGACATCACGCAAGGTAGTGAACCCTTCCCCGCGCCGACTTGGGCCGCTAGGGTGTCGAGAGGCGACTGGGGACCGGGTAGCCTTTCTGACCATGACGAACGGTGAATCGACGCCAACGGAGCTGCACGCGTCCGGCACGGTAGGTGTCGCGATGGTGACCCCCTTCAGTGCTGCGGGCAAGCTCGACGTCGATGCCGGGGTGGCACTGGCCGAGCGCCTGGTCGCGCGTGGTGTCGATCTGCTGGTGGTCTCCGGGACCACCGGCGAGTCGCCGACCACCACCGAAACCGAGAAGGCCGACCTGTTGCGGGCGGTCGTCGACGGTGTCGGCGACCGTGCCACCGTGATCGCCGGTGCCGGTACCTACGACACCGCCCATTCGATCGAGCTGGCCCGCGCCGCCGAGAACGCCGGCGCCCACGGCCTGCTGGTTGTGACGCCCTACTACTCGCGACCGACACAGGAGGGTCTGATCGCGCATTTCACCGCGGTCGCCGACGCGTCGTCGTTGCCGATCACGTTGTACGACATTCCACCGAGGTCGGTCGTGCCGATCGCCCTCGATACGATCCGGCGCCTGGCCGAACATCCCAACATCGTCGCGGTGAAGGACGCCAAGGGTGACCTCGTCACCGGCGCGGATCTCATCTCGAGCACCGATTTGGCCTTCTACTCCGGCGACGACGGGCTCAATCTGCCCTGGCTGTCGGTGGGTGCGACCGGATTCATCAGTGTAATCGGGCACCTGGTGCCCGAACGTCTGCGCGAGATCCACCGGGCCTACACGGCCGGTGAGGTGACTCGTGCCAGGGAACTCAACGCCACGCTGCTGCCGCTGTACGCGGCTATGACCCGTCTGGGAGGTGTGGCGATGTGCAAGGGAGGACTTCAATTGCTCGGAATCGATGTGGGTGAGCCGCGTTTGCCCCAGCTCATGCCCACAACCATCCAGCTCGACGAGCTGGCACTTGATCTGCAGGCCGCGGGGGTGACCGCATGACAGAACCCACCGGCCGCAAACCCCGCCGCCGCGCCGCTTCGCGCGCCGCCGGCGCACCGGAGCCGACACCGGCCGAAATCGCACAGGCCGAAACCGCACCGGCCGCCGCCGAGCCCGCCGCGCCGCCACAGGCCCCGGAACCGGCCGTCGCCGAGCCCCTCGCCGTGATCGGCGCGGAGGCGAACCTGGCCGGTGCGGCCGCGGGGAGCTCCGAGTCGCTCGAGATCGGTCAGGAACCCGCGGCACCCGAGCGCGAGGCCGCGCCCGAACGCAGCGCGCCGAAGAAGACGAGTTCGCGCCGCGCCAAGAGCAAGCCCCCCGCCGAACCGCAGGCTGCCCAGCAGCCCAGCCGGCGCGGTGGCGGCGGCAAGGGCAAGCAGGGTGGCCGTGGCCGCGGCGACGGACCGTCGGAGCCGCGCGTGAAGGCCGTCCAGGACCGCCTGTCGCTGCCGCCCAAGCTGCCCAAGAACGGCCTGCGCGTGTTCGCACTCGGCGGCATCGGCGAAATCGGTCGCAACATGACCGTGTTCGAGTACAACGGCAAGCTGCTGATCGTCGACTGCGGTGTGCTGTTCCCCGAGGATCAGCAGCCGGGCGTCGACCTGATCCTGCCCGACTTCCGGCCCATCGAGGACCGGATGGACGACATCGTCGCCGTCGTGCTCACCCACGGTCACGAGGACCACATCGGCGCGTTGCCGTTCCTGCTGCGCATGCGCTCCGACATCCCGGTGATCGGCTCGAAGTTCACCCTCGCGCTGGTCGCGGCCAAGGCCCGCGAGCATCGCCTGCAGCCCAAGCTGCGTGAGGTCGCCGAGGGCGAGACCACGGTGCACGGGCCGTTCGAGCTCGAGTACTTCGCGGTCAACCACTCGATCCCCGACGCGCTCGCCATCGCGATCCGCACCCCGGCCGGCGTCGTGCTGCACACCGGCGACATCAAGCTCGACCAGCTGCCGCTCGACGGGCGCCTCACCGACCTCGCGGGCTTCTCGCGCCTGGGCGACGAAGGCGTCGACCTGCTGCTGATCGACTCCACCAACGCCGAGGTCCCCGGCTTCGTCACCCCCGAACGCGAAATCGGCGGAGTACTCGACAACGTGATCGGCAAGGCGCGCAACCGCGTCATCGTCGCCTCGTTCGCCAGCCACGTGCACCGCATCCAGCAGGTGGTCGACGTGGCGCAGAAGTACAACCGCAAGGTGTGCTTCGTGGGCCGCTCGATGGTGCGCAACATGCAGATCGCCCAGGATCTGGGTTATCTGACGGTGCCCGACAATGTCGTCGTCGAAATGGACCAGGCCGCGAACCTGCCCGGCAACCGCCTGGTGCTGATCTCCACCGGCTCCCAGGGCGAACCGCTCTCGGCGCTGTCGCGGATGGCGCGCAACGAGCACCGCCAGATCAACATCCGCGAGGACGACCTCGTGGTGCTGGCTTCCTCGCTGATCCCCGGCAACGAGAACTCGGTGTTCGCCGTGGTCAACGGCTTGGCCCGGCTCGGTGCCACCGTGATCACCCAGCAGAGCGCGAAGGTGCACGTGTCCGGCCATGCCTCGGCCGGTGAGCTGCTGTACCTGTACAACGCGGTGCGCCCCACCAACGCCATGCCGGTGCACGGCGAATGGCGCCACCTGCGCGCCAACGCCGCACTCGCGGTGGCCACCGGGGTGCCCGAGGAGCGGGTGATGCTGGCCGAGGACGGCGTGGTGGTCGACCTGGTCGACGGCATCGCCTCCATCGTCGGCCGGGTGCCCGTGGGCTATGTCTATGTCGACGGCCTGTCGGTCGGCGACGTCGGCGAGTCGACCCTGTCGGATCGTCTGGTTCTGGGCGAGGGCGGTTTCATCTCGATCGCCATCGTCATCGACTCGACCACCGGCAAGGCGGTGAGCACTCCCGAGATCAACGGGCGCGGCTTCTCCGACGACCCGGGCGCGCTCGGCGGCGCCGGCGAACTGGTGGAGGCGGAGCTGCTGCGCCTGGCCGGCGAGGGCATCACCGACACCCACCGTATCGCGCAGGGCGTGCGCCGGGTGGTCGGTCGCTGGGTCGCCGACGTCTACCGTCGCCGTCCGATGATCGTGCCGACGGTGATCGCGGTCTGATCCGCCCCTGAACCACGAAACCGCCGGGTGACACTGTCACCCGGCGGTTTTCGTTGTTGGTGCCTATTCCTGGCAGGCGGCGGAATCGAGCTCGGCCGCCTTCACGATGTTGCAGGTGAACACGTGCGACACGCGCCAGCCGCCGTCGGCCGCCACGAATTCCACCGTCGCGCCCTCGACCGGGCGGCCGTCGATGGTGACGTCGGCGGGGGCTTTCACCTTGCCATCGGCCGGCGTGCCGACGCTGGTGATCTCGGCCTCGACATTGTTCTTCTTCGCGGCCTCGACGAACTTGTCGACCAGTTTCGGGTCGCGTTCGGCGTCTTCGATGAGGTTCGCCTTCTCCTCGTCGGTCAGCTCACCGGCCATGGCCTTGGTCAGGCGGGCGTTGAGCTCCTCGACGGTGGGCGCGGGCAGGTTCGGCACGGTGGTGGTCATCGGTGCGGCACCTTCCTGGGTGCCCTCCACCTTCGTCCCGGCCTCGAACTCGGCGCCCGCGCTGGTGCCGGGTTCGTCGGCGGCGGGTTCGCTGCTGCACGCGGACATGCCCAGCGCGGCGGCGATCGCCGTCACGGCGGCCGCCGTCTTGAACTTGCGGTTGTTCACTGATCTCCCCAGATGAGATGTGGCGCCGAAGTGACTCTCCGGCAGGTCGTCGCGGCTCACAGCTGATAGCCGGAGGTGCAGTTCCAGTTGATGATCCTGGCGGCGCCGCGGTTGGCGTTGAGCGCGCCGCGTTTGGCCGAACGCAGCGACGGCCCCGAGGCCCAGCTGTAGGAACGGTTCGATTCGGCCAGGGCGCCACATCCGTTGCGCCACGAAATCTTCACATCACAGCCCGGTCCGCCCCCGCTGCGCCGGCAGCCCGCCATCGCCGCGGATTCGGCCGCGGCGAAGCTCGCGTAGTTGGCTGTGATGCTGGACGCGCCGTTGCGCGAGAGCGCGAGCGCGCCGTAGTTGGCGGACTGCGCCTGAGCCGGCGCGACATGGCCGGCCAGCAAGGCGCCGACAGTCGCGGTCATGACCAGCGCGCCGGTGAAAACTCTCTTCACTTGATTCCCCTCGTATATCCGGCCCACGACCCGGTGGGCCAGGTGACAACGTACCGAGCCCAATGTGTTGTGCGCCACCCTTCGGGAGGCCAATTGCGGCCGGTCACAAGGGAACTGAAAGGTTTCGCGCGGTGCGTGCGCGCCCGGAGGCGCTCGCCGGGCGGCTCCGGGGCCCGCGAAACGCGGTTGCCGCGCGGGTTTTCCCTGCGCTGACCGGGGCCCCGCGACCTGCGCATCCGGGTGAGATCATCCTCGCAACCGGGGCGGGACCAGTGTTGCGGATGGTCGCGACGGTGCCCGAGCGGCTAGCCTGATGGTCATGGCAGGTAAGTCCCGCAGCACCACGACCTCTCGTGCGCGGGCGGGATCGAGCAAGCGGCAGCCGCCGTCGGCGCGAGCCCGTCCGGCGGCCCCGCGAGCGTCGTCGGCCTCGCGTGGGCGCACCACCGCTGCCCGCCGCCCGGTCAAACGGGCCTCCGACACCGCGCCGCTGGCCGTGCTCGGCCGCGGGATCGGCAGTGGCTGGACCATGCTGGCGCGCGGTGTCGGCGCCACCACTCGCACGCTGAGCCGTGCGGGCGAACTCGACCACGGACACCGGCGCGACGGCATCGGTTTGGCGCTCATCGCGTTGAGCGCGGTCATCGCCGCCGCGGTGTGGTTGTCGGCCGGTGGTCCGGTGGGGCGCTTCCTCGAGGATGTCGTGCGTGCGATCGCCGGGTCGGCGGCGGCGGTGGCGCCGCTGCTGTTCGTGGCCATCGCGGTGGTGCTGATGCGCACCGAACCGCACCCGGAGATCCGCCCGCGGCTGGTACTCGGCGGCCTGCTCGTGGTGCTGCCCGCGCTCGGTCTGTGGCATCTGGCGGCCGGTTCACCCGGCGACGCGGACGGGCGCTCCCGGGCCGCCGGTGCCGTCGGTTACGCGATCGGTGGGCCGCTGGGCCAGGGCCTCACCCCGTGGCTGGCGATGCCGATCCTGTTGCTGGCCATGGTGTTCGGTGTGCTGTTGCTCACCGGGACCACGGTGCGCGAGGCGCCGGGCCGGCTGCGTGAGTACTTCGGCCTGGGCGAGTACGCCGACGACGGCGACCCCTACGACCCGGCCAACTACGACGCCGACGGATTCCCGGTGCACCGCAACCGGACGCGTCGCGGTCGCAAGAACGACGACACCTATCCCAGCGAGGAGTTCGGCGGCTCCGACGCGATCACGGAGTCACTGGGCGAACCGCCGCTGCGCGAAGCCAAGCCGATCGTGGAGGACACCCCCGCCCCGAAACCGGCTCGCAAGCGCGCCCCGGCCAAGCCGGTCGACCAGACGCCACCGCCGGCGCCGCCGGAACCGGAGTTCGTCACCGACCGCGTCGTCGACGGCGACTACAAGCTGCCCCCGCTGACCCTGCTGCTCGACGGCGACCCGCCCAAGAAGCGCTCGGCGGCCAACGAATCGATGATCGAGGCGATCACCGAGGTGCTGGTGCAGTTCAAGATCGACGCCGCGGTCACCGGCTTCGTGCGCGGCCCGACGGTCACCCGCTACGAGGTGGAGCTGGGACCGGGCGTCAAGGTCGAGAAGATCACCGCACTGCACCGCAACCTCGCCTACGCCGTGGCCACCGAGAACGTGCGCCTGCTCGCGCCGATCCCGGGCAAGTCCGCGGTCGGTATCGAGGTGCCCAACGCCGATCGTGAACTGGTGCGCCTGGCCGACGTGCTCAAGTCGCCGCACACCCGCAACGACCACCATCCGCTGGTGATCGGTCTGGGCAAGAACATCGAGGGCGAGTTCGTCTCGGCGAACCTGTCCAAGATGCCGCACCTGCTCGTGGCCGGTTCGACCGGTTCGGGTAAGTCGAGCTTCGTGAACTCGATGCTGATCTCGCTGCTGCACCGGGCCACTCCCGAGGAGGTCAGGATGATCCTGATCGACCCGAAGATGGTGGAACTCACGCCCTACGAAGGCATTCCGCACCTGATCACGCCCATCATCACCCAGCCGAAGAAGGCCGCCGCCGCGCTGGCCTGGCTGGTGGAGGAGATGGAGCAGCGCTACCAGGACATGCAGGCCAACAAGGTGCGCCACATCGACGACTTCAACAAGAAGGTGAAGTCGGGCCAGATCACCGCCCCGCTGGGCAGTGAGCGCGTCTACCGGCCCTACCCCTACATCCTGGCCATCGTCGACGAGCTCGCCGACCTGATGATGACCGCCCCGCGTGACGTCGAGGACGCGATCGTGCGGATCACCCAGAAGGCGCGTGCCGCCGGAATCCACCTGGTGCTGGCCACCCAGCGGCCGTCCGTGGACGTCGTGACCGGCCTGATCAAGACCAACGTGCCCTCCCGGCTCGCATTCGCCACCTCCTCGCTGACCGACTCGCGCGTGATCCTCGATCAGCCCGGTGCCGAGAAGCTGATCGGCATGGGCGACGGGCTGTTCCTGCCGATGGGTGCGGGCAAGCCGACCCGTCTGCAGGGCGCGTTCATCTCCGACGAGGAGATCCAGGGCGTCGTCGAGTTCAGCAAGACCCAGGCCGAGCCGGAGTACCAGGAGGGCGTCACCGCGGGCAAGGCCGCCGAGGCCAAGGACGTCGATCCCGACATCGGCGACGACATGGACGTGCTGCTGCAGGCGGTGGAACTGGTGGTCACCTCGCAGTTCGGCTCGACTTCGATGCTGCAGCGCAAGTTGCGGGTCGGCTTCGCCAAGGCGGGGCGGTTGATGGATTTGATGGAGACGCGTGGCGTGGTGGGCCCCAGTGAGGGCTCCAAGGCGCGCGATGTCCTCGTCAAGCCCGATGAGCTGGACGGACTGCTGTGGTCGATCCGCGGCGGCGACCCGGAGGCAGCGGCGCAGGACTAGCCGTCACCGGCGGGTGGGCCGGGGGAGGGGGCACATGTGTGTGAAATCATGGCGCGCAATCATTCCGCTACAACGATTGAAACGGACATATTGGGCATGATGGACGACATGAACTTCATCGATCGGACCGCCACATGCAGGTGACCACGCTCGAGTGGGTGATCACCGGAGTCGTGATCCTCGGCCTGTTCGTCTTCGACTTCTTCGCCCACGTGCGCACGCCGCACGAACCGACCTTCAAGGAATCCGGCATCTGGTCGGCCGTGTACATCGGCCTGGCCCTGCTGTTCGGCGGATACGTCGCCTGGAAATGGGGCGGCACCTTCGGCGGCGAGTACTACGCCGGTTTCGTCACCGAGAAAGCCCTCTCGGTGGACAACCTGTTCATCTTCCTCATCATCATGACCACCTTCGCGGTGCCACGGATGTACCAGCAGAAAGTACTGCTGATCGGCATCGTGCTCGCGCTGGTGATGCGCGGTGCGTTCATCGCGGTCGGCGCCGCGGCGATCAGCGCGTTCAGCTGGGTGTTCTACCTGTTCGGCGCGTTCTTGATCTACACCGCGGTGAAACTGCTGCGCGAGAGCGGACACGAGGCCGAACACGAGGTGCAACGCGACAGCCGTGTCGTCGCGCTGGCCAAGCGGGTCCTGCCGACCACCGACGAGTACGACGGCGACAAGCTCGTCACCAAGATCAACGGCAAACGTGTGGTGACACCGTTGCTGATGGCCCTGCTGGCCATCGGATTCGCCGACCTGCTGTTCGCCCTGGACTCCATCCCCGCCATCTACGGCCTCACCGAAGAGCCGTACCTGGTGTTCACCGCCAACGCCTTCGCCCTGATGGGACTGCGGCAGCTGTACTTCCTCATCGGCGGTCTGCTCGACCGGCTGGTGTACCTGTCCTACGGCCTGGCCGCCATCCTGGCGTTCATCGGTGTGAAGCTGGTGCTGCACGCGCTGCACGAGAACACCCTCGGCTTCGTCAACGGTGGCGAGCACGTGAGCGTGCCCGAGATCTCCACCCCCGTCTCACTCGGGGTGATTCTCGGCATCCTGGTCGTCGCCACGGTGGCCAGCCTGCTGCGGACCCGCCGAGTGTCGGCCTGACAGCGCACTGCCCGGAACCCGTGTGGTTCCGGGCAGTGCTGTCCGGGCGTTCTACTCGGCGAACGCGCCGAGCACCGGCAGCCACTCGACCACGCGCACGGCATCGATCAGGCCCAGCAGCGCGAACGGGTCCTGCTCGAGCAGGGCACTCAGCGCGGGCGCGTCCTCGGCGCGGAACAGCAGCAGTGCGCCCGAACCGTCGGGATAGGGGCCGCTGGTCAGCACGGTGCCCGCGGCCACCAGGGCGTTGAGCCACTCCCGGTGCTCGGGCCGGTGCGTGGTCCGGTCGGCCGCGGTGGCCTCGGAATAGGTGTAGTGGACGGCGAAGATCGGCACGATCGATCAACTTTCTCGCGATGGACTTGCGGGCGGTCAGAGAGTCAGCAGCATGCGGGTGTTGCCGAGGGTGTTCGGCTTCACGAAACTCAGATCGAGGAACTCGGCGACGCCGGTGTCGTAGGAACGGCACATCTCGGCGTACACCTCGGCGGTGACGGGCGTGCCGTCGATCTCCACGAACCCGTGTCTGCCGAAGAAATCCACCTCGAAGGTGAGCACGAACAGTCGCTGCAACGCCAGCTCCCGCGCCACCGAGACGAGCCGCTGCACCACCGCGCCGCCCACACCACGCCCCTTGACCACCGGATCCACCGCGACAGTGCGCACCTCGCCCAGATCGGCCCACAGCACGTGCAACGCTCCGCAGCCGACCACCTGCCCGTCGAGCTCGGCCACCCAGAACTCCTGCACCGACTCGTAGAGGGTGACCAGGTTCTTCTCCAGCAGGATCCGGCCCGCGTACTCGTCGACCAGCCGCTTGATCTCGGGGACATCGGAGGTGCGCGCCCGGCGCACCGTCACCTCGCCGGGGGGCGCGATCAGCGGCGCGTCGCCGGGACGCGCGGAGGCCGCGATGGGCGCGGACAGGTGCGCGTCGCTGCTCGGACCACCCACTGGTCCCCGTGAAGTCATGGGGTGCACAGTAGTCGGCCCCCTTACCGATAGTCTGAACGTGTGCCGCACATCCTGTCGCTCCGCTCACCGCATCGCGCCGGGCTCGACGACCGGGTGCGTCGGCGTGGACCAGGCGGGCAAACTGCCCGCGAAACAGCTGGACGTCGGCGCAGTGCCGGTGAGTGCCGAGAGGGCGGGGCATGAGCGTGCGACCCGAAGAGATCGATCGCGGGTCGGATGCCGCAGCATTGGCGCGCGCGGCTCCCGAACGAGCCGAGCCCCAGGTTCCCCTGCTCAACATCGCCAATGTGCTGACCATCGCGCGCATCGCGCTGGTGCCGCTGTTCGTCGCCGCCCTGTTCGTCGACGGCGGCGACGACACGCGCTGGCGGATCATCGCCGCAGCGGTGTTCGGCCTGGCCGCGATCACCGACCGCTTCGACGGGCAACTGGCCCGCAAATACGGTCTGGTCACCGATTTCGGCAAGCTCGCCGACCCCATCGCCGACAAGGCGCTGATCGGCTCGGCGCTGATCGGACTGTCGATCCTCGGTGATCTGCCCTGGTGGATCACCCTGGTCATCTGCGGCCGCGAAATCGGAATCACGTTGCTGCGCCTGGTGGTGGTGCGGCGCGGGGTGATCCCGGCCGGCCGGGGCGGCAAACTCAAGACACTCGTGCAGTCGGTGGCGATCGCGCTGCTGCTGTTGCCGCTCTCGGGTGTGTTCGCCACCGCGGGCATGGTCCTGATGTACGCGGCCGTGGCCCTCACGGTGCTCACCGGCCTGGACTACGTGGGCCAGGCCGGGCGCGTATGGCTGGCAGGTGGACGCGCGCGCGGTGAGTCGCGCTCGTGAGCGACCCGCTCGGCGACGGCGCCCCGGTGACCGAACTGGTCCGGGCCCTCGAAACCGCGGGACACACCGTTGCCACCGCAGAATCCTTGACCGCGGGCCTGCTCGCGGCCACCCTGGCCGGTGTACCCGGCGCCAGTGCGGTACTGCGCGGCGGCCTGATCGTCTACGCCACCGACCTGAAGAATCGGCTGGCCTGCGTCGACAACGACATCCTGCGCCTCGACGGACCCGTTTCCGCCACCACCGCCGAACACCTCGCGATCGGGGCGCGCGAGCGCTGCGCGGCCCACTGGGGAATCGGATTGACCGGGGTCGCCGGACCCGATTCCCAAGACGGGCATCCGGTCGGCACGGTATACCTCGGATTGGCCGGACCGAGTCACAGCGAAGTGGTCCGGTTGAAACTGCACGGCGACCGGTGGACGATCAGGATCGGCGCGGTGCACAGCGCGGTGCGGGAGTTGCTGCGCTGTGTGAGCGCGGCGACACCGGATCCGGCGGAGAACTGACCGGACTCGGGAACCACCGGCCGAAGCTCGACGTTGTGCCATAAAGAGGTGAACACCGCCCCGGCGGTGACACGAGGTGGAGGAGAACGAGATGACGCTGCTGCGGGAGGCAATCGGGGACAGTCTGCGGCGTGCACGTCTCGCCCAGCATCGGACGCTGCGCGAGGTGTCGACCTCGGCGCGCGTGAGCCTCGGCTATCTGTCAGAAGTGGAGCGCGGCCGCAAGGAAGCCTCCAGTGAACTGCTCGCCGCCATCTGCGAGGCACTGGACGTGCCGCTGTCGCGGGTGCTGTGGGACGTGAGCACGCTCATGGCAGGCGCCGACGGCGCCGCGCCGCGTGAGCCCGCACTCACCGGCCCCGTCGCCGAACCCGAGCCCGCCGCCGACGCCGCGGCCGAGCGCTCGCCCGCCGAGACCGCGGCCGCCGCGGCCGAACGGATCGGCATCGCCGAAGACACCCGCATCGTCATCCCGGCACCCAGAGCCGAGATGCTGGTACTGGTGAAGGGGATGTGACGCGGTGAAACCCGCGCCCCACGCGCGAGACGCCGCACACCGCTGCTGAGAAAACGATAGATTCTCATCAGGCGTCGTGTGGGCCGGCCCGACCGGTCCGGGTGCCGCATGGTGAAGGATGAGCACATATCTGGTGCGTGACGGTCGCGCACCACCAGTCGCACGAGCGACGCACAGATGGAGGCGGGATCAATCGATGGCTAATCCGTTCGTGAAGGCCTGGAAATACATGATGGCCCTCTTCGACTCCAAGATCGAAGAGCATGCGGATCCGAAGGTCCAGATTCAGCAGGCTATCGAGGAGGCGCAGCGCCAGCACCAGGCGCTGTCGCAGCAGGCGGCATCGGTGATCGGTAACCAGCGTCAGCTGGAGATGAAGCTGAACCGCCAGCTCGACGAGGTCGAAAAACTCAACGCCAACGCCCGGCAGGCCGTTACCCTGGCCGACCAGGCGACCACGGCGGGCGACACCGAAAAGGCGATCCAGTACACCAACGCCGCCGAGGCGTTCGCCGCCCAACTCGTCACCGCCGAACAATCGGTGGAAGACCTCAAGGTGCTCCACGACCAGTCCCTGCAGGCCGCCGCACAGGCCAAGAAGGCGGTCGAGCAGAACGCGATGATGCTGCAGCAGAAGGTCGCCGAACGCACCAAGCTGCTCAGCCAGCTCGAACAGGCCAAAATGCAGGAACAGGTCTCGGCCTCACTGCAGCAGATGGACTCCACCCTGGCCACACCGGGCTCCACACCCAGCCTCGACGCGGTCCGCGACAAGATCGAACGGCGCTACGCCAACGCGCTCGGGTCCGCGGAACTGGCACAGAACACGGTGCAGGGACGGATGATGGAGGTCCAGCAGGCCAGCGTGCAGATGGCCGGGCACTCCAAGCTGGAGCAGATCCGTGCGTCGATGCGGGGTGACGCGTTGCCCACCGGTGGTAATGCGGGGGCGATCGATCCGGCGCAGCAGCAGCCTGCTTCGGCGCCGCAGATCAACAAGGGTGGGCAGGCCGCTCAGCAGTAGGGGGTGGGTTGTTGTCGGGGGTCCGTGCGCGTGGAAGTGCGTGGCGTTGGGCTCGGTGATGGATGCTCGGGTGTTGTGATGCGCGTTTTGTGAGCCCTTGGGCGGTTGTGCGTGTGTTGTGAGGCTCGGGGTTTGTGACCGGGTTTGTGTGACGGTCGGCGTTTGCGGCCGGGTGCTATATGACGTCTGGCGTTGTGACCGGGTGTTGTGTGACGTCTGGCGTTGTGACCAGGTGTTGTGCGACGTCCGGGCGTTGTGACCGGATGTTGTGCCACGTCTGGGCGTTTGCGAACCGCGATGCTCGGTGTTCGTGGTGCCTGTTGTGACGCTCGGGTCGGGCGTGTGGGCTTCTACGGACGTCTTGTGTGTGGTGTTGGGGGACGGTGTGGGCTGTGTTTGTTGGAGCGCTGGCGCGCTCGAGTTCGCGGCCCCCACGGGCCGCCGGTCAGCGCTCGAGACTGGCGCTTCGCGCTGCGCTTCGAGCGCTGACCGGCGGCCCGGCCGCGAACCGCCGCTGCGCGGCGGACCCTCCTCGAGGTCGGGTCGTGCGGGGCTGGGAGTGCGGTAGGTGGCGCGCTTGGGGTCTGGTGGGTGGCTGGGGGTGCGGTTGGTGGCCGGACTTGGGGGTTGGTGGGCGGTCGGGAGTGCGGTAGTGCGCACTCGAGTGCGCTGGGTGGCCCTGGATTCAGTCCGAGAGGCATCGCTACCGCGCCCTCAGCAAACTGGCGAACCTCGTGCTCAACGCCCGCTTGTCAAAGACGCCCCTCCGCAGGCGACCGCTTCCCGCCCGACGGTCCCTACAACCGGTGGCTCGGCAACCCGGCAGCTCGGTGGCTCGGCAGCCCGGCGACCCGGTGGCCCGGTGGCTCGGCAGCCCGGTGACCCGGTGGCCCGGTGGCCCGGCAACCCGGCAACCCGGCAACCCGGTGACCCGGTGGCCCGGTGGCCCGGTGGCTCGGCGACCCGGTGGCCCGGTGGCCCGGCAACCCGGCAACCCGGTGGCCCGGTGGCCCGGTGGCTCGGCAGCCCGGTGGCCCGGTGGCCCGGTGGCCCGGCAACTCGGCCGCCCCTCGAGTGCGCCGGCTCCCGCGCTCGCACGTGGCGTGGTGTTGTGTGTCGGACCGGCGTGGCACTCTTGAGTCGTGGGAGGGCGTTCGGGGCCTCGGATGAGGTGGCGGGCGGTGGTTCCTGGGCGGAAGGATGAGGATGAGCGCGAGGATGCGGCGTGGTCGCGGGGAAATTGTCGAGCCCGCTGCTGTGGTGTCGGCTGTGATCACCGGTGGGGCTCCTGCCACGTTGCGGGGTGTTGGTGAGCAGGCGCTGGTGGCGGTGCGACGGTGGGCTGATCCGCGGGAGCGGGAGTTGCGCCGGCGGCGGCGGATGCGGCGGCGCAGTTTTCAGCTCGGGACGGCCTCGGGGATCACCACTGTCGGTGCGGTCGGGTTGGCGGTCGTTTCGGCGCCCGCCTGGGCTGTGGTGGTGATCGGTGGGGGAGCCATCGCTTTCGTCACCGGTGCCGCGGTGAACGCTCGGCGTTATCTGCGGTCGCGGGGCCAGCCCTTGCCGCAGGCGGCGTTCGTGCCGCGCAAGTCACCGGGGTTGCGTTCGGCGGCGCGCGCCCCGATCCAGCGGTTGATCCGCGCGGAACGGGCGCTGCACGACCTGGGCGCCCAGATCGCGCGTTCGCACCGCCTACCCGACGACGAGCTGCGTGACCTGCTCGAAACCGCACGCTCGGGCGCGGGCGCCCTGCACGCGCTCGCCACCGACGTGGTCGCGATGGAACAGGCCGCCGACACCGTCGGCCGCGCCAACCCCGACACTGTCTCGGCGCTGAAAACCACCGTCAGCGGTGTGCTCACCCGCCTCGAGACAGGTGTCGTGGAATACGAACAGCTGGTGGCCGCCGCGGCCCGCATCCTCGCGGTTCCGGAGGACACCGTTGTCGCCTACCAGTTCAACGGGATCGTGGCCGACCTGCGCGAAGCCGCCGACCGACTCGACGGGTGGGCACAGGCACTCACCGAAATGGCCGACCACGGCCACCCGGACCTGTCCACCGCCCGACCGGACCCGACCCGCTAGCTACCCGGCCGCACCGGCTCACCCCGCGCGTACGCCGCCACCCCTCTCTCGGGGTGAACCCTGAACTACACCCGGATATCAGTGCTGACCTGGTGATTTATCGGCGTCGCAGTGGCAGCATCGAAGGAGACGGATCGCCGGAGAGCGGTCGCGGAACTGGCGAGGAGTCACATCATGGTCTTCAAAATCATCGGCATTGTCGCGGTAGCGATCATCGCGTTCTGGATCCTCGGCGCCGTGCTCGAGGCGCTGCTGCCGATCCTGGTGCTCGGCGCGATCGGCGCGGGTGGATACCTGCTGTACAAGGCGGTCAGCGGGTCGAACGAAAAGTCCCCGATCGACAAGCTCTAGTCCGGCGCCGCCTAGCATGGGCGGGATGGAGCAGGTACCTGAGGACTGGCAGCGCGGCCTGGTTGTCGTCGCGCATCCCGACGACATCGAATACGGCGCCGCGGCGGCGGTAGCCCGTTGGACGGGGCAGGGCAAAGACATTCGCTATCTGCTCGTCACCCGCGGCGAAGCCGGGATCGCCGGCATCGCGCCGGCGCAGGCCGGGCCGCTGCGCGAAGTCGAGGAGATAGCCGGTGCGCGCGAAGTGGGGGTGCACACCGTCGAATTCCTCGACCACCCCGACGGCCGCATCGAAGAGGGCTTGGCGCTGCGCCGCGAACTGGCCGCCGCGTTGCGCAGGCATCGCCCCGAAATGGTGGTGCTGTTCAACTTCGGCGACACCTGGGCGCCCGGCTTCGTCAACAGCGCCGACCACCGGGCCGTCGGCCGCTCGGCGATGGACGCCATCTCCGACGCGGGCAACGAGTGGATCTTCCCCGAGATCGCCGACCTGGCACCGTGGACGGCGCGCTGGGCCGCCGTGGTCGGCCCACAGGCCACCCACGCGGTCGATGTGAGCGCACACCTCGATCAGGCGCGCGCCTCCCTCGCCGCGCATCGACGGTATCTGCAGGTGCTCAGTCCGGTTCCGGTCGAGGAACAGGTGAACGAGATCGTCGCGATGGCGACCGGCCCCAAGGAGGGGTTCGGCGCCGCCCATGCCGTCGGCTTCGAACTGTTCACCTTCGCGGGCTGATCGAGGCCCGATCCCGGTGTGCGCCGGGCAGGTTCGTCGGACCGGTGTTGGCCGGTCCGGGCGAGCGCTGCCTGCGGATATGGCAGGGTGAGGCCCATGCGAGTAGCTGTGGTGGCCGGGCCCGACCCAGGGCATGCGTTTCCCGCGATCGCGTTGTGTCTGCGATTGCTCGAAGCCGGCGACGAGCCGGTGCTGTTCACCGGCCCCCGCTGGTTGGACGCCGCGCGTGCCGCCGGGATCAGCGTGCGCCGGCTCAAGGGGCTGGCCCCACGGCCCACCGACGACGACGGTGACGCAGGCGCCCGCATCCACCAGCGCGCCGCGCACATCGCGACCGAGAACCTGCCCGAACTCAGCGCGATGCTGCCCGACCTGATCGTCTCCGACGTACTCACCGCGGGCGGTGGTTTGGCGGCCGAACGCCTGGGGCTGCCCTGGGTGGAACTGTCACCGCACCCGCTGTATCAGCCGTCGAGGGCGCTGCCACCGATCGGCAGCGGGCTGGCGCCGGGCGACGGCGTCCGCGGCCGTGCGCGCGACGCGGTGTTGCGCACGATGACCGCGCGCGCGGTGCGCAACGGGCAGCGGCAGCGGTCGGCGGCTCGCGTGAGTATCGGTCTGCCCGCCGAGGACCCGGGCCCGCCGGCCCGCCTGATCGCCACCCTGCCCGCCCTGGAAGTGGACCGGCCCGACTGGCCGTCGAACGCCCATGTCGTCGGACCGCTGCTGTGGGAGCCCACCGATGCCGTCCTGGGGTTGCCGCCGGGTGACGCCCCGCTGGTGATGGTGGCGCCTTCCACCGCGCACACCGGGGTGGCCGAGATGGCCGAAACCGTGCTCGAAGGTCTCGCCGGACTCGGTGTGCGCGCGGCGATCTCGACACTGGACACCCCACCGGAGCGGTTGCCGGAGTGGGCTACCGCGGGCCTAGGCCGCCAGGACGAGCTGCTCACCCACGCCGCGGTGGTCGTCGGTGGTGGTGGGCACGGGCTGCTGGCCAAATCATTGGCCGCCGGGGTACCGGTGGTGACCGTTCCCGGTGGCGGTGACCAGTGGGAGCTGGCCAATCGTGCGGTCCGCCAAGGCAGTTCGCTGCTGGTCCGCCCGCTCACCCCCGAAGCTGTCGGGTCGGCCGTGCAGCGGGTACTCGACGACAAGAAGTTCGCTGCCGCCGCCCGCCGGGCCGCCGACAGCCTGGCCGAGGTCGAGGATCCGGTTCAGATCTGTCACCGCGTGCGGTAGTCGTGTCGAAGGGCGCGAGTATGTTGGGCACTGTGCGATTGACCGAATTCCAGGAGCTGATGCACACCGAGTTCGGCGTGGCGCGCGCCGATGCCCTGCTCGCCGATCACGTGGTACCGGCGCTGGGAACCACCGGCGCGGCCGCGATCGACGCGGGCGTCGACCCGCGCGATGTGTGGCGGGCGCTGTGTGCCGACTTCGATGTCCCCAGAAACCGGTGGTGAGGTAGAACATGGCCGTGACAGCGCAGAATTCCTCGCCTCGGCCGTATCGGTTCGACGAACGACTGCGAATGATTCCGGTCGACGCCGAGTCGCTGGCGGCCAGAGTCGCCGCCGCCGACCCGCACGACTTCGGCGGGCTGCGCCGGCTGGGCATCGCGCTGATGCTGCTCGGACGTTACGAGGAGGCCCTCGACCGGCTCGATCAGGCGCTGGTACTGGCCGATACCGAGCGGCGCCGGATCACCGTGTGGATCAACCTCGCCGACGTCTACCGCTACCAGGGTGAACCGGCCCGCGCCGAGACGCTGTACCGGCGTGCGCTCGACGCCAGCCGTGCCCTCGACCCCGATCTGGTCTCCTTCGCCGCCCACCACCTGGGTAAATCACTGGCCGAGCAGCACCGCCCGCAGGAGGCGCGTGAGCTGCTCAACGAGGCCATGCGGTTGCGGGTGGCCGACGGTGATTCCGAACTGATCGAGTCGACCCGCGCGGCCCTGGATCACCTCGACGAACTGGCGTTGCCGTTGCCGCCCGAGGTGGTCGAGTTGCTGGGTCCACTGCCCGAGTGGTCGGACGAGCACGCGGGGCGCGGCGGGAACCTGCGCCGGTCCGGCTCCTACTGGATCAAGCGGGGTCCGCGTGCGGTGGCCGAACACGAGCGCCTGGCCTGGTTGCGCGACAAGGGCATCGCGGTGCCCGAGATCGCCGCCTTCGCCGAGGACGTACTGGTCCTGGCGGAGGTGGGCACGGAGTCGGCGGCCGATGTGACATCGGAGCCGGCCGTGGTCGGGGCGCAGATGGGGCGGATTCTGCGCTCTTTGCACGAACTGCCGGTGGACGAATGCCCGTTCGACGGCGGTCTCGACGTCACGCTCGGACAGGCCGGCCGCGCCGTGATCGAAGGCTTGGTCGACACCGGCGACTTCGACGCCGACCAGCGCGGCCGCACCCCGGCCGAGATACTCGACCAGCTACTGGCTCAGCGGCCCGCCACGGAGGACCTCGTCGTCACGCACGGCGACTTCACGCCGGGCAATGTGCTCGCCGGTGGCGTACTGATCGATGTCGGCGGGCTGGGTCGCGCCGATCGCTACCGCGACCTCGCCCTGGCCGAACGCGACCTCGCCGAGGATTTCGGCGCCGAGGCGATCACCGCGTTCCGCCTCGCCTACGGCCTGCCCGAGCCCGACCGGGCCAAGCTCGGCTACTACCGGTTGCTCGACGAACTGTTCTGATAGTGGCGGGCGGCCTTGGCGCGGTTGCCGCAGGTCGCCATGGAGTGCCAGCGCCGGGTGCCGTTCTTGGACGTGTCGTAGAAGAACAGCACGCATTCCGGGTGGGCACACTGACGGATGCGGTGGGGTGCCTCGGCGATCAAGTGCAGCAGGTTGTCGGCGGCCAGCCAGCCGGGCAGCCAGGCCGGGTCGGCGACCTCGGGCACGTCCCGGGGGCCTTCGTCGGTGAGTTCGCGCCGGATCCGTCCGTGTTCGAGCACCCGGTTCAGCGGGGCGTGCTCGGCGGTGGTGACCGCGGTGTGCACGGCCTCGCGCGCGGCGTGCAGGGCGTTGAGCGTGTGCTCGTCGACGGGGACCCGATCGGTGAGGCCGGTGAGGTCGAGCCACAACCGCAGGCCGTCGAGATCGGCGAGCAGGTCCTCGGGGACGGCACCGGCCCATCGGGTGTTGAGCAGGTCGAGCGCTGGGGGTTCGCCGGTGTGCGGACGGGGATCGCGCATGCCTGAGGCTATCAATGCGACCTCCTGATCGTCGTCAGCGGTGACGCTGGTTGACGTAGGTGTTCGAGCGTCTTACTGTCTAACCAGTCAACAATGATTAGACGGTTGGCATTCCGGGTCTCGCCCGATTGTGCTGCCGATTTCGCCGGAAAGGTGCCCCACTGTGCGACCGCCACTGCCGCCCTTCGATGCCGAGTCCGCCCGCGCCAAAGTCCGCGCCGCCGAGAACGCCTGGAACACCCGGGATCCCGAGCGGGTCGCCGCCGCGTACACCGAGGACTCGGTGTGGCGCAATCGTGACGAGTTCTTCACCGGCCACGCGGCGATCATCGAGTTCCTCACCGGCAAATGGGCCACGGAGAACGGATACGCGCTGCGCAAGGACCTGTGGGCCTTCCATGCCAACCGCATCGCGGTGCGCTTCCAGTACGAATGGCACGACGACACGGGGCAGTGGTGGCGCAGCTACGGCAACGAACAGTGGGAGTTCGCCGCCGACGGGCGAATGGCGCGCCGTGAGGCCAGCATCAACGATGTGCGGATCGCGGAGTCCGAGCGACGGATCTTCGGCCCGCGTCCGGAGGGGGACGAATCGGTGCTGCCCCAGCGCTGACCGCGGTTTTGCGCCGGGATTGCCGAGCGGAGCGGGGGGTTGGCGTGTCGGTCGGGCGCGTCGCTTGACTCGAATGGGTGTTCGACTAACGTGGGCGCCAGAACTTGTCGGTGCCGGCCTCTACTGTGGGCGCCAACCAGAGAGACACTCACCTCGAGAAGGGGACCACAACATGGCACCGCAGGCCTACGATCGCGACAAAGCGCTGGAACTGGCACTGGCGCAGGTGGAGAAGAACTTCGGCAAGGGCGCGGTCATGCGCCTGGGCGACGAGGTCCGCGCCCCCATCTCCGTCATCCCGACCGGCTCCATCGCCCTCGACGTCGCGCTTGGCATCGGCGGGTTGCCGCGCGGTCGCGTCGTGGAGATCTACGGCCCGGAATCCTCGGGTAAGACCACCGTCGCCCTGCACGCGGTGGCCAACGCGCAGGCCGCGGGCGGCGTCGCCGCGTTCATCGACGCCGAGCACGCGCTCGACCCCGACTACGCCCGCAAGCTGGGCGTCGACACCGACGCACTGCTCGTCTCGCAGCCCGACACCGGTGAGCAGGCTCTCGAGATCGCCGACATGCTGGTGCGTTCGGGCGCCATCGACATCATCGTCATCGACTCCGTGGCCGCCCTCGTGCCGCGTGCGGAGATCGAGGGTGAGATGGGCGACAGCCACGTCGGCCTGCAGGCCCGCCTCATGAGCCAGGCGCTGCGCAAGATGACCGGTGCGCTGAGCAACTCCGGCACCACCGCCATCTTCATCAACCAGCTGCGCGAGAAGATCGGCGTGATGTTCGGCTCGCCCGAGACCACCACCGGTGGTAAGGCGCTGAAGTTCTACGCCTCGGTGCGCTTGGATGTGCGCCGCATCGAAACCCTCAAGGACGGCAGCGACGCGGTCGGCAACCGTACCCGCGTGAAGGTCGTCAAGAACAAGGTGAGCCCGCCGTTCAAGCAGGCCGAGTTCGACATCCTCTACGGCCACGGCATCTCCAAGGAGGGCTCGCTCATCGACATGGGTGTCGAGCACGGCTTCATCCGCAAGTCGGGCTCCTGGTACACCTACGAGGGCGACCAGCTGGGGCAGGGCAAGGAGAACGCCCGCAAGTTCCTGCTGGAGAACACCGATGTGCGCGACGAGGTCGAGAAGAAGATCAAGGAGAAGCTTGGCATCGGCGCCGATCTGACCGCCGAGGCCGACGTCCCCGCCGACTTCTGAGCCCGTGGGCACGCCGGGCTCCGGCGGTCGGCCCGATTCGGCCGATCCGGTCGAAGACATGCGCAGGCAGCTGGCCCGCCTCGGTATCGAGGTGGCGCCGGAGCCGCTGACGACTCGGCAGCCCGACCGCCGCGACGACGCGGCCATCGAACTCGTCCGGTCGGCACGTGAGCAACGAGCCGACCCGGACGCCAGGGGGATTCGGTCGGGTGCGAGCGATCCGCAGCGCGCGCACCCGACCGGATTCGCCGATGGTGACAATCCCCGGCATTTCGCTGCGGGCGTTGGGGATGATCATGAAGAGTGGGGGAGCGGGAGTCGGCGACGGCCCCGCGGCGCACGACGTGGACACAGGTCCACGCGGCGCGACGAAGTCTCCCTGTCGACCGGAGTCGGTGGTGACGACGGACGGCAGGCGGATCCGGTGGCGGCCGGATCCCAGCCGGGAGAGCCCGACAGGCGGGCCGGCACACGCCGGCTCGCCCCGGGCGACCGGCCCGACGCCACAGTGGAACAGGCCAAGGACGCCTGTCTGCGCCTGCTCTCGGTGCGGGCCCGCAGCCGCGCCGAACTCGAGAAACGACTCGGCGAGAAGGGGTTCCGCCTCGAGGTCACCGAACGCGCGCTCTCCCGCCTCACCGAAGTCGGTCTGATCGACGACACCGCCTTCGCCGAACAGTGGGTACACGCCCGGCACACCTACTCCGGCAAGGGAAAGAAGGCGCTGCAGCGTGAACTACGCGACAAAGGGGTGGCGCCCACCGACGCCGAGCAAGCCCTGTCGATGGTGACCGACGATGCCGAACACGCCCGCGCCACCGACCTGGTGCGCCGCAAACTGCGCACCCTGTCCCGGGACCTGGACCGCGACAAGGCGGTTCGCCGCCTCGTCGGCATGCTCGCCCGCCGCGGTTACGACCAGTCCACCGCCTTCGCCGTCGTCGCCGCCGAGATCGACGGCGCGGGTTTCGAACGCGCCCGACCCCGGTCCCGCGAAGACACCGCTGCCCCGGCAGCGGGCCCGGAAGTGTTCGACGACGCCGAAACAGGCAGTGCCACCGCGAACTCACCGGCCGACCGCTCCTCGCGCCGGCCGGTGCCCGGCGACGAACAAACCGCCATCGACCTGGTCCGCCGGAAGATCCGGTCCCTACCGGCCGGGCTCGACCATGCCAAAGCCAGTCGCCGCCTGGTCGACATGCTCGCCCGTCGCGGCTACAGCCCCGCCGTTGCCTACGCCGTGGTGAAAGCCGAACTGGCCGAGGCTGATCGATGAAGTACCGGCCGTGCGCGCGAGTGCCGACCTCGCTGCCCGAACGCCGACAAGGAGAACGGGCGTCGCGTTAGGATGAGCCCGCGTCGGTGAAACCTGGTTGTGCGCAGGCGGATCCGAGGTATCGGGTGATCCGGTGGATTGCGGGGGTGCCGGTGCGTCACCTGTGGTCCGGGTGGGCACCCCGGCGGACAGGGCCCGACGTGGCCGCCGAACTATGGGGAGGTGGACCCTGGACGCATTGTGGTCGTTCGTGGTGAACCGGCGCGAACAGTTGCTGGTCGATTCGTATCTGCATGTGTCGGCGGTGGTGCAGTCACTGGTGCTGGCGACGCTGATCGCGGTGGCGCTGGGCATCCTGGTCTACCGCAGTCCGCTCGGGTCCGCGGTGGCGACCGCCACGGCCGGCGCGATCCTCACGGTGCCTTCCTTCGCGCTGCTCGGCCTGCTGATTCCCTTCCTCGGGCTGGGCGTCGCGCCGACGATCGTGGCGCTGGTGCTGTACGCCCTGCTGCCGATTCTGCGCAATACCGTGCTCGGGTTGTCCTCGGTGGACCCCGCTGTCGTAGACGCCGCCCGCGGGGTCGGGATGAACCGGTGGCGCCTGCTGACCAGGATCGAACTGCCGCTGGCCTGGCCCTCGATCCTCACCGGCATGCGCGTGAGCACCCAGATGATCATGGGCATCCTGGCGCTGGCGGCGTACGCGAAGGGCCCCGGCCTGGGCAACTTGATCTTCTCCGGACTCGCGCGCCTGGGCAGCCCGAACGCGGTGCCCCAGGCGCTCACCGGCACCGTCCTCATCGTCGTGCTCGCACTCGTGCTCGACGGCGTCCTGGTTCTGCTCGGACGGCTCACCATCTCGAGGGGTATACGTGACTGACACCGGCACTGCCGCACCTGCATCCAGCACCACCGCATCGGCCGTTTCCGGTGTCGAGATCGTGCTGGACCAGGTCACCAAACGCTATCCGGCGCAGCCCGTCGCCGCGGTCGAGGAGGTCAGCATGACCATCCCCGCCGGGGAGATCGTGGTCCTGGTCGGTCCGTCCGGCTGCGGCAAGACCACCACCATGCGGATGATCAACCGGCTCATCGAACCGAGCTCGGGCACCATCACCATCGGCGGACGCGACGCGCTCGCGCTCGACCCCGACGAGTTGCGCCGCGGTATCGGCTACTCCATCCAGCAGGCGGGGCTGTTTCCGCACATGACCGTCGCCAAGAACATCGCCACCGTGCCCGGCCTGCTCGGCTGGGATCGCCGCCGCGCCGCCGCCCGCACCGAGGAGATGCTCGAGCTGGTCGGCCTCGACCCCGGCACCTACCGCAACCGGTACCCGCGCCAGCTCTCGGGTGGTCAGCAGCAGCGAGTCGGTGTCGCCCGGGCGCTGGCCGCCGACCCGCCGGTCCTGCTCATGGACGAACCGTTCGGCGCTGTCGACCCCATCACCCGCACGCTGTTGCAGGACGAACTGCTGCGTCTGCAAAGTGAACTGGGCAAGACCATCGTCTTCGTCACCCACGATTTCGGGGAGGCGGTGAAACTGGGCGACCGCATCGCGGTGCTCGGTGACCGTTCCCGCATCCTGCAGTACGACACCCCGGCAGCGATTCTGGCCGCCCCGGCCGACGACACCGTGGCCGGTTTCGTCGGCGCCACCGCCGCCATCGATCGACTGGGCCTCGCTGTGCTCGGCGATCTCGACCTCGATCCCGGTGTCGCCGTCACCGAGGACACCGATCCCGCCGCGATGACCACCGCCCTGCGGGCGGCGAAGCGGGCCTGGGGCATCGTGCTCGACCACCGAGGGCGGCCGTTGCGCCGGGTGTCGAAGGACGAACTCGCCCACGCCGACTCACTGGGCACGGCGGGCACGCCGATCGGCGCGACGCTGCCCGCCGAGGCCACCTTGCAGGACGCGCTCGCCGCCCTGCTCACCGAACGCACCGCCTCCGCCGTGGTCCTCGACGGCCGAGGCAACTATGCGGGGGTGGTCACTGTCGATACGCTCGTCGACCATCTCGCCACGTCGGCACAGGCACCGGCATGACGGGCGAACGGCGAATGCCCATGGTCGGGCCGGGCGTTCCCGGTACTCGGCGCGCAGCCGTGCGCAGTGCCGGCGGCGCCGCTCGCCGTTCGATTGCGCCGCTGGAAGGGGGCGGACGATGACGAATTCTCCGTCGACACGGCGACATTCGGTCGTGGATGTCCCTGCTGCGTCCGCGGCCCCGGCCACTCAGCGTCGCGCCGAACTGCTGCGCCTGCTCGCGCAGCCGGTGATCGTGGTGCTGCTCACCGTCGGGGTGCTGGTGTGGGCGTTGCGCCGCGAGCTGTCCACCATCCAGGAGGCCAGCCTCAGCGCGGGCAATATCGCCGCCGTCACCTGGCAACACGTGCTGATCACCGCGGCAGTGGTGGCGATCGTCGTGGCGGTGGCCGTGCCGTCGGGCACCCTGCTCACACGGCCCCGGTTTCGCCGTTTCGCCCCGATTTTCGTCGGTGTCGCCAATATCGGGGCCGCGGCGCCGGCCATCGGCCTGATCGTGCTGTGTTACCTGGTCACCCGCACCACCGGGTTCTGGGTGGGTGTGGCACCCATCGCGTTCTGCTCACTGCTACCGGTGCTGCGCAACACCATTCTCGGCTATCAGCAGGTGGACCCGGCCCTGATCGATGCCGGGCGCGGGCAGGGGATGTCGACAGTGCAGGTGTTGCGCCGCATCGAGT
This sequence comes from Nocardia halotolerans, assembly GCF_042650145.1. Taxonomy (NCBI): domain Bacteria; kingdom Bacillati; phylum Actinomycetota; class Actinomycetes; order Mycobacteriales; family Nocardiaceae; genus Nocardia; species Nocardia halotolerans. The sequence goes on along the minus strand of NZ_JBHSDL010000014.1, from coordinate 142,206 downwards.
TCCCGCTCGCCGTGCCCTACATCCTGGCCGGCCTGCGCACCTCCCTGGTGCTGGCCGTCGGGACCGCCACGCTGTCGTTCATGGTCAGCGCGGGCGGACTGGGCATCCTCATCGACACCGGCTACAAACTGCGCGACACCGTGACCCTGACGGTGGGCGCGGTACTCGCGGTGTCGCTCGCCCTGTTCGTCGACTGGCTGGGCGCGCTGGCCGAACAGTATCTCGGTCCGAAGGGGTTGCGATGAGGATCAGTGGCTGGTGGCGTGGGCTCGCCCCGATAGCCGGGGCGCTGCTGCTCGCCGGTTGCGGTTTGCAGTCGGGCAGTTCGGTCCCGCTGCCGGTGGGGCCGGGCAGTATCGAGCCGGTCGCCGAACTCGACGGTGTCGCGGTGACCGTGGGCTCCAAGGACTTCACCGAAGCCAACATTCTCGGTTACGTCATCGAGTTCGCGCTCACCGCGGCCGGGGCGAATGTGCGCGACCTGACCAACATCCAGGGCTCCAACAGCCTGCGCGACGCGCAACTGAACGGCCAGATCGACATCGCCTACGACTACACCGGCACCGGCTGGATCAACTACCTGGGCAACGAGAAACCGGTATCGGCCGAAGACGTGAACGCCGCGCATCCCGAACAGGTCAGCGAGACCGACGTGGAACGCGCGCAGTTCGAGGCCGTCCGCGCGGCCGACCGCGCCGAACACGACATGGTGTGGGCGGCGATGGCGCCGATGAACAACACCTACGCGCTGGTCACCAGCCGGCGCACCGCGCAGGAAACCGGTGTGCGCACCCTCTCGGACTACGCGGCACTGGTAGCCACCGACCCCGCCGCGGCCGAGACCTGTGTCGGCACCGAATTCAACGTCCGCCCGGACGGTTATCCGGGCCTGGCCCAGAAGTACGGCATCGACGCGGGCCGGGCGCACAAGCAGATCGTCCAGGACGCGCTGGTGTATCAGGCCACCGCCGACGCCACCCAGTGCCGGTTCGGTTCCGTCGCCGCCACCGACGGCCGTATCCCGGCCCTGGACCTGGTGTTGCTCACCGACGACAAGGGCTTCTTTCCCAAGTACAACGCCGCCCTGGTGATGCACGGCCCGTTCGCCGACGCCCACCCGCGGGTCGCCCAGCTGCTGGCGCCCATCTCGGCGCGACTGACCAACGAGGTGATCACCGAACTGAACCGGCAGGTCGACATCGACGGCCGGGAACCGGCCGAGGTGGCGCGCGACTGGATGGTCGCCGAGGGATTGGTCACCGTCGACTGAGCTTCCGGTTTGCCGAACTGTTACCGGATCCGGTCGGATATGCCCGACTTCGTGTGATCGGCATGCCCCACGGAACCGGCGCTCGGGTCCATGATGGACAGCGGTGCGGACAGCGCACAACCGACACAGCGGAGCGGCCGCACCGCCGCTCCCGAGCTGGGAGGAACACGCATGGCCATCGCATTCCGCAAGGTGAGCGTACTGGGCACCGGGGTACTGGGTTCGCAGATCGCTTTCCAGACCGCCTTCCACGGCTTCGACGTCACCGCCTACGACATCGACGACGCCGCGATCGATGCCGCCCGCAAACGGTTCGGGGTGCTCGCCGAGACCTATCAGCAGGAAGTGGACGGCGCCGACGCCGGCAATACTGCCGCGACCGTCGACGGCATCACGCTGACCACCGAGCTGGCCACAGCCGCCGAGGCGGACCTGATCATCGAGGCGGTCCCGGAGGTGCTCTCGATCAAACGCGATCTCTACACCGAGCTGGGTTCGCTCGCCCCCGAACGCACCGTGTTCGCCACGAACTCCTCCACCCTGCTGCCCAGCGATATCGCCGAATACACCGGGCGCGCGGACCGTTTCCTGGCGCTGCACTTCGCCAACCGCGTCTGGAAGTACAACACCGCCGAGGTGATGGGCACCCAGGAGACCGACCCGGCCGTGTTCGCCGCCGTCGTCGAGTTCGCGAGCAACATCGGCATGGTGCCGATCGAGTTGCACAAGGAGAAGGCGGGTTACGTCCTCAACTCGCTGCTGGTGCCCTTCCTCAACTCCGGAATCGCCTTGGCAGCAGGCGGATACGCCGACCCGCCGGCGGTGGACGAGACCTGGCGCATCGCCACGGGCGCACCGATGGGTCCGTTCCAGATCCTCGACGTCGTCGGCCTGACCACGCCGTACAACATCCTGCGCAACGGTGGTGACAACGAGCAGCAGCTCGCGGACTGGCTGAAGACGAACTACATCGACAAGGGCAAGCTCGGCGCCGCCACCGGTGAGGGGTTCTACCGCTACACCGACTAGACGACAGCGCGGTGGGCCCGGACCCACCAGGTCCGGGCCCACCGCGTGGGAACTACTTCTTGGTGATGTCGACGCCGGGCGCGGCGTCGGTGACGATCGAATCGGTGGCGACCACGGCGCCGCCACCCTTCTTGCGCCGGCCCGAGCGCAAACGCTTCTCGATCCGGGTGGCCAGGAAGCTCAGCGCCATGTTGAGCGAGATCATGACCAGGGCAACGACGATCAGCGCGGGGATCGGGTTGCCCAGCGCCGCGCCTTCCTGCGCGCCGGAGCGGACCAGCTCCACGTAGGTGATCTGGTAGCCCAGTGCCGTGTCCTTGAGGACGACGACCATCTGCGACACCAACGCCGGCAGCATCGCGGTGACGGCCTGCGGGAGCAGGATCAGTCGCATCAGCTGGTTCTTGCGCAGGCCCAGCGCGACCGCGGCTTCGGTCTGTCCCTTGGGCAGGGATTTGATACCGGCCCGCACGATCTCGGCGATGACCGAGGAGTTGTAGATGATGAGCGCGATGACCACGGCCGCCAGCGCCAGCTGATCGGACGGGAACACCTTGTAGTCGGCGAAGAACGAGAACAGGAAGATCATCAGGATCAGCACGGGGATGGCCCGGGCGAGCTCGACGATCGTGCCCGCCGCCCAGCGGACCGACCGATGCTCCGACAGGCGCAGAACCCCGAAGATCATGCCGAAGACCATCGAGCCGACGATCGAGATCGCGGCGGCGATGAGCGTACCTTCCAGACCCGGCAGGATGTAGGTCTGCCAGACCTGGGCCTCCAGGAACGGCTGCCACTTGGCCGCGGTGAACTGGCCTTTCTCGGCGAAGGCGGCGTAAACCCACCACCCCGCGCCGATGAGCGCGACGACGACCAGTACCGAATACAGATGGTGACGCAGCCGGGCACGGGGCCCGGGAGCATCGAAGAGGACCGAAGCACCGCTCACCGTGCCACCTCGTATCGCTTGGCCAGCCAGCCGAAGAACAAGCCGGTCGGGAGGGTGAGGACGACGAAGCCGAGAGCGAAGATCGCACCGACAGCGAGGATCGCGGCCTCGTTCTCGATCATCTCGTTCATCAGGTACGCCGCTTCGACCACGCCGATGAGCGAGGCCACCGTCGAGTTCTTGGTCAGCGCGATCAGTACGCTGCCCAGCGGCGCGATGACCGCGCGAAACGCTTGGGGCAACACGATGAACCGGAGGTTCTGCGCGAACCCGAAGCCGAGAGAACGTCCCGCTTCGGACTGGCCGAGAGCGACGGTGTTGATGCCCGAGCGCAGTGATTCGCACACGAAAGCCGCGGTGTAGACGCTGAGTCCGATGATCGCCCAGCGATAGTTGATGACCTTGATTTCATCGCTGCCGAGCGTCCACCCGAGCGTGGAGTAGAGGCCGATCGAGGTGAAGACCAGGATCAGGGTGAGCGGGGTGTTGCGAATGACGGTGACGTAGGCCGTGCCGATCCAGCGCGCGACCGGAATCGGGGATACGCGCATGGCCGCGACGAGGGTGCCGATGACCAGTGCGCCGATCGCCGAGAAGATCGTCAGCTGCACGGTCACCCAGAAGGCGTCGAGGATGTTGTACCTCGAGATCAGGTCGAACACGGACTCGCGTCCTCCGATCGATGGGAAAGGGAAACAGGACTTCACCGCCGCGGTGACCGAGAGTCACCGCGGCGGTGCGCAGGGCAGAATCAGTAGCGGTCGACGGTCGGCGGCGCCGGGACGGCGAAGCCGGTGCCGGCGAAGGTCTTCTCCAACGCGGCCTTCCATGAACCGTCGGCGATCATCGCCTCGATCGCGTCGTTGATCTGGGTGCGGGTCTCGGTGTCGCCCTTCTTCAGGCCGATGCCGTAGTTCTCGGTGGTGAAGGTCTTGTTCACCAGCTTGTAGGTGCCCGGTGCCTGTGCGGCGTAACCGGCCAGGATGACGTTGTCGGTGGTCACCGCGTCGATCGTGCCGCCACGCAGCGCCTCGATGCACAGCGAGTAGGTGTCATAGGTCTGCAGTTGCGCCTGCGGGAAGTTCTTCTCGATGTTCTGGGCGGGGGTGGAGCCCTTGACCGAGCAGACCTTCTTGCCGTCGAGTGACTCGGGGCCGGTGATGTCGGTGTTGTCGGCGCGCACCAGCAGGTCCTGGCCGGCCACGTAGTACGGGCCGGCGAAGTCGACCTTCTCCTTACGGCTGTCGGTGATCGAGTAGGTGGCGACGATGAAGTCGACCTGACCGTTCTCGATCATCGTCTCGCGCTGCGCCGACGGGGTCTCCTTGAAGGTGATGTCCTCGGGCTTGACGCCCAGCTTCTCGCTGACGTACTCGGCCACCTCCACGTCGAAGCCGCTGTAGGTGCCGTCGGTGTTGCGCAGGCCCAGGCCCGGCTGGTCGAACTTGATGCCGACGGTCAGCTTGCCTTCCTTGGCGTGGTCGAGGGCGCTGCCCTCGTCGCCACCGCCGCAGGCCGCGGTCACAGTGGCGGCCAGCGCCAGAGCCACAGCACCGACACCGACCCGAACCGCACGATTGATCCTCATCGAGTTTCCTTCTCCCTCTGGTGGATTACTGCAAAGTCAGTGGCTGAGAATTTTGCCAAGGAAGTCTTTGGCGCGCTCCGAGCTCGGTGTGGTGAAGAAGGTTTCGGGTGCGGCGTCCTCGACGATCTCGCCGTCGGCCATGAACAGCACCCGGTCACCGGCGCGGCGGGCGAAGCCCATCTCGTGGGTGACCACGACCATCGTCATGCCCTCCTTGGCGAGTGAGACCATCACCTCGAGCACCTCGTTGACCATTTCCGGGTCCAGGGCGGAGGTGGGCTCGTCGAACAGCATCACCTTCGGGTCCATCGCCAGCGAACGGGCGATGGCCACGCGCTGCTGCTGGCCGCCGGAGAGCTGGGCGGGGTACTTGTCGGCCTGGTCGGCGATGCCGACCCGCTCGAGCAGGGCCAGCGCGTGCTTGCGCGCCTGGTCCTTCTTGATGCCGCGCACCTTGGTGGGCGCGAGCATCACGTTCTCCACGATCGTCTTGTGGGCGAACAGGTTGAACGACTGGAACACCATGCCCACCTCGGCGCGCAGCGCGGCCAGGGCCCTGCCCTCGGCCGGCAGTGCGACGCCGTCGATGGCGATGTCGCCGGAATCGATCGGCTCGAGCCGGTTGATGGTGCGGCACAGCGTGGATTTGCCCGAGCCCGACGGGCCGAGAACGATCACGACCTGCCCGCGGGGCACTTCGAGATTGATGTCACGCAGAACGTGGAGTTCACCGAAGTGTTTGTCCACGTTGCGCATCGAGATCATCGGCGGCGCGCCGGCAAGGGCGGCGGCGTCGGCGTTCCCGGTCGCGGGGGCGGCGTCGTCGGTCATGGACAGAAACCTTAGGCGCAATCGCCGAATTTGCCCTGGTTTCGGTGACTCGCCGTAACGGCACGCCGAGATGACACCGGCCGGTAACCTTCCGGTTTCCGCCCCGACTTCCCGACGCGACGCAGACCACACCGGGTGCGGCCCGTACCCTGGACGGGTGGATTCGAACGGACAGAACGCGACGGAGCGCGCGGTGACGCGGGCGCGTACCTACGAGCTCCGCACCTTCGGCTGCCAGATGAACGTCCATGACTCCGAACGCTTGTCCGGCCTGCTCGAAGACGCGGGTTACGTGCGGGCCGCCGCCGAGCAAACTCCCGATCTGGTGGTGTTCAACACCTGCGCGGTGCGCGAGAACGCCGACAACAAGCTCTACGGCACCCTCGGGCACCTGGCGCCGGTGAAACAGGGCCGTCCCGGCATGCAGATCGCCGTCGGCGGCTGCCTGGCGCAGAAGGACCGCGAGACCGTGGTGCGCAAGGCGCCGTGGGTGGATGTGGTGTTCGGCACACACAACATCGGGTCGCTGCCGGTGCTGCTGGAACGGGCCCGCCACAACGAGCAGGCCCAGGTCGAGATCCTCGAATCGCTCGAAGCGTTCCCCTCGACCCTGCCGGCCAAGCGGGAATCGGCGTACGCGGGCTGGGTGTCGATCTCGGTGGGCTGCAACAACACCTGCACGTTCTGCATCGTGCCCGCGCTGCGCGGCAAAGAGGTGGACCGCCGCCCCGGCGACGTGCTCGCCGAGGTGCAGGCACTGGTCGACCAGGGTGTGCTCGAGGTGACCCTGCTGGGCCAGAACGTCAACTCCTACGGTGTGAACTTCGTCGACCCGGAGCAGCCGCGCGACCGTGGCGCCTTCGCCCAGCTACTGCGCGCGACCGGGCGGATCGAGGGCCTGGAGCGGGTGCGGTTCACCTCCCCGCACCCGGCCGAGTTCACCGACGACGTCATCGAGGCCATGGCCCAGACCCCCAACGTCTGTCCGCAGCTGCACATGCCGTTGCAGTCCGGTTCGGACCGGGTGCTCAAGGCGATGCGCCGCTCCTACCGCAAGCAGCGTTTCCTCGGCATCATCGACAAGGTCCGCGCCGTGATGCCGCATGCCTCGATCACCACCGACATCATCGTGGGCTTTCCCGGCGAGACCGAAGAGGATTTCCAGGAGACCCTGGACGTGGTGCGCAAGGCGCGTTTCACCAGCGCCTATACCTTCCAGTACTCCAAGCGTCCCGGCACGCCGGCCGCCGAGCTGGCCGATCAGGTGCCCAAGGCAGTCGTGCAGGAGCGCTACGACCGGCTGATCGCCCTGCAGGACCAGGTGTCCTGGGAAGCCAATCAGGCCCTGATCGGCACCGAGGTGGAGTTGCTCGTCGCCGATGGCGCGGGCAAGAAGAACGCGGCCACCGCCCGGATGAGCGGTCGCGCCCGTGACGGCAGGCTGGTGCACTTCCGGCCCGGTCCCGATGCCGGGATCCGGCCCGGCGACATCGTCGTCGTCGACATCACCGAAGCCGCACCGCATCACCTCATCGCCGACAGCGTGGTGAAGTCGCATCGGCGCACCAAGGCCGGCGACGCGCACGAACGCGGGGTGACGCCCAAGACCGACCCGATCGGTGTCGGTCTCGGCCTGCCCAGGATCGGCGCACCGGTGAGCGTGCCGGTTGTGGAGAGCGGTTGTTCGACCGGGTGCGCGTCGTGAGCGGCCATGATCCTGATCCCGAACCTACTACCGGTCGTAGTGGGCCGGATGCGGGCGGCGATCCCGGTGGTGGCACAGTGGAGCCCGGCGCACACGAGCCGAGCAACGATCAGCCTGCCGACAGGAGCGAGGACGCGGTGAACCGGGTGGACGACGACCAGGAATTCGAACAGTTCCGCGGCGAACTCGACGCCGTGGAACGCCGTATCGCCGGGGAGATCGATCCGGGCGCGCGGGCGCTGGTGGTGGCGGGCGCGGTCTTCGCGCTGCTGATCTCGCTGGTGCTGCCGACCGCCGGGTCGGCCCGCGGTTTCGACGTGCTGCTCAACACCGAGGCCGCGGGCATCGAACACATCGGCCTGCCCTCACGCATCTTCGTCTGGATCGTCATCGTCTTCGGCGTGAGTTTCTCCCTGCTGGCGCTGATGACGCGCCGCTGGGTGCTGGCCTGGCTGGCGTGCGCGGGCTCGGCCGTGGGCAGCGTGTTCGGCGTGCTCTCGATCTGGCACCGGCAGACTCCCGGCCTGGGCAACTACGAAGGCGCGGGGCCCGGCATCGGCCTGATCCTGGGTGTCCTGGCGATCATGGTGCTCACCTTCCACTGGATCCGCGTGGTCTGGAGCCGCACCGCGGTTCAGCTCGCTGCCGAAGAACAGCGCCGCAACGCCGCTCGTGACGCCGAAGACCGCGACCGCAAGCGTCTCACCGGCGAGTAACCTCCCTCGAACACAAACCTCCCCGCGACCGGCAACAGGTCGCGGGGAGGTTCTCGTTCCAACCGGTTGTGCTACATGTTGCTGACGGCACCTTCAGCGGCTTCGGCCCATTCACGCCACTGCTTGGCCTGCTCGAGAGCCTTGTCCGCGTCGCGCTTCTTGCCTGCCGCGGTGGCCTTGGCAGCCTGCTCCTCGAACTGGGCGACCCGCTCACGGAACTGCGCCGCGCGCGCCACGGCCTCGGGGTCGGTGCGGCGCCACTGCTGGTCGGCGGCCTCGCGCACGCGCTTCTCGATCGCGCGCAACTTGCCTTCCAGTTCCTGCATGCGTTCCCGCGGGACCTTGCCGATCGCGTCCCACTTGTCCTGCAGTTCGCGCAGCGCGGCGCGGGCGGCGTCGAGCCCGTTGGCCGGGTCGATGTGCTCGTAGGCACTGAGCAGTTCCAGCTTGGCCGCGGCGTTGTCTTCGAACTCGGCGTCGCGTTCGGAGGCCGCGGCGTTGCGGGCGGCGAAGAACACGTCCTGGGCGCTCTTGAACCGGCGCCACAGCGCCTCGTCGGCTTCGCGTGGTGCCCGGCCCGCGGCCTTCCACTCGGTCAGCAGGTCGCGGAACACCGCCGCGGTGCCGGTCCAGTCGGTGGAGTCCGACAGGGCCTCGGCGCGCGCGCACAGTTCTTCCTTGCGCGTCTTGGCCGAGGCGCGTTCGCGGTCGAGTTCGGCGAAGTGGGCGCCGCGGCGGCGGTTGAACGCCTCGCGCGCCTTGGAGTAGCGCTTCCACAAGGCGTCGTCGACCTTGCGGTCGACTCCGCGGATGGACTTCCATTCGTCGAGGATCTCGCGCAGCCGGTCGCCGGCGGCCTTCCACTGGGTGGACTCGGCGGCGATCTGCTCGGCCTCGGCGGCGAGGGCTTCCTTGCGCTCGGTGTGCTCGTGGCGCGCGCGCTCCTTCTCCTCCTTGGCGTGCGCGGCGGCTTCCTCGGAGTGTTCGGTGATTGCCTGCAGGCGGGCGGCCAAACCCTCGAGGTCGCCGATCACGGCGGCGGTGGGCAGCGACTCGGCCAGCGCGAGCGCGGCGGCTCTGGTCTTGCGCGCGTCGGCGCCCGCGGCCAGTCTGGCCTCGAGCAGCGCGACCTCGGTGGCGAGGTCGTCGAAGCGGCGGCCGAAATGGGCTAGCCCCTCGGCGGCGGCGCCGGCCTGCCAGGAACCGACGATCCGTTCACCGTCGGACGTCTTCACCCAGGCGGTGCCGTCCTCGTCGACACGCCCCCACTTGCCCGGATCGGTAACGGTCGGCACGACGACGGGATGCGGGTGCGGATGGTCGGTGCCCGGCGCGGGCTTGACGGCATGCGGCTTCGGCGGCCGCGGTGCGTGTTCGCCGGGCTTGGGGGTACCGGACGGTCGCGGGCCCGGACCGGGGGTGGGCTTCGCTGTTCCGTTGCTGTCGGTCATTGCTCTCCGTCCCTGCCGCGCGTCACGGCTGCCTGGTTACGCCCTAGCACATCCCATTGAACCCGCTTCGAGCCGAGGAAACCATCGATCCCGAGGATCGGATGCCGCGTTTCCTGGGATTTCGACCCGGACGCCGGGGGTGGTCGCATCAGAAAACACTAGCAATCTCGACGGCCGTCACCGCGCCGGACACTCGCGGACCGCGCCCCGGTCCCGCGGCGCCGGATGCGGGTGGTGGCGTGCGGTCGGGCTACGGTTGTCCGGTGTTCTCGATAGCGGCCCTGGTCCCGTCGCCGCCGATCCTGGTGCCCGAACTGTGCGGGCGGTCCGTGACGGCCGGCGGTGCTCCCGACGACCCGACGACGCTGCTGCGCGCGGCCGCCCTCGACGCCGCGGCCACGCTGGCCGCCCGCGCCGAGCGCTGGACGGTCGTCGGCGTCGGCGAGCACGACCGGAACTTCGCCGCCACCGCCCGGGGAACCTTCCGTGGGTTCGGTGCCGAGGTTCTCGTCGGGCTCGGGCCTTCCGGCCCCGCGGACGGCCGGGCAGACGCCCAGCTTCCGCTGCCGGTGCTGATCGCCGGTTGGTTGCGGGAACAGGTCGCGCCCGGCATCTCGGTGTGTGCGCGGCTGCTGGCGGCCGACACCGCGCCCGCGCAGTGCGCCCGGACCGGCGCCGCGTTGCGCACCGAACTCGACGCCGATCCCGTGCCGCACGCGGTCCTGGTGGTCGCCGACGGCGCCGCCACCTTGAGCATCGATTCCCCCGGCTATCTCGACGAGCGTGCGCGGCCGGTGCAGGACGCGCTCGACACCGCTCTGCGCACCGGCGCCCGGACCGCGCTGGCCGACCTGGACCCCACCCTGTGCGACCAGTTGCGCCTCGAAGGACGCGCCGCCTACCAGGCGCTGGGCGGTCTGTTCGCCGCCGATCCCGCCGATCCGCTGGTGCGGACGCTCTACCAGGGCGCGCCCTACGGGGTGGGCTACGACGTGAGCCTCTGGCAACCGGGCGCCCAGGAAGGTGAGCGGCGGTGACGAGCAGGGCGCCGCGTCCGATCGCGGTCGTCGGTCCCACCGCCACCGGCAAGACCGACCTGGCGCTCGAACTCGCCGAATGGCTCGGCGGCGAGATCGTCAACATCGACGCCATGCAGCTGTACCGGGGCATGGACGTGGGCACCGCCAAACTGCCCCCCGGGCAACGCCGCGGCATCCCGCACCACCTGCTCGACGTCCTCGACGTCACCGAGACGGCCACCGTCGCCGCCTACCAGCAGTCGGCCGCCGCCGTGGTCGAAGACATCATGGCGCGCGGGCACACACCCGTCATCGTGGGCGGATCGATGATGTACGTCCAGGCACTGCTCGACCAGTGGGACTTCCCGGCCACCGACCCGGCGGTCCGCGCCCGCTGGGAGGCGCTGCTCGCCGAGGGCGGGGCGCCGGCCGTCCACGCGGCCCTGCGGCAGGCCGACCCGGCCGCGGCCGCCACGATCCTGCCCACCGACGGCCGCCGGATGGTGCGCGCGCTCGAAGTCGTCGAGCTCACCGGAAAGCCGTTCGCCGCCTCTGCCCCGACCATCGGCGCACCCCGCTGGCACACCGCCATCCTCGGCGTCGACCGCGACACCGCCGCCCTGGACTCGCGTATCGAGGCGCGCACCGCGCTGATGTTCGACACCGGACTGGTCGAGGAGGTGCGCGGCCTGCTCGAGGTCGGCCTGCGCGAGGGCCTGACCGCGCGTCGCGCGATCGGCTACGCCCAGGTGCTGGCCTACCTCGACGACGAATACGACCTCGCCCACGCCCGCGAGCGCACCCTCATCGGCACCCGCCGGTACGTGCGCAGGCAGCGGTCGTGGTTTCGCCGCGATCCCAGAGTGGCCTGGCTCGACGGCGCCGACCCCGAGCTCGCCGCGACCGCACTGGCGCTGCTCGACGACCACCCGACAGGACGGACAGCGCAGTGACGCGACGAGTCAGTACCCGCAACGCCTCGGTGCAGGTGTGGCAGGCCTACCTCAACAACCGGACCAAACGACACCGCGACGGCCGGTTTCTCGTGCAGGGCGTGCGCCCGATCACGCAGGCGCTGGCCAACGACTGGCCACTCGAGACGTTGCTGTACCGGTTGGGTAATCAGGAACTGTCGAGCTGGGCGCGTGAGCTGCTCGACACCACCGACGTGCCGCAGGTGGGGCTGGTGCCGGAGTTGATGGCCGAGCTGGGCGAGAAGGCGGCGAGTGTGCCCGAGGTCGTGGCGGTGGCGGTGTCGCGGCAGCCGGAACTCACCGACTACACCCCGGGCGAACCGGGCGAGGACGCCCCGGTCGTGGTGGTGTTCGACAGGCCCAACTCGCCGGGCAACCTGGGTACCCTGATCCGCTCGGCCGACGCCTTCGGTGCCTCGGGGGTGATCGTCACCGGCCACGGCGCCGACCAGTTCGATCCGCAGACCGTGCGTGCCTCCACCGGATCGCTGTTCTCGGTGCCGGTACTGCGCGCGCCCGGTCCCGCCCAGGTGGTCGAGTTCCGTGATCGCCAGGTCGCGCGCGGGATCCCCACCCGCATCGTGGGCACCGACGAGCACGCGCCGAGCACCGTCTACGACCACGATTTCAGCGAGGCCACGATCCTGGTGGTCGGCAACGAGACCAGTGGCATGAGCTCGGCCTGGGCCCAGGCCTGCGACGATCTGGTCACCATCCCGATGGGCGGCACCGCCAGCTCCCTCGGCGCACCGTCGGCGGGGGCGATCGGCCTCTACGAGATCGCCCGGCAGCGGCGCACCTTCGCCCGGTAACGCGGACCCGCCGAGCACAGAGGAGAATGAGGATCGTGTCCGACATCGAATTCAGCAAGGGCCACGGCACCCAGAACGACTTCGTGGTGCTCCCCGACCTCGACGTCCGCCTCGAGCTGACCGCCGAACGGATCGCCGCGCTGTGTGACCGGCAGCGCGGGCTCGGCGCCGACGGCGTGCTCCGGGTCGCCACCGCCGGAGCACTGCGCGACGCCGGGGTGCTCGACGTGCTGCCCGCGGGCGTGGACAGCACGGACTGGTTCATGGACTACCGCAATGCCGACGGCTCGATCGCCGAGATGTGCGGCAACGGCATCCGGGTGTTCGCGCACTACCTCAACGCCACCGGGCTCGAAACGCGCACCGACTACGTGATCGGTAGTCGCGCGGGTGCGCGGCCGGTGGTCGTGCACGCGGCCGGGCCGGTCGGGGGCGAGGTCACCGTGGACATGGGGGTGGTGCGCGAACTAGGCACCTCCACCGCCACCCTGGGCGGCTGGGCGCTGGCCGGGATCGGTATCGATGTGGGCAATCCGCATCTGGCCTGTGTCGATGCCGGGCTCACCGCCGACGCGCTGGCCAAACTGGATCTGACCGTGTCGCCGGGCTTCGATCCCGACCTGTTCCCGCACGGCGTCAACGTCGAGATCCTCACCCCGCTCGACGCCGGCAACGCCGTGGACATGCGTGTCTACGAACGGGGCGTGGGCGAAACCCGCTCCTGCGGAACCGGAACCGTGGCCGCCGCGGCCGCCGCACTCACCGCGGCCGGAGTGCCGGTACACACCGGCACGGGCGAGGTCACCGTGCGTGTGCCCGGCGGCGAGGTGTGCGTCACCATCGACCACGGACATGCCTGGATGCGCGGTCCGTCGGTGCTGGTGGCCACCGGTTCGCTGGCGCGGCAGTGGTGGGACGCCGGGTAGCGCCGATAACCGGATGCGCCATGTCACTGTGACGTGGCAGCATGGAGGTTGTATGACGAAATCAGAAGCACGCACAGACACCACATCGGCCCAGGACACCACCGCGGCCGATCCCGACGTGGCCGCCGACCGCGGCGACGTCGACGACGCGCTCGCCCGCCACGCGGAGCGGATGCAGCGCCCCGGCTGGTCGGCCGAACCCACCCGCGGCGAGATGCAGCTCGACGAACGCACCTCGCTGCGTCGCGTGGCCGGGCTGTCCACCGAACTCACCGACATCACCGAGGTCGAATACCGCCAGCTGCGCCTGGAACGGGTCGTGCTCGTCGGGGTGTGGACGGCAGGCAGCGCCGCCCAGGCCGAGGCGAGCATGGTCGAGCTGGCCGCGCTCGCCGAAACCGCGGGCTCGGAGGTCCTCGAAGCGCTGATCCAGCGCCGCGACAAGCCCGATCCGGCCACCTATATCGGCTCGGGCAAGGCCGAGGAACTGCGCACCGTGGTCCTCGACACGGGCGCCGACACCGTGATCTGCGACGGTGAACTCACCCCCGCCCAGCTGACCGCGCTGGAGAAGGTCGTCAAGGTGAAGGTCATCGACCGCACCGCGCTGATCCTCGACATCTTCGCCCAGCACGCCACCTCCCGCGAGGGCAAGGCCCAGGTCGCGCTCGCCCAGATGGAATACATGCTGCCGCGACTGCGCGGCTGGGGTGAGTCCATGTCGCGTCAGGCCGGTGGTCGCGCCGGTTCCAACGGTGGTGTCGGTCTGCGAGGACCGGGTGAGACCAAGATCGAGACCGACCGTCGCCGCATCCGCGAACGGATGGCCAAGCTGCGACGTGAGATCCGGGAGATGAAAACAGCCCGCGACACCATGCGCGCACGCCGGCACGCCAGCGGTGTGCCGTCGGTGGCCATCGTCGGCTACACCAACGCGGGCAAGTCCAGCCTGATGAACGCGCTCACCGGTGCCGGCCTGCTGGTACAGGACGCGCTGTTCGCCACCCTCGACCCGACCACCCGCCGGGCCGCGCTCGACGACGGTCGCGAGATGGTGTTCACCGACACCGTCGGCTTCGTGCGTCACCTGCCCACCCAGCTGGTCGAGGCGTTCCGCTCGACGCTGGAGGAGGTCACCGGCGCCGATCTGCTGCTCCACGTCGTCGACGGATCCGACCCGCTGCCGCTCGAACAGATCAAGGCGGTGCGTGAGGTGATCACCGATGTGATCAGGGAGCAGGGCACCCCGGCGCCGCCGGAACTGCTGGTGGTGAACAAGATCGACGCCGCCGACCCGAACGAGCTCACCCGCCTGCGTGGCATGCTCACCGACGCCGCGTTCGTCTCGGCGCAGACCGGGCAGGGTGTGGAGGAGCTGCGTGAGCGGCTCTCGGAGGTGCTCGGCGGGCTCGATGTCGACATCACCGTGCTGCTGCCCTACAGCCGGGGCGACCTGATGGCGCGCATTCACGCCGACGGCCGGATCATCTCCTCCGACCACGAGGAAGGCGGCACCCGGGTGCGCGCTCGCGTGCCACGCGCGCTGGCCGCCGCGCTGTCGGACTACGCCCATTCCGGTCCTGCGGAGGCCACGCAAGGCTGATCCGGGCCGCGCGTTTTACCTTTCGATTGCTACCAACCTTGATGCGACACAGCAATTTTGGCGCGCTATGGTCGAATATCGACAGCAGGAGGGTGTTATGTCGAACGACCGGCGGGGTGCGAAAGTTGTGACAGGGAATCAGACCGACACGCTCGAACAGGGCGAACATGTGCTGACCGATGGGGCGCCGTGGAATCCGGCGCCCAGCGAATGGGAGATCCGGGCCTTCGAAGCGGTGTTCGCGCCGGTGCGGGCCTGGGCGAGCCCGCGATTCTTCGGCCTCGACAACATTCCGGCGCAGGGGCCGGTGTTGATCGTGGCCAACCACAATCTGCTCGGCGGCATCGACGCGCCGCTGCTGATGCCGCAGATTCTGCGCGAACGCGGGCGCCTGGTGCGGGGGCTGGCCGAGCACGTGCTGATGGTGCCGGTGGTGCGGCAGATCCTGCATCGTTTCGGCGCAGTGCGCGGCACGCGTGCCAACTGCCTGGCGCTGCTCGAGCGCGGCGAAGCGGTGGTGGTGTTTCCCGGCGGTGGTCGCGAGGCGATCCGGCGCAAGGGCGAGAAGTATGTGCTCAAGTGGGAGGGTCGCACCGGATTCGCGCGGATGGCCATCCAGGCCGGGGTGCCGATCGTGCCGTTGGCGATGATCGGCATCGACGACGCCTACGACATCGTCTTCGACGGGCAGCACCCGGTGATGCGGCCGCTGCGCTGGACCTGCGACCTGCTCGGCATCAACCCCGAGCTCAACCCGCCGCTGGTCAAGGGCATCGGGCCCACCTTGATCCCACGCCCGGAGCGCTTCTATTTCTCCGCGGGTACTCCGATCGACCCCACGCCGTGGATCGGTGCCGGCGACCTCGACACCGCCGCGGCGGACTTGCGTGATGTGGTCCAGAAGGGGCTGGAAGAGGAACTGCAGTTCTTGTTCAACGAACGCGAGCGCGACACCGGCCGCGGTCTGCTCGGCCGGTTGCGCGGCGCACTGCCCTTCTGACGCATTCGCGCTGTGGGCGGCCCAAAACGCCCACAGCGCGCGCCGCTGACGCTCAGACCTTGCGGATAACGGTGACGACCTTGCCCAGGATTTGCGCGTCGTTGCCGGGGATCGGCTCGAAGTGCGGGTTGTGCGGCATCAGCCACACGTCCTTGCCGGTGCGCTTGAACGTCTTCACCGTGGCTTCGCCGTCGATCATGGCCGCGACGATATCGCCGCCCTCTGCGACGTTCTGCTGACGGACCACGACCCAGTCGCCGTCGCAGATGGCGGCGTCGACCATCGACTGGCCGACGACCTTGAGCAGGAACAGGGAACCGTCGCCCACGAGTTCACGGGGGAGTGGGAACACTTCCTCGACGGCCTGCTCGGCCAGGATGGGGCCACCGGCGGCGATGCGGCCCAGTACCGGAACGAAGGTGGGGGTGGGGCGGCTCGGGTCGTCGACGAGCGCGTCGGCCGGTTCGGGCAGGGTCGTCACCGACCGGACCGCCTCGTCGAGACCGCGGACGTTCACCGCGCGTGGACGATTCGGGTCGCGGCGCAGGTAGCCCTTGCGTTCCAGCGCGCGCAGCTGATGGGCCACCGAGGAGGTGGAGGTGAGCCCCACCGCGTCACCGATCTCGCGGATGCTGGGCGGATAGCCACGTTCGGTCACCGAGGACCGGATGACGTCGAGGACCGTGCGCTGACGCACGGTGAGATCCGCGCCGGATCCGGATGTGACGGTGCCGGTAGCACTTTCGTCGCCCGTGCCGCCTGTGTGGGTCACCGTATCCCGCCCTTTCGCTGGTCGAATTCGCCCTTTCGAGGCTAGTCGGGCCACGCCGAACTATCAAACATCTGTTCGAGCATGTCGGGCGTTTCGTGCTGACAGGGCCGCTCGCACGTGGTAGAAATCGAACATCAGTTCGTCGCACAGGTGTTCGAACAACGGGAGGCATCGCCGCCTCACCTGCACTTTCATCCAGCGGAGCACACCACCCCGGAGGTTCTTCCGATGAGCTCAGCGATCAGCGCCCTGTCTGCCCTCGACTCCACCGCGCCCCAGGAGCCACCGCTGCGCCGCCGTCGCACCGCACGCGCCCCACGGCCTTTCGCGCTCCTTCGCGGCGCAACCCGGAAACCAGCCGCCCCGCGTACGCCTGTGCGCCGTGCTGTGGGCACTGCCCCGGGCGATCCGGCTGGTGTGCCCACGACGTCGGGCATTACGGCCGGTGCACCCACAACCTCGGGCACAGTGGTTGATAGGTCCACGATCTCGTGCGAGGTTGCCGCCGGGTCCACGGTGTCGGGTGAAGTGGCCGATGCGCCCACGGTCTCGGGCCGACCCGGCAGTGCGCATGGGGAACCGCGCCGTGCTGCTGGCGCCAGGTGGGGCGGTGGTGATGTCGCGTCGCCGAACGTCGGTCGCGGTGGTGCGCGCGGCCTGGTCGCTCGGCCGGCCCCGCAGGATGGCCGCGTGCCGACGTCCACCGCCCTCGTTCGCGGAGGTCGGCGCCCCGGGGCGGAAACGCGGGTGCGTGACCGTGCGCGCGGACCTCGGACGTTCGACATCACGATGGCCGAAGTCGACCTCGCCTTTGCTACGGTGCCGCGCAGTGAAGCTGCCCGCCACCCGGCGCTCATCGCGCGCACGGCGGAATGTGGGCCGGGTGCTCGTACCGGTGAATCCGCACGCCGTGCAGGCGCATCCGCCCGGTCTGCGGTGGATCGTGGGCCGGGGCACACCGGTTCGTTCAGCGACCTGTCGTCATCTGTCCGCCGCTCCTTACCCGAGGGTCGTCGCGCCCGGCTCGCGCATCCGCTGAATCGAGTGGAGCGGGCCCAGCTCGGTTTCGCCGCGTTGGCTCTGACCGCCCTGATGACCGCGCTGATCGTTGTCGCCTTTCTCGGATTGGCGCATTTGCGCGCGGGCGGCTTCAGTGACCGTCTGGAGCCCGCGCGCGACAGTGTCTCCGAGCGGGTGGATCACTCGGTGGACGGCTTGTCCTGGCCGGTGCGATAGGCGCGAGTCATTCGGCCGGTGTCCACCGGACGCTGCGGCGTAGCGTGCCCGCCGCGCATGCGCCACCGATATCGATGACGACGCGAACAGCCAGGGTGCGTGCGCTTCTCGCGCTCGGCGCGGCGGCACCGCCAACTCGTCGGCTGGTGCGAAACGCCCACCAAAACTAGAACACGTTGCTACCGTGGCGAGCATCCTGAGCTGGGGCGGGGACGGTGCCGCAGCCGAGATCGGATGCGAGGTCGTGTGCGCCGCTACTGGATCGCCCTGCTGGTCGGACTCGTGCTGGCCGTCGTGCCCGCACCCTTCGCACACGCGGACCCCGGGTACGCGAAGTACCTGGATCTGCCCGCGATCAATGCCGACGGTGAATTCGGCGGCGGCCTGCATCCGTCGCTGCCCTCGGTCGAACAGCCATTGCGGGAAGCGCTGACCGCCGCAAGAGCCGACGGCGTAGACCCCACCCGCTACGCCACGCTGTTGCACCAGTACTGGCTGGTCGTCGCCACCGACAAGGCCGCCATCGACCTCGACGCCTGGGCACCCGAGCGCGGTGTGGCGGCGAACGCGGCGACCTTCGCCCAGGTGTATGTGAACTATTTCCGCCTCGCCGCGGCCCGGCCGGATTTCTACTGGGCGGGGCTGGCCGGGCTCGCCGGTGGATCGTTCGCGTCCGGGTTCTTCGACGTCAGCGATATCGGCGGGGTCCTCTCTGTCGCCGGCATTCACGAACTCGGTTCCGCCGTGGCCGAGATGTTGCGAGCCACACCACCGGAACTCGTCGCCGCCGTACCACCCGACATCGCGCGCCTGGCGCTACTCGGGCCACGCCTGACCGCGGCCGACCTCGCCTGGTATCAGGGCAGGCTGATGGCGATGCAGAAGCACATCTTCACCGACCTGGTGCCGATGCACGAGGCCTACCTCGCGGCGGGCATGGCCGGGATCGACGAGATGCGGGCCGCGGGCGTGCTCGATGACGACATCCACGCCGCCTGGGCAGGCATCGACAGCGGCACCGCGGCGGGTCGCGCCGATGCGCTGATCCGGATGACCGACCGCGAGCAGAACCACATCGTCGCCGATCAGTGGGACGCCACCGCCGCCGATCGTGCGGGGATGGGCCGAGTGCTCACCTACGTCACCACCGTGGCCGGCAAACCCGCGGTGCCCGGTACCCGCGCGCCCGGGGTCTACGCCCCGGCCACGGTGCGATCACCGATCCCCGGCAGCGCACTGGGCTTGCGGATGCCGCTGCCGGCGTTCAATTGGGCCGACCGTGCCGACCGCTGGGCCTATATCACCGCCGACCTGGTGCCCCGCCAACTCGACCTCGTCGCCGACCCCGCGCACGCGGTGACGGTGTATCGCGAACCGTTCCCGGCCAAGCTCGACCGTGGCCGGATGCTCGCCCGGTTACCGGAGCTGATCGCGGACCTGACCACGCAGTGGCAGATAGTTGACTTCTGACCGGTATCCTGTCAAGAGCCATGGAGTAGCTGCGCATCGACGAAGGAATCCTCGGATGCATTGCCCGTATTGCCGACACCCCGACTCGCGCGTCGTCGACTCGCGGGAAGCCGAGGAGGGCAGCGCGATCCGGCGCCGACGATCCTGCCCGTCGTGTGGGCGCCGATTCACCACCGTCGAGACCGCCATCCTGTCGGTGGTCAAACGTAGTGGAGTCACCGAACCGTTCAGCCGGGAGAAGGTGATCGTCGGTGTGCGGCGAGCCTGTCAGGGCCGCGAGGTCGACGACGACGCACTGAACCTGCTGGCCCAGCAGGTGGAGGACGCGGTGCGCGCCAAAGGTTCTCCCGAGGTGCCCAGCCACGAGGTGGGCCTGGCGATTCTCGGCCCCTTGCGCGATCTCGACGAGGTGGCCTACCTGCGTTTCGCCTCGGTGTACCGGTCCTTCACCAGCGCAGCCGATTTCGAGCGCGAGATCACCGAGATGCGCGCCGCCCGCGCCGCCGCCACGACCGAGTGACCGCCCGCCCGGTGCGCCGCGGCTGCCGTGCCGGGGCCGAACTCAGCGCCGGATCGAGCTGATCGCCTTCTCGATGCGCTTGGCCGACACCGGATACGGCGTGCCCAGCTTCTGCGCGAACAGGCTCACCCGCAATTCCTCGATCATCCACCAGATCTCGGTGACGTCGCGGGCGTTGCGACGACCCTCGGGCAGGCCGCGCAGGAGTTTGTCGTAGGCCGCCAGCATCCGGTCCACCTCCACCATGCCCTGACGATCGCGCACCGCTGAACCCGGCAGCGAGTGCAGGCGCTGGGCCGCCGCGAGCAGGTAACGGGGTAGTTCCCGCAGCCGGGTGCGTCCCCATTCAGCGACGAAACCGGGGAACAGCAGGTCGTCCAGCTGCTGACGGACATCGTCGGCGATATCGGACTCGGCGGTGTCGGCCAGTGCCGCGCGCGCCTGGTGCGCGGCCGAGAGCACCGGCGCGACCGCCCGGATCAACCCGGCGACCGCGCTCGGCAGCTGCGGACGCACCTTCGCCACGAGGGCCTGGAAATCCTCGGGTGTGCGGACCGGTCCGCCCGCCTTCGCGATCAGTTCGTCGGCGGCGGCGATACGGCAGTCCTCGACGAGCTTGTCGAGTGAGCCGTCCGGGTTCTGGCTCAGCGCCAACCGGTCGGCGGCGGACAGGCCGCTGGTCACCGCACGGGTGGAGGTCCCGATCGCGGCCAGCAACAGGGTGCGTACTCCCGCGCGCATCGCGGCCGCCTGCTCAGCGGGGGAGCTGAGCACCCGCACGGCGACACCGTCGCCTTCGGGTACCAGCGCCGGATACCCGGTCACGGTCTGCCCGGCCACTTCGCGGCGCACGGTCGGCGCGACCGAACCGAGCGACTCGGAGGTCCACACCGTGGCGGGCGCCCGCTCCGCCCCTGCGGTGGCCCGCGCCACCGAGGCCGAAACCTGCTCCGCCAGAACAGCTTTGAGCTGAGCGAGGTTCTTGCTCTTGGCGAGCACCTGACCGCGCTGATCAACCGCGGCGAAGGTCATCCGCAGGTGATCGGGCAGCGCGGTCGGAATGAGGTCGTCGGTCGTGATGGTCGCCGAGCCCAGTCGTGACAGTTCCCTCGACAGCCCGGTGCGCAGTGGTTCGGCCCGCGGAACGAGCCCGCGCAGCGCGGCCGCGGCGAAGTCCGGGGCCGGAACAACACTGCGGCGCAAGGCTTTCGGCAAGGTCTTGATGTAGGCGGCGGCCAGTTCTTCACGCATGCCCGGTACCAGCCAGTCGAAGCCGACCGCCCGCACGTGCGCGAGCTGTTCGACCGGGATCCGCACCGTGACACCGTCATCGTCTCGGCCCGGCTCGAACTGGTAGGTGAGCGGAAACGAGAGTTCCCCCTGGCGCCAGGCGTCGGGGAAGTCGGTGGGGTCCAGGGCCGCGGCACCGGCGTTGACCACGGTGTCGGTCGAGAAGTCCAGCAGCTCCGGGTCTTTGCGTTCGGCCTTGCGCCACCAGCTGTCGAAGTGGCGCACCGAGACGATGTCGGCGGGCACCCGCTGGTCGTAGAACTCGAAGAGCACCTCGTCGTCGACGAGGATGTCGCGGCGCCGGGCCCGATGCTCGAGATCGGCCACATCGTCGACGAGAGCGCGGTTACGGGTGAAGAACCCGTGCCTGGTCTGCCATTCGCCCTGCACGAGGGCATGGCGGATGAACAGCTCCCGCGACAGTTCGGGATCGATGCGCCCGTAGTCGACGGGTCGGCCGGTCACCAGCGGCACGCCGTAGAGCGTGGCGCGCTCATAAGCGCGAGCCGCACCGCGCTTGGCGGACCAATGTGGTTCGGAGTAGGTGCGTTTCACCAGTTCGCCGGCGAGCTTCTCGGCCCACTCCGGTTCCACCTTCGCCGCGATCCGACCCCACAGCCGGGAGGTCTCCACCAGTTCGGCGGCCATCACCCAGCGCGGCGGCTTCTTCGCCAGCGACGAGCCGGGGAAGATCATGAACTTGGCGTTGCGCGCCCCCAGGAATTCGCGCGATTCCGCTTCGCGCACGCCGATGTGGGAGAGCATGCCCGCCAACAGCGACTGGTGGATCTGGACGCTCGGCCACGGCATCGCGGCATCTGCGTCGGCCACCGGGACCCCGCCCGCTGTCGTCGCGTGCGAGGGCTGGTCTTGCTGTGTTCGGCCCCCGCGGCCACGGTCTCGCCGAGCGCTTCGGCCCGGCTGTGTCGGCTCCTGCGCGCTGCTGGTGTGTGCGCTGTCCGTGGTGGCCGATTGCGGCAGTGCGCGTGTGGTCTTCGCGCGTCCACGGCCGCCGCGGGAGCGGTTGCCTCCGGTGGTCGCCTCGGGCGTCGAGACCGTGTCCTCGGAGTTCGCTCGCCCGGCCCCGCCCGTGCTGTTCCAGCCGAGCCCGCGGGTGATGGTGCGCAGCTGGCCGTGCAGGTCCTGCCACTCCCGAATACGTAGATAGTGCAGGAATTCCTCACGGCACATCCGGCGGAACTGATTCGACGACAGCGACCGGCGCTGCTCGGTCAGGTAGTCCCACAGTCGCAGGTAGGCCAGGAAGTCCGAGCCGTCGACGGTGAACCGCGCGTGCTGGGCGTCGGCGGCCTGCTGGTGCTCGACCGGACGTTCGCGCACATCCTGAATCGACAGCGCCGCCACGATCACCAGCACCTCGTCGAGGCACCCGTTGCGCTGAGCCTCCACCAGCATGCGCGCCATCCGCGGGTCCACCGGCAGCTGCGCCATCTCCCGGCCGATCGGGGTGAGGGTGAGGTGCCCACCCGAATCGGCTTCACCATGGGCGGCTTTCGCGCTGCCGTGTGCCAGCGCACCGAGCTCCTCGAGCAGTGCGATGCCGTCGCGGATCGCGCGGTTCTCGGGGGCCTCCACGAACGGGAAGCTCTCGATGTCACCCAGACCCAGCGCGGTCATCTGCAGGATCACCGCGGCGAGGTTGGTGCGCAGGATCTCCGGTTCGGTGAACGCCGGGCGCGACTCGTAGTCGTCCTCGGAATACAACCGGATGGCGATTCCGTCGGCGACGCGGCCGCAGCGACCGGAACGCTGCCGCGCCGAAGCCTGCGACACCGGCTCGATCGGCAGCCGCTGCACCTTGGTGCGCATCGAATAGCGCGAGATGCGGGCGGTGCCCGGGTCGATCACGTAGCGGATGCCCGGCACCGTCAGCGAGGTCTCGGCGACGTTGGTGGCCAGCACCACCCGGCGGCCGGTGTGCGGGGCGAACACCTTGTGCTGCTCGGCCGCCGAGAGCCGCGCGTACAGCGGCACGATCTCGGTGCGCGCCAGTTTCAGGTCACGCAGCGTGTCGGCGGTGTCGCGGATCTCGCGTTCGCCCGACAGGAACACCAGCACGTCACCGTCACCCTCGGCGAACAGTTCGGTGACCGCGTCGGCGATGGCGTCGGTGGGATCACGGTCCACGACACGGGTCTCGTCCTCGTCGTCGGCGGCGGGCAATTCCAGCGACAGCGGGCGATAACGCAACTCCACCGGGAACGACCGGCCCGACACCTCGACGATCGGGGCGGGCGCACCCTGGGCGTCGGCGAAGTGGCGGGCGAACAGCTCGGGATCGATGGTCGCCGAGGTGATGATCACCTTGAGATCGGGGCGCTTGGGCAGCAACTGCTTCAGATACCCGAGCAGGAAGTCGATGTTGAGGCTGCGCTCGTGTGCCTCGTCGATGATGATCGTGTCGTAGCGGCGCAGCATCCGGTCGCGCTGGATCTCGGCGAGCAGGATGCCATCGGTCATCAATTTGACCAGGGTGCGGTCGGAGGCCTGATCGGTGAAGCGGACGGTGTAGCCCACCGCATCACCCAGTTCGGTGCCCAGTTCCTCGGCGATGCGTTCGGCCACCGTACGCGCGGCCAGCCTGCGCGGCTGGGTGTGGCCGATGGTGCCGCGCACACCCCGGCCGAGCTCCAGGCAGATCTTCGGGATCTGAGTGGTCTTGCCGGAACCGGTCTCACCGGCCACGATCACCACCTGGTTCGCGGCGATCGCGGCGGCGATGTCGTCGCGGCGCGCCGAGACCGGCAACTGTTCGGGGTAGGTGATCGGCGGAACCGCCGCACGGCGATTGTCGATGCGGGTGGCCGCGGCGGCGATCTCTGTTTCCAGCGCGGGCAGATCGTCGGGGCGCGCACGGTCGAGTTTGCGCCGGAGCCGATGTTCGTCGCGCAGCGAGACCTCCGCCAGGCGGGTGCGCAGCGCGCGGGTTCCGGAGCTAGCTGTCCTGGTCATTGCGTCTCCCAGCCTAGCGAAGCCCGCCACCGGTTTTCCCGGCGCGGCCCGCGCGGGAGACCGACGACACACCGCGCCACTGTCGCGACGCGAACGCCAACTCCCGGTCGGCACCGGTTCGTCGTGCGAGGATCCGAGCACGAACCGGCCGGTCGGGCGCCCCGCAGACAACCCGATGAGCCTGCGCGGCGCGGCCTGCCCCCGAAGGAGCCGACATGAGCACAGCGGAATCGACAACGTGGTGGATCAGGGCATACCGGATCGGCTTCGGAGTGCTCGGGATCGTGGCTCTGCTCTGGATTCCGTTGCGCAACATCGACTCGGCGACCTTCTCGCTCACCAACTATCTGAGCTACTTCACGATCGAATCGAACATCCTCACCGTGGTGGTGCTCCTGATCGGCGGGGCGGTGGCGCCGCAGAACGCGCGCTGGCAGAGTTTCCGCGGTGCGGTCGCGCTGTACATGCTGATCACGATGGTGGTCTACGCGGTCCTGCTGGCCGAGGTCGACGTGATGCTCAACGACAAGTGGATCAACGACGTGCAGCACCGGATCCTGCCGCTGGTGATGTTGGGGGACTGGATGCTGGTCGCGATGACGCGGCGGATGCGCCCGACTCCGCTGCTGATCGCGCAGTGGTTGACGTTTCCGCTGGTCTACGGCGTCTACACGCTGATCCGCGGTCCGTTCGCCGACTGGTATCCGTACCCGTTCCTCGACCCGCGCGAACAGGGGTACGTGTCATTGGTGATCGGGCTGGTCGTGCTGACGGTGGTGTTCGTGGTGCTCGCCGTTGCCATGGCGTCGCTGGGTGATGTGCGTGCCCGGTGGCGTGACCGCGCGCCCACGACCTGAGCTACGGGTGGGTCCGGCGAGCGCGGTGGCTCCGGGTGGGGTAATTGTGGAGCCATGAATGCGCTCTGGCATGGATTCGCCGATATGGGTGCCGTCGATCGTGACGGTGCGTTCGTGGTCGCCCGCGGCGACGGTGCCTACGTCTACGACACGGCGGGCAAGCGGTATCTCGACGCCACCGCCGGGCTCTGGTTCGCCAATGTCGGCCATGGTCGCGCGGAGATCGCCGACGCGGTCGCCGACCAGTTGCGCACCATCGCGCACTACTCCAACTTCGGTGACCTGACCGAACCCGCCACCCAGGAGCTGGCCGAGAAGCTGTCCTCGATCGCCCCGGTGCCCGGCAGCAAGATCTTCTTCACCTCCGGCGGCTCGGACTCGGTGGAGACCGCGGCCAAGCTGGCGCGCCGGTACTGGCACGAGCAGGGCCGCCCGGACAAGAAGATCCTGGTCGGGCGGCGGTTGGCCTACCACGGCATGCACTATGCGAGCACCTCGCTGGGCGGGCTCACACCCAACACCGAGGGCTACGGGGTGCTCGTCGAGGACACCCGCACCATCGAATGGGACGACGCCAAGTCGCTGCTCGCGCTGATCGAAGAGGTCGGCGCCGAGCGGATCGCCGCGTTCTTCTGCGAACCGATCATCGGCGCGGGCGGGGTGTATCCGCCACCCGAGGGTTACCTGGCCGAGGTGCGCCAGATCTGCCGCGACCACGACATCCTGTTCGTCGCCGACGAGGTGGTCACCGGTTTCGGCCGCATCGGCGGCTCCTGGTTCGCCTCCACCCGCTTCGACCTGCGACCCGATCTGATGACCACCGCCAAGGGCCTCACCTCCGGCTACCTACCGATGGGCGCGGTCTTCATCGCACCGCACGTGGCGGAGCCGTTCTACGCCGGTGGTGTGTGGTTCCGGCACGGCTACACCTACGGCGGCCATGCCGGGGCGGCCGCGGCGGCCCTGGCCAACCTCGCCATCGTCGAACGCGAAGGTCTGCTCGAGGAAGCGGCCCGCCTCGAGACCACTTTGCACACCGCGCTGGCCCCGCTGGCCGACCATCCGCGCGTCGCCGAGGTCCGCAGCGGTCTGGGCGCGGTGGCCGCCGTGCAACCGGCCGACCCGGCCGAGGCCCCCGCCCTGGTGAAAACCTTGCGCGAACACGGCATCTCCGGTCGCGCCGCCGGCGGCGGCGCCATGCAGATCTCCCCGTCGTTCGTCATGACCGACGCCCAGGTCGCCGACCTGGCCGACGGCTTCGCCCGCGCCCTGGGCTGACCCGATCCCGCCGGCGCTCGCGCACCCCATCCGCGGCCGTCGGCGGACCCATTTCCGCGGGCCCACCTGCGCAGTCCGGGCCCGCGGACAACGGACTCGCCCGTATCGAGGACAGCTTCTTCGCCACAACGCAGCCGTGCAGGACACCACCGATCCGCGCGCGCCACGCGGTGACCGACGAATCGCGTAGTGCGGGGAGTCGTTCGGCTCGGGGGTGGCGGGGTGGAAAACCGTGCGAGAGTCCGGAGTTCGGTGCGACGATGGTGGCGACGCGGCTTGCGACGGTCGTGTTGCGGCGGCGCGCGCGGTGGGTGGCGGGCGCGGTGCGCGGGGTGGCGACTCGGAGGTGGGGTGTGGCCGAATTCGTTCAGGACTACGCGTTCGTGCGGTGGCCGGTGGTGGTCGCGTTCGTGCTGGCGGCGGGGATCGTGGCGGTTCGGCTCACTCGGCGGGCGGTGCCGGTGGGGCGCGGCGATGCCGCCGCCGACAGTGCGCATCTGCTGATGTGCCTGGTGATGCTGGTCATGTTGGTGTTTCCCGCGGGGGCCGACCCGCATGCGGTGCGTGGGGTGCTCGTCGCGCTCACCGTCGCCTACGCGGCTCTGCTGCTCGAACGGGTGGTGCGGTGGCGCACCGGAATCGAGACACCGGACGGGGTGCTCGCGCTCGGTTATCACACTGTCGCGGCGGCGGCCATGCTGTACGCGATGGGCGCCCACGGGGCCGACGTCCCGGTGTGGCCGATGCTCGCGCTGGCGCTGCTGTTCACCGTGGATGCCCTACTGGCGTTCGGCATCGCCGGTCACCGCCCGCGCTGGCACCGCTTCGTCCATCCGCCCGGTACACACCCGCTGACCTCGGCATTGGTCCCGCATGTGGTGATGGATATCGGCACCGCGTTCATGCTGATCGCCGCGGTCGGCGGGTGAATACCGATCCACAACGGCGCGCGCTGCGAATTGCCGTAGTGCGGACAGGAATTCGACGATGAATGGTCAACGTGGTTCGACAGCGGGTCGGCGCGGCACCGGTGCGCCCGAAATCCGGTCCGGCGCCGAAGATCGCGAGCAGTTGCGTGCGCTGTACCGCGACACCGGCGCCGCCGCCTTCGGCTTGGCGCTGCGCGTGCTGCACCGGCGCGGGGCAGCCGAAGAGGTTGTGCGTGAAGGGTATCGGCAGGGGCGCGCGATACCGTGGATCACCGGCGACGACTCGACCTGCGAGGAATCCGATCCGATCCCCACCGCCCCGGTACCGCACCCCGACCTCGGAACGCCCTGGGGTCGCGCGGCCTTCGTGGCCAACGAACCACGCACCGACCTCGATCCTGGCAGCCCGGGCGCGGTCGACGTCGCGTTCGGTCGCGGCATCGTCTACGGCCCCGCCCCCGAGGCGCGTACCCCCGCCCCCGAACCGGGACACCCCACCCCGTTCACCCCGGAACAGAGTTCGTTATTGGCCCGAGTCCACCGACTGGCCGTACAGCGCCTGCGCCTGGACCGCCACGACGGTGACCACCTGCCCTGGCTGGCCGCCTCGGCCCGGCTGGGTTTCGACGACCCGCTCGACAGCCACTGCGAGGTCTTCGTGCTGGCCTACTACGGTGGTCGCACCTACCGGGCGATCGGTCGCGAACTGGGTCTGCGGGTACCCGCGGTGACCCGATTACTGGCCGAGGGCATCGAACGGCTCGCCGAACGTCACGCCGACACCATCGGCGCCGGGCGCGCGTGGAGTCCGCCCGGTTCGATCCTGGCGCTGGCCGACGCCTACGCCCTCGACGCCGTCGCCGAACTCGAACACCACCACATCGAGAACAAACTCACCGCCGTCCCGCCGAACGGGCTGGCGCAGTTCGCGTCCCGGGTGCGCGGCGTGCACGAGGTGCTGGCGCGGTTGGCCGCCGCCGACCAGCGCACTCCACCACGGCATCTGGAGAACCGGATCCTGGCCGACCTGAACGCCACCGAATCACCGCCGCGGCGCGGTCACCGGGTGAGCCGGCCACCGTGGTTACGCCGCTTCGGCGGATACCTGGCGGACTAGAGCACCACCACGTGGTCCTCGGCGACCCGCCCGCCCAGGCGGACCCAGCCGTCGGAATCCCATGCGGTGTAGAGCTGGGAGCCCCGGCCCTGGGTGATCACGAGTCCGCTGCGCAATTTCGCGGTGAGCGCGACCGCGGCGGCGCCGGTCGCCTCGTCCTCGGCGATCCCCATCGCCGGGGCGAACATGCGTGAGCGCAGGGCACCACGCGCCTCGTCGGTCCAGGTCCAGCAGTAGTGCTGCCCCTCGGTGAAGTCGCCCGGTTGCAGCGCGGCCAGTTCTTCGGCCGAATCCAGTTGGCGGAAGGTGAATGCCGGGGCCCACTCGGCGCGGGCGGTGATCCAGGTGAGCCCGTCGGTCTGGCTCACGGCCACCGAACCGGCCGGTACCCGCAGGGTGTGCACGGGTGTGCCCTGTCCGGCCAGCCACCACGCGGTGCCCACGGTGGGGTGTCCGGCGAAGGGCAGTTCGATGGCGGGGGTGTAGATGCGCAGGTCGGCGACTCCGTCTACCAGGTCCTGTACCACCGTGGTCTCGCTGAAACCCAGCCGTGCGGCGAGTTCCTGTTTGTCGAGGGCCACGACGTCGCCGGCGCGGGCGATACCCAGCGCGTTGCCGAGATTGCCTGCCGGGTCGGTGAACACTCGGACGACCTCGACCTGGATGTCCGGGGCTTCGGGCGCATCATGTGCGTTCATGATCACGAGCTTACCGATCCGCCCGGCAACGGCCGCGGCCCCGAGCGGAGGATCCGATCGGGGCCGCGAGTGGGTCGAGAGATCAGACGGCGGCCGCGGCCAGCGCCTCGGTGGAGGCCACGGCCTGGCCGACACCGGCCACGATCGCGGCCGCCCGCAGCGACTCGAAGATCACCTCGCGCGAGACACCGGCCTCGCGCAGGGTCTTCTCGTGCGCCTCCAGGCAGTGCGCGCAACCGTTGATCGAGGAGACCGCGAACGACCACAGTTCGAAGTCGGCCTTGTCCACACCCGGGTTACCGATGATGTTCATCCGCAGACCGGCCCGCAGGTCGTCGTAGCGGCCGCCCAGGAACGCCTTGCCGCGGTAGAACACGTTGTTCATGCCCATGATCGACGTGGCGCCCAGCGCGGCCTCGTAAGCCTCGGCCGAGAGCACGTCGGCGGCCTCTTCGGCGATTTCGCGCAGCGTGGTCGCCGAGCGGGTCGCCGCGGCCGCGGCGAGCAGGGTGCCCCACAGCTGCTGCTCGGTGAGCACCGTGGTGCGGGCCAACGAGGACAGGTTGAGCTTGAGGTCCTTGGCATACTCGGGAAGAGAGTTCTTCAGGTTCTCGATGCTCATGACAGTGGGGCTCCTTCGGATGAATCGGTGGGGATGGTGGTGACGCGAGCCGACGCCGCGATCAGACGCTGGCGGAAAGCAGCTCGCCGGCGTCGATGGTGGGGTCGCCCTTCTTCCAGTTGCAGGCGCACAGCTCGTCGGACTGCAGGGCGTCGAGCACGCGCAGCACCTCGTCGACGTTGCGGCCGACCGAACCGGCGGTCACCGAGACGAACTGGATCTCGTTGTTCGGGTCGATGATGAAGGTGGCGCGGTCGGCGACGCCGTCGGCGTTGAGCACGCCGGTGGCGCCGGCCAGTTCACGCTTGAGGTCCGAGAGCATCGGGAAGGGCAGGGTCTTGAGGTCTTCGTGCTGTGCGCGCCACTGGAAGTGCACGAACTCGTTGTCGACCGAGGCGCCGAGCACCTGGGTGTCGCGGTCGGCGAACTCGTCGTTCAGCTTGCCGAACGCCGCGATCTCGGTGGGGCACACGAAGGTGAAGTCCTTGGGCCAGAAGAACACAACGCGCCACTTGCCTGCATGGTCGTCACTGGTGATCTGGGTGAAGTAGTCGTCGGGCTGCTGCGCGTCGACCTTCGACAGGTCACCGCCGATGACGGCCTTGAGGTTGTATGCCGGGAACTGGTCGCCGATGGTCAGCAGAGCCATGCTCGTCTCCTCATGAGTGGTGGGTGTCGTGCTCATCGTGTGAGCTCGCCAGAGATCTTGCCCAAAGCCTACTGAA
Source organism: Nocardia halotolerans (assembly GCF_042650145.1). Lineage (NCBI taxonomy): Bacteria > Bacillati > Actinomycetota > Actinomycetes > Mycobacteriales > Nocardiaceae > Nocardia > Nocardia halotolerans. The sequence continues at coordinate 111,846 of NZ_JBHSDL010000014.1, read as the reverse complement.
AGGTAAAGCCGATTGCTCGTCGTACACTGATAGGTGTGAGTGATCAGACTTATCAGCCAACCCTGTCGCAGCTGCGTGCGTTCGTCGCCGTTGCCGAATACCGGCATTTCGGTACTGCCGCAGCACGTTTGACTGTGAGCCAACCCACGTTATCGCAGGCCCTGGCATCACTGGAAAACGGCCTCGGCCTGCAGCTGATCGAGCGCAGCACGCGCCGGGTACTGGTCACCGCCGCCGGGATGCGGCTGCTCCCGCAAGCCATGGCCACCCTGGAGGCGGCCGACCGTTTCGTCGCCTCGGCCACCGGCGACAGCCTCGGCGGTGTGCTGCGCCTGGGCATGATCCCGACCGTCGCACCCTACGTGCTGCCCGAGCTGCTGCCCGAGCTGCGCAGCAAACTACCGAACCTGGTGCCCCAGGTCGTGGAGGACCAGACCGCCCGGTTGCTCGACGGCCTGCGCACCGGCGTGCTCGATGTCGCTGTGCTCGCGCTGCCCAGTGAGGCGCCCGGGCTGGTCGAGATCCCGCTCTACTCCGAAGAGTTCGTGCTGGTCACACCGCGCGGGCACGAACTGGCCGGGCGCACCGACCTGGCCGCGGGCGCGCTCACGGATCTGCCGTTGTTGCTGCTCGACGAGGGGCACTGTCTGCGCGACCAGACGATGGAGTTGTGCCGCACCGCCGATGTACACCCCGGCGCGGTCGGCGACACCCGCGCGGCCTCGCTGACCACCGTGGTGCAGTGCGTGGCCGGCGGGCTCGGGGTGACGCTCATCCCGGAGATGGCGGTGGCGGCCGAATCCAGCCGCGGCACCCTGGACACCGCGCGGTTCGCCGCGCCGGCGCCGGGCCGAACCATCGGCTTGGCCTATCGCGCCTCCTCGGCGCGGGCCGAGGACTACGAATACCTGGCAGCGCTGATCCGATCGAAGCGACCCTTCTGAGGTGGTGGTCGTCGAGTCGGCCACGCTGTGGTGGTGCGGACCGGATCGCGCGGGGCGGGCCTCGCCTCGCAGCGGCGCCGGACGGCTCACCTGCTACTTTGAACGTCGTTCAATTGCTGTTGTTAAGGATGTCTGACTGTGCCCGATGTCGAGAATTCCCCGAAGCGGGCGACCCGTTTCGCCGCGCGGGAGCTGGCGCAGATCGCCGTCTTCGCGGCCCTGATCGCGGCGCTGGGGCTACCCGGTGCGATCACCGTCGGATTCAGTGGTGTCCCGATCACGCTGCAGACCCTCGGGGTGATCCTCACCGGCGCGATCCTCGGCGCGCGCAAGGGCACCGCCGCGGTCGCGGTGTTCATCGCGTTGACCCTGATCGGCTTGCCGCTGCTCTCGGGCGGGCGCACCGGGCTCACGGCGCTGGCCTCGCCGACCGCTGGATACCTGATCGGCTGGATCCCGGCGACGCTGCTGATCGGCTGGCTCACGGCGGTGATCCTGCCGAAATACCCGATCGTGCTCGGTCTGCTGGTCAACGCCCTCGGTGGGGTACTGGTCATCTACCTGTTCGGAACCGCGGGGCTGCTGGTCCGCACCGATCTGGGAGTGTGGGCCGCGGTATCGACCAACTTCGCCTTCCTACCGGGTGATCTGGCCAAGGTGGTCGTTGCCACCGTCGTCGCCAAGGGTGTGCACCGCGCCTACCCCGGGCTGATCCATGGCTGATCGCGCAGCGTGTCGCGGGAGCGTGCGATGAGCGAGATCGTCATCGACGCGGTGGGCCACCACTTCGGTGACCGCACCGTGCTGCGTGACATCGACCTGCGGATCACCGAACGCCGGGTCGGTTTCATCGGAGCCAACGGATCCGGGAAGTCGACACTGGCACGGATGCTCAACGGCCTGCTGAAGCCTGCCACCGGCACCGTGACCGTCGACGGCATCGACGCGGCTCGCAAAGGCGCGCAGGTGCGGCGCAAGGTCGGGTTCGTTTTCACTGATCCCGATACCCAGATCGTCATGCCGACCGTCGGGGAGGACCTGGCGTTCTCCTTGCGGCGCAGCGGCCTGAGCAAGGCCGAGGTCGCCGAGCGAGTGGCGCGGATGCTGGATCGCTTCGGGCTGGCCGCGCACGCCGACCATCCGGCACACCTGCTCTCCGGCGGTCAGAAACAACTACTCGCGCTCGGGTCGGCGCTGATCCGCGCACCCGAGGTGATCATCGCCGACGAACCGACCACGCTGCTGGATCTGCGCAACGCCCGGCTGGTGACCGAGGCACTGAACTCGCTCGAACAGCAGGTGATCGTGGTGACCCATCAGCTCGCGCTGCTCGACGGCTTCGACCGGGTGGTGGTGCTCGACGACGGCGCTGTCGCCTTCGACGGGGCACCGGGGGACGCGGTCGGCGCCTATCGACGCCTGATCGAATGATCGGCCTGTACTGCCCCGGCGACTCGCCACTGCACCGGCTGCCGGCGGGAATCAAACTCGCCCTGCTGATGGTCGCGATCGTCGCGACGGCGGTGTTCGTACGCACCCCGCTCGGGGTCGCGGGTGTCGCGGTGGTGGTGGCCGGGCTGTTCGCGCTCGCGCGCATCTCGTGGCGGGTCGCACTGGCCCAGATTCGCCCCGTGCTGTGGATGATGCTGATCATCGGAGCATTCCAGTTGCTCACCACCTCGCCGGCGCGTGCCGTGGTGGTCTGCGGCGTGCTGCTCGTCTCGGTGTCGCTCGCGGCGCTGGTGACGGTGACCACCAGGGTGAGCGCGATGCTCGACGCGCTCACCACGGCGCTCACCCCGCTCCGTCGAGTCGGTGTCGATCCGGAGCGGGTGAGTCTGCTGCTCGCCTTGGCGATCCGGTGCGTTCCGCTGCTCGCGGGCATAGTCCACGATGTCGCGCAGGCACGGCGAGCTCGCGGCGTCTCCTGGTCGGCGACCGCATTGGTGACGCCGGTGCTGGTACGAGCGCTGCGAACGGCCGACGCGATGGGGGATGCCCTGGCCGCTCGCGGGGTCGACGACGACTGAGGTCCGGATGCCGCGAGCCGGCAGGTGGTGTCCCGTGCCCGGCTCGTCGCGTCAGATGACGGCGTCGAAGGGCACCGATGCGTCGAGCGCGAACCAGCCCATCGGCAGCCGGCGCCCGCGCGTGCGGAAGTAGCTGGGGCCCAGCCACAGGCCGGGTTCGATCTCGCGGAGTTCGTCGTAGATGCCGCGTGCGGATTCGGGCACCCCTGGGCGTGTGGTGTAGTCCAGACACACCGCGGGACGACCGTCGACTACTGAACGACCAACCGTCGCAACGAAGTTCATCGCTCGCACGCCGCCGAGGGCGGTGAACACGTTGTGGCCGAGTGCCACCGATTCGGTGGTGTGTCGAAACGATTTTCCCACCCAGAAGTAGGTGGGGCGTGCCATCAGTGCGCCCAAGACCCGTTGCCCCACCGCCGGGAACGAACGCATCGCCACGTCGCCGTCGAGGCGCGCGAAGTCGGCTGCTGTCACCGGGGACGCCTCGGCGAACAGCGTGCGGAACTCGCCGATTCCGGTGGCGGAGAGCCGGTCCAGACGTGGGCGCCGGGCGGTGGGCCTACGGACCGGCATCAGTCCGTCCGCGGACAACGGTGTCTGCTTCACGTGCGGCTCGATTCTGTCGAAGCTGGTACCTCGCATGGTGCCAACATCCGGCGCCGGCGGCACCGGAATCGAGACCTCGGCGATCCTGAGCCGGCACGGCTGGTCGAATACGGACCCACCGGAGGACCGTGCTCGGTGGCCCGCCGATGCCGAAGGCGGTGAACCGGGAATCCGGGTCACCGCCTTCGACGAGGGAAAGGCCGAGCTCAGCCGCGCAGCGCGTACGGTTCGATCGCGCCGCGCTCGAGGGCGCGCGCGTCGATGGTCGCGGGGCGGTAGGGAAGCAGGGCCAACCGGTCGGTCATGCCGCGCACCGGATCGTCGATCTTCTCGTTCAGACCGAACAGGAAGGTCCACTCGTGCTCGTCGCTGCTGTAGGGCACCACGGTGTCGAACTGCTCCTGGAAACGACCCCAGGAACGTTTGAGCGTCTCGTTGCGCCACATGGTCGCGCACCCGGCCTGGGCCGAGAGCACGCCACCGGGCGCCAGCAGTGCCTTGCACCGCGACAGGAACTCCGATTCGTAGAGGCGGTTGTGCTGGGCGTCCTCCACGCGCTCGTCGGGCAGATCGATGACGATCACGTCGTAGCGGGTACCGGCCTGCCGCGCCTCGGCGAGAAAGTCCCAGCCGTCGGCGTAGTGCACCCGAACCGGGCCCTCGCCGCGCACCGCGGCGGCCAGCTCCTGCGGGGTGTACCCGTAGGGCAGGTGCTGCGCGCACAGCTCGACTTCGCGCTCGTCGATGTCGACATGGTCGACCACGGTGGCACCGGCGGCGACCGACATCTGCGAAGCCACCCCTTCACCCGAGCCGATGATCAGCACCCGGTCCAGCTTCTCGGCCAGCACGAACGCCGGGACCATCATGGCCTCGTGGTAGGTGAGCTGGGAGAACTCGGTGGACTGGCGGTCGTCGTCGGAGAACAGGGAGATGCCCTGATCGGTGCGCGCGATCACCATGTGCTGGTACGGAGTGTGGGTGTCCACGATCACCTCGTGCAGTTCCCAGATCCGGGTCAGGCCGTCGCCCACCGGTTCGAGGATCTGCTCGGCACCGTGGCCACGCTGGACCACTTTCATCCGGACTTCGCCGGGAGACAACTTGTCCCGCAGCAACTCCACCGCCTTCGTCGCGCCCGCGCCGATGCTGCCGCAGGTGAAGACGTCGACGAAGAGTTCGCCGGACTCCGGATAAGTGTGAATCGAGGCGTGGGACTCCGACAACAGGGCGAGGACGGTCACCCCCTGCGGTTCGAACTTTTTGTGAACGACATCGCAGATGGTGACGCCCGCCGCGATCAGAGACTCACGCAACGCCGATTCGAGTCGTTCGACATCGTCACACAGGTCTGTGTCGACACCACCGAACTCGGCCAGCACGTGCCAGCCGGTGAATTCCGCCGTCATGGGCAAACTCACTCTCGCTCAGCGCCCGAGACATGAACGGTCAAGGGCGGAAAACCATTGAAGGACACCGACGAATAACTCGCGGTATAGGCACCGGTGTGCGGAATCCGAACGCGATCACCGGCTCGCAACGTGGTCGGCAGAAGGACCTTCGTGCGTTGATACAGTACATCGTCGCCGTCGCAGGTCGGACCCGCGACCACCGCCTCCGCGACCGGATCGCCGTCGCGATCGGTGACGAAACGGTATGCGATGTACTCGTTCTCGGTTTCGGCCATACCGTTGTACCGGCCGATGTCGAGATACACCCAGCGCCGGCCGTCCGGCGCGAAACGCACGCCGACGACCTCGGCGTGCACGGTGCCCGCGTTGCCCACCAGCGCGCGTCCCGGTTCGATGATCAGACCGGTGGCTGCGGGCAGGTAGCGGGTCGCGGACTCGGCGATCGCGGTCGCGATGGCACCCGGTTCGGGTGCGGGCTCGGCGTAGGAGATCGGCAGACCACCGCCCACGTTCACCGCACCGACCGTGATCCCCTTGTCCGCCAGCGCGTTCACGAGCTCACCGGCCTGCTCGACACCGATCCGCCAGGCGTCGGGGTCGAGCTGCTGGGAGCCCACATGGAAGTACGGTCCGCCGACCGTGAGACCGAGATCGCGGGCGCGCACCAGCAACCGGAACGCCTCACCCGGCGTGCACCCGAACTTGGTGCCGAAGGGCGTGCGTGATTCCGGCGCCGCGGCCAGGAACCGGCACTCGACCTCGGCGCCGGGGGCGTGCTCGGCGATGCGCAGCAGATCGTCTTCGGTGTCGAAGGCGAAGCGGCGCACACCGGCGGCGTGGGCGTAGGCGATGTGGGCGCTCTTCTTGATCGGGTTGCCGTAGCAGAGCTTGCCCGCCTCGATGCCCAGTCTCGAGCACTGGTCGATCTCGCCGACACTGGCCACATCGAACTCGGCGCCCTCACCGTCGAGCAGGGTCAGTACTGCGTCCACCGGTGCCGCTTTCACCGCATACCTGATCCGGGTGCCCTGCGTGCGCGCCGCCGTCAGCGCGCCAGCGAGAGCGCGGAAGTTGGCACGTACCTGTTCGGGACAGATGACAAGGTACGGGGTTTCGGGCATAGTTGAACTTTCGGTCGGCGGCCGGGAGAGACTACCAGCGGCCCCCGCCCGACATCGAATTCGTCAAACCTTCGTCATATCCGCCGTGTAGAGGCGGATATCACTCATCCGGCGACCACTGTGACCTCGTCGAACACCACCTCGCCCGCGGCGTCGGACTCCTCGAGATCCACGATCGCGCTCAGCGCCCAGCCGTGATCACCGGCCGGGTCGTCGAGCACCTGGCGCACGTGCCAGAAACCGGGGCGCTGCTCCACCTGGAACAGTTGCGGGCCGCGCGCGTCGGGGCCGGTGCCGATCGAGTCGTACTCGTCGAAGTAGGCGGCGAAGTCCTCGGCCCAGTCGGGGCCGGTGCCGAGCTGATCGAGTTCGTACCAGCGCCGCCGCGAGGCCAACTCGACCCGACGGAACATGGCGTTTCGCACCATGATCCGGAAGGCGCGTTCGTTGGCCGAGATCGGGCGCACCGATTCGGCGCCGAAGGCGATCTGTTCGGTGTCGATCTCGGCGCCGGGATTGGTGAGCTGTTCCCATTCGTCGAGCAGGCTCGAATCCACCTGGCGGATCAGCTCACCCAGCCACTCGGTGAGGTCGTCGAGCTCCTCGGTGCGCGCCGCATCGGGCACGGTGCGCCGCAGCGCCCGGTAGGCGTCGGCCAGATAGCGCAGCACCACACCTTCGGAACGGGTCAGTTCGTAGAACGAGATCAGCTCGGCGAAGGTCATCGCGCGCTCGATCATGTCGCGCACCACCGACTTCGGTGACGGCGCGAACTCCGACACCCACGGATGCCCGGCCCGGTAGGTCTCGAACGCGGGCTCGATCAGCTCGGCCAGCGGCTTGGGCCAGGTGACCTCCTCGAGGAGCTCCATACGCTCCTCGTACTCGATGCCCTCGGCCTTCATCTCGGCCACCGCCGCACCACGGGCCTTGTGCTGCTGGGCCATCAGCAGCTGACGTGGATCCTCGAGCGTCGCTTCGATCAGCGACACGACATCGAGTGTGTAGGTGGGGTTCTCGCGATCCAGCAGGTCGAAGGCGGCCAGCGCGAACGGCGACAACGGCTGGTCGAGAGCGAAGTCACGCTGCAGGTCCACGGTGAGCCGTGCCATCCGGCCCTTGTCGTCGGGCTCGGAGAGTTGTTGCACCACACCGGCATCGCGCAGCGAACGATAGAGCCGGATGGCGCGCAGGATGTGCTTGCGCTGAGCCGGGCGCGGTTCGTGATTGTGCTCGAGCAGGTGGCGCATGGCGTAGAAACAGTTGCCCGGGCGGGCGATCACGTTGAGCAGCATCGAGTTCGTCACCGCGAAGCGTGAAACCATCGGCTCGGGCTGGGCGGTCACCAGGCGGTCGAAGGTTTCCTCGCTCCAGGACACGAAACCCTCGGGTGGCTTGCGGCGCTGGATCTTTCGTTGCTTCTTCGGATCGTCACCCGCTTTGGCGACCAGGCGGGCGTTCTCGACTTCGTGCTCCGGTGCCTGCACCACCACGGTGCCCATGGTGTCGTACCCGGCGCGACCGGCACGGCCGGCGATCTGATGGAACTCACGGGCCTTGAGCCTGCGGGTGCGCACGCCGTCGTACTTGGTGAGCCCGGTCAGCAGCACCGTGCGGATGGGCACATTGATCCCGACACCGAGGGTGTCGGTACCGCACACCACCTTCAACAGGCCCTCCTGGGCGAGCTTCTCCACCAGCCTGCGGTACTTGGGCAGCATCCCCGCGTGGTGCACCCCGATGCCGTGGCGGATCAACCGCGACAGCGTCTTGCCGAAACCGGACGCGAAACGGAACTCGCCGATGGCGGCGGCGATCGCATCCTTCTCCGCGCGTGAGGAGAAGTTCACGCTGGTCAGCGCCTGTGCGCGTTCCAGCGCGGCCGCCTGGGTGAAGTGCACCACATAGACCGGGGCCTGATGGGTGGTCACCAGCTCCTCGAGCGTTTCGGTGATGGGCGTGCGCACATAGGAAAACGTCAGTGGCACCGGACGTTCGGTGCCCGCGACCACCGCGGTGGGGCGTCCGGTGCGCTCCTCGAGATCGGTGGCGAAGAACTCGACCTCACCCAGGGTCGCCGACATCAGCAGGAACTGGGCGTTCGGCAACTCGATGATCGGCACCTGCCAGGCCCAGCCACGGTCGGGGTCGGAGTAGAAATGGAACTCGTCCATCACCACCTGCCCGACTTCGGCATCGGCACCTTCACGCAACGCCAGGTTCGCCAGGATCTCCGCGGTGGCGCAGATGATCGGCGCGTCGGCGTTGACCGCGGCGTCACCGGTGACCATGCCGACGTTCTCGGCGCCGAACACCTCGCACAGCGCGAAGAACTTCTCGCTCACCAGCGCTTTGATCGGCGCGGTGTAGTAGCTGCGCCGCCCGTTGGCCATGGCGAACAGGTGCGCGCCGACCGCCACCAGCGACTTACCGGAGCCGGTCGGAGTGGCCAGGATGACGTTGGACCCCGACGCCAGCTCCATCAGCGCCTCGTCCTGCGCTGGATACAGGGTGGTGCCCTGTTCGGCGGCCCACAGCGCGAACGACTCGTAGAGGGCGTCGGCGTCGGTTCCGGGAATTTCCAGCAGGTCGGTCAGATCCACTCCGACCACCCTAGTGTGCGCGGCGGTGTCGCCTCGCCAACCCTGCGCACGGCCGCAACGCAGGCGCGTAGGTCAGGCCCCGTGGGTCTTCAGTCCCTGCCGTCGCCCGAGGTGTCGTCGTAGCCGCCCTGTTCGGCGAGGAAGCGTTCGAACTCCGCGCCGAGCTCCTCACCACTGGGCAGTTCGCCGTCACCGGCCAGCAGACTGGACTGACGTTCCTGCGCGGTGACGAAGCTGTCGTACTGGCGTTCCAGCGCCGTCACGACGGTCTCGACCTCCTCGTTGCCCTCGATGTGCTCGGCGACCTGCTCGCGCACCCGTGCGGCCGCCTCGCCCAGCGCCGTCAACGGCAGTTCCAGGCCGGCGTTGTCGGCGACGTTCTCGAGCAGGGTCTGAGCGGCCTCGGGGTAGTCGGTCTGGGCCAGGTAGTGCGGCACGTGCACCGAGAACCCCAGCGACTCGTGGCCGTGCTGGGCCATCCGGAACTCGAGCAGCGACGAAGCGCTGCTGGGCACCTGCAACTCACCGGGCCAGCGCTGGTGCTCGCCGAGCAGCGAACGGTCCGAGGAGTGCGCGGTGACCCCCAACGGGCGGGTATGCGGGATGGCCATCGGGATCGCGGACAGGCCGATGGTGCGGCGCACGCCCAGCTGTTCGGCCAGCAACCGCACCGCGGTCGTGAACTTCTCCCAGCGCAGATCCGGTTCCAGACCCGCCAGCAGCAGGAACGGGGTGCCCGCGGTATCGCGCAGCGCCCACAGGTTCAGCTCCGGCTCGGCGTAGTCGGCGAAGTGGTCGGTCTTGAATGTCATCAGGGGACGGCGCGAGCGGTAGTCGAGCAACTCGTCCACCGCGAAAGAAGCGACCAACTCCGATTCGAGGCTCTCGCGCAGATGTGTGGTGGCCAAACGCACCGCGTGGCCCGCGTCGGTGAAACCTTCCAACCCGTGTACCAGCACGGGGCCGGCGCCGTCGTCCGCGGACAACTGCGGTGCCGGGAACTCCAGTTCGTACATGTGCGACTGGTCATCCATCGCGTTTCTCCTTCCTGCGCGGTCCACCAGCGCTCGCGGCGGGGGAGGCGTTCTCCATTGTCCCCCACGCGAGCAGACAGCGCGCACACGGCCGGAGGACGGCTCGTCCTCTAGGCAACAGCGGCACCGGACCCGGCATTCCCCACGGCGTGGCGCAAGCCGCACCGATCCGCGGGTGGGGCACAGTGGACAGAGTGAACACGACGAGGATCACACCGATCGGCGCAGGTCGGCGCGGGACAGCCGGCCGCCGGCGGATCGCCGGGGCGGCGGTGGTACTCGTCGCGGTGTCGACCGGATGCGGGCAGGCGGTGAGTGGGACGCCGGTGGCCGAGAGCGCGATGTCGATGCGCCACGTCGAGGCGCCGATCGCCGAGCTGCTGCCCACCCCGGGGCAGTTTCCGTCCCGGTACCCGGCGGTGGCGTTGCCGCCACAGGCCGCGGCGGCGGCCGCGGGGGATCTCGACGGGGTGGGAATGGGCGCCACCGTGAGCCCGGTGGAGTGCACACCGCCGGATCCTGAATCCGATGTGGAACCGGCCGCGGTGGCCGTCGGCACCGATGACGCGACCAGGGCCAGTCTCACCGTGGAGCTGTCGCGCACCACCGAAGGGCTCGCCGTCGTGCGTGCGCGCCTCGACGCGTGCGAGGAGATCCGGGTCCGTCGCGCCGGCGCCGGATCGACCGTCACCACCGTGCTCGACGAAGCCGCCCTGCCCGGGGCCGATGAGGCGATCTCCTTGCGGCGCACCGTAATCCCCGACGTCGGCGGGCAAGGGCTGACCCAGACGATGCAGAGTTCGGTCGGTCGCGTCGGGGACGTGCGGATCACGGTGACCTCCATGATCTTCGGCGCGGGCGAACCCGACACCGCCGCCGTGGCGGAGCTGTTCGCGACCACGGTGCGCGGAATCCGCACCCGCTGAGGGCGCCTACCATCCGGCGCCGACATGTTCACCGCGCGGCCGTGGCGTGGACCGGGATCACTCCACAGGCACGGCGGTACTCACAGGGCAACCGAAAGCCCAGCTCACCGAGTCGGCGGCAGACCGCGGTGCGCGCACTGTGGAGCCATGACGCCTTCGACGAACTCCACCCGCCGGGCCGAGCGCACCGGACCGTTCCCCCGCGCCCTGCGCTGCGCCGAAACCACCCCCGGCTACCCCGAGCTGACCCCGCCCCCACTGCGAGTGGACGAACCCGGCGAGCTGATCGCGGCACTGCCCGCGATGCTCGGCTTCGTGCCCGAACGATCCCTGGTCGTCGCCGTCCTGCACGGTGACGGTCGCGGTCGCACCACCGCGATCGAAGCGGTGGTGCGCTTCGATCTCGACAGCGTGACCGATCCGCACCACATCGATCAGCTCTGTGCGTGCCTGAGCTCGATCTGCGTCCGCGAGGCAGCCACCGGGGTGCTGGCCGTGTTCGTCGACGACCGCCGCGAATCCGCGGCCCTGGAAGCTCTGCGCATCGTCACCCTGCTCGAGACGCTGGACGCGGAAGGAATCGTCGTGCGCGGGGCGTGGGCGGTCCCGGCGATCGCGGCCGGCGCCCGGTTCCGGGGCCTGCTCGACACCGCCACCGGATCGGTGGCCGATCCGGGCGCGTCGATGATCGCGTTGTCACACGTGCTCGACGGCAAACAGATTCGGCCCTCGCGCGGGGAGCTGACCGCCCTCGTCGCGCCCGATCCGCCGCTGTGCGCACGAGTCGGTGACCGGCTGGGCTCGGCGGTGACTCGATACCGGGCCGGACTGTCGGCGGCGCAACGAGCCGGCCGGTCCACGGCGTATCAGCGGCGGGCCCTGGAATGGGTGCTGTGGCAGATCGCCGACGCCGCGTCCGGTGAACCACGCGCCGACCGCGAGCTCGCGCAGCTGGCCGCGACGCTGCGCGACCGGCCCATCCGCGACGCGCTGTACGGCCTGGCACTGGGTGATCACGCCGAAGCCGCCGAACAGCTGTGGGCACAGCTGGCCAGGGCCACACCCGGCACCGATCGCGCCGAAGCCGCGGCGCTGCTCGGGTTCAGCGCCTACGTGCGCGGCGACGGACCGTTCGCCGGTATCGCCCTGGCCGCCGCGGTGGCCGCCGACGCCGACCACTCGATGGCGGTGCTGCTCGAGACCTCGCTGCAGAGCGGTCTGCGCCCGGAGCGGCTGCGCAAACTCGCTCACTGCGGTCAGCAGATCGCCGCCGATCTGGGGGTCGACATCGGCCCGATCCGCCGGTGAAGCCGGGGACACCCGGCGCCGGTCAGGCGGCGCTGTGCGCCGCGGACCCGAGTGAACGCAGGAAATCCCAGGCATCGGAGACGATCTCGTCGAGATCGGTGTGCTCGGGAGTCCATCCCAGCTCCGCCACCGCGCGGTCGCTCGAGGCGACCAGCACGGCCGGGTCACCGGCGCGGCGGGGCGCATCGATCGCCTCGATCGGCAACCCGGTCACCCGCTCGCACGCCGAGATCACCTCGCGCACCGAAAAGCCGGTGCCCGAGCCGAGATTGAGGATCCGGTGACTACCCGGACGGGCCGAGGACAGCGCGAGCAGATGGGCCTGCGCCAGATCGCGGATGTGGATGTAGTCGCGCACACAGGTGCCGTCCGGCGTCGGCCAGTCGGTGCCGTAGACGGAAATGGCCTTGCGGTGCCCCAGCGCCACCTGCAACACGAGGGGGATCAGATGTGTTTCCACGACCCGGTTCTCACCGAGGCCGCCGTAGGCGCCCGCCACGTTGAAGTAGCGCAGGCTGGTCGCGGCGAGTCCGTGCGCCGCCGCATAGGAGGTGATGGCGTGGTCGATGGCCAGCTTGCTCGCACCGTAGGGGTTGGTGGGCCTGGTCGGCGCGTCCTCGGTGATCGGCACCTGCTCGGGTTCGCCGTACACCGCGGCCGTCGAGGAGAACACCAGTCGCGCGGTAGCGGTCTCGCGCATCGCCTCGAGCAGGGCCAAGGTCTTCACGACATTGCCCTGCCAATACTTCTCCGGCTGCTCCACCGATTCGCCGACCAGCGACTGGGCCGCGAAATGCAGGACACCGTCGAAGGATTCGGCGCGCAGCAGTGGCGGCACGGCGTCGGCGATGTCGCCCTCGACGAAGCGCGCGCCCGCCGGGACACCGGCGGCATTACCGGTCGAGAGATCGTCGACGACAACCACCTCGTTGCCCTGCTCGAGCAACACCGCGGCGCAGACGCCGCCCACGTAGCCGGCGCCGCCGGTGACCAGAAGTTTCACGAATCAGACCAGCCTCACCTGGACGGCGTGCGCCATCTCTTCCGACAATTCGAAACCGTTGTGTCCCGGCACCGTGATCAGCACCGCACCCGGCTTGGTCTCCACGGTGACACGCGCGTCGGGCACCACGCCCGCCTCACGCAGCCTGCCGATGACCTCCGGGTCGGTCTGGATGTGTTCGGCCAACCGGCGCACCACCACCGCGTGCAGCGTCCCGTTGGGCAGGTCGGAGAGCCGGATGAGTTGCTCCTCGGCCGCCGGGGCGTCGAGGAGGCCGAGCTCGTCGAGCCCGGGGATGGGGTTGCCGTAGGGCGAGGTGGTGGGGTGGTTGAGCACCTCGATCAGGCGCCGCTCCACGTCCTCGCTCATCACGTGCTCCCAGCGGCACGCCTCGGCGTGCACGTTCTGCCAGTCCAGGCCGATGATGTCGACCAGCAACCGCTCGGCGAGCCGGTGCTTGCGCATCACCGCGACCGCCATGGCCCGGCCCTTGTCGGTGAGCTCGAGATGGCGGTCGCCCGCGACGAGCAGCAGGCCGTCGCGTTCCATCCGCGCGACCGTCTGGCTCACCGTCGGACCACTCTGTTCGAGGCGTTCGGCGATACGCGCCCGCAAGGGCACCACGCCCTCTTCCTCGAGGTCGTAGATGGTACGGAGATACATCTCCGTGGTGTCGACCAGATCCTTCACCTGATACCCCTTCGTCGGCACGAATTCTACCCACGCGCGAACGCCTGTCCGACCGCCGGACCGGCGGCCCTATTTCTACTGCATGTCAACGCCACACGGAGGCTGCTGCTTCCGGCTAGCGTGGCGAGCATGGTCACCCCGCCACGCAGCGAAGAACGGGGGACTCTGGTGTGGACCGAGCGATTCCTCGGTTACACCTGGAGTCCGGAGCACCCGATGAAACCGGCGCGCTTGAAGTTCACCATGTCGCTGGCCGAAAGTCTGGGCTTGCTCGACGGTGTCGAGCCGCTGGACCCCGGCGCGGCCACCGACACCGACCTGATGCGGGTGCACAGCAGCGCCTATATCGAGGCGGTGCGCCGCGCCGGTGACGGGCCACCCACCCCCGAGGACACCCTCTACGGGCTCGGCACCGCCGACAATCCGGTCTTCCCACGGATGCACGAGGCGGCGTCGGTGATCGTCGGCGGCACCCTGGCCGCGGCCGGGGAGATCGCGGCCGGCCGCACCCGGCGGGCGGTGAGCATCGGCGGCGGAATGCACCACGCCATGCCGGATTCGGCGGCCGGCTTCTGCATCTACAACGATGCCGCGATCGCGATCTCCTGGTTGCTCGAACACGGCTTCGACCGGATCGCCTATCTCGATGTCGACGTCCATCACGGCGACGGCGTGCAACGTGCCTTCTACGCCGATCCGCGGGTGCTCACGGTGTCGCTGCACCAGCACCCGGCGACCCTGTGGCCCAATACCGGGTGGCCGGAGGAGACCGGAGTGGGCGCCGCCGAGGGCACCTCGATCAATCTGCCGTTGCTGCCGGGCACTCGGGACGCCCAGTGGCTGCGCGGTTTTCACGCGGTGGTGCCGGGTGCGGTCGCCGCGTTCGGGCCGCAGATCATCGTCAGCCAGTGCGGCGTGGACACCCACCGCGAAGATCCCCTGGCCGACCTGGAACTCACCGTGGACGGTCAGCGCGCGGCCTTCCTCGCCATGCGCGAGCTGGCCGACCGCTACGCCGAAGGGCGGTGGCTGGCCCTGGGCGGCGGCGGATACGGCGTGGTGCGGGTGGTGCCGCGCGCCTGGACGCATCTGCTCGCCGCCGCGCTGGACCGTCCACTGGCCCCGCGGACTCCGGTGCCCGAGGACTGGATCGAACAGGTGCGCACCGCCGCACCGCGGGTGACTCCACCGACGTCGATGACCGACGACGGTGACATCGACTACCTGCCGTGGGACGGGCCCGGTGGTACCCCGGAGATCGGTGACGCCGACCAGATCCGGGCCCAGCGGGCGGTCGACACCGCCATTTCGGCGACCAGACGCGCCAGTTTCGGCCTGCTGGGCCTGGATCCGGAGGATCCTCGTGACTGAGCCGCTGCTGCCGGACACCCCGGACACGCCCGCGAATCCGCCTGCGCCGCCACCACAGTGGTTCGGTGACGTGCTGGCAGCCGACGGCGGGGTGGTGCGGATCCGGCCGGTGGTGCCCGCCGACGCCGAGGCCCTCGCGGCCTTCCACACCGGGCTCTCCGACCGCACCCGCTACCTGCGCTACTTCGGCCCCTACCCGCGGATCTCGGCGAAGGACATGTACCGCACCACCCACGTCGACTACCACGACCGGGTGGGGCTGGTCGCTGTCCTTGGCACCGCGATCATCGCCGTGGCCCGCTACGAACTGCTCGACCGGCCGGGACGGCGCGCGGCCGAGGTGGCCTTCGTGGTGGCCGACGAACACCAGGGCCGCGGGCTCGGCTCGATCCTGCTCGAACACCTCGCCGGCGCCGCCGCCGAGAACGAGGTGGAGGCCTTCGTCGCCGAAGTGCTCGCCGAGAACGAGGCGATGATCACGGTGTTCCGCGAGGCCGGCTACCAGTTGCAGCGCAGTCGCGACGGCGCCGAGGTGCATCTGGAATTCGCGATCGACCCCACCGAAGCCTTACGCGCGGTGCGCGACGCCCGCGAGGCCGCCTCGGAGGCACGCAGTGTGGGCAATCTGCTCACCCCCGGTTCGGTCGCGGTGATCGGCGCCTCGCCGGTGCCGACCCGGGTGGGTGGCGCGGTGCTGGCCAACCTGCTCGCCGGTGGGTTCAGCGGTCCCGTGTTCCCGGTGAACCCGAATCGGCGGTCCGTGCTCGGAGTGCGCGCCTACGCCACCGTGCGCGAGATCCCCGACGAGGTGGATCTCGCGGTGGTCGCGGTGCCGCCCGCCGCGATCGGCTCGGTGCTCGACGACTGCATGGCCAAGGGTGTCAAGGGACTGATCGTGCTCACCGCGGGCTTCGGCGAGACCGGGCCCACCGGGCTGGCCGCCGAACACGATCTGGTCGCGGCCGCACGCGGGCACGGGATGCGGGTGGTCGGCCCCAGCGCGCTCGGCATTGCCAACACCGATCCGGCCGTCGGGCTCAACGCCACGTTGGCGCCGGTGCTGCCCGAACGCGGCCGGATCGGGTTCTTCTGTCAGTCGGGTCCGCTCGGGGCCGCGATTCTCGCCGAGGCCGCGACCCGCAACCTCGGTGTGTCGACGTTCGTGTCGGCAGGTAACCGCGCCGATGTGTCCGGCAACGACTTGCTGCAGTACTGGGACACCGCCGCCGACACCGAAGTGATCCTGCTGTACCTGGAGAGCTTCGGTAACCCGCGCAAGTTCTCACGGTTGGCCCGGCGGGTGGCGCGTAGCAAACCGATCGTGGCCGTCAGCAGCGGCCGGCTGGCCGCCGGAACCGATATGGATCGCACCGTGGTTCGCGACCTGTTCGCCCAGGCGGGGATCATCCAGGTCGACTCCATCTCGGAGCTGTTCGACTGTGCCGCGCTGCTGGCCTGTCAGCCGCTGCCGCGGGGCCCCCGGGTGGCGGTGGTCGGCAACAGCGCCGCGCTGAACTGGCTGGCCGTCGACGCCGCCCTCGGCGAGGGCCTGCGTATCCGCCGACCGGCCACCGCCGTGGATCGCGGCCCCGGCGCCCGCCCGACCGAACGCAACATCGGCTCCGCACCCACCGACGGACCCGTCGACCTCGGCCCGGAAGCGACCCCCGCCGACTACCGGGAGGCCGTGCTCGCCGCCCTGCGCAGCGACGAGGTGGACGCGGTGATCGTGGTCGTGGCGCCACCGGTACCGGTGCCGATGGGCGGGTTCGCCGACGCCCTGCGCGCGGCCGCGGCCGCGGCACCCGGGCAGGACAAACCGGTGCTCACCACCTTCGTCGCCGAATCCGGTATCCCGGAGTTGCTCGCGGTCCGCACCACCGGTGGGGCACCGGCTCGGGGGTCGGTCCCGTCCTACCCGGACCCCGAGCGGGCCGCCCGCGCGCTGGCCCGCGTCGATCGTTACGCACGGTGGCGCGACCGTCCCGTCTCGCCGGTGGTGCGCCCGGCCGGGATCGACACCGCCACCGCGGCGGCCCTGGTGGAAGGCTGGCTGGCCGAATCGGGTGGCCGCTGGCTCACCGACGCCGAAGCGGTGCGGCTACTCGAGTGCTACGGCATCACGGTGGTCGAGTTCCGGGCGGTGCACGACGCCGAGCAAGCGGTGGCCGCGGCCGCGGAGCTGGGCTATCCGGTGGCGGCGAAAGCCACCGGTGAGCTGTGGCGGCGCAGACCCGACCTGATCGGGGTGCGGCTGGACCTGTGGGGCCCCGACGCGGTCCGGCAGGCCTACACCGACCTGGTCGCCATCTGCGGTGACCCGCTGCTGCACATACAGAAGATGGCGACCAGAGGTGTGGGTTGCGTGCTGAGCGTCACCGACGACCCGTCGTTCGGCTCGGTACTCGAGTTCGGGCTCTCGGGCATGATCATGGACCTGCTCGGTGACCGCGCCCATCGCGCGCTCCCGCTGACCGCCGAGGAAGCCGCCGCACTGATCGAGGCGCCGCGGGCGGCGCCACTGCTCTCACCCGGCCCGACCGGGCCCGGCGTCGACAAGCCCGCGCTGATCGAACTGGCCCAGCGCATCTCGGCGCTGTTCGACGACCTCCCGCAGATGCGGGAACTGTCCTGCGATCCGGTGCTGGCGGCACCGTCCTCGGCCGAGATCATCTATGCCAGGGCCCGCATCGGCCCGGAACCGACGCGTTTCGATGTCGGTCCACGGCGGTTGTCATGAGCCCGGGCCGCGCGAGCCGCGCGCGCTCAGCGGGCCGCAGCCGGTCGCCGGCAGCGCGGTGCCGGGCGTGGGAACGGACAACGCCGACCGGCTCGCGACCCCGGAGGGGAGTGGAGTCGCGGACACCGGTCGGCGTTTCGGAAGACGACCCCGTGGGGCCGTCGGGTCTGGGGTCAGCTGGCGTAGGCGCGCAGCCGGTCGGCGCGCTCACCCTTACGCAGCTTGGACATGACTTCGCGCTCTATCTGACGCACACGTTCGCGGGAGAGACCGAACAGCTTGCCGATCTGGTCCAGAGTGCGCGGCTGACCGTCGTCGAGCCCGAAGCGCAGGCGGATGACCTGCTGTTCGCGCTCGTCGAGCGTGGCCAGCACGCTGCGCACGTCGCGGTGGAGCAGCCCGGCGATCACCGCGCTCTCCGCGGAGGTGGCCTCGGAGTCCTCGATGAAATCACCGAGGGGGGCTTCCTCGTCGTTGCCGACCGGCATGTCCAAGCTCACCGGGTCACGGCTGTGGTCGAGCAGGTCGGCGATCTTCTCCACCGGGATGCCCGATTCTTCGGCCAGTTCGGCATCGGTGGCCTCGCGGCCCAGCTGCTGATGCAGTTCGCGCTTGATCCGGGCGAGCTTGTTCACCTGTTCGACCAGGTGCACGGGCAGCCGGATGGTGCGGCTCTGATCAGCCATACCGCGGGTGATGGCCTGGCGGATCCACCAGGTGGCGTAAGTGGAGAACTTGAAGCCCTTGGCGTAGTCGAACTTCTCCATGGCGCGGATCAGGCCGAGGTTGCCCTCCTGGATCAGGTCGAGCAGCGGCATACCGCGGCCGGTGTAGCGCTTGGCCAGCGAAACGACCAGGCGCAGGTTGGCTTCGAGCAGGTGCGAACGCGCGGCCTGGCCCTCGCGCACCAGCAGCGCCAGATCACGCTTGCGAGCCGCCGACAATCGCTTGCCGGTTTCGAGCAGGTGCTGGGCATACAGGCCCGCCTCGATACGCTTGGCCAACTCGACCTCGTCGGCCGCCGTGAGCAGTGCCGTGCGACCGATTCCGTTCAGGTACACCCGTACCAGGTCGGCGGCGGGACTCTGGGCGTCGATATCGGCCTCGCTGGGGCGCACACGAGTAGTGGCGGGGCTTGTCATGACTTGCCTCCTGTCGGTGGTGTCTCACTCCGATCAACGGACCCGACTTACAGAAAGTTCCCGATCCCATGCGCGATAAACCGCTCTGAACTGCGGATTCGGGCCGCTATGGCTGAGAAGTTCCTGAGAAGGACACCGTTGTGGAACTCGCGTCCGCCACCACCGGGCTCAGACCGGTGACACCAGTCCGTGACGCACCAGCGCGGTCACCACGCCGAGAGCCTGGGCGGCGAATTCCGGGGTCACCCGCTCGGCACCGTCGGCGAAGGCGAGCAGTTCCATCAGGTCTTCCAACGCCAGGCCATCCGGGCGCATTCCCGCCACCAGCGCCACGGTCGATTCGTCGACCTCGTGCTGCCAGCGCGGTCCGTCACCACGATGCAGACGAGCCACCCGCTGGTCCCAGCCCTGCTCGCCCGGCAGATACACCCGTTCCAGCGCGGTCGCGGGACTGGGCGCGTAACGGGAGGCCCAGGCGAGGTCTTCGTCCGCGGCGACCGCACGCAACCAGGCCGAACGGGCGAAGTAGGCGTCGACTTCCGCGCCGAGGGGGTCGTCGAAGCCGTGGCCGAGATCCTCGGCGAGCAGTTCGGTGGGGCCGTCGATGGCGCGCAGATAGACGAAGCCGAAACCGATCCCCACGACCTCGGCGGCCTCGAAGGCCGCGAGCCAGCGCTCGGCGCGTTCCTGTGCGTCCGGGTCACGCGGGTCCAGGCCGGCATCGCGCAGCCAGGTGCCCACGTACAGCGCGGGATCGGCGACATCGCGTTGCACCACCCAGGCATCGACGCCGTGGGCAGGCAGCCACGACGACACCCGTTGGCGCCAGTCCTGCCCGTCGACGTGCACCCAGGCCGCCAGCATGGCCGCGGTGCCGCCGGGGGCCAGCAGTCCGGGAGCCTGCCCGATCACCAGTTCGCTGGCCCCGTCCAGTGCCAGTCCCGAATCCCGGTAGGTGTGTTCGATCCGGGCCGGGCCGACCACGAACGGCGGATTGGCCACGATCTGATCGAAACGCCTGCCGGCCACCGGCTCGAACCACGACCCTTCGAGCAGCTCGAGGTCGAGCTCGTTGAGTGCCGCGGTGGCCCGGGCCAGCCACAGCGCCCGCGGGTTGACGTCGGTGGCGGTGACCTTGCCCGCGTACCCCGCGGCGTGCACGGCCTGCACACCGCAACCGGTGCCGAGGTCGAGCACGGTGCCGACCGGTTCGGTCGGGGTGGCGCGCAGCAGCGACAGCGACGCGTGCCCCACCCCGAGTACGTGCTCTTCGGTCAGGGTGCGCCGGTGCATCGAATCGTCGAGATCGGACAGGATCCAGCGGGTGCCGGTGCCCGCGTCGAGCGGACGCAGATCCAGTGCCGCCGTGAGCTCGTCGCCGTCGCCGGTGAGCAGTCCCGCGGCGATCGCGTCCTCGACCCGAACCGGCGCGAGCGCGGCGGCCACCTCCGGTCGTGGCAGCGCGTCGCCGAGCAGCAGCAACCGGATCAATGTGCCCAGCTCACCGGCATCGCGTGCGGCCCGGCGCACCGGCACCGGCTCCGACCGGCCCAGCGCCGCGTGCACATCCGGTCCGAGGACCTCGAGCAAGCCGTCGGCGGTGTAGTCCACCCGGGTCAGCGCCGTGCGCAGATCAGGGCACAACGCGGTGAGCAGGGAATCGGTGGTCGAGGGGTTCGTAGGCACCCGATTACTGTGCCAGCACGACTGCGGCGGGAAACGAACAGCTCCGGCCGGGGGCGGCGGAGTAGGCGCGTCGGGTGCGCGCTCAACC
Source organism: Nocardia halotolerans (assembly GCF_042650145.1). Classification (NCBI taxonomy): domain Bacteria; kingdom Bacillati; phylum Actinomycetota; class Actinomycetes; order Mycobacteriales; family Nocardiaceae; genus Nocardia; species Nocardia halotolerans. The sequence continues at coordinate 91,139 of NZ_JBHSDL010000014.1, read as the reverse complement.
GGTGTAGGGGTCGCGCGAGGTGATGCAGTAGAGGGCGTTGCCGGGGTCGCGTAGGACCACCCAGCCCGGGTGGTCGGCGACGCGGACGGCGCCGAGGGATTCGTGCCGGGCGGCGGCCGCGGCGACGTCGGAGCAGGCCAGGTCGGCGTGCGCCGCGGCCGGGCGGGCCCGGTCGAGGCGCTGGAGCAGCAGGTGCAGCGGCTGGTCGGGGCCGCGCAGGCGCGAGAACTCCGGTCGGCGGGCCGGCTGGTGGGTCCATCCGGTGAGCGCCCGCCAGAATTCGGTGTCGATGGCGATGTCGGCGGGGGACAGGTCCAGGCAGACCTGGTCGAGCCGGCTCACGGTGCCGTCGGGTGCGGTGGCGACCGTGACCGGCGCGGGCTCCTCGAGTGCTTCGGTGCCGCCGGCCCACGGGGTGAAGCAGAACGTCTGTCCGGCCGGGGTCTCGAGCACGGTGTAATCGGCCTGTTCGGTGACGACTCGGGCACCGAGGTCGGTGGCCGTCGACACCGTGGCGGCGATGTCGTCGACATCGAGGTCGAGGTGGATGCCGCCCTCGTCGCGGACCGCCTGGAGTTTGAGCCATGCCGGTCCGGTGGCGGGTCGCAGGGTGACGAACTCGTCGTGCTCACCGCGTCGAGGGGAAGCGGTGGAGTCGGTGACGGCCGCCCAGAAGCGCACACAGTCGTCGAACGTGTCGGCGGGCCGGTCCAGAAACGCCCAGGTCCAGCGAATCATGCTGTTTCCCTTCGGAAGTGGTCGCCATGAGTGCACCGCCCGGCGGTGCCTGCGGCCCTCGCGGGCGAAGCGGGTACTCGAGTCCGAACGGTATGCCGTCGCCCCCGCGCTGTCGACCGAATGCCCGACTGGCAGGATTTTGATCAGGATGTCATTGCAGCCACTCGCGATCGGTGCCCTGTGCGGGGCCGCGGCGCTGATGTCGATGCCGGCGCGCCGACCGGCGGCGAGTTGGTTACTCGATAGTTTTGTGGCCGCGGGCTTCGAGGGCGATCTGGTCACGGCGCCCGTCCCAGCGGCTGGGCTCGTCCTTGGCGCGCGGGGGCCGGTCGTTGGCGATGAGTACCGCGATCCACGGCAACGGCACCGACGCGGCGAGGATCAGAACCGAGATCAGCGGATTCTCGAAGGCGCTGTAGGCCACCGCGGCCAGGATCAGGCAGGGGATGCGGAACGCCATGATGAACATGTACCGGCGCACCCGGGCGCGATGCTGCTCCTCGAGCGAGGTCGCGGCTTCGGTGATCAGCACGGGGTGATCGGCGTCGGCGTCGCGGAAGAAACCGCGCGACGCGCCGGCGGCGGGCTTGCGTGTCCGCGCGCCCGGTGTCGGCTCGTCGGCGCCGGGGATGTCGCCGTTGGAGTGCATACCCCGAGTCTTCCACTCGGGCCCGGCGGGCGCACACGCGGCTGGTCAGCGCGACCCCACCGGGATGCGGCATCATGGAGGGCGTGAGTACAGACACTCTGGTACGCCCGGAAACCAACACCGACGAGACGACCGGCGACGATGTCCCCAAGTTCTTCCACTACGTGAAGAAGGACCGCATCGCCGAGAGTGCCGTGATGGGCACGATGGTCGTCGCGCTGTGCGGTGAGGTGTTCCCGGTGACACGCTCGGCCAAGCCCGGTTCGCCGGTGTGCCCGGACTGCAAGAAGGTCTACGAGCGCTTGCGCAAGGGCGACTGAGCCGCTTGACCGGTCGATGAAGCCGGCGCCTCCGTCGAGGCGTCGGTGGTTTCTTCCTGTTCGTCGTCCGCGCCGCGCACCTGGTTGGCGAGCCACTCCCTGACCTGTTCGATCCGGGTGGCGCGCGCGGGCCAGAATTCCTGCACGGCGGCGTTGAACTCCGCGCCGAGAATCACCGCGAAGCCGAGGAAATAGGTGAACAGCAGGAAGGCGATCGGCGTGGCCAGCGCGCCGTAACTCACTCCGGTGGCGGTGATCCAGGCCAGGTAGCGGCGCAGCAGGTCGCTGGCGGCCATGAAGAACACCCCGGCCGCCAGGGCGCCGATGAACAGCCGGTGCCAGGGCAGCGTGGTGTGCAGTGCGAGCTTGTAGAGCGTGGTCAGGGCGACGATCAGCAGCAGGCCGACGATCGGGTAGTAGAACGTGTCGATCAGTTGCAGTCCGGGTTCGCGCCACGCCTCGGGCAGCACCCGCCCGATCCGGACGGGGCCCAGCGCGACCATCGGCAGGATGAGCACCGCCGCCACCAGGAACTGCACGTACAGCAACAGCGCGAAGATCCGCTGCCACACCGGATGGCGCGCGTCCTGCTGGCCGTGGGCCTCGACGATGGCGTCGACGAAGGTGGACATCGCCGAGGAACCGGCCCACAGCGAGAGCACGAAACCCACCGACACCACCGCGCCACGACCACGGCCGAGCACGTCGTCGACGGTCGGCTGGATCAGGTCGCTCATCACCGAGGGGCTGAAGAACTCGCGGCTGAACGCGATGATCTTGGCCTCCACCACCTGCACCGTGTCGGGACCGAACAGCCCGCCCACATAGCCGAGGCTGCCCAGCAGGCCCAGCAGCAGCGGCGCCAGTGACAGTGTCTGCCAGAACGCGGCCGCCGCCGACTTGGTGAAGATCGAATCGTTCCAGCACTTGACCGCCACCCGGCCCAGCAGCCGTGCCGCGGTGCGCGGCCACCGCACCCAGAGCGGGTGTTCGCGGGGTCGTTGCCGGTCGGCGGGTGCGTGTGTCGATCCCAGCGCGGTGGCACCGCCCGGCTGGGACGACTGCGGCGGTGGTGCCGCGGCGGCTGCGCGGACCTGGTCGTTGCTCATGTCGGTTCAAGCATCCCGCACCGAGCGGTCTGGTGGGGTGTGCCCGCGGCATCGTGTCGGAGGGTAACGGTAAATGGCTGGTGACCTCGGCCGCGGCTGTGATGCCGGTCGCCCACCCCGCGTCGGTGTTGGCGGCACGCCGTACCGGGCGGCTAGGGTCGTCTGCGTGACTGGGTCGGGTGGCATCGCTGCGGCGAGAGAAGCGGGTACACCGGGCGATTCGGCTGCCGGCGGCGCGTCGGGGGGTTCCCTGCGCGCGTGGCAGCGTCGCGCCCTGACGAAATACCTGGCCACCAAACCACGTGACTTCCTCGCCGTCGCCACGCCGGGCGCGGGTAAGACCACCTTCGCGCTGCGGGTTGCCGCGGAGTTGCTGGCCGATCGTACGGTGGATCAGATCACCGTCGTCGCGCCCACCGAACACCTCAAGCACCAGTGGGCCGCCTCGGCCGCGCGGTCGGGTATTCAGCTGGACTCGCGCTTCTCCAATTCCACCGGCGGCACCTCCGGCGACTATCACGGTGTGGTCGTCACCTACGCCCAGGTCGCCGCGCACCCCACCCGGCACCGGGTGCGCACCGAGAACCGCCGCACCCTGGTGGTCCTCGACGAGATCCACCACGCCGGTGACGCCAAGACCTGGGGTGAGGCCACCGAGGAAGCCTTCGGTGACGCGACCCGGCGCCTCGCGCTGACCGGGACACCGTTTCGCAGCGACGATTCGAAGATCCCGTTCGTCACCTACGAACCCGACGAGGCCGGTCTCCCGCGCTCGCGCGCCGACCACTCCTACGGCTACGCCGATGCCCTGGCCGACGGGGTCGTGCGTCCGGTGGTGTTCCTGGCCTACTCCGGTGACGCGCACTGGCGTGACAGCGCGGGCGAGGAACACACCGCTCGGCTCGGTGAACCGCTCAACGCCGAACAGACCGCACGCGCCTGGCGCACCGCGCTCGATCCGGCGGGCGACTGGATCTCGGCGGTGCTGCGTGCCGCCGACACCCGTCTGCGGCAGCTGCGTTCCTCGGGCATTCCCGACGCGGGTGGGCTGGTGATCGCCACCGACCAGGAACGCGCCCGCGACTACGCCGAACTGCTCGAACACATTTCGGGGGAGCGGCCGGCGATCGTGCTCTCCGACGATCCGCAGTCCTCGCAGCGCATCGGTGAGTTCGCCGAGAGCACCCAGCCGTGGATGGTGGCGGTGCGGATGGTGTCCGAGGGCGTCGACGTGCCGCGCCTGGCGGTGGGTGTGTACGCGACGAGCGCCTCCACCCCGCTGTACTTCGCGCAGGCGATCGGCCGTTTCGTGCGTGCCCGCACACCCGGCGAGACCGCGAGCGTGTTCCTGCCCTCGGTGCCGGTGCTGCTCGACCTGGCCGCCCAGCTGGAGTTGCAGCGCGACCACGTGATCGGCAAGCCGCACCGGGAGAAGAACGCCTTCGACGACGAGCTGCTGATCGAGGCGAACAAGACCAAGGACGAGCCCGGCGAGGAGGAGCGATCCTTCGTCGCCCTGGCCGCCGATGCCGAGCTCGACCAGGTGATCTACGACGGGTCGTCCTTCGGCACGGCCACCTTCGCCGGCAGCGACGAAGAAGCCGACTACCTGGGCATCCCCGGTCTGCTCGATGCCGATCAGATGCGCGCGCTGCTGCGCGACCGCCAGACCCGCCAGGTGTCGGAGCGCACCGCAGGTGCCACCGCGACCGCCGCACCGCCGCCGCCCGCTGTCGCCGAGCGCGTGGCGACCTCGGACAAACTGGGCGAGCTGCGCCGCGAACTCAACAGTCTGGTGGCCATGCACCATCACCGCACCGGCAAGCCGCACGGCGTGATCCACGGTGAACTGCGCCGCGAATGTGGTGGCCCGCCCACCGCGCTGGCCTCGGTCGACCAACTCACCGAGCGCATCGCCGCCCTGCGCCGCCGCTGAGGTCGGTCAGCGCCGGGCGCCCGCCAGCACGGTCAGAGCCTGGTCGACGGCGGTGTCGAGTTCGTCGCGGCCGGCGCCGTCGCGGGCCTGGATCGACAGCCCGAAGAGCACGGTGCTGTAGAAGGTCGCCAGTGCCGTGGTGTCGGTACCGGCCGCCAGTTCCCCGTCGCTGACGCCGCGGTCCAGGCGCACCCGGATGTCGTCGGCGGTGTGGCGACGGGCCGCGGCGAGGAATTCGCTCACCGACGCGTTGCGCGGGGTGTAGGTGGCGCCCGCGAGGACCACCATGCAGCCGGGCGGTACGCCCTCGGTGGTGTAGGCGGCGACGTTGTCGCGCAGCATCGCCCGAATCGCGCCGTAGGCGGTGGGTTCCTCGCGCAGTGCCCGGGTGGTGAGTGAGCCGTCGGTGCGGCCGTAGAGCTCGACGGCGGCCCGGAACAGCGCTTCCTTGTCGCCGAAAGCCGCGTAGAGGCTGGGGGAGTTGATGTTCATCGCGGCGGTGAGGTCGGCCATCGACGCGCCGTCGTAGCCGAGTCGCCAGAACACTTCCATGGCGCGCCGCAGGGCTACGTCGCGGTCGAAGGCGCGGGGGCGGCCACGCTGTGCCATCGAGGCCCCTTTCTGTGTCGACCGGTGAACATACCGCGCGGGCGGGTCGTCCGAACTGTTCCACCCAATTATGTAGTAAGCGATAAGAAACTCTTGACGGCGGCGGAGGGATGCGCTTCGATACTTATGTATCAACCGTTACAAAATGAGAGTTGGCGCAGATGACGAGCAGTACCGTGGCATTGGTGACCGGGGCGAGCCGGGGGATCGGCGCGGCCATCGCCCGCGCACTGGCCGGGAACGGCGCCGATGTGGCGTTCACCTACCAGCGCGACGAGATCGCCGCGAAGGCGGTCGCCGCCGACATCGAGGCACTGGGTGGGCGGGCACTGCCGATCCGCGCCGACAGCGCCGACGCCGCACAGCTCGTCGCCGCCGTCGACCGGACCGCGCGCGAACTGGGCGGACTCGACGTACTGGTGAACAACGCGGGCATCTTCCCGGCCAAGCCCTACGAGGAATTCACGGTCGCCGAGATCGATCGCGCGCTGAACATCCACGCGCGCGCACCGTTCGTCGCGGGTCAGGCCGCACTGGCCCACCTGGGCGAGGGCGGCCGGATCATCTCCATCGGATCGAATCTGACCGACCGCGCGCTGTTCGGCGGTCTGGCGCTGTACAACCTGAGCAAGTCGGCACTCAACGGCTACACCAAAGCTCTCGCACGCGAACTCGGACCGCGCGGAATCACGGTCAACCTGGTCCAGCCGGGTCCGACCGACACCGACATGAACCCGGCCGACGGCGAGAACGCCGACGGGCTACGGCAGTTCAGCGCACTCGGTCGCTACGGCGCCACCACCGACGTGGCCGACCTGGTCGCCTTCCTCGCCGGCCCGTCCGGACGCTCGGTCACCGGCGCGGTCGTCACGATCGACGGCGGTGTGAACGCCTGACCCGGTCGGCGAGTCACCGTTGCGCCGATCGCCGGTGATGCCGTCAGTCGGCGACGGCGAAGAACCGGTCCGGGTCCAGCGAGTTGAGGGCGGTCCATCGGCGCTCCTGGACCGGTGCCTCCGGATCGTGGCCGGTGTCGAAGTAGCCCTGCAGTTCCAGTGCCAGGCGCGGATTTTCGTCCACCTGCCGGGCGATCGTGTACAGCACCGCGAGCACGTGCAGGCAGCGGACGGTGCGGGCCGAACAGGAACAGTCGGTACTGACGAGGACGGGGGCGGGGGAGTGGCCCGCGTCGCGCAGCGCGCGGTGCATGTCGTCGGTGAGCACGCTGGTGTCGGGGATCACCTGTCCGATCGCGGTCACCTGCGCGCGCGACAACGGTGCCAGCTCCACATGCGTGATCGAGGCCTGGCCACCTCGATGCAGGTGGGCGCGCACCGTGCGCCCCTCGATCTCGGTGCGCACAGCGCTGTTGCGCGCGGTGCTGCGAGCCCGCGGTAACAGCGGCTCGGGGCGGGTCTGGTGCAGCGGTTCGGCCAGGCGGACCCAGTCCCGGCCCCAGGCCGTGTAGCCGAATTCGTTGTCCGGCATCAGTTCTCTCGCTTCCGTCGCAGGATGTCGACGAGCGCGTCGTCGTCGAGGCGGGCCAGTTCGGCGATACCCGTCGCGTCGGACAGGTCGGTGAGCGCCGATTTGCGGGTGTGCATGGCCGCGATGTGTTCCTCCACGGTGGTGGCACTGGTGAGTGTGGTGACGGTGACGGTGCGGGTCTGCCCGATGCGGTGTGCCCGATCCGAGGCCTGCGCCTCCACCGCCGGATTCCACCACCGGTCGAAATGAATCACATCGGCGGCGCGGGTGAGGGTGAGCCCGGTACCGGCGGCACGCAGACTCAGCACGAGAATCGGTGGGCCGCCGGGTGCTTGGAAGGCCCGCACGATGTCGGCGCGCCGGTCGGCGTCGAGCCCGCCGTGGAAGAACGGCGCCTCGACCCCGAACTGGTCGGCGAGATGACGGACGAGCAGCTCACCGGTCTGGCGGTACTGGGTGAAGATCAGGGTCGGATCACCGGTCTCGAGATTGGTGGCGACGATGTCGGTGCACAGGTCGAGCTTGCCCGAGCGCCCGCCGATCTCGCCCAGCTCGCCGGTGACCAGGCCGGGGTGGTTGCACACCTGTTTGAGATGCGTGAGCGCGGCGAGTACCCGTCCCTGGCGTTGCAGACCGGAGCCGAAGCCCTCGTCCACGGCTGCGGTGAGGACCGAGTCGTACACCTTCTCCTGCTCGGCGGTGAGGTCGCACAGCAGGTCACTGTGGATCTTGGCGGGCAGCGAAGCGGCCACCTGCGCCTTCTTGCGGCCCAGCAGTACCGGTTCGACCGCGTCGCGCAGCCGGGCGGCCGCCTCGGCCGAACCTTCCTCGATCGGGCGCACGAAGCGCCGCCGGAACTGGGCCCGGTGTGCGAAAAGCTTGGGCACGGTGAGGTTCAGCAGCGCGAACAGTTCATCGAGGTGGTTCTCCACCGGCGTGCCGGTGAGGGCGACCTTGGCGTCGGCGGGCAGCGCGCGCGCCGCCCGCGACACCTGGGTGCGCGGATTCTTCAACGCCTGCGCCTCGTCGAACACCACCGTGGTCCACTGTTGTCCGACCAGCGCCGACCCGTGCAGCCGCAGCGTCGGGTACCCGGTGACCACGACCGTACCCGCGGCTGCGGGCACCGCACCGCCACGCCAGGCCACCACCCGTAACCCCGGCGCGAACCGCTCGATCTCGTGCACCCAGTTGCCCACCAGTGAGGTCGGGCACACCACCACCTGGGGGCCGTCGGCGCGCCCCTGCAGAAAACCGATGGTCTGCACGGTCTTGCCCAGGCCCATCTCGTCGGCCAGCACGGCCCCGCCGTACGCGGCGACGGTCTCGCGCAACCATCCGACCCCGCGCACCTGATAGGGCCGCAGCGTGGCATCCAGCGCGCCCGCCAGCTCCGCGCTCACCGCCTCGGTGTCGCGCAACACGCGTATCGCCCGCTCGGCGGAGAAGATCGAGGTGCCCACCGCGTCGGGAACCGCGTGCGCCGCCGTGGGCAACTCGATGGTGCGTGTCGGGCGGTCCGGTGATTCGGACGTGGGTGGCTCGCCCGCCGGATGCCCGCCGGTCGGTGTGGCGTGCAGCAGTGCGCGCCAGGCGCGCGCCGAGGAGGCGAGGTCGGCGGTGGGCAGCTCGGCCAGCTCCGTGGGCAGCACCACGGTGGCCGGCACTGCGACCGGTTCGATCGCCCGGCGCGCTCCGACGGGCAGCGCGAGCGTCAACGTTTCGGGGTCGCCGAGGTCGGCCGGTGGGTGTCCGGCACCGTGACCGGTCCAGGTCCACAGGGCGAACAGGTGACGGTCGGGGAGATAGGTGGCCTGAAGGGCGGGCAGAACGGTCTCCTCTGATCGGGCAGCGCGAACAGCTCAATAACGTACACTGTACTGAGTTTGTTCCCGAGTGCTAAGGACAGCGCGTGCCCACCGACGGCGAATCCACCGAGCAGGCCGCCCGGATCGTGGAGTTGCTGTGGCGGCACACCCGTCCGGCCAAGCCCGGCGCGCGCGGTCCCAAACCCGGCCGCACGGTCGACGCCGTGGTGGCGGCCGGTATCGCCCTCGCCGATCGCGAGGGCATCGACAAACTCACCATGCGCGCGGTGGCCACCGCGCTCGGCCTGCGGCCCATGAGCCTCTACACCTATGTGCCGAGCAAGGACGCCCTGGTGGTCCTCATGGTCGACGCCGTGGCCGCCGAAGACGCGCCGATCCCCGCCGAGCTGCCGATCCGCGACCGGATGATCACGATCGCCACCGGGCTCAGGACCGAACTCATGGCCCACCCGTGGCTGCTCGAGATCTCGCCGTGGCGCCAGGTGATCGGCCCCGCCAGAATGCGCCGCTACGAGAACCAGCTGCGAGCCATCGAGGACGCGGGGCTCTCGGATCTGGCGATGGATCGCGCCATCGCGGTGCTCACCGATTTCGCCACCGGCAACGCCCGCCTGGCCATCGCGGCCGCCGGCGCGGCCGAGCAGCTCAGTGATGCCGATTGGTGGCACATGCACGGGCCGCTGCTGGGCCAGATGATGCCGGCCGGGGAATTCCCCCTCGCCGGACGGGTGGGAACCGCGGTCGGCGAGTACTACCAGGCGCCCGCCGATCCCGATGGTGCCTTCGCCTACGGCGTCGCGACCCTGGTCGACGGCATCCTCGCCGACGCGGCCACCTGAGTCCGCAGACGGCGACAGCGGGCGCCGGAGTCCGGACGCCCGCTGTCGGGGATGTTCTGTTGTCAGATGTTGTTGTTTCGGACGCGAGAGGAGCGGGTCAGACGGCGGGCGCCGATTCCGTATCGATCACGGCTTCGAGCTCGCGCAGACGGTCCATGTGTTCATTCGCGTGGTGCTGGCAGAAGAGCAACTCGCCACCCGCGGGAAGAACGGCACGCACTCGGGCAGCCGCCCCGCAACGATCGCAACGATCGACCGCGGTCAGTGGGGTGCTGGTCAGGGTTCCTGGCATGACTCCTCCGTCCCGGCTCCCGGCGCTTCGTGGCCGTTCGCCTAGGTGTGGGCCACGTGGTCACTCCACGTGGCTCGCGTCCGCTACTTCCCAGCAGTGGATACGACTACTCTGTCAGACGTTCGGGGTTCAGGCTTTGTTCCCGGAAGTGAATCTTTGTGTTTTCGATAACACGACCTGCGGTTTCGCTGAAAGCGAACACCGGCTGGTCGTCGGTCTCGAGCACCCGCCGATCACCCGCGGCGCCGTTGTGCCACCTCCCACTCGATCCTGTCACTGCCCGGTATGTCGCTCGCTGTGGTGTTGCTCGTTACGCACGAGCCGAGCACCGCACCGAACCCGCAAACCGCTACGTGACAGGGTCTTTACCGTCCGATCCTGTTGTCTAACCGGAGATTACCCGTGATATACGACACTCACACGCTTGTTCACCTGTGTTCTTCCCAAGAGTGGCAACAATCTGTGCACGCCGGCGTCCATCGACCGGCTTCGCTGACCGAGAGCGGCTTCGTCCACCTGTCCGCTCCCGCCCAGGTACACCTGCCCGCCAATCGGCTCTTCGCGGGCCGTACCGATCTGCTGGTGCTCTGGCTGGACCCCACCCGGTTCGCCGACGAGGTGAAATGGGAACCGGGCGTGCCGAGCGACCCCGCATCGATGCTCTTCCCGCACCTGTACGGCCCGCTGCCGCTGGCGGCGGTGGTCACCGCTGAGCCCTACCTCCCCGGCGCGGACGGCGTGTTCGTCACCCCACGCCGACCCGGGGTGGCGTAGGACACGTTCGGCCGGGGGCGCGGTTAGGGTGGGAGGGTGAATGTCGACGTCACAGCGCTACCGGGGATCGGAGTGCGCAAGGATTTCGAAGTCGGGTCGGGGCGCCGCGTCGGCGTGGTCGCCCACCGTGACGGTGACATCGATCTGATCGTGTCCGAGTCCGACGACCCCGACGCGATCGCGGCCCAGGTGCCCCTGTCCACCGATGAGGCGTCGGTGCTGGCGAACCTGCTCGGCGCCCCGCAACTGGTGGCCACCCTCAACGACGACCACCGCGACCTACCGGGCATCACCACCCGCCATCTCGACGTCGCCGACGGATCGCCGTACGCGGGACGCACGCTGGGCGAGACCGCCATGCGTACCCGCACCAAGGCGTCCATCGTCGCGGTGATGCGCGCCGGGCAACTACATCCCTCACCCGGTCCCGATTTCACCTTCACCGGAGGCGACCTGCTCGTCGTTGTCGGCACCCCCGACGGCCTGGACACGGCCGCGAAGATTCTCGCGCCTGGCTGACGGCCGGTGATCCGACAGGCCCCGGCATCGGGTTGATCAGTCGACGATCCGCCGCGGCCAAGCTCCCGCTCCGTCGTAGACGAGTTCTTCGGTGTGGTATTCGATTTCGGGCGCCTGCGGCGGTCGCGGCTGCTCGACCGGGGTAGGTGCCGGTGCCGCCGCGGGCTTCGGCGCGTGGTCGCGTGGCCGGTGGTGCGAGGTCAGCCACATCCGGGGTAGCGCCGCCTCGTTCTCGATCTCGGTGAGGCACACGCTGATCAGTACCAGCATGGTGACGATGCTGCTCACTCCGATCAGCGGGGCCAGTAGTTCCATCGCCCCGGCGCCCGAGGTCGGGGGGCCGCTGTGGTGGCCTTCGTGGGCTCGCATGGCGGCCATACCGGTGTAGTGCATGCCGGTGACGGCCACGCCCATGATGATCGCCGCACCGACGGTGGCGAGAAAACCCTTGACCCGCAAGGTGAACCACAGCGCCACGATCGAGGCGACCACCGCGATCACCATCGACAGGGTCACCAGGAACGGGTTGTAACTCACCGTCGCCGTGGTCTTCATCGCGTACATGCCGGTGTAGTGCATGGTGCCCACACCGACCCCGGCGATGGTGCCGCCCGCGATGAGCGAGCGCACCGTCGGCTGCGGTTTGTTCACCATGAACAGCCCGATGCCGACCACCACCATCGCGGTGATCGCGCTGAACAGCGTCAGCGGAACGTCGTAGCGGATCTCGGTGCCGCGAATGCTGAAACCGAGCATCGCGATGAAGTGCATGACCCAGATCCCGGTGCCACCGATCGCCACCGCGGCGCCGACGAGCCAACCGACCCGCCCCTCCACGGCGTTGCGTCCGCGAGCCGCGCACTGCAGGCCGAGCAGGCACCCGGTGACGGACATGAAGTACGCGAGGACGGGGGTGAACCAGCCATAACTGAAGTGATAGATGTCGAGCACGCCGCGAGAACCCTCAAAGCCAGTACCGCATATCGGGGCGCGGTAGAACGAAAAGCTGAATGGACCATACTGTGAATTACGTGAATTGAGGTCCTGCACGGTGTAATCCGTCATGTGGGCTTGATCACGGGGGGTTTAAGCTCGGAATACCGACCGTTCGGAATTTCCAGAAGAAAACAAAAAAGGCCCGTGTGCACCCGAACGGGTGGACACGGGCCTTCTTTTCGAGAACCGCTAGTCGAGGTAGTCGCGCAGGACCTGCGAACGGCTCGGGTGGCGCAGCTTGCTCATCGTCTTCGATTCGATCTGGCGGATGCGCTCACGCGTGACACCGTAGACCTGGCCGATCTCGTCGAGGGTGCGCGGCTGACCGTCGGTGAGGCCGAAACGCAACCGCACCACACCCGCCTCACGCTCGGACAGCGTCTCCAGCACCGACTGCAGCTGATCCTGCAGCAGGGTGAAGCTCACCGCGTCGACCGCGACGACGGCCTCGGAATCCTCGATGAAATCACCGAGCTGGCTGTCGCCCTCGTCGCCGATCGTCTGGTCCAGTGAAATGGGTTCACGCGCGTACTGCTGGATCTCGAGGACCTTCTCCGGCGTGATGTCCATTTCCTTGGCCAGCTCCTCCGGGGTGGGCTCACGGCCCAGGTCCTGGAGCAGCTCGCGCTGGATGCGGCCGAGCTTGTTGATCACTTCGACCATGTGCACCGGAATACGGATGGTGCGAGCCTGGTCGGCCATGGCACGGGTGATGGCCTGACGGATCCACCACGTGGCATAGGTCGAGAACTTGTAACCCTTGGTGTAGTCGAATTTCTCGACCGCGCGGATCAGACCCAGGTTGCCTTCCTGGATGAGGTCCAGGAACGCCATGCCACGCCCGGTGTAGCGCTTGGCCAGCGACACCACCAGTCGCAGGTTGGCCTCGAGCAGGTGATTCTTGGCCCGGTTGCCGTCGCGCACGATCCAGTTGAAGTCGCGGCGCGTCGTCACCGACAGCTTCTCACCGGCCTCGGCGAACTCGCGCATCTTCTCCGCGGCGAACAGACCGGCCTCGATCCGCTTGGCGAGTTCGACCTCCTCCTCCGCGTTGAGCAGCGCGACCTTGCCGATCTGCTTGAGGTAGGCGCGCACCGAGTCGGCCGAGGCGGTGAGCTCGGCGTCCTTGCGTGCCTGGCGCAGCGCTTCGGACTCCTCCTCGTCCCAGACGAAATCGCCGGAGGCTTTGTCCTTCTCGGACGGCTCCGCGGTCTCGGCGGCCTCGGTGGTGTCCTCGGCGACGTCCTCGACGATCACATCGCCGTCGGCGAGTTCTTCTTCGGCGACTTCGAGATCACCGAGATCGGCGACTTCGATCGAGTCGTCCTCGAGCTGCTCCTCACCGCCTTGGCCCGAGGTCGCCTTCTTGGCCGCGGACTTCTTCGCCGGGGCCTTCTTGGCGGCAGCCTTCTTCGCCGGGGCCTTCTTGGCCGCTGCCTTCTTCGCCGGAGCCTTCTTGGCAGCGGCCTTCTTGGCCGGCACCTTCTTGGCCGGGGTTACGGCGTCGTCGGCATCGGCGTCGGCCGAGTCGGCGGTCTGACGGGTATTCGTGGCTACCACGTACGCCCTTTCGTGACGGTCTCGTGCGGCGTCACGCCAGAGTGATTTTCCGGCGGAGCGGTCGGTCGGGGTTGCACCGGCGGTGCGTCGGTCGGGTGCAGCCGGGGTGTGTTCCGGTCTACTCGCGACCGGCCGCGGCCGGAAGGTTTCACCGGCTCACCGCCGGACGTGTTCCATTGTAACGATCCAACCAGGGTACTCATGGCACGATGCCACCGAGGCGTTGCGTCAGGAAGCCACGCGGGGCCTATGGAGCAATGCCCGCGTCGATGGCCATCGCCGCCCCGACGATACCCGCGGTGTTCTTCAACACGGCCGGAATCACCGGAGTCCGGTTGGTGAGCAACGGAATCCACAGCTCGTGATCGCGGCTGATGCCACCACCGGCCACGAACACCTTAGGCCAGAAAATGTTCTCGATGTGGCGCAACACCGTGCTCACCCGCTGCGCCCACTCCGGGTAGGTCAGTCCGTCGCGGTCCTTGACCGAGGCCGCGGCCATGTCCTCGGTGTCCATGCCACCGAGCTCGAGGTGACCCAGTTCGGAGTTGGGGACCAGCAGGCCGTCGTAGAGCAGCGCCGAGCCGATGCCGGTGCCGAAGGTGAGCAGCACCGTGAGCCCGTGCAGGTCGCGCGCGGCGCCGTAGCAGTCCTCGGCCAGGCCCGCGGCGTCGGCGTCGTTGAGCACCGTCACCTTGCGCCCGCCCAGCGCCGCGGAGAACAGCTCGGCGGCGTCGGTGCCCACCCAGGCCGGGTCGACGTTGGCCGCGGTCTCGGCGCGTCCGTCGCGCACCACGCACGGCAGGGTGAGCCCCACCGGCCCGTCCCACTGCGCGGTGGCCACGAGCTCGGCCACCGCCGCCGCGACCGCCGCGGGCGTGGACGGCTGCGGTGTGGCGACCTTGAGCCGATCATGGGTGAGCTGACCGGTCGCCAGGTCGACCGTGGCGCCCTTCACCCCGCTACCGCCGATATCGATGCCGAATGCGTGCCCCCGAGCGGACATGGTTCTACCCCTTGCTGACGCCGGTCGATGTGCCTGACAACGTGCCTGAGAAGACTAGCGGTAGTCCGCGCCCGCGCGAGTCGGCCCGGCATGTGATGCGATGGGGTGATGCCCGAACACACTGTCTCCGAGACTCCCAGCGCCCCGACCGCATCCGGTGATCACGAGCAGTTGCGCTTGCTGGCGGTCGAGCTCGCCGAAGCCGCGGCCGCGCACGTGCGCGGCCGCAGGCCGGAGGTGTTCCTCGACGGTGGCCCGGTGGCCGGTGCCGTCGCCACCAAGGGCGACATCACCGATCCGGTCACCGTGGTCGACACCGAATCCGAGCAGCTGATCCGTGGCCTGCTGGCCTCGCGCCGGCCCGCCGACGCGATCCTCGGCGAAGAGGGCGGCGGTGATGTCGGCGCCACCGCGGCGGGCACCGTCACCTGGGTGCTCGATCCGATCGACGGTACGGTCAATTTCCTCTACGGCCTGCCCGGATACGCGGTCTCGGTGGCCGCCGTGCGCGACGGTGTGCCGGTGGCCGGCGCGGTGGCCGATGTGGCCGCCGCGACCACCTACAGCGCCGCGGCCGGTGGTGGCGCGTTCGCGGTCACCGCCGACGGCACCCGCGCGAAACTGTCCTGTACGCGCGAGGATTCGCTGCCAGTGGCGCTGGTGGGCACCGGCTTCGCCTACGGTCGCGGCCGCCGCAGCCGCCAGGTGCGGTTGCTCACCGAGATCCTGCCCGAGGTCCGCGACATCCGCAGGCTCGGCGCCGCCGCGATGGACCTGTGCCACGTGGCGTCCGGGCGCCTCGACGCCTACTACGAACACGGCCTCAACGCCTGGGATTGGGCCGCCGGCGCCCTCATCGCCGCCGAAGCGGGCGCGGTGGTGCACGTCCCCGACGTCACCGTGGGCGGCGCCGCGGGCGAGCTCACCGTTGTCGCCGCCCCCGGCATAGCCGAGGACCTCACCGCCCTGCTCGCCCGCGTTGGCGCGACGACCTCGCTACCGGACTAGAACCGTCCGGCCGTCGTGTGCCTCGGCTCGGTTCTAGTCGGCCTTGATCCGGACTGACCAGAGGGCGCGACGAAGGAGCGCCCGCCGCAGGGAAGGCCAAGGGAACAGGCCGAGGCCCCGCGGCCCCTGGCCGCCATGTCTCGGTTCTCGGCCGCCTTGATCCGGACTGACCAGAGGGCGCGACGAAGGAGCGCCCGCCGCAGGGAAGGCCAAGGGAACAGGCCGAGGCCCCACGGCCCCTGGCCGCCATGCCTCGGTTCTCGGCCGCCTTGATCTGGACTGACCAGAGGGTGCGACGAAGGAGTGCCCGGCGGGAGGGAAGATCAAGGGAACAGGCCGAGAACCCGCGGCCCCTGGCCGCCATGATTCAGCACTTGACGGTGCGGGCGGCGTCGAGGAGGTCGGGGTCGATCGAGGAGGAGGTCGAGCCGGGGGCGAGGTTCTTGAGGGAGCGCAGGACCTCTTCGGCGTCGGGGCCGGGGCGCAGGGATTCGCCGAAGGCCAGCCCGAGGACCAGGTCGACGGTGTCGTCGGTGCGGGAGTCTTCGATCAGCTCGGCGCAGGGGGAGGCCAGTTGGACCGAGGCGGCGGCGGATCTGCCGTTGACGCCGAAGCGGATCTGGCCGGTGCAGGTGAGGTCGCCGTTGACGTAGACCGGATCGTTACCGACTTGTGTCCCGGGTGCGGGCGCGAAGCCGAGGTCGCCGAGGGCGGAGGCGATGTTGCCGGCCTGGCCGCTCTTGCCGTTGGCGTTGAAGACCCGGACTTTGGCGTCTGAGAGCGCGGCGGGGTCGACGTCGTCGAGCCGCGTGGGGTCGACCCGGGTGCCCAGGGGCGCCGGTTGGGTCGCGTCCGCGCCGGTGGGTGCGCTCGGTGCGTTGCAGGCCATCGGCGCGTTGCTGTCGTCATGGGTACGAAACGCCGTGATCCAGACGAACAGGCTCACCAGAGCCAGCACGAGGACCAGTGCGAGCCAGAGCTCGGGTCGTCGTCGCGGATAGGGTTTGCCGTCGCGATCGGTCGCGCTGCCTTCGGTGATCAGTGAAACCACGCGCTCACTCTACGAGTCCGGTCGGGGCGCGCGGGTACGGGATGTCTCGGCGAGTTCCCCGGCAGGTGAAGATTCGTCGTCGGTTTCGACTCGGCGGGGGTTTGATTGCGACATTTGTCCGTAGGTCCGCTATTGTCTGGCCGCCCAGATCGAATAATCACCGGTGAAACGGTGGTCGGTCGCGGGAACAACAAGGGCATGTCCTGCGTTAACCGAACGCTGTCGGAGTAGATCCTCGCCGATCGAACCTGATAGGCGACAGGTGTACGTGTGAAGTGCACCACCGGCGGGGCGGTACGAACGCCGTATCCCTGCGGGGATGACGGCAATCGAACTGATCCGGGATATACGGAGTAAGGACTGAGGGGAAGACGACATGGCAACCGACTATGACGCACCGCGGCGTACCGAGTCCGACGAGGTGTCGGAGGATTCGCTCGAGGAGCTGAAGGCCCGCCGCAACGAGGCGCAGTCCGCCGTCGTGGACATCGACGAATCCGATACAGCGGAATCGTTCGAGCTTCCCGGCGCGGATCTGTCCGATGAAGTACTCAGTGTTCGGGTGGTCCCGAAGCAGGCGGACGAGTTCACCTGTTCGAGCTGCTTCCTCGTGCATCACCGCAGCCGTCTGGCCAGCGAGAAGGGCGGCCAGTTGATCTGTATGGACTGCGCGGCCTGATTGTGCTCGGGCCCGGCGGTGACAGCGCAGCGTCGCCACCAGGGCCGAGGAATCAGGGTAAGACGGGTCAGCCCGCGCTCGGGAGTCCGAGCGCGGTCAGGACCCGGTCCGGCCTGCGGGTACTGATCAACCAGTACGGTGTCGGGTCGTCCGGGTCGTCGAGCACGAGCAGGGCCATCGGGCCGATCCAGGCTCGGTGCTGGACATACGCGGCGGGGTCGAGCTGTCGGCCCAGTGCCGCGCTCTTGGCTGTCGGCGCGACGGCCGCCGCGCGCGCGACGAAGTTCACCGGCAGGTGGGCGCGGTCCACCCGCAGTTCCGCCGTTCCGTCGGGTGCGACGGTCACTTCCAGGCGGTGGCGGCTCATCCACAGCAGGATCCAGACCGGCACCGGCGCGAGCAGCACATAGGGCAGCCACGCGCGCAAGCCGGGCGCGCCCATGTGGATTTCGGCCGCCAGCAGGCCGGCGATCGCGAAGCCGACCGGCCACCACCACAGCGGCACCCAGAGGCGCTCTCGGTAGGGCGAGGCTCCCGGCGCTGCCGGCGCGTGACGGTCGGAG
Source organism: Nocardia halotolerans (assembly GCF_042650145.1). Classification (NCBI taxonomy): domain Bacteria; kingdom Bacillati; phylum Actinomycetota; class Actinomycetes; order Mycobacteriales; family Nocardiaceae; genus Nocardia; species Nocardia halotolerans. The sequence goes on along the minus strand of NZ_JBHSDL010000014.1, from coordinate 73,174 downwards.
TCCGTGGTATCGGTCGTCGATGATCGGGGCTGGTCGGGCACCCCTCAACACTAGGTCACCGCGCCAGGGCTGTGACGAGAAGGTCCGGCCGCGAGCGCGTACTCTCGACCGATGTGAACGCACTTGCACCGATTCCGCTGCGGCGACTCGATCCCGGCATCCCCGTGCCGACGCGTGCCCATCCGGGCGACGCGGGCGTCGACCTCTGTACCACCGAAGACGTGATCATCGATCCGGGCGAGCGGGTACTGGTCGGCACCGGTATCGCGATCGCGCTGCCGGTCGGCACCGTCGGGTTGATCCATCCACGATCGGGTCTGGCCGCGAAGGCGGGCCTGTCGGTGGTCAACACCCCGGGCACGATCGATGCGGGTTATCGCGGCGAGATCAAGGTGTGCCTGATCAACCACGACCCGCGCACGGCCATCGAGCTGCGCCGCGGCGACCGGATCGCCCAGCTGCTGGTGCAGCGGGTGGAGCTGGTCGACTTCGCCGAGGTGGACGACCTCGACGACACCGCCCGCGGCACCGGCGGACACGGGTCGAGCGGCGGGCACGCGAGCCTGGCCGGCGAGGAGGCGTAATGGGTCTGTTCGGCAAGAAGAAGCGCGCACCGCGCGAAGACGAGCCCGCGAGCTATGACGAGTACGACGACTACAGCGAGTACGACGAGTACGGCGAGTTCGAGGATTCCGACGAGTACGACACCGACGAGTTCCAGCGTCCCGACTTCGCGCATTTGGATTTCGACGACGCCCCGACCGACGAGCGCATCTACGGCAACTTCGATCACGCGCCCGATGCCGCCGCCGGTCCCTATGACTACACCGAAGTCACCGACGAGATGGTCGCGCGGCGCCTGGATCTGGGGTCGGTGGTCATCCCCGTGCCCGAGGGCGGGCAGCTGCAGGTGGAGATGAGCCCCGACGGCACCCCGCAGGCGGTGCATCTGGCCACCGAGCACGGCAGGCTCACCGTGGCCGCCTACGCGGCGCCGAAGTCGGCCGGGCAGTGGCGCACCGTCGCCGCTGATCTGGCCGAATCACTGCGTGGCGACGGCGCGAGTGTGGCCGTGGAGAAGGGGCCGTGGGGGCGTGAGGTCAAGGCGGTCACCGAGGGCGCCGATCTGCGTTTCATCGGTGTCGACGGCCCGCGCTGGATGATCCGCCTGGTCGCGGCGGGACCCTCGGGCGCGGTGGACGACCGCAGCCCGCTGATCACCGCGGCCCGCGCGGTGCTCGCCGACACGGTAGTGCGGCGCGGTACCGAACCGTTGCCGGTGCGTGACCCGTTGCCGGTGGTGTTGCCCCGGGAACTGGCCGAACAGCTCGCGGCCGCCCACCAGCAGCAGGTGCAGGCCCAGCAGGAGGCTGCCGCCGCCCAGGCCGCCGCCACGCAGGCGCCGCCGCCCACGGCGTTGCCGCCGAAGCTGCCCGACGAGCCGCGCCGGGGTGCGGACGGTTCGGCCATGCAGCAGCTCGGCCTGAATTAGCCGCGTCTGATCTCCGCGACTGCCGCCGGTCGCGGGGAGACGGTTCGGCTGTCGGCCGGGTCGATGTCGGGGGCCACCGGATCGGCTGCCAACAGGTCCAATTCGGTGATCCCGGTGTGTCCGAGAATCGACGGGTCGGCGCCCAGCTCGGCCAGGGTGATGCGGTGCAGCCGCGCCGAGGGCAGCGTCGCGGCCCACTGTTCGGCGACGGCGATCGGATGCACGGGGTCGTCGCTCGCCCCGACCACGGCCACCGGGACTGCGCAGCCGGCCAACCGCTCGACGGTCGGCCAGGCGTAGGCGGCGGCTTCGTCGAGGGCTCGGGGCAGGTGCGGCCACTGCCCACGCCAGGACTGCGTGAGCGCCTCGGCCAGCCAGGCCGGGCTCGACGCCCGCATCCGGGCGATCACAGTCTCCAGGCCGTCGGCGCGCAGTTGCCCGGCGGTAGCCGAAGCGCTCAGGGCGGCAGGGCAAGTCGCGGTTTCGGCGCCGGTCCAGGCGGGTAATGCTGTGATGACACCGACGGTCATGTCGCGATGTCCGGCGGCCCAGTCGAGAGCGATCGCGGCACCCAGCGAAATCCCGGCGGCCAGTACCGGCCCGCGCCGGGCAGCGGTGTCCAAAGCCGCGGTACAGCTCGCGATCACGGCCTCGGGGTCGGGTTCGACGGCTTCGAATCGCCAGCCACGAGCTGCGGCCGCGGGTCCGAATGCACGGGCTGCGAAATCGGCGTCGGAACCGGTTCCGGGCAGGGCGACCACAGTGAGCTGGGGTGGGGTGCGCAACACGGGCCGAGCGTAGCGGCCCCGCGTTTGCCCATCTACAGTGGCGGTGTAGGGCCAACTAGCGGGAGAAGCGTGCCATGTCGTCAGCCACGGGCGGACACAAATCGGGATCGGGTCCGGACTCGGGATATTTTCGCCGGCTCGGCCGCCGCTTGACCGCCGATATCGGCCAGCTCGACGCCGAGGAACTCGCCGAAACCGCCGACGCGTCCGGCGCCCGGCGTGCCAAGGACTGTTGTCGCGGCGAAGAAGCCACCATCGTGGGCAGGCTCCGCAGTGTCGAAACGTGCCCGAAGGCCGCCGGGGCCACCGTGCAGGCCGAATTCTTCGACGGTACCGACGCGATCACCCTGGTGTGGATCGGTCGCAGGCGCATCCCCGGCATCGAATCGGGCAGGCGCATCATGGTCCGTGGCCGCGTCGGTGACCGCGACGGCCGCAAGGTGATCTTCAACCCCTATTACGAGTTGCGCGGGAACAGCTGACGTATGACCTCCAGCGACGAGTACCGCCGCACCGCGGATCCCGAAGCCACCGTGGCGCTGCCCGTGGTCACCGAAGAGCCGGTGGACCCGGCGGTCGACCAGGAAGTCGAGAAGGCCGAGCAAACCCTGCTCGAGCAACTCGGCGGGATCAGCGGCCTGATCTACTCCACCCTGCCGGTGCTGGTGTTCGTCCCGGTGAACACCTTCGCCGGGCTGACCGCGGCCATCTGGGCCGCCCTCGGTGTCGCCGGCGCGGTGCTGGTGTGGCGGATCGTGCAGCGCGACCCGGTGCAGCCGGCCATCTCCGGCTTCTTCGGCGTGGGCCTGTGCGCGCTCATCGCGCACCGGGTGGGTGAGGCCAAGGGGTTCTTCCTGTTCGGGATCTACACCAGCCTCGTCTACGCGGGTGTATTCGCGCTGTCGATCCTGTTCCGCCGGCCCCTGGTCGGGGTGATCTGGGGTGCGCTCAACGGGCACGGCCGGGCCTGGCGCTCCGACCCGCGTATCCGCAAGCTCTACGACCTGGCCACCGTCGTGTGGGTGGTCGTGTTCGGCGCCCGCTACCTGGTGCAGTCGCAGCTCTACGACACCGACCACACCACCTGGCTGGCTGTGGCCCGTATCGCGATGGGCTGGCCGCTGACCGCGGTGGCGCTGGTTGTCACCGTGTGGGCGGTGCGCCGCGCCGGCCACCTGCCCATCGGCAAGTCCGACAAGTCCGCTGCCGGAACGGGTTCCGCCACAGTCTGAGGGTGCTATCCCTCCTCGCGGAGGTGGGCGAGTACTCACCCTGGGGTGTCTGGTGGTGACCCCGAGTTCGTCGCACGATCAATGCATACCGAATTGCGGTGATCGTGAGAGGACCGGCGACGATGATGGCTACCGAGCAGTGCCCCACCGCGACCTCCCCGGCTGCTGCCGTGCCGTCGGAGAGCAAGCGCATCGGCGCCGAACTCGACGCGCTGATCGGCCCGGCCGTACAGGGCGACCGTGACGCCGTCAGCGAGATCGTGCGCCTGGTGCACCCGCTGGTGCGCCGCTACTGCGCGGCGCGCATGGGCGCCACCGGCCACCTGACCGTCACCGCGGACGACGTGACCCAGGAAGTGCTGATCGCCACCGTGGGTGCCATCCCGCGCTACCGAGATCAGGGCAAATCGTTTCTGGCCTTCGTCTACGGCATCGCCGCCAACAAGGTCTCCGACGCGTTCCGCCGCCGCAGGCACACCGCCTATCCGATGGCCGACATGCCCGAGCTCGCCAGCGCCGCGCCGGGACCGGAGGAATGGACGCTGGCCGCCGAGCACCGCGCCGCCACCATGGAACTGATGCGGGTGCTCAGCCCCACCCATCGCGAGGTGCTGGTGATGCGGATCGTGCTCGGCTGGAGCGCCGCGCAGACCGCCGAAGCCATCGGCACCAGCCCCGGCGTGGTGCGGGTGATGCAGCACCGGGCGCTCAACAAGCTGCGTGAACGGTTGCGCGACACCTGAGTGGCTAGGGCCGGATGCCGTGGGTGGCCAGGGTGAGACGCAGGTCTTCCTCGGCTTCCACGGAGGTGACGAACAGCAGTTCGTCCTCGCCCTCGAACGGGTCGTCGGGCTGGGGCACGATCACCCGGCCCCCGCGCAGGATCGTCACCAGCGCGGTGTCGCGTGGCATGACCAGGGTGCGGACCGGTTTGCCCGCCAGCCGGGTATCGGCGGGCAGGGTGATCTCGACCAGATTGGCCTGTCCCTGCCGCAGCGTCATCAACCGCACCAGATCACCCACCGACACCGCTTCTTCGACCAGTGAGGCCAGCAGACGCGGCGTCGACACCGCCACGTCGACACCCCACGACTCGTCGAACAGCCACTCGTTGCGCGGATCGTTGACCCGCGCCACCACCCGGCGCACCCCGAATTCGGTCTTGGCCAGCAGGCTGTGCACCAGGTTGGTCTTGTCGTCACCGGTGGCCGCGATCACCACCTCGTACGTCTCGAGGTCGGCGTTCTCGAGCAGCGACAGTTCACAGGCGTCGGCGTGTACCCAGACCGCGTCGGGGATGGCGGCGGGGTCGATGTGGTCGAGCTGGCGTTCGAGCAGCATCACCCGATGCCCGCCGCGCAGCAACTCCCTGGCGATCGAGCGCCCGACCGCGCCCGCTCCGGCGATGGCCACCTTCATGTTGTTCAGTCCTCGCTCACGGGGGCCTTGGTCGCCAGTGCGACGACCTCACCGACACTGCCGGACTTGGCGGCGACGTAGACCACGTCGTCGGCCTGCACGATGGTCTTGGACTCGGGCAGCAGTCCCTGACCGAAGCGCAGGATGAACGCGACCCGCACCGACAGCTCGCGTTCCAGGTCGCGCACCGTGCGCCCGGACCAGTCCTCGTGCAGGGTGAGCTGGGTGATCGCCACCGCGCCCGTCGGTTCGCGCCACGTGGTGGTCGAGTTGTCGCCGATCAGGGTGCGCAGGAACCGGTCGGTGGTCCACGGCACGGTGGCGATGGTGGGGATGCCCAGACGCTCGTAGACCTCGGCGCGCTTGGCGTCGTAGATCCGGGCGACCACCCGCTCCACCCCGAACATCTCCCTGGCCACCCGGGCCGAGATGATGTTGGAGTTGTCACCGGAGGACACCGCGGCGAACGCGTCGGCGCGCTCGATGCCCGCGCGGGTCAGCACATCCCGGTCGAAACCGACGCCGATCACTTCCCGGCCGGTGAAGCCCTCGCCCAGGCGGCGGAACGCGGTGGGGTCACGGTCGATCACCGTGACCTCGTGACCCACCCGGGTCAGGGCGCGTGCCAGCGACGAACCGACGCGCCCGCACCCCATGATCACTACGTACACCGTGCACACCCTCGTTCCTGGCCAACCCGTGCCTTCCGGCTCGGACCGTACCCGCCGGATGCTTCCACAGGCCATTTTCCCCCGCGCGAGGCGGTGCAAACAATCATGACACTCCCGCTCAGACGGGGACCACGTGTGCGCGAGCACACCGATGAACTCCTCTATGCTCAGCCCGGTGTCCAAGTTGACGACGGCGGCCAAACGGATGCTGCTGGGCAGGCCGTTCCGCAGCGATTCGCTCGGCCATACCTTGTTGTCCAAACGAATCGCCCTGCCGGTGTTCGCCTCCGACGCGATGTCATCGGTGGCCTACGCACCGGAGGAGATCTTCCTGGTGCTGTCGGCGGCCGGTATCTCGGCCTACCTGTACGCGCCGTGGGTGGGGCTGGCGGTCGCGCTGGTGATGGCTGTGGTCGTGGCCAGCTACCGGCAGAACGTGCGCGCCTACCCGTCCGGCGGTGGTGACTACGAGGTCGCGACCAAGAACATCGGCCCCAACGCCGGGCTCACGGTGGGCAGCGCGTTGCTCGTCGACTATGTGCTCACGGTGGCGGTGTCGATCTCCGCGGCCGCGTCCAACATCGGTTCGGCCATCCCGTTCGTCGCCACGCACAAGGTGCTGTTCGCCGTGGTGGCCATCGCGGTGCTCACCGCGATCAACCTGCGTGGTGTGCGCGAGTCGGGCAAGGCGTTCGCCATCCCGACCTACGCGTTCGTCTTCGGCATGTTCGTGATGCTGGGGTGGGGCCTGTTCCGGTCCTATGTGCTCGGCGACGACATCCGGGCGGATTCGGCCGGCTTCGGCCTGGTCGCCGAGGACGAGCAGCTCTACGGGCTGGCCTTCGCCTTCCTGGTCGCGCGCGCCTTCTCCTCCGGTTGTGCGGCGCTGACCGGTGTCGAGGCCATCAGCAACGGGGTGCCCGCGTTCCGTAAACCCAAGTCGCGCAACGCGGCCACGACGTTGCTGATGCTGGGCACGATCGCGATCATCTTGCTGATGGGCATCATCATGCTGGCCCAGAAGATCGGTGTCGTGTACGCCCACGACACGTCGAACCTGGTCGGGGCGCCCGAGGACTATCACCAGAAGACGTTGATCGCCCAGATCGCCGAAACCGTCTTCCAGGGTTTCCCGATCGGTTTCTTCTTCATCACCGCCGTCACCGCGCTGATCCTGGTGCTGGCCGCCAACACCGCGTTCAATGGATTCCCGGTGCTCGGTTCGATCCTGGCCCAGGACCGGTACCTGCCCCGGCAGCTGCACACCCGCGGTGACCGGCTGGCCTTCTCCAACGGCATCCTGTTCCTCTCGGGTGCGGCGATCGCGTTCGTGGTGTTCTTCGGCGCCGAGGTGACCAAGCTCATCCAGCTCTACATCGTGGGTGTGTTCGTCTCGTTCGTGCTGAGCCAGACCGGCATGCTGCGGCACTGGACGCGCTTGCTGCGCGGCGAGACAGACCCGGGTGTGCGCGTGAAGATGCAGCGCTCGCGGGTGATCAACGCGATCGGTCTCACCGCGACCGGCACCGTGCTGGTGATCGTGCTGGCCACCAAGTTCTTCGCCGGTGCCTACATCGCGATCATCACGATGGTGGCGATCTTCGCGGTGATGAAACTGATTCGGCGCCATTACGATTCGGTCTCGCGTGAACTAGGCGAATCCGAGTGGGACGGGGTGTTGCCCAGTCGCACCCACTCCATCGTGCTGGTCTCCAAGCTGCACCTGCCCACCAAGCGGGCCCTGGCCTACGCCCGGGCGACCCGGCCCGACACCCTCGAGGCGATCACGGTCAACGTCGACGACGCCGACACCCGCAGTCTGGTGCGCGAGTGGGAGAACAGCGAGATCAACGTGCCGCTCAAGGTGGTGGAGTCGCCGTATCGCGAGGTCACCAAGCCGGTGCTCGACTACGTGCAGCGGGTACGCAAGAACGCCCCGCGTGACGTGGTCACCGTGTTCATCCCCGAATACGTGGTGGGCCACTGGTGGGAGCAGGTGCTGCACAACCAGTCGGCGCTGCGGTTGAAGGGCCGGTTGTTGTTCGAACCCGGTGTGATGGTGACGAGCGTGCCGTGGCAGCTGTCGTCCTCCACCCGGGCCAGGCAAGCAGCCGAAGGTAACGCGCCGGGCTCGGTGCGTCGCGGTTTCGAACGGCCGGGTCGTCGCTGAGCGGCGTGCCGGTCGACAAGGGAAGTGGGTGTGGCTGTGAGTGATTGGCGCGGACAGGAATTCGAGGTGCGTCTCGGGGCGCCGGGGCACGGTGGCTTCTGCGTGGGCCGCCACGAGGGCCGGGTCGTGTTCGTGCGCCACGGGCTGCCCGGTGAGCTGGTGCTGGCTCGGGTCACCGAGGACCGGGGCAAGTCGTTCTGCCGTGCCGACGCGGTCGAGATCATCGAGCCCTCACCGGACCGGGTGCCCGCGACCTGTCCGGTCTCGGGTCCCGGCGGCGCGGGCTGCTGTGATTTCTCCTTCGCCACGCCCGCCGCGCAACGCGCGCTCAAGGCGACCGTGGTGGCCGAGCAGTTGCGCAGGCTGGCCGGGGTGGAGCGCGAGATCACCGTCGAGCCGATCGCCGGCGACCCCGACGATGTCACCGGCGGCTGGCGTACCCGCGTGCGCCTGGTCGTCGACGGCGCCGGTCGCGCCGGTGTGCACCGCTACCGCAGCGACGAGGTGATCGCCGACCTGCGTTGCCCGCAACCGGTGGCCGGTGCTCTCGACGGGGTCGCCGACCGGTTGTGGACCCCCGGCGCCGACCTGGTCGTGGCCCTCGACGGTGACGGCGTGCGCCACATCGTGGAACTGGCCCCCGCGGCGGTGGCCGAGCGATCCGGTGCCCGTCCGTCGACTCCGCGGGGGGCCGCTCGCGGCCGTGGGCAGCGTCCGGCGCGGCATCGCGAATCAGGCAGACCGGTCGGCGACGAGCGTGGCGTGGTGCGCGACCGAGCGGCCTCGCGTAAATCCGCGACCAACGCGCCCCGCGAGGAATGGGTGATGGCCGGTACCGGTCGCGTCGTCGAATATGTGGCGGGCCGCCGCTGGGAGCTCGCGGCCACCGGCTTCTGGCAGGCGCATCACGGAGCGGCGCAATGCTATTCGGATCTGATCGCCGACTGGTCCGGGCTGGCACCCGGCGGTTCGGGCTGGGATCTCTACAGCGGTGTCGGCGTGTTCGCCGCCCGGCTGGGGGAGCAGACCGGGCAGACGGGGGCGGTCACCGGCGTCGAATCCGCGCGCCCGGCCGTCGCCGACGGTGCTGTCGCCCTGCGTGACCTGCCGTGGGTGCAGTTGCGCGCCGAGCGAGTCGAACGGTGGGCACGCGAGGCGACGACGACGCCGGACGTGGTGGTCCTGGATCCGCCGCGGGCCGGTGCGGGTAAAGACGTCGTCGCCGCGGTCACCGATGCCGACCCACGCCGGATCGTGCACATCGGTTGCGATCCGGCGGCCTTCGCCCGCGACCTCGGTCTCTACCTCGATGCCGGCTATCACCTGGCCGAGCTGCGCGCCTTCGACGCTTTCCCCGCCACGCACCACGTCGAATGCGTGGCGTTGCTCGACCGCTGACGCGATCGTCCTCGCCGTCCCCGACTCAGCGCGGCGTCGGGGCCGGCGAGCGTGTACGGGTGTGCTGACTCGAGGAGCACACGCCACCCTGCGGTTCCGGCGCCGACTTCGGTCCCGCCGGAACCGCTGCGCGCCACCGCGGCAGGAAAGCGTGTGCGGGCGAGCTCACTCGAGTGCCCACGTGACCCGTACGCTCGCGCCGACCTCGGTCTCGCCGGGCACCACCGGTACGGGGGAACTGCCGCGCGCCATCAGCATCGGCGCGTTGCCGGAGTCCGCGCTGATGTCATAGGCGCGTGGCGGCGGCGCGGTGTCCTCGGTGATCTGCAGGACCGCGCCCAGCCGGACCCCGGCGCGGGCCGCGTACTGCCGGGCCTTGGCCAGCGCGTCGTCGAAGGCGGCGTCGCGGGCCCGGGCGAGCAGCGGTTCCGGGTCGGCCACCGCGCGGGTCAGCCCGCCCAGGCGCACGTCGTCGCCGCCGGCGGTCACCGCGGCGGCGACGGTCTCGGCGGGATCGGTGCCGGTGTCCTCGCGCAGGGCGATACTCAGCCCGGTGCTCGCCAGATACCCGGCGATCTCGTTGCGCCCCTTGTCGGTGTAGACGGTTTCGGTGCGCACACTCAACCCGCTGGTCGCCAGGTCGGCGTCGCGCACCCCGGCGGCCCGCAGGGCGGCCACGACCCTGCTCACCCGCTCACCCGCGCGTCCGTACGCCGCGGCCACCGTGCGCGCACGTGACTCCACCGACAAGGTGACCCGGATCAGGTCGGGCACCGCACGCACCGTGCCCCGCCCGAACGTGGTGGTGCTCGCCTGCCCGGATTTCTCGTTCATCGCGGTGCTCCTGCCGGTCGAAGGGTCCTGCGCTACCCAACGACTCGCGCGTGGGCGAGGTTCCGGGCCACGGTCAGTAGTTGCCCGCGTTGGCCGAGATGGTGCGCACGGTGGCCTCCATCTGCGCGTACGCACCCGCCGCCAGTCGTTGCAGCAGCGCGAGTTTCAGTTTGGGATGCGCGTCGGTGAGCGCGTCGAACACCGCGGGCACCAGCACCGCCACCCGCACCTGCGTCTCGGCGACGACCGCGTTCACGACCGGTTCGCCGATCAGCATCGGGATCTCACCGAACGACATTCCGGCCGTGAGCGTCACCAGCCGGTGCACGCGCCCGTCGGTGCCCGGAAAGGTCACCCGCACCCGGCCGTCGAGGATCAGATACAGGCCCGAGCGCGGGTCGCCGTGCTCGGCGATCACCTCGCCCCTGGCCAGGGTGCGCAGCACGAAGTCGGGGGTGAGACGGGCTCGGTCGGCGGCGACGAGACCGGCCAGCATCGGATGCTCGTCCAGGCCCATCGAGTGGGCGGCCTGTACGCCGGGCGGCCGGTGCTTTTCCAGCACGATGTCCTCACACCATTCGGTGGCGGTGTCGCGATCGATGAACACCCGCCCGCGCGGATCGCGCGGATCCAGACTCGACACCTCGTGCCCGAGCCGGGCATCGGGGTCCACCAGTGCCACCCGGCAGCCCGCGGCCACCAGATCGGCCTGCAACGTGTCGAGCATGCCGCGGGCCACCGCGCTCACCTCGCCGACCCGGCGCAGATCGATCACCAGCGCCTCGAGCTCGCCCGCTCTGCCCTCGATCGCGCGGACCGTGCGTTCGGCACCGGCGAAGAGCAGATCACCGTGCAGTTCGTAGATCCGGGCGCGCTCACCGTGCGCGGACAGCACCGCCGCGTCCTCGGGGGAACGGCGCAGTCGCGACGGCAGCTGGGCCACCGTGTAGTCGGCCCGGATGGCTGTGCGCGCCGACCGGGTCACGTGACAGAAGTGCAGCTCGAGCCGCCGTGACAGCTCCCGGCAGGCCGCGACCCCGCGGACGCTGTTGCCCTGGGCGTCCAGGCGCGGGGAGTACACCGAGATCCCGAGCTGGCCGGGCAGCACGGCGATGATCCCGCCGCCGACTCCGCTCTTGGCGGGCAGGCCGACCGTGGTCACCCAGTCACCCGCCGCGTTGTACATACCGCAGGTGGTCATCACACTGAGCACCCGCTCGGTCAGCGAGGTCGACAGCGCGCGCTCCCTGGTCGTGGGATTGACCCCGTTGTCGGCCAGGGTCGCCGCCATCACCGCCAGGTCGGCGCAGGTGGTCTCGATCGAGCACTGCCGGAAGTACCGGTCCACGGCGTCGTCGGGATCGTCGTCGATCACGTTCACCGAGCGCAACATGTAACCGATGGCTCGGTTGCGGTACCCCGTGCGCGCCTCGGACTCGTACACCGCCTCGTTCATCCGCAATTCGCGCCCGGCGAAGCGGGAGTAGCAACGCCGGACCCGCTCGAACTTGTCGGCCGCGTCCCGGCCCGAGACGAGCGAGGCCGCGGTGATCGCCCCGGAGTTGATCATCGGGTTGCTCGGTCGCTGGGTCTGCGGTTCCAGGCTGATCTCGTTGAACGGCTCGCCCGAGGGTTCCACGTCGATGTGCGCGGCCACCCCGTCGACGCCGCGGTCGGCCAGGGCGAGCGCGTAGGTGAACGGTTTGGAGATCGACTGGATGGTGAAGCCGGTCTCGGTGTCGCCCACCCGGTAGACCAGCCCGTCGGCGGTGGCCAGGCACAGCCCGAACGCGTCCGGCGCCACCGCGGCCAGCTCGGGGATGTAGTCGGCCGGTGTCCCGGACAAGTCGTCGCGGCAGGCCGCGTACACGTCCTCGAGCATGCCGAGCACCACCCCGGGTTCGATCGCAACACGGTCGGGTTCGGCCACAGCGTCACTGTAAGGGGAGTTGCCGGCCTGCTCGTGCGGGGCGCGCGGGAGAGATAGTCCTCACAGCCGGTGAAGCCGGCTGGGCGGGCTGTCATCCGCTCACCGGTGTGGCTGGTCGAACGTGCGCGCTGGTCACAGGCTACCGTCGACGGGTGCTCCGTGATCGCGATCACGGACGGAGAAGGGGCCGCGAGCCTGAGCTGTCGGCGCGGCCAAATACACTGGGCGGATCACACAACAGTCCGGAGGGAGCGAGTTCAGGTGGGAGTGCTGTCGCGGGTGGATTCACCCGAGGATCTGCGCCGGCTGAGCGTGCCGCAACTGCGCGAACTGGCGGACGAGATCCGCGAGTTCCTGGTGCAGAAGGTTGCCGCCACCGGAGGCCATCTCGGTCCCAATCTGGGTGTGGTCGAGCTGACCATCGCCCTGCACCGGATCTTCGATTCGCCGGTCGACCCGTTGATCTTCGACACCGGCCACCAGGCCTATGTCCACAAGATCCTCACCGGCCGCAAGGGTCTGTTCGATTCGCTGCGCAGCCGCGACGGCCTGTCGGGCTACCCGAGCCGCGCCGAGAGCGAGCACGACTGGGTCGAGTCCTCGCACGCCTCGGCCTCGCTGTCCTACGCCGACGGTCTGGCCAAGGCGTTCGCGCTCACCGAGCAGGACCGCACCGTGGTGGCCGTGGTCGGCGACGGCGCGCTCACCGGTGGCATGTGCTGGGAGGCGCTCAACAACATCGCGGGCGCTCCCGATCGGCCGGTGGTGGTCGTGGTCAACGACAACGGCCGCTCCTACGCCCCCACCATCGGTGGGCTGGCCGACCGGCTCACCGCGCTGCGCACCCAGCCCGCCTACGAGCACGCCCTCGACGCGGGCAAGCGCATCCTCAAAAGCATTCCCGCCGTGGGGGAGTCGGCGTACTCGATGGTCCACGCGCTCAAAGCCGGGATCAAGGACGCGGTGAGCCCGCAGGAGCTGTTCTCCGATCTGGGCATGAAGTACGTCGGCCCCGTCGACGGCCACGATCTGGTCGCGCTCGAGGCGGCGATGCGGCGGGCCAAGGAATTCGGCGGCCCGGTGGTCGTGCACGTGGTCACCCGCAAGGGCAACGGTTACGAGCACGCGGAGAACCACGTCGCCGATCAGATGCACGCCTGCGAGCCGATCGACCCGCTCACCGGCCGCCCGCTGGCCGGGAAGAAGGCCAAGGGCTGGACCGCGGTGTTCTCCGAGGAACTCATCGAGCACGCGGCCCGGCGCGACGACATCGTCGCCATCACCGCCGCCATGCCCGGCCCCACCGGCCTGGCCCCGTTCGGTGCACGCTTCCCCGACCGCATGTTCGACGTCGGCATCGCCGAGCAGCACGCGATGGCCTCGGCGGCCGGGCTGGCCCTGGGCGGCATGCACCCGGTCGTCGCGATCTATGCCACCTTCCTCAACCGCGCCTTCGACCAGTTGCTGATGGACGTGGCACTGCTGAAGCAGCCGGTGACCGTGGTGCTCGACCGCGCGGGCATCACCGGCCCCGACGGTGCCAGCCACAACGGCATGTGGGACTTCTCGCTGCTGGGTGTCGTCCCCGGCATCCGTGTCGCCGCCCCCCGCGACGGCGCCACCCTGCGCGAGGAACTCACCGAAGCTCTCGCCGTCACCGACGGCCCCACCGTGCTGCGGTTCCCGAAAGGCAGTGTGGCCGAGGACATCACCGCCGTCGAGCGCCTCGACGGCGTCGATGTGCTGCGCCTGGCCATCCCCGGCGCCGGATCGGCGCAGTCTCAGCACGGTGACGTGCTGCTCGTTGCGGTCGGCCCGTTCGCGGGTACCGCGCTACAGGCCGCCGAACTCCTGGCGCACCAGGGCATTTCGGTCACCGTCGTGGACCCTCGCTGGGTGCTGCCGGTCTCCGACGCCCTGGTGAAACTGGCCGAGAACTACCGGCTGGTCGTCACCGTCGAAGACGGCGGCCTGCACGGCGGCATCGGCTCCACCGTCTCCGCGCGGCTGCGTGACGCCGGCCTCGACGTCCCCGCCCGTGATCTCGGTGTGCCCCAACAGTTCCTGGACCACGCCTCCCGCAACGAGATCCTCGAGGATCTCGGCCTCACCGCCGACGCCATCGCCCAGCGCATCGGTGGTTGGTTGCAGGCTCGCTGAAGACCGGGTTCTCAGCGGGCCGGTCGCCGCGCGACGACCGCGAAGTTCAACGGGATCCGCGGTTTCCCGGCGGGTAGTGTCCAACCTTGTTCGCACGCCACGAGATCGGGAAACGCCGGCCAATCCATGTACGGCAGCTCCACCACCGCCTCGATCATGAGCCCGGCGCCCAGCAGCGCCGCGACGACTTCACCCAGGTCGTGGCGCCACTCGTGATTGGTGGTGTGGGTGATCCGCCCGTCCGAATTCTCGGTGTAGGTACCCGAATCCGAGTAGGTGCGCACGCCACCACCGCCGAGGTAGTCGTCGGCGATTTCCCACGGCTGGAACTGCATCGCTCCGAGGATCGGGTGGTCGTCGCGGATCGCGAACACCCCGCCCGGCTCCAGCAGGTCGTGGACCGACCGTGCCCACGCGGTGAGTTCCGGTAACCAGACAATGGTCCCCGCGCTGGTCACCACGGTGTCGAACCGCCGTTCGATCAGCGCTGAGGCGAACCTCGCGTCCGCCTCCACCCAGGTGATCTCACGACCGTCGTCTCGTCCGATCCGCGCCGCGTGCCGCAGCGAATTGGGCGACAGATCCACCCCGTGCACATCCACGGCCCCCAACCGCGCCCATGACACGGTGTCGAGGCCGATATGACACTGCAGATGCAGCAGCGACCGCCCCTCGATTCCGGTATACGGCAGGTGCGGCGTGAGCACGGCGAGATCGTTGCGCACCACCGAGGAGATCATGCCCGGGTCACCCAGGAAAGCCGCCACGTCGTACATGCGCGACCGTACATGCACCTCGGCCCGGTCGTCCCAATTGGCCCGATTGGCGGCAATCGCGTCTTCCAGCACAACGGTCCCTTTCGGTGGCGGCGAGTCGAAGACACACGCTATCCCCGCCGGATACGGCCGTCGAACCCTTTTCACTCGTTGCCACTGCGCTGCTCGCGTGTGGCTGAGAGCTGACGAGTGTGGGCGGACCAGCGGCTATTGCTCGTGGGGCGTCAGCGCTTCGGTCAGCACCGGTACGGCGAGGGCGCGTTGCCAAGGCCGGGCACCGCCTGCGCGCAGGAATGCCTCGATCGCCGCACCGAGTTCTTCGGGGGTGCCGACGTTTTTGTAATCAGGGAGCCCGTCCCAGCACAACCGGCGCACCAGATCGGGGGAGAGCAGGTTTTCCACCGGAATGGCGTACTCGGTGGAGAGCTCACCCATGGCGCTGCGGGCGGTGGTGAGGCGGGCGGCGGCGACCGGGTCTCGGCGTTCCCAGCGGTTGACCGGCGGCGGACCGTCGAACGGGAGGGTCAGCGGGGGCAGATCGGTGTCGGGGAGGGTGCGGGCGCGTTCCACGGCGGCGAGCCAGTCGCGGGAATAGCGGCGCTGGCGGGGACCACCGAAGACGGGCATGGTGCGCAGTTGCGCGACGGTGCGTGGTTCGCCGGTGGCGGCGGCGACGATGGCCGAGTCGGGCAGGATGCGGGAAGGGGCCACGTCGCGGGCGCGGGCGAGATCGTCACGGGTGATCCACAGTTCCCGCACGATCGCGAGCTGGCGGGCGCGGCGCAGATTGTGGATACCGGAGGTGCGCCGCCAGCGGTCGACCTTCGGGGCGGGCGGGTCCATGGTGCGGACGTGTTCGAATTCTTCGGCCGCCCAGGCCATTTTGTCCTGCTCGGCCAGGTCGGCGGCGACGGTGTCGCGCAGTTCCAGCAGCAGCTCCACATCGAGGGCGGCGTAGTTGAGCCACTCGGCGGGCAGCGGTCGGGTCGACCAGTCGGCGGCCCCGTGTCCTTTGCGCAGCGAGCGGCCCAGCAGGTTTTCCACCATCGCGGCCAGGCCGACACGCTCGTAGCCGGCGAGGCGCCCGCCCAGTTCGGTGTCGAACAGGCGGGCGGGCCGCAGGCCGAGGTCGGCTAGGCCGGGCAGATCCTGGTCGGCGGAGTGCAGCACCCATTCGAGGTCGTTGATCGCCGCGGCCAGCGGACCCAGCGCGTCGGTGATCGGGATCGGGTCGACGAGGAAGGTGCCCGCGCCTTCACGACGCAACTGGATCAGGTAGGCGCGTGCGGAGTAGCGGAAACCGGAGGCGCGTTCGGCGTCGACGGCCAGCGGGCCGGTGCCCGCGGCGATGGCCTCGGCCGCCGCGGCGACCTCGGCGGCGGTGGCCAGCACGGGGGGAACACCCTCGGCGGGAGCGAGCAGAGGCTCGGCGGCGGTGGGTTCCTCGGCGACCGACATAAACCTGAACTCTACGTGGCGATCAGGGCCGATCGGTGTGGGTATAGGACTCCGGGCGTAAATGGGTGATTCCGGCAGGGGGGAGACCGGCGGCGAACGCCAGCACCTCGCAGAAGGCTTCCACGTGTCTGCGCATCTCGGTGTTCATCGCCGTCCAGGAGGCGCGTAGCTCCAGTTGGTGGGCGCGCGGGGGACCGGCGATGTCGCCGTAGCGGACCGAACTGGTGGCGGTGACCGTGCCGCCCAGGGCGGTGAACGGCTCGCCGCGCGACTCGAGCGAGTCGACCAGCCAGCTCCACGCCACCTCCGGGAGCAGCGGGTCGGCGGCGAGGGCGGCGTCGATGTCGGCCTGGATGTAGGCGACGAGCCGGAACACACCGTTCCAGGCCTCGTCGCCGTCCGGGTCGTGGAGCAGGATCAGCCTGCCGAACGCGTCGCCCTCGGAGTCGGTGGGTACCACCGGGGTGTCCGGGTGGATGACCTCCGCTCCTAGCGCATAGGAGAACGGCGCCAACCGTTGCGGGGGACGGATAGGCGCCAACTCGATTCGGGGGTGCACTGTTGCGGTGCCCATCGCATCGACCGCCGCCCGGAAAGAAGCAGGCTCGCGGGGCGTTCCCCCGGTCGGTGCGGCGCCGTCGCGGATGTCGAGCGGTGTCACGAGGAGAACCGTAGACGGTGGGTGTGCGGCCCGTGCGGAGGCGCGCCGCCAACATCTGCGGTGCCAGGGCCGCGTTGCGGAGGGCGCATTCTGGGCGCCGGTGTGATGCACACTATGCGACAGACAGGGGCGTACCCGCGTTGACGATGCGCCTGGTGTGCAGGCAACTCGAACCTCAGGCGGGGAGCGAGCGGATGTCCTTGCCCCGCCCGATCCACGGCGTTCGGCCGGACCTGGCGGCGAACTCGCTCTGGCCCGCAGCGGGCGTGCCCGGCCGAATGTGGCGCAACCTACCCCGGATGTGGGGGCAGTTCCGTGCTCCTCGCCGCCTAGGATGGCAGCGGTGAGCACCTACACCCGCCGCCGGTTGACCGATGCCCCCTTCCTGGCCGCCGCCACCGGCGCGACACCCAGCAGGCGCCCGGTCTGGTTCATGCGTCAGGCCGGTCGGTCGCTGCCGGAGTACCGGGAGTTGCGCAAGGGCATCGGCATGCTCGAGTCGTGCTTCGATCCGGAGCTGGTGTGTGAGATCACCTTGCAGCCGGTGCGCAGGCACGGGGTGGACGCCGCGATCCTGTTCTCCGACATCGTTGTTCCGCTCAAGGCCGCCGGCATCGACCTCGACATCGTGCCCGGTGTGGGCCCGGTCATCGCCTCGCCCGTGCGCACCGAAGCCGATGTGCGCGCTCTGCCGCACCTGCGGCCGGAGGAGGTCGGCGCCGTCACCGAAGGCGTGCGACTGCTCACCGCCGCACTCGGCGACACCCCGCTGATCGGTTTCGCCGGCGCCCCGTTCACTTTGGCGTCCTACCTGGTGGAGGGCGGACCGAGCAAGCAGCACGAGCGCACCAAGGCGATGATGTACGCCGACCCGAAAACCTGGCACACCCTGCTCGGCACGCTCACCGACATCACCATCGCCTTCCTGCAGGCCCAGCTCGCCGCCGGAGTCGACGCGGTGCAACTGTTCGATTCGTGGGCCGGTGCGCTCTCGCTCGCGGACTACCGCGAGTTCGTCCTGCCGCATTCGGAGCGCGTCTTCGCCGAGGTGGCCTCGGCCGGAGTGCCGCGCATCCACTTCGGCGTGGGCACCGGTGAGCTGCTCGGCGCCATGGGCGAAGCCGGCGCCGACGTGGTCGGGGTGGACTGGCGGGTGCCGCTCACCGACGCCGCGCGGCGCGTGGGCGCCGGGAAGAGCTTGCAGGGCAACCTGGACCCCGCGATCCTGTTCGCCGGATTCGACGCCGTCGAGACCCAGACTCGGCGCATCGTGCGGGAAGCCGACGAGGCGATCACCCTCGGCGCCTCCGGCCACATCTTCAACCTGGGCCACGGGGTACTGCCGGATACCGACCCCGGCGTGCTGACCGAGCTGGTGGAGCTGGTGCACTCGCTGTAGGGCGCCCGTGGGGCGACCAGGGCGGTGCAACCGCCGCTGTGCCCGGAGACGCAGTCCGCGCCGGTCACCCGCGCGCGGCTGAACTGGTCGCCACAGACCCCGGTGGACCACGCGCACGACGTCCACCGCCGCGTGGCCGGGCCGACACCGATCCGGTCCGGCCCGTACCGCGACGCACCCCCCCGGCTACGGTCGAAGCATGCGGATCGCGGTTATCGGCGGCGGAGTCAGCGGGCTCGTCGCGGCCTATCGTTTGCGGCAGCGGCTCGGTGAGCGCGTCGACATCGTCGTGCTCGAGCAGAGCGCGCGCACCGGTGGAGTGCTGCACACCGGTGAGTTGGGCGGCGGGCCGGTGGATCTCGGCGCCGAGGCGTTCGTCGGGCGCCGGCCCGAGGTGCTGGACCTGATGCACGAGCTCGGCCTCGACGACCAGCTGGTGCGGCCGGCCGGGAAACGCCCGCTGGTGTGGGCGCGGGGTGCGGCCCATCCACTGCCCGGGCGCACGCTGATGGGCATCCCGTCGGATGCCGAGTCCCTGCGCGGTCTCATCGACGACGCAGGCGTCCACCAGGTCGCGACGGAGCCCGAACGCCCGCTGCAGTGGCGCCCCGGCGGCGATATCGATGTGCGGACCCTGGTCGCGGATCGGTTCGGTACGCAGGTGGTCGAGCGCAGCGTCGATCCGCTGCTGGGTGGTGTGTATGCCGGGATCAGCGCGTCCATCGGCGTCCGCGCCGCACTGCCCGCTCTCGCCGCGGCCCTCGACGACGGTGCGCCGAGCCTCACCGACGCTGTCCGCCGGGTACTGCCTGCCCCCAGCTCCGCCCCGGTTTTCGGCGGGCTGCGCGACGGCTACGCAGCGCTGCTCACCGCGCTGACCGAGGCGGCGCGGCCACGGTTGGTCACCGCACTGGCCGCCACCCGGCTGGCCCGCGGTTCCGGCGGCTGGGTCGTCGACCCGCTCGGCGCCGTCGACGCGGTGGTCCTCGCGACTCCCGCACCCGTCACCGCCCGGCTCCTGCACTATGTGGCTCCCGAAGCAGCGCGGGCCGCCGCGGGCATCGAACTGTCGTCCTCGGCGCTGGTCGCCATGGCACTGCCCCGCGACACCGAGCTCCCGGACAATTCCGGCATCCTCGTCGCCACCGGAGAACCCTTGGGAGCCAAGGCCTTCACCCTGTCGAGCCGCAAGTGGCCGCATCTGGCCGAACGCGACGTCGCCTTGGTCCGTGCCTCATTCGGCCGCTTCGGCGACGAGAAGTCCCTGTCGTGGACCGACGACGAGCTCGTCACCACGGCGGCCGATGACCTGGCCACCGTCACCGGAATCCCGATCACCCCACTGGCCACCGTCGTCCAACGCTGGCCGGGCGGTCTTCCCCAATACGCCCCCGGCCACGCCGACCGGATCGCCACCATGGAAGCCGCCGTCGCCGACCTCGAGGGCCTCGCCCTCGCCGGCGCCTACCTGCACGGTGTCGGCGTCCCCGCCTGCGTGGCCTCCGGCACCGCCGCGGCCGAACGCATCGCCCTCGTCCTCCCGTACTGACAGCCCGCGGGCAAGGACCCCGCGTGTATCCATGGCAGCCGGCGAGAGCCTGCGCCTCGACCGTCGAGCGGGCGGCAGCATCTCGCTCCGATCGACGGTGGAGGCAGAGCTCTTGCGTGCCTGCCGTCCGGCATGCGCGGCGTGTCAGTGGACACCGGTGATAGCTGTCTTGCATGATGGCCTGCTGTGGACATCCCCGGTGAGCAGACCCCTCGTGCGCGGACCCTGATCCTCGACCCCGATCTCGGCGCGGTCGAACTCCACGGCGACGAGGTGTCAACGGTGACCTCGGTTTTCGGCGATGACGAAACCTCGCCGTGGCGGGCGCGCAGACCGGCTGTGGAGTGAGCCCCAGCGGTGGGCGGAAAGCGCGCAGTGGCACCATGGATCCATGGCGCGACTCGACTACCAGGCCCTCAACTCCACCATTCGCTACCTGATGTTCTCGGTGTTCCAGGTTCAGCCCGGCGTGCTCGGTGCGGACCGGGCCGCGGCGATCAAGGAGGCGCAGGCGTTCTTCGACGGTCTCGCCGACAAGGGCGTGGTGGTGCGCGGAATCTACGACGTGGCCGGGCTGCGGGCCGACGCCGATTTCATGGTGTGGACCCATGCCGAGCGGGTGGAGGATCTGCAGGCCGCCTACGCCGATTTCCGGCGCACCACCGAACTGGGCAGGGCCAGCACTCCGGTGTGGAGCAACGTGGCGGTGCACCGCCCGGCGGAGTTCAACAAGAGTCACATCCCGGCCTTCGTGGCCGGTGAGGACCCGGGCGACTACATCTGCGTGTACCCGTTCGTGCGGTCCTACGAGTGGTACTTGCTGCCCGACGACGAGCGCCGCAAGATGCTCGCCGACCACGGCAAGGCCGCCCGTGGCTACGCGGACGTGCGGGCCAACACGGTGACCTCGATGGCGCTGGGCGACTACGAGTGGATCCTGGCCTTCGAGGCCCCCGAACTGCACCGCATCGTCGACCTGATGCGTGACCTGCGCGCTACCGAAGCTCGCCTGCACGTGCGCGAAGAGGTCCCGTTCTTCACCGGCCCCCGGGTCGAGGTCGAGCAGCTGGTCACCGCACTGCCGTAGTCGACGGCAACGCGAAAGGCTCGGTCACGATGACCGGGCCTTTCGCGTGTCAGTCGGTGCTCGGCTGTAGACGCAGCGCGATCGAATTGATGCAGTAGCGCTGGTCGGTGGGGGTGGGGTAGCCCTCGCCCTCGAAGACGTGGCCGAGGTGGCTGTGGCAGTTGGCGCACAGCACCTCCACCCGGCGCATGCCGAGGGTGTCGTCGGATCGCAGGATCACCGCGTCGGAATCGGCGGGGTCGAAGAACGACGGCCATCCGCAGTGCGAGTCGAATTTTTCGGTGCTGCGGAACAGTTCGGCATCGCAGGCGCGGCAGGTGTAGACGCCTTCGGTTTTGGTGTCGGTGTACTCGCCGACGAAGGGGCGCTCGGTGGCGGCTTCGCGTAGCACCGCGTATTCCTGCGGATCCAGTTTCGTCTTCCACTGTTGCGGCGTGAGCTGGATGCGCGGCGTTGGCAACGAGGATTCGGAACTCATCACTCCACGGTAATGCGTTCGACCGGTGCGTGCCGTGATCCTCGGCGCACGCACCGGCCGGTGGCTACTTCAGTGCGGGTTCGCGCTCGGCGGTCGGTTCTTCCGGCGCCACCGGGTCGTCCTCGCGGACCGGCTCGCGCCCCGGGGTGGCCGCGTCGCTGCCGTTGCGGGAGTCCGGCGCGTCGGCCATCCAGGCCGGGTCGAGGCCGAACTGGAGCCGGCCCGCGCGCCGGGCCGCCAGGTAGCGGTCGCCGAGCACGCAGAACACCACGAGCAGCAGCAGCCCCCAGCCGAAGGTCACCCGCAGGTACTCGAGTGCGCGCCCGGTGCTCTGCCAGCGATCCGAAAGCCACTTGTCGTAGGTCATGAAACCGAAGATCGCCAGCCACGCCGGCCAGTTGCGCAGTACGGAATTGCGCAGCACCACCGTCATCAGGAACGGGAACAGCATCATCGAGTAGTACATCTGGCCCAGCGAGGGCAGCAGGAACGACGCGGTGAGCAGTACCCCGGAGAACGTGGTGACGAAGAACAGGTCGTCGTGGCGGTAGTAGCGCCACAGCAGCCACAGCGACGCCGCGACCACCCCGGCCATCACGATCTGCGTGAGCAGGATCAGCCAGTGCGGCAACCCGTAGTAGAGCCCGTTGCCGCCGACCGAACTGTTGAAGTAGTCGCGGGTCTGCGCCAGGTAGGGCATCACGTGGGTGAAGAACTTCTCGGGGTCCTTCGACAGCGGCCAGGCGATCGCGGTGAGGGCCACCGGCACACCACACGCGGTGATGAACACCTTCCACTGCCCGCGTACCGCCGCGACCAGTAGGAGCGGCGCCAGCGTGGGTTTCACCGCGATGCTCAATCCCAGGGCGGCACCGGCCCAGAGATCCCGGCGCGCCAGCAACAGGTGGATGAACAGCAGTTCCGCCAGCAGCAGGCACCCGTTGACGTTGGTGAACACCAGTGTGTTGATCACGGTCTCGGAGGAGAACATGGCCAGCAGCAGCGCGGGTGCGGCGATCGAGCCGATACCGAACTTGAACAGCCGCAGCAGCAGGTACCAGGCCAGCAGGATTGCGGCCGCGTTGAGCGCGATGAACAACCAGCGCGACAGTTCGTATTCGATGATCGCGACGGGCGCGATCATCAGGGTGCCGCTGGGCGGATACAGGTAATGGGGGTCGACGGAATCGAAGTTGGCCGTGTACACCGGCCGGCCGTTGAGGAACTCGAACGAGGCGTTGTAGACCGGGCGGTAATCATCGGTGATGAAGCCGTTGATCGCCTTGATGAACACGCGGTTCAGCACGGTCATGATCGCGAACGGCCACAGTGCGAACTTGATCACATCCGCGGTGGTCCGGGCGGTACGGGGCTCGAGCTGTCGGAACAACACTGGGGCACGGTACACCGGATCGGGTTGCGGTGGTGTCGCCGGACCCGCCGGACGCGCCGCGAACCGGGTGCCGTGGCGGCGGTCAGGCAGGGCAGGCGCCGCCGTCGGCGGGCAGTTCCGCGCCGGTGAGGTAGTCGTTGACGGCCTGTTGCGCGCACTCGGAGTGGGCGGTCACCGGGTGCCCCCAGCCCTGCCAGGTCATCGTCGCGTGCCGGGCGCCGGCCGCACCGAGCGCGCCGGTGACCGAGGGCGCGGCACCGCCGACGACCGGGTCGGCGGCACCGGCGAACACCAGCACGGGCAGCTCGAATTCGGTGGGCAGCGGGGCGGGGGTGGAGACCGGCCAAGCCGAGCAGACCATCAGCCCGATCGCCGTGGTGCGGCCGAACACGGGGTACTTGTCTCCCCAGGTCCGAACCAGCTCGCGCGCCTGGTCAGCGGTCGGTGGTTGCTGGCTGTCGGTGCACCGGTTCACGAATTCGCCGTCGGAGTTGATCGCCGCGGCGGCCCGTTTCACCGCCGCCTCGAGTGGCCCGCGATCGCCGCGGTCGGCGGCGGCGAGGACATCGGCGAGCGCGGTGACCCGGCTCGTCTGATCGCCGCGCGGGCTCGACAGGAATCCGAGCAGCGCGGTGGACAGGTCGGCGGCCGAGATCGTGCCCAGTTCGCCGGCACTCGCCTTGTTCATCAGCGCGGTGACCGCGGCGCGCGGGTCGTCGCCGAGTGCGCAGCCGGTGGCCGCGCAACGCTGGGCGAAGGCGGTCAGGGCGGCTTCGGCGCCGGTGAGGCGGGCTTCGGCCCTGGTGGTGGCGTCGGCGCCGACCGGCTCCGGCGCGTCGAGCACCAGCCGGGCCAGATGATCGCCGTAGCGGCGGGCGTAGCTGAGCGCCACCGTGGCGCCGTTGCCCGTGCCGAGCAGGTTGATCTTGTCGACCTGCCACTGCTTGCGTAGCTGCTCGATGTCGTCGGCGGCATGCGGGGTGTCGAAGGTGCCCTCGTAGGGCTGCAGGAAGTCGCGGCAGGCGATGGTGGCGTCCTGGCTGAAACCGGCCACCGCGCCGACCTGATCGTCGCTGCCCACCCCGGTCTGGCCGAGGTCGGTCATCACCGCGCGCAACTGGGCGGGAATGCAGTCGATCGGCTGGGAGGCACCGATTCCACGCCGGTCCACCGCCACGATCGGCTGGGCGGCCAGCAGTGTCGTGCTGGGGCCGACGGCCAGTCCGGCCAGCGTCGAGGTCGACGAACGGTCCGACCCGGAGGTGAGGACCAGCGGCGCCACGTCGACGGGGGTCTGCGGCAGCCGGGCGCGCAGCGCGCCCGCGCGGAAGGTGCCCAGCACGTTGCCCGCCGTGTCGATCGGGGTCGAGAAGTCGGCGCATTCGAGCACCAGCCCTTCGGGAGCCGCGCCGAAGTCCAGCGAACTCAGGGTGGTGTCGGTGCAGTCACGCCAGGCCAGGTCCGTTTCCGGTACCTCGGCGGCGGGCGGTTGTTCGGCCGCGGGCTCGGTGGTCTGCCCGCCGCCGGATCCGGGACGCTCCACGGCGACGACAGGCCGATCCGACGGCCCGGCCCCACAGCCCGCGAGCATGATCGACAGTGTCGCGGCCGTTGCCGCGGCCCGAGTCCAGCGCATGGGTTACACACTGCCAGGTTCGGCGCCGGGTTTCATCGACGGGCCCACCGGGCCAGCACGGTGCCGTCGTCGTCGAGCAGCAACTGCTTGCGGCTCATCGGGGTGCCGAATTGTTTCGCCGACAGCGAGATTCGGCCGCCGGACCCGCCGACCAGCATCGGGGCGGTGGTCAGGCACAGTTCGTCGACCAGGTCCGCTTCGCCCAGTTGCCCGAACAGATGGGGTCCGCCTTCGCACAGCACCCGCAGCAATCCGCGTTCGGTGAGCACCCGCAGCAGGGCGGCGGGCATGACCGTCGCCTCGCCCGCGATGACCACCTGCGCGCCCACGTCCTCCAGCGCGCACACCTGGTCCGGGGCCGCCTGGGCGGTGGTGATGATCAGCGGCGGGGTCTGCGCGTCGGTGAACAGTCGCGCCGCCGGATCCAGGCGCGCGGTTCCGGTCACGACCGCGATCGGCGGGGCGGTGCCGTCGGGGTGGCCGCCCACACCGTGCTGGAAGTGGGCACGGCGGCGCTGTAGGTCGGTGCGGGCGCCGCCGTAGTTCTCCGTGCGCACCGTCCCCGCGCCGACGACGATCACGTCGGCCAGTTCGCGCAGCAGGGCGAACACCCGGTGGTCGGCCGGGGTACCCAGCCCCTTCGTCACACCGTCGAGGGCGTAGGCGCCGTCGATACTGTTGACGAAGTTCGCCCGCACCCAGGGCCGTTCCAAGTGCCGGGGGTAGGCGTAGCACCTGGCCAGTGCGTCGTCATCGAGGTCTGCGAGCTGGGTCACATTGTGGATACGCTGCATAAGAACCGATGCAACCACGTCCGTACGATTTGTCCATGCAAGAACGCCTTGTCGATCGCCATCCGGAGGTCCCGGCCGACCAACTCGTCGCGCAGATGGTGCCTCCGCCCATGTTCGACGAGGTCAGCTTCGCCTCCTACATCCCCGACCCGAAGGAGCCGAGCCAGGCGGCCGCGGTCGCCAAGGCCGAGGAATTCGCCGGTCAGGTCGCCAAGATCCACAAGGCCGGGTCGAAGAAGGGCCTGTTCGGCAAGAAGAAGGCCGTCACCGGCGCCGGGCTGTATCTCGACGGCGGTTTCGGTGTGGGCAAGACCCACCTGCTCGCCTCGATCTTCCACAGCGCGCCCGCGCCGAAGTCGTTCGGCACTTTCGGTGAGCTGACCAACCTGGTCGGCGCCCTCGGCTTCGTCAACGCCGTGGAGCGGCTCTCGGCCAACAGTCTGCTGTGCATCGACGAGTTCGAACTCGACGATCCGGGCGACACCACCATGGTCTCGCGGCTGCTCACCGAGCTCTCGGCCGCCGGTGTCTCCATCGCGGCCACCTCGAACACCCTGCCCAGTCAGCTCGGTGAAGGGCGTTTCGCCGCACAGGATTTCCTGCGCGAGATCAAGAAGCTCGGTTCCATCTTCGAGCCGGTGCGCGTCGACGGCCCCGATTACCGGCACCGTGACCTGCCGCCCGCGCCCGCGCCCACCTCACCGGAACTGCTGGCCGAACGGGCCGCTGCCACACCTGGTTCCACCCTCGACGACTACGACGCGCTGCTGGCGCACCTGAGCACCCTGCATCCGTCCAAGTACGGCGCGCTGATCAACGGGGTGACCTCGGTGTTCGTGGACGGGGTGCACCCGGTGACCGACCAGGCCGTGGCCCTGCGCATCGTGGTGCTGGCCGACCGCCTCTACGACGCCAGCATTCCGGTGACGGTCTCGGGCGCCAAGCTCGACGAGATCTTCTCGCCCGAAATGCTCGAGGGCGGCTACCGCAAGAAGTATCTGCGCGCGGTCTCGCGCCTGCTCGCGCTGTCGCGGTTCGAGGCGGCCGCCGCGTAACCGCTACAGCACCCGTTCGAACACGAAGTCGGCGTGCACCTGGTTGCCGACCAGGTTGGTCTTGGTACCCACCCGGGTGAACCCGTGCTTGGCGTAGAACTTCTGTGCCCGCTCGTTGCCCTGGTGGACGCCCAGCCACACCCCGTGCGCCCCGGTGTCACGCGCGGTCTCCACGGCGGCCTCCATCAGGGCGCCGGCGACCCCGCTGCCGTGGTGGCCCGGCAGCACGTACATCTTGCTCAGTTCCACCACCTCGCCCGCCCCGACCTGCGCGTCGACCTCGGGGTCACGGGGCCGGCCGGCCACCAGCATGGCGTAGCCGACGATCTCGTCGTTCTCCACGGCCTTGAGCACCGTGCGGTCCGGGTCGGACAGGTATTCGCCGAATCGGTCGCCCGACAGCATCCTGTCGAGGAAGATCTCGATATCGGCCGGGGTGGCCTCCGGCGGGCAGGCCAGCGGAAAGGTCGCGGCCGCGACATCGCTGAGCGCCTCGGCGTCCCAGAGTCCGGCCCGGTCCACGACGACGGAACTGTTGGTCATCGTTCCAGTACAGCACGCCCCGGTACCACGACGGTGGCACCGTGACGGCGGTGCCGAGTACTCTCCTGGCCATGACTAGCGGTAGCCGCATCGGAATCGTCGGTGCGGGAGTTGCGGGGTTGGCCTGCGCAAAGGTGTTGAGGCAGGCAGGGTTCCCGGTCGAGATCTTCGACCGGGCCCCTGACGTGGGCGGCGTGTGGAGCGCCACCCGCCGGTATCCGGGCCTGCGCGCGCACAACAGCAAGTTCACCAACCACTTCAGCGACCATCCGATGCCACCGGACTATCCGCGCTGGCCCGATGGGCAGCAGATGCAGGCCTACCTGGCCGGATACGCCGCCACGTTCGGTCTCACCGAACACCTGCGCCTGGGCACCGAGGTGATCGCGGCCGACCCGGTCGACAGCGGGTGGCTGCTCGAGACCCGCGACGAGATGGGTGTGCACCGCAGTTCCTGCGATCACCTGATCGTCGCCAACGGTGTGTTCAGCGATCCGGTGATGCCCGATCTGCCGGGTGCCGCCGCGTTCCGCGCCGCGGGTGGGCAGCTGTGCCATGTTTCGCAGTTCCACGATGTCGAGCAGGCGCGCGACCGGTCGGTGGTCGTCGTCGGTTACGGCAAGTCGGCCTGCGACGTCGCCGAGGCGGTGAGCCACGTCGCCGACGAGACCAGCGTCGTGGCGCGCCGGCTCACCTGGAAGATGCCACGCCGGTTCGGCTTCGGCACCGACTACGAGCAACTGGCCCTCACCCGCGCGGGCGAGGCGCACTTCCCCTCGCGCTACCCGCACCGGGTCGAACGCCTGCTCGACCGGCTCAGCCTGCGCGCCGCCGACCTGGACCTGCTGCAGGAGCGTGTCATCCGCAAGCTGCGCCTGCGCGAGCACGGTCTGGTGCCCGAGGGCTCGATCGCCGACATCGCCACCAGCAGCGCGAGCCTGGCCACCGAGGGCTTCGCCGAGCAGATCGAGGCGGGCCGGATCAGCGTGCACCGCGACACCGAGATCACCGAACTGATCGGCGGGCAGCACGGGCCCGCGGTGCGCCTGTCCGACGGCAGCCTGAAGCTGGCCGAGATCGTCGTGTGCGCCACCGGGTACCGGCAGGAGGTCCCGTTCCTCACCCCGTTCGTGCGCCGGTCCCTCACCGACGAGGCGGGCGACTTCCGGCTCTACCGCCACATCCTGCCCGTCGAAGTGCCCAACCTCAGCTTCGCCGGGTACAACAGCTCCAATGTGAGCGCGCTCAGCGCCGAGGTCGGCGCGCACTGGATCGCGGGCCTGCTCACCGGTGCCTTCGTGCCGCCGGTGGAAGAGCTGATGAACAACGAGATCGACGAGCGGTTGGCGTGGTCGCGCGAACGCGGCGGCGGCAGTCACGCGCACGGCGCCTCGGTGATCCCGTTCTCACTGGCCAGTCTCGACGAGATGCTCGACGACCTGGGCACCCCGCTGCCGTTGTCGACACGGCTGGCGCAATGGGTGCGCCCGGTGCGCCCGGCGTCCTATCGCGGCGTGCTGCGCACCCGCACCGTCGCGGCGCCCGCTCCCACACCGGCTTCGGTCAGCGAGGGATAGCCGACACGCGGGATCGTCGTGTTGGTCGCGATGTCGGCGTTGGTGATAATCCTGACGTGAATGCGCTGGATCTGAACCTGCTGCTGGCCCTGGACGCGTTGCTCGACACCAACAGCGTCACCGAGGCGGCCCGGCGTCTGCACACCTCCACCTCGGCGATGAGCCGTACCCTCACCAAACTGCGTGCGGTGCTGGGCGACCCGCTGCTCGTGCGCTCGGGTCGACAGTTGGTGCCCACCCCGCGCGCCCTGGAACTGCGCCAGGACGTGGCCGCGCTGGTCGAAGCCGGCCGGTCGCTGCTCACCGCGCGTGACGGGCCCGGAGCGGAGCGCCACCGTGATTTCGTTGTCCGTGTGAGTGATTCGGTGGCTGCCCGGTTGCCTGGCCCGCTGCTGGCCGCGGTGGGCACGCAGCTGCCCGGTGTGACGGTGCGGTTGGTCGCCGCCGATCCCGCCGACGCCGCAGTCGGCCTACGGGACGGGCGGGTGGACATCGAAGTGGGTGTGCTCGGCCGCACCGACCCGGAAACGGTGGTGAAGCGCCTGCTCACCGACCGCTGGGTGGGGGTCGCCGCCGCGGCGCATCGCTTCGCCGCCGATCGCCCCACCGTGGCCGCCTACGCGGCGGTGCGCCACCTGGAGGTCTCGCCCACCGGCCGCACCCACGGCGTGATCGACGACCGGCTCGCCCTGCACGGCCGCACCCGCCGCGTCGTGGCCACGGTCGCCGACCTACCCACCGCGCTGTTCACCGTCGCCACCACCGATCTGGTCTGCCCCGCACCCGAAGCCCTGACCCGCCCCGCCCGCCGTGCCCTCGGCTTGGCCACCTTCGAAATCCCACTGCCACTGCCCGCCCCGGTGCTGGCCATGGCCTGGCACCCACGCAACACCGCCGACGCGGGCCACCGCGCCCTGCGCGAACTCATCGCCACCGTCCTGCGCGACCTCCCCGACCCCGACCTCCCGGAAGCCGACCCGGTGCCGGTGCGGATCCCCGGCTGACGATCACCGGCGTGCACCGCACCTGCGTGGCGGGCACTGAACTGGTGGGCACCCGGTTGGCGGGCACCGAACTTGTCGGCACCGAACTGGTGGGCACCGAGTCGGTCGGCACCCAATTGGCCGACGCCGAACTGGTGTGGGCGCCGAACTGGTGAGCGCCGAATTGGTGGGCGCCGAATTGGTGGGCGCCGAATTGGTGGGCGCCGAGCTGGTGGGCGCCGAGCTGGCGGGCACCGCATCGGTCGGCAACCGATTGGTGGGCACCCAATGGTGGGCGCCGAACTGGTGAGCACCCGATTGGTGGGCGCCGAACTGGTGAGCACCCGATTGGTCGGCGCCGAACTGGTACCCGATTGGTGGGCGCCGAACTGGTACCCGATTGGTGGGCGCCGAACTGGTACCCGATTGGTGGGCGCCGAACTGGTACCCGATTGGTCGGCACCGAACTGGCGAGCACCCGATTGGTCGGCACCGAACTGGTCAGCGCCCGATTGGTCGGCACCCAGCTGGTCGGGTCCTGCTAATCGGCGTCCCGTGTCGGTGGCCCGAACACGTCACGCCGTCCCGGTGGCAACCCCGCCGACCGCTTCAATTCGTCGAGCATGGCCTGCAGTTGGTCGACATGGGCGGCGCTTTCCATATCGATGGCGCGGTAGGTGCCGGTCACGGTGATTCCCGCCGCGTCGGTCGCGGTGGGTGGGGCCGGGTCGGACACGGCACGTTCGGAGGAGATCGGTCCGGAAGCCGGTAAGGAGGTCGGCCGTTCGTGCACGGGTGGCTGGGCCTGCGGGGTTGCGCGGTGTTCGGCCGCTCGGCCCTCGGAATCCGGGCCGGCGGGCCACGGCGTGGAGGTCGAAGGAGTGGACTCCGGTGCGGTGGAGCCGCGTCCGGTCGGGAGGTCGACGGTGGGCGGGCCGGATGCTTCGTGGCCTGATCGGTGGTGGTTGTTCGTGGGTTCGCCGATGTCGGCTCGAGCGCCGTGCCCCGGGGTGTCGAAGCCCCGGTAATCGTTGGCAGGCTGGCCGTAGGTCGCGGGACCGGTCGTGTCGGCGTGGGCTGAGTGTGCTGCCGAGTCCGGAGCGGGGTCGGCCGGTGTCGACTGTTCCTGCGGTGCCGAGGCGAATCCGGCCGAGAAGGGCGCCGTCTGGGGCGCAGAGTTCATCGGTGTCGACCCGGGGGAGACATACTCGGTTGCGGGCGGTGTCGTGGAGCTCGGGGGCGGGGCCTGGTTCTTGGGCGGGGAGAGGCGGGTCGGCGGGGCGGGCGGTGTCGTGTCGGCGGCGAAGTCGGTCGTCAGGCGATCACGCGGGGTGAAGTCGTGGAAGACCTCGGCGCGATGAGCGGAGTCATTGGTGAAGCCGTTGCCGGGGCGGCCATTACGCACCGGCGGGGCGGGCGTGGATGCCGGGTCCTCGGCAAATGCCCAGTGGATACCGTTGGTACTGCCGCCGACCGGTGCGTCCGTGCCGGAATCGGCCTGGTCTGCGAACCCGTTGACCGCGTGACCGTTCGTCCGGGACCGCACGTGCTCGCCGTCCGTCAGTCCCGACCGAGCGTCGGCCATCGCATCGGAACTCACCCCGCGCGTTTCGGCCTGCCCCGCTATCTCAGTGGGTTTGCCGACCGGTCGCGCCCGCTCGATACCGGACTCCCGGTCCGCCGCCGGGTCCGCATGATCCGGGGCCCGATGCGATGTCGGCTCGTGCACAGTGGGATGCGCTCCGGCCCGCACGTCGGTATCGCGGTGGACGGGATCGCCGTCACGCACGTCGTCATCGATGTCGGCCCGACCGCCCGGTTCGATTCTGTCGGGAGCCGAGGCCGCCGCCCGTTCGACGCGCGCCTCTACCACCGCGTCGTCAATCGGCGCATCCGGCGTCGAGAACCTTCGCCCCGAACTCACCCGAAAACCGGAAGGCACGTCGTCGACGTGGCCGGAAAGGCGCTGCGGCACCGGGCTACCCGACGCGCCACCGGCCAGCCGCCCGGTCGATCGATCAGCACCGGCCTCCTCACCGATTTCACCGACGGTCTCGCCACCCTGCCGAACCGTCGATCCCCGCCCCGCGAAAGAGTCGCTGACATCGGCTGATTCGTGCCCCTGCCGCCCGCCGGAAGCGTCACTCTGTCGTGCGGGCGGCCTGTGGGTTTCGTCGTGGCCCTCGGCAGTGTTGTGTCCGTGTCGAACTGGGGGCGCGTCGCTCTGTTGCGCAGCTGGCCTGTTGATTTCGTTGTGGCCATCGGCCGTGTCGCGGCCATGCCGAACGGCCGGGGTGTCACCCCGCCCGGCGACCGACCCGTTGGTCTCGCCGTGCTCACCGGCGGTCTCGCGAACCGGCCGAGCCGGGGGAGCATCGCTGTACCGGGCGACCGACCCGTTCAACTCGCCGTTGTGGGCCGGTCGGCCGTTCGCCGAGTGCGCACCGCGCGGATCGGTCCCGCCGCCCGAAGAAACTGGCAGAGCGGCACTGTCGGCCCGCTGCGTGCCGGACGGCAGGTGCGTGCCGGCACCGCCGGGTTCGGCGTCGCTACGGTGAGCCGGGGCGGCTTCGCGGCCACGTTCCTGCCTGTCTCGCCCGGCATCGCCGGAGACATGCCGACGCCCGGAGATCTCGGCGCGGCCCGGCGTACCGGCCCCGTTGGTCGCGGTGCCGCCGCGCACAAGCGTTCCGCCGATCTCAGCGGTCCTCGGCCTGTCCGCATCGTCGGTGCCCGGCACAGTTCCGTTGCCGTTCACCGCCGGCATCTTGCGCCCGACAGGGTCAGTGCTCTCGTGTGTCGATGAACTTCGACGCGTGGCCGAAGTCTCGTGGGCGCCCCCAGTACTACCGTTCACCGGCCCGCCGGCCGTGGGAACCTTCCGCTGACCGGCCGAGCCGCTGATGTCGAGACTGACCGAGCCGGCGGCGTCCGCGCGGCCCACCGGGATCCCGACCATCGAGGCGGCCGTTACCGCATCGGTCGTGCGCTCGGCAGTGGATTCACCGTTCGCACCGTCGCCCGGTGTGTCAATGCCCGAACTCGGCGGTTCGAATGTCGTGCGCGGCACCGGAGTAGCGGTGATCGGCCAAGTCGGATCACCGAGGTGGT
This sequence comes from Nocardia halotolerans, assembly GCF_042650145.1. Taxonomy (NCBI): domain Bacteria; kingdom Bacillati; phylum Actinomycetota; class Actinomycetes; order Mycobacteriales; family Nocardiaceae; genus Nocardia; species Nocardia halotolerans. The sequence goes on along the minus strand of NZ_JBHSDL010000014.1, from coordinate 40,580 downwards.
CGGGGACCGAGCGGGTAGGGGACTGGCGGCGTTCCAGCGGGGGACGGTTCTGGGCAGCGGGCGGTTCGGATTCCTCGCGGGCGGCATCGGCGCGTTCGGCCGCCTCCCGCACTTCTCGCCGACTGCGACTGCCACGGGTCGGGCGCTGCCCGCTCGGTTCGGGATCGCTGCCGTCCAGGGCGTCGAGTCGCGAGCTCAGCCGCGCAATGTCCTGTGACGCATGGAATGCCCAGGATTCGAGCCTGCGGATCCTGATCTGGTCGGGCACGTCCTCGTCGACCGGGAAGGTGGGAACCTCCTGCTGGACTCGCGCTGCGACGACATCGAGCTTTTCGCTGACGTCACGCAGCGCCGAGGCGATACCCGCCAGCATCGACCCGATGGATTCGTCGTGCTCAGCCTGATTCATGCACCCTACTTCCCGTCGTCGGCGAGCGTGCCCGCTTCGGCCGCAGCGATCATATCCACCGGCGCCACCCGGTGGGTCGTGGCGAGGGGTTCCCGGCGGAGTCGGCGACGCGCCGAACCGCTTCGTCATCGGCCCGACAAAGAGCAGCAACAGGCCGGGTCTGTGTATCGAAATGATCAAGATCTCGGCCGGTCGGTGCGACGTTGGCACAATGAAAGTGCTTGATATTCAAGCAATGTCACGGTTGTGATCTCGATCACCGAACGATGACGCACCCGAGCGCGGGTCAAGGGGGCTGGCGGCGTGTCGGCGTCTGCGGGAACCTGAAGAACAGGACGTGGGCGCGGGCGCGCGACAGGTCCCCGGTGAGGGAGTGATGGTGTGAGAACGAAGCGGCGAAGCGACACCCAGGTGGAATGTGGTCGGCGGGCGTTGCTCGACGAACTCGGTATCTCCGAGGGCGGGCGCCGCGCAGCCTCCGAACGAACCGGGCACGGCTGCGGGTGTGCCGATTGTGTGGCGGCGCAACGCAACACCCAGCGCCTCGAGCACTGGATCTGTGGCAGGCTCCGGGCGGCGGGGGCTGACGATGCCGAGGTCGATGCCCGCGTCGACGACATTCCGGTCGACATCTACTGGCGGCGCGGCGACCGCCGCTGCGTGGTGCAGGTCCACAGCGGCCCACTCGACATCACCGCGGCCCGTGCCCACCGGCAGCGGCTGCAGGCCGCGGGCATCGACGACGTGCTGTGGGTGTGCCCGAAGGGCTACTGGGTGCCGCTGGTGCCCGCGGTCGCCGTCGCCGACTTCGCACCGACCGGATCCGAGTACCGCATCGATCAGGGCATGGTCGCTGTGGGCGAGTCGGGTTTCGCCGCGCCGACGCGGGCGAGCTGGGAGTTGCGTGAATTTCTCGCGGGCTGGGTAGCGGGGGAGATCGCCTGGGCCCACGTGGATTCGACGATAGGAGGGTGGGCCGTGCTGGACACCTGGGAACGACACACCTCGGCGCAGGCCGCGCTGATCGAGAAGCAGCGCAGGGAGCTGCGTGACCAGCGCGTGCAGCTGGCGGTGTCGCGCCAAGCCGTGCGCGACAAGGAGAAGCTGGTGACCCGCCTGCACCACCGGATCGACCGGGCGGCCTCGACCGCGGATGCCGTGGCCATCACCCTGGCCGGGGTGCGTAGCGAACTGGTCGCCCAGCAACGCGTCGCGGCGAGCCTGCGCGCGACGATCGGCCGGATGGACCGCACCCTCGATCAGTGGCAGTGGCTCACCTGCTGCGCGATGCTGCTGGTGGTCGCGGTGCTGGCCGGTGCTCTCGTGACGCGCTGAGCCGCAGCGGAATCCGGTCCCACTGCCAGTCGTTGCGCAACACCAGGCCGGTCAGGTCGAGAAGATCGAGCCCGGTGTCGGCGAGTACGGCGGCCAGCGCGGCCCGATCGTAGGGACCGTGTGCGAGGTCGTCGGCCAGACGTTGTTCGGCGGCGGCGTCGACGGGCCGTGCCCGCAGCTGCGCCGGGCCGAGCGCACTGCCGGTCCAGCTGAGCATGCCCCAGCCGTGGTCGTGGGCGTAGGCGCGGGCGAGTTCGGCCTGAACCAGGTTGTGGCGGAAGGCGACCCGGTCCAGCGGTACTACGTCGACGAGCACGGTGCGTCCGTCGGTGAGCCGCGCGGCGACCGACGGGTAGTGCACCTGATCCCGGCCGTCGAAGTGGTAGGTGAGCGCGGTCGGTTCTTCCTGGAAGGCCGCGACGGCGGGGCTCGCGTCGAGGGTGCGCAGCAGCCGGGCGACCAGCGCTGAATCGTAGGCCACGTCGCGGCCCACCTTGGCGAGGTAGAACCGGCCGCGACCGTCGTCGTCACCGTCGGCGACTCGCGCCGACTCGGTGGGCAGCGGGGCGGGCGTCCCACCGGACCACACGGTGTCGGCGAGCAGTGCGTGCAGGTCCTCGGTGGGCTCCTGTGGCGCATGCAGTTTGGCGAGGATGCTGGCGGTCTTCTTCTGCCAGCCCATGATCCGCTGCATCACATACCCGGCGACCCGTTTGGCGTCGGCCGGATCGTGACCGGCCAGGCGCAGCTTCAGGTAGGACCATTCCATCGCCACCAGATCGGTGTCGGTGGCGTATGTCTCGGCCAGCAGGGTTCGCACCAGTCGCAGGTCACCGGCTTCGCGCGGGTATCGGTGCGCGAACACCTGCGCCGAGCGGTGCCCGGAGCGGGCCGCCTCGGCCACTATTCGGCCGATTGCCTTGGTGTAGAGCTGGCGCACCCGGTCGCGCGCGAGGTCGTAGCGGGCGCCCACCCGGGTCAGGGTTTCCGGGCGTTGCCCGCCGATGCCCAGGCGCAGCGCCACGATCCGCGCGTCGCGAGCCACCCGTTCGGCATGTTCGACGAGCAGTTCGCCGACCAGTTCGTCGAGCTCCACCAGCTCGAAGGACACGTCGGCGGCGATATCGTGGCCAGGTTCTGTGACGGTGTCGCTCACCGCACCCATGTGCACCTCCCGCGCTCTGTCGGGTCAGCGTAGCGGGGGACACCGACACCCGGCGCTCACAGCGAGGTGAGGTACTCGCTGTAGAACAGGCACAGCCCAGTAGCCGACGCGATCCCGGCCAGCACCCAGAACCGGATGATCACCGCCGTCTCCGGCCAGTTGTTCAGTTCGAAATGGTGGTGGAACGGCGCCATCCGGAACAGCCGGGTGTGGGTGGTCCGGAAAACCACGATCTGCAAGAGCACCGAGGTGATCTCGGCGACGAACAGCGCACCGAGCACCACGGCCAGCAGTTCGGTGTGGCTGGTGATCGACAGGCCGGCCAGCAGCCCGCCGAGTCCGAGCGAACCGGTGTCGCCCATGAAGATCTTGGCCGGCGCGGCGTTCCACCACAGGAAACCCACGCACGCGGCCGCCCCCGCCGCGCTGACCATCGCCAGGTCGAGCGGGTCACGCACGGTGTAGCAGGCGCGGCCAGGGCTGATCTCGCAGGAATTGTCGTACTGCCAGAGTGTGATCACCACGTACGCGCCGAGCGTGAGGCTCATGGATCCGGCCGCCAGCCCGTCGAGGCCGTCGGTGATGTTCACCGCGTTCGACCAGGCCACCACCAGCAACACGATGAACGCGACGAAGAAGATCGAGGCGAAGGTGATGGTCGGAATGTCACGGACATAGGAGAGGTTGCGTCTGGCGGGGGTGAGTCCGGTGGCGCCGGGGAACCGCAGCACCAGCACCGCGAACACCACCGCGACACCGATCTGACCGAGGTACTTGCCCGCCGCGGTGAGCCCGAGGTTGCGGTGTTTGCGCAGCTTGATCGAGTCGTCGAGGAATCCGACCAGCCCCAGTGCCGAAGCCAGCAGCAGCACCAGGATCCCGGACGCGCTGGGCCCCGGCGCGTCCCAGAGCATTCCGATCAGGTGCGAGCCCAGGTATCCCGCCCACACGCCGGCGCCGATCGCCAGCCCGCCCATCGTCGGGGTACCGCGTTTGGTGTGGTGGCTGGCCGGTCCGTCGATGCGGATCTCCTGGCCGAACCCGCGCCGCGCGAACACCCGGATCAACACGGGGGTGAGTGTGATGGTGACGAACAGGGCGATCCCCGCCGACAACAGGATCTGCCTCACAAGTGCCCTCCATGCCAGCCGGTCCCGCGTCGCGACTCCCACCCGGCGACGTGAGCCGATCCTAGGGGAGGCCACCGGGCCGCCGTGCCGCGAGTGACTCGAGTTACAGGTGTGGCACGGCCCGGTGCCGGAGTGATCGCTGAATGGCGGTGATGGGCGCAAAACAAGAAAGACCCCCTCGAAAGGGGGTCTGACTCGGTACTACGGTGGTGCGCGATACTGGGATTGAACCAGTGACCTCTTCCGTGTCAGGGAAGCGCTCTCCCGCTGAGCTAATCGCGCGAGGTGGAGACGGGAATCGAACCCGTGTGCACGGCTTTGCAGGCCGTTGCCTCACCACTCGGCCACTCCACCGCGCAAAGGAGGATGGCATGATGCCTAACCTACCTCTCGAGCGGATGACGGGATTCGAACCCGCGACCCTCACCTTGGCAAGGTGATGCGCTACCACTGCGCTACATCCGCATTCACACTTCCGGAGTAGCTCGGCGTCTCGGCCTCGCTGCTCTCCGTGGTGCGAGGAAAACATTAGCCGACGTTCGCCGAAGACTACAAATCGCCTGGTAGGAAGCCCTGAATGTGAATTACAGGCCTGTTGTTCAGTGCTCTCTCGGGCTGATCGGCATCCCGAAACCAAGATATGCGCATCCCGAGATGCGATCCTCATCGTCCCAACGGCCAACCGTGCGCGTCGGCGCCGCCGGGAATGCGACGACTCTGCCCCCGCTCGTCCGTGGCCCGCCGGGGAGCCCGAACTCCCCGTTCACGGGCCGATTTGGTGTCACACCACTGCCTCGTGCTAATGTTCCATCTCGTTCGAGCGGCCCTGAAAAGCCACTCGGAGCGCAACCCGGTCCCATAGCTCAGCGGGAGAGCGTCCGCCTCACACGCGGAAGGTCGCTGGTTCGAAACCAGCTGGGACCACAGTAAACGGCAGGTCAGAGCCCCAGAGGCGATGGCCTGCCGTTTTCGTTGAATTGGAGCCTGCCCGATCAAGCGCCGCGACTGTGATGCTTGTCAGGCGATGGTGGATCCCGTCGAGATCAGCCGTGGTTGTCAGACGTCGCGACCGTCGCCGAGGTTCGTGGGCTGGTTCGATGTTCGCGCTGCCGGCCGGTATCCGTACACCCGCCGAGGCGAAGACATCTACATCGATCCGTGCGGTGATCAGCAGTTCGCAGACGGCGTTCGGCAGCTCGTAGGAGTGGACCAGCGTCGGTAGGGCGATGTCTCGGGTCTCGGCTTGTCCGGACAACCAGTCGTGTGGGTGGCTGCTCGGCAGACCGTGAACGATCTGGATCATCCGTGTTCGTGAGCGCTATGTGATATTTCATCTTGGCCTTGGTCGGCGGCTCTGAGCTCCGGTAAGCGGGCGTTACAGACGGCCAGCGCGGAGTCGGTCGCCAGGGGAGGGCGCTTCTGCGAGAAGAACACGTTAGGCATTTGTCCGACTGCCAAGTGAACAGCGCCCACACAGTGTTCGTGGCCATGATGGCAGGCGAGCAGCCATCATGGCCACACAGTGTTGTCACACCGATCAGCTCGAAACAAAGAGAAGCCCCGGTGCCAACTGCTCCGGGGCGTTCCCATGTGGTTTCGCGGCAGCTCTTGTCTCCCGCATTCGAACTCCATCATACCCCCTGTGCGAATGATGTCGACGTCGGATGGAGCATGCGTCGGTCCAGGCGAGTAGCGATGACCGACACTGATCCTGTAGAACCGGCAGATGCCTGCCCCGCTGGCCGTCACCGCGCTACGCCGCCACCTCCCCGCATCACGCCTTGCGCCATTCTTGGCCGAGGCAGGCGGAGACCCCGATCTGTCACTTGCGCTGTACCAGTGGAACATCCAGGTCGGCGGAGCGATACAGGAAGTGCTCGGCATCGTCGAGGTCGCGGTCCGACATGCGATAGACGAGCAGCTACGGGTGTGGAATCCGACCCGTGGCGTCGAGTACCACAGCAAAATCCGATACACCGCCGACTGGACCACCATGCCCGCCGCGCCGTTGGCCGGCGTTCTCGCTGAACCCCTGACCCAAGCCCGCCGCTATGCCGCCAAAGCCGCGGCCAAGCGGAACAGCAACCCGCACCATCTCCGCTGCAACCAGCCGATCACGCATGACGACATCGTCTCGCAGCTCTCCTTTGGTGTGTGGTGCAAGATGCTGCCCAGCGATCCGAAGAAGCAAGGTCTGCAGCAGCTGTGGAAGCATGCGCTCGGCGCCGCGTTCCCTCGTGTCGGACCCGATGCCGCCAGCGCGAATGTCACCCCCGAACAGTTGGTCTACAGTCGACTCGATCGTCTGCACAATCTGCGCAACCGCGTCGCGCACATGGAGCCGCTGTTGCATTCGAACATTCCCGCTCGGCTGACCGACGCCATGGCCGTGCTCGGTTACATCTCACCGGAGACCCGAGACTGGTGCGGCGGGATGAGTCGAGTAACCGAGGTGAACAACACTCGGCCAGCGCGTAAGTGAGCGGCGCGACCTGCCGACCTGACATCAGGTCCAGGTATCTCGTATGGGTCGGCGGGCTCCCCGCTCGTGATGCTGTTGTCGGCCGATCGATCTGCCGAAAGGTGCGGCTGGCATCACATGCGCATCTGGGACCGAAGCAGACAAGTACCTCGCTAACCCACTGTTGGGCTTCCTCACACCTGTGGATCGTCGGGATCCAGGTCGGCCGGGTCGAACCGTGGGAGTTGCCCTTATGTTGGGGGCTCGGCAACTCCCGCGACGCAATCATCGCAAGTACGTCGAACGTGCGCGGGGACGGAAACCACGTGATCGCGGGTGCAGCACGCATCGGCCTCCTAGCCCAGTGCACACCACGTACTCTCGATTTCACCTTCGACTGCGCCCGCTGAAGCCCCTATTGCTGCGGGGTAGGGCCGCGATGACGAAGGGCTCTGGGTCCCGTCAGTGTCGTGTGTGATTCGGCAGCAGGCTGCTCGAGGTTCTTGCTCAGTTGGCGTGTAACGGTGTCGGCGCTGTGGCGACAGTATCTGCAGTTCGTGGTCTATCAGTGATGTTCGATCCGGAGATAGAGGGGAGTTCGGTGGCACGGCGCAGGGGGTTATTGGCTGAACTGCAACACCAACATCGGCTGGCGCAACAGCGCCAGGTTCAACAGCAGCGCGCGGCGATGCGCGCGCACAACGCGGCCGTGCGGGAGGCGGAGCGGTCCGCTCGTGAGCGACAACGTGCCTCCGCTGCATTTCAACGTGCGTCAGCCGCCGACCGTGTGGCCGCGGAACGCGCTGCGAAGGTCGCCCATGTCGCCGCCCGTGAGGCCGAGGTTGTAGAGAAGAACGCGCACCTGAACGCGACCTACGATGAGATCGACAGCTTGCTCGCGGCAACCCTCGAGGTCGATGACTGGGTCGATCTGGAGTCACTACGCGAATCGCCGGGTGAGGTGGCCTTCGACCGGCCCGAACTGCTCACCCCATCGCCGACACCCGGCTACCACGATCTACCGGGTCGCCCGCTCTTCGTGGCACCACCGCCCCCGACAGGTATCTCCGGCGCCCTGGGTGGGAACCGCAAGCATGCCGCTCAGGTAGAAGCAGCACAGCGAGAATTCGGAAGCATCATTCAGCGCTGGCAGCATGCTCTCGGTCAGACCTTCGAACTCAACGCGCAGATCCGTAAGCGCTGGCAGGAGACAGAATCCGCTCGCCTTGTCGCGTTGGCCGAGGATCGCCGACAACACGAGCAAACTGTTGCGCAACGTCACCGAGAGGTCTCCGAGTCGAACGATCGCCTGGACGGTTTGATCTCAGGATTGCGGCATCGTCACCCTGCTGCGATGGACGAATACGTCGGTATCGTCTTGGCGAACTCGGTCTACCCCGAAGCCTTCGAGGTATCCCATGAACATTCCTTCGACGCGGAGAACCGAGAACTTCGCATCACGGTCTTGGCACCCCATCCCGACACCTTCCCGACTACGAAAGCGTTCCGCTACAACAAAGCCAATGATGAGATCTCCGCGAGCCCGCTCCCGGCGGCAGAGTGCAAGCGCCGCTACGCATCCGTGGTCGCACAGCTCGCATTGCGCACAGCACACGAGGTGTTCGAAGCCGATCGTGAGGAGATCATCGACAGCATCGCACTGACGGTCGCCGTCGACGCGATCGATAGCGCTACCGGACACGACACCCGTGTCGACCTCGTCAGGTTGGCAACCGATCGTGCGGATTTCCTGCCGATCGACCTGTCTCGCGTGGAACCTGCCGACACCCTGGCGCATCTGGCCGGTGCCATGTCCAAGAATCCATACGGGCTGGCGCCCTTGGCAAACCACGGAGTACGCGGATGAGCGACCCACAAGAACAGATCATCGGACTGCGGAAAATGCTGATCGTCAAGGAACGAGAATCCGCCGACCTGCAGGACAAAGTCCAGGAGCTTACCGCGCAGCTCAACACTCGCCCCGTCGTCTCCACCGCACGGCAACCCTTGAGTGATCCGAGGGTCATCACGGTCGACGACGCGCTGGTTCTCCAAGAAGTGGGAATCTACGAGTACCACCACCCGCTGGAAAACGCTGACAGTTACAAGCAGGCCTTGACCGACCTCCGGCTGGCTATCCGCGAAGCGGTCAAGACCAGTGTTGCTGTCGTAGTCGCCAATAAATTCAGCTTCAACAACTCCCTCGCCGAAGGGCGACGACTGACCTCGGACCTGTCGAAGCTGATGCTGCGTGCCTACAACGCTGAGGCCGAGAACTGCGTCCGTACCATCCGCGCCGGTAATCTCGACACAGCCAAACGGCGCCTGGACAAAGCAGCAACGGACATCGAAAAGCTCGGCGCTGCAATGCAAATGCATGTATCGCCCGCCTATCACGCGTTGCGGACCAAGGAACTCGAACTCACCGCCGACTACATGATCAAGGTTCAGGAAGAACGCGAAGCCGCCCGCGAGGAACGCGAACGTCTGCGCGAGGAACGCAAAGTCGAACAAGAACTCGCCGCCGAACGCGAGCGACTCGACAAGGAACATGCCCACTACCGCTCAGTCCTGCAACGCCTCACAGACGCGGGGCAGGACACGCGCGAGATAGAGGACCAGTTGTCCCGCATCGCCGATGCCATCGCCCAAAACGATTTCCGCGCCGCGAATATCCGCGCCGGATACGTCTACGTGATCTCCAACATCGGCGCCTTCGGACCCAACGTCGTCAAGATCGGGCTGACACGTCGACTCGAACCCCTCGACCGAGTCCGCGAACTCGGCGGCGCTTCGGTCCCGTTCCCTTTCGACGTGCACGCTGTGTATTTCTCCGACGACGCGGTAACACTCGAGAACGAACTGCACAAAGAATTCGGACCCAAGCGACTCAACCACGCGAACCTCAGGCGCGAATTCTTCTTCGCAACGCCCGAAGAAGTCCGACGAGTACTCGCCAAAAAGATCGGCAATCTCCTCGACTACAACGACTCGCCCGAGGCGACACAATACTTCCAGTCAAAGCGGTCCTGGCCCGACGACACCCGATTTTCAGTGGTCGGTGACTGGCGATAGGTCTCTCAATGGAGTGCCTGGCTACCAATACTCAAATGATCCGTCGCATTGGGGAACTTTCCGACAGTTCGAGATCGATGGAATGGGTTCAAGGGTTGTTGTTGAACATACGGGCGACCCGAAGGGACCTCATTTACACGCGGGACAGCCAAAAGGTGACCCAGATCGGAACTACGTCAACTTCGGGTGGGATCCCACTCGCACAGCAGATCCATTGGAGCGGTATGGCACGATGGACAAGCCCGGCGGAGACCACCACTTTTTCTACGAGTAGCGAGGAACGACAGTGGAGCAGTCAGATGCGCGGCTGGACCGCATTCGGAGCGCTGGATTTGCTATCCGATCGAGCGACCCTGTTGTCACAGCACCGACAATCGATGAGACGTGGCGTCTTATTTCGGCTTCAACAGTAACGCCCGATGTTGCTGTTCCGTTCGCGGATAGCGCTGTTTCATTGACCAGAGCATGGTTGCAGGTCGTTAGCAGCCATCAGATCGTTTCCGACACTGATGATCTCCTGATAGCTTCTCCATTCCAAGGAAATCGAGAAGCTATCAGGGGCTGGATCCCCGTTAGATTGACCGACGGAATCAATCTCGACTCGATGGTGGACGGGAGAGGGAGCGTGGAATTCGTCGGCAGATCAATCGACGGAACAAAGTACTGTGGTGTGACGGCCGAAGATTATGGGTATTGGATCGTTGCGGGAAACTATCCAAAATCGCGACCTGTGACATGGGTCGAGGCAACTAACTGGCCACCTAAAAAATCAACCACACTCACTGAACTGCTAGCGACGATCCGAGGCAGCAGCGATATCCCTCAGATGAAGATTGCTGTAGCCAAGGCATTGCATGAAGTATACGGGCTATCTGTGTCCAGGGCTCGGCAAATTACGTCGGTCCTCGACGACGAACTTTTCCCAACCGTTCCGGAGGATGAGTTGGAGTGCCTTTGGCGATCTGTGGTTTCACCTGACGTCATCGACTGACGACAGTCGAAAGGAGTTCCCGATAAGGTGATATTTCATCGGCGATCGTTAGAACACTGAACGCAACGATGGAATGGACTGCAAAGGTGACGCCATAATGGCTTCCAAGCGCTACGGGTACTCCTCCTCTGATATCAAGGAGACTACTTGGGGAAGCGTCAGAGACTTGGGTGATGGTCGTTGGGAGACTGTTTGGCAACTTACGTTTAAGTCATTACGCCCACTTGGCAACGTTGGTGTCTTCCGCAGTGACGACGGTAGTTTCTGTGCCGAGCTTCGTATGACTGGTAGTACAAGCGGAGAACTTCGCGTGACTACCAAAAGTGATGCGATGGCCGCCGAAAACTATTCGCCGACGTACGCAAGTTTCAGAATTATTAATGATGAATACGGCGAAATTGAAACAATTGAGACTCAGCTAAAAGATTGGTATCCGCCCTTTAGGAATCGCGGCGATGCCGGTTAGTGTCGCAGTCGTGTCAGAGGTTACTGGAAGCGCTCGACACCGCCTGGGACGGGCTCCGGCCAACTCGGTCTGATGTGACGCGAGGAAGTCGACGGCGCCGGGTCGTTCCGATGGTACCGGCCTGTACGGGCTTCCCGGCGGCTATATTTCAGGTCTAATGGGCGCGACCATGCCTGGTAGTGGCACAATTCTGTGACAGGAGTCAGCCGTGGGTGAAATCCGCAATGCGGATGAGGTTGCCAAGAGTTCTTCGCGTCCGTTGGTCAAGCCTACTGCGATTTTAGCGGTGTTCCTGGTTCATCAAAGTTTGAGTCCTGAATTGTATATTGAACGATTGCGAGCATTGATTTCGGCTGCCGTCAGTATCGCTCAGAATGTCAATTTTGACGAGGATTCGGACATCGCGTTTGACTCGATGCCGGAATGGTTTCCAACGACAGCGGACATGGCGAGCCGCAAGGGTGCTAGGAACTATGTCGACGCCGGCCTTGGCGATATCTGGGATCCGGAAGAGTGGATCTACACCTTCGACCCGGATCTGCGTGCGTGGACTTGGTGGGACGCTACAGTGCGAGGCGATAGCGTGGCTGTATGGATTGACACTCTTGGTGAGCCACACGTTCCGCATGAGGAACTGCTGTGGGCGCTATACGTCTCTGGCGCCGAACGAGTGGATCCGCTGTACATGGAGGATGCTACCGTTTGGGTAGATGAAATTCGATAGTCGCAAGGGCGGTCCCGATTTATATGGAAATGTTAGAATGGCGGCAGCGGTAATGCCCACTGCCGCAGATGCACACCCCGTCGGAGGGCGGGCAGATGCGCTCTGCACCACGCGAATTCGATACAATCGGCGGCGACGTTTACGACCTGGATAGACCTGGCAGTGGCAACGCCCAGGTTCCGCGCCAAAGGTCCTAGATCCGACATTCCATCACTACAACCGCCGAGAATGCCGAAATTCGATCGCGCCCAAGTGGTTGATCTCGTAACGAGGCTCTCCGAGTGGCAGGGGACGGAAGAGGAGCAAGATGAGTGGATGGCAGCCCTGAAAGACTCCGTGTCTGGTCCAAAGATCAGCGACTGGATCTTCTGGGGCAACTCGAATCTTTCCCCTCACTCCCGAACAAATAGTGAACAAGGCTCTCGCGTACCAGCCAATAGCGCTCGGTGGTCCTGACTGGCACGATGAACTAGGAGATTGCCTCGTGGGGTGGTTCTTCGTGGGACTGTTGCCAGGATGGTGATTCATGATTTGGTTTGCCCAGGCGGCTGGAGCAATCGAACCCGAAACGACTGTAGGATTCTGGGAGATGAAATACGACTCACGCGAAGTTTTGGAAGCCCTCGACACTGCCTGGGATCCGGAATGTGGGTTTCTTGGAAATCTTCGTGAAGGAAATTGTCTTCCAGAGCTGGGAGATTCCTATCCGTCTCTGCTTGGGTCGATTGAGATCCCGGAGGGTGAGCGTCTGCATGCGGACTTCGTGCGGCTGTTGGGGTTTGCTCCGCAATTCTTTGTGTGGCATATTCAGCGCGCGGTGGATAGGGGAGCTGATCGGATCGCGGTTTCCAAACACACTGTGGTGGTCGGCCCTCGGGGCTTGCCCGTGGACGCTCTGGTAACCCTTCGCATTGGCGGGGGTATCCCACGCGGGAAGTGATGTTCGTGGTGCAGGGCAAGGCCGTATTGGCTATGGTCTGCACCTTTTTGTGCGCCCATAGGTGCAGCAGTGCTGCGTGGGTGCTTTGTCAGCGCGATTGTTCGGTCCGGCCCGCCAGCAGGGCCGCGCCGAGAAGCAGGGTCAGCAGGATCGCGGCCAGTAGCACTTGAGGGTGCAGGCCGAGAGCCGACTGGGGGTCGAATTCGGGGTCCTGTACGGCGGTGCCGGGGAACAGCATCGCGCACAGTAGTCCGAGCCATGGCGTGGCCAGGATTGCGCACGAGGTCCACACCCGCGCTCGTGTGCCGCCCCCGCGCTGGAGCAGTAGGGCCAGTGCTACGGCCGAGAGCAGGATCGACATCACGATGTATTGCGCGTCGTGGAACTTCGCGTGTGGCGGCCATGCGTCGTTGAGCATGTGCTGGGCCGCGGTTGCCGGGACGATGAGGTCGGCCAGTAGTGCGCCTGCCATCGTGACGAGTGCGACGGTTATGGCGAGAACTCTTGGGATGGAGAGATTTCGGGTCACTGCTGTGGGCATGTCAGGTACTTCCTTGTGGGCGGGTGGGTTCGGTGCGATGGCGGTGTAGGAAGTCCTCGACGACGTCGTGGACGTAATCGAGGTCGAACGATCGGTGGGCCACCAGCCGGCGGAAGAACAGCGGGCCGTGCAGTTGGTCGAGGGCGAGATCGATATCGAGTTCGGCGGGTAGTTCGGCGCGTGCGACGGCGCCGGTGAGGATCTCGCGGACGGCTCGGGTGCCTGAGTGGTGCAACGACTCCTTGACCTCGGCGAATCTCGGGTCGACGCCTGCCCTTTCGATGATCACCCGCATGCCCTGTTCGGCGGCGGGTTCGTGCAGCATCGCGCGGGTGGCCGACAGTGCGGTGATCAGGTCGGCTCGTAGATCGCCGCTGGGCGGCGCCTGTGCCAGCACGATGTGCCAGGTCAGGGTGGCCTGGATCAGGTCGGGCGGTTCCGGCCAGAGCCGGTACAGCGTGGCCCGGCTGATGCCGCTGCGCGCCGCGACGGCGCCGTGGGTCAGCCCGGCCAGTCCCTGCTCGACGAGCAGTTCCCGGGCGGAGGTGAGCGCGGCCGCGCGGCTGCGCACCGTGCGGGGATCCGGTGGTCGCACAACATCCTTTCGATACAGAGTGTTTCGTAGTTACGAAACAGACTGTATCGGAAGTTTGGTGACTCCGTGCTGCAACGGTCCTTCCCGTCGCAGTGGCGGACCTCACCACCGGCTGGCGGCCGACGGTGAAATCACGGCCCTGACTAGCATCGATGGGGCGTACATTTCGATGAGACCCGAGGACGTGTGTTGAGTACCGAACAACTTGATCGCTGGAACGCTCAGGAAGCCGCCGCGGAGGCGATGATCCCGATCATCGGGACGCTGTACCGGGCCAAGGGTGTGACGATCCTGTTGCACAGCCGCTCACTGGTGAACAAGTCGGTGATCAGCATCCTGCGCACGCACCGCTTCGCCCGCCAGATCGGGGGCGAGGAGCTGTCGGTGGACGAAACGCTGCCGTTCCTGCAGGTGATCAGCCGGTTGGATCTGGGTCCGTGCAAGATCGATCTGGGTCAGCTCGTCGCGGCTTTCCACGCGGACGGGCGCGGGCGCTCGGTCGAGGAGTTCACCACCTCCGTGCTGGCCGAGGTCAGTGACGGCAACAAGGCGCCGTCGCAGGGGCCGCGGGATGTCGTGCTCTACGGCTTCGGCCGGATCGGGCGACTGGTGACGCGGCTGCTCATCGAGAAGGCCGGTTCGGGCAACGGGCTGACGCTGCGCGCCGTGGTGGTGCGCAAGGGCGGTGAGGACGACCTGGCCAAGCGGGCCTCGCTGCTACGCCGGGACTCGGTGCACGGTCACTTCAACGGCACCATCAAGGTCGACACCGACAACGACACGATCACCGCCAACGGCAACGTCATCAAGTTCATCTACAGCGACGATCCGACCGCCATCGACTACACCACCTACGGCATCGACAACGCCATCCTGATCGACAACACCGGTCGGTGGCGTGATCGCGCGGGTCTGGAACAGCACCTGCGTCCCGGGATCGCCAAGGTCGTGCTCACCGCACCCGGTAAGGGCGACGTGCCCAACATCGTGCACGGTGTGAACCATCGCGACCAGGACCTGTCGCAGCAGGTCTTCTCCTGTGCCTCGTGCACCACCAATGCGATCGTGCCCCCGCTCAAGGCCATGGACGACGAATTCGGCATCGCGCGCGGACATGTGGAGACGGTGCACTCGTTCACCAACGACCAGAACCTGCTGGACAACTACCACAAGGCCGACCGTCGCGGCCGGTCCGCGCCGTTCAACCTGGTGCTCACCGAAACCGGCGCCGCGTCGGCGGTGGCCAAGGCGATGCCGGACTTCAAGGCCAAGATCACCGGCAACTCGATCCGCGTGCCCACCCCGGACGTCTCGGTGGCGATCTTGAACCTGCAGCTCGAGCGGGAGACCACCAAGGAAGACGTGCTGGCCTACCTGCGCGGGGTGTCGCTGGCCGGCCCGTTGAGCCGCAACCTCGACTACACGGCTGCCACCGATGTGGTGTCGAGCGACTTCATCGGCTCGCGTGCGGCCTCGATCATCGATGCCAATGCCACCATCGTCGAAGGCGACACCGCCATCCTCTACGTCTGGTACGACAACGAATTCGGCTACTCGTGTCAGGTTGTTCGCACGGTGCAGTACATCTCGGGTATCGAGTACCCGACCTACCCGCAACTGGGTGCGTCCGCCGGCAGCCGGGAGCTGACCGAAGTGCGGTAGTTCGCCTGCTTGGACACGCTCATAAGACGAAGGTCCGCTGCCGGGTGGCAGGGGGCCTTCGTCGTTGGTCCGGGTATGGGTGATGCGCGAGGCGGGTGGCCCGAGCCATCTGGACAGCCGACTGGGATTTGTTGCCCGCCAGCGTATCTCCGAAAGCGGCGATCGATGATAGATCGTCGGCTCGCTCGGGCGCAGCGGATTCGTTCACGCCCATGGGGTGGGGTGTGAAAGTGCCGGAAGGGATTGCCAGACAGTCGCTCTCGTGGTTACTCTTGTGGAGGGGAAGATCGGCGCTCACGGCTCGAACCTGATGAGGTCGAACCGGTTGTGGCACAAACGAACTCACTGTTCCTTCCCCTGTCTGTCGACGACGGCGCATCGTTCTGTGGGACGAGTGTGTCCCGTCTCGATGTTCTGAAATAGCTTGCGCTACAAGGCGATGTGCTGTTCCGTCGCCCCGCTCCGCTGCTCGTGAATCTGTACCCGCGTATGGCTCGTGCTCGCACACATGCACTGCGACAAAAGGGATTTCACATGACAGAGTTGGTCGAACCCCTCGCCCCTGCCGCCTCCACCCAGCAAAGCCTCAGTACCGCCGCCGCCCGCAATCTGGCCACCACCACCAAGTCGGTGCCCCAGATGCAGGGCAAGACCTCCCGGTGGTTGCTGAAACTGCTGCCCTGGGTGCAGGCCGACGGTGGCGTCTACCGCGTCAACCGGCGGCTCACCTACACCGTGGGTGACGGGCGCATCACCTTCGTCACCACCGGGGCGAACGTGCGGGTGATCCCCGCCGAACTGCGCGAACTGCGCTACCTGCGCGACTACCCCGACGACACCGCTCTGGAAACCCTCGCCGATCGTTTCGAGCAACGCGAATACGCGGCCGGCGAGCCGCTCGCGACCCTCGGCGACCCGGCCGACGAACTGATCCTGATCGCGCACGGCAAGACGAACAAGATCGGAACCGGCGAATACGGGGAGACCACCGTCCTGGCCACCCTGGCCGACGGCGCGTTCTTCGGCGAAGAAGCGCTCGCCGGCACGGCGGCCACCTGGGGATACGGCGTCAAAGCGGTGACCCCGGTGACCGCGCTGGTGCTCGACCGGTCAGCGCTCGACGAGCTCGGCCGCACGATCCCGTCGCTGCGCGCGCACGTCGATTCGGTCGAGGCCGAAGTCGAACGCATCGCCGGACAGGCCAACGATCACGGCGAGGCCTCGATCGAGCTTGCGTCCGGTCATGTCGGTGAACCGGTGCTGCCCGGCACCTTCGTCGACTACGAGACCTCCCCGCGTGAATACGAATTGAGCATCGCGCAAACCGTGCTGCGCGTGCACAGCCGTGTCGCCGATCTCTACAACAAGCCGATGGACCAGACCGAGCAGCAGTTGCGGCTCACCATCGAAGCGCTGCGCGAACGCCAGGAACACGAGCTGGTCAACAATCCCGATTTCGGTCTGCTGCACAACGCCGACCTCGACCAGCGCATCTCCACCCAGTCCGGGCCACCGACGCCCGACGACCTGGACAATCTGCTGGCCCTGGTCTGGAAGGACCCGTCGTTCTTCCTCGCCCACCCGCGTGCGATCGCCGCGTTCGGCGCCGAGTGCAACCGTCGCGGGCTCTACCCGGGCGGTATCGACTTCGGCGGCCACAAGGTGCCCGCTTGGCGTGGGATCCCCATCCTGCCGTGCAACAAGATCGGTGTCTCGGCCACCAACACCACCGCCATCATGCTGATGCGCACCGGTGCGGAAGACCAGGGCGTGATCGGCTTGCGTCAGACCGGCATTCCCGACGAGTACGAACCCGGACTGAACGTGCGGTTCATGAACATCGATGACAAAGCCGTCATCTCCTACCTGGTCAGTGCGTACTACTCGGCAGCGGTCCTCGTCCCCGACGCGCTGGCGATCCTCGAGAACGTCGAAATCGGCCGCGAAGGCTGACGGCGGTGCAGCCCTTCGAACTGCCCGAGTTCTACATCGCGCACCCGCCGCGGCTGAACCCGAACGTCGAAGCCGCCCGGGCCCACACCAAGGCCTGGGCCCACGAGATGGGGATGCTCGGACCGACGGTCGGCGGCGATGTGGTGTGGGACGAGCCGACTTTCGACGGGATGGACTACGCGGGACTGTGCGCCTACACCCATCCCGACGCCGACGCCGCGGTGCTCGACACCGTGACCGACTGGTACACCTGGGTGTTCTACTTCGACGACCACTTTCTCGAGGCGTTCAAACGCACCGGTGATCTCGACGGCGCCCGCGAATACCTCGACCGGCTCGCCACCTTCATGCCGGCCGAGACGTCCACGATGCCGGTACCGACCAATCCCGACGAGCGTGGGCTGGGCGACCTGTGGGCACGCACGGTGCCGGTCATGTCGGTGGCTTGGCGGGAACGGTTCGCCGAAAGCACCCGCAACCTGCTGCTGGACTGTGTGTGGGAGATCCGCAACATCAACGGCGCACGGGTGCCGAACCCGATCGACTACATCGAGATGCGCCGCAAGGTCGGCGGCGCGCCCTGGTCGGCCGATCTCGTGGAATACGCGCGGGGGATCGAGGTGCCGCGAGCGCTGATCGGGTCGCGGCCGCTGCGGGTCCTCAAGGACACCTTCGCCGACGCGGTGCACCTGCGCAACGACATCTTCTCCTACCAGCGTGAAACCGAACAGGAGGGTGAAGTCAACAACGGTGTGCTGGTGGTCGAACACTTCCTCGGCTGCGCACCACAGGAGGCCGCCGATCGGGTCAACGACCAGCTCACCTCCCGTATGCACCAGTTCGAGAACACCGTCGCCACCGAACTGGGCGCGCTGTTCGACGACCACGCGATCGACCCGGCCGGGCGGGCCGCGACGCTGTCGTACGTGCAGGGACTGCAGGACTGGCAGTCCGGTGGCCACGAATGGCACCTGCGGTCCAACCGGTACATGAACGAGTCGGCCGGGGCGCGCACCACACCTGTGCTCGGTGGCCCCACCGGCCTCGGCACCGCCGGGGTGGCCGGCCTTTTACGCGGGCTCACCGGGCCGGGCGGGGTGCGCAACCACAGCCGGGGTCCGACCCGGCCTGCCGGACAGTTGCCGCTGCCCGAGTTCGACCTGCCGTTCGAGGTGAGCGTGTGTCCGCACCTGCCGACGGCCCGCCGCGACAGTATCGACTGGGCCGAGCGAGTCGGCTTCCACGACCCGCTCCCGGAACTCGGCGGCCGCCCACTGTGGTCCAGGCAGGACACTGCGGGATTCGACTTCGCGCTGTGCTCAGCGGGTCTGGACCCCGACGCCACCGAAGAGGCTTTGACGGTGTCGGCGTGCTGGCTGACGTGGGGCACCTGGGGCGACGACTACTATCCGGCCCTGTTCAACCCGACCGGGTCGATGGCCGCGGCCAAAGCGGCCACCGCGCGGCTGTCGATGTTCATGCCGGTGAACCTCGGCGCGGTGCCGGAGCCGCTGAACCCGCTCGAACGGGGACTGGCCGACCTGTGGCCGCGCACCGCCGCCGCGATGGCGCCGCGAGCCCGGGAGACGTTCAAGTCCTCGGTCGAGCGGATGGTGCAGAGCTGGCTGTGGGAGCTGGCCAACCACATCCAGCACCGGGTGCCCGATCCGGTCGACTACCTGGAGATGCGCAGGCTCACCTTCGGTTCGGACCTGACCATCGGGCTGTCCAAGCTCGCCCGCGGCGGCATCGTGCCCGACGAAGTGTTCCAGACCAGCACCATGCGTGGCATCGAGAACGCGGCGATGGACTACGGCGCCCTGATCAACGACCTGTTCTCCTACGAGAAAGAAATCGACTACGAGGGCGAACTGCACAACATGGTGCTGGTGGTCGAGACCTTCCTCGACTGTGATCGCGACCGTGCCGCCGCCATCGTCTTCGATCTCATGCGGGCCAGGATGCGGCAGTTCCAGCGACTGGTCCTCGAGGAGCTACCGGTGCTCTTCGAACACCACCGGCTCGACAACACCGCCCGCAGCGCCCTGACCGACTACGTCGGCGAACTCCAGGACTGGCTCGCCGGCATCCTGCTCTGGCATCGCGGCACCAGCCGGTACACCTCCGAAAACCTGCGGTACCCAGCAGGACCGGCTACCGCGACGGGTGCACCCGCCGGCCCGAGAATCATCTCGCGCGGGCCCAGCGGACTCGGTACCTCGGCTGCTCGACACCTGTCGCATCCCTCCACTCGAACGGTCAGGAGTAGCTCGTGACCTCAGCAGAACTCACCGCGCTCGGCGTCCCCGCGGCGCGGACACTGTCCACCACCACCAAATCCGTTCCACAGAACCAGGCCCGCACCCCACTGTGGCTGCTGCGCGAACTGCCCTGGGTGGAGGTCGACGGCGGCACCTACCGGGTCAACCGGCGACGTACCTACACCGTCGGCGACGGCTACCTCACCTGCACACTCTCCGGTGGGACCTACCAGGTCATCGCACCGGAGCTGCGGGAATTGCGGGCCCTGCGCGGTGTGGACGACGAGGACGTCCTGCGTGAACTCGCCTCGTCGTTCGTCCAGGAGGAGTTCGCGCCGGGAGACACGATCTGCGAATTCGGCAGCCCGATCGACCGCCTGTTCGTGATCGCCCACGGCCGGGCGATCACCAACCGCACCGGCGAATTCGGTGACCGGGTGGTGCTCGACGTCCTCGGCGACGGCGGTGAGCTGGGCAGCGAGGTGCTGCTCGACGCGTCGGCCATCTGGGAGTTCACCGCCACCGCCGAGACGGCGTGCACGGTACTGAGCCTGGCCAGGGCCGACCTCGAACGCGTCCTCGAGCGGATCCCGGCATTGGCACAGCATCTTTCGGCAGTACGCGCGGCCGACCGGGCGGCCGAAGGTAGGTACAGCAAGCGCGGCGAAGCCTCGATCGACCTCGCGTCGGGGCATGCCGGGGAACCGGTGATACCCGGTACGTTCGTCGACTACGACCCGAGTCCCCGCGAATACGAACTGAGTGTGGCGCAGACCGTGCTGCGGGTGCACACCCGCGTCACCGACCTGTACAACAAGCCGATGAACCAGCTCGACCAGCAGGTGCGGTTGGCGGTGGAGGCTCTGCGGGAACGCCAGGAAGCCGATCTGCTCACCGACCCCGGCTACGGGTTGCTGCACAACGTGGACCCGACGCAGCGGCTGCGCTCGAGCACCGGCAGACCCACCCCGGACGACCTCGACCGCCTGCTGGCCCGCCGCCGCAAAACCGCGTTCTTCCTGGCACATCCCCGCACGATCGCGCGGTTCGGACACGAATGCAGTGCCCGCGGCATCTATCCGGCCACCACCGAACTGCACGGCAAGCCGGTGCGGGCCTGGCGCGACGTGCCACTGCTGCCGTCGAACAAGATCCCGATCAGCGCGTCGGGATCGAGCACGATCCTCGCGATGCGGATCGGCGAGAGCGACGAAGGGGTTGTCGGGTTGCGCAGCACCAACCTGCCCGACGAGTACGCGCCCGGTATCACCGTGCGGTTCAACGGTATCGACGATCAGGCCGTCGCGTCCTATCTGATCAGCGCCTACCACTCGGCCGCCGTCCTCGTGCCGGACGCGCTCGGCTCGCTGACCATCACTGTTCAGTGACCGGTGCAAGGGAAAGGATCCGCGAATGACCCTGAGTACCAGCCCATCCAACGCCGGCGACGCTCCCGTCGCCGACACCCGTGAACCGTTCCGGGCGGCGCTGCGGGCAGCAGTCGAGTCGCTACCCGAATCGATCCGGCACATCGCCGGATACCACTTCGGCTGGTGGGACCCGCACGGCAGACCCGAATGCGCCGACGGCGGAAAAGCGTTGCGTCCCACGCTCGTTCTCCTGGCCGGTAAAGCGGTCGGCGCCGAGATCAGCCAGACCATGCCCGCAGCCGTGGCGGTGGAACTGGTGCACAACTTCTCATTGCTGCACGACGACGTGATGGATCGCGACACCACCCGCAGACACCGTGCGACGGCCTGGCACCAGTTCGGGATCGGACCCGCCATCCTCGCCGGCGACGCACTGGTCACGTTGGGCTTCGCGGGATTGGCCGCAACCGGCGGGCGCAACGCCGACGCGGCAACCCGCGTGCTGAGTGCGGCGGTGCTGAGCCTCGTCGAGGGCCAGACCGCCGACATGGCCTTCGAACAGCGATCCGACGTGAGCGTGGAGGAATGTGTCTCGATGGTCGACCGCAAAACCGGGGCGCTGTTCGGCTGCTCCGGTGCGCTGGGCGCGTTGGCCGGTGCGGCCGGACCGGGCGCGATCGCTGGGCTACAGGGCTTCGGTAACGCGCTGGGCCGCGCGTTCCAGCATGCCGACGACCTGCTCGGGATCTGGGGTGATCCCGCTGTCACCGGCAAACCCGCGCACTCGGATCTGCGCAACCGCAAGAAGTCACTGCCGGTGGTGTGGGCGTTGCGTTCGGCAACACCGGAGGCGAAAGCGCTGGCTGAAATGTACAGTCGCGCGGAAGAACTCAGTGACGCGGACCTGGTTCACGCGGCGGAACTGGTCGAGTCGGCGGGTGGTCGCGACTGGAGTCGCTCCCAGATCGACCGGCTGCTCGCCAGCGCCATGCTCGCCCTGTCGGGCGTGCGCGGTGAAGCCACCGCGGTCGCCGAACTGGCGAACCTGGCCGCCTCGGCCACCCGCCGCGACAGTTGACCGGCGAGGCGGGCGCCGCATCCGGCGCCCGCCCTTGTCGGGTCGTTGTTCGTTGTGCATACTGACCACATGACGACAAGTGGAAAGGGCGTCCTCCGCCCGGGCCGTTGAGCCCCACGCCGGTCACCGCACCGGCATCCCTCCCGCTCGATCGTGTCGATGATTCCCGCCTTTCCTTCTGGCTGCGTGTACGCGAATTCGCCGTACCCGTCGCCATGATCGACACCGCCACCGCCCGCCGCGCTGTCGGCGACTGGGCCGGTGCCTGCGCGGCGGCTCATGTCGACGTCGATGTCGATCTTCGGGCACTGGCACGCACTCATGGTCGCGAGCTCGCCGCCCGCGTGCGCGCCGACCTGCGCCATCTGGCACCGGACCTGTTGCGCTGGCACCTGCCCAGAGTCGCCCCCGACGGACTGCTCCGCCCGGGCTTGACGATGATGCTGGCTCGATACGATGCAGGGGAAAACGCAAACGCTGACGACATATTCGGTGAAAGCCGTTCAGGCGGCACCGGTTCGGTGTGCCTGGTGGTGCGCACCCCACCGGCCTGGGCGGCGGCCGGACAGCGGATCAGCCTGGCCCTGTGGGACAGCGCACGACCAGCGGCCGGGCCGAACCTGCACCCGCACCCCCGCCCGAACCGGCGCTTCCGCCTCGACCTCCACCCGCACCTGTGGGACGCGCGCAAGGCCGATCAGCTCCGATCACGGTGCGGCGCGGGCCCACTCGATCCTGATGCCCCTCGGTTTCCGATCCGGCTGCCGCGTGGGTGCGCCGTAGATCGCTGGGCAGCCGAGGCCGCGATCCTGCTGCGTACCGAAACCCGCCACTGCGGCCTGGTGCTGGTGCGGTGCGGAGCACGAAAACGGGTGGTTCTCGACCTGAACAGGGCCGAGACCGATCCGGCGCGGCAGTCGGCGCACCGGGCCGACGCCGAACCGTCGGCGATCGACGGGACGGTGGCGGCGTGGCAGTGGGTGGATCGGGCCGGTGCCGAACCGTCGGCGATCGACGGGACCGTGGCGGCGTGGCAGTGGGCGGGCCGGGCCGGTGTCGAGCTGTCGGCAGGCGACGGGACGGTGGCCGCGGGGGACCGAACCGGTGTCGTGTCGCCGATGACGGACACAGGCAGCGGTCCTGCTGTGCGAATCGCGCGGCAGAACTTGCGTGGGGGAGTGAGCGCATTGCCCGTCCTGCCGGACGCGGCGACCTGGGTGCTGCCCGACCTCGAACTGCTGCGCACGGATGCGATCACCGTAGACCGGTTGCATCCGTTGGTCGCCTCGGCGCTCAGCCCGATTACCGCTGCTCGTGGTCCGGCCGACCGGGCGAACGGTCAGCGGTCGATCGCGACCAGTGCGGCGCCGGCGGTCGTGGAATGCCGGGGTGAGCGGCATCGGATCGGATTGGTGGACGGGGTGCTCGCTGCCCTCGATCACGGCCCGGCCGAAATTCGGCGCGAGGAACTGCTGGTCGCCTTGACCGGGGCGCCGCTGCCCTGCTTGCGTGCTATCGACGAGGCACATCGGCGCCCGGATTGCCTTGCCGGCGTGCGCGAACGGCTCGACCACGGCGACATCGCGGGCGCACTGGCTGTCGTCGAAGGACTACTGGGCCCGGATGCGGTGCTGCGCGAGGGCCCCCTACGCGACGAACTGGAAGCCGCCGCCCGGCAACAGACCGTCTACGGCCTGTACCGGGCCGGCTTGCCCGCACCCGGCCGCCATCACGGCACCCGGGTCCGACGTACCCGTGGCAAACCGCGCACGCGCTGACAACGCGGCTGCGGTCCGTCCTGCCCGCGCCCGCCGCCATCACGGCACCCGGGTCCGACGTACCCGTGGCAAACCGCGCACGCGCTGACAACGCGGCTTCGGTCCGTCCTGCCCGCATCACTCCACTTCCGATGAACCCCAAGGTGATTCCCATGACTGTGTCCCGCCCCGTGCCCACCACGAACGCCCGCCTCGACGTCGCAGGGGAACTGCTGGCGCTGCTGGCCGACGTGTCCACCGAACCTCGACCCGACACGCAACTGGATGCGCTGACCCTGGCCGTGGCCGCGGACCTGCCGGTGTTGCTGTGGGGCGAGCCGGGGATCGGTAAAACCGCTGCGCTGACCCAGCTCGCCGATTCGCTCGATCTGCCGCTGACCACGGTGATCGCGAGTGTCCACGAGCCGTCGGACTTTTCGGGGCTGCCCATCATCGGTGACGATCCCGCCACCCAGGGTGTCCCGATGGCTCCGCCGGACTGGGCGGTGCGACTGGTGCGGGCCGGGCGGGGTCTGTTGTTCCTCGACGAGTTGTCCACCGCGCCACCGGCTGTACAGGCAGCGCTGCTGCGGGTGGTGCTGGAACGCCGGGTCGGCACGTTGCGGTTGCCGCCGGGTGTGCGGATCGTGGCCGCCGCCAATCCGCGCTCCTCGGCCGCTGACGGGTGGGAGTTGAGCCCGCCACTGGCGAACCGTTTCGTGCACCTGCGGTGGACTCATGACCACGATGTCGTCGTCCGCGGTCTCGGTGGGACTTGGCCACGGGCCACACTGCCCGTGCTGGATCCCCAGAAACTGCCGGGCGCAGTGGCGTTCGCCCGGCGGGCGGTCTGCACGTTGCTCGCCGCCCGGCCGAAGCTCGTGCACCAGCTGCCCAACACCGAAACCCGCCGGGGCGGTGCCTGGCCGTCACCGCGCAGCTGGGAGATGGCTCTGCGCCTGATCGCCTTCGCCACCGCGGCGGGTGCCGATCGTGATGTGCTGTCGCAGCTCGTCCGTGGCACCGTGGGCGACGGTGCCGGCTTCGAACTGCTGACCAGCATCGACCGGATGGATCTGCCCGATCCGGAGGTGCTGCTGGCCGAACCGGCGGCCGCCGAGCTGCCCCAGCGCGGCGATCTGCGCCAGGCTGTGCTCGACGCGGTGGTGGCCGCGGTGCGCAAGCGCCCGGAGCGGTCTCGTTGGGACGCCGCATGGGAACTGCTGGTCAAGGCCGTGGAAACCGGTGCGCCCGACCTGGTGGTGGTGCCCGCGACCACCCTCGCCACGTTACGCCGCGACGACTGGGTGGTTCCCGCGGCGATCGAACAGCTCGCCACCGTGGTGTCGGTGTCCCAGCGCGCCGACCGTGCGGCGGCCCGTGTCGTCGTCGAGGTGGGCCGATGACCGGACTCGACTTCGAGAAGCTGTACGCCGCGCGGCTGCAGGCGGTCTCGGCCCGGCCTTATCTGGCGACGGCCCTGTACGCGCTGCACATCGTCGAGTCACCGTCGGTGCCGACGATGGGCGTGGACAAGCACTGGCGGTGCTACGCGTCGGCCGCCTTCGTGGACCGCACGCCAGTAGAGGAACTGGCTTCGGTACTCGTGCACGAGGTTTCGCATCTGGTGCGCGATCATCACGCACGCAGTGACCGCTACGCCCGTGCGCACGACCTGGCCGGTCCGGCCGAGCGCCTGCGGATGAACATCGCCGCCGACGCCGAGATCAACGACGACGCGTTCGGTGCCGGTCTGGTCGTGCCGGAGGGGGCGGTCACACCCCAGCAGCTGGGTCTGCCGCCCGGTTCGCTGATGGAGGACTATCTGGCCCTGTTCACGCTCGGCCCCCGCACCCAGGAGATGGCCTGGCTCGACTGCGGCAGCGGCGCCGACGGATCGAGCCGGGAGTGGGAACTGGGCCCCGACGGTGCGGACGGGCTCAGCGAGCAGGAACGCGCGGGTGTCCGGTTCCGGGTGGCGCAGGGCATCGCCGGGCGTCCGGGCAACGCACCCGGGGGTTGGCGGCGCTGGGCCGAGGAGGCCCTGCACCCATCGCAACCCTGGCGTGACCTGCTGGGAGCTGCCCTGCGCGCCGCAGTCTCGGCGCCCGGCGTCGGGGAGGACTACACCTACGGCCGCCCGGCGCGCCGTTCGGCCTGCCTGCCTCGCGTCGTGCTGCCGAGCCTGCGCCGCACCCCGCCCCGGGTGGCCGTGGTCATCGACACCTCGGCGTCGGTCAGCGACGCCGAACTCGGCAGCGCGCTGTTGGAAGTCGCGGCCATCACCCGCGCCGTCGGCGGCCGCCGTGACCTGGTCACCGTGTTCGCCTGCGACGCCGCCGCCCGCATCGCCCACCCACTGTGCGGTGCCGAAGGGATGTCGCTGACCGGCGGTGGCGGCACCGACCTGCGGGCCGGTTTCCGCAAGGCCCTGCGCACCCGACCGGATGTGATCGCGGTGCTGACCGACGGTCAGACCCCATGGCCGGACGATCGACCTTCCTGCCGCACCGTGGTCGGCTTGTTCGGCCGCGCACCCGCGTGGCGCGAAGACAATCCCGACTACATCCCGGACTCCCCGCCCGATTGGGCGCGTGTGGTCGAGATCGGGTGAGCTCACGCGGTTTTAGCTCGGGCGCCCTGCACGGCGGCAATCATGTGACTGAGGTCACAAATGAGCTGCGATTCGTCCCAATTTTCCCGTAGGACTTTCCTAGAGCTTGGGGAGTTCTTTACTATTGATGCGGCCTTCGCGTCACGAGTCCGAAGCTCCACGAGGCCGTTCGCTGTTCCGCCTCTCTTGCCAGTGCATGTTCGACCGATGAACCGACAGCTGTGCTGTCGGCGAAGGAGAATGATGGCCACCGACAACGATTCGGGCACTTCTGTCGAAAGCTGTTGCTTACCAAGGTATTTCGGCTTCTGTAGGGTTGATTGCGGTACGCGCGCAGCTACCGGTGGTGACAGTGGCGGTCACCACCGTGCCGAGCCCGGCGATAGCCGATTGATGTGAGTCACACCGGGGTGGACCTTCGGTTATGGCTGCTCCCACTGTCGGTGCGACACCCTGGCTTTGCCAAGTCTTTACTCATAGCGTGACCACCTGATGCCGTTCCTTCCCGGTTCGCCGCTGCACCGGGGTCCCTGTGCGAAGGAGAGACATGTCCATCGACCACGATCTCGCCCCACCCCGGCCGGAGACGCCTCCGCCGACGCAAAGCTCTTCCCGCCCAACCGAAACCGAGCCCCGGCCGACTTGGCAGCAAACGTTGCTGCGCCATGATCTGCCCGCGTCCATCGTGGTCTTCCTGGTCGCGTTGCCACTGTCGCTGGGGATCGCGGTCGCTTCCGGTGCGCCCGTCGCCGCCGGGCTCGTCGCCGCGGTGATCGGCGGCGTGGTCGCCGGTTCGCTGGGCGGATCGATACTGCAGGTCAGTGGCCCCGCCGCCGGCCTGACCGTCGTCGTCGCCGAGTCCATCGCCCAATTCGGCTGGCGCACGACCTGTTTCCTGGTGGCCTGTGCCGGACTGCTGCAGATCCTGTTCGGGCTCAGCCGGATCGCGCGCGCGGCGCTGGCCGTCGCCCCGGTCGTGGTGCACGCGATGCTCGCCGGTATCGGCATCACCATCGCGTTGCAGCAGGCACACGTACTGCTCGGTGGCTCCGCACACAGCACCGCGTGGCGCAATATCGTCGAACTGCCCGGCCAACTGCTGTCGCTGCACGGTGGCGGCGCGCTCGTCGGTGCCGTGGTGATCGCGGTGATGCTCGGCTGGAAGTACGCACCGCCGAAACTGCGGGCGGTGCCGGGCCCGCTGGTCGCGGTGATCGCGGGCACGCTGCTGTCGTTCCTGTTCCCCGGTATCGAGCGCATCGTGCTCGACGGCTCGATCTTCGACGCACTGCAACTGCCGCAGGTGCCCTCGGGCAACTGGGCCGCGGTGGCCATGATGGTGCTGACCATCGCGCTCATCGCCAGCGTGGAAAGCCTGCTCTCGGCCGTCGCGGTCGACAAGCTGCACACCGGCCGCCGCACCGACTTCGACCGTGAACTGATCGGGCAGGGCTCGGCGAACGTGCTGTCGGGGCTGGCCGGTGGTCTGCCGATCACCGGTGTGATCGTGCGCAGCTCCGCCAATGTGGCGGCGGGAGCGCGCAGCCGGGCCTCGGCGATCATGCACGGATTCTGGGTGTTGCTGTTCTCGGTGGCACTGGTCGGGCTGGTGGAGCAGATCCCGATGGCGGCGCTGGCGGGTCTGCTGATCGTGATCGGCATCCAGCTGGTGAAGATCGCCCACATCCGGTCGGCCAAACGCACCGGTGACCTGCTGGTGTACTTCGTCACGGTGTCCGGTGTGGTGTTCCTCAACCTCCTCGAAGGTGTGCTCATCGGTTTGGGGCTGGCCTTCGGCCTGCTGCTGTGGCGGGTGGTGCGGGTACAGGTGAGCGCGGTGCCGATGGGCGCGCGCTGGCTGGTGCGCATCGACGGGTCGTGCACCTTCCTCGCACTGCCGAAGCTCTCGGGCGAGCTGGCCAGGGTGCCCGCGGGTGCGGACGTGACGGTGGAGATGACCGTCGACTTCCTCGATCACGCGGCCTTCGAGGCGATCGAGGACTGGCAGCGTCAGCAGCAGAGCAGCGGCGGCAGTGTCGATTTCGTCGAGATCGGTACTGTGCGCATGGCCGGAGCCGGGGCCGCGCCACCGGCGCGCAGCTTCGGCCGGCAAGTGTGGGACGAGTTCCTCGGGCCGTGGCGGCACCAGAAGTCGGGCAGCGACGCGCTCACGGCCGGGGTGTCGGCCTTCCACCGCAGCCACGCCCATGTGGTGCGCCCGCACCTGGACGGCCTGCGCGACCGGCAGGACCCGGATTCGTTCTTCCTCACCTGCTCGGATTCACGGATCGTGCCCAATGTGATCACCTCCAGCGGCCCCGGTGACCTGTTCACCGTCCGCAATGTGGGCAACCTGGTGCCCACCAGCGGTGACGACTCGGTGGAGGCGGCGCTGGTGTACGCGCTCGAGGAGCTCGCGGTGCGCACGCTGGTGGTGTGCGGGCACTCCGCGTGCGGTGCGATGCAGGCCGTCCACAGCGGCGCGGCAGCCGACGGTGGGCTGAGCTGCTGGCTCGGTCACGCCGAGGCGAGCCTCGAACAGTTCCGGGCCGACCATCCGGTCGCGCTCGCGGCCAGGGCCGCCGGTTACCCCGAAATCGACCAGCTGAGCATGGTGAACGTCGCCGTGCAGCTCGAGACCCTGCACCGGCACCCCGCCGTGCGCCGCGCGGTGGCCGAGCGCGGGGTCGCGGTCTCGGGCCTGTTCTTCGACATCGCCGGGGCCCGGGTGCTCGAGGTGACCGCCGAGGGTGTGCACACCATCGACGACGCGGTCACCGCGCTACCGGTCTGAGCGGGCGGACGCGGCGTCGGCCTCGTAGGCTGGAATGATGACCAGCGAGCCGACCGCCGCCCGCGCCGAGGACCGCGAGGATTCCGCCGAACGCTTCGCGGGAATCAAACAGCGCGGGCGCGCCTTCCGTGGTGCCGTCGCCGCCCGCCCTACGCTGAACTTCGGTTACCGCATCGCCGTCGGCGTGGTCGGTGGGCTGGTGTTGCTCGTCGGGATCGTGACGATCCCGTATCCGGGACCGGGCTGGGCGCTCGTGTTCGCCGGGTTCGGCATCCTGGCCACCGAGTTCGTCTGGGCTCACCACACGCTGACCTGGGTGCGCGGCAAGTACCGGATCGTCATGGACTGGTACACCTCGCGCGGCTGGTTCATCAAGGTGCTCGGCGCGGTCGCCACCTTCGCCCTCGTCGTGGTGACGTTGTGGCTGCTCGGTACTTATTCGATGGTCGGCGGGTGGATCGGAGTCGATTGGCCGTGGTTGCGCAGTCCCCTGATGTCGTGAGCACCGCGCCGGGCCGTTTGCTCGCCGATCCCGCCTGGGTGGCGGCTCGAATCGGCGAGATGAGCCGGGCCTGGGGCACCGAGACGCCGCGCGTGGGCGCCACCCTGTGGTGGTGCATGGTCGCCTCCGCGCTGGTCGACCAGATCACCACCGCCTACGCGACGGGCCGCCCGGCCCCGCTGCCCGCGCTGGACGAACTCGACTGTGTGGTCCGGCCGGACGGAGGAGTGGAGCGAGTGCGGTTCCACGCCTTCGCCGCCGAAACCACCGTCGGCTCCGGAACCGTGACGGACGAAGCCTGCGGCGCCGCGCACGAGCCGGCGGTCCGCACCGAGACGGCCGTCGGCCGCGCCCTGCGCGAGACGCTGACAACCGTGATCCCGCAGGTCGCGGCCGTCTCCGGCGCGGCGGCGCCCGCCCTGTGGGCGATCGTCTCCGACGCGATCGGCAACCGCGCCCTCGACGCGGGCGCTCGGGACGCGGGCACCGAACTGGCCACCGAGGTCGGCTCCCGGTTGCCGACTCCACGCTTCGTCACCCTCGGAGACCGTACGTTCGTGAAACGAATCTCCTGCTGCCTCGTCTACGAAGTGCCGGGCGCCACGATGTGCACCAGCTGCCCGAAACGCCCACCGGCCGAACGCACAGCGCTGCTGACCGGAGCCTGAATCCCGTCGGTCCGGTTTCTCGCCGGTCGTGCGACAGCGAACACGCGGTATCAGGTCCATCGACACGGCCTGTCGGCGCTCCCGATAGCATGGGCGGCGCAGGACGGTGCCCGTGACCGCCGCTGCGCGAACCGCCGGATCGACCCGGCACCCGACGTCAGGAGAAAATTCCCGTGACCACCTCTGCACCCATCAGTCCAGTCGCCCTCGTCCGGGTGCCGGCCGGGACTACCGCGGGCGCAGCGGTGCGGGAAGCGGGCCTGCCGACCAAGGGCCCGGACACGATCGTCGTCGTGCGCGACGCGGAAGGGGCCCTCAAGGACCTGTCCTGGGTGCCCGAGCACGACGCCGAGGTCGAGCCCGTCGCCGCGCACACCGAGGACGGGCGCAGCGTGATCCGGCACTCGGCCGCGCACGTGCTGGCCCAAGCGGTGCAGCAGGAGTTCCCCGACGCCAAACTGGGGATCGGCCCGCCCATCAAGGACGGCTTCTACTACGACTTCCGCGTCGACCGGCCCTTCACCCCCGAGGATCTGGCCAAGCTGGAATCGCGGATGAAGAAGATCGTCAAGGGCGCCCAACGTTTCTCGCGTCGGGTCGTGGAGATCGACGAGGCCCGGGTGGAACTGGCGAAAGAGCCGTTCAAGCTCGAACTGATCAGCGACAAGTCCGGCATCGACGACCCGGAGATCATGGAGGTCGGCGGCAACGAGCTGACCATCTACGACAACCTCGACCCGCGCACCGGCGAGAAGCTGTGGGGCGATCTGTGCCGCGGCCCGCACATCCCCACCACCAAGTTCATCCCCGCCTTCAAGCTCACCCGTTCCTCGGCCGCGTACTGGCGTGGCGACCAGGACCGCGAGGACCTGCAGCGCATCTACGGCACCGCCTGGGAATCGGCCGAGGCGATGGACGAATACCTGCACCTGCTGGCCGAAGCCGAGCGCCGTGACCACCGCAAGCTGGGCCTGGAGCTGGACCTGTTCAGCTTCCCCGACGAGCTCGGCTCGGGCCTGCCGGTGTTCCACCCCAAGGGCGGCATCATCCGCAAGGAGATGGAGGAGTACTCGCGTCAGCGCCACGTCGCCGCGGGCTACGAGTTCGTCAACACCCCGCACATCACCAAGGGCGCGCTGTTCGAGACCTCCGGGCACCTGGACTGGTACCGCGACGGCATGTTCCCGGCCATGCACCTCGACGCCGAACTCAACGACGACGGCACCGTGCGCAAGCCCGGCCAGGACTACTACGTCAAGCCGATGAACTGCCCCATGCACAACCTGATCTTCCGGGCGCGTGGCCGGTCCTACCGGGAGCTGCCGCTGCGGATGTTCGAGTTCGGTTCGGTGTACCGCTACGAGAAGTCGGGCGTGATCCACGGCCTGACCCGGGTACGCGGCATGACCCAGGACGACGCGCACATCTACTGCACCAAAGAGCAGATGCACGCCGAGCTCACCACCACCTTGAACTTCGTGCTGTCGCTGCTCAAGGACTACGGTCTCGACGACTTCTACCTGGAACTGTCGACCAAGGACCCGAAGAAGTTCGTCGGCTCCGACGAGCTGTGGGAAGAAGCCACCGAGACCCTGTCGAAGGTGGCCTCGGCCTCGGGTCTCGAGCTCGTGCCCGATCCGGGTGGCGCCGCGTTCTACGGCCCGAAGATCTCCGTGCAGGCCAAGGACGCGTTGGGCCGCACCTGGCAGATGTCGACCATCCAGCTCGACTTCAACCTGCCCGAGCGCTTCGACCTGGA
This sequence comes from Nocardia halotolerans, assembly GCF_042650145.1. NCBI lineage: Bacteria > Bacillati > Actinomycetota > Actinomycetes > Mycobacteriales > Nocardiaceae > Nocardia > Nocardia halotolerans. The sequence goes on along the minus strand of NZ_JBHSDL010000014.1, from coordinate 8,330 downwards.
ATACACCGCCTCCGACGGCACCAAGCAGCGTCCGGTGATGATCCACCGCGCCCTGTTCGGCTCCATCGAACGGTTCTTCGGCGTGCTCACCGAGCACTACGCCGGTGCGTTCCCCGCCTGGCTCTCGCCGGTGCAGGTCGTCGGTATCCCGGTGGCGGAAAACTTTGCCGCACACCTGGATTCGGTGATCGAGCAGCTGATCGGCGCCGGGGTGCGCGCGCAGGTGGACCGCAGCGACGACCGCATGCAGAAGAAGATCTTCAACCAGACCGCGCAGAAGGTGCCGTTCATGCTGCTGGCCGGTGCGCGCGACGTGGAGGCCGACGCGGTGAGCTTCCGGTTCCGCGACGGCACCCAGGTCAACACTGTGCCGGTCGCCGACGCGGTGGCCACCATCGTGAGCTGGGTCGGCAACCGGGAGAACACCTCGCCCACCGCGGAGGGGTTCGAGATCATCAAGGCGTCGGCATGAGCGGTAGAGAGAACATCGCGTCCGAGGCATCGGCCGGTTCGATCGTCGATGCCGGCGCGGGGCATCCCGACCGGTTGCAACGGTTGTGGACGCCGTATCGGATGTCCTACATCACCGGTGACGTGAAGCCCAAGGACGCCACCGGGCATCCCTTCACCGACATCCCGAAGATGACTGACGAAGACGGTCTGATCATCGCCCGCGGTGAACACGTCTACGCGGTGCTCAACCTGTACCCCTACAACCCGGGGCACATGATGGTGGTGCCGTACCGCCGGGTGGCCGATCTGGAGGACCTCACCCCGCTCGAGAGCGCGGAACTGATGGCCTTCACCCAGCAGGCCATTCGCGTGATGAAGCGGGTCTCGCGGCCCGCCGGTTTCAACGTGGGTCTCAATCTCGGCGGGGTGGCCGGTGGGTCGCTGGCCGACCACCTGCACCAGCACATCGTTCCGCGCTGGGGCGGGGACGCGAATTTCATCACCGTGGTCGGTGGCGTGAAGGTGATGCCTCAGTTGTTGCGCGAGACGCGGCAACTGCTGGCGGAGGCATGGGAGGCGTAGATGTGTGATCATCGCGAAGCCGCACATCGGAGCCGATCGGGTGCGGGTGTCCCGCAGGGTGCAGGAGGCGTAGATGTGTGATCATCGCGAAGCCGCGCACATCGGAGCTGATCGGGTGCGGGTGTCCCGCACGGCGCAGGAGGCGTAGTACGTGCTCAGCTTCTTCGGCCGCCAGACGTTTGCGAAAGCGACTGCGCCGCTGGGCAAAGCGCTCGTCGCGACGGGGCTCACCCCGGATGCGATGACCTTGATCGGCACCGCCGCGACGGTCACCGCGGCGGCGACCCTGTTCCCGACCGGGCACCTGTTCTGGGGTGCGATGGTGATCTGGCTGTTCGTCATGTTCGACATGCTCGACGGCGCGATGGCCCGGGCCCGTGGCGGCGGCACCAAGTACGGTGCGGTGCTCGACGCCACCTGTGACCGGGTGGCCGACGGGGCGATCTTCGCCGGTCTGGCCTGGTGGGCGGTCTATCACGAGCACAGTAAGTCGTTGCTGGCCGCCACGTTGGTCGTGCTGGTGACTTCGCAGGTGATCTCGTACGCGAAGGCGCGGGCCGAGGCCAGCGGGCTCTCGGCCGACGGCGGGCTCATCGAACGGCCCGACCGGCTGGTGCTCGTGCTGGTCGGCGCCGGTTTCACCGGCATCGGCGGGCACTGGGGGATCGAGTGGCTCACCTGGTCGGTGTATGTGGCCATGTGGGTGCTGGCGGTGCTGAGCATCGTCACCGTGTTCCAGCGGGTGCTGGCGGTGCGAAATTCGCCGGGCGCGCGGACTGTGATTCCGGCTGCGCCGCAACAAGATACGGCAGGGGGAACGGCGTAGTGACGGTGACCGGGCGGTTGAGCGACTGGGGGTACGCCGCGGGCTGGCGGTTGGTGCGTTCGGCACCGGAGGGACTGGCCCGCAAGGTGTTCGATCTGGGCGCCGACCGGGCCGTCAAGAACGGCGGGCCGCCACAGCTGCGCCGTAACCTCGCCCGCGTCCTCGACGTGCGACCCGAGCAGGTCCCCGACGAGCTGATGCGGGCGAGTATGCGCTCCTACGCCAGATATTGGCGCGAGGCGTTCCGGTTGCCCGGCATGGATCACACCACCATCGATTACTACGTCGACGGCCTGGAACATCTCGACGCGGCCCTCGAGCAGGGCCGCGGCGTGATCTTCGTGCTGCCGCACTCGGGGAACTGGGACATGGCCGGGGTGTGGCTGGTGCAGCACTACGACACCTTCACCACGGTGGCCGAACGGTTGCAGCCCGAATCGCTGTTCGAGCGGTTCGTCGCCTACCGCGAAAGCCTCGGCTTCGAGGTGTTCCCGCTCACCGGCGGCGAACAGCCGCCGTTCCGCGCGCTCGCCGAACGTCTGCGGCAGAACCGGATCGTGTGCCTGATGGGCGAACGCGACCTCACCGGCAAGGGGGTGCCGGTCGAGTTCTTCGGTGAGCGCACCTGGATGCCGGCGGGTGCGGCCAAGCTGGCCATCGAGACCGGGGCCGCGCTGATGCCGGTGCACGGGTGGTTCACCACCGAGGCCGACGGCACCGAAGGCTGGGGTCTGAAAACCGAAGCGGCACTCGATGTCTCCGTGGGTGTCGCCGCCGCGACGCAGGCGCTGGCCGACCGGTTCGCCGCCAACATCGCCGAACACCCCGCCGACTGGCACATGCTGCAACCGCTGTGGGAAGCCGACCTGTCGCCCGAACGGCTGGCCCGCATCGCGGCCAACCAGGAGGGTGGGCTGCGGTGAAGATCGGCATGGTCTGCCCGTACTCCTTCGATGTGCCGGGCGGAGTGCAGGCCCATGTGGTCGAACTGGCCAGAGTGTTCCTCGAACGCGGGCACAAGGTGAGCGTGCTCGCCCCCGCAGCCGACGACACCCCGCTGCCGGATTTCGTCGTCTCGGCCGGTCGCGCCGTGGCGATCCCGTACAACGGGTCGGTGGCGCGGCTGTCGTTCGGACCGATGGCCTACACGCGCATCCGCCGCTGGATCGAGGGCAACGACTTCGATGTGCTCCACATTCACGAACCCAATGCCCCGAGCCTGTCGATGCTGGCGCTCAAGATCGCCGAGGGCCCGATCGTGGCGACCTTCCACACTTCCACCACGAAGTCGCTGGTACTGAGTACTTTTCAGGGGGTGCTGCGGCCGTATCACGAGAAGATCAGTGGCCGCATCGCGGTGTCGGAGCTGGCCAGGCGCTGGCAGGTGGAGGCGCTGGGCTCCGACGCCGTCGAGATCCCCAACGGGGTCGACGTGGCCGCCTTCGCCCGGGGCGCACCGCTGGACGGGTATCCGCGCCCGGGCAGGACGGTGCTGTTCCTCGGCCGCTACGACGAGCCGCGCAAGGGTATGGACGTGCTGCTGGGCGCCCTGCCCACGCTGGTCGAACGCCACCCGGACGTGCAGATCCTCATCGTCGGACGCGGGGACGAGGAGCGGTTGCGGCGCGAGGCCGGTGCGCACGCCCGGCACCTGCGCTTCCTCGGACAGGTCTCCGATGCCGAGAAGGCCGCGGCCCTGCGCGGCGCCGACGTGTACGTGGCGCCGAACCTGGGCGGGGAGAGCTTCGGCATCATCCTGATCGAGGCGATGGCCGCGGGCACCCCGGTGGTGGCCAGCGAACTGGACGCCTTCCGGCGCGTGCTGCGCGACGGCACCGCGGGCTTGCTCACCCCGGTCGGCGACGCCGACGCGCTGGCCACCGCCATCGACACCGTGCTCACCGACGACGCCACCCGCGAGCAGCTGGTGCGCACCGCCACCCAGGTGGTCGCCGCCTACGACTGGCCGGTGGTCGCCGAGCAGATCCTGCGCGTGTACGAGACGGTCACCGTCGGCGACATCAGAGTGCGGGCCGCCGGATGATCACTTTCTCCGCGACCACCGTCCTCGTTCTCGGACTGATCGCGTTGCTGGTGCTCGCGCTCGGTGTCTGGGCCTATTCCACCGCCAATCGCCTCGACCGCCTGCACGTGCGCTCCGACCAGTCCTGGCAGGCCCTCGACGCCGCTCTGGCCCGGCGTGCGGTGGTGGCGCGCGCGGTCGCGATGTCGATCGCGGGGCCGGTGAGCAACGACCCGTTGCGCGCCGAACGCGCCGCCCAGCTGGCCACCTTGGCCGACTGGGCCGAACGCGCCGATCGGGGCGACCGCGAGACCATCGAGAATCAGCTGTCCTCGGCACTGTCGATGGTCGACATCGCCGCGCTGCGGCCGCAGCTGGTCGCCGAACTCGCCGACGCCGAGGCCAGGGTGTTGATCGCGCGCCGCTTCCACAACGACGCCGTGCGCGACACCCTCGCGCTGCGCACCCGCCGCCCGGTGCGGATCCTGCACCTGGGCGGCACCGCGCCGCTGCCGCACTATTTCGAGATCACCGAACGCGCCACACCCGCCGCGGCCACCGGGCTCGAGGTGCACACCACCCGCACCTCGGCGCGGGTGGTGCTGCTCGACGAGCAGGACCGGGTGCTGCTGCTGCGCGGCCACGACCCGATGGTGCCCGAGGTCGCGTTCTGGTTCACCGTCGGCGGCAGTGTCGAACCGGGGGAGAGCCTGCGCGAGGCCGCGGTGCGCGAGATCTACGAGGAGACCGGCCGCCGCGTCGAGGCCGCCGCGTTGCGCGGTCCGTTGTGGCGCCGGGTCGCGGTGTTCCCGTTCAACGGCGAACTCGTCCGCTCCGAAGAATTGTTCTTCACGTTGCGGGCCGCGCGCTTCGAGTGGCGACCGGCCGATCTCACCGCGCTGGAGCGGCGCACCATCACCGATCACCGCTGGTGCACCCCCGCCGACATCCGGGAACTCGACGCCACCGGGGAAGCGGTTTACCCCTACCACCTCGACGAACTGCTCGCCGAGGCCGTCACCGCCGCCGAAGACGACACCGGACACGTGGTGCGCTCCATCCGTTGATCCGGTCACAGGGCCACCGGAGAAGGCCAGCGGACGGCTGAGTCTGCATCCGTGCTGGTCGTGGCAAGGCCAGTGGACCCCAACTGGCTATGAAGACCGAATCCGCACGGTTCTAGAATCGTCGGTGACCCTTCCGAGCGACCTGATTGGCGCACATGACACAGGAGACAGCCGTGACTACGCCTGAGACCACCAACACCGTCGGCACCGCCCGCGTGAAGCGCGGTATGGCCGAGATGCTCAAGGGTGGCGTGATCATGGATGTGGTCACCCCCGAGCAGGCCAAGATCGCCGAGGACGCGGGCGCGGTGGCCGTGATGGCGCTCGAGCGGGTTCCGGCCGACATCCGGGCCCAGGGTGGCGTCTCGCGGATGAGCGACCCGGACATGATCGACGGCATCATCGAAGCCGTCTCGATCCCGGTCATGGCCAAGGCGCGCATCGGTCACTTCGTGGAAGCCCAGGTGCTGCAGAGCCTCGGGGTCGACTACATCGACGAGTCCGAGGTTCTCACTCCCGCCGACTACGCCAACCACATCGACAAGTGGAACTTCACCGTCCCGTTCGTCTGTGGCGCCACCAACCTGGGTGAGGCCCTGCGCCGCATCACCGAGGGTGCGGCGATGATCCGGTCCAAGGGCGAGGCCGGCACCGGTGACGTCTCCAACGCCACCACCCACATGCGCACGATCCGCGGCGAGATCCGCCGGCTCACCTCGCTGGCCCCCGACGAGCTGTTCGTGGCCGCCAAGGAGCTGCAGGCACCCTACGAGCTGGTTCGTGAGGTCGCCGAGACCGGCAAGCTGCCCGTGGTGATGTTCACCGCCGGTGGTATCGCCACCCCCGCCGATGCCGCCATGATGATGCAGCTCGGCGCCGAGGGCGTGTTCGTGGGTTCGGGCATCTTCAAGTCCGGCAACCCCGCCCAGCGCGCCGCCGCCATCGTCAAGGCCACCACCTTCTACGACGACCCGGACGTGCTGGCCAAGGTCTCGCGCGGCCTGGGCGAAGCCATGGTCGGCATCAACGTCGAAGAGATCCCGCAGCCGCACCGTCTCGCCGAGCGCGGCTGGTGATCTGAGGCCCGATCACGATCGGGCACTGCGGTATTCGCCCGGCGGGCGTCGCGACGCGCGACGTCCGCCGGGTTGTTTCCACACCGGCTTTTCGTGCGCACCGAGCCGCTGTCGTAGGGGCGTGGGCGAGAAACCGGCCGTCGTCGTTGCCGTCCGCACATACCGTACAGTCGGTTCGTGACCTTGCTCGAGTTCTTCCTGCTGGTCATCGTGGGGCTCTGCACCGGCTTGATCGGTTTCGTCACCGGGATGGCCTCGATCGTTTCCTATCCCGCACTGCTGGCCGTCGGGTTGACGCCGGTGGCGGCCAATGTGACCAATACCGTGGCGCTGGTCGCCGTTGGCGTCGGTGCCACCGCGAATTCCGGGAAGGAATTGAGCGGGCGCGGGCCCACCTTGGTGCGGTGGGCGGCCTTGTCGGCGCTCGGTGGACTCATCGGTGCGCTGGTGTTGCTGCTGGCGCCCGCGGCGGCCTTCGAGATCGTGGTGCCGTTCCTGGTGGCGGCGGCATCGATCGCGCTGCTGGTGCAACCGGTGGTGCGCAGGCACGTCGGCGAGCTGAGCGCGCCGTGGGTCGTACCCGCCGGGATTCTGCTGATCTCGGTGTACGGCGGGTACTTCGGCGCGGGTGCCGGGGTGATCTATCTGTCGATGATGCTGTTGTGCACGTCCGAATCCGTGTGGAGCGCATCCGTTCTCAAGAGCTTCCTGCTCGGCGTCGCCAATCTGGTCGCCGCCGTCGGGTTCGCGATGTTCGGCCCGGTGCACTGGTGGGCGGCCCTGGCCCTGGCGATCGGTGCACTGGTGGGCGGCTGGTGTGGCCCTCCGGTGGTGAAGGTGATTCCACCGAATCTGCTGCGGGTGACCGTCGGGATCCTCGGGCTGGGGCTGGCCGGGTATCTGGCGCGCTGATCCGATCGGCGCTCACCGTGGCATCCGGTCGCCTAATCTGGAAACGATGCAGCACTCCGACGCCGACATCGCGATCCGCGCAACCGAAGTCGCCTCGACTGTGATCAGGTCCGCGTTCGGAGCCCCGGTCACCAGATTCGCCAAGGACGGTGACGATTTCGCCACCCAGGCCGACATGGCGGCCGAGCAGGCCATCCTCGAAGTACTCGCCGAAGCACGTCCGGGCGACCGGTTCGTCGCCGAGGAGTCGGGCACGACCGGAACGGGGACCGGCGAGCGCACCTGGTTCGTCGATCCGCTGTGCGGTACCCGCAATTTCGCGGTCGGCACCACCTTCGTCGCGGTCAATGTGGCCCTGCGGGTCGCGGACACCGTTCGCGCCGCCGCCGTCGCCGACCCGTTCACTCGCGAGGTGTTCTGGACCGACGGTCACCGCGCGTACCGGCGCCACGACGAGCTCGACGAGCAACTGCGTCCACAGGCCGACAGCCGGCTGGTCGATGTCGATCTCGACCACGAGTTCCCGTGGTCCACGCCGGCAAGTCTGTTCGACGCCCCCGGCTTCGCCGGCAGCTTCCACCCGCGCGTGCTCTCGACGGCGCTGGCGCTGGTCTGGGTGGCGGCGGGCCGGCGCGCCGCCTACGTCACCGGCGGCGACCTGCGCGACAGCGTGCACTTCACCAGTGCGATCGCGGTGTGCCGGGCGGCCGGCTGCGTGGTCACGGGGCTCGCCGGGCAACCGCTGCACACCGCACCGCACGGACTGATCGCGGCGGCCGACGCGGGCACCCACGCCCAGCTGGTCGCCGCCGTCGCCGGATTGCACTGAACCGCAACCGATCCCGTGCTGTCCGGCGAAGGCGGCAACCGGCTGCACCCCACCGCCATCAAGGGAACGGACCAGCGCGCGAACGTGATCGGCGGCTCGCGCGGACCCCACGCGACGGTGTGTCTCAGAGATTCCTCATCATCGGTGGGTACCGTCCGGGCGTGGCATCGTGGCCTGCCCCCTCGGGCGCGCCTCGCGTGCCGTCGCCCGACAGGGTGAGAAAACGCCGACCCGACGTAAGGACGAGTGGATGAAGTTTCGTAGGACCGGACGTGCCGCGATCGCCGGCCTGGCCGTGGTCGCCGCACTGGGAATGAGTGCGTGCAGCGACGACAAGGGCGATGCGCCCACCGCCAAGACCGCTACCAGCGCCCAGGCCACGACATCGGCCGCCGCCTCCGCGGAACTGCCGCCCGTGCCGAGCGTCGAGGAGCTCAACGAGCAGTTGAACACCGCGTTGGATCCGTCGATCCCGAACGAGGAGAAGCTGGACTTCGTGCAGGGTGGTGAGGCTGATCCGGAGTTGCCGAACCGTTTGGCGCAGGCGGCTCAGGATGCGAAT